>NZ_JAFBFA010000015.1 GCF_016909015.1 Gracilibacillus alcaliphilus
CATAACTGTAAGTTTTCATATGCTCCTCCTGTTGATTAATTTTTCTATTATAACGGACAGTTTCGAGGAGTGTCTACT
Organism: Gracilibacillus alcaliphilus; assembly: GCF_016909015.1. Lineage (GTDB taxonomy): Bacteria > Bacillota > Bacilli > Bacillales > Amphibacillaceae > Gracilibacillus > Gracilibacillus alcaliphilus. Next base: position 79 of record NZ_JAFBFA010000015.1, read on the forward strand.
TTACTAATACAATATCACCCGGATGACGGACAATTTACCCGGGTGGCACGCTTTTTTGTCCGTCATTTTTCAGCTTGTCTAATGATAGAGGGGTCTGTACGCAAAAACACCTCTCCCGCTATCAAGAAAATATAACAGAAGAGGTGCCTGCTATCCTTATTTTTCACGAAGCTGAAATACTTTTAAATTGGCATATTCCGCAATTAATGGGGCCATTTGTCGAAAGCCGATTTTTCCATCTTTCAGATATGGTCCGTACTCTCTGCCGTCATCATGAAAATGGAAAATGGGCAATTGATTCATATAAAATGTGATATCGCCTTGATATTTTACCAATTCTAATTGATACGGGCCTTTGGCGTCTTCCACATTAGGTAAAGGGTCGGCGCCTTGGGCAACTAGATGAAAGCCGTAGCTTTTTCTCAGATTACTAGTGTGAAATTGCCTTTCGTCCTCCCATTTTCTCCTATAATATGACACATGATAGGCGTTGATATCACCGTGATGATATTGATCATAAATCCCAGTCCGTTTGGTTAAAGAAGAGGAAAATAAATCTTCACCTGCTCCACCTTTTGCGGCAAAAAACAGGATACAGAGACCTGGCTCCCTGATTGGCCAAAAATCCCATGTCACGGCAATATTCTCAGGAAAATCTTCTGGACACCATAAAACAAAATTTGATTTTTGGCCTTGCAGGGGATCTTTTTTGTTTTCCATCCGTAATCGCTGTAACGGAAAACTAAGCGCAGCCTCTCCTTCTATGCGAAAATCGTTGATATCTGCTTGGTCCTGCAATGGATTATGATAGATTAGTTGATGATCATATTGTTCCTGCCAATTCATCCGCCCGTCTCCTCCTTGCCTGCTGTCAGCATCTCCTCATAAGAATCATCTAAAGCATCATCGATTAGCTCCAGACAAATCATCACATTAAGCGACCATTGAGCTGCTGTATTGGTCGAAATACCCTTTATTTCTTGAATCGGATGGAGATAATCAGTTACTTCTTCTACAAGTAAAGGCGACTTAATATGCCAATGGCTTTGCTCCTCTAATAACAGTTTCCAGGCCAGCGCGGCCAAATTCCCATCTTGCTTTTTGGCCGCAGCATAGGCGACCAGTGAAGCGGAAAGCATCGGGATATTCCAGTCCACTCCTTTGATTTCGCCATTGGTTAAACGACTTTTTTCTTCAGGGGAAAGATTATAGAACGCCCCGAATTCCACCAGCATCTCCTGCCATCGGCTATCTTCGAGTAGTTCCGCCATTTCCATCCATACCTGAGCGCCTCCCATGCTAAAGATAAGGTGATGCCCTTTATTCTCGGCCCCCATATAGAATAACTCGCCTGTCCTTGGCTCATAACCGAACACTGGGCCTGTTAACAGCCGAAAGGGCATCTTTTCCAAACATTTGATACCGGTAAACAGCTTATCTCTATACGTATGATCCTGATATCTTTCCCATTTTGTCAGCCAGTTGGAACAAAAAGCTGCCCAGTCAGGCCCGCTCCGTGTATGGGTACTGTATTGATCCTCTGGAAAATAGGCTCGCATCGGATCGATATATACTGTCGTATAATCAGCATCCACTACTTCATCCATCATGTCGCCGATACGTTCATCCGCAGTGAGATAATAATAAAAACGGTGCAGTCCTGCCGCTCCAATCCGTGCTTCCTTACAGCCGCAGCCCCAATGACTGACATTGTGTCTCGATCCCAGTCCTTTATAAGCCCCCTTATGATAGACATCGACTTCACTCGTATGGCGTGTCATAGCCTCGGCCATGCGAAAAATATCCGTTCTTCCTGTGCGCAAAAACATATACCAGAGCCAGTAATTTGGTGCCAGCTCTGTATTTTGCCAGGCACAGCCGCCTAAATCATAGCGCCAGACATGACGGACTGGATCATAACTATGCATCACATCCCCATAATCCCAAAAACCATACCATTTGCGCTGTTCGATTTCCTTTAAATAAAAACCAAGTACCTCATCTAATGTCTGTTCCAGCCTTGCTTTGATCGGTGTATCCGTATTTCTTAAGCTCCAAATCCCCAGTGCTTTGGTCTGATGATAGTAAGCAGGATCACCAACGAGTAATGGCGGCGACTCTTTCTTACCTACTAGTTTTTTTAAGGTAGGGATGTCAGGTGTTACAGCAAAGCAATTGATATATAACTCGCTTGTATTACCAACCCCATAAGGCGTACTTCTTAATTCTTCGGCACCTTCATAAGACGAACTAACATGTGTTTCTGTATCATAATGGCGCATATCCATCGCTTGAACCTCTGGTGACCAAAACCATGTCCTTACAACAGCTTGCTCTGCAGCTAAATCGCTTATTTCAAATGAGGCAGGATATTTTTTCCAAAAATTGCGTAATCCCACTGTTATGCCGCCAATTTCTGAGCCAACATAGACAAGTCCGCCTGATCTACTGCCATTCACAGCATGCACCCAGGCACAGCCTGCTTGTGTCTGTTTGGCAATCGAATAGGAATCAACAGAATGCTGGACTAATTTATAATGGTTCCATGTCGCGGCATCATCCAGCAAATCGATAAAAGGTTGGTCGCCTTCCTCGAACTGAATGGGACGGCCGCTCCTTTGTTTTTTATACATCTCCTCATACTTGCCTTGTGTTCTTAGTGTCAGCAGCCCTTTAGGCGACTCACTAAAAAAGCCTTCCTCTCCTGCCAAACGCACATATCGATTATATAAGGCTCCTTGCATCGGCACTGCGAATTCCAGACCAATCCCTTTAATAAAATCTTGATGTGGATTACCATCATATAAAAAAGAATGAACAATTTTCACTTCAGGCTGTTGGGCATAAAAGTACAATCGTACCTGAAACGGCAGCCACTCCCGCTTGTTACTGCTCAGCCGGTGTCTGCCAGTCACCTTGATCACAGCTCTTATGGGACCGGCTTGTTCCACCGTTACATCATATATTTCACTATAAAAGGTTTCCTGACGATATGTATCAATCCCCTCTGTTCGATGGTGGGATTCACGAATACCGATCAGTCTGCCCTTTTGGCAAGAAGTTGTATTATTTATGGACATCTCTTCGATCAAAAAGCTGCCTTTTTTGTTCACCTTACATATTAATGTGTTGGTATCAATTATGATGCGCTCATCTGTTTCCTCTACTGTAAGCACTTCTGATTGTTGAAGCGCTGCTGCATCTGTTAATGACACTGGTTGCTTCAATAGACCTCCAGGGATAGAGGCAGCATGTGCTGTCCACTTCACACTGCCGTCCGGCCAAAAGGCAGTCGGCCATGTTTGCACCGGCAGACTCGATGTATCCGATGTATCCGCATTGCCTACTTTCAGCATATATGATTCCAGCCTTTTTAACTGCCCTTTTTCCCATGGAATCCCCCATGTCACACCTGTAGATAAATGATTGTCTGTTTCCAGCCAGGATAATGGAATATTTGTTTGAATAATCACTCACTCCTTCCTATATTCTCCGCCGGGATACAATGTCACGGCATATAATCGTTTCGGCTGTTGCAATGGTTGCTGCTTAACTGGTTTTAATGAAAAAGCTTGGCTTGCATATATATAAGCCTGATGATCATTATAGATAATGACACTATCAGAGCCATTCCCAACTAGATCACCATAGACGACATAACCATCGACTGGAAAAGTCACCACAGGCTGCATATAACCGTCGTACAGAGTAGGATTTATACCACCGCCGCGACGATAAGCAAGGATATAGTCCAGCTCATGGGCATCCCAATTTCTGATCGTTTCAATAATGGTGAGCCAGCCATATGACTGACGATCTTCCTTCCAGATTTCCTGTCCTTGTGCATCCAGCAAAAACAAACCATCCTTACCATTTCCTCCACCATCGCCGCGAATAATCCGATCCAGTCCAGCTATCTGCAAACCGGCATAATCACTGCGGAATTTCCCCAAACTAATGTGCTGAGATTCAATTGAACCTTCATATCGCCATAATTCCTGTCCTTGATGATCATACATTACAGTCACACTGCCGCCGATGACAATTTGATAGTGATCACTGTCTTCTTCCACTTTTCCTACCCATATACAATCGGCATGATCATCCAGCGGCTGGCATGACCATAGCGTTTGTCCATTGGCCTGAAGTAAATCATAACCTGCCATCACTTCATCATAATGATCCCCATCCAAATCAAATACCCAAGGATAATGTCCCACATTCCCTTTATGTGTCCATAACAAATGAAACTGTCTGTCCAGCGCCCACAATTGAGCATACCGATCCTTGAGGATAATATCTTGCGGAACATCTTTACCAGTTAAATTAGCAATAATAATACAATCATGGGCTTCATCAGCCGGCAGGTCATAGCGTTCTTTTAGCTGGCCCGTTTTACCGTCCAAGATCAGAAATTGCTTATTCATCACACAGAGGACTTCGTTATAGCCATCACCATCAATATCATATATTTGAACCGGATAATCTGACCCAGGCCCGCCCGGATTCTCACTAGGCTGACCTACTTGCCAAAGTATATCCCCATCCAGTGAATAAGCTGTCATGGCTTCTACTTGATGTGGTACATAACGATCGTCAATATTGCCATCAGGCTGCACTAAAAGCAAATCCATCCGTCCTGATCCTGTTAGATCCCCGATATACATTTTGCAGTTCTTTCCAGCCGCACTAATATCAATCTCGCCTAATAGTACAGCTTGACTTTGACTATAATCAGTCATCATGTCACCCCTTTTTCTGATATTTTCACATATTGTGATAACGGAATAGATAATTTCTTTACTTCTTCACTGACAATTCTCGCAATCTGACTAGCGCCGACATCTGTAAAATGTGTATGATCATCACCATTTTGCGAAACCATAAAGAAAGGCATCACTGCTTGATAACCTATCGTCGTAAAATAGCGGATACTCGCCTGCATCAAATCCATCACATCTACCTGCATTTCTGCAGCTATTTCCTTCATCGCATTACAATAATCACCAAAATCAGCTAGAAATTCACCTCGTACATAATGAAGCCTGGCTACCGGAGTAATCAGAATCGGAACGGCTCCTTTACTTCTGACTCCCTCTACATATTGTCTGAGATATTGTTTATAATCTTGATATGGTTCTGTATATCGTGCTGGTCGCTCTTTTGTCGAATCATTATGGCCCATTTGAACAAAAAGGTAATCCCCTGCTTCGATTTCGGATAAGATATTTGCTAATCGCCCTTCCTCAATAAATGTTTTTGTACTCCTGCCCCCTATAGCATAATTGTAAAAAGTGACAGATGGATGGAAATATTCTGCGATAAATTGTCCCCATCCCGCTTGTCTGCCATCTTGCAGTGAATAAGTTTGCATCGTCGAATCACCTGCTAAATAGACATGGCATCTATGATTTGGCATTCTTCTCACCTCCCTATCCTATAATCTGGCTATGACTCTCCTGTAGTTGATCTTGTTTATATTCAATCCGCAGAAAGGTTCGATAAACAATCCACGTCACGATAAAACCGGTTAAACTTGCGCCAAAGAAAAATAGAAACACCGGCAAGGAAAAAAATAGATAATGCAGCGTCAGACAGGCAGCCAATGCATAGATCGTTCGCAGCGGGTGGTAAAAGGCTACCAGAATGGCATTCCTAAAATAATTAAACAAATGATTATGATAATGTACATACATCGGAAAAATATAAATCAGCATAATACTGTATACAATCATCGCCAAGATCTGCATATAATGCAGTACAGCTGCCCATGTTTCATTATCTATTGCTAAGAAGTTGCTATTTACATAGATCATATAAGGGATCAGAAGCAAGATGAACGTTAACATATTTGCCCGGATAAACTCCTGTTTATATGTCTGTTTAAATGTTTTAAATACTTCTACATCCCTATCCTCATTCATCCAATATTCCCGAAATATCTTAAACATCGCCACCGTACTTGGGCCAATCCCAAAAAGGACCAAGCCAATCAGTGTAAAGCAGACCCATAACAGATTGATATACAGCAGCATAAACACGACATCACCAAAGCGATAAAATTTACCGAACCAACCATTCTCAAACATAGACATTCCTCCTTTCACTTCTCTCACGTCTGTACTAACGTCACAGACACAGGACCTAATAATCCAGCAGGCAGTGCTATCTTATCCATTTGATTAGCGATACTGTTGCGAACGTCAATCGATACGCTATTTTCTCCCACCCTCAAATAATCACTAGGAATCACCCATTGATACGGCGCCCACATTTGCACCCCTATCTCCTGCTGATTGATACAGACACTGGCGATTTGATGAACCACTCCGAGATCAAGGATCACCTCACAATCAGGTGAAAGGTCAGGTATTTTAAAAGAATTCTCATATCGTAAAACTCCTGAAAAATAGGCCATCCCCTCCCATTCAGTCCAAGAAGTTAAGTCGCTGATCGATTGAGAAAACGAGGGATGACTTACTATCCATTCGGGTTGTATGGCAAGGGACTCAGAGCTCTGCTTCGTCTCTTGTCTCTCCCATATTTCCGCCTTTGTTGGATCAACATAATAAATAATCGAGGATCTTCTAGGCAATGTGATCGGCATATACCGATTCTCTTCTAGCGCTTGTTCTGCATATGTCCCTTTCCAAGCATCCCACTTCTCCACCCTGCCTTTCTCCTGCAGCCGGATCTTCCCTTGATAGGTTTCCTCTCCTTCATTGACCAGCAGATAAAAACAGGAGCCATCCTTTTTCACTTTGCTGAGGCGAATATCCGGTTCGGCGGGCAGTATGCTTACTTGGTTCTGACAGACAGCGGGAATCTTCTGCAGGATCTCATCGGTTTGGCTGATCATAACAGCGATCGAATCCAGCACCGTTTCCGTTTCTTGCTGTAAAGCAATCACCTTCCCGCCATTTTGTACAAATGAGGCTAACTTTCGAACCGTTGCCTTATTCAAGCTGAGATTATTTTCAACGATAATTAGTTGATACTTCTGTTGCTGGATATATACAGCACCTTCCCGAATGTCACTTTGATTAACGAAAAGGGATTCCTCTAAATAATTGAATTCAATTTGATGCTGATACAGTGGCTTCACTATTCGCCATGGCAGATAGTTTTCCTCACACAGAACAGCTATCCCAGTATCATTAACGGCATCGGTCATTAACCAGCTCAACCTTTTCATATATTGCGAAAACTGATTATAATAAGGCCACCAGAGATTGTGTGGTCCGACATCAGGCGGCCGTTCATGGCTGCGCTTCTCTCCCCGGATCGAATAATAAAAGGCATGTGGACAAAACAGGTTTATTCCTCTTACAGCAAGCCAGTCGATATACCATTTCATATCGTCTGCACTCAATGCCCAGCCGCTCTCTTTACCACAGGCACCTAACACCTCATTTAAATTTCTGCGTCTGCCTCGATGTCTGGCTGCGTCAGAAGAACACTTCCCGGCTGTGGAATGTTCTCCTTCTATCCCTTTGTCCGCTTCTGGTGCTACCCATCTCCAGACCACATCCTGACCCGGTATTTGAAAGGCATCCAATAAACCGATATCATCACTGGCCGCCGGGTGACCGGTCAATGCAATGCCATGCTGCTCACACCACCTGCTAATTGGGATATAATAGGATCGATTGAGCTGATGATTAACGGCTTGCTGAAATGATTTTCTAATAGCATTCGTTTGTTCACCTGCCTCGAACCATAGTACCGGTAAATGTGATTCCAGATTTCCTTCCTGTTGATAGATAGCTAAGAAGCCTGTTGTCCACGGTTTCAATCCTGGAAGAGCTCCCCTGCCTAATATATCTGGTTCATCCGTAAACATAGCCGTAATCGGATCGCCAAAGTATGGCTTTAGTGCTTGATAATATGTATCATGAGTCCGTTCGATAAACTTCTTTACCGCAGCAGGATTGAGTAAATCGGCCGAACGAGGAGCTTGAGGCTCGCCATCATCTTCACCAAAGTGAATCCCCCTGATATGCCCCTGTGAAAAAGTAGATAGAAACACAACAACCGACCAGTCACCTTTTTCTTCGGGCTGGAAATAGACCTCATTGTACTGTACCTCTAAGATCACCGTCTTCTCGATCTCGATTCGATCTTTGGCCAGTTTTTTAACCGCTTGGACAGAGACAAGTTCTTCGCCTTCTTTTAATTCAATCGTGACAGTCCCCTGTTCTGGAATAGGAAACTCCTTCATTGCTAAACCGCGGCTGGCATACTCGGGGTTATCTTTTACAACCAAGCCATTGGCAGCCCCTGATGGGTACATCCCCTCATCATATAAAATAACTGACATGTCCAGGGCCTGCGCCTTTTTTACCGCTGTTTCGACAAACGATAAGAAATCAGCCGATAAGTAGGATAGTTCCTCAGGCAGCCCTATTCTCGGATGTAACACAAATCCCTTTACACCCTTCTGATAAAAATCTTCTATCTGCCTGTCAATCTCTGCTTCTGACAGTGCATCATTCCAAAACCAAAAAGGAATCGGAGAAAATTCGTCTGGCGGATTGATAAATTGCCTGTGCAGGTCTGTTTGCATCTTGTCACATCCTTTCTCACTGTTTATGATTTCATTTTGCGATATTGACTTGGGGGCAGGCCAACATGTTTCTTAAAAATCCGATTAAAATAACTGTGACGGTAACCGACACTTTCGGCTATATCACTAATCTTCCTTTCGGTATTCAATAATAATTCTTTTGCTTTATTAATACGCAGATTGGTTAAGTAATCAATAAAATTAATATGCAATACCTTCTTGAACGATTTACTTAAGGAATAGGCATTTACGCCAACGATTTCAGCGCAGCTCTCCAAAGAAATATCATTCATATAATTTTCTTCTAAATACTGCACCACTTGTTCGACAGTTTGCTTCATTTCCATATCTATCCGACTTCTTAATATCTTTACATAAGGTTCAATGACTTCTTTCACAATCCAATGAACCATCCAGTCCAGCTCCCTAATCTCTGTTAACTCATCAAACATATTTCTGCCCTTAAATAGTTCGCTGGGATGAATGCCGGACTGCAGAATCTCATGATGAATCACACTAAAGAGCTGGATCACACCTGGCTGAATATTGATTTCTTGAATACCATTTCCCTTCAATTCATTGATAAAATGGTAAATCAGCTGTTTGCTTTCCTCCACCTGTCCCCTTCTAATCGATTGAATGATTTCCTTTTCAGTATCAAACGGATAAAAAATCGTAAAGCCGTCCTTATCTTTTGTCCATTTCTCCAAATTTATCACTTGATTCTTGTTCTCAAATTTGCGGTATTTCTTGCCGATCTTTACCTCTTCAAACAAATGAGCAATCTTTTTCACTTCTTGAACAGGTGTACTGATCGTAGTCGTTACATGCATTTTAATCAGTTTGTTAATCATTTCCGAGGTCTTTTCTGCAAACGCATGGACTTGACTTTGACCGTTTTCTGTCTCTGGATAGACAACCAGCATCCCCATCGATAAATTGTGGTAGTTCATAACCGTAAACTGTTTAAAATAATGAGTGGCAAACTCTTCCACAATGTTCACTAGTGTAAACGTTAATAAGCTATAATCACTTTCTTCAAAAACCTGCTCCGAAGAATATAAACCGGTTAATTGAATATCTAATAAGATAATTTGTTGATGTTCTAATTCCCAGCCATAATTCTGCATACGCTGGCGCAGCTTTTCTTCAGGGAATTGGTCATAGTACCCCTTGCTGATTTGTACTAATAAGCTTTCTTTCAATTGCGGCATTTGTTCTGCTAATCTTTTTTCCAACCGTCTGCTTTCACTCATCACATTAAATAAATTATTTCTGATCAATTCAAATTCATCCTTATCTCGCGACAGTGACTGCTCTTCATGATTCAAACCATGAATTAATTTCTTAACCGGATGATAGATTCGAATCGAGGCAAACCATGACATAATAATCGCCAATAACATCCCGGAAAAACTGATTACTAAAATTAGTTTAGAGATAAACACAATTGGTGACGTAATCGAAGATATCGGCGAGGCAGAAATATACATCCAATCCCCGCTGACCCGCTCCATAAATCCATAGGATACTAAATAAGTCATCTCATCTAATTCAACTGAGAAAGAATCCTGCTGCGTCTCTTGATCTAGTGTCTCTGCCAGGATCTCTTTCGTAAACGGCAATTCATCCGCCCCATTTGTTGTAAGCAATATCTCCTGTTTCTCGTCAAGCAAAATGGTAGCGCCTTCATCATAAGGTGTTAACGTTTCAAACAATTGACTAAACTTTTCTTGGTTAATCTTAATAATGATCTCACCAAAGATTGGCTTGCTAATGCCTGGGATATGATGTGTCAGTGTCAAGTATTCGTTTGACTGACCGTTAGGTGTCGGAATATTATAGTACTCCCAATTAATAGAGTTCTCATGTTCTAATAATCCCTGATAAAATTGCAGCTCTTTGATACTGGCAACCTCATTATAATGTGGATTAAATAGGATCGGCTCTTCTAGATCCAAATAGAATTCCACCTTATCGACAATCGGATTACTGCCCTCCAAGATTAACAGACTTTTGCTGATATCGCGTGTAGTCTGGAATTCTTTCTTAAAATCTACTTCTAACAAGGAATAATTATACATCGGATCAAAGGCCCAATGAGCCAATGATATTTCCAGATATTCCAGCTGTTCATGGACATTATTTGCCCTTTCGGTAATTTGATTCTCATGAATTGTTTTTAGTTCCTTCTCAATATTATGGATACCAAAACAATACAGCCCGATTCCAGTAATAATTCCTGGAATGGAGGCAATGATTAAAATTAAGACAAAGTTTCTCCGAAAGTAGGTACTCTTCCATCTAAACTCTCTATTTCTGATCAGACTCCATATTTTCCCCAAATCCCTTCACCCACCTTAAGTTAATATACAGTACAAACCTTATTGTAGACTAAAACTACCAATTTATTTAAAAAAAATTTCAGATATATGATAGTCCGGTGAGTTTCAAGCAGGGGTGATATCCAGCGTACTGCTACACAGTCAGAGATCAGTACCATAAAGCGAGACTTATCAAGGAGCCCACGTCGGTTATCCCCTAGGCTTCTTTGCAATTCCACAAAAGACTTGAATTATAAGACTTGTGGACGGTTGCATCGAGATAAACAGAGATACTAACCTTTGACTGAACCTAGCATTACCCCTTTTGCAAAATGCTTCTGTAAGAATGGATAGAAAATTAAAATAGGAACAGTTGCAACCACAATCACAGCCAGTTTGGTAGATTCCTCAGGCGGTTCATACAACATAGCTTCCTGCATGTCGCCCAGCCCGACATTCGCCACCATTACCAGCTGTTGCAGCAATAACTGAATCGGCCACTTCGTTGTATCTGTTAAATACAACAGCGCCTGGAAAAAGTCATTCCAGTAAAAGACCGCATAAAACAAGGTAAACGTAGCAATTACCGGTTTGGATAAGGGCAGCATCACCTTCCAAAAGGTCTGAAATTCAGAACATCCGTCTATTTTAGAAGCATCCTCTAACTCACGGGGAAGCTCTTGGAAAAAAGTTTTGACGATAATCAGGTTAAATGGGTTAATCGCAAGCGGTAAAATCAATGACCATAACGAATCCAGCAAACCGAGACTCTTCACTAATAGATAAGTAGGAATCATCCCGCCGCTAAATAACATGGAAAAGAGAACCAGATTTAAAATAAAATTCCGCCCCACCATTGTTTTTCGTGATAATGGGTAGGCCATCGTTAACGTCAGTATCATACTAATGAAGGTTCCTACTACTGTAACAAACACAGATACGCCCAAACTGCGTAAAACAGAATCCGTTGAGAATATATACCTGTACGCATCCGTGGTAATAGTCTCAGGTATGATGAAAAACGGCCTGGTCGCTAACTCTGACTCCGTAGCAAAGGACCCAGCCACAATATAAAGAAATGGCACCACTGTAACAAGTCCTACTAATCCTAGGAAAATAAAGTTAAAGACATCGAATACCCTGCCTGCGGTAGTGTTGTGCATTTTATGCATATATAAATCCTCCTCTACACCTGTTTAGATTGTAAATGCTTAGAATAAGCCGCCTTGCCCCAGCTTTTTGGCTAATCTATCAGCACCTACGATCAGCACGATACCGACGACAGATTTAAACAGCCCGACCGCCGTACTATAACTGAAAGCACCTTCTGTAATCCCGACAAAATAGACATACGTGTCAAATACATCAGCGACACTTCTGTTCATCGCATTTGACATTAAGTAAATCTGTTGAAAGCCCGTATCCAGGAAATTTCCTAAACGCAAGATAAGCAAAATAACAATTGTACTTCTAATAGCTGGCAACGTCACATGCCACAGTCTTCTGAAACGGCCTGCGCCATCGACAATCGCAGCCTCATACTGTTCTTGGTCTACACTGGCAAGCGCTGCTAAGAAAATAACAGTCCCCCAGCCGGTTTCCTTCCAAATAATCTGCCCCATGATCATAGGCCGAAACCATTCCGGACTAGCTAAGAAATTAATTTCTCGACCGATTAGTGTCTGCAGCAATTCATTGACTGCACCACCGCTAGTCGTTAGGAAGACATAGCTGATACTTGCTATAATTACCCATGACATAAAGTGCGGTACATAGACCAATGTCTGGACAGTTCTTTTATACAGCGTAATCCTTATCTCATTTAATAGTAATGATAAGATGATCGGCGCTGGAAAAAAGAACACCAAATCGTACAAAGCTAAGATAAAGGTGTTGCGTAATAGTCTAAGAAAATCTGGATTGGAGAAGAAATATTGAAAATGATCAAAGCCAACCCAGTTACTCCCCAAAAATCCTAGAAAAGGGGAATAGTCTTGAAATGCAATCAGGACACCCCACATTGGAAAATACTTAAATACAATAAAGTAAATTAAACCTGGCAAGAGCATCAAATAGAGCCATTTTTCCTTGGCAATTCTGGAAAACACGCTCTGTTTCTTATCAGGGGTAGCTTGGTTATACTTTATGTCTGCTTCCTCCATTTAATCGCCTCTCTTCTCTTTAGCTGACGGCAGAAAGCAGCTATACTCTCTTATCAGCCGCTTCCTGCCTGGATACTATTATTCTAAGTCTGCTTCTTGATACAGCTGATTAATTTCGTCAATATAGTCCTGTCCGCCTGATTGAAGCCATAAATCTACTGCCTCATCAAGGCCTGATTCATCAATTTGACCTGCAATATATTGAATTCTTGCATCTAAGACAATAGTATCTAGCTGTTGACCTTGCCTAGAATATATTTCTGAAATTAACGCTTCCGCCGGATTAGGTACAACAATCTCTTCATTTTCTAACATGAGATCTGTTTCCAATTGCCTAAGTTCTGTCGCCTCCGGGGTCAATGACAAAGGTTCTGGAAGATACATCAACATTTGATTTAAGCCATCATATTCAGATTGTAAATTCTGATCTTCATCTGCTAAAGATTGATATTCACCATCTACCATCTCATAATGACGCCCTTCAATACCGTTTTCTGCTAGAATTTGCACTTCCTCGTCGTTCAATTTATCAAGGAAATCCAATACTTCCGCAAGTTCTTCCTCTGTTTGTACAGCTGTTCTGGATATGGCTAACATTCCGGAATATCCTGAAGTTGGCAAGTTGAATAATCCATTCGGTCCTTCCACTGCATTGATTACTGTAATAGGATCATCATTATCTGGATCACCCTCAAGCATCGTTTCCTGAATACGATGCCCTTCATCAAGCACATTAACTTGCACTCCAGCTTTCCCAGCAATTACTTCATCAGACCATTGTGCAGGATCCATGACAGCAAAGTCATCATTGACTAACCCTTCATCATATAACTGTTTGAAAAAGTCCAGCGCTTCCATATAGTTATCATCTAAAAAGAATGGGTACAGATTTCCATCTTCATCTTCTCCCCATTTATTCGGTACACCAAACCATGTCTGCATCGTATCCCACGGACCTTCAAATTGCGATACTACCATGCCATACGTATCATCTTCCCCATTACCATCTGGATCATCTTCGGTAAAAGCCTTTAACATATCATAGAATTCATCAATTGTTTCCGGCTCTTCCAGCCCTAAGTTTTCTAACCAATCTTTACGAATAATCACTCCATTTCTTCCTAAATCACGCGATCGGTAAATACCATAAATCTCGCCATTTATAGAGCTGTTATTCAGAATAATATCATTTGCCTGACTCAAATTTGGATAATCATCTAAGTATGGACTCAGCTCCCAAAAGGCGCCATCTTCTACAGCACTAATAAAACTCGGTGACTTGCTCGGTACATACATCACATGTGGTAAGTCGCCTGATGATAACGTAATGTTAAATCTATCATCTAAATTACTGTTCGGCGCCCATTCCATTGATATATTTTTATTGGTATAATCCTCAATAGCTTGTAAAACCGGACTGCTATCTGTTGGCGGCTCTGTACTAAACGTCGGAACGAACACTCTCAATTCCATCCGGTCATCATCAGAACCACTGCTTTCATTGTTTGACGTTTCGTTATTATTGCAGCCTGCCAGAATAACAACAACAGCAATTACACATAAAATAAGATACCTGCTAATAGATGTTTGCTTCAAACTAAACTCCTCCTTTTGAATATATGGAGATTTTTTACCCCCTATTGCGTCTTACACTGTAATACATTGTATAATAATTTGCTATCTCTCTCCTTTCATTATTTAGACATTCATTGTCAGGTGTTAACTTGCTGTACAACAAAATATATAGCGCTTACATTTTTCCTGCAATGCACATTTTTTGTCATGTGTTTGCAAAATATTTAACATGCCTATTAAAACAAGCCTCAGCACAATTTAAATTATCACTTTTTTGTAGAGTAATACATTTTTGCATCGAGAAAATGAAGGTTTTATAGATTGTGAATCAAGTTCTTTTATTGCTCGTCAAAAAGCCTGAGTCCTTATATCGGACTCAGGCCAGTGTTATTCCGTCTATATTCTTCGCTAACCAAGCTCTTTTTTCAAATATTAAAACTTATAAAAGATCATTTTCATCTTCAAGAGGAGTTTCATCATATATACAACAATTAATCATGTCCATTATATAACCAATCAACATTTTGTTGTGTTATAATAGATGGAACAATAGATTGGCTTCGCATGAGGGGTTATGGTAGCACTTGTCGTCCTGTTGGCGGTCTTTGGTAGGAGACTTCCTAGGGAGGAGGTGTTTGCCTATGGATTTAGACAACGTGTTAATGCTAATGGTATCCTTTGGGATGTTAGTAGCTTTTATCATGGCGGATAAAAACCGAAAAAAATAATCCCTCGTACGGTTTAGCAGGCCTGTGAGGGATTATTTCTTCTCGCTACCTAGCCCCTCTTGTTGGGGTTCAGTCTATTGTGGCCGTTCCATGTTAGCGCATGGGACGGTCTTTTTATTATATGACTTTCTATAGATAGTATACCCCATTTACAGCAGATAAAACAACTATACTTTGACTATTTCTTCTCACCGTTTAATTTTACCCACTCCTTTAAAGGTAAAAACAACTTAAACAGTTAAGTCCATTACGGAATAATCACCAATGAAACGGTTCTCTCTTTGTCACTCTTATTTTGTGATTGATTGTAATATTTGGTTAACAAATGATTAAGATCTGCTTGAAAGTTCTCAAATTCGGCTTCTCCTAAATGTAACTTGGAGATGGAAAACGTGGACTGGTCTTTTTTATCATCGATCGTTTGATGATAGTTTTGATACGCATTTAGTACGTACATAAAATAATAAGTAATGAAATTCACCTTTTCATCATAACTTGCCCGATTCCATTCTTCCTCGCCTATTTTATACGCCTTTGTTTTTATGGCATAAAAATTCTCTTCTCCTGAGCGTGTTTTCTTTTTCCGCACAATGTTTAACAGCCCGTCTTCAAACATAGCATTTACATGTCTGTATAATGTTGCCTGGGGTATATCTTCTAACAATTGATTTAATTGCATGATCGATAATCCGTCTTCTTTATCAATCAATTCTAATGCTATTTTAAAACGGGTTTGATTTTTAAATAATCCAAGCTCCATATATTTCACCTCTTTTTTATAATAATAATTGATTTTTGCTAAAATGTACACTATAATTATCGTTATCAATAATGATAATTATAAGGAGGTTGTCTTTATGAACACAGATATTAGTGTCTTATATGATGTGGATTGGAGTGCTATTTTACCATTAGTCCTTCCCATTTTGATTTTGCACTTGTTGCTTTTAGTTGTTGCACTCATTGATTTATATCGGCGCAGAGATATGATTAATCACCCGATTATTTGGCTGATCGTCATCTTGTTACTCAACACGGTCGGGCCGATAATTTATCTCATTATTGGAAGGAGGATGTTAAAAAATGATCGCCATTCATAAGGTGAACAAATCGTTTAGAGGCAGACAGATCTTAAAAGATATTACCTTTGATATTTCAGAAGGTGAATGTATTGGCTTATTAGGGCCGAACGGCGCTGGTAAAACTACTTTAATTAAATGTATTACTGGAATCATTCATTACGAAGATGGCGAAATTACCTTCCATGGCAAAGACATTTTGAACTTTAAGAACGATATTGGTTACTTGTCACAGAACACAGATTTTAAACAATGGATGACTTGTGAAGAATCGCTGCGGTTTTTTGGCAGCTTATCTGGTTTAAGTAAAGCATACCTTGACGAACATATCACTGACGTCCTGACTGACGTAGGGCTAAAAGACAAAAACAAATATAAAGTGGAAGAATTATCTGGCGGGATGAAGCAAAGGCTGGGAATAGCACAAGCTATTTTACATCGCCCCAAGCTCCTTATCCTGGATGAACCAGTTTCTGCTCTTGATCCAATTGGCAGAAGTGAAATCAAGAACTTAATTCAAAAGTTAAAAACCTATACAACTATTTTAATCTCCACCCATATCCTCGACGATGCAAGCGAGTTCTGTGATCGATACATTATTATAAAAAACGGTGAAATCGTCGGCAACATAACCAATCAAGATGAAACGATCAATAAGAAACAAGTATATTTCCAAGTTAATGCAGAGGAAACTGCTGTTTCGCCCGTGAAGCTAAATGAATCTTATGTATTGCAAGAAATAAAGCCGGGACAATTCTCTGTCACTAGTAAGGAACCGATCGTTTTCGCTAATCTGATGAAAGAATTGGATAAACACCATATCCAGATCCATTCTTTAGCCTATGAGAAAAAAGATGTAGAAAAAATATTTTTAGAGTTGGTGTCAGAAGTATGAGAAATATATCGATCCTATTAAAAGTTGAACTATTAGAGGCTGTAAGGAATATTAAATTTATCTGGTTAACGTTATTCTTTACCCTTCTTGGCGTAACACAGCCATTAATTGATAAATACATGGAAGTCATTATCAAAAGTTTCGGCGGTGTCGAGGGAATTATGATTGATCCCAATGCCCCTGAACCTCAAGCCAATGAAGTTTTACTGGCTACTTTTTCAGGCCAATTTAACCAAATCGGGTTAATCGTACTTATTATAAGTTTTATGGGGATGATCGCCAATGAAAAGAACAGCGGTGTTCAAGGCTTTATTTTCACAAGACCTGTATCCAGCCTAGAATATATTAGCTCCAAGCTTTTTGGGAACTGGTTGATCAGTATGGTATGTATCGCCATAGGTTCATTTATTTCCTACTTTTACACCGTCTATCTGTTTGGCTATTATCCGATCGTTGATTTCTTCTTGTTTCTTGTATGTTACAGTGTATGGATTCTTTTCGTCGTAAGTACCGCTGTATTATTTAGTACGCTTATCAAAAGTTCGATGTTTATCGGTGTCGCAACAATATTATTATCGATTATTTTTCTATTAGCAGGAAATATAAATAGCACACTTTCCTTGTTCTTACCAAGCGGTGTACTTACATTGGCAGAAAGCCTGCTTCTTCAAACACACGATATCAACTTTTTGTTTATGATTGCGCCGATCGTTTATATTCTGATCAATGTTTATGGAGCCAAAGCCTTTATTAATCAGGTCTAGGAGGAATAAAACATGTTATCGATTAAAAATATAAGTAAAATTTATAAAGGTTCTAATAAGGGAATCAGCAACTTATCATTAGAGCTGCATCAAGGAGACATCTGTGCATTTATTGGTGCAAACGGTGCAGGGAAAACGACAACGATTAAATCTATTGTAGGCATACACCCCTTTGACAAAGGAGAAGTAACCTTATTCGGTACAAACTTACAAGCCAATCCTGCACATTTTAAGTCTATGATTGGCTACTCTCCTGACACACCAGCGTTATATCCTAATATGACTGGCAAGGCCTATCTTGAGTTAATTGCCTCCCTTTATGAAATCGATGAAGGTGAACGGAACAAAAATTTGGCCTACTTACTAAAAGAATTAACATTCGAAACAGCAGTTCATGAACTGATTTCCAGCTACTCACATGGGATGAAACAAAGGCTGGTGCTTATCTCTTTACTGATGCATAATCCTAAACTAATTATTCTGGATGAACCATTCGTCGGTTTAGATCCAAATGCTACCCGCTTTCTGATCGATGAAATGAAAAGCAGAGCAAGTGAAGGTGTGATTATTTTATATTCTACACATGTTCTGGAAGTAGCCGAAAAGGTTTGTAATAAATTAGTCATCTTCCATAAGGGAGAGGTAGTGGTCAATGATACGATGGAGCATATTCTCCAAAAGGCGTCACTGGATGAAATATTTAGGGATGTGACCTCTGATGACTAAGCTTACCTTATTATTTTTGTTTCGCTTGCAAAATCAACTGCAGCTTGCTAATTTGAACAGCTCCAACAAAGACGTGCGAAGACATGCCTTTTACACTATTTCTGGTTACATTGTAGCATTTCTCATGTTCTTAGGATATGTTTTATTTATTTCCATCGACTTAAACATCGATAATAATATTCAGGCATTTTTTGTATTAATTTCCTCTATACTGTTTTGGGCTTTTGGTATATGGGATATACTGAGCGGACCTGATGATCTGATAAAAAGTAAAGATAGGGATTTTATTTTCAGCCTGCCGCTCAAAACTTGGCAAGCTAAACTGCTTCCCTTATTTAGTAAATACCTGATCCATATCGGCTTAACCTTTATCGTCCTGATGTTTGGATATCTCGTAACGATTGCTTATATCGATCATTTTTTCTTGGCAATCCTGTTCGTTTTAGTGTTGAGTTTGATCATTCCGTTACTCTCAACCAATGTCACTTTCTTACTTGCATGGGTTGTACGCCATGTACTGTCTATTATTAAATGGCGGAATCATGTAACGGAATCGATTATTACTTTAGGACTTTTTGTGGCACCACTTATCTATTTAATCCGCAGTTCAGCTTCTGTCGATTATAAAGAATGGTTCATACAAGCATCTATTTTAAGATATCCGCTTAACGAAATAAATAGTTTTTCTTTTATGCAGCATATCATTTTGTTAATTGGTATTACTGCTGTTACAACATCTTTAGTGATATTGCTATTAACAGCTTTTCATCATTTAGTCAGCAGCCAAAACGCGGTACAGTCAAAGAAACGGAGGACAAATGCTATATGGCATACCCACATACCTGTCACCGCCTTATTGCTGAAGGAATTTAAGCTCTACTTTTCTTCCCTTACTTATGTCAGTAATACGATTCTAACCCCTGTAGCAATGATTGCCTTAAATATATGTATTTTGGTTGGTGTCATTCCGAATCTTCATTCTTTCTCCTATGATGTAGCGGGATTTACGATAACGGCACAACATCTGTTTACTTTCATTATGTTCACATGTGTCATGCTTACCACCACTACTTCCTGCAGTCTCTCATTTGAAGGCAGAAGGATTTGGATCATGTTAACGGCACCTGTCAGTCTTATCAAAATAGCAGCATCTAAAATGGCAGTTAATATTCTTTTATTTTTACCAGGCATCGTTTTAACAGCTGTCGTGTATGCTGCTATTTTTCAGGTGCGTATGCTTGACTTGATCACAATAGTTGCCTTGTTATTTTTCAGCTTGCTTCTTATTAGTATCGTCGGCTTCTTTATCAATTTACACTTTCCCTCTTATACATGGAATAATGATATGGAAGTAGTCAAGCAGAGTAAAGCAACCATTATCACTGCCATCATAAGTATGATAACTATCCCAGCCATTATTGCAGTTGTATACACAGGTAATCTATACCTGCTATTATTGATAATGGGGATAGAAATTGCTGCAATAATAGTCCTATTACAAAAAATATCATGCAACAATATGATGCTGAACTAAAATAGAGAAGCTCCTATCAGCGGTGATTTACCGATACCCCCTCGAACGGGCTGCCCGATGATTCGGATTGCTTCAACGTGCAAAAAAAGGAGCGAGCCAACTGTTACTGGCCCGCTCCTTCACTATATCGTAAAACCTATATCGCTGCTTACTTAACCATTTTCCGCCGCATGTTTCCTTGGTTTTAACCATAAGATAGCAATACTAATAAAGGAAACTGCTGCCGCTAATTGATACATTTGCTCAATTGTCACAAAATTCAGCACCCAGCCGGCCAGTACATTACCTATTACGCCAGCAGCACCTAACGAAACGGCCCAGAAGATCGTCTGTCCTGTCGCCCGGTAATTCTCCGGTGTCAATTCATCAACATAAGCCACTGCAACAAAGTATTGAATGCTGAAGGATAAGGCCAATAATAACTGTGACCATAACAAGATATCAACATTCGTACTGACACCAAGTATCAGCCATCTCAATCCATAAACAAAGGCAACAGCCGTCAACAGCATCGGGTAAGAAAAGGCATTCATTAATTGTCTGGATAAAGAGAAGAACGGCACCTCTAGAATTGATTTGATGAGCAAGGCAATTCCTATTAAGCTAATCGAAGCACCTAAGTCTTGCATATGTATCGAATAGAATGAATTATTTGCATGAACTGTCAAATGAACCATAAAACTAAACAAAAGAAATAAAGCAAATTGCGGATTTGTAAAGAGAGCTAATACCTCACGCATATGAAACTCTTTTTTGGCAGCAGGCTTCACTGGCAGTTTCATAGCCAAAAAGAGGGCAGCGACGATCAATACACTATATAAGATAAACATTAGATCTAATCCGAATATATCTAATAACCGTCCTACCACCAACACACCGACAGCATATCCTACAGAACCCCACAGCCTGATCTTGCCGAATTCCTTCCGGCTTTCCAGCATTGTCATTGACGTTACATCAGCAATCGGCGGAATAGCACTTTGGAAAAAGAAAAAGAGAATATTCAGCCATAAAAGATGTTCAAACTGTGTAGAAATTGGGAAAAATAAAATAGTTGCCGCTGAGCCAATACTCATCAGACTTAATGTAAGTTTGGCCGAATTCATATAATCCGTTATCATCCCCCAGAAGGGTTGTGCCACAATCATCACCATTGGACCAACGGCAAATAACATACCAATCTCTTGTGTGTCTAAACCAAAATCAGCATAAAATAAATTCAAAAATTGAAATGCTCCTGTTGCCATCGAGAAAATAAAATAAAAAAGCTTTAACAGCCCGTATTTACGCATTCTTGCCTGCTCCTCTCCGTCCCTAAAGAACCACCTGATTTACCTGCTGTTCAGTACTTTCTAATATTATCAACAATGAAATTCTATCATGGCGTGCACTATACGTAAAACCCTTTCACCGGCCAACTGACCCGTACTAGAAGAACTTGGCTTATAGCCGAGTCTTTGTGGCGAAAATCTTAGTTTTACTTATACTATAATCCATAAACTTTTATGCTTTCTTATAGTGCAAAAAGATAAGCCATGTCATCCAATTACCAGACATGACTTATCTAAACCTATTTCAAGTGCGTATTCAAAACCAGTATGTTCTGACAGACACCGCTATTTAAGTTGCCCTCTTTATTAGATTCATTCGTGTTTTTGGAAAAGGCAATCACTTAGTCAGCATTTTTGTATAAAAGTTCGGTGCTTCAGACGTTTTTAATTTCCTCTTAAAACTGAATCTCAATACCTTTTTCACTGGATTCATAGATACCGCACAAGATCTTCATCATTTCTACTCCGTCAGCTACTGGGCTGCGTGTTTCTTTGACTCCATTCACACTATCTATAAAATAATCAATCTCATTCTGGAAGCCCTGTTCAAAATTAAACGTATGGTAGTTTGTTTGAGGTGTGGCATTCAACATTGTATTATACTTCTCGGTAATAATCTCAAGTGATGGCTCCAGCTCTGCCCCGCCTTTTTCTCCATACAGGTTAACCGCAATCTTATCTTCCTTCGCATGCAACGTAAAGCTGACATCTACCATTATAGAAGCACCGTTTTCAAAGGTAATCAGTGCATTGGCCATATCTTCTACCGTATTCTTATCTGGATCATAATCTGCAGCCTTATAGAAATCCAGATTCTCCACATTTGAGCGATTGCCTAATTGATGATAGGTATTACCACGTATCGATTTGACCTTTGGTTTGCCCATTAGATACCAGCAGATATCAATGATATGTACCCCAAGGTCAATCAGTGGCCCCCCGCCTGAACGTTCCTTATCAGAAAACCATCCGCCAGGGTTGCCCAGCCGGCGCAGACAAGAGGCTTTGGCATAATAAATATTCCCCAAATCCCCATTATCGATGAACCGCTTCAAAATCTCGGTATTGGCTGCATAACGGCGGACAAAACCAACTTGCAGAATTTTACCGGAATCTTGAACTGCCTGCTCTACGGCTAATGCCTCTTCTACTGTTTTACAGAGCGGCTTTTCCACCAACACATGTTTACCAGCCTGCAATGCCGCAATCGAAATCTCGGCATGTGTATTATTCCATGTACAGATACTCACGGCCTCAATTTCCTGATTAGCCAGAAGTTCATGGTAATCTGTGTACACATGGGAAGCTCCATATTTTGCTGCCTTTTCCTTGGCTCGAGCTTCATTCAAATCACAAACAGCAAATACCTCTGTCTGCTCATTATTATAATAGGACTGAAAATGTCCGTCAGAAATGGATCCTGCTCCAATAACACCTATTTTCACTTTCTATTCCTCCTTTGTATATTACGTTTCTCTCTCTTTTTTTGAAACTTCAAGTGGCAAACATTTAGCTTTAAACAAATAATTCACGGCTAACTAGACTTCCTGCCACATTCTGGTAAGGTTGGCTAAACTTATCTTGGAAGCTAGTTTACTTTCTTCTATTCCCTCAAACTCAATCGATAAGTAGCCTTTATAATCTGACTCCTTAATGACCTTCAATATCTCTCTCATATTAATATCGCCATGCCCAACAATCGCACCCCGTAAATAGTTGCCTGCTATCGTTTGCAGCCAGCCTTCACCTGGGTAGAGGTGTGCCGGACGCCGATAGAAATCTTTAATATGCACCATCGAAGCAAAGGAAATATTTTTTTTCACTGCAGCTATTGGCTCTTCATCTGCGCAAAGGAAATTGCCAACATCCATGGTTGTTTTGAAATTTGGACGATTGACATGATTAATAACCGTTTGTACCCGCTCACTTAACTGAACATAGAACCCGTGATTCTCAATACTCGTCGTGATTCCATATTGACTGGCATAATCAGCAATCTCTTGACAAGCAGCCACTAACGAAGGTAAGTCCTTTTCAAAATTTGCAATCGTCGTTTCCGAAATATCACGTGTAGCAATATCATGGCGCATAAGCTTTACACCTAATCGATTGGCGATATCTACTTCATCCTTGACACGCTGAATTTCTGCTTGATAGGCCGCTTCATTAGGCTGAATAAAATTAGCGCCAATCGCATAATTAGAAAGTTCGAGTCCTTTTTCCTGAGCGCGTTCACGTACTTGGTCAATTAATTGATCCTCTTCCCATTTAAAGCCCAGATTCGGAACAATTTCAATATGTTCAAAACCTTGCTCACTCGTCCAGTCAATTACATCCAGTATCGTCATCTCATTGCTTTTCATTGCCGCAAAGAGACTATATGAACTTAATCCAATCTTCATCAAAAAAACTCCTTTACTCTAGTTAAATAATATTTATATTTCATACAACTTCCATCAATGGGGGGTTCTTCGATTAATGGTTAGCGGGTTTTCCAAGGTATTCCATTCTTATAGACTGAAGAATCGATTTTCCCCAGCTCCTGTCCACGAGATCCTTTCTCATGGACTGAAGAATGTCCTTTTCCTTTTTTCTGTCCGCTAAATCCCTTTTGATGTGGTCGGTCACTGCGCACCAATCGGCTTATCCCAGATTCACAAGAAAAAATTTGCTTGTCTAATTTCCTGAACAGTAGAGAAAAGTGCAACAGGCCTTTATCACAGCAGTCTTTGTTTTCCGAGATTCCTCAGCATACAAGCGCAAGCAGTTCAGGCTGGTTTCCCGGCCTAAACTGCCATTCTTTCTATTGGTTAGCAGACCATCTTTCTGCCCGTTCTTGCAGATCATCCAAATAAGACTGAATATCAGGGGCATTACCGTTATGCGCCTCACTGACAAAACCATTTACTGCTGGAGCCATTTCACTTCCAAAAAACGGATTCGCTTCATCCATTAAAGTAGAAGTAGCTACTTCAGCAATTTCAGCTGCTTTTTGCATATAAATATCTGAATCAGAAACAAAATCTGGATCTGTCAACGTAGGAGTGTTCGTATATTGTTCATAGTTAAACTTCTGTGCCTCGTAACTTGTAAAGAACTTCAACACTTCCCAAGCCGCCTCTTCATCTTGGGCATTGGCAGCCATAACATATGGATCAACGGCTACCCAGCCTTCGCCCTCTGGTCCAAGATTGAGTCTGGCCTCAAAACGTTCAGTTAAATCATTACCTTCATCCGCTCTTGCCTCTGCCATAACAGTCGCTCCATCATAGTCTAAGAAAATACCAATATTATTCGATTCTAAACCGTAATTCTCATTACCTTGCGTATTGATAAAATCAGACGGCGGATACTGAGCCGCTTCTTCTAACCATTCAAATACCTCCACCATTTCAGGTGAATTTAAATCCCACTCAATATTGGCAGGATCATCTAAGGTGCCTTCTCCACCAGTTGCGCCAAAGGCATGGGTTAAAGCAACAAAAACAGATAAGTTAAGCGAAGCACCATCAAACCATAGACCATAATTCATTTCACCAGTCTCTGGATTTTCACCTGTCATTTGAGCGGCCTTTTCTAAAATTTCCTCAGGGGTTGGATTCTCCGATAGAGGCTCTACACCCCATTGATTAAATAATTCCGAATCAAATGAAACAACACGTCGGCCTAGAATAGCCGGTATACCAAATTGGTGCTCACCATCGGGTGATTTTACACTATAGGAAGTATCCCATACACCAGACAAATAGATACTTGGGTCGAAATCCTCGTCCTCTTCAATAAAGTCATCAAGATCACGCAGCAGTCCTTGTTGATACCACTGTGTTGCAAAGGCACCACCAGTATATAGAACATCGACATCACCAGACTGTAACATAGCAGTTTGTCCTGCTTGTGCATTTTCCCATGGTACCTGTGTTAACTCAATTGTAATATTAGGGTAGCGTGGTTGGAAATATTCATCGACAAATGTTTGCAGACCTTTATTCTCTATAGCTGTGATTGGATCTATACCATCTTCTAACTGAAAACCGGCTACTGCCACACGAACCGTTCCTTCTATCTCTGATACTACTTCAATATCTTCTTGTGGTTCATCTGATGAACTGGAATCATTAGAACAAGCTGCCAACAGCAAAACAAATAGTGCGACCATTAAGAATGCCATTTTCCTCTTCATTTTTTAACTCCCCTTTTTTATTAAATTTAGTAAACATGGACAACCTATTTGGAAAAGCAGCAACCCCCTTTCAGGTATGCTATTTATCATTATGTGAGCCATCCGTAAATTCCAATGAAGGCTAACATTTTGATAAGTGTCGTTAAACCTCGGAAGGGATGTATCACCACCCTGCCGATATAAGTTACTAGCGGAACCCACTAACAACAGTCACCATCTATTGCTTGATTCCTGATAACGCAATACTTTCCACGATATATCGCTGCAGAAACAGGTAGGTTACCACAACAGGAATTAAACTAACGGTTGTTGCTGCCATAATAATAGATGGCATTGGTGTCGTCTTATTATAAGAAAACAAGGCCAAACCTAATTGAATCGTAAATTTATCAGGTGTATTTAAGGCAAGCAACGGCCATAATAAGTCATTCCAAACAGCCAAGAACTGCAGAATGGCCATTGTTGCTAGGATAGGAATACATAAAGGTAAGTAAATCTGCCAAAATACCTTGATCTCCCCTGCACCATCAATGATCGCTGCTTCTCGTAATGTCCCTGGTAACTGATCAATAAATGATTTTGCTAGAAACGTACCGAAAGCAAAATTTAAAGCCGGTAAATAGAAAGCCCAATAACTATCCAACAGATTTAAGTAGTTAAATAACAAATATTGCGGAATCATCGTCATTTCAAATGGAATCATCATCGTACTCAAGGCAAGCACGAGTACAATTGCTGCCCCTTTAAACTTCAATTTTGAAATGGCATATCCAGACATAACCGCTGAAAACAAGCTAACTAGTATCACACCTACAGAAATAATCAGAGAATTAAAAATATACTTCAACATCGGAATATTAGAAAATGCCAGCGTATATGTTCGAGTAGAGAATTCCTCTGGCCAGAATCTTGGCGGAAAAGGGATATTCAACCTCGCTTGCCAGTCAAAACTAGTAAACAACATCCATAGAAACGGAATAATCATCACTAACGAACCTATGGACAGTACTAAGATTAAAAAGAAATTGCCAATACGCCTCTGTTTGGTCATGGTCCCACGTGGGGACTGGTCATTCTTG
Source organism: Gracilibacillus alcaliphilus (assembly GCF_016909015.1). GTDB lineage: Bacteria > Bacillota > Bacilli > Bacillales > Amphibacillaceae > Gracilibacillus > Gracilibacillus alcaliphilus. The sequence continues at coordinate 27,022 of NZ_JAFBFA010000015.1, forward strand.
TCCTTATTCATAATCGTTTTATCTATTGCAGGCTGCATGATCCATCTCTCCTTTAATCAAAATTACTTCTTCGATTAAGTAATAATAACGATACGGTCAACACCAAAATCATGATAAACAATAAATAGGAAGCGGCTGTGGCAACACCCATTTGTGAAGAGAGAAATGCATTTCGATAGATGTACAAGACAGCTGTCATAAGAGAGCCCGCCGGATTTCCTGCTGTTCCTCCAATCAACCATACATCTGTAAATCTCTTCATTGCGGAAATGGTACCCATAATCACCATAAATACGATAATTGGCCTTAAATAAGGAATGGTAATGTAAAACCATTTCTTAAACCAGTTGGCACCATCTACTTCAGCCGCTTCATATAAATCTCTTGGAACACTTGTAAGCGCTGCAATAAATATGATCGTGTTATAACCCAACATCCCCCATAACGTCATTAATACAATACTGAACCTAGCCACACTCGGATCCGTAAACCAACCTATCGGTTCAACACCAAAGAAGCCGAGAAAGAAGTTTAGGATTCCCCCTTGCCCAGGATTGAATAAAAGAGTAAATAAGATACTGGTTGCAACCAGTGATACTACATTGGGTAGAAAGTAAACCCCTTTAAAAAAGTTTTTCCACCTCAGCCATGGTACATTATGAATTAAGGTGGCTAAAATAAACGAGAGCGACACGCCTAGTATGACAGATAATACACCCATATAAAATGTGTTGTAAACGGCCTTCCAAAAGAGTGAATCACCGATGACATAGACATAGTTTCTTAACCCCACCCAATCCCCGGTCAAGGAATTGGCCGTTCGCTGGAAACTCATAATAAATGCTGCAACCATAGGATAGACAGCAAACCCTAGAATTCCTATGATTAAAGGTGCCGATAAGATGTAGCCTGCCCAATCACGAGAAGAGAAGAATTTTCTTTTGACCTTTGTACTTACTCCACTATGTTCTGAAACAGTTTTCGAAGCCATTGTTAACTACCCCTTTCGAATACCCTGTTAGTGCATGTTATTCCAGCCTACACATCTATCCGCTCCAACGTAACAACTCGGTTGGCAGCAGCAGCTTGGTAGGCACCCTTAACCGCTTCTAATGCTCGAAGCCCATCCTCTCCGGTTATAGACGGCTGTCTATTCATTTGTACACACTCGATAAAATCAGCAATCAAGACTTGATCCATATCGTCTACCCATGGCAGCTGCTGCACATTTTGCGCTTGGTCATTATAAAGCAGGAAGTGCTGTTTAAACGCATCAACGGTCAAACTTCCTTCTGTTCCGATAATTTCCATTGTGACGTCTCCCCACGTAGGGAATACTTTTGGTCTGGACCAGCTTGGATCAATGGTGAAAATCACACCGGATTCCATTTCTATTGACACCATGCCACAGTCTTCTACATCAATGTTATGGAACTTGGTATCCAGTTCGGCATAGATGTTTTTTACCTCATCCTGAAGCAGCCATCTGGTCACATCCAGTAAATGGACAATATGATCGGTGGCTGCTCCGCCCCCTGAAAGTGCTTTATCAATAAACCAGCCTCCAGGCATTTGACCGTGATTCGTACCGTTAATAGCTACTACTTCACCAATTTCCTTCGCCTCGATCATTTGTTTTACTTGCTGCATAACTGGCGAAAAACGAACCGGATAGGCAATTTGCAAAATAACATTCTCCTGTTTGCACGTATCGATCATTTCTTTTGCATCGTCTATATTAGTAGCAATTGGCTTCTCACATAAAATATGTTTGCCAGCTTGAGCGGCGGCCACTACATGTTGTTTGTGATTCACATTTTCCGAGCAAATCACAACGGCGTCTATATCTGCCGCCAATAGTTGCGCCAAGTCTTGATAGAAATCAGTATTATATTTCTCCGCCATCTCCGTTCCCCGAGTAGAATCGTCATCCCATATACCTGCTATTTCTGCTTCAGGATGCAGCTCTAGATAGTGTGCATAAGCTGAGGCATGGATGTGCGCAAAACTAATCATTCCAATTTTCACTTAGACCCCTCCCCTCATATATACAACTTCTCCAGTCTGTGCAGATGTGATGGCAGCTTCAACAACCTTAACCGCCTGTACTGCTTCATGAAGAGTAATGACTGGTATCTCTTCCCCTATAATACAATCCCGAAAATGCCGCAGCTGCCTCACAATTGGAGGTTCCCCTATGAGATCAGCAGATAAATAGCCAACTTTTTGTGATGATTGTGGTTTATGAACTTGAATGGCTTGTTTATTATCGCTGTTTGCAACTAGTAACCCACCCTTACCTGCAATTTCAGCAGAAGTGTGTAACCCATCACCGCCCCATGACAGCTCTAAATGAGCAATGACACCACTCTTCATTCGCAGCACAATCAGTGCATACTCATAGGGGTAATGAGAAAATTTCTTCACATGCCGAGTCATTACACGTTCTACTTCTCCAAAAGTCCATTGCAGCCAATCTAAGTCATGGATGCCTAAGTCCATGATAATGCCGCCGCTTTTCTCCTGGTCAGCAAACCAGCCAGCAGGGAAGGCAGTTTTGCGCGAAAGCCTTACTACTCCCACCTCTCCCACTGCTTCTTCGACAACATGATTACGAAGATTGGTATATTCTTGATCAAAACGAAGCGTATGCCCGACAAAGATTTTTGCCTGCTTCTGCTCACTAATGGCTTCCACTTCTTGTGCTTCCTTTCCAGTCAGACAGAGCGGTTTTTCACAAACAATCGCCAAGCCCTCTTGTAACTGAATAGCAGTCGTAATGGTTTCATAATGCAAGAAAGTTGGCAGACAAATATCTAACACATCAATGGTTTCTTTCTCTAATAAGGACTGAACATCTGGAAAGTAAGCTGCATTCCATTTGCTGGTGAGCGGCGATAGTTTACTCTCATCACGACCAACCAAGGCTACAACTTCCGTATTGTCCAGCCGATTCCATGCATCTGCATGACGTTGTCCCATCTTCCCCAGTCCAACTACAGCAACTCTTAACATCTCTTTGGCCCCCTTATTCTGTTTAAGTTATGGAAATTACATTACCATTAGCTTGAGACTCATTCGCTGCCAGCGTAAACTCTAATGTTTTCAAACCATTGGTATAATCAGACAGAATCTTGTCTGTATTTCCAGTTACAATTGCTTCAATAAAGGCCTTATCCTGCTCTTCATAAAAGTCTACCTCGGAATTGGTTGTCACTACATTATCTTTTTCCAGAATTGTAAGAGATGTACCGTCAATTACTACACGGAAGTCCTTCCCTAGCAGCTCGACTCCCATCCGGTGATCAGTTTGCGTAAAGGAACAATCTAAATGGCCGACTGCCCCATTCTCAAAGGTAAAGCTAACAGAGGTTACATCTGGAATATCAATATTCTCAATGTCGTTAGACACTTTTAATGCCATATTGGCATAGACTTTGTCAATATCTCCCCCTAAATAGCGGATTAAATCTGCAATATGCGTGGCTTGTTCTACCAATTGCCCGCCTGATTTCGACATGGTACGATACCAAGGTGTCTCCACAAAAGTAGAGATATAGTGGCCGCGAACCATAGCAATCTCTTTATCTGCCAAATATGCTTTTGCCTTTTGCACAGTATCTAGGTAGCGTAAACAATAACCTGTAGCACAGATCACACCAGCTTGCTGAATAACTCCTTGCTTCGTACGTGCCTCTTCCATACTTAATCCAACAGGTTTTTCTACCATCAAGTGGATACCTCTGGCAACAATCTTCTCCTCTAAATCACCATGCGCAAACGGTGGGACACAAAGGAATATAACATCCAATTCTTCGTTTTCTAACATATTATCTGCCTCAGTATAAGCAGCGGCACTATGTTCCTCTGCTACCCTCTTCGCATTAGCCTCTACAATGTCACATACAGCTGTAATATCTGCATCCTCATTACTAGCCAGGTTTTTTAAATGGACGGCTGCAATGCCCCCGACTCCTATAAAACCAACTTTTAATTTCGCCATTTATTATTTCCTCCTTAATTAGTATGTGTGTTCAAAAAGGTCGATAAAAAGGCCCATCATCGGTTAAGTTCGCAACATCGTGTTGCAACATCGATACTGTCACGTCGTGTGAGTCGGCAGGCTAAACTCATGAAGCCCTGTCATAACGCCTGCATTAGTACGTCCTGCACGTCGAAAGTTCAAGGCGGCGCAGATTTTGAGCCACGGACTTGCACAGTATGTGTTGACTTCTACTGCTAACGCAGAAATTCGTCGTGTCATTTTTATTGGACTTTTTGAACATCCTCTATCAACCTGCATTAATAATTAATTCAATATGTCTTGCCGTATCAATTGCTAATGCCTTTGGATCCAGCTTATAAGCCGACAGTTCTGCTGTAACCGGGCCATCATAACCAAGTTCTTTCAATGCCTTACTTACTTCCTTCCAGTTCACATCACCAGCTAATAAATTTACAAAACCAGTGATATTGCCTACTGCTGTATTAAAATCTTTGACATGCACCTTGCGGATTCTGCTGCCTAAAATTCGGATCCATTGCTCTGGATAACCAAACTGCAGGACATTTCCAATATCAAAGTACGCCCCCACATAGTCTGAGTCTAATTCATCTATATAACGGGCCATTTCTAATGGAGAAAGCAAGAATTTATTCCATACATTTTCAATACCAATATGTACTTGATGCTTCTCTGCCACAGGCAAAACCTTCTTCAATTCCTCTTGACTGCGCTGGTAGCATTGATCATAAGAGACGTCTTCTGATACAGCACCAGGCACCACAAGAACCGTATCAATATCCATAGCGGCTGCCAGTTCAATCTGCTTCTCAATTACCTTTCTTCCTTGTGCACGCGTGGCTTCGTCTGATGATGATAAAGGCACCTGCCATAATAAAGAAGTGGATAAACTTTGGATGCTTAGTCCATATTCCTCTGCCATCTGTTTGATGCTTTTCGCATCTTCTGGTGAGGAATCGATCGTTAATCCAATCCCTCCGGAAGGGTTTACATTCAATTCCACGGTATCAAAACCCGCTTCTTTGCTGTACTCGAATACCTGCTCTAATGTTGTTTCTTCTGGATAACACCATTGATTAATACCTTTTAACATTGTAATCCTCCTAAAATTGTTATATAGATTCCCTATGTTTGCCTTCTGCCGTTTCTCTCCTTACTCTTTAAGCATAGCAAAACAGTAAGGATTCTTACTATCAACAAGTCAGAAAAACTCACAGGGTTTCTGTCTGTTTGTTTATTTATAAGCTTGTTTTTAGTCTATGGTGATCATGCGTAAGCTTGAATTGGAACTTATCCTGCAGTAAAACAGAAGCTGCGCCCACCATTTCAAATTCTTTGCCTAATGAAGAGGTGGTAATGTACAAATCCTTATACAGTGTTTTTAATGTTTTCTGTCTAAGTTTCTCTCGCAAACTTTCTATCAGCAGCTGATTTTGATTGGTGACATCTCCCCCTAAAATAATCACTTGCGGATTGAATAAATGAACGACGTTTACGATTCCCGCAGAAAGGTATTCGGCAATTTCATGTGTCACTTCTATTGCCAAGCCATCCCCCTCATTAACGGCCTCCACAAATTCTGCTGGTGTAATGAAATCTTTATTGTTTGTCAAATAGTCAGTAAGTTGTGTATCACACCCTTCTAATATACGCTTCATTATTCTGTTTGAAGTTGCAGGCCAACTGACATAGTTCTCTAGACAACCCCGATTGCCACAGCCACATACTTTACCTGATACATCGATGCTTGTATGTCCAAGTTCCCCTGTGCCGCCTTTTTCTCCTCTACAAAGATGATGATTGGCAATTACACCTGCACCCACCCCTTCTCCGATTGTGATATAAATGAGATTCTCTATATCTTGAAAGCGGCCAAAATTCTTCTCTGCCAAGACATAGGCATTCGTATCATTATCAAGCCATGTCGGCAGGCGGAAATGGTATTCCACCGAATCACGCAAGTAAACATCCTCCAGCAGCAATACAGGGTTATAGTGGACAATCCCTTTTTTAGCATCAACGATTCCTTGAATAATAATAGAGATCCCTATACAGATTCTATGATCCTGTCGTAATTTATAGAAGTCTTCTAATAACTGCAGCAGATAGTTTATTAAAGTAACACCCGTATATCCCTTTGTCGGATAAATTTTTTTGATATTGATTTTTGCCTCCAAGTTTATATCCGCTATGGTAATCTTCGTATAAGAAATAGACACCCCAATCAAGTAATGGTTATTTGGCGAAAATTCCAGTAAGATGGGCCGTCTCCCGCCCCGGGAGATACCTGTTCCACTTTCACTAACATATCCATCATTGATCAATTCCGCTACAGCAGACGTTACCGTGGTCGGGCTCAATTCATTCTGCTTCGCAATCTCGCTGCGTGATATCGGTCCATGTTTTCGTATCGTTTCTAAGATAATGGATCGATTCAGTTCCTGAATTAATTTAAGATCTCCTGTTCTTTTCATAATTATTCACAGTCCAATCTAACGCGAACAGTTATTTGTTGTATATTTTAGCTACATATGATAATGATTTTATGATTTCAAATTAAGACAACCCTCCCTGTATAGAAGAAACAATTAAGAAATAACCTTATAAAGGATGTTCAAAAAAGTTTGCTAAAAATGACACATTGTCTTTCTTTGTACTTTTTTCTACGTGCTAGAACATCCGCTCACGTATTAAACTGCATAAGTTCCGCTACTCAAAGCTACGCTGCCTCGAACTCTCGATTAGAGGATGTGCTAGTAAAATATTGTGACAATTCGTCACTATTTTAAGCCTACTAGTGTATAAGATGTGCTAGTATCGATGTTGCAAAAATGTTTTCGGCAGGACGAGTCACCGCATTCCCGCGATGTTGCGGCTTAACAGATAACGATTTTTTGAAACTGAACTGGTACAATTGAAATCTAATACTTTCTCCATTGGGATTATTAAGTTGGTTAAAATATATCCCATATTGAAAGCGTTGTCAATGCATTAAAAATATTATTCCGTTATTTTATTGGAATAATAATTAGACTCCTACCTTACACACGCAACGATTGAATGATTTTTTCTAAAATACATCTCTTATTTTAAATTTTTTCATTTAAGAATTAATCTTGACAACGCTTACATTAGATTGTATAGTTGTTTCATCTTATTAATGTCATTGGAATAAGTGAGTTGTAATTTCAGAATTATATTTTTTTCGTCGTTTTTGTTACCGGTCACATAATAATGATATAAAATCTATTTTATTTTACTTTAGCCACAGCAAATTTATTCCAGAATGATAGTTAGGAGGAAAAAAATGAAAATGACTGATGGGTATGTTGACAAGCAAGTTGTCCCCAAAAAGAAATCTCAATTATTAAAAGATATAAAAAAGGGGTGGCAATTGTATGTAATTTTTTCACTCCCTCTACTGTATATCTTGGTTTTCAAGTATTTTCCAATGTATGGCGCCATTATTGCATTTAAGGATTTTAACCCTTCTCTTGGAATCTGGGGCAGCCCATGGGCCGGTTTAGAACATATTACTACATTTATGCAATCCTTTGAATTTTGGCGTGTCATGAAAAACACCATTCTATTAGGAATCTACCAAGTCTTGGCAACTTTTCCCTTGCCAATTGTCTTGGCATTGAGTTTAACCTATATCTATAACAAACGGTTTAAACGCGCTGCCCAGATGATAACTTACGCTCCCCACTTTATCTCAGTTGTGGTAATGGTTGGTATTATCTTCATTATCCTAGATCCCAGGGGCCCAGCAAATTCACTATTAAATGCTTTAGGATTTGACTCGATTAACTTTATGGGTGAAGCCAGCCTGTTTAAATCAATCTTTGTTTGGACAGACGTATGGCAAAATGTCGGGTTTGGCTGTATTATCTATCTCGCTGCATTAGCTGGGATTAGTCCAGAACTGCACGAGGCCGCTATTATCGATGGTGCCTCTAAATTAAAACGGATATGGCACATTGATATTCCTGGTATCTTACCTACCGCTATCATCATCCTGATTCTCAATATGGGCGGATTTTTAGATACCGGATTTGAAAAAGTATTACTTATGCAAAATCCACTAAACTTAAAAGCTTCTGAAGTAATTGACACCTATGTATATAAAGTCGGACTCACCGGAATGGTTCCGCAATATTCCTATTCTGCTGCGATCGGGTTATTCAAAGCCGTGGTCGGGTTGATTCTGATTGTAGGATCTAACCAATTGGCCAAAAAAGTAACCAAACAAGGATTATGGTAAGCGAGCTATGCCTATTGCCGACAAATAATTGCGCTTACTTCTGCTTTCTACACTATAAAAAGGAGTGAAACGATGCATTCACATATTAAAGAAACACGAAGCGACAGGATCTTCACTATATGTAACTATTTTCTATTGTCACTCTTTGTACTGTCTGTGCTTTATCCATTAATATTTGTTGTTAGCTCTTCCTTTAGTTCGGTGCAAGCTGTATCAACTGGACAAGTCTGGCTGCTTCCCGTTGATTTTAGTTTAACCAGTTACAAAGAAGTGTTTAAACACGAAGCAATTTGGACCGGCTATGGTAATTCATTGTTTTATATGGTAGTAGGTACCATTATCAATGTTGCCTTTACCATTTTAGCTGCTTATCCGCTTACCCGAAAAGACTTTCGCGGCAGAAATATCTTTATGTTCCTATTTGTCTTTACCATGATGTTTAACGGCGGGCTTATTCCTATGTATCTATTAGTGCGAGACTTAGGCTTGTTAAACACAAGGTGGGCACTGATCTTGCCAAACGCATTAGCTGTATTTAATGTAATCGTCACGATGTCCTTCTTTAAATCTACCATCCCCGATGAGCTGTTGGAATCGGCACAAATCGATGGTTGTGACGACTTTAAATTTTTATTCAAAATCGTGATACCGCTATCAGCCCCTATTATGGCTGTTATGACCTTATTCTATGCCGTTGGGCATTGGAATCAATATTTTAATGCATTGATTTTCTTACGAGATACCAATCTCTTTCCGCTCCAGCTGGTACTAAGAGATATTTTGATCCAAAATGAGGTCGACCCATCAATGATGGGAGATGTAAGCCGAATGGAGGACCGCATTGGACTGCAGCAGCTGTTAAAATACTCCACCATTGTAGTGGCTTCCCTGCCAGTGCTGATTATCTATCCGTTTGTACAAAAGCACTTTGTAAAAGGAGTTATGATCGGTTCCTTGAAAGGATAAAGTGAGGCAGCGATCAGCGGGGGGTTTTCCTCCTTACTAATAAATAGCTAGACTTATCAGGGGATTAGCCGCCGCTACCTCCCACTTACACTTCTTTGACAACTCTCCAAGTTGGAAAGCGTGGGCTTACAGATGATTGCGCCAGGATGTGATATTTCCTACCCGTTGCCAAGACCGTTACTATCTGAAACTTAAAGGGGGTGACACACTGGACAGTATATTCTTGTTAGCGATAAACAAAGTTGTTTTCATTCACGGTTATACATTTTTAAGGAGGGATTAATCATGCGTAGCACAACCAAATTATTGTTTTTGTTTCTATTAGCTATATCTATTATCGCAGCAGGCTGCTCCAACAATGAATCCACTGGTGGAAATAATGAGGATTATGAGCCGGTTGTCACGGAACCTGGAACATTTCCAATAGTTGAAGAAGAAGTGGAATTGAATGTCGTTATACCTAGTAATTCACTGGTAAGAGATTTTGAAACGAACGAATTTACGAAATGGTATGAAGAAAAAACAGGGGTTAAGGTGAATTGGGAAGTCCTTCCTGAAGAAGGTGCTCAAGAACAGCTAAACTTAATGTTAGCCAGTGGAGATTACCCAGATATTATTATGGATGCCTCTTTAACACCTGCCCAATTACGCATTTACGGGGAGAATGGTACCTTCTTAGCATTAAATGACCTGATCGAAGAATATGGCATAGAAACAAAAAGAATGTTTGAAGAGATGCCTCTGGTAGAAGATGTTATTACGACACCCGATGGTAACATCTATGCCTTGCCACAAGTTAATGAATGTTTTCACTGTACGATGCCGCAAAAGATGTGGGTATATAAACCATGGTTAGATGAATTGGGACTAGATATACCGACTACAACAGAGGAATATAAAGAATTGCTGCTTGCTATCAAAGAGGAAGATCTGAATGGCAACGGCAAGGCCGACGAAATCCCATTAGCAGGGCAGTATAATGGCTGGCATGCGGATATAGCAGCACCTTCCAGTTTCTTAATCGATCCATTTATTTATAGTGATACACATGTCGTAAATGGCGATGTAGTTGTACCGTGGGATAAAGACGAATATCGTGAAGGACTTGCTTATATACGTGACCTTTATCAAGAAGGATTAATTTATGAAGGATCATTTACGCAAAATGGTGAACAGTATAAACAGCTGGGAGAGAACCCTGAGCCTATTTTAGGAACGGCTGTATCTGCTGCCCCTTCCGCCTTTAGTGAGCAGCAAGGAAGAATGGGGGATTATGTCATTATCCCTCCATTAGAAGGACCGAAAGGCCAGCGAGTTAGTTTCTATTTACCTGATCCTGTTACAAGACCAGCGGAGTTTGTTATCACGGATAAGGCAGAACACCCTGATGTAGCACTGCGTTGGGCAGATGCCATGTATCAAGAAGAAATTACGATGAGGTCTGTACTTGGGATAGAAGGAGAGGATTGGAAACAACCAGAAGAAGGAGCTTTAGGACTTGATGGCAACCCAGCTACTTATGAGCTGATTCCAAGAGACGAGCCCATTCATAATAACTTCTGGGATCAAACTGGTCCATCGCTTCGTACAGCAGCGTTTCGTGCAGGGCAAGTAGTTGTGCCAGGCGATCAAGAACAGATATTATGGGAAGCAACGGAGCAATATGAACCTTACATTTCTGAAGAGATCGAACCGATGCCAAAACTGTTCTTTACAGAAGAGGAGTCCAACCGATTAGCTCAATTGGAACAGTCTATTACAGAATATATTGAAGAAATGACAGCTGCCTTTATTACTGGATCCTCTAATCTGGAATCTGAGTGGGATCAATATATCGACACCTTGAATCAAAAAGGACTGGAGGAATATGTAGACATTTACCAAAAGGCATATGACGAAAAATATAAATAAAGAGAAGGGAAAAGAGAAGCGATACTTATCGTTTCTCCTTTCCGTATAAAATATGAATAAAAAGTGAGGGATAATATGTCACATCAAACAAAAGCAAAAGTAAAACCAACAGCCCGCCAATTGGAATATCAGGATTGGGAATATGGACTATTCTTACACTTCGGACTGCGGACATTTTATGAAGGATATCATGATTTTGATGAACGAACAATGTCACCAACGGCCTTTCAGCCAGCAGAGCTGGATTGTGAACAATGGATCCGTAAGGCAAAAGAAGCGAATATGACATATGCCGTACTAACTGCCAAACATCACGACGGTTTTTCCAATTGGCCATCGGCATATACCGATTTCTCTGTAAAAAACTCTCCATGGAAAGACGGCAAAGGTGATGTAGTCAAAGAATTCATTGAAGCCTGTCGAAAGTATGACCTCAAGACAGGACTGTATTATTCCCCTTATGATGGTTCAGTAGATTTTTACAACAAGGACGCAAAAGAATATGATGACTATTTTATCAATCAAATTACTGAATTGTTAACCAACTACGGCGAAATTGACATCCTTTGGTTTGATGGTGCCGGATCAGAGGATCATCAATATGATTGGCCAAGGATCGTGAAACAAATCCGCTCATTGCAGCCAAATATTTTGATCTTCAACATGGTTGATCCTAATTTCCGCTGGGTTGGAAACGAAGATGGACTGGCGCCAAACCCAACATGGAACGCCGTCGAATCTACCGAATTCTCTATCTATACCGAAAAACAAAGCTCCTTGCAGGAACTCCAATGGCTGCCAGCTGAATGTGATGTCCAATTAAGGAATACATGGTTCTACAGTGAAAATAATCAAGATCAAATCAAAAGTGTAGAAGAATTAATCGGCCTGTACTATCATTCTGTTGGTAATGGCGCTAATCTTTTACTAAACATTGGACCAGACCGGCAAGGAAAGCTGCCAGTTGAAGATGTAGAGCGTATCTTAGAATTCAAAGAAGCCTTAGAGAAACGATTTAGCCGTCCGCTGGCATCTTTTGATAATTTCAAACAGGAAGGGAATAAATGGATCTATCAAGCCGATCAGTCCGTTTTCTTTGATCATGTTGTCATCGAGGAAGATCTGACAGACGGAGAAAACATACGTCAATTTCAGATCGCCATCAAAACGAAAAAGTCCGGTGTATGGTGTCCGATTTATCAAGACCAGCATGTCGGTCATAAACGAATTATTGCCATCCCACCAGTTATGGCAAAAGAAGTGATCGTCGAAGTCACTGCCAGTGATGACAAGCCAATACTCAAGAATCTGTCTATCTATCATGTCGGACTCTATCATAGTTAATTTTTCGCCTTAGCCAGCTCTGTTCTATGAAGACTGTTTTCCCATAAGCAGCTAGTTTAATGTGTGTGCAAAAAAGCACATCACACACCGAGATAACAAGGAAACTACTTATATAGCACTGATCAATGCTAAGCATTTTTAAGAATCTAAAATCGTCAAAACAGGAGGCCAGTTATGAACAAAAAGTGCTCTATTTCGCTGGTATGTATCTTATACTTTATCTTTTCCTTTGCCTTTTATCAGGTGAAGGCGGAAGAGACAACAGGGAATAACCTTATTATAAATGGCAGTTTTGAGAAAACTAGTACGGCAACGGGAGAAAGATGGGAGAACAATATCAAGCCTGACGGATGGGATGTATGGATTCCAAGCGGAAATCCTCAATTAATGATAGATCCCGATGTATCTTATGAGGGGGATCAATCCCTGCGAATAAATGCTCCATCAACAAGCCGGGCGGATATTTTACAAGATATCCCTATAACGACAGGGGCGAATTACAAATTCAGTGCTTGGGTCAAAACAAATCAAGTAGAAGCCGCTAGTGAGGGAGGCGCATTTATTCGAACCCAATATTTAGATGCAGCTGGGAGAAAGGTTAGTGATGGACCGTATACATCTAAATTAAAGGGAGACCATGACTGGACTCTGTTGGAAATGAATATAGCAGCTCCCGACAATGCGAAAATAATTCGTGTGGAGCTGTTTCTTGAAACGGCGACAGGAACTGTTTGGTTTGATCATGTAAGTATGGAAGAAACAGATGAAGTATTTTTGACAGGATTTGATTTAGAAGAAGACTACATTGCTTTGAAAAAAGGTGAAAACAAACAGCTGACTCCCCTTTTCCAGCCTGAAAATGCTACCAACAAAGAGGTCAGTTGGGAATCATCAAAACCTGACAGTGTAACCGTAAATGAAGCTGGAGAAATTCATGCCAAGGATTATGGTTATGCAACAATTAAGGCACAGACGCATGATGGAGGACATCAAGCAGAGGCTTTTGTTAGTGTGGAGTCCGAAGCCACGATAGAATCTTATGATACCATTCGTTTGAATTGGTTCGATAAACTGACAGGTAATTCATCATTTAATCCAGAGGATCCAGATATGGCCACCTATATCTCCGAACTGGAACAACGCCTTACTAATTCAGAGCAGACCGGACATTGGGATACCATGAATAAGGCGGAGGATCGTGATTATCTATGGGAATCTTTACAAAGCACCACCAATTCCAGTCAAATTTCGACAGCTTATGGCCATATTAGAGACATGGCCCAAGCTTATTCCATGAAAGGCCCTGATTTGTTCCAGGACGAACAGCTGCAGGAAGACATTATAGGTGCTTTAGAATGGATGTATGAAAACCGCTACCATGAACAGAAAAATATCTACGACAATTGGTGGGATTGGGAAATCGGCACACCACAAATTCTCAATAACATCATTGTGCTTATGTATGATGATTTACCTCAGGCACATATAGACAAGTATATCAAAACGATTGATCATTTCGTTCCCGATCCGGCAAAAAGAAAAGCAAACAGCAGTGTAACAGAAACAGGAGCAAATCTATTAGATAAAGCACTAGTCGTGACCTTGAGAGGAATCATTGGTAAAAATGAAGCAAAGGTACTTCAAGGGAGCAGCTCTATCGAGAACGAGTATCTATATGTCGAGCAAGGAGACGGCGTATACAGAGATGGTTCACTTGTCCAACATAGCGATATCGCCTATTCAGGTGGTTATGGGGCAGTTTGGATGAATCGTACAGCAGATATGCTTTATTTGCTAAACGATTCGCCATGGGAGTTAACAGATTCCAATGTGCATCATGTCTATGATTGGGTGTCAGATTCTTTTGAACCGCTCATTTATCAAGGTGCGATGATGGATATGGTGCGTGGACGAGCTATTTCCAGAGAAAATGAACGTGATTATCAAAATGGGAAAGGAACCATTCTCAGTATCCTGCGCCTATCTGATTCTGCACCAGCTGAGCAGCAATTACAAATGAAACAAATGGTTAAAGAATGGGTGGAGAATTCCATTGATGATAATTATGCTCAAGGTTTAGCCATCTATGAAATCGGTCTATTAAAATCGCTGATTAATGACTCGTCGATTCAGCCAAGAGGGGAATTAATCAAAAATCAAATGTTTGCAGGAATGGCACGAGCGGTTCATCTCCGTCCCCAATTTGGATTTGGTTTAAGCATGTTTTCTAACCGCATTTCAGGATTTGAATACGGCAATGGAGAAAACAAAAAAGGCTGGTATACAGGTGTAGGAATGACCTATCTATATAACCCTGATTTAGCTCAGTATAATAATGACTACTGGCCTACGATTGACAGTAACCGATTACCAGGTACAACGACCGACCATTCCACCGGAAATTTAGTGGCCTGGAAATCCTATATGAATCCAAAAAAATGGGTTGGTGGTGTCTCTCATAATAACCGGTATGGAGCAGCCGGTATGGACTTCTCCTTGTCCGAACTGACAGGGAGTACCCTGAGCGGTAAGAAATCTTGGTTTATGTTTGATGATGAGATCGTTGCCATAGGTTCAGATATTCACAGTTCAGATGATCGACAGGTAGAAACGATTATTGAAAATCGACAATTAAAAGACAGCGGAGATAATAAATTAGTCATCAATGGCAGCGAGCAGCCGACACAGCTAGGTTGGTCTGAAACCATAGATCAAGTGAATTGGGCCCATCTGCAAGGGAATGTAGACAATGCTGATATAGGATACTTTTTCCCAGCGGATTCAGAGGTAGCGGCTTTACGCGAAGCAAGAACAGGATCTTGGCATGATCTTAACAATGGAGGCTCTCAAGATTCCATCACAAGAAACTATTTAAGCTTGGCATTCAATCATGGGGTAAACCCTCAAAATGAAGGATATGCTTACGTTCTTTTGCCAAATATGTCTGTCAAAGAGACAGAAGATTACAGCCATGAACCACATATAGAGATACTAACCCAAACGTCAGCAGTACATGCCGTGAAAGAACATCAGCTAGGTATTCTGGCAGCCAACTTTTGGGAAGGAGATGTAACTGCTGATGTTATCCGTTCCCATCAGCCTGCTTCTGTGCTAGTCAGAGAAGAGGAAGATGTGTTAACTCTGTCTGTATCCGATCCAACTATGGAGCAGGATACAATCATCATCGACCTCGGTAAAATCGGCTTATCTGTTATAGACAAAGATGATAGCGTGACAGTCGACCAATCATCTGCTTACACGAAAGTAGAAGTCGATGTCTCCGAGTCGGTTGGACAGACCCATACTGTGAGCTTTGAATATCAACAGGATATACAAGCAGCAGATATCAAGAAGCTAGTGGAACAATTTGAGCAGGAGGAAGCATTTCATCGTGGCAATATTGCCCATACTTTACAAGTACATGTAACCAACTTGGAAAAATTCGCAAGCCAAGGAGAAGACGAAAAAATCATCAAACACTTGAAAGTAATTCGCACTTTGCTGGATAATCATAAGAAAAACGAAGTAATCAATGACTATGCATACCATACACTTTATGCAATCACTCATTCTTTTTCTAACAGCTTGGAGAAATAAAGATCGCTATAATTGTTATCACTTCCGATTTTTCTCAGGAAAGTTATAATGGTTATCAAAGAAGCTGATCGAGAGGTTAACGTCTGCCGTTAGTCTCTCCCTTCCAGTCCACCCGTTTGTTCTTCGGGGGGTGTTACAGACCGATGGCAGGCTGTAGGGTAAGCAATTTTTCCCGTTCATAGGAGGTATAAATTATGAAATTAACCTATTTAGGAACTGGCGCCGCCGAGCGTGTGCCGGCTATCTTTTGTAAATGCCGGGTTTGTGATCATGCCCGGCAAAAACAAGGCAAGGAAATTCGCACCCAAAGTCAATTTCTCTTAGATGATGGCAAGTTAATGATTGACTTCCCTGGTGATGCTTACCTGCATATGATGAAGCATCATCTCAATTACAATGATATCGAATATTTACTGATATCTCATTGGCATTCTGACCATCTCTATCCTGAAGACTTGGTCTTCCGCCTGCCTTATTATTCGGCAGGTCTGGATAAACCTTTGCATATCTATGGAAATGAAGCTGTAAAGGAATTATATGATAGAGTGATCAACTCAGAAGGCGGGCCAAATGATCATTTCTTACAGTATCATACCATCCAGCCTTTTCAAAAGTTTGAAGTGAACGGTTATACGATCTACCCATTCCCAGCCAGACATGGCATGTTTGAACAGGACAGCTTTAATTTTGCCATCTCGGATGGAAGAGACACCTTGCTAACTACACACGATTCTGGTTATCCATATCCAGAAACATTTGATTACTTAGAGCAGGAAAAGGTACGCCTTACGCTTGTATCCTTAGATTGTACATCACAAACAAAAGGTAAAAATGAAAGTCATATGAATTGGGAGCATAACCAAGAGCTGATACAAGAACTGCGCGCACGTAATCTATGCACCGAAGATACCATTTTCGTCGCCAATCACTTTTCTCACAACGGCGGATTAACCCATAAAGAAATGGCCGCCTTGACGGAGCAAGCAGGTGTGATCACCAGTTATGACGGTTTAGAGATTGATACGGCATTAAGATAGAACGATACATCCTATGGCGTTAGTATAAGTTACTCATGCTCCTGATTCAAAAAACAAGCCCCACACCAATTATCAAGGTGCAGGGCTGTCTTTATTTTGGCACTGACAAAAGTATTATAAATCCTTAATCGCTACTGCTTCCTTACGCTCAGATGATTGGTAAGCTGCCATGGCCGCCTCTAGCGCCTTTAAACCATCTTCTCCGCTAATAGACGGGCGGCCCTTCACTCTTACGGTTTGAACAAAGTCTTCTACCAGACCTTGATCCATATTGTCTCCCCAGAAGCTCCAATTTACGCCGTCTTCATGATAGACATCCATCTTTTGGGCAAAGGCATCTACAGACAAGGTGCCATTAGTGCCGACTATCTCTAACGTGACATCTCCCCATGTAGGAAAGCTCTTATTCCGTGACCAGCTGCAATCTAAGGTAGCAAACATGCCATTATCGAATTCCATTGTCAAAAGCCCTGTGTCGTCTATCTCATAATCAGACAATTTATCATCTATCTCTGCATAGACTTCCACTATTTCTGCCTTGGTAAACCAGCGGATAATATCGACCACATGAACGGTATGATCAATAACTGCTCCACCACCAGATTTTTCTTTTTGGACAAACCAGCCTCCTGGATTGGTACCTCTGTTAGTGCCTTTAATAGCAACAATATTACCCAATTCACCAGAATCGATTACTTTTTTCGCGTGTTGAATCGGTGTATTGAAACGGACAGGGAATGCCGTTTGCAAAATAACGCCTTTTTCCTTACAAACCCTAATCATTTCCTCTGCATCTTGCACATTAGAAGATAGCGGTTTTTCACAAAGTATATGTTTACCATGTTCTGCGGCAGCCTTTACATGCTCCAGGTGTTTTTGATTTTCTGAGGTAACTACCACAGCATCTATCGGCTCTTTTAATAAGTCTTGGTAATCTGCAAAATAGATGCTGCCAAATCGATCAGCTGCTTGTCTTCCTCGCTCTTCTTCTTCATCTGCAATACCATATAACTCCACACCATCTATCTGTTTTAAGGCATTAGCATAACCATTAGCATGACCATGGGCAAAACTGATGATCCCTACTTTCATCTTACTCCCTCCAAATCTGTAGAATGTGTCAAATAGACCGGCTTTCTTGTTTCAATGGATTCCAAAGCGGCCAGTGCAATCTCCATTGCCTTATAGGCATCTTCTGCTGTAACAATTGGTTCTTTATCCTCTTTGATGCACTCGATAAAGTGCTCAATCTCTAAGAAATATGGATTATCTTTCGACGGACTGGATGGAACTGCCACGCCAGCTGCCTCATTGGCTTGAGCCTTTTTCTCTAAAACGACAGGATTCACAGCAGAACTATCATGTTGGATAATCCCGTCTTTGCCGGCAATTTCTAATTTTGTATGGAACGTCTGATGCGCCCAAGTACCTTCTACATGGGCGATTACCCCATTCTCAAAGCGCAGTGTAATCAAAGCATACTCTATGCTGCCAGCTGTTCTGCCCCTGCTTGTTTTAGCATAGACACGCTCTACGTCCCCAAAACACCATCTTAGAAAATCAAAGTCATGAATAACCGTATCTAAGATAACCCCTCCGCTTTTGATAAAATTGGCATACCAATCATTGGAGGCACGAGGGAAGGCACCTCCTCTCGTCGTTCTTGCTATTACTGGCTGGCCAATTTTCTCCGTATCCAGCACTTGTTTCGCCTGCACATATTCAGGGAAGAAACGCACCACGTGACCGACAAATAAACGAACACCCTGCTGTTGACAGTATTGGATCATCTCCCTGGCGTCATCCAGATGACGGGCTAATGGTTTCTCACATACAATATGAGATTTATCTTCCGCTACCTGCATCACCATTTCTTTATGTAGCGGCGTCGGTAAGCAGACAGATACCACATCAATAGCAGCAATCTGCTGTTTCGCCTCTTGATAGGATGTAAAAGCCTGTGTACCATACCTATCAGCTAGCTGCTTGGCTTTCTCCTCATTGACATCGACAATGCCACACAATCTTACACCTTCCATTTTCGCATAGGCAGCGGAATGGGCATTTCCCATTGTCCCTGCACCTAAAACTAAAGCATTCATTTTTCTCCTGCACCTCTTTCTTAAATTTATCTTCTAACCCCTTGTAAGGCAATTCCTGAAACCAAGTGCTTCTGTAAAATAACAAAGATAATCAGCATTGGAATGGTAGACAATACAGCCCCTGCCATTAACAAAGGATAGTTCGTAGAGTATTGACCTTGAAACGACGAAATACCAACTGACAGCATTCTCGTTTCCTCAGAGTTCGTCATAACTAATGGCCATAGGAAGTCATTCCATGAAGCTAAAATAGTAAAAATACCTAAGGCAATTAACGCTGGTGTAGCATTAGGCAATATAATTCTCCAGTAAATACCGAAGTAAGAACAGCCATCAATCGTTGCTGCCTCATCTAATTCTTTCGGGATTCCCATGAAAAATTGTCTTAATAAAAAGACACCAAAGGCACTAAACATGCCGGGAACAATTAAGGCATAAAAGGTATCAATCCAGCCTAGCGCAGTCAAAATACCATAATTTGGAATCAAAATTATTTGCATGGGCACCATTAATACAGATAAGATGAGAATAAACAGCACATTCCTTCCAGGGAAGTCCATTCTCGCAAAGGCAAAAGCTGCCAATGAGCATAGAACAATTTGAGCCAAGGTTCTTCCTAGTGTAACAACAAAAGTATTAAAGTAATACCTTAACAAATCGACACTTGCAAATACTTCCGCATAATTTTCTAGTAACCATTCTTGGGGTAAGATGGTGATCGGTACTTGCATCGCTTCCCCAAATGATTTCATGGAAGTAAGTACCATCCAAAGGAATGGGGTAATCATAACTACCGCACCGACAATCAGCATCAAATGAATCAGCCACTTCTTATTCATACTTTGCCTCCTTATCCATCATAATGCACCCATTTCTTTTGGAATGCAAATTGAGCAATGGTAACGGTTAGTATCGCCAGAAATAATAAGAATGCCTGGGCAGAAGCATAACCCATTTGCGAATACTCGAATCCAGATTCATAGACTCCGTATACAAGCGTACGCAATGGCTCTAGTAAAACATGGCTATCTCCAATCATGATAAAAATCAAGTCGAATACTTGCAAGGAGCTGATCATTCCCGTAATAAACACAAAGAATAAGGTGGGTGTTAATAAGGGAATCGTGATCTTGATTAATTGCTTGAATTTCGAGGCTCCATCAATTTGTGCTGCTTCATAGTAGGTTTGTGAGATTCCTTGCAAACCCGCCAAGATCAAGATAATGTTATTCCCAACGGTCATCCACACATAGACCGCAATAACCGACAATAGCGCAATATTAGGGTTAAACAACCAGGCAGGCTGAGGTAAATGGAGTAAACCTAATAAATAATTAAGCAGCCCGTAATCCGTATTATAAAGCCATTTCCATACCATTCCAACGGCAACTGGCATGGTCACCATCGGCAGGAAATAGATCGTTCGATACACTACCATCCCTTTAATTTTCTGATTCAGCAGCACCGCAATTCCAGTGGCTAATATCACGGCCATCGGTACGGAAACAACCGTAAACACAAACGTATTAATCAGCGTCCTTATGAAAGAACCTGATTGGAATAGACGAACAATATTGTCTAATCCGATAAACTGTGGCGGGGTAATTCCGTTCCAATTGGTAAACGACAACCCAAATGAAGCTAAGGCAGGCATCATGTAGAAAACGAAAAGCCCTAAAAGCGTCGGGGCAATAAATAGATAGGCCCACAGTGCTTCCTTCCGCTTTCGTTTGCTCCATTTCGGCTTTGTAAGCGCACTTGCATTACTCATCCGTTAGAAACTCCCTTCCATAGTTGTTCAAAAAGCCCGATCAATTTTTTTGCACACTAATCTTATAGTCCGGGCTCTCAAAACATCCTCTTATAGAAAAAATGGTCGATTTAGTCTATTTGCTCTGTGTCTAAGATCAAGTTCATTTCCTTAGCCACATTATCTAAGGCTTCGTCTATCGATTTATAGCCTAAGAAGGCTCCTTGAATTTCAGCTTGCTCAATATCCTGCCACTGTATCGTATTTTGCGACAATGGGTAAGGGTAAGCCACTTCTTGTGCATCAATAAACACTTGCAAATCTAATCCTGGTATCGATTCAACCCATAAATCACTCATATCCTCTTGTGCCGGGATACTGAATCCTGTTTCTGCGATAAATTGATTACCTTTTTCTCCACTTAAATGCTTAATCAGTTCCCAGGCCAGCTCTTCTTTTTCGGTATCTCCGTTCATCGCCCAGCCAATCCCGTGTGTGATCGTTGCTTCTTCCTTGCCAGCTGGTAATGGAGCTACTCCCAAATCATCTCCCAGTTCACTGTAAAACATTTCTGCATTTACTGATATTTCAGGGTGTATAGCTATCAGCCCTGACATAAACAAGTCACGTGGATTAGACTCGATTTGTGTTTGCACCGTTGGGGCTATCCCCTCATCGATTAAATCTTTCACAAAGTGGAGCGCCTCTCTTGTCTCGGGAGAATCAAAGCCAGACTTTGTTTTCTCCTCATTGATCATATATCCTCCAGCCTGTGGAATAAGATTATAATAACCAGCCTGATTGCTTACCACACTTGCTGAATACCCGTATATTCCTGCCTCTTTATTCGTGAGTAGTTCTCCTTTTTCCTTGATATCGTCCCATGTCCATGTCTCATCCGGATAGTCCAAGCCTGCCTCATCAAAAAGGCGTTTATTATAAAATAAACCAACAATATCGGAGAAATAAGGGGCTGCATACAAGTGTCCTTCATGCGAATATAAGTCAATCACCGAGTCAAAGTAGACATCCTTCGAAAACTCACTATCTTTTTCAATAAACGGCTCCAAGTCCTTGATTAACCCGAACGTCGCATACTCGTAGAAGTTAGGACCGTTCATCCAGAACACGTCCGGACCGCTGCCGCCTCCCAAACTCGTTCTTAATTTGGTAAAATAATTGGCATAGGGTGTATAGGTTACTTTTACCTCGACATCGGGATGCTCCTTATTAAACTCTTCGATAGAGGCATCCACAGCCCCGCTTATTTTCTCATCCCATAAGGCTACTTCAAGGGTATTGTCATCACTTCCTGTATTCGTCCCACAGCCTGCCAGTATAACAGCTGATATCACGATTAAAAGCACGATGTGTAGGGTTTTTCCCATTCTATCTCCTCCCAAGAACTTCGTCTTGTTTTCATACCACAGCAAAAATTGCAAATGATTATCAACAGCCAGCTAAGGAAAGATAACAGATTTTTTCTTACGAGTACTCCCCATGAACCTTATCGTCTTGCCTGGGCAGTGTATATTCACGATAACCTAAACTTAAACTTATTATGAAAGAGGATAGCGGCCGCGCCAAGCATACGTTTCTCGCTGCCTACAGGTGATAATTGAATATTGACCTTACTCCGCAAATTAGAAATTACTTTTTTCGCTACTTCCTCCTGTAATTGTTCTATTAATTGATGATTATCTTGAACGATACTGCCACTCAAAATGATGGCCTCCGGGTCAAACAGATGAATATAATCCTTAATCGCTGTTGACAAATAACGCACCATTTCCTTCATAATATTCTCACATAACTGGTCACCCTCCTTAAGCGCTTTCAAAAATATGGCAGGAGTTATTTGGTTAATGTCACCATTTGTCATCATTGGAATAAGGGTTGGCGTGGAATTGGATATAACAGCGGATACAATCTTCCCATAAATAACAGGCCAGCTCACATAACTTTCTAAACAGCCTTGACCGCCGCATTCGCAAACTGCCCCATCTGGTGCAACTGACGTATGACCGATCTCTCCAGCACTTCCATTACTTCCCCTAAATATTTGACCATTGATCATGATGCCAGAACCAATACCTTCCCCAATGGTAATATAGATTAAATTCTTATATTTGGCAGATGAGCCAAAGTAATAATGAGACAGTACATAAGAATTCGCATCATTATCAATATATGTGGGGATACCCAATTTCTTTTCAATTAATTTTACTAACGGTACATTAAATAAGTTGAGCTTGGAATTGTAGGAAACCACCCCATGCTGCGCATCGACAATGCCTGGCAGGACTACAGAAATACCTTGACAGTGCAGCAAATTAGGATGCTTCTGTACAAATCGCTCCAATTTCTCCAGCAATAACTCCACAATATCATTACCCCGTGCATTATGGGTATCATGATCCTCACGCTGTTTTACATTCCCGTTCAAATCGAGTTCGGCAATGGCAATTTTCGTGTTAGTAACGGCAACGCCAATGATCGAATGAGCAGTTGGGTTAAATCGCAGCAGGACTGGTTTTCTGCCTCCGCTGGAAATCCCTATACCATCCTCTGTTACGAGATCCTTTGCCATCAGCAGATTAACTGCAGAAGTAACAGTAGTTGGACTGATACCGAGTTCCTTAGCAATCTGGCTCCGCGAGATAGGACCATGATCTCTAATCATTTCTAGAATGACAGATTCATTTAATTGTTGGATTAGTTTTAAGTCTCCTGTACGCTGCTTTTTCAAAAAGGGACCTCCTCTACTCAATTACAAAACTATCTTGTTATCTATAAGTTTATCATAATAAATTCTGCCCATTTTAACATGGCATATTTCTTTTCTGAGACAGTTTACGACAATCTCTTCCTTATCACAAGCACCCTTCCAATCAATTATTAAATTTTCATTACAATTAAGAATGAATGATCATACTATTTTACTATTTTGATAAATAGTCTTCATTTTATGTTACATTTATATTACAATTGATACAGTTCTCTATCAAAGAACAATATACAAGGAGTCCAAGGGGGAAACATGAAAACAAAAATATTAATCTTATGTGCAGCGTTACTTGCTCTGATGACAGGCTGCAGTCTGTTATCCTCGACCGATACTTCCTTTCCAAGAGATGAGTATGATAACTGGTATGCACAAGAACAATTTGATACAGCCTTAGCAGATATAAATCAGAGGCTGGAAGACTATCCAGAAGACGCCTACTTATTAAACGAAAAAGGATACATCCTCAATGAATTGGAACGATACGAAGAAGCTCAAAAAACATTAGAAGAAGCTGTCGAGATCGATGACCAATCAGATAGTGCCTATACAAATTTAGCTTTATCCCTAAATGAATTAGGAGAATATGAGCAAGCCATTGTTGCCGCTCAAAAAGCGATTGACATTAGCGAAAATGAACCAGAACAATTTATTAATATGGGTAATGCCCACTCGATGCTGGAAAGGGACGAAAAGGCCTTGGAATATTATGATAAGGCATTAGAAATCGACCCGACTACACCCTATGGCTTATATGGCAAAGGAGTTACACTTTATTTCTTAGAAGAATTTGAAGATAGTATTCCTTACTTAGAACAATACTTAGACATATTTCCAAACGATGTGGATGCCATTCGATATATTGTTTATGCAAATGATATATTAGAAAACTTTGAATCAACCATTCCTTATATTGATCAATTGATTGAACTGGAACCGGAGCGGCAAATAGATAACCTGGATTATAAAGGACTTATGTTAATCTATGCTGGTCAATTAGACGAAGCAGAAGCTTTCTATACCGAAATGACAGAAGCATTCCCTGATGAAGGTGTCGGTTACTACGGTCAGAGCACCGCACTGATTCAACAGGGCGAGATCGAAGAAGGATTAGCTAAACTGGAAGAAGCTATTGAACTAAATATAGATTTACGAGATATAGCTTACAGTGATCCATTATTTGAACCAGTTTACGAGAATGACACCTTTATAGAATTAACGGAATAACCCAGCAGTACAGTCGAAACAGGCTGTACTGTTTTTTTTCGTCTATCTCCGTGACCGTCAAGCCAGCTCCTCTTCTTCCACCTCATTCGTCCGTTCCCGCCATTTATCTAAATAAAGAATCAGAAAGACGGAACAGAAAGGAAAAATACTTAGTAATAAAAAGGATTGCTGAAAAGAAAACTGTAACAGGAATACCCCTACTAGGGCGGTACTGCCGATCGAAGCCAAATTCAGTGAACTAAAATACAAGGAAGATGAAAATCCCTCCCTCCCTTTAAAGCTATCCTGCACATACAGCAGTAAGGTAATAAACATAACACCAACATAGAAGGCACTTATCACCTGCAAGGCAATAATCACATGAATATTGCTAATCAGTCCCATTCCAATAAAGAATAACATCTGAGTAAGAGCGCCGGAGACCAACAGCCGTTTGCGGGGATATCAGCTTCTATCTCCCCTACTTCTATTTGTTGGAGTTCATAAAAGGTCTAAAGAGAGAGGTTTAAAAACGATTGCTCCTTAGATTAATGAAGGAAACTGTATCTTTCTATATAGCGGCTGTATGTTATCGTTGTTACAGGAAAAAGTTTCTTTGTGTTGTATGATGCGGTCTGTCCTTCGAGTCATGCCTTAGGCAATCCTGTGAAACTGACAGAAGGGTTGTCTGAATGGTAGTTATGTATGCATCAATCATGACAGATGTTTTGATTATGTGTAAAAGCAAGGATTTCATTGGCAGGGGGTTATTTCTCTCTTATGACTTGTGCTAGATACTTATCAGATCCTCCTTTCTTGTATCTTGAAATAAGCGATGGCAGATAACAGCACTTTATTCAATAAGATTATAAAGTAGTTGCAAATATACATCATTTTGTAAGCGTTGTCAATAGTTCCTAGTATTCCTTTTATTCTGTAAAAACCCTTCTATTACAGCTAAAAGGGATAAGAATGACCTATAATAGGTTAGTTGACTTGCCATATTATTGCCGGAATTTACGTTTAACTTTTTCCTATTTCTTTATAAAGTTTTGCTTATTTAGTTGATTAAATCCGATACTATAAGGATTGTCCCTTAAGGATATTTCAAAAAAAGGGATGACCTAGTATAGACATCCCTTTTTATATTCTATAAATCCCCTAACGCTTGATCTAAATCAGCAATCAAATCCTCGGCATCTTCTAAGCCAATCGATAGTCTGACAGTTCCTAATGAAATGCCCATTTCCTTAAACTGCTGTGGTGTCAATTCTTTTAAATAGCTAATCGCTGGTACATAAACTAGACTCTCATGTCCTCCCCAGCTAACCCCTATTTTAAAATAAGACAGAGAATTAACGAACTTCTTGATCTCCAACACATCTTCTGTCCTTAACTCAAAAGCAAATAAACCTGAGTATCCGCTCATTTGTTTTTGCCCAAGCTGATACTGATCAAAGCTAGGCAATCCTGGATAATGTACCTTACTCACCTTTGGATGGCTCTCTAAGTATTGGGCAACTTGCAGAGCATTCTCCTGATGTTCCTTCATACGAATCTTCAACGTGCGCAGACTTCTAAGAATCAGCCATGATTCAAACGGTGACATCTTCGCCCCTAGTAAGGCCGCTTCATGTAAAAACAGCTGATCAATATCCTCTGTCTTGCCAATCACTACACCAGCCACTACATCACTGTGACCGCCTATATATTTGGAACAGGAGTGAACTTCTAAGTCCACCCCTAAATCCAGCGGTTTTTGGAAAATAGGGCTTGCCCAAGTATTGTCAATCACTGTGTGAATGCCTCGTTGTTTGGCTAATTGAACCACTGCCTCCACATCTTGCAAAGAAAATAACGCACTGGATGGTGATTCCAAATAGATTAATGTTGTATTCGGCTGAATGGCCTGTTCAAATTCTTCGATCCGTTTGCCAGATACATAGGTGGAATCAATATTACATTTCTCCTTCAGGTAGTGTTTGATAAAATTGTTGGTCGGTCCATATACATTGCTTACGGTCACAATATGATCATTCGCCTTGACAAAGTGTAAAATAGCGGCAGAAATGGCACCCATACCACTGGCAAACAGCTTCGCCTTTTCCCCATGTGCCAGTTTAGCCAGCTTTTCTTCCACTAAAGAAACACTAGGATTCTTCCCTCTTGTGTAAAGGAAATTATTGACCGGATCGTCAAAAGCCTGATCGATAGCATCCCAATCCTCGTAAACAAATAAAGAATTTTGATAAATAGGCGGTACGACCGCTCCATGATTTTGTTTACTGTCTTCTTCTGAAAAATGAACTAGCATTGTTTTGTCTTTCATTCTTTCCCTTCTTCCTCTTTGTTGTTCTCTTTATAGAAACAGCCAATTCCGGTAACTGCTAGAATAATCGCAATCACAAATCCGTATAAAGAAACAAATTGATAATTCCAATACTCTAATGGTGATACCCCTAACGCTCCAAACATGAATACCCCCGTTGCAGTCCATGGCAATAAACTCTCCAGCATGGTTCCATAGTCTTCAATACTTCTGGATAATACCTTCTTAGGTATCTTGAACTTCTTATAAATCGGTCCAAATGCCTCTGCAACAATAAAAGATGTCGCCATCTGATTAGATGTCAAACCATTGGTAAGCGCCGTTGCAAATAAAGAGCTGACAATCGCCTGTGGACGGTTCTTGATCCAACGGAAGCCTTTATTAATCACATTTGGAATTGCGTTAATACAGTCAAGTGTACCAACAAAAATAAACACCATAATCGCAATGATCACTGCACTGTCCATACTGTACAAGCCACCGCGGTTTAATAGTTCCGTAACGTTCCCATCAATATCAAGATCAGGGAAGATAACAGCTGTATCAAAACCTGAATTCAACGCTAAAAAAACGTGTTCTGCACTGAAGCCTTGAACAAATAAGCCTATCACACCCGCAACAATCGAAGAAGCGATTAAAGTTGGTGCTGTAGGTTTCTTGGTAAAGGAACCATATAAAACAACCAGTACAGGCACTATAATCAATACAATCTGCCACCATTGATCAAAATGGAACAATGCTGCTAATCCTTCTTTCAAAGTCGCTACCTCGCTTAATTGAGCAGCCGAAGTATCGACAGAAGAAGTGAATCCAATAATCATATATGTAATGGCAGCCAAAATATAAGCAGGTGCAGTCGTATTCACCATGGAGCGAATATGTTCCATTAAAGGTACACCTGCTGCCAATGCAGCAATGTTCGTCGTATCAGAAAGCGGTGACATCTTATCACCAAAATAAGCACCGCCAATGACAGCTGCAGCTACAATCGCTAAATTGGCATCGATCGCTGTGGCGATCCCCATAATAACTACACCAATTGTTCCTGCACTTCCCCAGGAAGTTCCGGTAAACACACTAAAAATAGAAGGCACCAGAAAAGCAACAACATACATATAGTTCGGGTTAATCAAATCCACCCCATAATAAATAAGCATTGGAATCGTACCCGCAAACATCCAGGATCCTACGAGAATACCAATTGAAAACAAAATTATCGCCGCTGGAACAAGCTGGGATACTTTTTTCACAATATGTTTTTGAATGTCGTCCCATTTATATCCCATATGAGCTAAATTAAGCACACTTATTACCGTCGCAAACAAAAAAACCAATTCCAATGGCATCATTGGACCCGGTTCCCGCACTGTTTCTGTTACACCATCTGCATTAGTAACTTCTACCGTTGTAGACAATAGTTGCGGCATAAGAATTACACCGAATAAAATAAGCAAGAATAAACCTGCTAAAGGAATCATACTTCTTAG
Source organism: Gracilibacillus alcaliphilus (assembly GCF_016909015.1). Taxonomy (GTDB): domain Bacteria; phylum Bacillota; class Bacilli; order Bacillales; family Amphibacillaceae; genus Gracilibacillus; species Gracilibacillus alcaliphilus. The sequence goes on from NZ_JAFBFA010000015.1 coordinate 55,824, forward strand.
CAGTGAAACTTCCTTGTTTTCCATAAAACATCATTCTCCTTCTAGTACAGGACGTTACCTAACCCGCTTGCATAGCTAACACCCTTCTTTGATGATAACGTCTTTTCAAAACTTGCAAAAAGATATAACACTTGCTCATAAGCCCTGTCGCTTACTTATGATTGTTCATTTGCTGCTTTTCAGTATATAACCCCTTACAAATAACGCTTTCATCGAATAGTTTGTTTATGCAACAACTAAACTAAGCGCATTTTTAAATATAACATATGGCATCAATGAACACAATGATTCATTGATGCCATTTATTTTACTCCATGCAAATGGTCTTAAGATCGTACCAATAAAAGATAACGAGCTGTCTCTCTAATAAGTCCCGCTGCCCATCTATGTGAAGGTGCACCCTCATTGATGGCCGTTTTCACTGTTATTTATATAGCGGCCCATAGGTCTGGCATGCCCGATAATCTGCACCTTCTGGATCCTTGGTGCCAAACATATTCCATGCACTTGGCCGGAAGATACCTTCTTCCTTTACATTATGCATATTGACTGGTATACGCAGCATCGATGCTAACGTGATTAAATCTTGGCCAATGTGACCATAACTGATCGAGCAATGATTAGCTCCCCAATTGTTCATCACGGTGTAGACATCACGGAAAGCACCCTCACCAGTTAAATTCGGTACAAACCATGTAGTCGGCCATGTTGGATCTGTTCGATCATTTAATGTCGCATGTACGTCATCTGGCAGATCCACCGTATAGCCTTCTGCGATCTGCATAACTGGACCTAAGCCTTTAATCAAATTGACTCGGGCAATGGTCACAGGCATGCCGCCTTTGGTTCGGAAGTTGCTGGAGAAGCCGCCGCCACGAAAATACTCGGTGTTGGCAGGGCGCCATTGTGTCGCCTTCAAACACTTATCTGCCTCTGCTTCGGTAATATCCCAAAATGGTTTCATTGCTGGTTTGCCATCTATCTCCTGCTCCCCTGTACCATCCAGTGCCGCTGATCCAGAGTTGATAAGGTGAATCACTCCTTGTGCTGCCTGCCCTTCTAATGTATGATTGGTCACCCGTTTCACCGCATCAGGGCTCCAATACGTACGCACATCAGCAAAGACTTGTGCCGTGTTGGTTAATAAGTGACCAAACAACATCGTTACGGCATTTAAGGTATCATTTTCAGTAGCTACCATATAAGGAGCACGGATACCATTCCAATCGAATGATGAGTTTAAGATAGCCTCCATGAAATCACCGTTCGGGAAATGGTCGGTCCATTGACGCTGCCCCTGGAATCCAGCAGCAATAGCATGGTGTCCCATCGCCTCTTCTTCATAGCCCATTTCAGCAAGTTTTGGATTTCCTTCCATCAAATCTCTAGCAATCAATGTCATCTTAATGTTCATTTTCAGGTCTTCTTCTTTTTGTTCATCTGTTCGTTTATTCTTATTCTTATTGATGTCTGAGCCGAAAATGCCATTTGCTTTGATCCAGGCATAGGCTTGCTCAAATTCTTCTTTATCATAGATTTCCTCTTCGACACGCCGGATGATTTCGGATGAATCCACATATTCATTTCGCATACCTAAATATTCTTGGAAGAAGTCTTCATTGACCATACTTCCGGCAATCCCCATTGATACCGAACCAATCGCTAAATAAGACTTATCCTTCAACATAGCTACAGCAATACCAGCACGGGCAAAACGCAGGATCTTCTCTGCTACATCTTCTGGAATACTTTGATCTTCGATATCTTGCACTTCGTGTCCATAGATACCAAATGCCGGGATTCCTTTCTGATTATGGGCAGCTAATACAGCAGCCAAGTAAACGGCACCTGGGCGTTCTGTCCCATTAAATCCCCAGATGGCATTCGGACGATTTGGATTCATATCCATCGTTTCGGAACCATAACACCAACAAGGAGTCACCGTAATGGTAACACCGACATTCTCTTTATCAAACTTAGCTTTTGCCATGGAAGCCTCTGCTACACCGCCAATGCAAGTATCAGCAATCACGGTTTGAATTGGCTCCCCATTATGATAGCGGAGATTCTCTGATAACAGCTTGGACACAGCCTCTGCCATCCCCATTGTCTTTTCTTCCAGTGATTCACGCACCCCTCTTCTCCGGCCATCAATCGTTGGCCGAATTCCTATCTTTGGCATTTCTCCAATCCATCTGCTTTGACTTGACATATTACTTCCTCCTCTTGTTTACAATATAAATATGTTTTTTATTCATCATTCCCCATGTCTTCATCATGTGATCTGTGAAGTTAGGAGATTAACATCTTGGTAAAACGTTGATATGCTTGCTGCCATTCTTCTGCTTGCTTTGGTTGATATATGTTCACCTTAAAGGATTTCTTGACGATCTGTCTGGCCTCTTGAATCGACGCAATCTCCCCTAGAGCCAGCCATTGCCCAATCGCATTTCCAATCGAACTGGCCTCCACTGGACCGGCTGTCACTTCCCGCAACGTTGCACTCGCTGTTAACTGACATAATGTCTCATTACGAATAGCACCTCCTCCCATGTGAATACGCTTTAATTCCTTGCCGGTTAGTTGTTCTAATCTTTCGATCACCCAGCGGTATTTTAGGACAAGACTTTCTAGAATACAGCGAATAAGTTCCCCTTGTGTTTCAGGAACTGGCTGAGAGGTCGCAGTACAATAATGCTGGATCGCTTCTACCATGTTCACTGGATTAAAAAATTGTGTATCATCAGGGTTGATGAAGGAACGGAAGGCAGGAGCCTCTGCAAATAACGTATTTTCCTTTGCGTAATCAGTCTTAATCCCTTGACGCTCCCACACCTTTCGGCATTGCTGTAACAGCCACATTCCCATATTATTTTTCTGCAAGCGCGACCGCCCATCTATGGTTCCCTCGTTTGTAAATCCCCAGTGCATTGCATTGATATCGGTAACATTTTGTTCTATCGGTACACCTATTAACACCCATGTGCCACAGCTCATAAAAATGGATTGGTCATCCTCCAACGGTAAGGCTGCTAAGGCACTTGCTGTATCATGACCTGCTACATTCACTACCTTAACTGGATCCATATGTAATTCTCGATTAATCGCAGGTAGTGTCTCACCGGATATGGTAGCAGAGTTCACTAATGGAGCGAATATATGAGACGGTAAACCTAATTGTGTCAGGATATCTTTTGCCCATTGCTTTCCTTCCGAGGTAAGTAATTGAGTTGTAGAGCTGATCGTAAACTCGTTATACTTCTCTCCGCTAAACAAATAAGACAATAAGTTCGGTGTAAGCAGCAATGTATCCGCCTGTTCCAGCAGCTCTGGGCAGTGCTGTTTAATAGCATATAATTGAAAAACCGTATTGATTGGCGCCGTTTCTACTCCGGTAAGCTCGAATAATTTCTCTGAGCTGATATGCTGTAAGGCTGCTTCCATCGCCTCTTGATTACGAGGATTCCGGTAACTATACGGATTGGCTAATAATTCACCAGTTTTGGCTAACAGACCAAAATCGACTCCCCACGTGTCAATTCCCATACTCTCAATTTCGGAATGCCCCTTTTGTAAACTAATCTGCATGCCTTTTTTCATTTCAGCAAAAATATGGAGGATATCCCAATAATCATTCCCTGTCACATGAACAGGATGGTTGTCAAACCGGTATATTTCTTCTGTATACATTTTTTCTCCATCAAAGCTGTTCAATATCAGCCTGCCATTAGAAGCTCCAATATCAAAAGCCCACACCTTCTTCATGCAATCCCTCCGTTATTTGGTGTCTTTTAACAATTTTGCCCGGTATTTTTCACTGGACAGATTCCGCAAATCGGCACATTCTTCATCCGATAACAGTCTTGGCGTGCCGACAGTACTGGATATAGTAAACACCTTGGCTGCCTCTTCTACTAACTGCATAAAAAAATATGCCTCTTTCATCGATGTTCCTACTGTTAATACACCATGATTACGCATTACTACAACATCAGTTTCCTCTATGACATCTGCAACAGCATCGGCCAACACGTGTGTGGTCGGAATCATATACTCTAAATACTTCACATTCTTAATCATAGCTGGAAAATCCGGAAACATACTCGGAATCTCCTGTCCAGCTGATGAAACGCCTACCGAGTAACTTGGATGGGCATGAAGGACAGAGTCGATATCTGGCCTTCTCCGGAAACATTCCAAATGCATCAATATCTCTGATGACGGCTTTAACTCACTCTCGACAGCCCCTGATCCAATATGGACCTTCACCCACTGAGGACCTTCAATTTCCTGCAGATCAAACCCGCTTGGGGAAATATACATATAGTCTCCATCTCGCATACTCAGATTGCCTCCAGCTCCAACTACTAAACCTGAGGTTACCAATTTCTTTGCATATAACTCTAACTGTTGCGTAACATTACTCATCTTATTACCTCCTCTGTCAGCATATTACTGTTTTTTGGGAATAAAGCGGTTTCAACTATAATAAAAACAAGCTTTATCAGGGTGCACTCCCATAATCCCCGGCTTCTTACCGCATAAGCCGGCTCTTCTAGGTCATTTGCACCATGATAAACGAAAAGCTTCTCCCTCATCTATGACCGCTTCATCGTCGATTTGCGAATATGGATAACTGGCGGTAAAATGACTTGCTGCCTTATCCCCGCCTCTTTCTCCTCTACCCGTTCAATCAACAGCTGTATACCTACTCGTCCGAATTCAATTGCCGGCTGAGCCGCTACTGTAAAAAACGGGTCAAAGTAAACAATAGGCTCTACCTCATCAAAACAAACAACTGATATGTCATCAGGCACGCTCAATCCAAGCTCCCGTAAACTTCTAATTGCACTTACCGCAATAAAGTTATTCGCTGCAAAAATAGCTGTCGGGCATTTATCTGCCTCTAAACTTAATAAACGTTTCAGAATCTCTTTCGCCTTACCTTCTTGGGCATGCTTATAATCCAATTCAGATAGATAGTGTTCATAGACTTCTAATCCATTTTGTTTTAATGTTTCTAAATAACCACGGGCACGTTCTCTTGCTGTGGATACATTGGCCGGTCCGTTAATCAGCGCAATATTTTGATGACCGTAGTCAATTAAATGCTGAACAAGCTGTTGAGTCCCTAAATAGCTGTCACCGATTACATAATCCCCTTCAAACCCTTCAATTGTTCGGTCAAGCAGCACCACCTGAATATTATGTTTCCTCAAGCGTTCCACCTGATCAATGGTCTTATCACTCGTTGGTGTGATCAATACCCCATCTACCCGAGCAGAAATCATCATATCAATATAATTGACTTCCTTATCACTATCCTCATCTGTATTACTTATCAACACGCGATAGCCTTTCTCTACAGCCACATCTTCAACTCCGCGGGCGATTTTGGAGAAGTATGGATTGGTAATATCGGTAAGAATAAGCCCTAGGGTTTTCGTTTGATTAGATGTCAAACTCCTTGCGGCTGCATTTGGTATGTAGCCTAATTCCTTAATAGCTCTTTCTACCTTTTCCCTCGTGGTTGCCTTAATGTTTATTGAGTTATTAATGACCCTAGATACCGTCATCGGTGATACATTCGCATATTTTGCAATATCATAAATAGTTACCATTCGTCATAACCCCATTCTAAGTACGTTATAACCCCAAGAATAGCGGTAACATTTAGAGATTGCAAGAGTTATACAATGATTCTGACAATTTTATTCATCTAATCAGTCACAAAACCACCATAATAGGAATTGCAGTAATTATATCATAAATTGTTATCGGTAACAAACAAAAGGTCGAGAAAAGCTTACATTACAAAATATATCGTTTGAAAATTTATCTACATGTGAATAGTTCATCAAACATATAAATTTTATAGTTATCCAATTACAGCTGCTTCTTGCCTGTGCGTCGATTCATTTTTATAAACAAAATTCAGGTTTGTTCTCAAATTTCCCTTAACTTCCAATCACACTTAAGAAAAACCAGCATAAAATCTGCTCGGTTTTTCTTAGGTTACACCTTTTGTGAAATTTATAACCGACCTAATTGCTCCTGAATAAAGGAGATACTTTTACTGATTTGGTCTTCTGATAAGCCATGCATAATTAAAGGAATCTCATCATAATCCTGTGACAGCAGAGATAAATAATAAGCATAGTCAAGAATCCCTTCTCCCGCTGCAACAAAATGCAGGCCTGGTTCATGAGCAATATCCTTGGCATGAGAAAGAACGATATCGTCACCTAATAGATCAAAGCCCTCCTGGATCGTGCCTTGCATATCATCATATTGATTAGGCTGAAATAAATTGGCTCCATCCATAATCACTTTGAGATAAGGAGACTGCATTTGATCGATAATTTCTTTGCAACGTTTGGCCGAATTCACTACATTGGAGGCTTCTGTTTCAATCGCTAAAACAATCTCATGCTCCTTCGCAATCTTCAAAGCCTGTTCCAAGCAGTTTGACATATCATGCCAAGCTTCTTCTGTCTGATTATCTGGATGCCACCGCCACATATTCTCTTCATCTCGTGATCCGGTGCATAGCGTAATAATTGGACTGCCCATAGACTTAGTCATAACAGCCAATGTTTGTAGCCTTTTTAAACCTTCTTCTCTGACTGCTTCATCTGGATGAGCCATATTAAATGTTCCAGATACCGCACTAATGTTAATATCATATTCTTCTGCTGCAAGATTAATCCGTTTTACCGCCTCCACATCAATTCTTTCAGGCAGCGTTGGCAACCCTACACTCGATAAATCTAATTGGACATGACGCAGATGATAGGATTGAATCGCTTGAAAGGTCTCTTCAATCGAATGGCGCTTAATGGTGTCTGTTAAAATGCCTAATTCCATGTTTATCTCAACCTCTCCACAAATTTGTTAAGGCTTTCATTTTTTTGCTTGACTTATTCTATTATAACAAATGCATTTTCTGATCGACAACTGTGCTTTGTTTTAAGATTGTCAACAAACTTAAAACAGCCGGATGATTTATAACATCTGGCTGTTTGGCATCTCGGCTTTTCTGCTCACTCCATTTATCTTTTTCATATAATGATATACCTTTTGTAATTGCTTGACTTGCTTTCCGTTCAACTCTTCCATATTTCCAAACTCAAAAAATTTGACTCTTTTGATACCTACAAAGCGGAATAAAGCTCTTTTCATTAGAATCTTGTGTGCATTATGCAGCCATACCAGCGGGTAGTACGTGGGGCCTTTCATCGTTGATACACAAACAGCTGATTTCCCCTTTAGCAGTCCTTCCGGAAATAACCCTCGTTTATCTTTATAGGCAAAATTAGCGGCAAACAGCTGGTCAATATAACCCAATAACATAGCTGGCGGTCTCCCCCACCAGATCGGATAAATGAACACCAGTTTATCTGCCCATGTTATTTGCTTCCTATACTTTTCCAAATCGGCATCTAGATGCATATTACGCCTTCTTTTCTGTCTATTAAATACTAAAGCCGGTTCAAAATCTTCTTGATATAGATCTAACACTTGGAAAGAAGTCACATTCGGATTTTCTTCACAAGCTCTGACTGTTTCCCGTAAAAAGGATCCATTCAAACTCCGATGATGAGGATAAGTAAATACGATTAAAACATTCATATTAGCACCCCTTAATTATCTTTTGATAACTAAATAGTACTCGTTTTATTTTTAATTATCAAATGATAATTGTTTATTGATAATTTATTTGCTATCTTAGGTAAGGAAAGGAAGGATATGCATGGAGAATTCATCACTATTCCATAAAATGGTAGCCTTTTCTGCTGCCGTTCATCAAACCACACATGAATGGACGCAAACAGTCCGTCCGGCAGCTCTGTCACCTGTTCAATATAAGATTCTTGAATATATTGCCGTTCATCCCACTGCCACACCCAGCGAGATTAATGATTGTATGCACATGTCGATGCCAAACACCAGTCGTGAACTGAAACATTTAACAGAGAAGCATTTAATAAAAAAAAGCACCAATACCAATGATCGGCGCAAACATTATATCCAGCTTTCTGACCAAGGAGAAAAAATAATGACAGAGGTTTTCGCTTCCATAGAAAATCATTTCCTAGCACGAATGCAGAACAACACATCGGAGGATCTTGCCAAAGTAGAGGACGCTATCGATCTATTGCAGGAGAAAATTTTTTATGATAAGCAGCGAAAAAGGCCTTAGCTGGTGTGTTTAAGCTATGGCCTTTTCTCTTTTACCTACACCCCAAACGTATTCCCGCCATTAACCGATAACGATTGTCCGGTGATAAAACTAGCTTTGTCGGAGGCGATAAATACTATCGTATTACTAATATCACTTGGCTCACCCATCCGCTGTAAAGGAACTTGGTTTTGATACTGTGCCAATACATCAACGGCAACCTCTTCATGCCTTTCGACAGGGATAAAGCCGGGGTTAATTAAGTTCACTGTAATTCCAAATGGGCCAAGTTCACTCGCCCACGAACGTGTCATTCCTATTTGAGCAGATTTGGCCGTTACGTAATTTGCAAAATGGGCATTGCCTAGTTGCACGACTTCACTGCCAATATTAATAATCCGGCCTGACTTCTTCATTTTCATTCCTGGCAGGACAGCCTTTGTTAATAATAACGGAGCCTTCACAAAAAAATCGAGTTGGTCTAGATAATCAGACCATGTACTCTCGTCAATCGAAACCTCTGGCTGCGGACCTGTTGCATTATTCACCAAAATATCTATTGTACCGCCTGCCTCTGCCTCCGCACGCCGAACGAGATTATCTACTGCCTCTTCGTCTGTAATATCGCCTTGGATCGCTACAGCCTGGCCGCCAAGCTCACGAATCAGTTCCACTGTTTGTTCAGCATCTGCCTGATTATTGGCATAATTCACCGCTACAATCGCCCCTGCTTCTGCCAGTGCGATACTAATACTCTTCCCTAATCCTCTGGAACCGCCTGTAACCAAAGCAATTTTACCTGCTAATAAATCTGTCATCTAAAAACCTCCTATTCTCTTCAAAGTCATGCGATACTTTCTAACAATAAATATATCCCTGTAAATAATAACAAGATATACGTCAAGAGACGAAAAAAACCTGCGCTCATTTTCTTAAACATCAGCTGTCCGGTAATTAATCCTGCCGCTACAATAGGCAAGGCAAGAAGGCTGGACAGCCATACCGTCTGATTGGTACTGGCAAATAGAACTTGCACCGCCAAGCTGGCCGAATAAATAAACAAATAATAACCTAGTGTTGTAGCCCGCAGCGTTTCCTTCGTTGTATCTGTACCGGAAAAATACAACAATAACGGCGGACCAGGCATACCAATGCTGGTAGTCAATGTACCAGATAGCCCTCCTACTATAAGATCACGCTTATTACTTTGACGCAGCCGCCACTTACACATCAACAATACGGTCAATAATAGAATAATAATACTTACCGCTAGTTTCAGGCTATTGATTTGAATAGCAAGAAAAATATATATCCCCAGCAGCAAACCGGGCAAACTGCCGATAATAAACCGTTTAAGAATGCCGATATCCAGGTCTTTTTGAATTTTAATAATTAAAGCACAGGATATCACTAACGACAGCACTAAATTAATTTGGATCGCTTCCATCGGCTGGAAGATTAACAACAAAAACGGTGTTGCCAAAATCGAGAAACCAAAGCCCGTACTTGTCTGTAACACCGAGGCAATAAAAATAATTAAAACAAAAAAGATTGTTTCCATATAAACCTGCTTTCCTTGCAATATCCATCTATTTTGCTATTTGTATTTTATCCCCTGCCCTAAAGCAGGCAGGGCTGTAACTTATGTTTCACTGCTAATCACAATTTTCCCAACGGCATGATGGCCTTCACTTAATTCGTGAGCTTGATAGATTCCACTCTCTGTTAAAGGAAAAGACTGAGCGATCACACTTCTGATTTTCTTCTGTTCGAGCAAATCAGCTAGGATGGCTAATTGTTCACCATTCGGTTCCAGCCACATACTCTTCGCTGTCACTTGTTTAGTCTTTGCCAATTCTTGATCTGGTTCCTGCAGCACGGAAATCAACCGCCCGCTGCCTTCCTTCAGAATCGGAAAGCTTTCCTCTTGCGTGTCACCACCGATTGTATCGAGCACTAAATCTATATCGGTTAATAGTTCCTGGAGATTTATCGTACGGTAATCAATCACTTGATCAGCGCCCAGCTTATATAATAATTCATGATTTTTCAGACTAGCCGTAGTATAAACAAATGCACCTGCCTGTTTCGCTAACTGAACAGCATAACTGCCCACCCCGCCTGCACCAGCATGAATAAGAACTTGTTCACCCTTTTTTAATTGACCATGATCAAACAAGGCTTGATATGCCGTCAATCCTGCCAAAGGTACAGCTGCAGCTTCTTCGAACGTGATATGGACGGGCTTCTTAGCCAATAAGTGATCATCCACGATGGTAAACTGTGCATACGTACCGAACCTTGTGGTCTCTGGGCGTGCAAATACTTCATCACCCACCTGCCAATTGCTTACTTCAGATCCTACAGCTTCAATAACCCCTGCTACATCCCATCCGAGAATAATTGGAAACTCCCAATCCAGTTTCTGCTGCAGATATCCTTCACGAAGCTTCCAATCAATCGGATTAACGGAGGTAGCTTTGGTACGGACCATCACTTGATGCGCCCCTAGTTCGGGCAAGGTAACCTCTCCCTCTGTGAGCACCTCTTTGCCACCGTATTCGTTAATGATTACCGCCTTTGTCTTCATGTATATCACTCCATTCGTTTTTCAGCAAAATCAGCATTTAATTGAAATTTATCATATCAATCCATCTTTGTACTGTCCATTAAACCGCATTCATTTGATTGAAAAACGAGAAGTACACATAGTCCTTCCCCTGTTAGTCAAGCTTCGAGAGGCCGTTTTGTACAGATACAGCCTTCTGCTGGAGGGTCAGCTCGCCCTGTCCTTGCTGAGATCGACTTCCCTCCGCTTTCATTCTTTTTTTGTCACTGCTTCTTAATAAACGGAACTTATGCTTCCTCTTCATCTGCCACATATTCTAATATGTCACCTGGCTGACAATTGAGTGTCTTGCATATTGCCTCCAAAGTGGAGAAGCGGACTGCCTTCACATTTCCAGTCTTCAATTTTGATAAGTTAACATTCGAAACTCCTGTTTTTTTCGCTAAATCATTTAATTTCATTTTTCGATCGGCCAACATGCGATCCAGCCGAGTAATAATAGCCATGAGACATCACACCGTTTCATCTGATTCTTCTTGAAGACTGAGACCATACTGAAAAACTTGCGCCACGATTAAAAGTAATAATCCAGTAAAGAAGGAAAAGTAGTGAAATATTGCTGCTACCCCTATGCTCAACGTTTGTGTCACGAACACTGTCATCGCTAAGTTTATAATTAATTTGGCGAAAAATCCATAAAAGAGCAAAACAAACGCTAATTTTTTCAGACAATTCACATTTTGTGCTGAAAAAGGGGTTGACCCTTCTGCGATAGAGGTCAATATAGTTTTCACCTGCTTGATTCCATATAACAAAGGTAAGGCAGATGTCGAACCATAGAAAATCATATAGGTAATATAAGCTGACTGGATGTCAAACATTTGTGATCCAAGTGTCGGCAAGATTTCAAACGGAATAATTGCTGTAAAAAAAACAAACTCCCATTGTCCGCTTATCCACCAACTATCTACCCCTGATTTCGCCTCAAAGACAGACTCCGGCAGGAACAGTGCCCAAACAGAAAGCCCGACCGTATAAATCAGAAACACGATCACGAGTCCTGTCCCCACCTGAAGCATCTTCCACATGGTTTTTGACCTGTTTCGCATCCTGGTTACCATTACTTGATCCATCACTAGCATCCCCTTATCATGATTTGGTTAGTTCCATTGTAAAGGGGGGATTTATATTATTCAATAATAAATTAATAATAATCGTTAATTTGGATATCATAACCAGCAGTCTTTTCTTCAAGCCATTCTTCTAATGTATGTATCTTTTCCATCTGTATAGCAAACGGAAATCCATTTTTATTGACCGACATGTTCAAAAATATTTTAATCGCTTCATTTGTCCTAGTTCCCAATGCCTTAAACAACTTATCTGATTTTTCCTTTAAAGAATCTTCTACACGAACTTGAATATTTTTCATTTCTCTCACCTCCCCATTGTATCAATGCATTATTATTAAATATGCAATTAAATCGCATTATTCAATACACCCAAATTCTTATAACCCAATCTTTCATCAAAAAAAAGAACTCGCTTCCATGCTGTGCACGGAAGGAGCTTCACCTGATTTTTATCACTGTTTACACACTCAGCAACTGACCAACTTGTTCTTCAATCAATTCTGATCCTTCATAAACAACCCGGCCCTTATCAACAATATAAAAGTAATCGGCCACACTTTTGGCAAAGTCAAAGCTTTGCTCGACTAATAAAATAGATGTTTCTGATTGTTTCTGTTTGATCTCCTTAATGACATGCTGAATATCTTCCACAATGTTAGGCTGGATTCCCTCGGTCGGTTCATCCAGTAACAACAAGGAAGGCTTAGAGACAAGGGCACGAGCAATAGCCAACTGTTGCTGTTGCCCTCCGCTTAAATCACCGCCGCGGCGATCTTTCATTTCTTTTAAAACAGGGAAATATTGATAAATTTCTTCATCAATACTCTGCTTTTTGTTTTTGCTTGCTTCCATCCCTAATATAATATTCTCATAGACAGTCAGCTGCGGAAAAATATCCCTTCCTTGCGGTACAAAACCAAATCCTTTTCTGGCACGATAGTTGGCTGGTTTATTAGTGATTTCCTCCCCCTGATATATAATTTGTCCTTTCACGTTCTGTAAGATACCCATTATTGCCTTGATAATTGTCGTCTTGCCTACCCCATTACGTCCCATCAAGCAGACGACATCGCCTTTCTTTACTTGTAACGATACATCCCGAATGACGATACTCTCCTCATACGACACTTCGAGCTGCTGGAGTTGAAGCATCTGCCGTATCCCCCTTACGTCCTAAGTAAACTTCCATTACTCGTTCGTTACCCTGAATGTCGTCCATTGTACCTTCACAGAGCAATTGCCCCTCATGCATAACTGTCACTTTTTCAGAGTATTTTCTAACAAACTCCATATCATGCTCTACAACAATAATCGCGCACTTTTCCTTCATCTTTAATAGCAGTTCACCAGTTTTCTCTTCTTCCTCTTCGGTCATACCAGCGATTGGTTCATCTAACATAAGTAAACTCGGCTTCTGCATCATCACCATTCCCATTTCCAGCCATTGCTTCTGACCATGGGACAGTAAACGTGCCTGCTCATCTTTTTGTTCAGATAAGCCAATTAATGCTAGCATTTCTTTTATTTCTGCGTCTTTCTCTTGATTCGGTTTGGCACGTAAAATATGAGATAGCCGTTTATCCTGCTTCATCGACAGCTCTAGGTTCTCCCACACCGTTAAATTGCCAAACACAGACGGAGCCTGAAACTTCCGCCCAACTCCTTTGCGGACAATCTCAAATTCTTTTAATTTACTTAGGTCATGCTTTTCTTTCAATATCAACGACCCCTCGCTCTCCCTCGTCTTTCCACAAACAAGATCCAAAAATGTAGTTTTGCCTGCACCATTAGGTCCAATCAGAAAGTGCAGTTCCCCTTCACGAACCATAAATGAGAAATCCTTCACCGCAAAGAATGCCCCAAATTTCACCGATGTATTTTTAGCTTGCAGAATAATCTGCTTTGCTGTTTGTTTGCCCTTTTTCATTTGAATTCCTCCTCTTCAATTTCTTTCCTAAGCTCATTAATCCACCTGGCAAAAAGATAACAACAATGACAAAGACTGCCCCAAGAAAATACAACCAGATGTCTGGATACGATTCACTAAAGAAAGTCTTGGCGGAATTGGTTAAGATCGCTCCAATGACTGGCCCAATTAAAGTTCCCCGTCCGCCAATGGCAACCCATAGAATCATTTCAATCGATGGGATAATGCCAATTTGTGTCGGTGATATAATACCAACCTGCATGACAAACAGCATTCCTGCTAAACCAGCAATACCTGCCGAAATCGTGAAAACCAATACCTTGAACATTGATGTATCATAGCCAGAGAAACGGAGACGGTTTTCACCATCACGAATGGCAATTAAGGCCTTCCCAAAAAGACTGTTTATCAATCGGCTGCAAATCAGCAAAATAATCACCAAACAACCTAAAGTAACATAGTAAATCACTCTTTGCGTAGCTGGATCGGATAAAGAAAAACCGAAAATAGTCGAAAAGCCAGTTAATCCATTAGTCCCGCCAGTGACATCCTGCCGACTGATTAATAACGTCACTGTTACCATTACAAGCGCTTGGGTCAAGATGGTAAAATACACATCCTGAATCCGATTGCGAAAGGTAAAAAAACCCAAAATTACAGCGATGATCATCGGTACTATGATTCCTGCTAAAATAGCTATCACTGGATGTTGCAGTACCGTCCAGAACCATGGCAGTTCTGTCATACCACTCCACATCATAAAATCTGGAAGACCGCCTGAGGAAGCCTCCATCTTCAGGTGAATTCCCATAATGTAAGCACCCAGCCCAAAAAATATACCATGACCTAAACTAAGCACCCCCATATAGCCCCATAATAAGTCCAAACCAATAACCAGAATGGCAAAAGCCAAATAACGGCCTAAGAGATTCACTCGAAAATCCGATAAAACAAATGGTAAGAGAATAAGAAGAATAACTAAAGCTAACAAAAGCCACTTTCGGCTGATCATATAATTGGCCACCACAGACTTCATGATTGTTCCCCTTTCCTTTCTGTTCAAAAAACGATAACTTTCTCATTTGACAGGTTACTCGTCAAGCAAGTCTGTACCCTGAGGTGTACCTTTAATCAAGCGAACGAGTGCGTAATGAGAATAGTCCTGACGGGCGCCATTGCAGGAATAAAACAATTAATACAAAGATTAATACCTTTCCCATAGAGGCATCTGTCCAATATTCAAATAAGGTATTCATCACTCCAACACCGAATGCACTCACTACAGTCCCAACTAACATCCCAACTCCTCCTACTACAACCACCATAAAAGCATCCACAATATAGTAAGTTCCAATCGCTGGGCCAATGGGACCGATTAATGTTAAGATTGCACCGGCTACCCCTGCTATACCTGCCCCAATCGCAAAAGTAGTGATATCGACACGTCTAGTTGAAATCCCCACACAGCTAGCCATTTCGCGATTTTGCATAACAGCCCGGGTACGACGTCCACTGTTTGTTTTATACAAATAGAAGGCCAGAATCAGGAGACAGACAACCACAAGACCGATAATAAATATTCGTGTGACCGGTACTGTCATACCAAACACATTCATCCCTCCTTCTAAAAAGGAAGGACTTACTATCCCTACATTTGGTGCACCGAATATTGAACGAGCGGTCTGCTGTAAAATAAGACCTACCCCAAACGTCGCTAGCAGACTATCCAATGGCCGGCCATATAAATGGCGGATAACTGTATACTCTAATAACATTCCAACTAATGCAGCAACAATAAATGCACAAGGTATCGCCAGAATAAAATAAAGATCAAATAATCCTGCCGGCATATACTGTGTAAAAATCGTTTGCATGACATAGGTAGTGTAAGCTCCAATCATAATCAACTCACCATGTGCCATATTAATGACTTTCATTAATCCAAATGTTATGGCCAATCCCAAAGCTATCAACAACAAAATAGATCCTAAACTTAAACCGTTAAAAGCCTGTATGAGAATTGCTTCCATTCCCAGTCACATCCCTTATTGAATTTCTGAGTTTGCAAGTTTTATACAAACTAACTGTCTGGCGAACTGCTGTTAAAACAGTCCACCGGTTTTTAAACAGCTTTATATACAGAATTTACTCTCCAGCTAATGTCCCGCTGATATCACTTGCCCAATCATATTCTTCCAAGAATGGATCTGGTTTTACAGGCTCATCGGAATTCCATACTTCCGTAAATTGACCATCCTCTCCAACTTCCCCAATCCGTACGGTTTTATAGACGTGTTGATTATCGCTATCAATCACAACCGGACCGCCTGGTGCATTAAACTCAATCGCCGCAGCTTCCCGTACAGCGTCAACTTCTGTCGTACCAGCTGCCTCGACTGCCTGTGCCCATAAATGAACCATAAAGTATCCAGCCTCAATCGGGTCACCTGTTACACGATCATCACCATATGCTTCCTTATACTTAGCTACAAATTCTTCATTTTCCGGTGTATCTGTTGTTTGATAGTAATTCCAGCTTGCATAATGCCCAGCTAAAACATCCGCTCCAATCCCGCGTATCTCTTCCTCGGCGACACTGACAGATAATACCGTTACATCATCTGAGGTAATACCTGCATCTGCTAACTGCTTAAAAAAGGCTACATTACTATCACCATTCAAGGTATTGAAAATTACTTCTGGTTCTGATTCACGAATACGAGAAATAACAGTATTGTAATCAGTATGCCCAAGTGGCGTATACTGTTCATCCACTAATGCCGCGCCATTTTCCTCCAGCTGTGCCTTGATAATTTGGTTAGCGACACGCGGGAATACATAATCAGAGCCAAGCAAGAAAAACTCTGTTCCTTCATTTTCCAGCAGCCAATCTACTGCTGGGACGATTTGCTGGTTTGGAGCTGCACCTGCATAAAAGATATTTGGAGAAGCTTCCATCCCTTCATATTGAACAGGATAAAATAATAGTCCATTGTTATCTTCTACAACCGGCAGCATGGCCTTTCTGCTTGCTGATGTCCACCCGCCAAAAATAACATCCACCTCATCTTGCTGTAATAATTTCGCTGCACGTTCTGAAAAAATATTTGGTTCCGAAGCGCCATCCTCTACAATTGGTACCAGTTCTTTGCCTAGTACACCACCTGCCTCGTTTATTTCTTTAATCGCCAGCATTTCCGCCTCATAAACCGAGGTCTCACTCATAGCCATCGTACCGCTTAAGGAGTGAAGAATCCCGACCGGAATCTGTTCTGACTCATCAATATTAACTTCTTCTCCAGTTTCAGAAGGGTGCATTTGTGCCTCAGCTTGGTCAGAGGCTGCTTCTCCCCCATCTCCACAAGCTGTTAACATGAGTAGGAAACATACTAATCCTATGAACCCTGCTATTAATCTTGTATGCTCTGTCTTTTTACCCTTTTTCATATATAACCTCTCCTTTTCCCTTCATAACAACTCCAACAATAGCAAAGGTTTCAGACAGCCAGCAATAAACATGTAAGAAAAGTTAACAGGTTTTTTCTTACATGTTCAGCTGCTTTATTTGAAAAAACGTCTTCTTAGCGACTACAAATGGTCAATTAATCAAATCAATATTTAGTTTCACTGATTCTGAACTGCTTTTTATTTTTGAAATACTGATAGGAGAATTTTCCTGATGGATGCCACAGCCCCTTTCGTTTTCATGTCAAATAATCTAACAAGTTTATTGTTATCTTTTAATAGCTGGGATACACTTTTGTTTGATTCTTCAGATAATACAGATGAAAAACTTACATAGCAGGTGAGGTGAAAAACATGATATTATCGCCCATTGAAAAGGAGAAGCTATTTCTTTTTATGGCCGGAGAATTGGCGAAGCAACGAAAAGAGAACGGACTTAAGCTTAACTATCCAGAAACTGCCGCGATCCTCAGCTGTTTTATTCTGGAAGGCGCCCGAGCCGGGAAAACTGTCGCCGCCTTAATGAAAGAGGGAAAACATGTACTAACCAGTGACGATGTAATGGAGGGAATCCCTGAAATGCTGGATCAAATACAAGTAGAAGCAACATTTCCAGACGGAACCAAGCTCGTCACGATACATGAACCAATTCAAGCAGGAGGTATGGAATCATGATACCTGGAGAAATAAGAACACCGAACCAAACGATTAAATTAAATCATAACCGGCGAAAAGAAAAAATACGTGTAGCCAATAGCGGGGACCGACCTATTCAAGTGGGCTCTCACTATCATTTCGCTGAAGTAAATCGAGATTTGTTATTTGAACGTTCCCAAGCCTATGGCATGCGCTTGAATATAGCATCAGGAACGGCAACCCGCTTTGAACCTGGCGAGGAGAAAATCGTTGAACTGGTAGAAATAGGTGGTGATAAAGCTGTTTATGGTTTCCATGGTTTAGTCGAAGGTAATCTTGAACAGCGCCGCGATAAGGTAATAAAAGCAGTTACCAGCTTCTCTGCTAGACAGTGTGGTGAGTCATGAAAATATCACGTAACCAATACGCTGGATTATATGGCCCAACAACAGGAGATAAGGTACGACTCGCTGATACAGCCCTCTGGCTTGAAGTCGAGAAAGACTTTACCACCTATGGAGATGAATCAAAGTTTGGCGGCGGCAAGGTGCTACGTGACGGCATGGGTCAAAGCGGAACACATACACGGGATGAAGGGGTCCTAGACCTTATTCTAACAAACGCAACCATCATCGATTACACGGGAATTATCAAAGCAGATATCGGCATTAAAGATGGCCGCATCGCTGCAATCGGCAAAGGCGGAAATCCGCATATGATGAATGGAGTCGACACGAATATGATTGTCGGTGTCAGCACAGAAGTCATTGCTGCCGAAGGATTGATCGTAACTGCAGGAGGAATCGACGCCCATATCCATTTCATTAGCCCACAGCAAATAGAAACAGCGATCGCTTCTGGTATAACAACCATGATTGGCGGCGGCACTGGACCGGCGACCGGATCCAAGGCGACCACCTGCACCCCAGGCAGTTGGAATATTCACCGCATGTTAGAAGCAGCCGAAGCCTTCCCTGTTAATCTTGGCTTTCTCGGCAAGGGGAATGGTTCGACTCATCAGCCGTTACGCGAACAAGTTGAAGCAGGGGCGATTGGGTTAAAGTTACATGAAGACTGGGGTTCTACACCAGCGGCGATTCGAGCATGTCTCGATGTAGCAGATGAAATGGATATCCAGGTGGCGATTCATACTGACACCTTAAATGAAGCAGGGTTTCTGGAAGATACCGTTGCCGCTATCGGTAATCGTGTCATCCATACTTACCATACCGAAGGCGCTGGAGGCGGGCATGCCCCAGACATTATAAAAATTGCCGCATTGCCGAATATATTACCATCATCCACCAATCCAACTCGTCCCTTTACCATCAATACAATTGATGAACATCTCGATATGCTGATGGTTTGCCATCACTTAGATCCGAAAGTACCTGAAGATGTTGCCTTTGCGGATTCCAGAATACGACCTGAAACGATTGCTGCAGAGGATATTTTTCATGACTTAGGTATCATCAGCATGATCTCCTCCGATTCCCAAGCTATGGGACGTGTCGGTGAGGTCGTGATTCGCACATGGCAGACCGCAGATAAAATGAAGCAGCAGTTTGGAGCACTTGTCGAAGACCAAGGTGCTGATAATGATAACGAACGAATTAAACGCTATGTGGCCAAATATACGATCAATCCAGCGATTACCCATGGTATTGATCATGAAGTGGGATCGATTGAAGTAGGAAAATTAGCTGATCTTGTCTTATGGGACCCTCGTTTCTTTGGTGTAAAACCGGAGTTGATACTCAAGGGAGGACTTATCGCCCATGGACAAATGGGGGATCCAAATGCCTCTATTCCCACCCCGCAGCCAGTGATGCAGCGTCCGATGTTTGCCAATTTCGGCAAGGCAGTCTTTGAAACATCGCTGACGTTTCTGTCACAGCCGGCTTATGACAAGAAGATTCACATACAATTGGGACTGCAAAAGAAAATTGGGGTGGTAAAAGGATGTCGTACACTTTCAAAGGCAGATATGAAACGAAACAATGCCACTCCGGTGATTGAAGTAAACCCAGAAACATATGCAGTAAAAGTCAACGGTCAGCTAGTCACCTGCGAACCACTGGAGCATGTCGCTTTAGCCCAAAGATACTTTTTGTTCTAAAATTATATTATATAAAAGAGGAGGCTGTACAATAAATGAAATTGACAAATGTAATAGGTAATATAGAAAGCGCAGACTACTATGCAGAAACAGTGGAATGGATTGAACTGGATTGGGAGGAACTTAACAAACGTATACTCCGCAAGTTCACTACAAAAGGTCGTGAAATAGCAATTATCTTAGAAGAACAAGGCCTACAGTATGGGGATATTCTTTATCAAGACGAAACCAGCACAATGGCGATTCGCACAAAGTCTGAACCTGCATACGTTATTCGGCCTGCTTCGATAACGGAAATGGGCAAGATCGCCTTTGAATTAGGAAATCGTCATACACCTTGTATTATCGAAGGCAATGAAATTATCGTTCGTTATGACAGGACATTAGAAGATATCTTTGCCAAAACGGGGGTTGCTTATGTCCAAACAGAAAAAAGATTCAAACAGCCATTTAAATACAAAGGACACCACCATCACGATGAACATGCAGCAGCTGCTTCAACTCATGCACATTCATGATTCTGCTTTTCCAATTGGGACTTACACCCACTCCTTTGGAATGGAAACTTACATTCAGCAAGATAAAATCAAGGATCCAGACACCTTGTTCACCTATTGCTATAACTATCTCCATAGCAACCTTAGCTGTGGAGATGGCATTTTTGTTAAAGAGGTCTGGCAAACTCTTGCACAATCAAAATCTTTTGACTCCATCTATACCCTTGATGCCTTCTGCCACGCACAAAAACTAGCCAAGGAATCAAGGGCAGGCAGTACAAAAATGGGTCGACAATTTCTGGAAACGGCTGTTCCTTTAGCTGATTCCCCCATGCTGTCACAATGGAAAGAAGTAGTAATTGCTAATCAGACTTATGGTCATTATGCGATATCTTACGGTTTATACGCCTACATCAAGGGTTTTTCCCTGCCTGTGACGATATGCAGTTTTCTCTATTCTTCGGTAGCTGGTTTAATCCATAATGCCGTGCGTGCCGTACCCCTTGGACAGACGACAGGTGTGCGTGTAATTAATGATATCCTGAGTCATTGTGAAGTAGAGACATTAGCTATACTAGAAAAGAATTTGGATGATTTGTCCAATCAGGCAGTCGGTATCGAATTAGCTTCGATGGCACATGAATTTCTGTATTCTCGTTTATTTATTTCTTAAATGTATAGAGAATGTTAAAAATCTTAACTAGAATAGGAGCAAATTATATGAAACCAGTACGGATTGGAATTGGCGGACCTGTGGGTTCCGGCAAAACCTCTTTAGTAGAATGTCTTACCCGGGCAATGCATAAAGAATACCAGTTGGGAGTTATCACCAATGATATTTACACTAAGGAAGATGCCGAATATTTAACTACTCACGGTGTACTTGAACCTGAACGCATTATCGGGGTTGAAACAGGCGGCTGTCCCCACACAGCAATCCGCGAAGATGCCTCAATGAACTTTGAAGCGATCCATGAATTAAAACAGCGGTTTAATGATTTAGATATCATTTTCGTTGAAAGCGGCGGAGATAATCTATCCGCGACCTTCAGCCCGGAATTGGCGGACGGCTTTATCTATGTTATTGATGTTGCGGAAGGTCAGGATATACCGCGCAAAGGCGGACCGGGTGTCACAAGATCAGACCTATTAGTGATCAATAAGATTGACCTGGCTCCTTATGTCGATGTTGATCTGAATCAAATGCAGACAGATGCCAGACAAGCCCGTGGGGGGAGGCCCTTTGTGTTCGCCAACCAAAAGAAGCATGTCGGTATTGAGCAAATCATAACCTGGATTAAACAAGAACTGTTACTGGAAGACCTTATAGCAGGGGATATGCCAACATCATGACACCCCACTATCAAACACTTAAGGGAGAACTCCAGCTTTCCTTTTACAAACAAGGGAAAAAGACACGAATGACTAGCTGTTATCAGCGGTCGCCGCTGAAAGCTAGTCGGACGCTTTATCCGTCTGGGAATGAGAGAGCCTCCGTCTATCTTGTGGATACGTCAGGAGGTATTGCCTGCGGGGACTATAATCAGATAGTGATCACCGCTGATCATCAAGCATCAGTTGATATCATCCAACAGTCCGCCACAAAAATCTATCCTGCTCGCATCCGTGATAAAAAGAGCAAACAGGATATTTCTATTATAGTTTCCAACGGCAGTCAGCTCTATTGGCATCCTGAAACAACCATTCCCTTTGCTGGTTCCCGTTTTCAGCAATCAGTTACAATCCGAGTGGACGCCTCATCTTGCTGTTATTTTGCTGATATCCTTTCACCAGGACGCGAGAAATATCAAGAAATCTTTCAATATGAGTCCATTGACTCTACGCTTCATGTCTATTATGAAGGAAAACGACTGGCCTATGACCGCCTTTATTTCCAGCCATCTAGTCAGGAAATGCTCGGTTTATTGGACGACTACTATTTCGGCAGTGCTTGGTATATTGCTTCCTGCATACCAAGAGATCTTGCCATGATTCAGCAGGCGGATGCGGTTGATCCGAATGTCCGTTTCGCTGTCACTGCACTTGATCCAATCGGACTTCATGCCCGCTGGTTAAGCAGGGATCTATGCTTATTGAAAGAACAAATGCAGTATTTCCAAGCATTAGTGTGTGCCGATTGATAAAGGAAAACGGGCTCACCTTCTCTGTGTTTTGCAATAAAAGGCACATAAACAGCCGTAACAAAAGAACCGGACAGCGATTTGGAAAACGCTATCCGGTTCTTCGATCAACATGCTATAACTTTCCTCCTCCTCATTCCCCTGGAAGAGATGAATCAATATCCAATGTCATGTTTCCTCTCAGATCTTGCACCAAAAAAACTAACATAATACTAAAGAGGCTATTATAGAATAATGTCATCCATAAACCTTTTTTATAGGGGTTTCCATTACGAGCTAACTTATTAATGACGATAAAACCAATAACCAGCAGAATCATCAGAAGCAATGAAGCCACGGCTGAACTATGCACATCCAGCACCAGCATGAGCCGCTCTATGATAATAATAGATGCACCGATCATACTCGGGAAGGCACCTGCATACATAACAAGCAGCAAAACGGGGATAAAACGCAAGTCTACACCCGAGATCTCTATCGAGAAATTCAGTAAAATACATCCTAGCACACCGCCTGCAGCGCCATGGATAATGCCCGTATAATAAAGAGATTTATTCCTGAGGTCTAATTTCCAAATTATCTTTAAATAGATAAAAATCAAAGCGATCAATACACATAAATTAACAAAAAAATCAATGAATAAATAGAGCAAATCGTCTCCCCTTTTCACCGTTGTTCATCCCACTGCAACAGCAATACATTTGTCTTCACAACGGTCGGCAGTTGACTATTCTCCGTGTTTCATCAAGCAGCGGGAAAAATAAAAGAGAAGTCTGCTAGATTTGCGGTTGAAGATAGTCCCCTTTTATCGGTGTGAGCTGATCTTTGAAGCGAATTCGAATCGACTTACCAGCTTCCAAATCTGACGAGTCATTTACTTGAAAATGGATATGGGCTTCACTAGAATTACCAGAGTTGCCACTTAGACCAATAACTTCCCCTTGCCTTACTTCATCTCCTTCCGATACGTGAAGAGAATCTTGCTGCAAATGGGCAATGACACTATATTCCCCATGCTCATGTTCCATTAATACATAATTGCCTAACGGTTGTTCACTATTCATTTCACCTACTGGTTCATTATCCGCAACCGTCGCTTCTGTCTCTATCACGACGCCGTCAGCCGGTGCAATGACTTCTTTACCGAAGGCGTGATAACTCTCATTCTTAGCTGGATCCCCTTCATATGTGGACTCTTCTTCCATGATCAACAAATCCACAGCATAACGCTGTGATTCTAACGCATAATGATAATTGACCAACTCATTGGTTCCGCCCCAGAAGGTAAACCATTCTTCTTGTATCGGCAAAATAAACTCTGTCTTGGTAAACTGTTCATCTGTTTCGGAATAGGCTTCCAGCTGTAATACAAAAAGTTGCTCAATCGTGCCATCCTCTGCAAATAAGACATCAATCCCTTTCATTTCATCTTTGTCAATCCATGTATAATGGGTAAAAGATTGGATAGGTACTTCCGATTGCAGTTCATATCCTGTCACTCCTTGGTTAAAAGAAATCAACAGTTCCTCAAAATCCTCAAACGGGATTTCTGCTTGAAACGAAGCACTTGTCTGCTGGTAAATAGCTTCTGACTGTTCTTCTAACAAAGCTTCTGCCAATTCCCTTGGTTCTATTCTTTCCGTCATGGTTTTCTCCCCTGCTTCTGAAACTGTCTCTTCTCGATCCTCTTTAACACTGCAGGCAGACAGCAGGATCAAGGCGCTCATCGTGCCTAAGGCTAGCTTTTTCAGCATAAATAACCATCCTTTGTTATATTTGTATATATGCAGTATACAGCTCTTATATTTTACCATTTATTGTACCAAATACAGGCAGCCTTCACTAGCTAAGCCACTTCGCACCATTCCTATCAGGAGAATAACTACATTCCTTATGTCAACAACACTATCCTACTCAAAACCGTTAATCAGAAATAACAAGTCACAGCCAGATCGTGAGAGGCAGATTTGATTTTTTCTACATCTTTAGCGTATTAAATAGCTGCGTCTTGAATCTCTTTTAGTGTGTGAACAGATTGGGCTAGTTTATCCTTTTCCTCATCAGTTAACACTAATTCAACAACATGTTTAACTCCGTTTCTGGTAATAACAGATGGTGCACCAATAAATACATCCTTGTGTCCGTACTCACCTTCTAACAGTGCGCCTACTGGCAGAACAACATTTTCATTTCTTAGGATAGCTTTTGTAATCCTAATCAGACCAATTGCAATCCCATAATAGGTAGCACCTTTTGCCTGAATAATTTCATAAGCGGCATCACGTACTTGGGCACTAATTTCTGTTTTGCGTTCCTCACTTAGCCTGCCTGCTACTGGTATACCGGCAATATTCGCAGAGCTCCAGACAGGAAACTGAGAATCACCGTGCTCTCCCATAATATAGCCATGTACACTAGCAGCCGCCGTATCGAACTCCCGCCCTAATAAATAACGGAATCTAGCAGAGTCCAGTACAGTTCCAGAACCAATGACGCGGTCTTTAGGCAGACCTGAGAATTTCAAAGTAGCATATGACAGAATATCAACTGGGTTCGTCGCAACTAAGAAAATACCGTTAAACCCAGATTCCATAATCTCTTCTACAATAGATTTGAATATTTTTACATTTTTATACACCAAATCCAAACGCGTTTCTCCTGGTTTCTGTGCAGCGCCGGCGCAAATGACAACAAGTGCAGCATCCTTACAGTCTTCATAATGACCAAATCGGATATTCATCGTAGCAGGAGCAAAAGCAATCCCATGATTTAAATCCATCACATCGCCTTTTGCTTTTTCTGTATTTAGATCTACAATGACTAACTCATCACACAATCCTTGATTTAATAAACCATATGCATAGCTTGATCCTACTGCCCCAGTTCCTACTAATACGACTTTATTTCCTAGTGTAATACTCATCCTTATTCCCCCATATCCAAGTATTATTTATTGTGAATAAAATCACATAAATGGTTGTGTAAAAATTGAGATTCATTCGAATTTTTATTGTTATATATAGTAATAATCAGCAAATCCAAAACATTAATATGTGATTTATTTCACAAATTTAGTATATCAAGTTTTTTTATTCTACGCAAGACTTTTTATTTTCTTTTCCAATTACAGGAGTATAGTTGGTGATCTAATAAAGGTGGAAAAAGTATTAAATAACAGCCTAATCCTTTCCAAGAACGAGGAAGGCAATACCGTTATTGTTATGGGAAAAGGGCTCGGCTTTAAACATAAAAAAGGAGATATCATTGATGAAGACGCCATCGAAAAAGTCTTTGTACCAAATGATCTGCGTACACGCCAAGAGTATGTAAAGGAAAAGGGAGCCGACCCATGTATGGATCTGCTCCCTTTTCTCATGCCAGATTGTGAACGGCCTGTCCGCTCCTATAGCTTAAAGGCCTCACTGATCCATTTTGGTTCAAAGGATTTCCTTACAAGAAAATTAAGACTAATAATCCAATAACCACACAGTAATAGGCAAAGTACTCCAACTTGCCATGACGCATAATATTCATAAACCACTTCAATGCATAGTAGCTGGCAATAAAAGATGTAATAAAGGCAATCGCATAAGGTGCCCATAGTTGATCCATATTCGGATCAGCGATTATCTCAGGGATCTCTAAGATACCTGTACCCAGACTTACCGGAATATACAGCAAAAAAGAAAAGCGCAGAGCTGTATCTTGTTTCATACCGACAAGCATGGAAGCTACAATCGTTGCACCAGACCTGCTAATACCAGGTGTAACTGCAATCGATTGACCCAATCCAACGATAATCGCATCCTTTACTGATAAATCACCATCTTGTTTACGCCCGCGAAGATTACGAATAATCCACAAGGCAGCCGCTGTGATCAATAAAGTAATCCCGACGACACTTGTACTGCTTAATGCCTCACCAAGTACATCACCAAATAACACACCAATGATACCAACTGGAATAGTGGCAATTACTAAATAAACGACAAACATAAAATCGTCTTTTGCGCTTTTATCGTGCTTTACAATAAAATTCCAAGTTCCAACAATCAAGCGCACAATGTCCTTACGATAAATCAGCATGACAGCAAGCAAAGAAGCAAAGTTGACAAAGATCTCAAAAGAAAGCCCCCTTGCTTCAATATCGAACAGCTCCCGTATAATGATTAGATGACCACTGGAGGAGATTGGGATCGGTTCTGTTACACCTTGTACAAGCCCCAGAATAAAATATTGTATAAGTGTCCAAAAGTTACTTAAAGCATCCATTCTTCATTCCTACCTTTTCATTGTTTTTCAAGAATTGACCTAGTTTCAATCTATGCTGTATTTACTAGAATCATGCAGACAAGCTTATTGATTCCTAGTTTCGACTGCCATTTTTCAAAACAGCAATCATCTCTTAATCATACGCTTAATTGTCTATATTTTCAATTAAATTCTTGTATTCACTTTGTTAATTTTTGTTCAAATTTTGCTAACTATAGCAATCCATAAGATTGCGTATTTATTGGGGCAGATAGGCGAAAACATAGAAAATTTAGATATCTATATAACTTTACCTCTATATCTCCATCTTAGGATGTGCTCTTGATCGATTTAAATAGGATAGCAAATAGGAACATTCATTTGAGGCATGTACAATTATGAAATAATCGAACATGTAGAGAATACCTATTCAGAAGGGAGCGAAATGGCAATGAGCTTAACGGAAATTTTTAGAAATGATGGGAAAGAAGAAGGTGCACGAACAAGAATTAAGTACGGTAGAAACGATTATTGATCATATTGACGAATTTCAATCCATTGAGGAAGTAGAACAATATTTGAAATAACAGAATTCGATTGTGGATTTTAGAACAATAAAAGACTTTGAATATATTATCCATGTGAAAACAGGAAAAGATTCATATTTAAAATCTTTATTATTTTATGAGGCCACTGAAAATCTTATCGTGTCTTCAGCAGCCAGCTATAATTGAATCATGAAAATTCCAAAATTCTCTATATAAGTTGCGTTAAATGTCTTCCCTCTAACCTTAGCATGTGCTCTCGGTCTATTTACACAGTATGGTTATAACCTGTAAATTCTTAAACTAGTGACTTACCAACATAGAGTAAGACAACCCCACTAAACTTAAAATGTTAATAAACAGGTGTCAATGGCGGTTGATCGGCTAACACGTTTAAGATATTCTCCGCTGACAGCTTTGCCATACTATTTCGCGTCTCGACCGTGGCATTGCCAATATGCGGTGTTATCACTAAATTACCAAACTGTTTAAGTTCTTCTGTGATATTTGGTTCAAATTCAAACACATCGAGTGCCGCCCCTGCAATCTCCTTCTCTTCCAAAGCTTTAGCAAGGTCTATTTCCTTTACAACCGGGCCCCTAGATAAGTTAAGAAAGTAAGCTGTTTTTTTCATCGCTTTAAATTCTTCCACTGTAAAGAGGTGGTGTGTCTCCTTGTTATAGGCGGAATGTACGGTTATCACGTCGCTTGTTTCAAGTAATTCTGTAAGTGATGATGTATAGGTAGCGTTATATTTCTCTTCTATTTCCGGTGATTTTTGCGATCTGCCTGTATAATATATATCCATCCCAAATGCCTGTGCCCGCTTAGCCACTGCTTGCCCAATCTTGCCAAAGCCAACAATACCTAATTTCTTGTTTGTTAATTCATTTCCTAAGAAGAAAAGCGGTGCCCAACCGTTAAATCCAGTCGTTCGGCACAAGTTGTCACCTTCAGGAATACGCCGCATAACCGCTATCATTAAACCAAGTGCCAACTCCGCTGTTGCTTCCGTAGAGACTGCCGGGGTATTCGTAACGGCAATACCTTTTTCCTTTGCTGCTTCTATATCAATATTGTCAAAACCAGCACCAAAGTTAGCAATAACCTTTAAATCAGGAGCTGAATTGATTACCTTTCTGGTTACCTTTGTCGATAAGGGAGTCAATAGCGCTTCTGCTCCCTGTACCCCTTCTATAAGTTCCGCTTCTGTAATCAGTTGTTCACCTTTATATACATGGAGATCATGCTCTTGCAAAATCTCATAGCCTGTTTCGGGAATTTCCCCAGAAATAAATATTTTTGCCATATCGCAAAATCCTCCTCCCTATGTTTAATTACTTACTGTTAATGGTACAGAGTTAAAAATATCCCCCCAGCCTTTTACAGCATTGGGCTTCTCTCCGACCATGCACAGACACTGCCATATTAATGTGTTTATTGTATCATAGATAACAACATTATACTCTTTTTCGTAGTAATCTACGTTATGGATACCAGGGAAATTAGTACAGACCATACTAATACCATCAGCTTGGTCCGTCGTCACTTGTTGGATCATATCTTCAATTCTTTCATCTTCTATCTGGCTAAAGGAACGGTTGACTGTTTGAGCTAATCCTCTTGCTTGTATGGTTTGAATGCCACAATATGTTTTATATTGTTCCGCAATTAATGCATTAATCTCTGAAATATAAGGGGTCACTAAATGGACAGTTTTGATATCATTTGCTTTAAATGCTTCCACTTGCGCTAACATTGATGTCGTCGCTGGAATTCCTGTTCTTTCTTCAATTTTACGACACAGTTCAACATCTACATCAAATCCCATCCAGCCGCCAGATGTGCCATTCCATGCTATGACATCCACCTCGGCATGTGCCAATAACTCTGCAGCTTGCAACATAGGCTCAAAGTCAAATTGGGCTAATGCATCATCCTCCAACGAAATCTTGGTTACTTCAAAACGAGAAAAATGACATGTTACATTGGACAAATCTCGTACTATTTCCATACAAATGGGCTCTAATACCGTATTTGATGATGGTGTGAGCATTCCTATCTTCTTAGGTTCTTTTCTCACGATCTTTTGCCTCCTTAAATACTGTCTGATATGTTTCACTATTCATTTCACAAAAATGAACCAGATCATTCTCAATATGCTTCATCATTGCTCGTGCTGCCAGTTCACCATTTCGTTGCTTGATATATTGATAGATTTGTTGATGTTCCATAAACAATTCTCTTCCGCGATGATCCCCTTTAAAATTTAACACGCGGAAGAAAAAGCTCAATGAATTAATTGATTCCAGCTGCTTATTCAACAAGTTATTGTTACTGTACTTAATAATTAATTGATGGAACGCTGTATTCAACCTTATCAGCTGCTCACGATTCTCTTCTTCATCAGTAAGCAGCTGTTCCGTCTGCCTTATCACCTCGCCTATTTTGCTAATCTGAGAATCTGTCGCTATATGTGCTGTTAACTTTGCTGCTAAGGATTCCAATGCTGTTCTGCATTGATAGATTTGTATAATGTCATCAAAAGTCGGATTATAAACAAAAATACGTGACTTATCATCAATAACCAGTAATCCTTCTTTACACAGTGCCTTAACAGCCTCCCGCACCGGACTTCGGCTGGTATGAAAGAAACGGGCCAGTTTGGCTTCATAGACACGCTCACCTGGCTTCAGTTCCATAAAGATAATCATTTCGCGGATTTTATAATACACTTGGTCATAGTATGGCTTGGATTTCTCGATGGAGAATTTAGTCATGATACATCCCTTTCCTTTTATTTATAACGGCCCCAGCATTTATCTGACACATATTGAACTTCTGCACTAAGCTGTTCTTCATCGATACCTGTCACATTCCCGTCCCGCACGCACCATTCGCCATCTATCCACACATGCGCCACATCACTGGCTTGCACAGAATGTACGATTGTTCCATATGGTGAAATGATAGGTGCTATATGGAACTTATCTTTATGAATCGCAATTAGATCTGCCTTCTTCCCTACTTCAAGTGAGCCAATATCATGGTCCATTCCCAGGGCTTTTGCACCTTTTAAAGTACCCATCTCTACGATATGACGAGGTGTCGGACCTATCCTGCGGCCGGACGATAATCGATGTACTGCCAAACCAAAGCGCATCGACTCAAACATACTCCCTGACATAGAATCCGTACAAATAGCAACATTTACCCCTTTCTCTTCAAGCGCTGCTATCGGGGCTATATCACCCTTTTTTAAATTCCCTTCTGGGACATGTGCCACACTGGTATTCGTTTCAACCAACAATGCTTGATCTGCCTCTGTTAAATGAATACAGTGAGCCGCTACAGTCTTTGAACCAAGAATCCCTAACTCATGATATAACTGAACAGGTGTTATCCCATCTCTCCTTTGAATTTCTTCTACCTCCATCTTACTTTGAGCGAGATGTGTAGTAATGCCAACATCATACTTTCTAGCAAGTGAAATGATTTCCTCTAAGAAATTCGTAGTACAGGTATCTGGGGCATGAGGGCCAAAATGACAAGTAATCCTTCCATTAGCGCTATTATGCCATTTATCGATAAGTTCTATATTCTTGGCTAATGTTCCCTCTTGTGCCTGTTCATCTAACGAATATACGCCTTCTGGAACACGGAAAAAATCAATATTGTGGACCCGCTCGCTTATGACAGCCCGCAGGCCTAAATCCTTTATAGCAGTAAGGCTTTTCGTTGATTGAATATAATTAGAACCGATGCACGTATTACCTGCCCGAAGTGCTTCTACATAGCCGAATATGTTGAACAAATCACATTCTTCTTCCGTTAGTAACACACCCTGCGGCATATTACGGGAATATAAGGGTGGTACACCAGTATCTGAACCAACACCCCGATTGATGACAAGTGCTCCATGATAATGGGGATTTACAAAGCCTGGCATGATCATCATTGAAGAGCAATCGACAACTTCTGCGTCTGGATATTGTTTTGCAAGAGTTATTACATCTCCGCTAGCCTCTATCTTATCGCCTTTGATAACAATGGCAGACTGCAGTAATATGTCATCATCTTCATTCATCGTGATAATGTCTCCCTTGATCAATAACACTTATTCTACACCTCTCTTATTCATAGACCATACTGTCCATTTTCCTTTACAGGGAGAGCCGTCGGAATAAATGCACCGCTTGTTTACAACATCAAAAATCAAGGCCGTTTCCGTTGAATGAAAGCTCTCATCCTTACTTCTTGTACCTTTATTATCGAAATGATGGATACATATGCTGCCTGTTTGTTTGTCATCATCGGAAACATGCTGCCCCAGCAGGCTTTGAAGCGTAACCAGCCAATTTTCTCCTTGTATATGATCGATAGCTTTGGCTACCTGATCATAACGCAGCCTACGGTCAGCTCCCTCTTTGTCTCTCTCCTTAAAAAAAAGCGGATGATTAGCTCGAATTACATAATTTGTATCTAATCTATGTTTCTTGATTGCCCTTGTCACAGGGTCATGCTCCAAGACTCCTATAGAATAACTAGCATCGATTAGAAAATGTATTCCCCCAACTTCACTTGGCTTCCGCATAAGAATACCCTCTAATAAATGCAGACCATCCTGTACATTGGTACATTGACGAAGCACTTGCTCGTTGGCCATCCCTCTGGTATCTTCCTTGTCCAATACCTCACTGGGCAAATGTTCTGTTAAACTGGCATAGGAGGAAAGTACAGCCAGCCCCTCTCCATTCATACCTGAATTAACACCATTCTGCCAGCCCATCTTAAAGAAAAAGTAACCATAATGTTCTAATGAACTAGGTTTATAATCAAATATCAGCGAAGTTTCTGGTGTATCCACCGTTTTAGCAGCAAATAACAACTTATTTTCCATATGCTGTTTCATTAACATTGTGCACATTATTCTTCCTCCTAAATCACTTGATGCATAGAATCCTCTTCTAGAAGGGGCTCTTCATTTTTTTCAATCAGTGTCAGTATTTCGCGTTTATATCGATTAAAGATAGGTGACGTGGAATCCCGAGGTCGATCCATTTCCAAATTGATAATTTTGTTTATCCGGCCGGGACGTTTGCTTAAAACAATTACTTTTGTACCTAACATCAGTGCCTCTTCCACAGAGTGGGTTACAAATATAATAGTGCGTTTATTTTTCTGCCAGATTCGAGCTAGTTCTTCTTGCATTTCTAACTTCGTAAACGGGTCAAGTGCAGCAAATGGTTCGTCCATTAAGATAAGGGAAGGGTTTTGCAAGAGGGCTCTTGCAATCCCAACTCGCTGACTCATCCCTCCAGATAGTTCATGAGGGTAATGTTTCTCAAAGCCTGTTAAACCTACCATATCAATATACTTTTGTGCTTCTTCTTTTTTCTTTTGCCTACTTGCCCTTTTTAGTTTTAAGTGAAAGGCTATATTCTTTTGTACAGTTAACCAAGGCATTAATGTCGGCTGCTGAAATACCATCCCCCGATCAGCCCCCATCTTCTCAATTTTCTTGCCATTCATCATAATTTCACCTATGGTTGGCTTTTCAAAGCCTGCTATCAAATTAAGTAAGGTAGATTTCCCGCATCCACTTCCACCCAATAAACACACAAATTCATTTTCTTCAATCGTTACACTAATATCCTGAAGTGCCTGTACTTGTGTTCCACGTTTTGCATCTTTAAATATTTTATCTACTTGATTGATCTCCAAAAACGCCATTTTGATCACTCCTTAAGTTTAGATACTTTCAATAGAAGCTCCTCGCTGCCATGGAAGCAGTGCATGCATTGCCTTTTTAATAGCAAAATCTGTTAGAAATCCTAACAGTCCTATACTTATCATGCTGGCAATAACCAGGTCATACCTTAAGAAATAATAAGAATCCCAAAGTACATATCCTAATCCACTGTTAACGGCGACCATCTCTGCTGTTACGGTTAACATCCATGCCGCTCCAATACCAATTCTCATACCAGCCATAATATTAGGAAGAGCCGCTGGTAAAATAACATACCGTAATGTATGCCATTGATTTGCCCCCATCATTCCGCCAGCTCTTACTAAATTTTTATCTACTGACTTTACACCATGTATCGTATTAACTAGAATTGGGAAGAATGCAGCTAAAAAAACTAGGAATATCGCTGGTTTATCTGCAATGCCAAACCAGATAATAGCTAATGGTATCCACGCTACCGGTGGAATGGGGCGAAGCATTTGAATCGTTGGTTCTACCAATTGCTCGATCGGTTTCCACCAGCCTATCAAAATACCCATAACAATCGCTGTTACAGTAGCAATACTATATCCAATTAGCACTCTCAACGCACTGTTCCCTGCATCAACCAGCCACTGACCGCTATTTGATTCAACGAGCCCTGTCGTCCCGAAGATCCAATCGATCATTGCTGCGATTATACTGGAGGGAGCAGGCAATAAAGCGCTCGATATCAGGTTGGCCCTTGATAAAAGTTCCCATAGCAGGATAAAAGTAACTGGGACTACAACCTTCAATAAGAGTGACTTTGTTTGTTTTGCCAGTTTCATGTTCATTCTCCTTTTTGATATATTTTTTCACCACTGCACGCTGCTAAATTATGATATAGTGAAACTGCCATTAGTGGAGATTTTCTCCTCCCCCGTTAATGTTCTCAAAAAATATCAAATCGTTCGCCTCATGACACATCACTACTCAGCTATTACTTTCCAAGTTCCTCCGCACTCTTACCTGTTGCCTGCTCGATAAAACGATAATCCATATGTTCCACCGCTTCTTCTCTTACATCGGACTGAATATACTGGAGATCCTCCATCATCTCTGCAATTGCTAATGTTTCATCTAAATGCATTTGGTAATCAGGAAAAGAATTTTTCATCGCCTCTCTACTTACCTCTTCACTTAACGAGGTATTTTCACTTAATACATCTAACCAAAGATCCGGATTCTCCTCCAAATCCCCTACCAGACTTACAATCCCGCCAACTACCTCATACAAGGCATCTTCCTTCTCTTCAATGACATCGGATCGTGTCACGATTAAATTTGTTAAGTTACCTGCATTTTGTTCATATGGATAGACAAAGTGTTTTCCTGCTTCACTTAAACGAATCTGCGAAGCAAATGGTTCCACTGTTGAAATCATGTCTACTTCCCCACTCTCTAAAGCACTTGCATGGTCTGCAGGATTCGCAATATTAATAATTTCCAGATCTTCTACTGGATCAATACCATGCAGCATGAATTCTCCTCGCATATGGATATCTTGTGCATTCCCCCTGGAGGCCGCTACCCTGAACTTCTCTCCAGATTGCTTATGCTGTTCAATCAAATCTTTGAATCCATCCCAATCGTTTTCTTCAAGAGGCACATCATTTCCAACTAAAATCTCAGATCCTCCATTGATTTGACCAGAGATAGCCACTAAATCAAATCCTTTATCTAAAGCTGTAATGTAATGGAGATAGGTCACTTGAGCTACATCTAAACTCTCGGAAACCAATGCTGTCAACACATCATTACCAGAGGCAAAGCTTGTTGCTTCAATATTTACATCCTCTACATAATCGGGTGTTAATGACATCGTTAAGCAATGTGCACATGTTGCATAACCTAGTGCTAAACTGTCTGCTGTCGACACTTCCGAAGAAGTATCTGTTTCTCCTTGATTGGATCCGCAAGCACTTAGCAACATAAGAACTGCACCTAGCATAGCCAACCATAACCTGTTTCTATTTCGATTCAACATAGACTCATCCTCTCACACTCTAGGTGTTCTCTTTTTATTTGTTGTCTCTATTTTCATTGCTTGGAACTGTTCCAACAAGCAACCTGTTATATTATTTGCCAGTCTTTTTTTGAATTTCTTTATCCATCTGCTTTAGTAAGCCAGTTTAAACAAAGTATCTTCTAAGACAGCCATGCCTTGTACTAAACTCTGTTCAGCCGTAAACTCAAACGGTGAATGACTGATTCCTGATTGACTGGGAACAAAGATCATCGCAGTTGGCACCATCGTAGCTGTCACTTGAGAATCATGGGCAGCGCCACTGTGCATCCATTTATATGTGATATGTTTGTCCTCACAGCTTTGGCTTATCTGCTGAATCATCTGATTATCCATTGGTACTGGCTGAGAGGAAAACCATGTTTCAATGCTAATTTCTACAAATTGTTCTTTAGCAATCCGTTCCATCTCTACTGTCATTTCTTCGGTTATTTCCTCCAATACACTCTTATCAATATGTCGGATATCTAAAGTAAAAATTGCTTTGCCAGGTACCACATTCGGAATATTAGGTTCCAACTCAAACCGACCGATCGTTGCCACCAGTGGATCACCATATGCACTTGCTATAGACAGTAAACTGCTAACCATCTGACTGGCAGCCTTCATTGCGTCCTTACGATAACCCATTGGTGTTGTCCCCGCATGATTAACTTCCCCGATTACCGTGACTTGGAGCCGGCGCTGCCCTACAATGCTGTGGACAATGCCGATTTCTATCTCCTCTGTCTCTAATACACTACCTTGTTCTATATGCAATTCGATAAAAGCTTTCACTTGCTCTCTCGGTTCCTGTACCCCTGAATAATCCCATTTTTTCATGGCATTCTCCATCGATACCCCTTCCGCGTCCTTGATATTTTTCACATCATCTATACATGCCTTCCCAAACATACTCTTACTCCCCCACATCGCATAGGGAAATCTACTTCCTTCTTCCTCAGCAAACGCAACAACGGCTATTGTTTTTCTTGGGCGGCCATGTTTCTTTACTAATCCTAATACAGATAAGGCCCCTCCGATAATTCCGTACTGCCCATCATATATACCTCCAGACACTACTGAATCCAGGTGAGATCCAGTCATAATGTGCTCATCCGGTCTTTCAGCACCAGGAATTAAGGCGATTAAATTACCGACGGCATCTATTTCGACGTTGAAACCTTCCTCTTCCAACCAAGTTTTTAACGCTTGCTGAGCCTGATACCAAGCCTCTGAGTAAACCAGCCTCGTTATTCCTCCTCGTCCATCTCTCCCATAGGCGGCAAGCCATTCTAACTTTTTTAAAACTAAACTAGTCATGTAATCATCTCCTTTGAATACTAATCAACTCTTTCCCTTTGTGTATGCCATTTATCATCATACGAAAATATTCCTTCTTTCAAGTTCTCTGTTAAGTTACCTCACACAATACTTCGCAATCCTTCCATATTTGCTATGATGATGTATAAATTAACTTGGTACAAAGGAGTTCTTTGACATGTCACATTCGAGAGTGATTACTAATGGAAAAGTTGTAACAGAAGCTGGGGTTTTCCAAGAGGATATCGAGATTACAGAAGGAACTATCAGGAGAATTAGTGAGAATATACCTAAACACCCCAACGTGGAGCCTATAGACGCAGAAGGACAATACGTGCTCCCCGGTATGATAGACACCCATGTACATATGAATGAACCTGGGCGAACAGAGTGGGAGGGGTTTGAAACTGGATCAAAGGCACTGGCTGCAGGCGGAACCACCGCCTATATCGATATGCCGCTCAATGCGCTGCCAGCTACTTCTACCCGACAGGCATTACAGCAAAAAATAGAGATTGCCTCTACCAAAAACTATCTCGATTATGCTTTTTACGGTGCCTTAACACCAGATAATCTCGATCATTTAGAAGAACTGGCTGAAGCTGGTGCTGTGGCTTTTAAATGCTTCCTCTCCACCTATCAGGCAGAAGTTCCCGGTGACTTCCAAAGCATTAATGACCTTACTTTGTTAGAAGGTATGAAGCGTATTTCTTCGCTAGGAAAAATACTACTTATTCACTGTGAGAATGCAGCGATTACAGATGGTCTAGCGCTTGAGAAAATAAAGCAAGGAAAAAAAAGTGGTTATGACTTTGTAGAATCTCGTCCGATTATTGCAGAAGTCGAAGCCGTTTCTCGCGTTATTCATTTCGCTAAGGAAACAGGCTGTTCCGTTCACATCGTCCATGTAAGTTCTTATGAGACAGTTCAGCTAATTCAGCGGGCGAAACAAGAGGGTGTAGACATTACCTTGGAATCCTGTCCCCACTATTTCGCCCTAAATGCAGACGATTTAATGCGCCTCGGATCAGTAGCTAAATGCCAGCCTCCGCTTCGTTATCCAGAAGAGCAGGAAGCATTGTGGCAGGCTTTAATAATCGGTGACATTGATTGGATAAGCTCGGATCACTCTCCTTGTAGCCCTGAGCTTAAAAAAGGCCATATATTTGAAACCATGGGTGGGATATCCGGCTGTCAGAACAATGTAGATCTAATGTTTGATCTAGCCGTCAACAAACGGGGCATGAGTGTAATTGACTTTGCAAAACTTATCGCAGCAAATCCAGCTAAACGTTTCGCCATTCCCAATAAGGGTAAAATAGCACTTGGTTATGATGCCGATCTAATACTTATAAATCCTCATCAAAACTATACTTTAGAAGCCAAAGATCTTTATTATAAGAATCCGCACAGCCCCTATATTGGAATGGAGATTGGCGCACGCGTTACCAAGACCTTTTTGCGGGGAGAATTAATTTTCTCTACTGAACAGGGCATCATCGGGGAACCCAAAGGGAGACAATGGTGCAAGTAAGCTAAAACGTTAAAAATTGCTAACTAAGAAGAAGGGCAGACCCATTCCTGGATCTGCCCTTTTTCTTAGTTTAATAAATAGCCGTTTTTCTCTAAAAACCTGAACCTACCGATAATCATTTGATTGATGGTTCGAATAGCGATGCAGCGACTACACGTTTGCCCTCGCCTTATTTGCCTATTACCTACATATAATGAATCTGTTCTTTGTAACGCTCAAATAATTGGGCATTGTAATCATCGCCACCGTCCAAATTGGCACTGCGGAAGATCGGGATATCCTTGCCTTCCTGCTCAAACATCTCAATCATTTTCAATACAATCGAATGAATCGTGAAACTGCCTACGATCGTTGATATTGGTGCAACTTTTTGAGAAAGAGAGTGAATAGAAACAACCGCATCACCTGGTTCGCCTCCATTATCAATTACAATATCACTGACTTCAAATAATCGTTTGCCTGACGAGTGTCGTGAGGAGACCTGCTGAGAGTAAGTCACATTGGTTAAGCTAATAATCGTGACTCCTCTTTCCTTTGCCTCCAACGCCATGTCAATAGCCACAGGATTTCTTCCTGACACTGAATGAATAAACAGCACGTCGCCCGCCTTTACTGGCTTAGCATCCAGCAGGATGCTGCCGTAGCCTTCCAGCCTTTCCAGCTGGCTTGTTAATGTAACCGGCTCTACATTCAGCATCAGGCTGGGGCTGAAGATGGGATTAAACAAGGCAAATCCCCCAGCACGATAAAAGGCATCTTCTGTAATGATCCCCGCATGGGAAGCACCGAACAAATAGATCGAATGACCATTGGATACAGCCTCCGCCATCTGTTTTGCTGCTTTCCCGATCTCCTTTTCTTCTTTTTCCAGAATAAAATCAAGTGCAGTAGTAATTTTATCGTAATACTCTTTCATATATGTCATCTTTTCACCTTCCTATCCGAATATTTTGGCTATCCAATCACCGATGAATGACCAAAGAGAAAAATCATTTCCACCAAAAATAACAATCCAATCAGCTATTGTTCCATTTAAGACAGGCACCGATAATCCGACAAGAAGAATCATGACAATCCCTGCCACAGCAGATCCGGCGATAGCACCCTTTAATCCGCCTGTACCATTTCCGATAATAGCGGCTGTCCCAATCTCAAAGAAACAGGTAATTGTAAGCGGCACAATAACAAAGCTAAAGATACCCAAACTTCCGGTAATAAAGATGGTGGCCACCGATGTAATCATCGATACAATAAAACCAATTAACACAGCGTTCGGTGCAAATGGGAATAAAATCGGCGCATCCAATGCAGGTACGGCGTTTGGAATCCACTTCTGCGAAATCCCTTGGAATGCCGGGATAATTTCGGCAAGCATCATCCGTACCCCAAGTAATAAAATCGTTAAACCGGCACCGAATAAAACCCCTTGCATTAAGCTGTAGATCACGATATTCTGCTCGGCACCAAATGCAGCAGCTGCCGGATTAAACCCAATAATAATGCTTACCACTAAATAAACTAAAAACATGGTTATCGAAGATGTAATACTTATTTCACGTAAAAATTCCGTTGACTTAGGGAACTTAATATCTTCAGATGACTTTCCTTTATTGCCAAACAGCTTACCAACCCCAGCGGAAATAAGGGAAAGAATCGTGGTTGGGTGACCAATAATAAAATCATCAGAT
Source organism: Gracilibacillus alcaliphilus (assembly GCF_016909015.1). Taxonomy (GTDB): domain Bacteria; phylum Bacillota; class Bacilli; order Bacillales; family Amphibacillaceae; genus Gracilibacillus; species Gracilibacillus alcaliphilus. The sequence goes on from NZ_JAFBFA010000015.1 coordinate 95,612, forward strand.
CCCGTCACTTTTCGGACAAATGGGCGTAATAATGCCGGTGCAATAATAATGTATAAAGCCGTCATAATTGAGGCAAAGATAATGATTTGCGTATTACTTAAATTGTTTTCTACTCCAACGGCAACAAAAACAAATGGAAACCAGAACAACATATGACCAGTTAAAAAGACATGCTTAATTTTCGTAAAACGAGCGACTAACAAATTGATCGCAAATGCTACAAGCATTGCTATCCCAATTTGTGTTCCATACTGACTAAGTACTTGATCTGATCCAAGCGCCGGATTTACCTCGGTTTCCTGGATATCATACATCAAATTAAAGCCGGCCGTTAAAGGCTCGATGGAGCTAACCAGAATATTTGTCCCCTGTGTTAAAATCACAACGCCAATAATTGTTTTCGCTGTACCAGAAACGACCGATGATAAGTCCTTCTTTAACAACAACAGCCCTACTAGTGCTATTAAACCTAAAAAGATAGCCGGCTCACGGATAATTTCAATAACAAAATTCATTAGTGATTCCACTACTGATCCCTCACTTTGCTTATTAGTGCGTGTTCAAAAAGCCCGCAGAAGGCTGTCATCACATTACAGAGATGCGCTGCCTCTCTCTTAACGAACTTTTTGAACATCTTTTATTCACTTTTTATTTCTGCCTGTGCCTTCTCTTTAATCTCTGCCTTATCGACAAAGCTGTTGATGACGACAACAGGTGTACTGGTGGCAGACTTGATATTCCCGGCTAATTCATTGCTTGTAAAAATATAATCACAGCTCGTTCCTGTTGCAGAGCTTACATCTCCAGTAAATACATCTGCTTCAATTCCTAAATCCTTTAGCACCGCATCCAAGTTCATCTTTAATACCATAGAAGATCCTAACCCAAAACCACACACCGTCATTATTTTTAATTTACTCATTTGTAACACTTCCCTCTGTTATAATTTGATATGCCTCTTCGGCAGAATTTACTTCCCTCAGCCGTTTGACAGCTTCTTCTTTCATAAGAAAAATAGATAATTGTTCAATCATTTTAAGGTGAGATTCATCCCCTTTTGCCGAGAAAGAAAACACCAAATCAACCGGGTCATTCTCCTTACTGTGAAAGGCAACAGGTTCCTTTAGAATAGCTAAGGCTAAGGCATTCTCAAATACACTTGCACTTGGTCTGGCATGTGCTATCGCAATCCCTGGCGCAATCACGATATAGGGACCATTTTTTTCTACGGATTGAATCATGCTGTTGACATAATCCTCTGAAACCGCACCAGATCTTGCGAGTAATTGACCGGATGCTTGAATAGCCTCTTTCCAGTCATCTGCTTCTACTTGTACTGCTATATGATCCTTTTCTAAATCCTTCAATTCTTCTTCCTCCACTTCTCCTTGCTGACATGCATTAATTGATCGAGGACTTCCTGGTTCTCCAGGTATCGATATAACTGTAAAAAATCTTGATTATGTGATTCTTTTATGGCTAGTACAATAATGATTTTAACCTGTTCTGGATTTTTCGAGCCAAACATAATCTCTTCCTCAAAAATGGTCATACTAATTCCTTCTTTGCACACATTTTCAGGATGTGCATGGACAAAGGCTACCTTTGGGAGAAATACCATGTATGTCCCATTACGCTCAACAGACATAATCATTTCTTGAATATAGCCTTGTTTGATATAGCCTGCTTCTAACAACGGCTGGGCTGCTATGGTGATGGCCTCATGCCAGTCCTGTGTATGACGGTAATGTATTTGTTCGTCAAACAAGGTTGGCACGACAGAAGTCGGCTGGTGGTATACCTCATTAAATCGTTTAAGCTGTTTGCGATTGACAATTTTATGTGCCTCATGCTGGATTTTGGCCTTCTCGTCGTCCAATAATAACGGACTGACGCGATAGGTTTTTATATTACCCGTGTGTTGTGCCGGCAGCTTACTTGTCGTTAGAATAAAATCAATCTCTCCCAGATCCAATTCCTGCTCTAATTCTTGGGAATTGACTACACGCAATAAATTAAAGCCCGGCTCAATATGTTCCAGTTTTGTCATGAGAATAGAAGAAGTGGCTAATCCCGTTGTACAGATTACAATTACGTTCGGAAAATATCTTTTATTATTACTTCTTTCCATTGCAGAACTGATGTGCATTGTAAGGTAAGCTACTTCTGCTGCAATTAATCGGTAACCAATATCTAATGTAATTTGATGAACCATCTCATAAATAGCACGAAACCGTATCTTAATCTCCTCAGTATAAGGATTGTCAATTTCTGTACCTTCTTCAATCCTTAGGAATGCTGATTTTACATGATACATTAAATCATTCATCAATTTCTTATCCGCAGACAGATTCACCTGAAGTATGCTCGATATTTGATCAATGAGATAACGGCAAAAGGCGTATTCCTTTTTATAATGATCCAGATCATTGGCCTCGAATTTGTACTTCACTACTTTGATTTGGTCAAAGATTTGATGGATAAAATTTAGCTCATTTTCCAGTAGCTCTTGATCTCCTGATAATTGAGCTAAATAAGCAGATACACTGCCTGTAACAGGATTCTTAATCCGTTGTTTTTTTGGAATAAAAACCATCTGCTGCTCCTCTGCCCGGCGTTTCCACCATATGAAGAAGATCATAAGGGATTGTTTGGACTCTTCACTGTACATGACTCCCCGCTCCTGTTCACAGGAGGCCATCCATTCCATAGCTAACGTTTGTTCTGACTCGTTTACTGCTAACCACTTAGACACAGTATCTAAATTGGTACTCTGCCTAGTTAACCAATAAAAAACGGCCTTTCGCTTGCTTCGCTCAGTGCCATAAATGAATAAGCCTTTTCTGACTTCTTTAGAAATTTGCAGGCCAAACGGATCGAACAGCTCCTCCACTTCCCGCAAAAGATGCTGTACACTGGTCCGGCTTAAGAAGAATTCATCTGCAATCCGCTGTACCGTTACTTTTTTATGCACAAGCAGATAGAGACTAATCATCGTCAATTGCACATTCCTATCAAGAAAGGAATCGGTAAGTTCGAGCGACTCGATGATTTTCTCCTTTTCCTCACTGTTGGCTAGGAGTAAGACCCCTTTCCCTGGAGTCCTTTTCAGCGAACTGCCCCTCCCTTCCAGAAAACTTGTTAATGCGTCTAAATCATTGCGAATGGTTTTCGTACTAACCTCCAGCCACTTGGCCAGAAACTCCACCGTCATAAATTGGCTACTTTCGATAAGCTTTGCTAGCAATTGCTTTTGCCTAGTAGATAACATGTTTATCACCCTTACTGATAGTCTAATACGTAGGGCGGATCATCGAAAGAACAAAGATTGACACAACTGTGGCAAAAAGTATTCCTTCTTTTATTCTTTGTTATTTAATCTTGGTTATACATGAGTTTTTGGCGGAAAATGGAGTAGGGTTCTTTCTTTTTAAAACTTTAATTTTTTTATAAATTTTAATAAAAACTTTAAATAAATAAATAAAAATCATATCATTTTGCCTTTTTATGAATTAAAATATAAATGGAGTCTTGTAAAAGAGTTGCCAGGGAAACACTTGTCAAACAGACACTATCGTGTAGCCATTTGTGGAATATGGAAAACGAATGCCCCCAGCATTTGATAATTACCAAGATGCTTTTAGAAAAAGACTCAACAGTTCATTGCATTCCTAATCATCTCCTCTAATACAAGTGAATAAGCTCCAAGCACTGGGACAGATCATTTTCTGTACTTGTAAATAAACAACTGCACAAAAATCAATTAATAATGATCAGAAATTTCATCAAAATTTACTTAACCCGTATCTTTTTCAGCGTTTGAATGGGAAAAATACCAGACTTAAGTCTTTTGTAAATGAGGGTGGGAAAATGAATTCAAAGTATAAAAAGAATCCAAATTATCATGTTGCGTTAATTATTGAAACCTCCAACGAGTATGCACGCGGGCTGCTCCGAGGAATCAAAGAATACTTGAATGAAAACCGTCCCTGGTCGATATATTTGGGGGAACATAGCAGAGACCATACCGATCTAAGTTGGCTAAAAAATTGGAAAGGCGATGGAATTATCGCAAGGATAGAAACAAAAGAAATTGCCTCGATTATAAGTGAGATTAATCTTCCTACTGTGGATGTGAGCGCTGACCGCTTTTTGCCTCACCTTCCTTGTGTTGAAACCGATAATCAAGCAATTGCTCATATGGCGGCTGATCATTTAATCAGTAAAGGTTTCAAACATTTTGGCTTTTGCGGTGAAATGCAATTTCCTTGGGCTAGACAAAGATGCCAGTTTTTTATCGACTATTTAAAAGATAAAGGGTTTCCATGTCACACATTTGAATCAAGTCGAAATAAGTCATGGACAAAGGATAGAGAAGATATGGCTTTATGGCTGGAATCATTGCCTAAACCAATTGGAATTATGGCCTCGTATGATATTTTAGGACAAAAATTGTTAGAAGCATGCCAGCTTGCTAATGTGGCTGTACCTTATCAGGTAGGCGTAATAGGTGTGGATAACGATGAGCTGCTTTGTAACTTGTCAGACCCTTCGTTATCAAGTATTGTTCCAGACACACTAAATACCGGGTATAAAGCAGCTGAGATTTTGGATCGAATGATGGCTGGGGAACAGGTTGAACCAGAGCTTCATTTATTTTCTCCCATGAAACTTTTCACAAGGGTTTCTACCGATGTTGTCACAGTGGAGGATACACTAGTTTCTGAAGCAGTACAAATTATTCGAAACCATGCATATGAGGACATTAAAGTAGAGGATATTCTTAAACATGTCCTTGTTTCACGCAGTGTTCTTGATAATCGATTTAAAAAGGCGTTAGGACGAACCCCTCACCAGGAAATTATGGAAATAAAGGTAAACCTGATGAAACAATTACTATCTGAAACTGATCTGCCTTTATCTTTAATCGCTGAAAAGATAGGCTTCAAACATGTAGAATACATGAATGTGCTCTTTAAAAGAAAAACAGGGCTAACCCCAGGCCAATATAGAAAGTTTAACTAATAAAAACGTACATAAATCCAGATGGAGTTTTACACAATTTATTGAAAAACAAAACAGAAGTCCATAACATCATTAAAAAAATCCCCCCTCTGCTATAACGACTGCCAGTAATAAATTGATCCCAATTAAATACGAAAAATCTAAATAAAGAAACGTAATATCTCATAGACTTTAAATTTCTAATTACCTATACTAGCGTTAATCAGCTGTACTAAAGTAAAAATTATCCATTGTAAGCTTTGTACTTTATCTAAGCATAATGGCGTTATTAGAAAGGGGGTATCTTTAAATATGATTCTTAGCCCTTGAAAAAGGGAGTTACAAGCACCTAAAAACATAAAGGGGGAAATAATGATGTTCAAATTTAATTGTATGCGCTTACCCGCTCTGTTAGTTTCATTATTCATTCTATTCTTTGTTTTTGGCTGTTCTGCTGAGGATAGTGATACTGCGGACAACACTGGATCGTCTGAAGATGGAGTAACTCAAATAACATACTGGCACAATTGGGAAGTAGGACCAGGTGGTGAAGAGATTAAACAGTCTGTTGCAGCATTTAATGAATCACATCCAGATATAGAAGTTACACCGGTATATGTAGCTGCCGATGGCGGAGACTCTGTTTCCTCTAAGCTCGTTACAGCGGTTGCGGGAGGAAATCCGCCCGATGTCATGCTTGCAAGTCGCTATGGCATTGCCGAATATATGGATTCACTAACCTTGCTAAACGATCTGGCTGAGCGAGATGGAATAACCGAAGACATCTACTATGATTGGGCATGGGGAGAGTCAACATTTGAAGGTAATATATTAGGACTTCCATATGATGGAACCTCAAGAGCATTATATTATAATAAAGATCATTTTGAAGAGGCTGGATTAGATCCTGAAGATCCGCCTACCACAATTGAAGAATTAGAAGAGGCGGCACACCAGCTTACCAAACAAGAAGATGGGCGATTTACCCAGTATGGGATGATTCCCTGGCTAGGTGAAGGCTGGTTATATTCATGGGGCTGGTCTTTCGGAGGCGAATTTGTCGATGAGACTAATCAAGTGACTGCCGACAACCCTAAAGTTGTAGAAGCCTTGGAGTGGATGACTGATTTTGCTACCGATTTGGGTGCTCAGAATGTACTAAGCTTTGCAAATTCGGAAGGAAGTGACGCCCAAGATCCATTCATCAGTGAACAAGTATCTATGGTCGTTCAAGGTAACTGGATTATGGAACAAATAGAGGAATATAATCCCGATTTAAATTATGGCGTGACTTATATTCCTACTCCAACTGGTGATAATTTTACTACATTCTTAGGCGGAAGAGCATTAATCATACCAAAAGGAGTGGAAGGAGAACAATTAGAGGCAGCATGGGAGTTTGTTAAATGGCTAAGTTCTACAGAAGATGGGCAAAAATTCAAGGAAATTAAAGGAGAGTATTCTGTTCTTCCTGAAGTGAACGAGGAACTTTATGGCGATATTCCTAATCACCAGCCGTTTTTGGATGTCTTGCCAAATGGGAAGCATCGACCGGTTGTACTAGCTGGAAATATGATGTGGGATGAATTGGCAAAAGCACCTGATCTAGTTCTTGATGGGCAAGGTACGCCTCAGGAAATTTTGGATCGGATCAATGAAACCATTAACAATGCAATTGAACAGGAAGAAGCTAGGAGAGAATAAACTTCGTTCAGTGGGGGTTAGACGCATAGGATGTGCTAGTACAGACGTTGCGACACGACATCGTGAACTTAGTCCGCTTCCTCTTTCCTCCACTGAACATTAGTTAAACCAATCAAGCAGTTACTGGCTGTTGAAGCTCTGACATATTCCCTTATTTCTTGAAATGGAAATTCTATAGCCAGTTACACTGCGACAAAATGCTATATTTACACACATGAAAAGGGGATCTCTCCCCTTTTTTAAAACAAAAATAGTATGGGGGTAATCATGATGAAGTCACCTTCACTAGCAAGCAAACTGCAGCACAAACAAGGCAGTAAAACAAGAGTGAAAAATAACATCGAAAGCAAGCGTTCCAAATATGGTGTTATCTTCGCTCTTCCATGGATCATTGGATTATGTGCCTTTTATTTCTACCCATTACTTAGTTCGATGTATTACAGTTTTACAAATTATAATATTTCTGGCTTTTCTCAATTCGTTGGACTACAAAACTACACCCAATTATTTAAAGATCCAATGTTTTGGACGGGAATCAGTAATACGTTTTTTTATGCATTAATGCAGCTTCCTTTAAGTGTCATGCTGGGCGTTTCTATTGCTTTATTGCTCAATATGAAAATTAAAGGTCAAGGCATATTTAGAACATTATTTTTCATCCCCTCTTTAGTGCCAGCCGTTGCGGTTGCTATTTTATTTCAATGGTTACTTGAAGCACAGTTTGGTTTGGTGAATTATCTGTTAGATTTAGTAGGAATAGCCGGTCCAGGGTGGCTGGGAGATCCAACATGGGCGAAGCCTTCCATTGTAATGATGTCTTTATGGATTATCGGGAATACCTTCTTAATATACCTTGCTGGTTTACAAGATATTTCACAAGAATATTATGATGCAGCCGAAGTAGATGGCGCCAATCCACTTCGAAAAATCTGGCATATTACACTGCCGCTTTTAACCCCGGTGATTTTCTTTAATGTGGTAATGGGATTAATCAATGCCTTACAAGAATTCACCTTACCATACACGTTAACATCTGGAACGGGGTCTCCTGCAGATTCACTAATGTTCTACAGCATGTATTTGTATAACAATGCCTTTTTGTATATGAGAATGGGCTATGCTTCCGCTATGGCTTGGGTCTTATTCATACTGATCATGCTTATCACATTGATTATATTAAAAACCTCCAAACGATGGGTATTCTATCAAGGAGATAACTAAAAGGGAGGACTTTACGTTGAAGCACAAAAAATCAAAAAGGGTATTGACCTATATTTTTATTAGTGCTGCCGGGATACTATTTGCGCTCCCCTTCTTCTGGATGGTCAGTACAGCTTTAAAACCTAATGTTCAATTGTTTAGCTATCCGCCTGTTTTGATCCCAAATCCAATAGAATGGGAACATTTTTTTAATGCGATTACCATGATCCCTTTTTTCACCTATTTTAAAAACTCTTTAATTTATTCTAGTTTATCCACTTTGGGAGTTGTGGTTTCTTGTCCAATCGTAGCTTACAGTTTAGCAAGGTTAAAATGGAAGGGACGGGACACCCTTTTTGTTATTACACTAGCAGTGATGATGATTCCATTTCCTGTAACGATGGTCCCTCTCTTTCTGTTGTTTTCTCAGCTTGGGTTAGTAGGAGGGCTATTACCACTTATATTACCCTTATGGTTTGGGATGCCGTTTTTCATTTTCTTAATGAGGCAATTTTTCAAGCAATTGCCTAACAGCTTAGAGGATGCGGCTCGAATGGATGGCTGCTCTGAATTTGGCATATTTTTCAGAATTATGCTTCCCATATGTAAGCCCGCTATTTTGACCATCGCTTTGTTTCAATTTATGTTTTCATGGAATGATTTTTTAGGGCCTTTGATTTATCTAAGTGACCCTTCCAAATACACACTTCAGATTGGTTTACAACAATTTCAGCAAACAGAAAGTACTGCTTGGGGGCCTCTAATGGCTGCTTCTGTCTTAATTGCCGTTCCAATTATAGCGCTTTATTTCTTTGTGCAAAAAGCCTTTGTCAAAGGGATTTCTTTAGGTGGGGTAAAGGGGTGATAAAAAACAGTTTTCAACTCAACTTTCGCACACATAAATAAACACTTACACCTTGCTATCAATGTGTAAGTGGGCACTCCATTAGCGCACTTGACTTATCATTATTTTGACTGAATAAGCGTGCGAAGATTCGCTCCGGCCAACCACTCCGCTTTCCATGGGGACAGCCTCAGGACTGGATTGTCCCTAGGATAGCTGATCTGATTACTCTTGATCGCGTAATTAACATCCAGCAACTTTTCAAACGTCTGTTATCTATTTACCATTCCTTAATGAACAAGCAGAAGATATTCACCATGTTAGGAATCACAAACGTTGTAGAAGCAAATCCTAGCGAAGGCCGACCGTTTCGACTCCTGAGGGATTCGCATGCTCTGAAGATCCACTTTTACCAAGTGATCTGCTTGGCAAAAGTTAGCTGAGGAGCATGCCCCTCGGAAAGCGAAACGGTCAGCCGCAGCGGCTGCCTTGCTCTCGATAACTGCTATAAGTCAAAACCTATGCTGTTTTCTTTGTCAAGAAGTGGATCGAAATAACCACCAATGCTTATGTCTATGGATGGGAGGCCGTTTTCGAGGTGCGAAAGTTGAGTTTTTGAGAAATATAATCATTTTGATCATCCATAGCCCTCAAAAATCTAAATAAAGTAACGTGATATCTCATAGACTTCCACCTATTAATTGACTAGATTAATAGTGAGACATGCAATTGGTTCTGCCGATTGCCAAATTTAGGATCAAGGAGGGCTTTGATTGGAAAAAAAACTAAAGATAGCCATTGTAGGACTGGGATTTGGAGCTGAATTTATCCCTATTTATCGAGATCATCCAAATACAGAGATGTATGCTATTTGTCAGCGAAATGAGGGAAATTTGAATAAGATTGGTGATCATTTTAACATTGAAAAAAGATATTCCGATTTTGATGAGTTAATCCAAGATAAGGATATTGATGCCATTCATATTAACTCACCTATCCATTTGCATGCGGAACAAAGCATTGCTGCACTGGAAGCAGGAAAACATGTAGCCTGTACGGTGCCAATGGCCACATCTATTGAAGAATGTCGGCGGATTATTAAGGCGCAGCAAAAACACGGTAAAAACTACATGATGATGGAAACAGCCGTGCAAACAAGGGAATTTTTATACGTCAAAGAATTGCGAGATAGAGGTGAGCTGGGTCGGATACAATTTTTAAGAGGAGCTCATCAGCAGGAAATGGCAGGATGGCCTGGATATTGGGAAGGACTTCCCCCCATGCATTATGCTACTCATGCAGTAAGTCCCTTATTAGCTTTGGCTGAAAAGGAAGCAGAATATGTCTCCTGTTTTGGCTCTGGAAAAATAGCGGAGCATTTAACAGCCAAATATGGCTCCCCATTTGCAGTCGAATCAGCTTTGTTTAGGTTAAGAAATTCGGATTTAGCGATGGAAGTAACCAGATCATTATTTGAAACTGCTCGTGAATATGTGGAAAGCTTTGATGTTTATGCCGATAAGAAAAGTTTCGAGTGGCAGCAATTAGAGTCTGAAAATCCCGTGGTCTTCACCGGAGAAGATGGAGAAAGAGTGAAAATACCTGATTACGCTCACTTACTGCCGGAGTCTATTCAGCGTTATACGACAGAAGGAGTATATGATTCTGGAGACAACAAGCATTTATCTTTTACGCAAGGAAGCGGTCATGGAGGATCACACCCGCATTTAGCTCATGAATTTGTTAGCAGTATTCTCGAAAAGCGAGATCCCTTTCCTAATGTTTTCACCTCGGCAAACTGGACCTGTGCAGGGCTTTGTGCACATGAATCAGCTATGAAAAATGGAGAAATTATTAAATTGCCGATATTTAAGGAAGGGATTTCAGACAATTATTCCTGAGAAACGATCATTTACTTAAGGAGGTGATGTATATGGAACATAACCATGCAAAAAAGAGTGACTTGCGAGCAGAAAGCTCAGAGCAAATAATTAGTATTTACCGCTATAATGACAGCGTTCCCATTATTACACAACATGCTAAGACAGAGAAACGTCCCTACATTCATCCCATGGCTGCTCCAGATGGTGTGGGAATATTAACGGAAGATGCTCCATCTCATCATCCGTGGCAGCACGGGCTTTATTGCGGATTCAATAATATTAATAACATAGGATTTTGGGAAGAGGGATTAAGAGGAGGATATGACGGCACTATCCATCCAAAGTCATTGGCCCAACCAATCATCAAAGAAAACACAGCAAGATGGAAAGTGGAGACCGACTGGCTTGCACCAGATGGTACACATATGATCTCAGAAGAACAAGCTTGGACATTTACAGACCATGGTGAAACATATGAATTAGACCTTGTTTGGTCTTTGCAAGCAGAAACATCCCTTACTTATGGTCAACATATTGCTGGCGGGCTTTTTCTGCGGATGCCATTCAAAGAAGAACTTGGCGGCAAAGCAATAAATAGCGCTGGCCAAGAAAATGAGAACGCTGAAGCAAAATATGCCAACTGGGTTACTGTAAGTATGCCGATTGAAAATCGTAACGATTGGGCGGGGATTGCTATGATGAATCATAAAGATAATCCTCAACATCCTGTTACTTGGAGGGTAGATGACCAGCTCGGATTTTCACCAAGCCGGTGTATTAGTGGAGAGTGGACGCAAGCACAAGGAACAACAGAAACGTATAAGCATCGCTTGTTTGTCTACTGTGGTCAGCCCGATATCGGACAAATTGAAAGAAGTTGGAACTCCTTTAACGATAGTGTAGTTTAAACTTTGGATGAATAAAAGGATAAGTTTTTCAATTCAAAAAACTTTAAGAATGGGGCTGAAAATATGACAGGAAATCGATTAGAAAATAAAGTGGCAGTAGTTACCGGAGGTGGTTCAGGCATTGGCAGAGAGACATGTCTCCTGTTTGCCGAAGAAGGTGCAACGGTTGTAGTAGTAGATCGTTATGAAGCAGATGCTGAAAATACAGTAAAGCTCATTGCTGACCAAGGCGGACCGCAAGCAATCGCAGCCACCGCAGATGTAGGCAGTGAGAAAGATATCGCTGCAGTAGCTTTAGAAGTAAAAAATAAATTTAATAAAGTGGATATTCTTGTTAACAATGCCGGGGTACGTGTATTTGGACCAGTCACCGAAGCAGATGAAGAAACATGGCAGTTTATCTTTGATATTAACTTACGTGCAGTCGGTTATTGCTGCAAACATTTTATCCCTATCATGTCCCAAAGCGGCGGTGGCTCCATTGTCAACGTCTCATCTGCAAATGGTGTAGTCGGACGTCCCGGTATGGCATTATATGATGCCACTAAAGCTGGTGTCCTTGCCCTTACACGGTCGATGGCATGTGATCATGCCGACGAACAATTGCGTGTAAATGCTATCCTCCCTGGGCCTACCCTTACCGACTATCACATAAAAAGAGCGGAAGCGGCAGGACAAGAACTGGATCAGAGTGTGACTAAACCAAACCCTGAAGGACCAGGGATCCTTAAACGCCAAGGAACTCCGCGAGAACTAGCTTATGGGATTCTTTTCTTAGCCTCAGATGAAGCCTCCTTCGTAACAGGAGCATGCTTAAATGTAGATGGCGGACTTTCTGCACTGGCGCAGAGAAATTAAGCGATCTGGAAAGGTAGAATCAAGACTGTATACCAGCAGCTGCCACCCCAGAATCATCAAGTAAGTTGATGATTCTGGGGTTTTCTATGATCATTTGGTTGACTATGATTAGAAATATTAGGATAATATTGTTATAACTTGATATTTGCAGTTAAAATGCGGTAGATCTTTTATTGCTTCACGAATTTTTCCCCCTATTTTCATATTTTCTTTCCAATATTAACAGACAATGCTTTACCAGCAACTCTTTAAATCCAGCTGTGACAGAGGCTTTGCTTTTTAAATATATGAGAAAATTCCATTCGCAGGTATTCTTTACTTATTATATGGGGACAGCCTGTCAAACCTCTGAGATCATGCATGATCCGGAAATTTCGACAGACAGTAAAGCTTACTGACTAGCAAGGTTTTCCATACCTGTCTCGTGCAAAAGTAATATATGAGAAACATGAAGTTATTGCTCCTAAACAAGATCATGATATAATTGACCCTGCAACATGGGATACTGGAAAATTTGAAAAAGTAAGTAACTGATCACAATACAAGCAGCAAAGGATTATTTTCTTGCTGGTTAACAGTCTCACTTTATTTTAAGATAAGGGGGAGCCTTATGTTTATTGGTGAAAATCTAACCAATCTACGTATCATGAACGGTTTTTCACGCAAACAGCTCTCTGATATGTTAGGTGTAACAGAACAAGCCATTTGGCAATATGAACATAATTATACAGCGCCGAAAATGAACTTGATAAACGATTTAACATCCATTTTCCACGTGAAAAGTAAATACTTTTATAAACTGGATGCACTGAGCCGATTCACCGAATCAGGAAATATCCCCACTTCCAATATTGCCTATCGCTCACAGATTATTCACAGCACTTCAAAAACAAATTCTGAAACAAAACATATGGAGTTTCTGGATAGCCTGGTAAATTATTTATCCACTAAAGTAACCTATCCAACACAAATGATCATTCAATTAAGGGATCAAGTCATTGATTACCTCAATGCTACTTCAGATAAAAGAGATGTCCAAATCAGGAAGACGGCCGATCTCGCACGACAGGAATTAGGGCTATGTCTGAACACAAACAGTGACCTTATGTTCCTCATTGAAAAAAGCGGTGTATTTATTTTTGAAAAAGCACTAGGTGAAGATATCGGTTCTTACAGCACCTGGACCAAACGTGACTGTCCTTTTATTATGCTGGGACACCTCAAACGATCAGCAGCTCGACGGAATTTTGATATGGCTCATGAACTTGGACACCTGCTGCTCCATTATCAAGTCGAATTTACTAACTTAAATCGCAAGGAGCATAAAGCCATTGAAAATGAAGCAAACCAATTTGCCAGCGCCTTTTTATTGCCAGAAAAGACATTTAGAGAAGACATGAAGGATATTTTTCATCTGACAAATCCAGATGCTTATCTCGATTTGAAAAAGAAATGGCAAACATCCATGCAAGTGCTTGGGTACCGGGCTGCTGATTTAGGTATACTAGAAGCAAAAAAACATCGTAATTTTTATGCGGCTCTTCACAGGAAAGGTTATTTAAAACAAGAACCATTAGACAGCGAACTGTCTGTTCAACTACCGCAAAAAATAAAATCAATTATTAATGTACTGGCCGTAAAAGGAATTATTGACATTCAGCAGATGATAGAGATAGACTGGATGGTGGAAATTGATTTCTTTTATCGACTCACTGGGATTGAACCTAATTTTTTTCGACAATACATGATTAAAACGCAAGATTTTGAATTTATTCAACCAAAGTAATTTTCATGGCATATATACTCTATAATGAAAGGATGATACTGATTATGACCAAAAACCTAACTGTATTCGCCGATATATTGATCGATGCTCCCCCTGCTAAAGTCTGGGAAGTCTTAGTTACTCCCAGATATGTTGCCCAATGGGACGAATTACCGGAAGATTATCCACAGGAGCCAATGACAGTGGGGAGTAAAGTAGTCTGGGAGCTTCCTAATGGAGAACAATCGATCACCACTGTTAGCAAGGCAGACCCTGAAAACGAACTGGTTATTGACCTTTATGGTACAGCGTGGAAGGTAACACCAGAAGCAGGAGAAGTTGCTTATCAATATAAACTCGAAAAACAAGACAGCCAGACATTGCTGAACATCCGCATCGGTGATTTCGCTATAATTGAAAACGGGGAAATGTACTATGCAGCCTCTGTTGAATTTGCAGAAGAGTCGAAAAAGACCATAAAGACGCTAGCAGAAGAGCTGTAATGGTTATCTAAAACTGATAATTACGATAGACATTGCAGCACATATTAACAATCAAATAATGTCATAAAGATGGCCCTACTACTGATATGCTCCCTTTATAGTAGACAGAGAAATAATAAAAATTCTCACCTATTATGAAGGGAGTATTTTGTATGTCTAAAAGAATGACCAAACAGG
>NZ_JAFBFA010000016.1 GCF_016909015.1 Gracilibacillus alcaliphilus
ATATTCCTTGACTTACCTAATGTTTTTAATATTAATCAATGAAAATTAGAGAAAAACAGCGATATTTTAAGAAAATGAAAGTATATTGAGGGAGGTAAGGCAAACAAGTATATTTTTCTTCAATGAACTCGCTCCTTTGCTCTTATAAAAATAAAATATTTTTTATTACTAGTTGATTAATATAGTGCACTTTTTAAAACTAACTTGCGTGTCAGGCAGTGGTGCTTAATGAGGTTTCTCTTGCGGGTAGGGTAAAGAAAAGATAGAGCTGTTTAATCAGTGAAAGAGATAGGTGTTCCCAAGCGTTGGATACTTGTTAAACAAAAAGCTTTTAAACATTGAAATGTTCATTTTGTTGATGGCTTTTCCCTTTTGATTAATGCTTGTCAGGTTTGAAAAGGTAAACAGCATATTTATATCATTTAATACATGTTATGTCATTTTTATCTGACTGTACGGCTTAATAAAAAAATGAGTTCCATTTCTGTTATGTACGGATTATATTTATCCGAGCATCCGCTGTTATTGAAGAGGTTGCAGTACGAGAACCAGCCTGTCAGCTGTCCTTATAAATGATATAAACTCGCTAGATGCGCTGTCTTAACTTGCATACCACCCTTTAAAACTGTGAATAAAAAGTTGCCCATCCTGGTAAGTGAGGTTATAATTTTTCAATGTTTCTTGATATAACAAGTTTTACATAGATAAAACGCTTCCAAAATAGACAAAATAAATAAAACCCTCCTTTTTTTAATGTATATAACATATAATATAATATTATGAAGTTATGTTATCATGTTAAATACAACATGTCAATATGAGGTTGAAAGAGATAGAGGCAGTACGTCGCACCATTTGAAGGAACTTACTTGGCTTTATTAATCAGAATGTATATCAAGTGAGATATTTGCTTGGAGTAATAAACAATTTGTTTGATTATTAAATTCTTGTTATGTTATAAGTATAACAACTATATAACAAGGATGATTACATAATGGATACTCCTAAATACAAGCAAATTTATACAAACTTACTGCACAGGATTCAGCATGGTGAATTTAAACAAGGAGATCGAGTCCCTTCTGAGAAAGAATTGTCAGAAGAATTTGATGTGAGCAGGATCACTTCCAGAAAGGCTTTGGAAATGTTATCGGAACAGAAGGTGATTGAACGTGTTCGCGGCAAGGGGTCTTTTGTTGCTGATACCTCTTTTTCACGAAACAACGAGGATCTTGAACTTGCACAATCAGAAGAAAAAGAGCGAGCGATTAAAATGATTGGGCTAATTATCCCTAATTTTTCGGCCGACTTTGGTATGACGTTTGTGAAAAGTATCGAAAGGCTATGTTCAGATTTAAATATTAGTTTAATAATAAAACGAACTTATGGGTTAATTGAAGAAGAAGCCAAAAGTATTACCTCTATGGGGGAGATCGGAGCAGATGGTTTGATTATTATTCCGGTGCATGGTCAACATTATAATCAGGCTCTGCTCCAACTGGCAGTCGATGAATTTCCATTTGTTTTGGTAGATCGGTTTCTAACGGGAATTCCTGCAAGTTCCGTAGGTACAGATAATTTTTTGGCAAGCAAGACATTGACAGAATACTTGATGCAATTAGGGCATAAAGAAATTGGTTTTATTTCCGTTCCTGTGGATGGAACGTCGACAATTGAAGAAAGACTGAAAGGATTTCAAACAGCTTTTTTTCATCAAGAAATTAAATTAGATCCAAGTTATATGATGACGGAGATCCGCAGCAGTTTGCCTGCTTCAAAGCATCAGGATCAATTAAATGCCATTATTCAGGAAGATAAAGAACGATTAGAAAGTTTTGTAGTGAATCATCCCGAAATGACGGCATTCGTAACATCGGAGTTCGAACAAGCCTTGCTGTTGAAATCGGTCTTGGAGAAGAGAGGAAAGAAGATTCCTGAAGATTATTCGATTGTTTGTTTCGATCACCCACAAGAATCTTTAGAGGAAAAACAATTCACACACATCCAACAAAAGGAAGAATTGATGGCAGAAAAGGCAATGGAATTATTACTGCTTAAAATAAATCAAGATAGTGAGTTTCATCACCTTTTTCTGGACTTTACCTTGGTAGAGGGATATTCTTCTCGCCCGATAAATAAAGAGAAAGGGATACACTCTAAAAAGTAGTCACGTATACCGCCTCCTATGCTAGGTTAAGGAGGCAGTGTTTTCATGAGTGGAAGCACATACTAGTCTTTTTAATAAGATAGGAAGATAAAAAGAGATGGCTGGCTCCAACGCTACAAACCAGCTTGGACAGGACATGCAGGTGTTGAACACGCACCGGTGAAAAGATAGCCAATCGACAAAATATGTCATGATTTGATCAGTGGCGAAGGTTTATATTATGATATAATCAAAGGTAAACGTCTAGACAACATATAGTTCTAAAAGGATGAATGGATATGGCCGTGTATCAAAAAATAAAGAAAGAATTAGAAACAGCGATAGCAGAGGGTATCTATCAAGTTGGCGACCGATTACCTCCAGAAATCAACTTAGCAAAGCAATTTAATGTAAGCAGGGAAACGATTCGATCTGCGATCAGGCTACTGGAGCAAGCAGGAAAAGTGGTTGTTCGCCATGGCGTTGGTACATTTGTCGTGACCCCGCTTCCCTCACTCCCAAACAGTTTAGAGAACCTGATGAGTGTCACCTCCATGATCCTGCATGCTGGTTTAGAGGATGGGGAAAGAAGAGAAAAACTTAGAAGTGAGGTTCCGACTGACGAATGGAAGGAATTGTTACAACTACAACAAGAGGAAAAAGTAATCATCCATGAACGAATTAGAACAGCGAATAACGAGCCGATTGTTTTCTCCAAAAACGTTTTGTCTCATCATTTAGTAGGAAATGATATACTAAAAAAAGAAACCATCGGTTCGCTCTTTCAATACCTGAAAAATGAATGTAATATTGAAATCAATAAAGCTTCGTCGGAAATCGTTGTTCCGTTACACACGGATCCTAATTGTCAAAAGCTGCTGATCCATCCTGTGACAACAGTCCTGTTGTTAAAACAAATACATTATGATCAGAACAATGTACCAGTTCTCTATTCATTGGATTACTTTCGGAACGATATTTTTAAATTTTTTATTACGAGAACGAAAAATTAATCACTTAGTTATGATAAAAAGTCCCTCTTGGAGGGGCTTTTTTCTTAAATAACAAAATGGTAGGAATTGGTATATAAATCATTTCCTGACTAACACAGGCAAAAGATGAGTCAGAAGGGTTGCATAAATGGATATATATTCTTTCGTCTCAGCCTCTTTCAACTTATTCTCAATATTTTTCAAATACATATCAGACTTCTTCCATTATGTTCCTCGATTCGATTTTCTCCTCTAGTCATTTCCTTTTGTGCAAAAATAGGCGGCCTTTTATATGAAAATTCTACTTAGTGTTTGCACTAGTTCTGTGTTCCTCCAGCTTGTTCATGTTCCGCATTTTCAGCTCATACAATGTGCTTACCATGGCGTGTCATGTATCGTTTCCACGTTTGACTGCCACTTATACTTCTATGCCTTGTTTTTATACTTCGACAATAACGTTCCAGGTTATGATGAGTTCTTGGCAAAAGAAGAACATCATATTTCGGTTGAATTTTTAAAATAATTTACTAACTCTATACTATATTATAATTTTTATTTAACAATTACATGATAGAGTAAAAATATAAGATGTATAGACTTCTTATAGATAAATGTGATTAAAATCAAATAATAAATCGTAATTTCTCTATAAAGTCTATACTTCTTAACATCAAATGAGGGAGGTGCATATATGTGGTATTTCCGAACCGTGGGCAAACGTAAAATTATCGAATTTATCTTCCTATGCATATTTATGGTATTTTTCTTCGGACCATTGCTAAACCTTTTGTTGCTCGCATTTGCAGGAGAATGGCAATATCCTGATATTCTGCCAAAGGTCTGGTCTTTGGATTGGTGGTCATTTGTATTACAGGATGAGTCATTAGTTCGATCCATGTGGTTATCCTTTTTCATTGCTGCTATTGTAACTTTGATTTCCTTAATAATCTGTATTCCAGCAGCATATGCCTTTGCAAGGATTCAATTTCCATTAAGACGATTATTTCTATTTTCTTTTTTGTTAACGAATGCTTTTCCAAAGATGGGTTTATATGTTGCTATCGCCGTACTATTTTATCAAATGAACTTGATGAATACGTTCACTGGCATCATCCTTATTCATATCATCAATACCTTGATGTTTATGACATGGATACCTTCAGCTGCTTTTGAAAATGTACATAAATCACAAGAGGAAGCGGCAAGAGACGCTGGGGCTTCACCAATGCGTGTATTCTGGCATATCACTTTGCCTATGGCGAAGCCAGGAATTATCGTTGCATCCGTATTCACCTTCTTATCATCTCTAAATGAAGCCGAAGGTACGTTTCTTGTTGGGGTGCCAAATTATCAAACAATGCCCGTTATCATGTACTCGATCATTGCTGACTATCCAAGTACAGCAGGGGCAGTGTTCTCGGTGATTCTTACTTTACCAACACTTATTCTATTATTGGCTGCAAGACGCTTTGTTGGAGCAGATGTTTTTGCAAATGGATTTAAAATGAAATAAAGGAGTGATGGTTGATTGGCTATCAAACTAGCAATTCAAAATCTGTCCAAACTCTATCCTACTGGAGAAGGGGTGCAGAATATTGATTTTCATGTTGAAGAAGGAGAACTGGTGACGCTGTTAGGTCCCTCGGGTTGTGGGAAAACAACGGTACTTCGCAGTGTAGGTGGTTTTATTGATCCAACAGGCGGTGCCATCAAAGTCAGCGATCAAGATGTACATCACTTACCGCCAGAAAAGCGGCCAAGTGCTATGGTTTTCCAAAGTTATAACTTATGGCCGCATATGACTGTGTTTGATAATTTGGCATTTAGTTTAAAATTAAAAAAAGTAAAAAAGATAGAGATACAGCAAAGGGTCGAAGAGGTGTTAACACTTGTCCATCTGCAAGGTATGGAAAAGAAATACCCAAGTGAATTGTCTGGAGGTCAGCAGCAGCGGATTGCACTAGCACGAGCTTTGTTACTAGAACCAGAAGTATTGCTGTTAGATGAACCGTTCAGTGCCTTAGATGCGAAGTTGCGTCATGAGCTGCGGGAAGAATTACGAGACATTCAATCCAAACGGAATTTGACCATGCTTTTTGTCACACATGATCAAGAGGAGGCGTTGTCCATTTCAGACAAAATCGTTGTTATGAATAATGGGCATATTGAGCAGATAGCTCCCCCACAAGATATCTATAATACACCTGCATCTCTATTTGTCGCCCAATTTATTGGCAGAATGAACTTTATCAAAGGGCAGGCAGTGAACAACACGATTCAAATTGGAGATATCACTCTTACCATGGATGACTTGTACACAGGTGAGGTAACATTGGGGGTACGTCCAGAGGACATTCATGTAGCCGATAAGAGTTCTGTCCGTATAGAAGCACGAGTAGACAAGATGATGATGCTTGGCCATTTTGCAGAAATAACCTTACATACCCTCATTGGTTCTCTCAAAATGTTTGTAGATCGCCAACAACTGGAACAATTTGAATTAAACAGTACCATCTCAATCAAATTAGTAAACTTTATTGTGTTTAAGGAAAATGGAGAAGTACTAAGTAATAGGAGGATGAATGTAAATGAAATGGTTTAATGGAGTTAAGCAAATTGTTACAGGGGTTATCATTGGTTTGAGTGCACTGTCATTAGTTGCTTGCAGCAGCGGAAATGATGAGGGGGACACTTCAGACAAAACAGAGATTTCTCTATACAGTTCAGGCTCAAAAAATGTAGAGGAGTTCTGGGAGGAAGTAATCCCAATGTTTGAAGAAGAACATGATCATATTGAGGTGGAATTTGTCTTCGTTCCTTCCGGTACTGGAGGCCAATCAACAATGGATCGAATCCTGGCAGCCAATGAGTCTGGAAATGATTCGGGAGTAGACATTTATGAAGGTTCACTGGAAGATATTTTGCGAGGGAAGGAAGATGGAGATATTTTCTACCCGTTAACATCTAATAATATCGAAAATTTGAGTAATGTACAGGAGTCGAATTTAGCGGGTGCAAATGATCTGGCTGTTCCTTACCGCGCGTCCTCTGTTGTGCTAGCATACAATGAAGAAACGGTGACAGATATTCCAGACACAGCGGAAGAATTATACCAATGGATTAAAGATCATCCAGGACGTTTTGCGTATAATGATCCTTCTACAGGTGGTGCGGGCAGCTCATTTGTGTTATCAACTGTCTACAATCAGCTTGAAGAAGGTGCAATGGATATCCAAGATGAAAGTATCATGGAAGAATGGGGTAAAGGGTTTGACTTGTTGAATGAACTTGCACCGAACATGTATCAAGAAGGTGTCTATCCCAAGAAAAATCAGGGTACATTAGATTTATTGGCAAATGGTGAAGTGGACATGATTCCAGCATGGTCGGACATGGCCTTAGAACAAATAAATAAAGGGCTTTTGCCAGAATCGATTAAATTAAAACAAATACAACCAGCGTTTACTGGCGGTCCATCTTATTTAATGCTTGCTAATAACGATGATGAGGCACGTAAAGAAGCGGCAGAAGAATTACTAAACTATGTCCTTACCACAGACGTGCAAGAAATTGTGATTGACCAAATGTATGGATATCCAGGAATTAAGTGGGATCTCTTATCAGAAGAAGATCAAGAAAAATTCGCAGATGTTATGGATGGTTATCGTATCTTTAACGGAGGCGAACTTGGCGGTAAATTAACCGAGCAATGGCAAAAAGAGGTTGCTGCACAATGAGAAAGCAATGGAAGTCAGCATTATTAGGATTAGGGCTTGTCATGCCCTCTTTCCTAATTTTACTGGTACTTGTTATGTATCCTGTTTGGTCATCGATTAAAACAAGTTTCACAGGTGCGGATGATCAGTTCACATTTGAACATTATCAGTATATTTTTACAGAACCACTGATTTTAAATAATATTCGCCATACATTAATTGTAACCGTGCTTTCTTGTCTGTTGGTCTTAATCATTGCCTATTCCATTGCCATCTATTTACGTTTCAGTCAAAGTACTGTTGCGAGATGGATTAACAAGACATACTTAATACCAATGTTTATACCTGGTGTAATCGCCGTATATGGTTTTATTAATTTTTACCGAGATAACGGATGGGTAGCGCGAATAATTGGTGAAGAGTATATGCCAGCTATTATTTATAATGTAAAGGGGTTATTAATGATCAACATTTGGTTTAACATTCCTTTTACAACCATGTTGTTAATCTCAGCCTTGCAATCTATACCTAATTCAATCATTGAAGGGGCAAAAGATGCGGGAGCTAATCAATGGCGGCTGTTTTGGCACTTTATCTTGCCATTATCCTATCGAACCATGCTAGTCGCACTTACCTTTTTATTTATGGGGATTGTCGGAAGTTTCACTGCACCATTTTTAATTGATCGAAATGCACCACAGATGCTTGGTGTTTCCATGCAGCAGCACTTTTCTGTTTTTAATGAAATCGAACAATCGAGCAGTCTAGCGGTATTTATGTTTTTACTGTGTTCTATTGTCGGCTGCTTCTATATTTACAGTAATATAAAAGAATCGAAGAAAGAGCTAAAATAAAGGGGGTATAATAAATGCAGCTTTTAGATATGCCTGTTTCTTTAACGGAGAGGTTAGCTTTTCCTGTTGATCTTCCTGAATCAGGATACTACTCTATAATGTTAACTGTTAACAGTTCCACTTCATGGTTGGAAGAAGGCAATGAGGCTTCTATGGTCCGATTATATATGGATGAGTTACATCAACAAGACATCGTTCTATTTTATGGACAGGTAAGCTTCCATTATGAACGTTATTTAGGTGAGTGGTGTTCGGGAAGCTACCAACTCCATATCGAACCTTTTACCGATCAGAGTGAGATTATAATTGAGGCGATTCACATAAAAAAAGTAACACCTGCAGCCAATGATTTACTTGCACTTCAGCATGCTCCCATCTTATTTGGACGTGCGATTTATGGTGATTATGATAATTTATATACCGATACGCCCTTAGAAATGCTCTATCGAATCGATGAATGGGAGCAAGGTAAAGTAATCGAGTACCATATGGTATTCAGTCATGAAGATGAAGGAACTCCCGCAATGATGCTGATGGCAAAGTGGGGGCGATTACTTGATATTGAATATATGATTAGAATATATCTTAAGGCAGATCATTCCATTGATCATGCTATCTTTCAGGGTGCTAACCATATCGAGACCACATATTCCAAAACATTTATTGATGGAAAACGACCAGTTATGCAAACCGCTACAGGGAATGGAAATTTCACTGATGAGATTACCAGCCGCTATCATTTTTCCTTCCTCCCTAAAGAGTGGAAGGCAGAAGAAGAGCCTAGAGAGTTTGTGATGGAGCGGTTCCCATATGTAAACCATGTGATGGAATGGGAAGCGAAACGGCAACTGACTGAAAAACAACCAGCCTATAATCAATTAGCAACATTGTCCTCCTTCTTATTCATCCAATCATCTATTTGGGATGTGGAACTCGGACAGGTAACGGTCGATTTCGCCTGTCAACTAGAAGGTGATGATCATTGGTACAGCAGTTCGTATGATCAAATGAAACTGGGATCATTTACTGCTGCATATACTGGACCTGATCATTATTTTGCTGTTGCGATCTTTCTGCCAATAGAATTTACTTTTCCGCAAATCAAGCGCATTAAAGTACGTCTGATTAATCAAGCGGTAGAGCAAGTTACCGTCAAAGGTTTAAAAGTTTTTACGTATCATAAAGAACAAGGATTACAAGCTTGTCTCCGCCAAACGGAGAATTATTCACTTAATCAGCACCAAACCGAACATATTATGTGGCATAGATAGTTAGGAGTTTAAATGTATGGCGATTTTATTTCAAACGAAAGCAGAACTTACACAAGAAAGTATCCACTCTCATCTGACGTATACTTTTTATGTGCCAGAAGGATCACAGGTACTTATGATCGATTTCCAATTCACTCCTGATATATTGGAAGATAATGAACAAAAACAAAAAAATATTATTTCAGAAGCTTTATCTCGCTATCCGCAATCAGTTGAACCTAATGAGGCCGGTCAATTGATCAACAGCCCCTTGAAAAATCTACTCACATTATCAGTAGATGATCCAAACGGGTTCCGTGGAGCAAGGCATTGCCACGCACCAAAACAGCATGTTTTTATCTCACACGAGGATTCTTCACCAGGCATGTTAAATGAGGTAGTGCAACCTGGTTTATGGTCTGTCACAGTTAGTGTCCATGCCATTGTCACAGATCAGTGCCATTATGCCTTAACCATTAAGGCTGATAAAGAGCCATCACAAGATACCATTCGTATTCCGTGGAAACATCCGCTGCATATTGGCGATATACCGGAGAACTTATTACATGAAAATAGTGTATCTATTAACGGTCGCCATTCTAACTATGAGTGGATAGCTGCTGAATTACATGCCCATACTTTTCATAGTGATGGCAAACAAACAGTCCCTGAAATGGTCGAAGTTGCAGAGAAACAAGGGTTGGATGTACTGGCGATTACGGATCACAATACCACTAGTCCACTTAGAGAAATGGAGAAGCAGCAAAGCAAAACCTCCCTTCGACTGTTATACGGATTAGAATGGACGACCTTCTTCGGTCATATGTTAACATTAGGCTATCCGACACTTACATATACAGATTGGCGTAAGATTGGACCGACGGATGTTCATAAAGGGCTGAAACAAATACATAAGCTTGGGGCAATAGCTGGCATTGCCCACCCATTCCGTATTGGTAATCCAATTGGAACCGGGTGTCATTGGGAGTTCAAAATAAAGGACATCAAGGCGTTTGACTTTATTGAAGTTTGGAACGGCAGTCATCCTAGCGTTTCCTATTATAATCAAAAAGCGCTTGAATTTTGGACGGCACTTCTGAATAAAGGGTACCGTATTCCAGCAACGGCGGGACGTGACTGGCATCACAACCAGCATTCACCATCTAAATATGCGGTTACTTATGTCCATGTGCCAGGTGATTCCGAGACATTCCGTCATGACTTTCTACAATCCATTCGGGAAGGAAGAATCTCTATTTCCTATTACTCAGTGCTTTGTTTAGAAATAGAACAGTCGCATATAACATATACCATTGGCGAAACGATAGAGAAAGCTACTTCATCTAGTCTATTATCATTATGTATGGATCAGGTACCTGATCATGCAACATATAAACTTGTGACTAATACGGGAAAAATCGCTGCAGGGGATTTTAACAAGGGAAAATTGGAAAGGCCCCTTGATACCGACTCTCTTACATGGATTCGAGCGGAAGTGTACAATGAAGAGCGTGAATTGGTTGCATTCACCAATCCGATCTATTTTCAATAATGACGAATTACAGGTAGTTATGGGTTGTGATGTGGTAAAAGTCTGTTGCTACAAAGTGATGAATGATACTCAGCAGAGGTTTTTATTTCCTATTGAGGCTAGCGAAACTTATCAGGGGGTTAGCGTTCTCTACCCCCTAGCTCCTTTACTCTTCTTGCCTCTAGAGGCATGAATCTTAGGAATGGTTAGTACCGTGATAAAAAGTCAGGTAAAAAGGAAGGCTCTAACTATGCATAATGATCCTGCCAAACGCATGTAGTATGAGAAGTATCGATGACATATGGGTTGAATAAAGAAGAGATAAAACCTTTTATAGACAATGGTTCTACATTGGATTCAGGTGATTAAGTATATAAGGACGACGATGAGTTACAAATGCTAGATCATATTCTGATCGAAACAGCACTTACTTTTAAACCTTTTCCATGTGAGTTAGTAATTACAACTTAAATTTTTAGAGAAAGAGCGGTTGTCAAGTACGTATAACTTGCTGTCTCTTACACACCTCACTCATAACTAGTAGTGGGGTTTGTTTGTGGTATTGTGTTGTAATATTAATTATTTTGAATATTTATGTTGACTTATCATCAGAAAGAAGTTAATATGTAAATCAATAAGTAAGCGGTTCCTGTGGATAAAACCATTATTTGGTTGTTTTTGAGACGTATTGTTTGCTTTCTTGGAGAATGTATAGTGTTTTTAAAGAGTTTCGGGAAAACGTTTTCCTGATAAAGCAAAGGGGGGATTCTGATAAAGAGTTCGATAAAAGACATTGCCAAAAGGGCTAATGTATCTGTTTCAACTGTTTCTCGTGTTTTAAATAATAGTAAATATGTAAGTGAAGATCTGAAAAAACGAGTATTAGAAGTTGTTCATGAAACGGGTTATAAGCCGAATCTAGTAGCAAGAGGGCTTGTTAATAAGAAGACTCATTTAATTGGTGTATTGATTCCGAGAATATCAAATAACTTTTTTTCTAAATTAATTGAAGGTATTGAAGGGATCGCGCAAGCTTATGGATATAACATTTTATTAAGCACATCTAATAATGATATAGAAAAAGAATTGGAGTATTTAAATATTTTTCAGGAAAGACAATTAGATGGGATTATCTTCTCTGTCACGCAATTTACGGAACAACACCAACAATTTTTTGAACAAACGGCAGTTCCAGCAGTTTATCTTGGGCAAAGGATGGAAAATCAGAGTAAGTATCCTTTTGTAACGATTGATAATATAAAGGCTGCGTATGAGGCAACACGATATTTAATCCAGCAGAACCATGAACAAATTGCAATTTTGGCAGGGCCGGAGTCTGATAAAGCCACATGTGATCATCGTTTGCAAGGATATATAGAGGCACTAGAAGAAGCCGGATTACCTGTACAGCCTGCTTGGCAGACTAAGCGATTCCATACGATTGCAGATGGTTATCATGCAGCTGCACACATTATGTCTCAAAGTGAGAAACCGACAGCAATCTTTGCTTGTTCAGACCAACAAGCACTCGGGGCGATTAATTACTTACATGAACATGGCTATAATGTTCCGAATGATATTTCCGTGATGGGATTTGATGATATTGATTTAGCGACGGTTTTTTCACCTAAATTATCTACAGTAAAACAAAAGCCTGTTGATTCAGGGGCTGTGGCGATGGAGCTTATGATGGATCAACTGGAAGGCAGATCGATCTATAAGATGGAGCATCTTGTTCCATATAGAGTAGTCGTTCGAGAAAGCACTGGTTCGCTGTGATAGAAAGTACATTTATTTTAAATTTAGGAGGGTTTTATCGTGATAAGAAAAGGCTTGGTTTTTAGTTTGGTATTATGTGTATTTTTAACTTTAGCAGCTTGTGGCGGCGAGGAGAATGAGTCAGCGGAGTCCACAGAATCTGAACAAAACACACTGAAAGTATCCTACCCAACATGGTGGGAAGAGTGGTTTAAAAGCTTAGAAACAGCGTTCGAGGATGAACATGAGGGTGTAGATGTGGAATTGATCCCGTTACATGATGATGTCACAACGAAACAGGCAATGATGATGGGTTCGCCTGAAACGTCACCAGATGTAGCTGTAGAGGATACTTTCATTCTTAATTCAGATGTGAATGCGGGTTATTTGTCGCCAATAGATGATGTGGTAAATGATTGGGACGAATGGGACAAGTTTGAGGAGACGACGTTACAAGGTGTAACAGCGGAAGATGGAAAAGTGTATGGTGTTCCTTTCAGTACTGATGTACAGGGATTATGGTATAACAAAGATTTATTTGCGGAAGCGGGGTTGTCTGTTCCTTTTGAACCGCAGTCATGGGAGGAAGTATTACAGGCTGCTGAAGCTGTAAAAGAAAATACAGGTGTAACTATTCCGTTGTTTATCTATGGTGCAAAAGCTACAGGTGAAGCAACTTCCATGAGAACATTCCAAGTTCTGTATAGTGGTACAGGTTCAAGTTTGTATGATTTTGATGAAGGTAAATGGGTGATAGATGAACAAGCTTTAACAGATACGTTTACTTTTATTGATACCGTTTTTCAAGAGGAATTGGGAGCACCTATGAGTGTTGTCTCTAACAGTCAAGTAGGGACACTGTTGTCAGAGGATTTGATGATGAATAACGAAGTATCGATGGTGATAGATGGAAACTGGGTTGCTGGAAGCTGGCGTGAAGGCCGGGCAACTCCATGGCCGGAGGCGCTAGATACATGGGGCTTTACCTTATTCCCAACGCAAAATGGACAGGACCCAGGATATACATCTATGTCAGGCGGTTGGGCATTATCGATTCCTGAACATGCACAAGCAAAGGATTTAGCTGCTGAATTTATTAAAATGGCTGTTAATGAGGAACACCAATTAGATTATGTAATGAGAACAGGGGATATGACAGTTCGTAAAGATATTGCGGAGAAGGAAGAATATTTGGAACAGCCAATCAGTAATTACAAAGAAGCGGCAGATATGTTGAGTTATACGCATTTCCGTCCGGCTGTTGATGATTACCCTACTGTTTCCACACTGATTCAAGAAATCGTTGAAACGGTGGCTTCGGGACAAGCCTCTCCAGAGGAAGCGGTAAAAAGTTATGAAAGCGGCTTAGTACGCATTGTTGGTGAAGACAATATCGCGAAATAATAGCATAGATAGAGACCATCACCTTAAGGTTGTGGTCTCGGTTTGCTCATAAGGAGGTTTGACATGGTGTCAGTTGAAAATGCTGAGCTAAATAAACAATTAACGTTTGCAAAAAATAAAATTTTACGAAAAACTCTGCTGTTTCTGTTGCCTTCGCTCGTTATTTTATTGATTTTTTTTATTGGTCCAATTATTATGACCTTCTTTTTTGCCTTTACGAATATGTCGTTAACGGGAACAACTGCGCAAAGTATTGATTTTGTTGGCTTTCAAAATTTCGTTAGTATGTTTAGTGATCCGAATTTCAAGACGTCTTTTATTACAACCATGGTGTTTTTGATTTTTTCAGGAATTATTGGCCAGCAAGTACTAGGCTTCCTGCTGGCTGTACTAATGAAAAATAAAAATAAAACATTTCGTAAATTTGTGGGCGGTACAGTTATGGCTGGCTGGGTAACACCGGAGATTATTGTTGCCTTTACATTCGTATCGTTTTTACATGACGGCGGAACATTAAATCAATTTTTGAGCTGGTTTGGAGTCGAACCTATATCATGGTTGTTTACCTTCCCGATGGTGTCGGTTGTTGTTGCGAATATTTGGAAAGGATCTGCACTGTCGATGTTAATGTTTCAGTCTGCATTAGATAATATTCCTTTTTCTGTAGAGGAGGCAGCAAAAATTGATGGCGCCAATCGCTGGCAGCGTATGTGGCGAATCACAATCCCGATGATTAAAAACACCATTTTTACCAATTTGGTTATTATCACATTGGGAACATTAGGTGTATTTACATTAATTTATACGATGACAGGTGGCGGGCCTGCGAATGCAACAGCTACTTTACCTATTTTCATGTATGAACAAGCATTTGTGAATTATCAATTAGGTTATGGTACGGCTATTTCACTAGTTATCCTTATTATTGGAATTATCATTAGTTTAATCTACATCCGCCTTTTGAAGACGGATGATTAGGGGGCATTGACCATGAAAAATAATAAAACACAACAAATTATTCCCTATATCATTTTATCGGTTATCGCAGTGCTGTTTATTGTGCCGCTGCTATGGGTTATTTTTGCCTCGTTTGATGCACAGGCTACCCAAGTTATTAAATGGCCAGATGAAGTAACACTTGATAATTATGCGTCAGTGATTTTAGATCCTGCCAACCAAAGGGCCTTTTTGATTGGAATCTTCCTATCGGGTGGGCAGACACTGTTAGTTGTATTACTTTCGTTATTAGCTGCTTATCCATTATCAAGATTTCCATTAAAAAACAAGCAAAAATTTATGCTGGCAATCTTATTTATGACGTCATTACCCATCACAGCAGTAATGGTGCCGGTTTACCAGCTATTTCTGTTTCTGAATTTACATGATTCATTAATGGGTACCTTGTTATTCTTAACAGCCTCCCAACTGCCATTTGGGATTTGGATTATGAAGAACTTTATTGATGGCGTGCCGGTTGATTTAGAAGAATCGGCTTGGATTGATGGTGCTTCTTTGTTGGTCGGTATGAGAAAAATTGTGGCTCCATTAATGATTCCGGGGATTTTTACGGTGAGTATCTTCGTGTTTATAGGAAGCTGGGGTAATTTCTTCGTACCGTATATTTTACTGCAGTCACCTAGTAAATTACCTGCGTCTGTAACGATTTATCAGTTCTTCGGTCAGTATGGGTATGCTGCTTACGGCCAACTGGCAGCCTATTCGATTTTATATATGCTCCCGGCCTTTATACTCTTTTTCTTTGCCCAGAACCATATGTCTAGAGGCTTTACAATGGGAGGGGCAGCGAAAGGCTAATGTCCTTTACGAACCCAAGCAGGGAGTTAACGGAAAAAAGAATCTAAATAAGATCGATCAGTAATTACTTGCTATTTGCGAAGAAAAAATAGGTGTTGTGATCAACGGGATTTACATGTTTTAGCGGAAATGATTTTATTACGCAGCTGACCATCAGTCGAGGATCAGCAATCCCTTCTGGTGGCTGTCCTGCCGGATGAGTTTTTATTATAGGAGGTTAGCAACGGTGCCTAATCATAATCAAGTTCAACTTATTACCTACCCAGATTCACTGGGTGGCGATTTACAAGCCTTGAATCAAGTGTTAACCACGCATCTCTCAGATATATGTAAAGGAGGCGTTCATCTCCTCCCGCCATTTCCATCCTCGGGAGATAGAGGTTTTGCTCCGCTTAGCTACTTAGAAATTGAGCCTAAGTTTGGTACATGGGAAGATGTAAAGACGATTGGAGAGAATTTTGATATATTAATTGATCTAATGGTTAACCATATCTCACAAAAATCAATATATTTTCAAGACTTTCTTCAAAAAGGCCAAACATCCGATTATGCAGATTTCTTCATTACACTAGATAAAATATGGACAGATGGGGAACCTGTTCAGGAAGATCTGAATAAAATTTTCCTGAGAAGAGAAAAGCCGTATTCCACTTTTCAAATAGGGGAAAGCGAAGAAGAACAGAAAGTCTGGACAACCTTTGGCAAAGAAGATCCGTCAGAACAGATTGATTTAGATGTTCATTCAGAAAAGGTCAAACAATTGCTAGAAGAATTTTTTATCAATTTTAAGAAAAATAATGTAAAAACTGTTCGCTTAGATGCGGTTGGCTATGTGATAAAAAAATTAGGGACCAGCTGTTTCTTTGTTGAACCGGAAATCTATCAATTTCTAGATTGGATGAAAGAATTAGCAGATTCTTTAGATATTGAATTATTACCAGAGGTGCACGCGGAGTATACCACGCAATATAAATTAGCCAAACGCGGTTTCTGGATTTATGATTTTATCCTGCCGTATAAAGTGTTAGATACGATGATTAATCGTTCAAGCGACTCATTATGTGCATACCTGAAAGAGCGGCCAAGTAATCAATACACGATGCTGGATTGTCACGATGGCATTCCGGTATTACCAGATTTAAATGGCTTAATAGATACAAAAGCAGCCAAAAGAGTGGTGGATATCTGTGTGGAAAGAGGTGCTAATTTAAGTTTGATTCTATCTGATGAGCATAAAGAAGCAGATGGCTTTGATGTTCATCAAATTGGCGGTACGTATTATTCGGTGCTGGGTTGTGATGATAATGCCTATTTGGCAGCTAGAGCGATTCAGTTTTTTGCGCCAGGAATACCTCAAGTCTATTATGTAGGCTTATTGGCAGGTGTAAACGATTATGCAGCAGCTGAGGAGAGTGGCGAAATACGCGAAATCAATCGTCATAATTATACACATGAGGAGATTCAGCAGTCTATACAAAAAGAAGTGGTACAGAGGCTGTTCAAATTGATTCGATTTAGAAATGAATATCCGGCATTTCATGGTGAATTCGAAGTATTAGAATCCGCTGCAGATGAAGTTCATTTGTCATGGAAAAAAGCGGATAAATATTGTACATTGTTTATTGATTTAAAAACATATAGGTCATCTATTGAGTATATAGATGATGAGGGCAAGGTTCATCAGTATATCATTTAAATAAAAATGTGGAGACATGGGTAGAGGCTGTAACTGATAAGCACTGTCAGCTACGAGGATTGTGGCTTGACAGTGCTTGTCATAGAGGGATGGTTTCCATAAATCTTTTTTAATCCCTTATTGGTGGCGGTAACCATAAAGTATGCCGTGAAACTCCCTAAGAATAAGATACCAAAACCTGTTTGCACAAGTAACAAGGCTATAGAAAAAATGGGTATGACAATGGCAGTGAGTGAACGGACCGGCTGCTTTATCATCAATGCTAGTGAGAGCATCATAACCTTGTAATGCTTTAAAGAAAATTTAACCGATATCGGTACGGCATAGAATGTTACCATGATGAGCAAGGCTGCCAGCGTTAATAATGCATAACTAATTACTATTAAACTTTCATTAGCTGAGTTCCTTAGTATCGAAAAATCAATGATCAATACCCCGATGATAATGATGTAAAGCAAACTATTTTGATAACTTTTCCAAAAATATCGTTTGCATTCAGAAGTGAATTGCGAAAATACCGCAAAATCCTTCTCGTCATTTTTCCATTTGTCTATAATAGACAGCATAGCATAGAAGCTTGGTATAGCCGTGATGACGGGAAGTGAAAATAATAACCAAAGGACGTTCACATATACTAACCGATACATCCATTCCATGAAAGAATATAACCTGTTATCCATTATACACAGCCTTTCCTTATTAGGATGAGGTTTGTTTCGAAGAGGCCGGCATATCAACCACAATCACTTCGACACCTTTTTGGCGAACCTCCTCTAGTACTTGCGCCGAAACTAAGTCACTAGTAATCAGAATATCTACCTTTTCGAAATCACAAAAAGACGTCAGTCCAGCGTTTGCAAACTTGCTGTGATCGGCCAATACCACAATCTTCTCCCCGGCAGATACCATTGCTTTTTTCATTTCCGCTTCATATAAATCAGAGCTGGTTATCCCTTGTCTTAAGGAGACACCGGAAGTACCAAGAAAAACGTAATTAGCATTATATTTTTTTAATTCTTCTTCTGCTTGAGGGCCAACCGTGCTAAGGGAATTTCTTCTTAATTTTCCTCCGAGCAGATAAATAGAAGCGGATTGATTTTTCGTGCACTCTTCGGCAATATTCATCGCATTGGTAATTACTTTCAAATTCTCTTTATGTGTACTTTCGCTGGCAACATGCCAGGTTGTGGATCCGGCGTCGATAATGATAGTTTGATTATCTTGAATTAATTTGCCAGCAGCTTTGCCGATTAATTGTTTTTCCTCAAAGAATTTTTCTTTTCTTTTTTGGATTGGCAGAATCGGGGCACTGCTGAGAAATTCATCGACGAGAATAGCTCCGCCATAATTTTTCTTTAAAAAACCCTCTGTTTCGAGTTGATTAAGGTCACGTCTAATGGTCTCTTCAGAAACATTAAATTCCTTCACCAGATCAGTGACTCGAATACTTTTTTTATCAATAAGTATTTTCTTGATTTTATTTCTCCGCTCAATTGCAAGCATAGTACTCCCTCATTTCTGTGTTAATCCTATTTGTGATTTTATGTTAGCACAAGAAGACGAATGTTGCCACATAAAACCTCAAAAAATATACAAACAGTCAATTCAATTGGCTGAAAGCAATGATAAACCCATAGTTTATATGGATAAAACATATAAAACCGCACAAATTTATAAAAAAACCAATATAAATATTGACAAAGTAAGCGATTTCACACATAATATCTTTATAAACCACATGAAACCACATAAGTGGTTGGCTGTGAAAAATAGTAACTGGGGGTAAAGTAATGAAAATAAAAGAGGCAGTATTAGCATTGGTGTTGATGGCAGTATTGTTCTTAGCGGCTTGTTCAACCGATGCTGGTGAAGAAACTGCAGGGACCAATGCGGATGAAGGCAATGACTCTGGTGATGTAATTGAATTAGATTTTTGGACCTTTTGGGGTTCTGAAACAAGGAAGCCAGTGATTGACAAGATTATTGAGGATTTTAATAATTCCCAGGATGAAATTAGAGTGAAGCATACTCATTTGCCGTGGGGAGATATTTGGACGAAAAACTTAGCAGCTGTTGCTGCTGGTGATCCGCCTGATGTCATTATCAATGATATTAATACAGTGAAACAGAGAGCAGTCAATAATCAGGTCGAAAATATTACGGAATATCTCGATGAAGGAATGGAATCTGAGTTTTATCCAGAGCTGTGGAATGCTGCTGTATATGAAGATGATATTTATGCTGTACCATTTAACACCGATACGAGAATCTTTTTTTGGAATAAAGATATGTTTGAAGCAGCTGGGCTGGATCCAGAACAGCCGCCTGCAACATGGGCTGAGTTAGAAGAATATGCGGAATTGTTAGATGATGAAGATGGCGGACGCTATCATACGATTGGTTTTTTACCTAATTACGGAATAAGTCAAGATATCTGGATGATGAATGCCACAGGTCAAGGGTTCTGGGATTTTGAGACGAGTGAACCTACGCTAGAGAGTGATAAAGCCGTAGAAGCGCTAAATTGGGCAAGGGATTTTGAATCAAGATATGGTTTAAATGTGATTCAAGGTTTTGAAGCTGATTTTGGCAATCAACAAGCTAATCCATTTGTAGCCGGCAAATTGGCTATGGCTATTCACACACCAACAGGAATGTATACGCAATTACGTGATTATGGAGAAGATATTAATTTTGGTGTGGCGCCGTTTCCTGAAATGGAAGAAGGAAATGGCCATACCACATGGGGGGGCGGATTTGTAGCTGAAGTACCTTACGGTGCGGAGAACCCGGAAGCCTCTGTTGAATTTATTAAATATTTAACAGGACCGGAAGCGCAAGAATATTGGGCGGTAATGAACTTTGACAATGTGGCAAATGTGGAAGGTGCGGAAGCTGCTGCCCAAAGTGATGAATTATCTGAAAAAGGTCAGGAAGTGTATCAATTAGCCATTGATAATATGGATAACACTATCTTGACACCGTATCCAGTGGAGGCGCCGGATATGATGTCTTTAATTAATCCTGAATTAGAGAAGTTTCGTTTAGGTGATCAATCTGCAGAACAAGCACTGGAAAATGCGCAATCTGCTGTCGAAGATTTGGCTGGAAATTAAACATAATCAGAAAACTAAACAAGGGATGGAGTGGTTCATTCCTTGTTTAGCTTCATTTGGTGAAGGAGGACAAAAATGAAAAAGAAAAAAAGAGGGTTAACCTTAGAGCAAAAGGAAGGCTTACAAGGTTATATTTTTATCCTACCTTGGCTGTTTGGCTTAGTGGCATTCACAGCAGGTCCGTTGCTTTTTTCCTTAGCTGCCAGCTTTACTAATTATAATATTACTTCGCGCATGGATTTTATTGGATTTGACAATTACATAAGAATGTTTAGCAGTGACAGTTTATTTTGGATTTCATTAGGAAATACGCTGTATTTTGTGGTATTCTCTGTACCTTTAACGACGATAGGTGCTGTGTTAATTTCCGTCTTAATGAATCAAAAGGTTCCTGGCATGCGGGTGTTCCGAACGATTTATTATTTGCCGGCTGTACTATCTGGTGTGGGTGTCTATTTGCTTTGGATGCAATTACTAAGTCCAAATACAGGCTTGGTCAATACGATTCTGTCTTGGGTAGGAATTCAAGGACCAGCATGGTTATTTGATCCGAACTGGACAAAACCGGCAATTATTTTTATGAGCTTGTGGAAAGTCGGCGGGAGTATGCTGCTTTATTTAGCAAGCATGCAAGGGGTGCCGCAGTCCTTGTATGAGGCAGCTGAAATAGATGGTGCCAATCCATTCCGGCGTTTTTGGCACATAACACTTCCCATGATTACACCAATTATTTTCTTTGACGTGGTGACAAGTAC
This sequence comes from Gracilibacillus alcaliphilus, assembly GCF_016909015.1. Classification (GTDB taxonomy): domain Bacteria; phylum Bacillota; class Bacilli; order Bacillales; family Amphibacillaceae; genus Gracilibacillus; species Gracilibacillus alcaliphilus. The sequence goes on from NZ_JAFBFA010000016.1 coordinate 21,034, forward strand.
GATTGGCGGTTTTCAAGTCTTTCAAGAGGCATATGTCATGACAGAAAGCGGAGAAGGCGGACCTGCTAACTCGTTAGTTTTCTTTAATCTGCATATGTGGAATAAAGCGTTTGTGGCATTTGATATGGGATATGCAATGGGAATGTCATGGATATTGTTTATCATTGTCTTTATCTTAACCTTCATCAATCTGAAATTAGCGCCAAGATGGGTGCATTATGAGGGAGGGAAATAGAAATGAGCATATGGAATAAAAGTTATTATGAAAGTGTAAAAGTGAAAAAAAGAATGTCTAATACGATTATTTTTATCGTGCTGTTGGCGGGCAGTGTTTTATTGTTGTCACCGATTTGGTGGATGTTTGCCACCTCTGTTAAGGATATGCAGGAAATTATGGCTTTTCCGCCCACCTTTTGGCCGAATGATTGGTATTGGATTAACTACCCGGAAACCCTGAAGGCGGCGCCATTTATTCGTTATACCTTTAATACCTTATTTCTAACTATGATTGCGGTATTTGCTAACACATTAGCGAACTCTTTTATCGCCTATGGTTTTGCGAAGATTCGTTTTAAGGGCAGAGAAGTATTTTTTGCCATACTATTAGCGACGATGATGCTGCCAGCCTTTGTAACAATGATTCCACATTATGTTATGTTTGCTAAATTAGGCTGGTTAAATACTTATTTACCGTTAATCATTCCTCAATTTTTCGGAGGGGCATTCTTTATTTTTCTATTAAGACAATTTTTTAGAACAATACCGAATGAATTGACGGAGGCGGCAAAAATAGATGGAGCCTCCCACTTCTATATTTGGGCCAGAATCATACTGCCTTTATCTAAGCCGGCTATTGCGACGGTGGCCATATTTACATTTAACGGAGCTTGGAATGACTTTATTGGACCATTGCTATATTTGAATGATGAATCACTGTATACCCTGCAGATTGGTCTACAAGTATTCAGGGGGCAGGTATCCACACAATGGAATTATTTAATGGCTGGATCGTTAATGGTATTGCTGCCAGTTATCATTCTGTTCTTTATTTTCCAGCGTTACTTTATTGAAGGGATGAATTTAACCGCTGGCTCCAAAGGATAACAGCTCGGTATGACATAAAAGTAAATAGGAATAGGCGGCAGCGAATGTAGAATAGAACAATCAATCTATTGCAGGAGGGTAATCATGAATAATCATAAGGATCAAACATTGTATATGATCGGTAATGCTCATTTAGACTCCGTATGGCTGTGGCAGTGGCAGGAAGGTTTTCAGGAAACGAAGGCCACCTTTCGCTCTGCTCTGGATCGGATCAAAGAATATCCCGATTTCGTATTTACCAACAGCTCAGCGGCGAATTATGAATGGATAGAACATAATGAGCCGGAAATGTTTGAGGAAATTAAACAGCGAATCAAGGAAGGCAGATGGGAAATTGTCGGCGGTTGGTGGGTTCAGCCAGATTGCAACATTCCATCTGGGGAATCCTTTGTCAGACAAGGGCTTTATGGACAACGCTATTTCCAAGAAAAATTTGGTGTAACAGCAAAGGTAGGCTACAACGTGGATAGTTTTGGGCATAACGGTATGCTTCCACAAATCTTAAAGAAGAGCGGAATGGATCATTATATCATGATGAGGCCTAGTCCGCAGGAAAAAGGGCTGCCCGGCCGAATTTTCTGGTGGGAAGCAGATGATGGTTCTCGGGTATTAACCTTTCGTATACCTTTTGAGTATTGTACATGGGGGAAAGACCTAGAAAAGCATGTGACACGAACGGCAGGAGAATTAAAGGCTCCTTTTAATGACCTCATGTGTTTCTATGGGGTAGGTAATCATGGCGGCGGTCCGACGAAGGAGAATATCGAGAGCATCAAACGATTAGATGCAGATGAACATTTTCCTAATTTACTATTCAGCACCCCTAATCAATTTTTTGAAGATATAAAACAAAAGAATTTGCCTTTTCCAGTTGTGCATGATGATTTACAGCACCATGCCAGCGGCTGTTATGCCGCTCATTCCGGAATCAAAAAGTGGAATCGTGAGGCGGAAAACCTGTTGATTAAAGCAGAAAAATATGCCTCATTAGCAAGCTGGATAACAGGACAGCCATACCGTCAAGCTGAATTGAATCGAGCTTGGAAAAATGTATTGTTCAACCAGTTTCATGATATTTTGGCTGGCACATCACTGGAGGAGGCGTATGAAGATGCGAGAAATATGCATGGTGAGGCAATGGCGATTGGTGAGAGAAACTTAAATGATGCAATTCAATCTCTTTCCTGGCGTATCCATATTGAAGAGGAGGAAGGGATGAAACCAATCGTTGTATTTAATCCGCATGCATGGCGGAGTGTATACAATGTGGAACTGGAAGTCGGAGGAGTTCATGCCTCAGATGTATTAACAGATGATCAAGGAAATCATATACCAATGCAGCTGGTGCAGTCACATGCTACTGCCAATGGGCGTTATCGTGTGAGTTTTATGGCAGATTTACCTCCTATGGGATATCGCGTATATAAACTATTAAAAAATGAAAAGTCCCAATTAACAAAGGAGCAGCTTTGCACCGTCAAAGCTACGGATTGCTTGTTGGAGAATGATAGATACCGGGTAGAAGTAAATCCTGAAACAGGTTTCGTGGAAAGTCTATTCGACAAAGCTAGTAATGTGGAATTATTGTCTGGGCCTGGCAGCCGGCCTGTGGTTATGGAAGATTATAGTGATGCATGGTCTCATAATGTCCTTCGCTATGACAAGGAAATCGGCCAATTTAAAGCAACGTCTGTGAAACGTGTGGAGCATGGCCCTGTAAAGAGTGTCATTCGTGTGATTAGTGAATATGGGAAATCGACGATGAGACAAGACTTTACCATGTATAAGCATCAGGACCAGATCGATGTGCATGTTAAAGTGAACTGGCAAGAGCAGTTTAAAACATTGAAACTGCAGTTCCCTGTTAACTTAATTTTTAGAAAAAATACGTATGAAATTCCTTACGGGACAATTGTCAGAGAAGGAAATGGTGAAGAGGAGCCGGGTCAGAACTGGATAGATGTTTCCGGAACGCATGAACAAACCGGCAAAATGTATGGGCTTAGTTTATTAAACGATGGAAAATACAGTTTTGATATTTTAAACAAAGTCATGAGTATGACGATACTTCGCAGCCCGATTTATGCACATCATGATCCAAAGCAGCCAGATCCGGATGAACACTACACCTTTATCGATCAAGGTATTCAGACATTTACTTATTCTTTACTGCCGCATCAAGGGAATTGGGAGACGGCCGATACGGTGAGGAAAGCTGCTGAGTTAAACCAACAGCCCATAAATTTGATAGAAACCTATCATGAAGGAGAATTGCCTCTAAGTGATTCGTTTGTTGAGGTAGATCAAGATAATATTATAGTGAGCGTGGTGAAGAAGGCGGAAGATAATGATGATTTCATTTTACGAGTTTATGAAGCAGCTAATGATGCTACAGAAGCAACGATCTTTTTGCCAAAATGGAATCGAACAGTGACGACTTCGTTCCAGCCGTCTGAAATAAAGACGATTCGCATACCGAAAGATCCAAAGCAAGCTGTTGTTGAGAACACCATGCTTGAATGGGAAGAATAATATCCCCTCTATTGGTACTGGTTCTTCCGTAAGAAGGATAATAGAGAAGGGCCACAGCAACATGTAATTTGCTGTGGCCGCTGTTTAGTTAATAAGGTAGAAGTTGTTTTTCGCCGGTGATTTGGATGTTATAGGTTAACATATTACTTTTTGTTAATTGCTGACTCCGTTTGTCAGGCTGACTGCCCCCGATAAATAGTTGATAATGGCCGGGCTCCATCACTCTAGTTCCTTCTTCTGTGATAAGTGATAACTCTCGTGGTGTAACGGTGAAAGCTACAACCTTTGTTTCTTGCGGTTGTAAGGATATTTTCTGGAATCCTTTTAATTCATAGTTCGGAACACGAGTAGTTGCATCGAGTCTTTTTACATATAATTGTACCGCTTCTTCAGCTTCCCTCCCACCAATGTTCTGAACGGTCGCTTGAATAGTAATATCTTGAGAAGAAGTAAAGCTTGATTCCAGTTGATTAGCCGGTTTATAAGCAAAGTTAGTATAGGATAACCCATACCCAAACGGATATAATGCCTCGTTTTTCATATAGCGGTAGGTTCTGTTTTCCATCGAATAGTCATGGAAATCAGGTAATTCTTCGCTGCTTTTATAAAAAGTAACCGGTAATCGTCCAGAAGGGCTGTAATCGCCGAATAACATGGAAGCGATGGCCCTGCCGCCCTGTGCGCCAGGATACCAAGCTTGTACAATGGCTGGTAAATATTCATCTGCCCAATTTAAGGCAATGGCACTGCCGGAAAGATTGACAAGAACGACTGGTTTACCTGTTTCATAAAGCTGCTTCATTAACTGGTTTTGGAGGCCTGGTAATTCCAGATTCGGCTTATCTCCACTTCCAAATGTATTGGATTCATGCATTTCTTCCCCTTCAATGGTAGCATCCAGACCAGAACAAAATACAACGACATCTGCCCTTTCTGCGGCGGAGATTGCCTCGGAAATCCTGTCATCTGGTTGATCTAATCCACTATTATTCTTGTGGTATAGTTCACAGCCCTCTGCATAATAAATTCTTGCCTCAGGGAGAGCTTCTCGAATACCATCCACTACCGTTATATATTGAGAAGCTGTTCCTTCATAATTGCCAACCAATGCGTCCCGGCTGTTGGCATTGGGGCCGATAACAGCAATGGACTTCAGTTTATCCTTGCGAAGCGGCAATAAATGATGATCATTTTTAAGTAATACGATGCTTTGCTTGGCTGCTTTCAACGCTAATTCATTGTGGGCCTTACAATCATTTCGTTCATAGGGGATATTGGCATATGGTACATCCTTCTCATCATCAAACATGCCTAATTTCATCCGTGTCATCATTAAACGGTGAACAGATCTGTCAATGGCTGCTTCTGAAATAAGTCCTTCTTCTACGCCTTTCACTAAATATTTATACATGGAACCACAGTTAAGATCACAGCCATTATTAATAGCCAGTGCGGCAGACTCTTGTTTCGTGCTGGTGACACGATGCCCTTCATGAAAGTCTACAATGGCCCAGCAATCAGATACCACATGTCCTTTAAATTGCCATTGCTGGCGCAAAATTTGTTCTAAGAGTGTTTCACTTCCACAGCAAGGTTCACCATTAACGGCATTATATGCACCCATCACAGCTTCTACGTTGCCATCCTGAACCGTATCTCGAAAGGCCGGCAAATAGGTTTCATATAAATCCTTTGTAGTTACTTCTGCATTAAATTCATGTCTTAACTCTTCTGGTCCGCTGTGTACGGCGAAGTGCTTAGCACAGGCTGCCGCCTTTAAGTATTTTGGGTGGTTTCCTTGAATCCCTTTGATATAAGCAACACCTAGCTTTCCGCTTAAATAGGGATCTTCTCCATATGTTTCATGTCCTCTGCCCCAACGAGGGTCTCGGAAAATGTTGATGTTAGGTGCCCAAAAGGTTAACCCTTTATAAATACCGCGGTCATTTTTACGGACAAATTCATGGTGTTTAGCTCGTCCTTCCGTTGCGATTACATCACCAACTTGCTCTAATAAGGCACGGTCAAAAGTAGCTGCAAGTCCAATCGCTTGTGGGAACATAGTCGATACCCCTGCTCTGGCAACACCGTGCAGGCTTTCATTCCACCAATTATAAGATGGAATGCCCAGTCGTGGGATCGCACAGGATTTATGTATCAATTGTGAAGCTTTTTCTTTTAAAGACATTTGTGCTACGAGATCATTTACACGTTCTTCAAAAGGTAAAGATGTATCTTTATACTTGGGTATACTTACCATCTTGCTTCCCTCCATTTTAAAAAAGTGAACTATAATTTCCAAGTTGGATAGGTTTGTGCAGTTTCAGATAACGCTTGGAATATATGCTGCAGAAAGGATTCAATGGTATGAGAGACTCCTTTTGCTAGTATTCCTTTTGTAAATATAACAAAAACCACACAAAACAACAATTATAATTCGTGTACATTTAATTATTGTGGAAATCAATAATATCAGTATTTTATCTAGATGTCCAGCTTGTTTTGTCAAATTAGTTCATCTAAAATCTTTAAAAATCATTGACGTTTATGCATAATTAATCCATAATAAGTACATGATAATTCGTTATTTTACCACAAAACCACATAAATCAACAAAAGGAGGCGCTGTTATGAACACGTTAGCTATTGTGCATACGACACCTGTAACGATTGAGCCTTTAAAAATATTAGCAAAAGAAAAGATCCCTGATTATCAGGTGATTAATTTTGTGGATGATTCTATTCTTCCTCAACTCGTAGAAGATCCTGGTCATATGATATTTGTCAAACGAAAAATCATTCAATACATGAAATTTGCTGAGGAGACAGGTGCGGATATTATTCTTAATGCGTGTTCATCGGTTGGGGAAGTAGTAGGAGAAGCAGAGAAACAATTGCATATACCTGTTGTCCGAATCGATGAAGCAATGGCAGAACAGGCTGTATCTAAAGGAACAAAGATAGCAATAGCAGCCACACTGGCTACCACCTTGACACCAACCAAGGCATTATTAGAAGCGAAAGCGAAGGGGGCGGGAAAACAGATAGAGCTAGAAACCGTGACAGCTCATGAAGCCTATCAAAAGTTAATGAATGGTGAGCAAGAAGAACATGACCACATTCTTAAAGAACAGTTGGAGCAAATGGCTCACCAGTCCGATCTTGTGGTGCTGGCTCAAGCATCTATGGCCAGAGTTGCTGCACAATTACCGAAATCATTACAAAGTAAATTCTTATCAAGTCCAGCACTGGGAATGCAGCGCGTGAAAGAAATAGCAGAGAGGATCTAGCATGATGAGTCTATTAGGAATAGATATAGGAACTACTAATCTTAAAGCAGGCCTGTTTAATCAAGCAGGCCGTTTGATAGATGTCAAAACCACTCCACATCAGGTACATTATGACGAGCATTCTTTTCCTTATTATGACCCAGAGGCACTTATAGAATCTGTTATGGGACTAATAGAGGAGCTGCAAAACCATAACAGTCACCCTGTTGAAGCGATTGGAATTACAAGTATGGCGGAGAGCGGGCTGTTAGTCAATCAAAGGACAGGTAAGTTTATTTCGCCGATCCTGCCATGGTTTGATAGAAGAACGGATCAAGTAGCTTCACAATTAAGCGAAAAGATTGATGAATTGGAACGGTTTAAAAAGACAGGGATTAAACATACTTACAAACATGGTATAGCAAAAATAGTATGGTTGAAAGAAGCGGGTTATCAGGTAGGGCAAGATGTTAAATGGTTATCTGCTGCTGATTTACTTGCCTTTCATTTAACGAAAGAAGTGGCCACAGATTATACATTAGCGGCTAGAACTTATGCTTATCGAATCGATATAAAGGAATGGGATCGCTCCTTTATTAGGGAATGCGGCTTGGATGAAGAACTCTTCCCGGAAGTGAAAGCAAGTTATCAACCGATTGGCTCTGTGGTAGCAGGCTTTGAGCATCGCGGGATCAAAGAAGGTGTGCCTGTAGTCATAGCTGGGCATGATCATGTGTGTGCAGCTTTAGCAGTCGGGGCTGTCACTCCTGACATCGCATTAGATTCCATTGGCACTGCCGAAACACTGGTAGGCTCTGTACCAGAAAGGGCTATAACGGAAGCTGACTATCATTCCGGCTTTAATTATGGTGTGCATGTATTGCCAAACCGATTATTTTGGATGGGGGCACTTCAATCGTCCGGCGGTTCAATCGAATGGTTCCGTCATTTGCTGGCAGACGACAAGTTAACCTATGAAGAGCTGTTGTCTTTACTTGGCCAAAGCGATAATCAGCCTACTGGAATTCTTTATTTTCCTTATATCACTGGAAGTGGTGCACCTCAGCCTGATCCAGCAGTAAACGGTGCATTGATTGGATTGAAGGCTTCTCATCATAAGGCTGATATTATAAAAGCTGTTTTAGAAGGCTTGTCCTATGAATTCAAATGGATGAAAGACACGATGGAATCGATTTTGTCTTCCCCGCTGGATACGATTATTTCAGTTGGCGGAGGGACGAAAAACAAATATTGGATGCAATTGAAAGCAAATGTCTTGAATTGTCCGATCAGGATTCCCGATATAACCGAAGCGGCTTTAATGGGGGCTGCCATGCTGGCTGGCCTGGCAAAAGGAATGTATCGTGATGAAGAACAAATGCTGGATACCCTTGCTTACATAAACAAGGCAGACATACATCCTGATGTATCCGTATATAAGCAATATCAAGCAATCTATCAGAACGGTTACCTGAGGCTGCAAGAACCGTTAAGAGATTTATCGCAGCGTAACTGGCTGTAACACTCCCGCTTCAAGAAATAAGGAAACACATCTAATCTAGGTGGGAGATCCAACAGCCAGTAACGGCCCGATTGGTTCAACTAATGTTCAGCGGGGCAAGAGAAAGCTGACTAAGTTCGAGACGCTGTGTCGTAACGCCTGGGATTGCGATTACTCATCCCATCGAAGTGATTTGCACTAGCACATCCTATGCGTCGAGACCCCACTGCACGAAGTTTCACTTTATATAGAAATAATCATTAATCAAAGAGAGGTTTTTATTATGAAAACAGAGAAATTATCTAATGTGGTGACATTAAAGAAAGCGTTGGAGCAAGCGGAAAAAGGCAATTATGCTATCGGGTCATTTTCTCCTCGTTATACCGATATGATTCGTCCTATTTTAAGAGCGGGTGAGAAAACACAGTCTCCTGTTATCGTTCAAATCTCTCAAAAGGAGTTAGACCGTTATGGCGTAACGCCGTTTGAAGTGGGAGAAGAATTCTACCAAGCTATACAAGATGAGAAGATTACAATTCCAGCTGTTCTTCATTTAGATCATACGAAAGATTTTCAGGTGATTAAGGATGCTATAAAAGCTGGTTTTACGTCTGTCATGATTGATGCTTCCGAACATCCATTTGAAAAGAATGCAGAAATCAGTGCAGAAGTGGCAGCCTATGCACATGCAAAAGGGGTTTCTGTTGAGGCGGAACTTGGTATGATTGGAACCACTGATTTTATTGAAACAGATAAAGATGAAGAACTCTATACAGACCCGGAAGAAGCGCTTGAATTTGTTAAACGTACGAATACCGATGCCCTGGCTGTTTCTGTAGGCACAGCACATGGTGTCTATAATGTGAGAGAGCCAAAAGTGGATATCGAACGTTTGAAGGCAATTCGTGCCTTAACCTCTGTCCATTTAGTACTCCATGGCGGATCAGGTGTACCGTCCGAGATGATTCAGGCGGCGATGAAGATTCCAAATGGCGGTGTCAGTAAGGTAAATATTGCAACTGATTTAGAATTAAGTTTATTAGGTGCACTTGGAAGGAAAGAAAGAATGACCAATGCGGTATGCAAACAATTACCAGAGAATCAAAAGCGTGCAGGCCAAGATGCTGTTGAACAAACGGTGATAGATAAAATTAGCAACTTTTTAAACAGTGCAGACCAAGCCAAGAACTTCAAATTGTATATGAAGAAGAGCTGATTATGTCTGACAACATAATGGAGTGGATGTGACATGATAACGAAAAGCGAGATAAATAAACAGCTGCAGGCTGTAGGCCGTTACATGATGGATAATGAACTAGCTTGGGGAAATGCAGGGAATATCAGTGCCCGGACTGCAACAGATAGTTTTTTAATCACGGCCAGTGGGACATATCTGGGAGAATTAACGACAGAAGATCTGGTGGAGTGTACCCTTGGCCAGACGCTGGATGACCAAACGAAAAAACCGTCAAAGGAAGTGCCGATGCATCTAGCTATCTATCAGGAACGTCCGGAAATTCAAGCAGTTCTTCATGCATCTCCTTTTTACAGTACATTAGCAGCTTGTGCGAATATAGATATTCCATCGGACTGGTTTGTAGAATCTATGTACTATTTGGAACGTGTAGAGCGAATAGGGTACCAGCATCCGGGTTCAGAGTTGTTAGGAGAGGCCGTAAGAGAAAAGGCCAAACAAGCCAATATTCTTTTGTTAGAAAATCATGGTGTACTTGTTTATGATACAAGTATTAAAGAAGCGAGGATGGCATTGCAAACATTAGAGTTTACGTGCCGAATGATGATAACAGCGAGAGGCGCCTCCGTTGATTTGCGTTCCATTCCTCAGCCTGTCGTCGATGATTTTCTTCAGCATTCGGGATATAAGCCAAAAAGAAAGTGGGGTGAATAAATGTTTGGCGTTATTGCTGATGACATAACAGGGGCGAATGATATCGGCATTATGTTCAGTAAGTCGGGATATATTGCTGATATCTACAGTTATCATGCTGACGTATTGCGTGAAATCCTAGCGGAACAGCCGGATGTATTAATTTTTGACACAGATTCCAGGCTGGACCATGCCGAAACGGCTTATCAAAAGGTTTACAAGGCAACAAAAGATATACAGCAGGCAGGAGCTAAGCAATTCTACAATAAAACTTGTTCGGTTTTTCGTGGTAATATCGGTGCCGAATTTGATGCGATGTTAGATGCCTTGAAGGAGGAGTTTGCGATCGTCGTGTTGGGCTTTCCGCAAAACGGCAGAACAACTGTGGATTCTACGCACTATGTATATGGCGTGAAATTGGAGGATTCTCAATTTAATCGTGATCCGATCCACCCTATGACACAATCTGATTTAGTATCTATTTTACAGCAGCAGACTAGCAGAAAAGTAGGGGCGATCACCCATGATGTGATAAAACTGGGAGCTGCTGCTATTAAACAACAAATACAACAGATAAAGCGGAATAAACGTTTTCATTATGTTATCTTAGATGTAACAGAGCAAAAGGACTTAGCTGAAATTGCCAAGGCTATCCATCAGGAAAAAGTCATATGCGGCAGTTCGGCGCTGGCTGAGGAAATTCCGAAAGCAGTTGGTAAACAGGTATATCCAGTGAATCATCTGCCATTGCCAAAGATGATTCCAAACAAAGGGCTTTTTTGTGTGGCTGGCAGTTTAACTCCTCAAACATTTAAGCAAATAGAATATATGAAACGAAATAATCATAGGGTTCTTACACTGGATACCCTGTTGTTTATTACTAGAAATGACAAGGAAGCATTTATACAACAGCTGCAAGCCCAAATCATTGATAAGATCCAGTCGGGCAGTCATGTGATCCTCCATTCTTCTAATACAGCTGATCAAGTGGAACAAACCAAACAGGCAGGAGCCAAACTGGGCTGGTCGAATACGGAGATTTCCCGCTTCGTTTCGGAAACAATGGCAAATATCACTGCAGCAGTGATCCGGCAAACAGGGCAATATCGATTAGTCGTTGCAGGCGGAGATACTTCTGCAACGGTATGCAAGGTTTTAGGTATTGGCGGAATGAGGGTTTGGAAGGAGATTCAGCCTGGTTTACCCTCCTGTTTATCACATACGAGTCCGCCTTATTTATTAGTGTTAAAGTCAGGAAGCTTTGGAGATGAAGCATTTATTGAAAAGGCGTTTGATCATTTATCCCGGTGAAACTGTTTGTAAGCCTCTCCACTTAAGGACTTTGTTGGATTTCAAAGAGTCTAAACGAGGGATAACGGACACCAACACCCCGATAAGTCTTGCTGGCTATCAGTGGGATAAGAAAAACTCTCACTGATGGTGTTTCGCTTTAGCACGAAGCTAACTGTCTGTAAAAATGAGAAAGAAGGTGAAGAAATGGATGAACAATTAAACAAGCTTATAAACAAATACCCCGAACTGTCTGTCTGCGCATCAGATATAGAGCGGGCATTTGATATACTGGCAGCAAGTTATCGTCAAGGCGGTCAACTTCTGTTATGTGGGAATGGTGGCAGTGCAGCAGACTGTGAGCATATTGTCGGGGAGTTAATGAAAGGGTTTACGCTTAAACGACCGGTTGATGAGGTATTTAAGCAGAAATTAATCGATACGGATCCTTCAGATGGAGCTTACATGGCACAACATTTACAACAGGCATTGCCCGCTATTTCGCTTGTTAGTCATTCCGCATTAATGACAGCCTTTGTTAATGATGTGGCTGCTGATATGGTGTTTGCCCAGCAAGTTTACGGTTATGGTAAGGAAGGTGATGTATTAATCGGCTTAAGCACCTCTGGGAATTCCGATAACGTACTGAAGGCATTGAAGGTAGCTAAAGCAAAGGGAATGCAAACCATTGGATTTACAGGAAGAACCGGCGGGAAAATGAAAGCAGCTTGTGATACGGTTATTTGTGTTCCGTGGGATGAAACATTAGATATCCAAGAAAGACATTTACCTATTTATCATACACTTTGTATGATGTTGGAAAGGGAGTTTTTTCTATCATGACAATCTTAGCAGGGTTAGATATTGGGGGCACCAAATGTGCCGTTTTAGTGGGGGAATTGGTGAATGGCGAAATAGATATTATCGAAAGAGTGTCATTCCCAACACCGGCTACGCCTGAGACCTCTATAGATAAAATGACCAGTACTTTGGACAACTTAGTTGAAAAACACCAAATATCCAAGCTGACAGCTATTGGTGTTAGCTGTGGCGGACCATTGAACAGCCGGGAAGGCGTCATTATTTCTCCGCCTAATTTACCTGGCTGGGAAAATATTGAGATAGTCAAAATGCTGGAAGATCGTTACCAAATCCCTGTCGCATTACAAAACGATGCCAATGCTGGAGCGATGGCAGAGTGGAGGTGGGGAGCAGGAAAAGGCACGAACAATATGATTTTCTTAACTTTCGGTACCGGAATGGGTGCTGGGTTAATTCTGGATGGGCGTCTCTATTCTGGAACGAATGATTTAGCTGGGGAAGTGGGTCACATGCGCTTAGCAGAAAATGGACCTGTCGGATTCGGCAAAGCCGGTTCATTCGAAGGTTTTTGCAGTGGCGGCGGGATAGCAAGGCTGGCAGCAGATTTAGCTAAACAAGCTTTGGAAGCTGGACAATCGCCATTATTTTGTTCAACGCTTGATCAACTGAATGATATAACTGCCAAAAAAGTAGGCGAGGCCGCCCAAGCTGGTGACGAATTAGCACTAGAGGTGTTCCGGATAGTAGGTTTCCAGCTGGGAAGAGGATTGGCATTGCTTATTGATATATTAAACCCCGAAAAAATTGTCATCGGCAGTATATATGGCAGACAGCAAGATATCTTAGAACCACTAGTATTGGCAGAATTAAAGAAAGAGGCCATTGATTTATCCTTTTCTGTTTGTGAAGTGCAGCCCGCTGGGTTAGGTGAAAAAATTGGCGACCTGGCAAGCTTCTCTATTGCTTTACTGGCATTGGAACAAGCCAATTCCTAATTTTACATCCAGTTGGTTATCCAGTGCTGATAACGATGTTAAACTACCTCATTACCTTGGAAATGGACTGTTAATGAAAAATGTTGCAATAAGAGATTGAAATTATAAAAGAGCGGCGAATTGACAATTAACTTATCATACATTAGAAATTATAGAATAGAAAATAATGGGAACGTTCCCAAAAAAGGATGTATGTTGATGAATATGGGTAATATACCAAATGAATATCAGCCAAATACAGTTACAATCGGAAAAAAGGAATTGCCAATTTTATTTGATGTCGATGTTGTTGTTGCAGGCGGCTCCTTTGCTGGAATTGCTGCTGCTAGAGAATACGCCAGATGTGGCAAGACAGTTGCTCTAATTGAGTCAAGAACATATTTAGGCGGAGAGGTTTCGGCAACACTTCGGCCATGGTTAAAGCAGTCAGCAGTTCCTTCACCTGTACCTTACACTTTAAAAGAAATAATCAGCCGCGGTAAACAAAAAGGAGAAGAAATAGCGCTCTACATGGATCAAGTAAAAACGCATCTCGAAGATATACTACTGGAATATAATATCGATCTTCTTTATGCCAGTTATCTAACAGGAGTGTATACAGAAGAGAGCGGGGATAAGCTGCTGATTATCGGCAATAAATCAGGCAGACAGATTATCAGGGCAAAACTGGTAGTTGATGCAACCGAATCTGCTTCGGTTTTACAATTAGCTGGTGAACAATTAGAAATGCCGACACAGGCAAAACGGAGCTATTGGAAAACGATCGAGATGTATCGGACAAAAGGAGTGACTGACGGCGTCATACAAGTACCGAAGGAAATCGGGGTAGATAATGATTGTATCTATATCCATCAAGGTTTTCAAGAGAATGGCCATCTGTTGTTAGAGTTTAGGCTGACCATAGAGGGTAAGGAAAAAGATCAAAGACTCGACCAGAAGATGCATGATGAAATTGCCTCCAGACATGTGATGATCCACTTGGCAGAATATTTGTTACAGGCACATCCTGCCTTTAGTAATGCCTATTTAGCCGCTTCATCTTATGAACTGTTAGCTGCCGATTATCCGCGTTTAAGCGGGGACACAGAAGTTGTCTGTCATGATGTGCTTGATATAGGTGGTCAGCAATTGGCATTCGCATACTTTGCCACTTCTGATAAGCGTATTTGGTGTTTAAATCAAGCGGCACGCACCCCGCAGGTCAGTCAATGGCTGTTTGATCCAGTCTTTGCCTGCCAATTAGGGGAAGAAATAACGAAATGTATAGTAGAACAATGGGACAGCCTGCTGAAAGCTTCTGTTCCTGTGCAGTCTTCGCTTCAAGATAATGAGCAAACGACAGCAGTTCATAACTGGACAATAGCTGAACAGGCAGTACCTCAACAAGGCAAAAAATATGATATGTTATCTGTTCCGAGTCAAGCGATCCCTGTGTTATATCAGACAGATGTATTGGTGGTTGGCGGCGGTACAAGTGGTGCTGCTGCGGCAATTATTTCTGCCAAAGAAGGCATGGATACGGTATTACTGGAAATGAATCCAGGACTTGGCGGGACCGCAACATTAGGTGCGGTAGACAGTTATTGGTTTGGCCGGCGGATTGGTTTTAACCAATATCTGACTCAAAAAGTGAATGAGATAGAGCGTCGTTTACATCATAAAAGCCCTAAATGGAATATCGAAGCTAAGATGTATGCCCTGCTGAATGAAGCAGAACAAGCTGGGGTTCACACCTATTTTTATACCACTACGATTGGAACGATTATGGATGGTAATCAAGTAAAGGGTGTAATAGCTGCTTCCAAGTGGGGGATTTTTGCCGTAACAGCTGAAACGGTCATTGATGCTACTGGTGATGGAGATGTGGCCGCCTTCGCAGGGGCTGAATACCTTTATGGATCAGAACGGGATCATGTGGTGATGTGGTATTCACTGGCTCAATTTGCCAAACCTGGCCGTTCTCAAAATAATTTCACAAGTGCTGTACACATTTCTAATATTTTAGACTACACACGTGCCATTCTAGATGGGAGGCGGCGCAAGCGCAATCGGGATTTGCATGATCATGGGATTTATGTTGCCTCAAGAGAAACGCGCCATATCTTAGGTGATGTGGTGATGACGTTAACGGATCAGCTGCGTTACCGCCAGTGGGATGATGTCATTAATATTCACTTTAGTAATCATGATATGAAGGGGAAAAGTGGCGCTGATTGGATGCATATAGGGCTGATCCCGCCAAACTTAGAAATTGAAATTCCTTATCGTATGGTGCTGCCTAAAGGAATAGAGGGGCTATTCATTGCCGGCAAGGCGATATCTGCTACCCATGATGGATTTGCCGCTATCCGGATGCAATCAGATTTAGAAAACTTAGGCGGCATTGTTGCCCTTGCTGCGGCGCAAGCTGTTCGACATAAACAATTACCAAGTGAGATTAATGTCAAGGAATTGCAGCAACGTATCATCACAGAAGGCATGCTGCCAGCAGAAATATTGGATCGTAAGATAGAGAATAAAGAATATCAAGAAGAAGAACTGGCATCACTAGTAGATTCCCTGACAGGTGATAAGCCATTATATACGTACGCAGATATGGATATGAACGATGTCTACACAGAACGTATTGCGATCGTAGAGGTTTGTATGGCAGGTCCAAGAATTATACCTTATTTGGAAAAGGCATTCGATCAGGCAACAGCCAATCATGAAACGAGAAGGCAAGTGATTTTAGCACAAGCATTAGCGATGTATGAATCTTCTTATGGTGTTCCGGTTTTGCTGGAGGCCATTGAACAAGAGCTCACTCAAAGCGGTAATCAGTTACCAGTAAGGGATAGTGATATTGCTTATACCCAGCTGCCGCCGGATCACGGAGCTATGCCAGATGTATGCTATTTACTGTATTCACTGGGAATGACGCAAGATAAACGCAGTATACCTGTCTGGCAGCAAATAGCAGATAAACTGGATCCTTCTGTGGAGGGGTTAAAAGATATGTTTATCGGCACTTTTTATTATATAGATGCCATTTGTTATGGGATGGAGCGGTTAGCAGATTCAGCCTGCATAACCATCTTGGAAAAATTGCACAGCTATGATATGGTAAGCAACCAGCTGCGAACAGGGATTGGTGTAGAACCTGATTATTTTAAAGAGAGACAAGCTATGCTTGAATTAAGTATTGTGCGTGCACTGGCAAGGTGTGGGCATAAAAAGGGCTATCAGGTGCTGATAGATTACCTGCAAGATGCCCGTGCATTATTAGCAGAGCATGCCCATACAGAATTAAAACAGATAACAGGAAAGGATTTCCAAAAGGATAAAGAAGAATGGACGGCTTATCTTGAAGAACTGGGAGATAATCTGCCGGTTAAACCTGTTACCTTAAAGTTAGATAGATAGGTTTTGTAAAAATAGCAAATAAATAAAACATGTATAGCAGAAAGATCATATACAAGGAGGATGAAATAAACATGAAAGACAAGACATTACACATGATTGGGAATGGTCATTTGGATCTAGTTTGGTTATGGCAATGGCAGGAAGGATTTCAAGAAGCAAAAGCAACATTTCGCTCGGCAGTAGATCGTTTGAATGAATATGATGATTTTGTATTTACATCAAGTTCCGCCGTAATGTACGAATGGGTGGAGAACAATGATCCACAGCTATTTGCAGAAATTAAGGAAAAGATTGCAGAAGGCCGTTGGATTATTTGCGGAGGCTGGTGGCTGCAGCCGGACTGTAATATCCCAAGCGGGGAATCGTTTGTCAGACAAGGACTGTATGGCCAGCATTATTTCAAAGAAAAGTTCGGTATAACAGCTACTGTCGGCTATAACGTAGATAGTTTCGGGCATAATGGAATGCTGCCGCAAATATTACAAAAAAGCGGTATGGATCACTATGTGTTCATGCGGCCGGGACCGCATGAGAAAGGACTGCCAGGCCGTTTATTCTGGTGGGAATCAGATGATGGCTCCCGTGTGATGACTTTCCAAATTCCATTTGAATATACGACATGGGGACAAGATTTAGATAACCATATTTATAGATGTTCAAAGGAATTAAAAGATCCGGTTAATCAGTTGATGAGTTTCTATGGTGTAGGTAATCATGGTGGCGGACCAACCAAGGAAAATATTGAAAGCATTAAACGGCTTAATGAAAAGGAAGATATGCCAAATCTAATCTTTAGTTCTCCTAATCAATTTTTTGAAGAGGTGAAGAAGCAGGATATAACATTGCCAACGGTACACCATGACCTGCAAAACCACGCAAAGGGCTGTTACTCTGTACATTCGGGTATCAAGAAATGGAACAGAGAAGCAGAGAATATGTTAGCAAAGGCAGAAAAGCTGTCCGTGATAGCAGATATGACAACAGGCCAGTCCTATCCAACTGATTTTATACAGGCTTGGAAAAATGTGATGTTTAACCAATTCCATGATATCTTAGCTGGAACTAGTATTGAAGAGGCATATGAAGATGCACGCAATATGCATGGAGAGGCTATGACGATTGCGGAGCGGAATCTGAACTATGCGGTCCAGTCACTAGCTTGGAATATTGATATCGAGCAAGATGAGAACATGCTTCCTATTGTTGTGTTTAACCCACATTCTTGGGCTGTCCAATCAAATGTGGAATTAGAGTTTAAAGCATGGAAAGACGATCATATTTTAACAGATGAACAAGGAAAACAAGTTCCGGTTCAAATCGTTCAATCTCATGCAACAGCAAATGGGCGTAATCGATTAAGCTTTACGGCAGAAGTACCTGCGATGGGTTATCGCGTGTACAAGGTCGTATCTAATGAAAAACGCGAGGTATTCCCGCCAATTAAGGCAAATGATTATGTATTAGAAAACAGTCGTCACCGTCTGGAATTTAATCCGGAGACAGGCTTTATCAGCAGTCTGTATGATAAAGAAAAACAATATGAATTATTAGCTGGGGAAGCAGCAAGACCTGTAGTTATCCATGATCACAGCGATACATGGTCACATGATGTTGTTCGTTATGAAGATGTAGCAGGCGAATTTAAACTGACAAGCATTAAACGTGTGGAGCATGGGCCGGTGAAGTCTGTCATCAGAGTAATCAGTGAATATCATCATTCGAAAATAGTACAAGAATTTACGATGTATCAAGATTTGGGCTATATTGATGTGGATGTGAAAGTAGACTGGAGAGAAGAATTCAAGGTGCTGAAACTCAAATATCCAGTAAACCTGCACCACCGCAAGGCAACATATGAAATACCTTATGGTCATACGATTCGTGAAGCCAACGGGGAAGAACAAGCTGGCCAAAGCTGGATCGATGTGTCTGGTACGGTAAAAGAAACTGGTGAACGCTATGGTTTAAGTATAGCGAATAATGCGAAGTACAGTTATAGTGTGGAAGGTAATGAAATCAGCCTTACTGTATTACGCAGTGCTATTTATGCACACCATGATCCACTGGTGCCAGATCCAGATGGGCACTATTCCTTTATTGATCAGGGTATCCAGCATTTCCGCTATACCATGCTGCCACATGAAGATAGCTGGGAAGAGGCAAGAACGGTGCAACATGCTGCAGAGGTGAATCAGAGGCCAGTGGCATTGATCGAAACCTATCACGAAGGAAGTCTGCCGCAGAAAGATTCGTATATCTCTGTGAATCAAGACAATGTGCTGGTAGGTGCGATGAAGCAGGCAGAAGAAAATGATGATATTATCCTGCGCCTATATGAAACCAATCGAGTGGCAACGAAAGCTGTGATTGAACTGCCTAAATGGAATCGAACGATTGAGGCAGATTTTGGGCCTTGTGAAATTAAAACATTCCGTATTCCTAAAGATACCGCCAAACCAGTCGTAGAAACGAATCTATTGGAATGGGAAGAATAGCAGCAAAGGGGGATACTCCCCCTTTGTGTTGAAAGATAAGCATATAATGAGGCATCCATGCATTCTTATTCTTATACAAGGAGAGCCTTGTCCGGTTTTAAACGTCAAACTGTAGAGATTTCGCACTATGTCCTGCGATAAGTCAACGTCGGTTCGTACCTTGCCGTGTGCCCTTTATCTCTGTTGTGCCACTCAATCTATCCGTTTTAAACGGGCGCCTTGTGCTTTTCGTTCTGTTTTCTGACTTTTTGCTTTATAGCTGTGCAGTTCAGGTGAAAGATAACGTAGATTACGGACATTACTACTCTTTTCATCTTGCGTGAGAAAAACAAACAGCCAAAATGTGGTTTTGTGTGTAAAATCCGTCAACATATATATTTTTTTGACGGATTCGCACAAAAACATGTTGCATTATGTTGTTTGATGATTTAGAATAAAATTATAGATCTCCAAAATGGGAACGTTCCCATTTTAGATCAGTCTTTTCCTGTAATAAAGGATAAATACAGTATAAATATAAACCATTGAACCGTTCTAAGTATTGATTTGTAAGTAAGCGGTTACCAATTGTCTGGAAAGGATTGATATGGAATGGATAAATCAACGATAATCGATGTTGCCAAATTAGCGAATACTTCCAAAAGCACAGTTTCCCGCTATCTGAATGGATACAAGGTAAAAAAAGAAACAAAAGAAGCATTAGACCGAGCGATTAGAGAGTTAAACTATCATCCGAATGCCAATGCAAGAAGACTTGTCAAAAACAACACACAAGTCATTGGAATTGTAGTTGATGATATAGCAAACATTTTCTATGCTGATATATTACGAGGAATAGAAAGCGTTTTAAACAGCTATGGATACCGATGTGCTTATTACAGCAGAACATCCAATTACCAAGGGGAATTTGGGTTTATGGATTTGGCTAACGAAGGGGAAGTAGATGGATTAATTCTTGTTAGTTTTTTAAAACGTTCCCAAGAAATGTTGGATGAAGTAAAGAAGTTAGCTATCCCTATTGTATTGATAGGAGATGCAGATTACGACAGCGGGGTCTTCTCTGTTGATGTGAACAATGAATTAGGAATAAGCGAGCTAGTTCACTATTTATATAGAATTGGCCATAGGAATATAGCCTATATTAATGGTCCGGAACATTTCTCAGCGAGTTATTGGCGTAAAAAAGGATATGAGAATACGTTAAAAGAATTGGGCTTATCTTATAAGGAGTCATGGATTATCGATTCGGATTGGACGAAAGCTGGCGGTCATAAAGCCATGAGTGAATTATTGGCATTTAAAGATATTACAGCTGTTGTTTCATCTAATGATGAAATGGCCATTGGTGCCCTGCTTTATGCTAGTGAGCTTGGTTTTCACGTTCCGCGGGATTTATCTATTGTCGGCTTTGATGATACTGAGGTATCCAAATGGGTATACCCTCCTTTGACAACTGTAAAGCAGCCGCTTCATCCGATGGGGGAGAAGGCAGCAACTGGTTTAATAGCTAAGTTAAAAGGTGAGCAGGACATTCAAGAGCAGAGGATATTGATAGATCCAAAACTTGTCGTTCGTCAATCATGCAGGAACTTATGATACAAAGGAGGTAAAGTGTTCATGTTTAAAAATAAAATAAACAAGAACCCACATGGCTATTACTTTATTGCCCCGTTTTTTATTAGTTTTTTTGTGTTTGGTCTAGGTCCCATCCTCTATTCTTTTTATTTGAGTTTTACGGATTGGAGCGGGTTTAACCAGCCTTCGTTTGTTGGTTTTGCTAACTATGAAAGACTATTAGGGGATGCTTTGTTTTTTAAATCGATTGGAAACACATTAATTATATGGATTTTTTCCATTATACCTCAGCTGACGATTGCGTTAACTTTAGCGCTTGTGCTGCATGAGAAGTTTATTAGGGGCAGACATTTATTTCATGCCATTTTCTATTTTCCCAATATTATTACGCCGATCACCTTAGGGGTGATGTTTGCCTTAATGTTTGATTGGCAGACAGGGAGTATCAATAAACTACTGGAAGCAGTTGGAGCCATCAGTGAACCTATTTATTGGCTAAATGATGTATGGTTGTCACGAATTATTGTAGCTGGAGTAATGATGTTCCAGAATTTTGGCTTTAATATGCTGGTATTTTTAGCTGGATTACAAGCTATTCCGCATGATTTATATGAAGCGGCTGAAATCGATGGTGCTTCTAAATTCCAAACGGCCATCAGAATTACGCTCCCATTAATGAGGCCTGTATTAATCTTTACCCTTATTACATCAGTTATCGGTGGGCTGCAAATCTTTGATGCACCATTAATGATTGGTAAAGGACCGAATGATTCAACGCTTACCATGATTATGAATTTGTATGAAGCAGCATTTATTAGATATGACTATGGATATGGCGCGACGATTGCTTATGGAGCCTTCGTGGTTATTGCGATTGCTACGGTCATCACCTTTTTAATTCCAGGTGTAAGAAAGAAAAAGGAGGCGTAATCAAGTGCGAAATGCGGAGGGATTCAAATCATCTTCTAGTCTGACAGAGGCAGATATAAAAAAGAAGAAGCGCAACACATTAATCGTAAGAACTATCATATGGATATTGCTTATTATTGCAGCTGGTATTTGTTTAATGCCGTTTTACAGTATGATCATTACCTCCTCTCATGCCAACTCAGAGATTGCGAGGAAGCTGCTGTTAGTGCCAGGGGATCACTTTTTTGATAATTACAATCGGCTGGTTGATGTGGTTCCGATTTGGAGAGGGTTTCTTAACAGTTTATTTATAACCATTATCTCCACTATTCTAGGCTTATATTTTTCCGCACTAAGTGGTTATGGTTTTTCTAAATATCAATTTAAAGGGAACAGCCTCCTATTCGCAGCCGTGTTAGCAACGATGATGGTTCCTGGGCAGTTAGGGATTATCGGCTTCTTCCGGTTAGTAAATGAAATGGGGATGTTGAATACGTATTGGCCGCTGATTTTACCATCTATCAGCAATGCCTTTGCTCTGTTTTTCTTTAAACAGGTAGCAGATAACACGGTTCCTCAAGCTATGCTGGAATCAGGCAGAATAGATGGAGCAAGAGAACTGGCGATATTTCACAAAATCGGTTTACCGTTAATGGCACCATCCTTAGCAACCATGGGAATCTTTCAATTTATCGGAAAATGGAATGAGTTTTTGCAGCCGATGATTCTAATATTTGATACAGAGCTTCAGACACTGCCAGTACTGATCGCCAGTGTAAGAAGTCAATTCAATGTAGACTATGGTGCACAATATGTTGGCATTGTGATTTCCATCATTCCGATCATGATTGTATTTGCGATCTTTTCTAAACAGATTATTGGAAATGTAATGGCTGGTGCTGTCAAAGAATAATAAATAGCTGGAATATTCGAGGAGGTGGTGAGAACAGTAGGCAAAGGCGGTGTTTGCTAGTGATAAAGTGCATGGAATTCTAAATAAGAAGGGGAATAAATGATGAAAAAACTTAGTATATTATTAGCTCTGGCTTTACTCCTAGGTGTTCTGGCGGCTTGCAGTGGTAACGATTCGGAAAATACAGAAGGAAGTAATGATAACTCGGGAGGCCAAAATGGAGAAGCAAAAGCGCCGGAAGATTTTGAAGGAGAATTGGAAATTTGGACATTCTTTGGTGATGTAGAGAAGATGGGTGCGCAATTTGAAGAAAAATATCCAAACGTTTCTGTTAATGTGAGTGTGTTTCCTGGTGATCAATATCAAACGAAATTAATGAATGCGATTAATTCTCGCACAGATATCCCAGACATTTTTGATCTCGAGCGAGGATATATGGGCAAATTTATTAATCAAGATTTTGTAGCTGATTTATCGGCGATGGGTGCAGATGAATTGGTGGAAGACTATGTACCATATGTCAAAGAGCTGGGGGTTGGAGAGGATGGTTCCGTTCGTGCCATATCTGATCACTCGTCTCCAGGTGCATTCTGGTACCATCGTGATTTGGCAGAGGAATACTTAGGAACATCCGACCCTGACGAGGTTTCTGCAATGGTTAGTACGTGGGATGACATTATTGAGTTAGGCAAGCAGGTAGCAGCAGATAGCAATGGCGATGTACAGTTAATTTCTCATTTTGGTGATGTATTTAATACGGAAAAAGCAAACCAAGAGCTATGGGTACAAGACGATACACTAGTTATTGATCCAGAATGGGAGACCGTCTTTAATAACATGAAACAGATTAGAGAGGAAGGTGTCGATGCGAAACTTGGCTATTTCTCAGCTGGATGGGGAGACGCACTAAATGAAGGCGGTGTTATCATGTTCGCCAACCCAGCATGGGCAGGTTTCATGGTCGGTAATGATGATGGACAAGCAAACGGTAAATATGGCTTGGCACAGACACCAAGCGGCTACTATGATGGCGGTACGTATCGAGCTGTGTACGAAGGTTCTGAAAACAAAGATTTAGCCTATGAGTTTATTAAATTTATTGCAAGTGAAGAATGGCAGCAGTACAACCTGGAAGAGACAGGGAATATGCCTGCACTTACAACCATCTATGATGAGAACGGAGATTCATTTACACATGAATTCTTTGGAGACCAAAAAATACTAGATACGTATAAAGAACAAGTCATGGAGATTCCAGCCGTAAAAGCGACCGAAAATAACGAGGAAATAAGTGCGTTATGGTACGATGCTGCAGCAGAAGCTGTAGATAATGGCCAAGATTATGATACCGTACTCAGCAAGTTTAAGGATTCCGTCAAGAATGGATATCCAAATGTTGACGTAGAGTAGCTGAGCTTCATTATTGCCAATGGCGACTGCTCATGCAAGCAGTCGCCGATCTGCTAAAGGAGATGGACTATGAGTATTATTGCCCAACATATAAATAACATCAAGTTGATTGATGGTCATGAACACCTCATCCCTCAAAAGGACCGCCAAAAAATGAATAGTGATTTCTTCGATCTATTACATTATTTGCAATCTGATTTGATTACTGCTGGAATCGATTCGGCTTTCTTTGATAAGAAGAAAAATCAAATGTCCGATCGAGAGAAGGCGGCAGTATTTCTGAAGTACTGGGTAAAAACCAAAAATACAACCTATGCACAAATGCTGCGCTGGGCGGTAGAAGATATATATGGAATGAAAGACTGGACAGTAGACGGAATCTGCCATCTGAACGAACAGGTGAAACAGGCCTCTCAAGATCCGTTACTCTATCATAAGATTTTAAAGGAAAAGGCAGGGATCGATTTAGCCTTTACCTTGATTTTTACTACAAAGGTTGACTTTGAGCTGTTTAGACCGGTTATGTGGACGGATCATGTGTTTAAGCTGCGAACATTACAAGAAATAATTAATCTAGAAAAAGAAGCTGATATGACTATTTATGAATTGGATGACCTTGTATCAGCTATGGATACATTAATCGAACGATATGTTAATGAAGGGATGGTTGCAACCAAAATTGGGGCAGCATATTGGCGGACCCTTGCTGTGGAAAAACCAACAAAAGAAGCAGCTGCACAAGCATTTAATAAAATAAAAGCAAATCATTTAGGGGAGTGGATTCCACAGGAAGAGGCCAAGCCTTTACAGGACTATATGATTCATCGAGTCATACAAGCATCGATCAAGCATGAGTTACCGATTCAAATCCACACAGGACATCAAGAACCAAGCGTATCTGGAAATGGCAACATCCTGACTCATTCGCAAGTTACTGATTTGATTCCGCTTTTATTAGAGTACAGCCAAGCGAAATTTGTTCTTCTGCATGGCGGCTATCCTTATTATAATGAGTACTTATCGATTGTGAAAAATTTTCCGAATGCCTATGCCGATTTAACTTGGTGTTACATTCTGTCACCAACAGCTACTAAGCAAATGCTGATGCAGATGATTGAAATGGTGCCACAATCAAAAATATTAGGCTTTGGTGGAGATTATAGCCAAGTGGAGGGTACTTATGCACATGCAAAGCTGGCTCGGAGAATTCTTACCGAGGCGTTGACAGCTAAAGTGGAACTGGGCGATATGACAGTCAAGGAAGCTTGTGAATTTGCCAATCATGTGCTTAGAAACAATCTGATTGAATTATATCAATTAGAACTGGACCCGATTTCTTTAGAGAAGGAGGAAAATGATGTTTAGTATTGCAGAGAAGGGCGAGCGGCTGGAACTCTTGAATAATCAAAAAAGTATCTTGGATCAGATTCATTTCCAAGTTCAAGTTGATGCATTAGGCACCATAAACTTAGATTTGGCTGAGGTATCCACAGAATACAAACAAGATCGGTTTGGAGAGTATCAGCAGATGAAGTATGTCTACAAGCAAGAGGAGAAGATTGATTTCACGTTTGTTGTCCATTGTTATGCCTCTTATGTTCATGCCTATGTGGAGGCAGTGGTTCATAATGATAGACCTCAAGGCTATCATGATTATTTGACTTCAGAAAAGAGCATCATTATTAAGGTCGATCAGTTAGTGGATATGACCAATCTAGTAGCACACTATCGTCATAAAGACTGGTGGACTCGTCCTTATTTTGGTCATGATTTAGCAGCATTACCGGACAGAACACAATCTTTATTATGGGAATGCGGGCATGAGTTTTATCAACTATTGCCGGTCGCAGACTCCACATTTAAAACAGAGCTGACGGGTGCGGCGACAGGCTTTCAGATGGAGCTTTCTTCCTATGATGGCGGGAGAACACAGGCTAAGTCATTAGCGTTCGTCTTAGCCAAAGGAGATAATCCATTTGCGTTGTCCCGAAATATTACTAAACGAGTACTCGAATTAACGGGAAATGGTAAAGCTATCGCTGACAAACGCTATCCTGAACGCTTAGATTATTTAGGCTGGTGCAGCTGGGATGCTTTTTATCAAGAAGTGAACGAAGATGGTATACGCAATAAAGTGATGGAGCTGAAAGATAAAGACATACCGGTAAAATGGCTGATGATTGATGATGGCTGGTCACAAGTTAATGATCAAAGGTTACGTTCATTTGAACCTGATCCAGCCAAATTTCCAAATGGATTTAAGTCACTTACAAAGGAATTGAAGGAAACTTATGATATTGATTCTATCGGTGTCTGGCATACCCTAGCAGGTTATTGGGGTGGGGTTGATCCTGGAAGTCCGCTAGCTTTGGAAATGGCCTCGCATCTTTTGAAAACCAATAGCGGCCGGTTAGTTCCTTATCCGGATAAAGCAAAAGGCTATGGTTTTTGGGAGACATGGCATCATTTTTTAGAACAGCAAGGTATCGATTTTGTTAAAGTGGATGGACAAAGTGGGATCAATAACTTCTTAAGAGAACATATGGCCATAGGAGAAGCTTCGGTGGAAACACATAAGGCAATAGAGGCCTCAGTGGGTATCCACTTTGATCATTGCATCATTAACTGTATGGGCATGGCGCAGGAGAATGTGTATAATCGCCCTATTTCCGCTGTATCAAGGAGCAGTGATGACTTTGTACCAGATGTGCAGGAATATGGCTTTGCGGAACATGCTTTGCAGAATGTATATAACTCTTTTTATCATGGAGAACTGTATTACGGGGATTGGGATATGTTCTGGACGATCCACCGCGATGCCAAGCGACATGCATTATTGAGGGCAATTAGCGGCGGTCCCATTTATACCAGTGACCGAGTTGGCCAAACAGATGCAGATTTGTTGCGCCCGCTTATTTATAAGGATGGCCGGATTATTCGTTGTGACCAGCCTGGAAAACCAACAGCTGACACATTAATGGTCGATCCTGTCAATACACTCGTACCGATGAAAGTTTGGAACAAAAATAATGGGGCTGGTGTGTTAGCTGTTTTTCATATACATCATTCGAATGAAATGGTTACGGGAACGATTAGTCCTAGCGACATCGAAGGAATGACTGCCTCAGAATATATGGTGTATGATTATTTCAACCAAACTAGTGAGATAATGAAAATAGAGGAGACCAAACCGATTTCATTAAACCATGAAGAATATGGATTATATATCTTTATACCAAAACAGTCCATCATTCCAATCGGTTTAATAGAAAAATATATTCCGACAGACAGCTATCAGATATTATACAGATCAGAAGATAGATTGGTGGTGCAATTGCGTGAAGGCGGGCGATTTGCCTTTGCCACAGAGTCGAAGCCTGTCAATGTCTTGGTTAATGGAGAAAAAGCGGCAGTCACCCAGTTGGGATCAGATCCTTCCATCTGTGTGATAGATTGTCCTTCCACACCATCTCCGTTATTGATAGAGATTAGTATATAGCAAGGGCTCGTGGATAGCTGGTGTACCGGGATAAAGAGTGCGGGAGTAACACATCTTATCCTGCATGATGGGTAAAAATGATAAATCTAGCATGATAAAAGGGAGTCAGAGTATGAAGAAAACACAGGGATGGAAAAATGGACTTGTCCGTTTCGCCGAATGGTTTTCACGGTTGGCTTATTTAAATCTATTATGGATTGGTTTTACACTTGCCGGTTTACTGGTATTTGGCTTCTTTCCTGCGACAGCAGCAATGTTTGCCGTGATTAGAAAGTGGGGGATGGGTAACTTGTCCGCTTCTGTGTTCTCCACCTTTTGGGATTATTATCGGCGTGACTTTGTAAAGGCTAATGGTGCAGGCTGTCTGATGGCTGTGATTGGCTATATTATGTATATTGACGTATTTGTATTTGATTTTGCGCCAACCATGATGATGCAGATCGTACAATTAATCCTATATTTGATTGCCTTCTTGTTTTTATTAGTGGCAGTTTATTTTTTTCCTGTGTATGTTCACTTTGATTTGCAATGGTTTCAGTATATTAAAATGGCTGTGTTAATGGCATTTGCGGCTCCTTTTCGTGCCACATTAATGGTTATTATCGGGTATGGTGTGTTTTTCCTTATGGCCAAGATGCCGATTGTGATGTTATTTTTCTTGGGCAGTGCGATTAGTTATTTATGGTTAATGATTGCACTGCCCACATTTTATAAGCTGCAAAACGGCAATGGGAAGCCGCAGCAGGTTGAGTAACGTTTTTTAGCAGGTAATTTGCTTGCATAGATTGTATTACAAGAAGCTAAATAGGTTTCAAAAGGTTTATTCCTTTAAATAGTTATTTTGCTTATCAAGCATGTGTATTCTCTTCTGAATCTTTTAAAAAAACCATCCATGTCTCTATTTAACCCATTTTTGTAACGACAATGTTCCACGTGAAAAAATAAAATTCGATATATTTTGCAAAGAGTTCCGTTAAGGGGCTCTTTTATTTTGGTACGATACTAACTGTTCCGCGGTCATAAACAGAGTTGAATCCTTTCTAAAGCAAAGGTAAGATATTAATTAAATAACTGGAAATTCAGAGGGGGAAGAGGAATGCGATGGAATGGTACAAAGAAGTGTATATTGTAAGTGACAGTAGAGAGAGGCTTCATATTCCAACAGTTGTACAGTTATTGTCAGCTACTTATTAGGCAGCTGACAGGACAAAAGCGGAAATAGAGAAGAGTATTGATCATTCTCTAGCCTTTGGACTGTATGAGTGAACAACAAATTGGTTTTGCCAGAGTTGTGACAGACAAAGCAGTCTTCTCTTAGATACTAGATGTCGTGATCGAAGAGGATTATCGGGGAAAGGGTTTAGGCAAATGGTTAATAAACTGCCTGCTGGAGCATCCGGAATATTTTATTTGTAGCGAAGAAAAGCTAGTACTGGCGTAAAATAAAACAGTAAAGCCTCCGCAAGGCTTTACTGTGCTCTATTATCTTCCTCATTTTTTCCGACAAAAAGGGGACTGCGATATTTGTAATAACTATGCTTTCCATTTTAGTTTAAAGGTTTTAATCTCAAATGGATCAAAAGGGATGGGGTTATCCAGATCAATGACTTGTTTTTTCTGCTCTAACAAATTTGTTTCCACGATTTCCTGAACATCAAAATGAAGGATTAGCTTTGCCTGTGAATGACTGCCAGATGTTTCATATAATCGGATAATGATATCATCATCCATTTCTGCCTTTTTCAAGGAGCCTAACATAACACGATCTCCAATAAGCTGGACAAAAGAGGCAGAGGTATTCTGTCCACAATTGTCCTTGTTCGTCACCGTCTGTTTGACGGAACGAATTGGTATGTTTAACTCGTATCCTTCCTTATAGACGTTCCCAGCGATAAAATCTCCTTTATGCGGATAGAAACTGTAAGTAAACTCATGCTCAGCCCGGTCAGCCTCAGGATCAGGGCTGGCTGAACTTCGCAATAGATTAATATCCAGCTCATTTCCTTCTGCGCGATGACCGTACTTACAATCATTTAACAAAGCCACACCATAGTTCGGTTCCGATAAATCGATCCAATGATGGGCGCTAATTTCATCCTTGGCAGCATCCCATGATGTGTTACGATGGGTGGTGCGTTTGATATAACCAAATTGGATATCACAATGTACATGCTCACTTTTGACATGGAGTGGAAACGAAGTTCTCAGCATTTTGTTCGCTTCCTGCCAATCTACCTTTGTCTTAAAATCAAGCCGTCTGCTTGATAACGTTAGATTAATCGATTGTTCGATGGTCGAATGGCCAAATTGATAGACTTGGGTAACGGTCGCATGTGGTCCAGCAACCTTGGCTTGAACATGATCAAGCACGGGATACATCTTGGCCGCTGATCGATAGTCTGCTGGGAAATCCCAGGCATCGCCATGATCATGATAGACGGTCAATCGGTTGGCGGAAGCATAAGGGGCAATGGTTTCCCGCTGGTTTTCCTTATCATATATTGAGCGAATGGTGCCGTCTTTATGAAAAGAAACTTTAAGCAGATCATTTTCCAGCAGGTCTGGTGCCGCTCGTAATGGTTGTACTTCCTGTATATATTGCGCCTGATCTGTTTTCTGTAGCGGGAGATATCCCATTGGCGGTACGACTATTTTTTTCCATGTTCCGCTAGCTTCTACCCATTCCTGTCTTGACCATGGCAGGGAATTAAACAGGGTCAACCCAGACAGTCCCAAATGCTCGCTTAGAGCTTGGTAGTGTTCGGCGATCATTTCTTCTAATCGATCGAGAATGATTTGATAGCGTTCCAATGACTCATCATAGACACGGCCGATCGAGGAGCCGGGAAGGATATCGTGAAATTGATACAGCATCACTTCCTTCCAGATGGTCTCTAGCTCAGCGGCAGGATACTCTTTTACTCCCTTGATCATTGTTAAGGCGGCTGCAAATTCTAATTCGCGTAAGGCTATTTCAATGAAACGGTTAAAGCGTTTGTTTCGTGCCTGTGATGTTAGGGTTCCTTGATGCTTCTCCAAATAAAGCTCCCCAACCCATGTTTTATACTTATTAGAAGCTTCCGCCAGTTTGTCGAAGAATTGGATCGATGTTTCCTGTACAACTGGTGCCAGCCCCAGCAGATTTTTTTCGCGTTGCAGCCGTTCTAAATGCTCTTCACCTGGGCCACCGCCTCCATCTCCAATGCCAAACAGCATTAAACTATGCTCTGAGATATTCTTGTCGTAATATTCGCGCTCTATTTTCTTAATCGATCTTGGAGCAGCAGGGCTGTTATACGTATCTTCAGGAGGCAGGTGGGTCAGCACCTTGCTTCCATCAATACCTTGCCAAAAAAAGGTATGGTGCGGATGATCGTTATATTCACTCCATGACAATTTTTGTGTCATCACATAGTCCACATTGGACTGCTTCAAAATTTGCGGCAGGACAGGGGAGTAGCCGAAAATATCGGGCACCCACAACGTTCGGACTTCTTTGCCAAATTCATCGGCAAAGAATTTTTTTCCATGTAATACTTGTCGAATAAAAGATTCTCCATTCGGAATATTGGAATCCGGTTCCACCCACATAGCGCCTTGAACTTCCCAGCGGCCTTCAGCAATTCGTTGTTTAATTTGTTCATATAGCGTTGGATAGTAGTCTTTCATCCATTGATATAATTGGGGCTGACTTGCACCAAACATATAGTCTGGATATTTTTCCATATTGCGAAGCACGGTCGCAAAGGTTCTTGCCCCTTTGCGAATCGTTTCTCGTATCGGCCACAGCCAGGCCAAATCAATATGGGCGTGACCAATCGCGCTGATGGTAAGTTCAGCATCGCCGTTTTGCTTGCTTAAAGGTACTGCCAGTATCTCACGGGCATTACTTATTGTTGTATCAGACCAATCTGTCAGCAACAGCGAAGTCTCGTAAAGCGCCTGCAGAATTCTCGCTTTTCTAACAGAGTCATCTTCCAATTGTTCAGCCAACTCCAGCAGTACTTCAACATCATAGTACAGTGATCGCACTTCCTCATTACAGCTGGCAATCACTGCTTCTTTGAGCGTGCCGGATCTGTAATGGCCAAATAAGTCATTACAACCGGCATCGGCCCATAGAGAAATTTCCTCTGTCCCTAAGGCATGGTCAGTGATTTCAACCACTCTTTTTCCAGGTTTCCCTAATGCTAATTCAAACTCTGAATTCACATTGGTTAAGCCTTGCAAAGGCGTGCCTTTTTGATCTACTAAACATAATTCACCATTGATATCGATGAGCAAAACGATTTTTTGCCCTTTTGCAGCTGTCGGGACGGTTCCTGTAAAATGGAACCAGGCACAGTCCCAGAGCTCTCCCCATTTATCACCAGCAGACAAGGAAAGATAGGTTCCTTGCTCTCTTTCTTCAAATAGAACAGGTTCTTTGGTTACCCAAGCTTCTACTTTTAGAGGAATAAGCTGTTCATAGATCTTGTCTGCGATAAAGGCTTTCATCTTGTGTAATTTATCTGGCTTTATTTTTTCGTATGGCATTCCTGACCCTCCGACTTTCTGTAGTTAAGTTTCTCGCAGTGTAACTGGTTGTAAGCCTCCCACTTCAAGAAATAAGGGAACACCTCATTTCTAAGTGGGAGATCCAACAGCCAGTAACGGCCCGATTGATGCAACTAACGTTCACTTTGTATTCACAGCTTGATGTGACACCTGACACCATCTGGATGATTGTCATAATGAAGCAATAGTGTATGGCTTCTTGCATCCCATTCCAAGTTCTTCGCTTGCTGTCCTGCAAGAGAAATTTCCTTAGGCTTTTGGGGACACCTTATTCTGCATACTCCTGGTACATTCAGCGGTCCCTTGGCTAAAAAGGAGAAATCATATGACTTCCTTTCGCTTGCTTCAATTCGGGAAGAGGCTGCAATGATTTCAAATGCATGCTTTTCTTGCTGAGCATTCAAATCATAGATAAATGACTGCTCGCCAGGGAATACGCGAACCTTTTCTTGAATCGCCAAACCAGCCTCCAATAAATTCACGTATAAACCATCCAGCTGCAAAGGTTCTTCAGAAACCGATTCATCCATCACGGCGCTGATTATATAAGGTCCCCTCCGCAGTGACAGATAATTTTTTTCTTTCCACTGATCAGCTTGCTTTCCTGCTGCCTTTGTTCGTTTCACTGTCTCTTTTAATTGTTCGGCCAATTGCGCGCTTTGAGCAAATTCTTTAGGGCTCTTAGGCAGTATATGAACGATCCCTTCACCTATTTGATACATATCCTGCTTGGCTTGTGGGTCAATACCTAAGACTTCAAATAGATGTGCTGCCGGATTGGCATATGTTTTTTCATTTGTATTCCACCAATCCTTTGCTTGATGATATGTATCACTGCCATCGCCAACATAAATTAAACAGCCGCCATCCTGTACCCATTTACTTAAGCCAAGGTGAATATCTGGTGATTCCGGTTTCATAAATTCATAGCTTAAAATCAATGTATGATAAGGTTCCAGATAAGAAGGGAAGCGTCGGACATTATCTAATTGAACTGGTCTGACTGGTATACCTGACTTCAGAAGCGGCAGTGTTAAGCCGTAGAAATCAGACCAGTGCAGTAATTCCTTCGATTTGTCGCTTTTCAGCATTTCCTTTTCCGTTCCATCATACCGCTGTGCCTCGTCTTCTGTAGGAATATCTAGCGGGTTTCGCTGAAACATGGCAGTATCAGAAAGAAATACGCCGATCGTATCTGCGTTTCCATCCCATTCGACGACATCCTGCTGCAAGTCCCTTAAGCTGTTCATAATAACCAGTAAGCTAGTGGCATAGCTTTCTGGAATAGACTCCTTGCCATTTCCATCTTTTTTCGGATAAGACTTATTAAAAATACGATTTGGCCAAGGGGATATTTCATAATGACATACATTGGGATGAAACAGCGATGCCGTCAATGTTTTGATATAGTTAGTCTTGTAATCATCCCAGTCATAGTTAGGGTTATCTTCAATTGGGTCATGTAAGAACCAAATTCTTCGATCAGTCCCGCGAGTAAGTTCCTGCATAATGCCATATTCTAAATAGGCCGTTTCAAAGGTTCTTTCTTTAGTTATTCCTTTGTACACGTTTGGTGTTCGCGCAGTTCCTGTCCATACCTGGGCGATATAGCCATCGACTGTTGGTAAATCCAGCAACTGGGACTGCGGGCTGATTATCCGCCACTGCGTATAATTAATTAAGCTGTGGGTAGGCACGTAAAAACGGATTTCACGATTGTAAGTTGTCAACGCATAATCCTTCAGTTCTGTACACAACCGGTCCAAGCAGCGCTTATACAGAAAGGCTTTTAATTTGGAAGCCCGGTATTGTGCATCTACAGATGCATGAGGTGGTATCCAAGGTTCTTTATAATAAATTTGCCACTCCCTTTTAAAGGCTTCCGAATAACCGCCCTCGACCCAAAATTCCGGTTCTTCCAGATGAATTGCTTCAACACCGGCATCAACTGCCTTTTTGATCCTTTGTGTTAAGAAGTTGGTATACGAAATCGTTGGTACCATATATGGCACATCTTCTCCATGACTGATTATTT
This sequence comes from Gracilibacillus alcaliphilus, assembly GCF_016909015.1. GTDB lineage: Bacteria > Bacillota > Bacilli > Bacillales > Amphibacillaceae > Gracilibacillus > Gracilibacillus alcaliphilus. The sequence goes on from NZ_JAFBFA010000016.1 coordinate 55,233, forward strand.
CGCCCATTCTGTTTTTTTGTGCTTCATCCCAGTGGTTTTGTCCATCTACTTTGCCGTATAAATAATGTTGGTATTCTCCCCAAGCTACCCCTGTCATCAAGTGGATGACATAGCCCCTTTGTTTCCATTCCTTAATCCTTTTGGGCATGGAATCATCTATTCCATAAACCATTACAAAATCTGTTTGTAAGTCAATCGTGGGCTGGTAGGGTGCGCTTTCTTGAAAACCTGTTTTTTCTTCCGATCTGTTTGTACTATACATGGTTCTCCTCCAGACATATATGGTTATTGGTGTTCCAATCTGATTGCAAAAGTAACAGTATATATACGCCGCCTACTACTGATCTGTTTTTAAAGTTTAACCGTTTGGCTGTTTTTGTATCATACCAGTCTGAAAATGGTACACGATCTGGAGTCTCGTGTAAGAAACGCCAAAGTGGTTCTATTAAGGAGAGTGTATCTTCTCTCTGTTCCGCTAATGCCGCTGCCCATACCAGCCAATCTGCTTTTGTATAGGTTTCCCGGCTGTCTAACGGTGTTCCATAGCGATTCTGTTGTGAGATATAATAGTTTACTTCTTTTTGTTTAACGTCTTCAGAAAATAAGTGTAACGAGAAAATATCATCCCAAATTAAGTTATACTTCAAACTCCATGTATCTGGCTGGTTAAATGTCAGACGGTAATGGTCGTTATCTAGCGCCATCTGTTCCCATTCCTTGGCCATCTGCTGAGCCTGGTCCAGCCATTGTTTCTTTTCCTCTTGTTTACCTATCCATCCGCATAACAAACCATAACTGGCTATGCCCATAATGGCTTTGATGGACAAATTGGTATTATGGGCGAGGTGGCCGGCAAAGTCGTCTGTGCACAGCTGCTGCTTTGGATCCAAGCCATTATTTTTTAAGTATTGAGCCCATAGTGTTAGTAAATCCCAATTTTCCTGAGCGAAATCGATCTTGTCCTCCGCTAAACAGATAGCTGCCATCATCACTAACATATTGCCGCTTTCTTCAATAGGCATCTGATTTTCGAACTTGTTATCGCCATAAACCTGTCCATTGGCAATCGGGTAGCAGCCAACATCATGAGGAGCAAAGTCAAAAGGCCATTCCTCTGAACGTGCAAAACGAAAAATAGGGCGCATCATACCTTTTACCAGTTCCGGGTTATAAAGAAGAAACAGCGGGGTAGATGGATAGCTTATATCAACCGTACCCACACATCCATTACTGTTATTTTCCTTGGATAGAAATAAGATATGTTGCTGATTATCCAGTACAAGCTTATGAGCTGCAATTGCCTGCCGGTATGCCAGAGCAGTGATATCCCGGTAAGCGGCACCGCCGGCAGCGGTTGTTTGCTGGTTCAGCTGTTGGTCAAATACCGCACATTCCTGTCTGAGTGCTGGATATTCAGCTGCGGCTGCCTGCAATATCTCATCTATTTCTTGTCCGTTTCTTTTCCAATATCCCGGCAGAGGTTGATGAAAATACTCAATCGAAAAAATATCATTATATGCAAGTACTAGATAATTGGATTGCTTGTCTTGATCGACTGTACCATAGTTGATCACAGCTGCCATTACAGGACAGTTCTTCTCTGCGCTGCGAGGCATATGCTCGTCATCTATATCGGGCAAGACGCCGTTTGCTGCCCATTTCTGTCGGACAGCGCTAGAGGCAATTACTGAATCGCTATGGTCAGCAGGGGGCAATACATGCAGATAGCCCCAGTCAATTCGTGTATCATCTCCTTTACGTTTTAATACAGGCTGATCATGGGAGCCCATTTTCATCACGGTTCGATCATTTGCTAGTGTGTATCTGGCCCAGCTTACTTCTTGTTTGGTATCATGTACACACCATTCGCCTGTCACATCCATATAAATCTGCACATCATGCTGAACCTGATCATTTGCCCATACTTCAAACGTGATATAAGAGGCTGGCCTGGATAGCACATCCAATTTATCCAACAGAAGTGGAGTCATAAATTCCACTTGAAGGGTGATTCCAGCCCCTTCAAACACGTAGATAGTAGTTAATGGATGGACGGTCAGCTGTATTTGTTCTAAATGATCTAATTCCTGATCATTTTCGTTTGTAGCTAGTTTACCCATAAAGCGGTATGCTTTACCGTCCACACGGATCATTCCTGTCATCCCATGGATACCCGTTGTTCCGCCTGCATTGTATGTCCAATGGTGCGTGTGGTCGTCATAAAGATGATCATTACTGCTCCACACATTGAAATAAGGATCTACTGTTAATAAAGGAACAGCTGGTGGTCTAATCACATCCAATCTTTTAGAACTCGAATTTGTAAAAGTTGTTGTATTGATTGAAAGTCCCTTCGTTACAGAAGGGACTTGTATGACGTGTTACTAGTTGGAGGTACGGTAACGCATAAATTCTGTGCCGCTCTTTGCCTGCTCGGTAATTTCCGCCGCAACTTCTTCTATACCAGCATTACGAAGGGCCTCACGGGTTTCATTAATAATGCTGAGTGCTTCTTCATCTGTACTGGAGTGAATGGCTTGTTGAACAACATCTCCCATAACCGTCGTAACTGGTTCGATTTGTGCGAAATTAGGATGATTCTTCAATACTGCATAAGGATCTAGGCCGGTTGCAGCATTAACACCATCTTGCCGGAATATTTCCATAAATTCTTGTTTCGCTTGGTATTGCTTATTCACTTGATGTCCGAAGGGTCCGCCGCCTAATGAGCTTTCTCGATCCAGTCCGGTAAGTGTTAAAAATGCGGTATCAATGCCTTCATCCTTCAAGGTGCCATCATTGATTTTTTCTACAGCTTCCTCTTTAGCTACTACTTCGCCATCCTCCAGGTCATAATGTTCTCCCTCCACACCGAATTTGGCGAGCATGTATCCTTCGTCACTTGACAGGTAATCAAAAAGCTTAACAAATGCTTCTAGCTTTTCTTCAGAGGCATCGGCAAAAATTGCGATCAATTGACTGCCCTGCACATTAAATTCGGTACGATAGCGGTCACCGTTAAAGTCTTCCATTGGTCCTAAAGGCACATAGTTCTCTTCTAAGCCGCCTTGCTTCGTGTCATTCCACATGCCGTTAAATTGGTTTGGCATGACGGCATATCGGCCTTGCGATATTTTTTCCCTGGCAATCGTACCAGTATGGGAAAATACCTCTGGATCAAGTAATCCTTCATGCATTAATTTCCGCATAAATAGTACCCATTCTTCATATTCTTCGGTCATAAAATTATATCTGGCATTGCCTTCCTCATCGATAAACCAGCTTCCTGCCCCAGCAACAGGTACAAACATTTCAGAGGTAATATCCAGCGGCCAGCCGTTATCATATGCTCCTAATGGAAACACCTCATTGCCATTTGTTTCAAAACCGCCTTCTTTAACCGCTTTCAGGAAGTTGTATAAATCATCTGGTGTTTGTACAGAGTTGGGATCAATACCAACCTCATCGGCGATGTCTTTATTGACATATAATCCATAGAGCCAATCTACAATATCATCCTCTGTTGCGGGAAACATCGAATGGAGTATGAATTGCCCGCCTTGCTGCTGGCTGATGATATCATTGTACAAAGATACAGACATGTTTTCTTCCTTAAGTACCTCAGCTAGTCTTTCGTGCTCTTCGATATATGGTGTTAAATCATGCAAGAGACCATCATTAGCCGCCTCCAGCAGTAATTCAGCTTCTTTCCCCCAGGCAGGTCCAATATAAACATCTGGGAATTCTCCAGTTGCTAATACTTGTGTTAACTTATCGACTTCACTGCCATTGGTATATTCAATATCCAATGTAACTCCTGTTTCTTCTCTGATTTTCTCTGCGACAGGGTTATTAACAGGATCTTCCGGGGCACCGCCTCCAGATCCATTCCAGTTGTGTAATACCTTTAAGGTAACTTCTCCGTCACCTTCGCCTGAACTGCCCTCATTACTGCATGCAGCTAAAAGAGTAAAACTGATTACAATCATAAGAAATACCAGCAATTTTTGTTTCATTTTTATTCCTCCCTTTTTAAATGATTAGATAAGCAGACATACTAGCCTTTAATAGAACCAACCATAACCCCCTTAACAAAGTACTTTTGTAAAAATGGATATATACAAATGATTGGCAGTGTAGCGATAATCAATGTTGCCATTCTTAATGATTCAGGTGTGACATTGATAAGTCCAGATGATACGGTGGTACCGGACTGTGACGATCTTTGTGCGGCATTGGCCAATGCTTCGGATTCTGTTAACAATTCATTAAGCAGTGTCTGCACTGGCCGTAATGCTTCATCGGTAACAAAGTAAGCCCCGGTAAACCAATCATTCCAATGGAACACCCCTTGGAATAAGGCGATGGTTGCCAATACCGGTCTTGATAACGGCAGGATGATCGACATAAAAATTCGAAAGTTGCTTGCGCCGTCAATCTGTGCCGATTCCTCCAGTGACTTCGGCAGCTGGTCAAAGAATGTCCGGATAATAATGATATGGAAAAAGCTAAACAAAAATGGGAATACATATACCCAAAAGTTATTAATTAAACCTAGTTCCCGGAACAAAATAAAGTTTGGAATCATTCCGCCGCTAAAAATCGAAGGAATAAAAATAAAGAATGTAAAGAAAGATCTTCCGGGTAAATCTTTCTTGGTCAGCGCATAGGCAAACAGGGCGGATAAAAATACGTGTAAGCTGGTACCAATTACTGTTCGCGATACGGTAATTACATAGGCATTCAGGAATGTACTATCTTGAAAGATTTGAATATAGTTTTCAAAGGTAAAGCCGCGCGGCAAAAAATAAATAGGATGTTTCATCGCCTCAGCACCGTCACTTAAGGAATAGGCTAAGATGTAGATGAATGGATAAAGTGTACTAAATGCAAAAACCGCCAATAACGTATAGTTGAAAATAGAAAACCATGACCATTTTTTTCTCATTGTGTACAGTACCTCCTTACCATAGTGATGTCTCATTTACTTTTTTACTGATGCTGTTAGCAATAATGATTAAAATCACACCAATTATACTTTGGAATAACCCAACTGCAGTAGCATAACTGATTCGGCCTTGTTCCAAACCTGACTGAATGACGTGTACATCCAGCACTGTACCAATCGAAGCCGTAGCAGGTGTATTTAACAGTAACAGCTGTTCATAGCCAACAGTCATGATGCCGCCGCAAGCTAACAGGAACATAATAACCATAACAGGACGAATGGCAGGTAAGGTAATATGCCATACTTGTCTAAAACGGTTGGCACCGTCCATTTTGGCGGATTCATATAATTGCTGATCAACGCCTGAAATGGCAGCTAAATAAATAATCGCTCCGAAACCAGCCGCTTTCCAAATATCTGACAGAATAATGATTTGATAAAAATAATCTAAGTTTCCTAAGAATTGAATTTTGCTAAAACCAAGGGAAGCGATAATTTCATTGATGGGACCGCCATATGGCGTGAGCATTCTTTGCAAAATGGTAACTACAACAATCCATGAAATAAAGTGAGGCAAGTAGGATATGGTCTGGACTGTTTTTTTAAATTTTAAGACTTTCACCTCATTGAGAAGTAAAGCTAGGATGATAGGCATGGGGAAGCCTATCACTAATTTCATTAAACTGATTATTAACGTGTTGCGGATGATATCCCAAGCTTGATAAAAATTAAAGAACTCCTTGAAATACTTAAGGCCGCTCCATTCACTTCCTGTAATGCCTCCTACAAAGCTGAAATCCTTAAATGCAACGGTTAGACCATACATTGGTATGTAGGCGAACACGACAAACCAAATAATACCTGGCAGCATAAACAGATAATATAAGCGGTGCTGCCATATGCGCAGCCAAAGGCTTTTCTTATTTTGGACACTGTAATTATCTGTGTAAAGGTCTTTATCCATCTCTACATTGTTCATCTCATCCTCACTTCCTCCTAAGATTCAAATTGTATGCGTTTTCAAATGAATTATATTAAATATAATATTATATGTCAACGTATTTTATTACATAAAAATAATAATGTGTTATAATTTTATATGATTTATCATGGTTTACTAGATTGTAACGGATAGAAAAAATTTTTGAGGGCAAGAATGAAAAATTGTCTCATTCTGCATATGAGTGGGGAGAGAAACTGGTATGTCACGGTGATGATTGTCCAACATGAGTTTCCAACAGAATCGAGAAACCAGATGGAGGGACAACTGATTTCCAGATAAGTTTCGTTAGATCAAGGGGAAGATTATCAAAATAAGCAGTCTTTTGATTGATTAGGCAATTCGATTCAGCTTATACTAAAAGAATACATATATTTGTTACAGAGTATTTAAAATGAATGGAGTTTTCGGAATAGGTGGTGGCATATGAAACCGTTATACGAACAAATATATAAATCCTTAAGAGAAGATATTATATCAGCAAAATATCAAATAGGAGATCAAATTCCAGCGGAAAAAGAGTTATCCAAACAATTTAATGTGAGTAACATTACTATTAAAAAGGCACTGGAGAAATTATCAAGCGAAGGGCTTATATATAGAACAAGAGGCAAAGGTACCTTTGTTTCGAATCAAAAAAATGAAAACTTAACAACAAAAAATAACCAAGGCACAAAAAAACCGCTCTTTGGTTTAATCGTAACGACATTTGACGACAGTTTTGGCAACCGATTAATTGGAGGTATTGAAGATGCCGCCCAAGACACTTGTCATATTATTTTGAAACGCTCTTTAAGCATTCCGGAAAGAGAAGATAAGGCGATCAGAGAACTGCTTGATTATGGGATAGACGGACTGATTATATCCCCGGCAAAGGCAGAACATTACAGCCGAGAAATCCTCAAAATGATTGTTGATCGATTTCCGTTTGTGTTGATTGACAGATCTTTCAAAGGTTTAGCGGCTACTTCTGTATCCACAGATAATGAGAAGGCAGCCAAAGAAGGGATCCGTCATTTAATTGATCTCGGTCATGAGCATATTGGGGTGCTGATTCCTAAAGATAATTCGACAACGGCGATTGAAGATCGGATTAAAGGAGTAGTGGAGGCTATTGTAGAAAAAAAGGTGGTAGTCAATCGCGAGTTATGGTGTGCGGAGATAAAGAGCCCATACCCGACACATAAAGATACTGCGAAAGATATAGAAACGATCAAAGCTCATTTACTGAAGTATCCTCAAATTACGGCTCTGTTTGCCTTAGAATATAATATTGCGGTACTGGCAAAGCAAGCGGTAGAACAGTTAAACTTACGGATACCTGAAGATATATCGATTATGAGCTTTGATAGTCCGCCAAGAAATGCGCTGGAATGGAACTTCACCCATTTGCATCAGCAGGAGGAAAAAATTGGCCAGCAAGCCCTAGACAGCCTGCTTGACATGTATCATGGCAACTTTGAGATGAAAAAAGATATTCGTATACCGGCCCAACTGGTAGAAGGAACGACAACCAAAAACCGTGGCACGTAATGGCTGCCATCTATTCCGTCTCTATCCAGTTAACCGTCCGTCAGCATCTGCTTCAAGGGTTGGCGGCATGCCGAAGAGATCTGAGCGGGGATACCGGATGTTAACATCTTGAAACGTTTTATTACGCATCAGCGTGATAACATGCGGAACCCTTGACCCGCTTTATAGTTCTTTATATGCCGCTGTTATACGCCCGACCGCTACTTCGACAAACTTAGGGTGTGTAGCAAGATTTAAGCGGATATAGCCTTTGTAGGCCTCACCAAACCATTCGCCGTAGTCGACGGCAAGTTTACATTTTTCTTGAATGAATTCCTTCACATCTGCTGGATCCAGAAAACCTTTCAAATCTACCAGCGGCAAATAAGTACCCTCCAGATCACATACCTTGATTTCCGGGATATGTGCCGTCAGTTCTGTTTTGACAAAATCATAATTAGACTGGATGACATTCCGAAGGCCGTTAAGCCATTCTTCACCTGTTCGATAGGCAGCTTCTGTTGCAATATGGCCAAGCAGATTCTTCTCGCTCATGATATGTTGATTGGCGTAGTTATCAAATGTTTGGCGCAGTTTCGGATTTTCGATCACGATATTTGCATGGACCAATCCCGGCAAATTAAACGATTTAGAAGCGGCATTTACGAGAATAATCCGGTCTGTATATTTCCCACCTGCTACGATTGGTGCAGGCATATGTTTATGGTTTCCAAATACAAAGTCTTGGTGAATTTCATCGGCAATCACAAGCACATCATATTGATCACAGATCGACAGCATCTTTTCTAACTCTTCTTCTGTCCAGACGCGCCCAGCAGGATTGTGTGGGGAACAGAGGATAAAGAGTTGGACATTATTAGCTGCAATCGCCTGTTCAAATTGATCAAAATCCAGCTCAAAATGACCGTCGTTATCCGTCATATCGACAGTGACTAGTGTCCGATCAAGGTCTTTGATCACGTTAAAGAAGGGATAGTAGACCGGTGGTGTAATAATGACGGCATCTTTTGCTTCGGTAAAACAGTTCATAAACCAGTATAATGCGGACACGACACCAGTGGCTGGTCTGCACCATTCTTTTTCTACTTTGTAGCTAAAATGTTTTTCCATCCAATTAGAATAGGTGTCATAATAAGAATCCGGTACAAATGAATAACCAAAGGCACCATGCTGCACACGTTCGGTGAGTGCTTCAAACACACCATCCGGCACCTTGAACTCCATATCTGCCACCCACATCGGCAGAAGATCCGCGTCTCCAAAACGTTCCTCCAGCAAATCCCATTTCAAAGAATCGGTATCTTTTCTTTCGACATAATATTGATCGATAAAAGTCTGTGTATCCATATGTATCTCCTCTCAAGTTCAGTCATTCTTTTCTATTAACTATAGAGGAAATTTGGAATGTGCACAATTGTTTGAGGTATTATTTTATTAGATATCGCTTTTATTACGATATTTGACAAAATTCACGGTTTCTTCCCTGTGCAGTTTCTTCTCTGAGATAGCCTGTTTTTAAAGGTCAGCATATGCAAAAAAAAACACGCAAACTCCTAATTTGTTTCACTTATAAGAAGTTGCGTGTGGGATATATACTTTGTAATGGATGGCTCCGCTTGTTTCCAGCTATAGTGCTTTTGACGCTTGTGGGATGGCATTTTGTTGGACGGCTTCTTTGATAAGGCAGTTTCCTCGTCCATGCGGGATGCACATCGGTGTACCAAAGATGGGGTCACATGCGATTTGACAGCGCATGCGGAATACAGCAGATACAAGTTCAGATGAAATAGTATCTTCAGGTTTCCCTTGAGCATAGACCTTTTTATCCTTAATAGCGATAATATGATGCGCATAGCGGCTTGCTAAGTTCAAATCATGTAATACCATGACAATCGTCCGGCCATCCTTTTCGTTTAATTCAAACAGGAGATCCAGCACATCGATTTGATGTGTTAAATCCAGATAGGTGGTCGGCTCATCTAGCAGGATAATGTCAGTATCTTGTGCTAAGGTTAATGCAATCCATGCCCGCTGCCGCTGACCGCCCGACAGCGAATCAACAGGCTGATCCTTTAAGTCGGCCATATTAGTATCTTGTAATGCCTTTTGTACGGCTTCTTCATCTTCTTTAGACCATTGTTTCATAACTTTGCGATAGGGATGTCTGCCTTGTTTGACCAGCTCATATACCGTTAATCCTTCAGGACTAGTTGGTGATTGAGGTAAAATGGCAAGATTTTGCGCGACTTCTCTTGTCCGCATTTTGGCAATATTATGGCCGTTTAGTATCACGGTTCCTTGCTTCGGCTTTAATAAACGTGCCAAAGAACGTAATAATGTGGATTTTCCACAGCCGTTTGGGCCGATAAATACAGTGATCTCCCCTTTGGGAATAGAAATATCCAATTCTTCTATAATAATCCGGTCTCCAAATCCAAGTGTTAAGTTACTTGCCGTTAATGAATTCAATGGAAAAGCCTCCCTGACCTAAAAATGTGCGTATTAGCTATTACTTTCATTTTATTGCCTCCAAGTCTAATAGTCAATGATAATAATTTTCAATTAGGTGACAATCTGATTAAGGTAAAGGAGCGGAGGCGAGAAGGAAGGATCAAAAAACTCGGATGACCGTCACGATTCATCCGAGCTGTGTGCTATGATCACTTTATTTAAATAACTCAAGAAACATATCAATCGTTTGTTCAGAAGCAACTAGGCCGCTGTTAGTCCAGTTACTTTCATCTTCAATATAATATACATGGTCGTTTTTAACGACGTCTGTGTTATTCCAGACACTGCTGTCTTTCAATGCCTCAATACCTTCATCGTTTTCATAGCCTAGGATAATCATATGATCTGCATCGATTTCTGAAAGTTTTTCTAATGCAATAGGGTTCCAAGCCTCTTCTCCTTGTCCTAGTTCTTGGACAAGACCAGGAACTTCTACATCTAATTCATTGTAAATCATGTTGGCGGAGTGACGGTTCTCCTCAAACAGGAAGTATTTTCCACCTACCACCCACATCATGGCAACAGATTCGTCGCCTAATAATTCATCCAGCTCTTCTTTGGCTGCCGATACTTTTTTATCATAGTCTGCTAATGTTTGTTCTGCTTCTTCCTCTTTTCCTAACAGTTCTCCAAACTTCTGTAAGCGAACTTTCCAATCGTTTTCTTCTTCTTCAGATAATACATATGTTGGTGCTATGGCGGCGTAATCTTCATAAGAACCTTCATAATTATCCAAGACATGATCCAAAATAATAAGATCAGGCTCGATACTAAGAACTTCTTCCAACGGCAATGTCCACTCTATCGTGTCTACATCTGCTAGATCAGCTTCTAAATAGTCTTGGATGCTTTCGCCAATAGCCCATTTTGCAACAGGTTTTACACCTAGTGCAATCAATGTATCTTCATTATAGGAAGCAAGGACTTTTTCTGGGTTGGCAGGTACGGTAACTTCTCCCATATCCGAATCAACGGTAATATCCGTAGTTTCTTCGGTAGTAGCCTCGTTGGAATCGTCAGATGTATTTGAATCATCAGACTCACTGTCATTATTACCACATGCGGCGAGAAGCAACAAGCTAGTAAGTATGAACAACAATAAATATTTCTTTTGTACTAATTTATTCATTTCTTTATCCCCTTAATATGTTATAATGAACATCTAACGATAATGATAATCACTTTCATTTGTAAAGTCAACCCATTTTATATGAATACAGAAGTGTGTATCCTGTATTAAGCTGAGAAAGTGATCTATGGTAAAACCATATTCCATGAAGAAACTATAGGAGTATATAGATAAATGAAATTGTTTACACGATCTTCTCAATTAACGAAAGCATTTATTAATAGTATCGGTATTTGTCTTGTTATTCTTTCGATTGGCGTATCTATTTCTTATGGTGCCACAACGATTGATTTACAAACGGTTTGGCAGGCTGTTTTTCAATTTAGTGATGGGGAACAGGCGCATCAGGTTATTTGGGAGCTGCGTATACCGCGAGCCTTAGCTGCTGTGTTGGTGGGGGCGTTTTTAGCTGTGTCTGGAGCAGTGATGCAGGGTATGACACGTAATCCGCTAGCATCGCCATCCATAATGGGAGTAACAGATGGTGCGGCTTTTATGCTGGTAATTATGCTGGCTTTTTATCCGGCAGTTTCTAATACGGGTTCCATGCTTGCTTCTTTTATCGGTGCAGGGATAGCAGTAACTTTAGTATTTTTAGTAGGTTCCTTTTCAAGCAGCGGGTTAACGCCGGTGAAGCTGGCTTTGGCAGGTGTTGCGATTGGTACGCTGTTACGTTCTGTTTCCTCTATCCTTTCGCTTCATTTTCAGTTGGAGAAAGATATCGGCTTTTGGCTTGCTGGCGGATTGGATAGTATCGGCTGGCATGCTGTAAGTCTGCTCTTTTTTGTCGGGATAATTGGTATGGTTCTGGCATTGTCAATTGCCAAATCAGTTACTGTCCTTAGTTTAGGAGATGACTTATCGACTGGACTAGGACAAAATAATACATTTATTAAAGTGACAGGAATTATTGTGGTCTTAATCTTAACTGGAGCGGCTGTTTCTGTAGCGGGTTCTGTAGGGTTTGTCGGCTTGATAATTCCGCATATTGCCCGGTTTATTATCGGAACAGATTACCGCTGGATTATTCCAACCTCGGCGGTGTTCGGTGCTTTATTACTTGTGAATGCAGATATTGTGGCGCGAATGATTAATGCCCCTTTCGAAACGCCGGTAGGAGCGATTACGTCCATTATTGGTGTTCCATTCTTCCTCTACTTGGCAAGAGGCAGCGGGGGTGAGAAAAAATGAATACACTAGAAAAACAAAAACGTCGCCGGTTTTGGATCATTATCGGCATATTATTAGTTGGAATTATTGTTTTTTCCTTTATCAGTCTGCATTTAGGAGCGATTTCCATCTCCCCAAAAGAAGTGATACAAACGCTGATGGGGCAAGGAACAGACAAGCAGGAACTGGTACTATTTAAGTTTCGGCTGCCAGGAATTATTTTGGCATTGTTAATTGGAGCTGGTTTAGCCGTTTCTGGGACGATTATGCAGGGAATCACCCAAAATGGTCTTGCTGACCCCGGAATTTTGGGGATAAATTCTGGAGCAGGGTTTGCGATTGTTCTATTTATTTATTTCTTTCAGGGTGTCATTCCAGCAACCAGTGCATTAAACACCTATATGCTTCCTTTTGTTGCTTTAATTGGTGCGTTTACAGCAGCTATTTTGATATACACTATCGCTTGGAAAAAAGGTGTCTCTCCGATTCGGCTTGTCTTAGTCGGAATTGGGGTGAATGCAGCATTTGGCGCGCTTTTGACCATTTTACAACTGCGAATGGATCCGCAAAATTATCGTCAGGTAACGATTTGGCTTTCCGGTGAGATCTGGAGTGCCAATTGGAACTTTGTCCTTGCTTTGTTGCCGTGGATGTTTATTTTGATCCCTATTGCTATAAAGAAAGCAAGAAATTTAAATGTCTTCCATTTAGGTGATGATGTGGCTTCCGGGCTGGGTACATATGTGGAGCGGGAACGGGGCGTCTTATTATTTATTGCAGTTGCCTTAGCGGGAGCGTCCGTGGCAGCGGGAGGAGCTATTGCCTTTCTGGGACTTGTTGTCCCTCATATTGTTCGTAAGCTGGTCGGACCTTTGCATCATTATGTCATTCCGATTTCTGCCTTGTTAGGGGCATTTATCTTAATGGTGGCTGATATGATCGGAAGTAATTTACTAGCACCGACAACCATACCTGTAGGGATTGTTGTATCGATTGTCAGCACACCTTATTTTGTTTATTTGTTGATGAAGACCAATTAAAACCATGAAGGGATTCGATAGCAATGCAAGAAGAGATATATGATGTAACGATAATTGGCGGCGGCCCAGCAGGGTTATTTGCTGCCTTTTACAGTGGAATGAGAGAGATGAAAACAAAGATTATTGAATATCTCCCCTATCTTGGCGGAAAAGTGCCGTATTTTTATCCAGAAAAGGTTATTCGTGATATCGGTGGTATTGTACAAGCAACTGGGGAAGAAGTAACCGATCAATTAGTACAGCAAGCAATGACATTTGATCCCACTATTGTTCTTGGAGAACGCGTGGTAGGTATGCAGAAGAGGGCTGACGGCAATTTTCAGCTGATGAGCAGTAATGGACAGGTGCATTATTCCAAGACAGTGCTGCTGGCCACCGGATTTGGGATCTTGCATTCGATAAAATTAGACCATCCAGAAGCGATAGATTATGAAGAAAAAAGTTTGCACTATACAGTAAGGAAACTGGCGGATTATCAGGATAAACATGTCTTGATTTCCGGCGGCGGCAATAGTGCTGTGGATTGGGCTTTGGAACTTGAAGGCATTGCCAAACATGTAACCTTGATTCACCGCCGGGATCAGTTTAAAGGGTTGGAAAGCAGTGTTACCAAACTGAAGAATTCCCGTGTCAATGTGATGACGCCATATGAAATCAAGGCATTGCATGGCATAGACGGGCAAATAGAAAAGGTAACACTGCGGCATACAGAAGGGGACGATGGTGATATCGAATTGCCTATAGACCGGTTAGTTGTTAATCACGGTTTCCAAATTAATTTAGAACCAATTACTTCATGGGGATTGGACATGATAGATGGGATGATTGCGGTCGATTCCCGTATGCAGACATCGATGGAAGGTGTATTTGCCATTGGTGATATCGCTCATTATCCGAATAAACTGGGGTTAATTGCCGGTGCTTTTAATGAAGGACCCATTGCTGTCAATCATGCGAAGAAAATCGCAGATCCAAAGGATCCTGTAAAACATTTATTCTCGACGAATTATGCAGCGTTTACGGAAGAAGACTAATATCCGGAGAAGTGTTTTGTTATGAAAACAGACAAAAATGAAAAAATTCCATTTGAGACTGTGCTCTATATTAAAGCGTTAGGAGACACTGCCACCTTGTTGGCAGTCTTTCTAAGGGTTGCAATTGGTCGCATTATTTGTCATAATACACATATTAACTTAAGGAGGGATTATACTAAATGATCGTAATTATCCGTGTTTTGAACTGGTAACAGAATAGTTCATAAGACTCTGTAGTGATCAGAGTTACACGGGATACGTTTATCCATTTTTATAATATCTCTCTTCGGTACACTTGAAAGGGAAAGGTGGATTTTCTGCCTTTCTCTTTTTTGTGTTCCATTTTTTGCAAAGATTTATGCATCCGCAAATCCCTTTTTTCTGATCACGTACAGAGTTAGAACTGTAGATTGATTTAGAAAAAAGGAGAGAAGAGAATGAGAAAACGAAATAAGAATAAGTGGACAAACAGAAATATGAGCAAGGGAGGCAAAGATGGTAATATTCGAAGAGGTGAGCCTCCCAATTTTACTGGACAGCATTTACTGCATAATAAAGGGATTATACATGATATCGTGAAGCAGGCTGAAATACAGCAAGATGAAACAGTGATTGATTTTGGCGCTGGTAAAGGTGTGATGACAGAGGTCCTAGCCCAGAGAGCACGCCAAGTGCTGGCAGTTGAAATAGATCAAAAATTCTTAGCGGCATTAGACAGAAGGTTTGCTGATCACAACCATGTGAAAATCATTAATCAGGATATTTTGCAATTCACCCTACCGAGAAGCGAGTTTGTAGTGGTATCGAATATTCCATACGCAATCACCACGCCAATGATGAAAAAGCTGCTTGATAATCCTAATCAGAATATGTCTCGAGGTCTGATTGTGATGGAGAAAGGGGCTGCCAAACGGTTTACATCAGGGCGTATAAAAGATATCTATGTATTACTGTGGCGGATGTATTTTGATATTAGGATTGTCAGACATATAGCGAAAACTAATTTCTCTCCGCCGCCAAAGGTTGATTCCGCATTAGTGATTATCACAAGGAAAAAGCAGCCGTGTATTGCTTATCGAGAGGCTAATTTGTTTAGAAAGATCGTCAAACCCTTATTAAGGCAGCCGGATATGCCCATAGGGATAGCACTTTCCAGTATTTTAACGCATAAGCAGGTAAAAATTTTGCGAAAGAAATTGGGGGTAAATCATGAGTTTCCAATTGGCTATCTTTCGGAAAAACAGTGGGGAGCAGTGTTTGAGACAATTGTGAACCATGCTCCTGGGTATATGAGCGGTAAGAAAAGGTAAAAATATGATTGGTTTTCATCATCATAAAGTCTGATTTAAGAGCTGTGTGAACATTTTTATTATATAATTAGAATTAAGAGTAAAATGAAGTTAATAATTTCAATTGGTTTTTGATCCTTATATAGAAAATGGATAGAATTTGACAAGTGATGAGAGTTCATTTAACAATAAGCGGGAAATAATAGAGCGCATTCTAGTATCTTTAAACTACTTTTATACTTGGATTTAATAAGTATAAAGGTAGTTTTTTCTGTTCTTTTATTGCCAGTTTCCATATAGATAAAATAATACATATCACAATAGTTCAACACCTAAACAAAAGCAAGAAAATATAGATGGTAATAAAAGAATTTTTTAATCAGTTGTACGTATACTATTAAAATACATGCGTTAAGTTGTTTGCTGTGAAGGAATATCGTGCATATAACTAGGACGGATATAAAAATTTGGAGCAAAAGGAGAATCTAATGGACGCTATTTTCTTTACTATTTTTTCGTTCGTTTATTTCATATTATTCCTATTAGCTATAAGTTTATTAAAGAAACATTATGTTCGAAGCACCGTATACTTAATACCTGTTATCGCAGGTCTGTTCTATGATAATACCATTCTTACTATAGGTCGCTTCATTGATGAAGGGGATTTATTAGAAAATTTAAATATTGCAAGGTATTGGATACATGCTTTCTTTACGCCTTTTCTTGTACTATTCGCTTGGAAGACACTTGAGCAAGCGAGCTTGCAATGGGCAAGAAAGACTTCTATCCGAATTTCCGCTATAGGCTTAACTGCATTACTCGTGCTTTTGGAATTATATACTGAAGTATTTAATCTTAACATCGAAGCAAAATGGGAATTTGGAGTGCTAAGTTATAGGAGCTTGGAGCCTTCAAGCAATCCCCCATTCATGATATTGATTGTCTCGCTCGTATTAGTTGTAGCTTCTATCCTCATATGGACTAAACAGAAATGGGCTTGGTTTTTTATTGGCTCTTTATTAATGATAATTGGAAGTGCTATTCAGTGGCCTATAAAGAGCGGTGCTATTACCAATCTTTTTGAGCTGATATTAATCATTTCATTACTTGGAACAGCTTACTTTCAGAGGAAAACTTAAATCAATATAGACGGCATTACTAAAGTCTATTTAATAAACATAGGGTTAAATTAATGGACACATTTTTAAAAAAGGAAGGTAGTAACAGCTCTTCACAAATAAAAAGTGTGCTATTTTCACATGTTCCATTTAGCAAAATTAAAAATCGTAACTACTCCAGCCAATTAATGATTTCTTTAATAGTCAAATCTTGCTGTTTCTTTGTAGATATAGATGCCTCTAAATCGTTTTTTTGCGCTCCATACATACCAAATTGCGCATGATTTCCACCTTTAATTTCAACGTACTTAGTTGATTTCGGATTATAGATACGATTTTTTTCGATCTTATTCAAGGTACTTAATCCATCAAATTCTGCATAGATAGAAAGAGAAGGAGTAGTTAACTCTGATAAATTATAGCTATCATTTGTATACGATCCCAGAAAGAATAATCCGTCAATTTTGTCGGGATGTTTTTTTGTATAAGCCGCTGCCATAGATCCACCTAATGAATGTCCGCCAATATACCAAGTGGTAATTGATTCATCAAGTTGCATAACATCATCCGCTCTATTAATCCCGAATACAGCAAAATTTAATGGCATCGATGGAATGAACACGTTATAGCCCTCGTCTGCTAGTTGTTCAGCGAGATAGCTATATGCCAGTGCTTCTACTTTAGCACCAGGATATAGAATAATTCCAACTTCGGATTGTTCTTCTGGTGTGAAAACATAAATAGAGCCTTCCTTATTATCAATTACCTCTGAAAGATCAACAAGCTCTTTAAGTTCATTGGTAGGCTTATATGTGATTTGTGACCAGATAAGAAAACATATAGCTGCTAGAGCGACTAATCCTCCAGCAATTAACATGGTTCTTTTAAAAATTTTCATAGAAAAGTCCCTTTCATTGTAGCTCTCCCATTATAACATTTATATTGCAAAACATTTTTATCTAATCTAATTTATAGATAAAAGCAAAGAAAGCAGGAAACTGTTGATACTTTATGTTATTGTTGGCCGCCCGTGGCGACAGTGCCGATGAAGGCAATAACAATAGTGCTGAGAACAATGAAGAAACAACAAGTGCAGATGTAGCCATTACAGCCACTAATTGGGAGTTTGCTCAAGAAAAGTGTACCATACCGTACCGGCAGCTGAAGTTACGAGTGAAGAAGATATGCATGGTATCGAAGTAGAAGGTATAGATATGGCGATTGATAGTGATGGGGAAAGCACAGCTGAATTAGAACCAGGTGAATAATATATTAGATGTACGATTACATGTGGAGAAGATCATGACGATATGACAGCCACATTAATCGCAGAATAATACAATCTTGAGATAAACGTATTTGGAAGTAACCAAGGGGCAATGTATAAATGGAAAATGATTAATCATATAAGAAACGGGGTCGTTCTTACTAAAAAAAGTATCCATCAATTTTGTTGGAGGGATACTTATTTTTTGTAATCTTTCTGCATGATATAATAAGAGAGGAAGAACTACATATTTTACACACAATGATCCGTGATGAAGAGGATAGAATAGGAGAAGGAATTTGAAAAGGAAAATATGGATTGCGCTAGGAAGTATTATAGGAATCTTACTTATAGGACTTGTGGTTGCAGGGAATTATTTTTATGACCAAGGTGTAAAGCGAGGGACAGACATTGAAATTCACCAAGAGGCAGAAGCAGTCAATGCGGTAGCGGATGAAGAAGACCAGCTTCTCCTAGCGGAAGCAAATGCATGGTATGATGAGCAGCAACCTGACATTTTAGAAATAACTTCATCTGATAGCCTGAGACTACATGCAAAATATATCCAAAATGAGCAAGAGGCAGGCAAAGCAGTGATATTGGCACATGGGTTTCGGAATACCGGAGATGATATGGGGAAATTAGCAAGGCTTTATTATCAAGAAGGCTTCGACATCTTGCTGCCAGATGCCCGCGGACATGGTGAGAGCGAGGGGGATTACATTGGTTATGGCTGGCATGAAAGGCATGATTATTTGAATTGGATCCAGTTTTTAATCCAAGAACGTGGAGCGGCAGATATCATATTGCATGGTAATTCGATGGGGGCCGCAACGGTTCTGATGGCCAGTGGAGAAAATCTCCCGAGTGAAGTCAAAGGCATTATTGCCGATAGCGGCTATAGTTCAGTGAAGGCGGAGCTCCAACATCAATTGAAAAACATTTATAATCTGCCGTCTTTTCCACTATTAAATGTAACAAGTGTGATTACAAAGATCAGAGCAGGGTATACCTTTGAAGAAGCCTCCGTTGTCAAACAAGTGCAAGAAAATACGCTTCCATTGCTCATTATACACGGGGAGGATGACGATCTGGTTCCGACTGCTATGGGTCGTGAACTATATGAAGCAGCAGGCGGAGAAAAGGAATTATGGATTGTTCCAGACGCTGGACATACGAAAGCATTTGATAATGTAACGAGGGAATATGAGAATCGTATCAAGGCATTTTTGGATAAAGAACTGTAGTAAATGATGGATGATTTATAACCATCTGCGAGGACAGGCTGACAAATAGTTGTAAACCAAGAAACTAGATCATGCAGCACCAATCTTTTGATTTGAAATGAGGCGTACACCATGTTAACGGAATATCAATAAAAAACTACGATGAAGATGATTCAGAACGATGGTTGTCCATTTCTAAATTCTAGTAAGAAAAAAAGTAAAGCACTCCTGATAGAGGCTTTACTTTTATGTATCTCAATGCTTCGCATAATGCAAACCAAGTTGATAAGCCTTTCTCATCCAATTCTCTACATAGCCTGGCTGTACATCAATTGTTTCATACAGCAGTTCAAATTGTGAATGTGGGATTCCGCAATAATCAGCCAGCCCGATATTAAAGTAATGATCCATCATTTGATCATATTTCCTCTTTTCAAAGCGTTCAATAGGCGCTCCAGCCAAACTGAGCCATAATACATATTGATGTTGCAGCTTATTTGGCCCATAGGCAAAGCCGTAGTTCCACACCCGGTCAATATAGCCCTTCATCATAGCCGGCATACTCCACCACCAAAGTGGAAAGATAAAGGCTAACGCTTCCGCATTCTCCATACGTTTCATCTCGATATCGACCTTGGTTGAAAAGTGTTGGCTGCTGGAAGCCCAATCAGGTTCGTCTTCCTCCATTAACACAGGATCAAAGCCGCTGCGGTATAAATCCAATGTCTCCACTTCATGACCTGCTTGTTTCAGTCCCTCGATAAATTTGCCAGCCACTTGAAAAGTTAAGGAATCTTCCCTTGGATGTGTGATTACTGTTAATACTTTCATGTGTCACTGTCCTCTCTGATCCTCCAGTTCAATCTGGATTTGTGATAGATAAAGTGTATAATAGGATATGAGTTCAGTAAAATGAATAATTCAAATAGAAATGATCACTAAAAATGATAGGTGGAAATGAATGGAACTGAGACATCTTATTACGTTTAAAACCATTGTAGAGACGGGAGGGTTTAAGAAGGCTGCAGATGAGTTAGGTTATGCCCAATCATCGGTCACTTCTCATATCAAAGAATTAGAAAACGAGTTAGGCCATCCGCTGTTTGACCGTTTAGGCAAGCGAGTGGTTCTGACGCAAGTGGGGAAGCGATTTCTCCCATATGCTATAGAAATTATTAACCTCTATTCTAAGTCAAAGGACGTTATTCAAGAGACAGGTGAGCCGGCAGGGGAATTAACGATTGGTGCCAGCGAATCGATCATGATTTACTGGCTTCCCGATATCTTGAAATCCTTTAGAGAGAAGTATGCTAAAGTGGATTTGAAAATGAAGGCAATTGATTATAAGCAATTATCATCTCAATTAAAAAAGGGAGATATCGATGTCGCCATTTTAGTGGAAAAGGAGGGCTGGAATCCTAAAGAGTTGACGATTAAAAAAGTAAAAGAAGAGAGGCTTTCCTATATACGTGCCGTAGATAAAATCAATCATACCATTCCAGAAACCATGTTCCTAACGGAGTACAGCTGCAGTTGGAGACCTATGATCGAAGACTATCTTAAACTAAAAGAACCAGCCTCTATGTCTAAAATAGAACTGCCAAGTGTGGAAGCAATAAAGAAATGTGTGCTCTGTGGTTTAGGGCTAGCGATGCTTCCTTATTTTACGGTAGTGGATGACATTCACAGGGGAGAACTGGAGGAAGTAGAGCTTCCTAAGATGAACAAAGACCTTTCGATTTATACTGTCTGTTATAAAGGGAAATGGCTATCAAATAACTTGCAAGCGTTTTTTGATGTGTTGGATGAACATACAGGCACCTAATTCGTTAAAAAAGGAGAATGTATCATGAATGAAAAAACGGCTCTTTTGGAAAATATTACCTTTCAATTTAGTATCTCTAAGCAACTGCTGGAATATCACCTTACCTCGCTGGAACAAGAAGAATACAGCTGGCGTTCGCCAAATGCCGGACTTTATATCCAAGAGGAAGGGGGGAAGTGGTTTGCCAAACTGCCTGAATCAGAAGCCTATGAAATTGGAACGCCCAGTATTGCGTGGACATTATGGCATATTACCTTCTGGTGGGAGATGGTTTTGGATCACTCCTTTGGAGAAGGTACGCTGACACAAGAGGATATCAAGGTTCATGAACAAGTGGAGTCAGTGAAGACAGCTATCCATACCTTGATAGAAAAATGGGAGCAGATCCTTGCCGGTGTAACGGAAGAGGAACTCTACAGCAAAGCATACAGTAAATTTCCATTCAACAATGAAGTGGCATTCCATCAGTTAGCATCCTGGCTCAATCTTGAATTAATGAAAAATGCCGCAGAAATAGGTTATGCCCGTTTTGAATATGCATCTACTAAGAAATAGCATAGGATAGATTGCCAGAAAGGAGACTTATCCATGACCATCCGTTATCGAAAAGCGACTATGCAGGATGAAAATGAACTATTTCACCTAGCTAAGCAGCTCGCTACGAGTTTTACAGTGAACCAAAAGGATTTTGCCAAGGTTTTACCAAGTCTGCTGCAAAACCGTGATGTTGATATTATCGTTGCGGAACAGCAACAACAGCTTGTCGGCTATGTGCTGGCCTTTCATCACCCGGCGTTCTATGCGAATGGAACAGTAAGCTGGGTGGAGGAGCTGTATGTGACAGAGGAATGCAGAGGGAAAGCTGTCGGAAAACGGTTGATGCAGGAAATAGAAGAGGCAGCCAAGGAACGTGGCTCAAAGCTTATGGCTCTTGCAACAAGGAGAGCGGCAGACTTTTATCAAGCAATAGGATATGAAAAATCAGCCACTTATTTTAAAAAGACATTTGCTGTGTCAAATAGTGAAGTGTAATGTGAAGTATGTTCATTTATCATGTGTAAAGGAGAAGCCTTATGCGTATCAAAACCAATAGATTACAAATACGCGAATTTGAAAAAACAGATTGGGAAGCTGTGTATCAATATACATCTGACCCAAAGGTAATGAAGTATATACCAGAAGGGATATTTTCAAAGAAGGACGCACAACAATTTGTTGTTAATAATAGAGGAGCTAAAGCAAAGCATTTTGCCGTAACAGCAATTGACACTAATGCAGTAATGGGCCATATAGTTTTTCATCCATACTTTGGCAGTCATACGTATGAGATTGGCTGGGTATTTAATTCTATGTACCATGGAAAGGGGTATGCTGCAGAAGCGGCTAAAGGTGTACTGGGATATGGCTTTATCCAATTGAACTTACATCGAATTATTGCAACCTGCCAGCCTGAAAATAAACCATCTTATCGAGTGATGGAGAAGATCGGCATGAGGCGAGAGGGATTTTTTAAGCAATGCATTCCTCATGGCGATGAGTGGTGGGATGAATATTATTATGCTATTTTGCGAGAAGAATTTTTGTGCGAGAAATAAGCGAGACAGATCAAAAGGCTAGCGTCCGTTATCCACATTTAGATTTTGGGATCTTAAAGGGGCGGACTAAGGGATAGTCGCACCAGAATAAATCTTATCGATTATGTCTCAAGGTATAAAAAAGGAAGTATTTCTCCAATCTCTTTGGGAGATACTTCCTTTTTCCCTGTCTTAAACTTGCCAAAGCGTAAGTGCTGTCATGTAAGCAGTATAATCGTTGCGGTCTTTATGAAAATTTCGGGAATTCTGTTTTCATTAAATCTCTCCATGCCTTTGGCAGGTTATTTTTTAGCACTGTATAAGGTGGAACACCAATTGCTTTATGTTGATTTTTTCCTAAAAGGGCTTTGGCTGTTGCGATGGCAACAGCTGTTCCCTGTTCAAAAGGCCTTTGTGAACTTAGTCCGATAACCATTTGCTCGTTAGCGAGGTAGGAGGCAATTTTGTAATCAAGATCGGTTGTTGAAATAACAATGTCTTCTCGTTCCATTTCTTTTAATGCTTCAATTGCTTTCAGCGCAGGCCTGTCCCAAGTTATATAAAGTCCTTCAATTTCAGGATGTTCTTGGATCATCTGTTTGCAAATATTATAGGTATTTTCAATACTTACAAAATCTTTATGAGCGACAATATCAATATTTAGATTATCGTTTAGCACTTGTTTCGCAAAGAAATCTCGCTGTTTCGTTGCAAAAAAAGGAGTTCCATGTGTCAGCATACCTATTTTCACATTATTTCTTGTTTTAAAATGATTGGTCAGTATTTTGGCAGCGTTTTGCCCGTTTTCTCGTTCATTTACTGATACCCAACAAGCATAATCATCTGCTCCAAAACCCTTAGGCATGTTATTAATTAATATAAGTTTGGTTTCTTTAGATATTTTTTTAAAGGTCTTAGTGGTTAATTCCTCGTCTGTAGGGACTGCTATGACTGCATCAGGTTGTTGGAAAATTAGGCTTTCTAATTGCCTGTTTTGAATATCGGGATCAAAATGGGCATCAGAAACTGTTAATAATCGTATTCCATACCTTGTCAGTGTTTCTTTGATTGCTTGTTCATGCAGCTTTGTCCATTGATCCCCACTATAATGGAAGGAAATGGCGACTTTGTAATTTCCTTTTCTCAAATCTTCAATTTCCTCTTCTGTCAACACATTTTGTTCTGGATAAAAAACCTTTTCACCAAAAGGACCTCTAGCGATATTTTGGGTCGATTTTCTAATATTTAATTCAACAGGTACTAATTTGTGTATAGGTTTATGTTGTTTTTCATTATTTATTTTGCTCAAGATTAAGTGGGCAGCAAATTCTGATAGTTTATCTGTGTCTTGTTTCAAATTGGTTAAAGGTGGTGAAATACGATTACACCATTCATTATCCCCGAAGCCAATAATGGATATATCATTGGGGCATTCAATGCCGTTTTCTTCAGTAGATTCCAAAAGTTTTAATGTTAGTGTATTGTTGCCAGCGATATAAGCGGTGGCAAGCCCTTTTTTCATAAATGTATCTATGCTGGTATCTTTCTCTATAGAATCTAAATCAAAGAGGAATACAAATTCTGGTTGGAATTTAATATTGTAATCTTTTAATGCTTTCTTATATCCTTTCAAACGTTCTTCTGCTGTAGTAGGATTCCCTGATTCTAATAATAATGATATATTCTCATGCCCGCATTTAATTAAATGAACAGTGCTCTGATACATAGCATCAACATTATCAGAAAGAACCGTATCGGCTGAATGATCAGAAAAAGCTCGTTCTAGGCAAACAAAAGGAATTTCTGATTTAAATAATTTCTCATAATCCTGTGATTTATTGGAGGCAGGAACCAAAATGATACCAGCTATTCTACGGTTAGATATTACTTCATTAAGGATATGCTTCTCTCTTAAGCAATCACCATAGGTAATGTAAGTCGCCATCATATAGCCCTTTGCATTTAGCAAATTTGTGATATTTACTGCTAATTTGGAATAAATAACACTAGTCATATTCGGGACTATGAAGGCTATTTCAGCCCCTTTCCCAGTTTTATAATGTTTTATTTTTTTGCTTTCTAGTTTTGTTATATAGCCGGATTCTATTATTGCCTTTTCTACCTTTTCCGTAAGGTCAGGATTCACATATCTTGTTTTATTAATGACATGTGAAACAGTTGCGATAGAAACTCCGGCTAAGTCGGCAACATCTTTAATTGTGGCACTCATCTTATCAACCTCGCCTCATATATCTGCTAATTTTGTTTTTATTACAAAAATTTATGTATAAATAGGTATCAATGGAAAAATTCCTATGTGGATTTATCATACACTAGATTTTCTATAGGGTAAATCATAGTACTCGTTAGGCATGTTTGGTTAAAAAAATAAATAATTCATAATAATTTTAACACAAAGCAATTAAAAAGAGAGGTTTTTATTTATTTTTTTAAATATAATTGACTTATTGAAAAATAAATGCTAATATTTACGTAAATTAATAGAGATTAAGAGTTTTATTTACTTTTTTATCATATTTAAGTTAAAAATAATGGAAAAATATAAATTATTTAACTGGAAATCTGATTTATATTTGAATAGAGTGAAAACCATCGTGGATGTTTTGAACACGCCCTTTAAATGAGACTGGAGATCTGTTATTAAATTTTTTTAATGGCAGATTACTAGCCTTATTTGTAATCGATTACATTATTTTAGAACAGAAAGGATGAACTATATGAAAAAGTGGCTAGGGCTATTTGTTTTGTTATTTCTAATTACCGGTTTAACGGCATGCGGGGGAGAGGCTGACGAAGGAACCAATCAAGAGAATGGAGAAACAGATGATAAAGGCAAAGTAAGTGAAATTTCTGGCCCATTGACGGTAAACCCGGACATTCCAGATATGGAAGTGTTAGACATTGGTCCGAATGGCGAAGAAGCAGGTTCGATTAAAGATTTAGAATTATCAGAAGAAGAACTGAAAGAAATAAAGGATGGCAATTATACAGCAGCAATAGTCATGCATTATTCAGGGACTGATTATATGAAAGCAGCTGTTAATGCTATGGAAACCACTTTTGAGCAGATGGGCATCGAAGTCATAGCAGTAACAGACGCAAACTTTAGTGCAGAAACACAAGTGAACAATATTGAAAGCGTATTAGCTAAAGATCCAGATATCATGGTGTCTGTTCCAGTAGATGCAGAAGCAACAGCAAGTGCTTATCGAAGAGCGGTTGATCAAGGTGTAAAACTAGTATTTATGGATGGCGCTGCCAATGGTTTAGAAGCTGGTAAAGATTATATTAGTATCGTAACAGGTGATAACTATGGAAATGGCGTGGTGGCAGCTGAATTAATGGCGGAACAGATTGGTGAAGAAGGAAAAATAGGGATGCTCTATCACGATGTGAACTTTTTTGTAACCAGAAATAGGGCAGAGGCTTTTGAGGAAACCATCTTAGAAAAATATCCAAATATTGAAATTGTAGCTAAAGAAGGTTTTACAGATGAGAACACGGGGGAAGCAGTGGGATCAGCCATACTTACTAGAGATGGCGATATAGATGGTATCTTCGCTCCTTGGGATGTACCAGCTGAAGGTGTGATGTCTGCTGTGCGAACGGCAGGGAAAGCGGATCAGGTTGTCATTACCACAGTTGATTTGGGGACAAACGCAGCCATTTCTATTGCTGCAGATGGTCCGATAAAGGGGCTAGGAGCACAATTGCCATATGACCAGGGAGTTGCACAGTCTATGCTAGGCGGCTATGCTGTTTTGGATAAAGAGGCACCTCCATATTTAGTATCGCCGGCAATTAAAGTAACGAAAGAGAACGTATTGGAGAGCTGGGAGTTAATTTATGGTGAAGAAGCTCCACAGACTGTTCAAGACGCAATGGCTCAATAATACAAGTACTTATGGAGACTATTGAAAACGTCTCCATAAGTATCAAGGCAGGTGACAAATTATGAGTGAATTAGTGCTGGAAATGTGTAATATTTCTAAGTCGTTTAATAGTGTAAATGTGCTGAATAATGTAGGTTTTCAACTGAAAAAGGGTGAAATCCATGCGTTGATGGGTGGAAATGGTGCTGGAAAGTCTACATTAATGAAAATATTAACAGGCGTATACTCAGCAGATTCGGGAGAAATTTTAATTGAAGGTAAAAAGGCAGAAATAAATAACTACAATGAAGCAATTGATCATAAGATATCAATGATTTTCCAGGAATTTAGTCTAGTCCCTACTTTAACAGTTGCTCAGAATATATTTTTGAACAGAGAAGATAAGACGAAGCTTGGTTTGATAAATGACAAAGAATGTATAAAAAAAACTGCTAAACTACTGCAAGAATTAGGTGTGGACATTTCTCCAGTAAGTATAGTGCAGGATTTAGGTGTAGGTTTTTGGCAGATGACAGAAATTGCCAAATCATTATCACAAGAGGCAAAGATTTTAATAATGGATGAACCTACTTCTTCCTTAACAGAAAAAGAAACAGACGTTTTATTTGATTTTATGGAGAGACTCAAAAATAAAGGTATTTCGATTATATATATTTCACATAGAATGGAGGAAATTTTCAAGATTTGTGATCGTATCACTGTACTGCGAGATGGCGAAAATATCATTACAGAGGATTGTGAGAATACGGATCTGGATACGGTTATTAGTCATATCGTAGGGGGAGAAGTGGCATCATTTGAATGGAAAGAGCGTGATTACTCATTAGAGGCTCCGCCGTTATTACAGGTGAAAAATTTAAATGTTAGTAACCAGCTGGAAAATATCGAATTTTATATCCAACCAGGCGAAGTATTAGGGGTTGCCGGTTTAATGGGGAGCGGCAGAACAGAATTAGTAAGGGCTTTATTTGGCATCGATCATAAAGACTCAGGAGACATTTATATTAATGGAGAGAAGAAACTGATTAATAACCAGCAAGATGCTATTAAAGCTAATATGGCATTATTACCAGAAGATAGAAGGGTGCAAGGGTTGGTGCTTCAGCACAGTGTCAAGGATAACATGGTATTACCGATTATCGATAGAGTAAAGAAAGGCTTGCTAGTAAACGAAAAGATTGCCAATAACATTAGTAATGAGTATGTTGATAGATTAAATATTAAAACAGATAATATCTACAAACAAATCAGCTTATTATCTGGCGGAAATCAACAAAAGGTAGTATTAGCGAAATGGCTGGCAACCGAGCCTGATATTTTGTTGCTAGATGAACCGACTATCGGGGTGGATATTGGAGCAAAAACCGAAATTATCGAAATTATTCGATTGATGGCAAACAGCGGAAAGGCAATATTGGTGATTTCATCCGAATTAAATGAGTTATTAGCTGTAAGTGACAAAATAATGGTAATGCACAAAGGGAAGATTAGCAAAACAATAAATAGAAAAGACATAGCTTCAGAGGAGGAAATACAGTATGCAATCCAAGGATACTAATCGTGCGCAATCTACGATGGGGAATATCTTTTCTAACCTAGATTGGCGGAACTATATTGTCTATATAGCCTTCATCGGTATAATTATTTATTTCGCTGTCACGATCGGCGATCAAGGTTTTTTGACAGTAAATAATTTATTAAATATTGCACGCCAAACCGCTATGATAGCTTTGATGGCATTAGCGATGACATTCGTTATCAGCAGTGGTGAGATTGACTTATCAGTTGGTTCGGTCACCGCCTTGGCGTCCTTAACAGGTGCCTTAGCAATCCAAGCTGGTTATGGTGTGATCGGCGGATTAGCTGCTGGTCTAGGTACGGGAGTAATAATTGGATTGGTTAATGGCCTGCTGGTCACACGTTTAGCGATCCCCTCCTTCCTAGTAACCTTAGCTTCCATGGAAGCCGTTCGCGGCATGGCTATGTGGATCACAGATACGGCACCAGTTACAATTGTAAACCCAACCTTTAATTATATCTTTGGTGCGGGGGATATTGGTCCGATTCCCATATTACTTGTTTGGCTGCTAGTATTTGTAGTATTTGCACATATTTTATATAGAAAAACGCCTTTTGGAAGACAAGTGTTAGCAACGGGAGGAAATGAAAACGCAGCCAAATTCTCAGGTGTTAATACCAAAAAGATTAAGTTGCTTGTTTTTATTGGAACAGGGTTTATGGCAGGTTTAGCAGGCTTATTATATGCCGGGAGAATGAATGCCGGAAGATTCTCCTTTGGTGAAGGCGATGAATTATCTGTTATAGCTGCGGTTATCTTAGGTGGAACAAGCTTGTTTGGCGGAACTGGTACCATTATTGGAACATTAGTAGGTGCCTTAATGATGGGAACGATCAATAATGGATTGATCATCATGGGCTTAGATGTTAGTCAACAAATGATCATTAGTGGAATAATCATTGTTCTTGCCGTTGCATTTGGAAAAAAACAGAAAAAAGCGTAAATCTGTAAGCTTCCTTGCCTGCAGTTCTAAGAGGAAACCAGGCTGGGCGGGGGCAAGGACAATTAGTCTCGCTTTAAATAATATCAATATTTTAGGAGGTTTTATAATGAAAGGTGTAATATTCCCAGGAGATAAACAAGTAGAGGTTAGAGAATTGGAAGAACCAACTCCTAATCTAGGAGAAGTAAAAATTAAGTTGAAGGCTTCAGCCATTTGCAGGAGCGACATGAGTTTATATTATGGAAATCCAGTGGTAGGAGGAGAAGCGACCAAATCGGGTACTATCATTCCTGGACATGAGCCTGCTGGTGAGGTGTGTGAAGTCGGGCAAGGTGTACAAGGCTTTCAGGTAGGGGATAGAGTTGCTGTTTATTTAGCTATTGGCTGTGGTGAGTGTGCCTATTGCAAAAGCGGGTATCGTATGTTTTGCAAAGACTGGAAATGTGTAGGGTTTGATAGTGATGGCGGGGATGCAGATTATATGGTAGTACCTGCTGAGAATTGCATGCGTATTCCAGATGAGATGGACTATATTACAGCAGCTGTTTCCACAGATGCCGTGGGCACACTTTATCATGCTCAGAAAAGATTAAATATTAATGGTCGAGATACTATTGTAATTTTTGGCTTAGGCCCAATGGGCGGAGCTGGTGTTATGGTTGCAAAAGGTTTGGGTGCTAAAGTAATTGCTGTAGATATGCTGGCTTCTCGTTTAAGCATTGCTGAAGAACTCGGAGCAGATTATCTGATCAATGGTTCTGAAACAGATGTAGTAGAGGAAATTAATAAAATTACCAAAGGAAAAGGTGCGGACGCGGCCATTGATTGTTCAGGCAGTTCATATGCAGAGAACAATGCACTTGATTGTGTAAGAGTACATGGCCGAGTAGCCTTTGTTGGTGAAAATAAGGAAGTTATGATTAATCCAAGTGAACAACTAATTAGAAAGCAAATCACTGTTATGGGATCATGGTATTTTCCAATCTTTGAATACGATGAAATCACTGCGTTTATCATCAGCAAAAAATTACCAGTGAAAAAATTAGTGACTCATACATTTAAGCTGGAAGAAGCAGAACTCGCCTTTAAACTGTTTGATGAACGAAAGACAGAAAAAGCAGTATTTGTGTGGGAATAGCAGCAATCCGATAATTCAAATTGATAAAGGAGAGGTTTTTAGTGAAAGGAATTTCATTTAATACATGGGCCTACAGCAGTTTCCCTGCGTGGGTACCTTCTTACCCATTAGAAGAGGTTATTAAACGGTTAGCCTATTTTGGCTATGATGGAATAGAAATAGGCTGTGCAAGCCCGCATGCTTGGCCAGAATATTTATCAAACAACAGACGATCTGAAATCTTAAAGTTATTAAAAACAAACAACTTAGATGTTGCAGCTATGCTTCCTGCCCCTGGTGGAGGCCCCGGTATGAATACGGCTTCGCCATTAGCGGAAGAACGCAAATATACTATTAATCATTATAAAGATGTTATTCGGTTAGCCCATGATTGGGAGTGTCCAACTGTTATCTATATTGCAGGTTGGATTGTCTATGGATCTAATCAAACAGACGCTTGGCATTATAGTTTGGAGGCTATTAAAGAGATTGGCGAATTTGCCCAAAAAATGGGGGTAACTATGGCTATAGAGCCTACTGCATCAGACAGTAATTTAATTGAGTCAGCAGACGATGCACTATTATTAAGTGAACAAGCAGAATTAGATAATGTAAAAGTAATGTTTGATACTTTCCATGCATTATATCGAAATGAAGTGTCAAGTGATTATGTATACAAAATGCAGGATAAATTACAGCACATTCATTTAGCAGATTCGGACAGGCTGCCGCCTGGAGAAGGAGAATGTGACTTTCCATCCGTGCTTAAAGCGCTGAAGGATGTAAACTACGATGGTTATCTTTCTATGGAGGTAGGTTTCCATAAAAGGGAGGCAGAACCAGATTGGTATGCGCGAAAATCTATCGAATACCTAAGAGCAGAACTCGGTAAATAACGATTTAAATAGAAAGAATAAAGTAACGGGAGTGAGCTAATGGGCTTGAAAGTAGGGATTATTGGTTGTGGATCTATCACTCGTTTTCGTCATGCACCAGAATATGCAGCTAACCCATTTGTAGACAAGCTAATTTTTTATGATAGAAATATGACGAGGGCCAAAGACCTGGCTGCAGCCTTCGATGGTGAATATGTAGAACAAGTGGAGTCACTATTTTCTGACGAAGAAATACAAGTGATTAGTGACTGTTCTTCTAATGAATATCATGAAGTGTATTCTACTCAAGCTTTATTAAGTGGGAAGCATGTTCTATGTGAAAAACCTATTTCCTTAAGTATTGCAGGGGCAAATAGAATAATCGCTGCGCAAAAGAAATCAGGTAAGAAATTAATGGTCGATCATAACCAGCGTTTCAGCAAGGCACACATAAAAGCAAAGGAAATCCTTGATAAACAAGAGCTAGGTAAAGTATTGTCTTTTAAGACCACATTCGGTCATAGCGGACCAGAGAATTGGAGTGTCAATAAATCTAATTCTACCTGGTTTTTTAAAAAAGACAGGTCTGGACTTGGGGTGGCAGGAGATCTTGGTATACACAAGATTGATTTGATTCATTATCTATTGGATGACAGAGTGACCGAAATAAGTGCATTTCAAGGCGTATTAGATAAAGTGGATGATAAAGGAAATCCAATTGAAGTTGCTGATAATATTGTGTGTACATTGAGGACGAAAAAAGGCTGTCTAGGTACAGCAGTATTTTCATGGACATATTATGGCGAGGAAGATAATAGTACTACCATCTATTGTGAAAAAGGTATGATTAAGATTTATGGAGATGCTGACTATTCATTAAAGGTTATTACGTTACAAGGTGAGCAGATTCTGTATCAGATAGAAGAAATTCAAACTAACACTAATCAAACAAATAGCGGTGTAATAGATTCTTTTATCGATAGCGTTGTACATGATAAAAAAACGGCCGTAACTGGCGAAGATGCTTTAAATGCATTAAAAGTTATTCTAGCAATCTTGGAATCAGCTGAGAATCAATGTATTGTCAAGGTGGAATAATGATATGTGACAAAAGATAAACATGAGACTTGACGAATTTGTATAGTGTTAAAGATAAAAATTACTGTTAGCCTGTACTGCTGGCAGAAAAGAAATTTTTTTTAAAAAAACCTATAGGCTCTTGGACAGTATTACTTACTGTTCAAGAATGCCATTTCCTTCAAAAGATCGCTCCTATGTTAGACCCTCTTTTCCCTTTAAGAATTGATAAGCCCCTTAACCAAATCCTTTCTCTATTCTATGATAGAATAAGAGAAAGGTGGAGGTGTATATCCCTTGATACCAATAGAATGGAACGATTATTTAAATAACTATATTTTATTAAAACATGAAACATTACATGTATTAGATGCTGTAGAGAATAAGGATATGATAGAGGTTGATGTTATCAAACGAACGGTTCGGACGAGGCGAACTACAGCGAAGCTGACATTTGGTTTAACCGATAGGGGCAAACCTCCAGAAAAAGTGGTGAATCTATTTCCTAGTCCGTATGCAAGACGGCAGTTATCGCTGACAGATGAGACGTACGAATGGATGCGGAATGGCTGGGTAATTAGAGAGTATCGTCTGGGAAAAGATGAACGGACGATCAAAAAGGAACAATACCGTATGGGTCTTGCCTTATTTCAATATCAGCAAAAGTTAGGCTATCAAAAGGAACAAGATAATAAACAACAGCTGACAGAGTGGATTAATGCATGGCAAAAAGTCCAACATGCTAGCACAAAGGGTGTTTCGCAGCGAACCGACTTACTAAATCGACTGGCGGATCAATTAGCATTACTTGCTGAAGAGGCACAGTATGCTATCGACCATAATACGTATCGATTCAAACAATTGAATGCCAGTTGGCGACTAAAGAAGCAAGTGACTTTTCTCCATTTCTTGCTAGCTTTATATCAGATATCCGCTGCTGAATCTCACTTTGATTGGAAGCAAATTGGTGCACGTTATTACCGTGTCATAGGCGGATCTAAGATGTTTGATACTTATAAGAGGGAGTTTATTGAACAGGCAGAACAGTTAACAGAACGACCGTTACAGTTATTTGGCTTAACTAGTTTGGGTTCTATTACACCGATCTATTTTACTGGGTCGATGCAGGGAAGAAATGCCATCTATCAATTTGGCAGTATGCATGCGACGACAGATTTAGCGGTGTTTACGGATCAATTTTCAACGAATGCGGACGTTTTGTGGCTGGTGGAAAATAGAGGTGTGCTGACAAGAATGGCCTATGAACAGGACTTTGTAAAAGAATCTAATAGTCTTGTGCTAGCCATGGATGGTCAGTTGCGGTCTGCCCATCGGCAATTGATTCATGATTTAGCAGCTTGTGTACAGCAAGTTATTATTTGGACAGATGTGGATGAAGCGGGTTTGGTGATTGCAAGAGAGGCATTCCAGCTTACACTCTCAAGCCAGATAATTATCAAATGGGTAGTACCACCGTTAGAGACAGTGTCCAGCTTCGAACAATTTGAGGCACGATATCAACAAGCCATTCGATCTAGCAAAGAAGAACAGGAGCAAGAAATTGGAGGGGTACAGCAATGGAAAACATGGATCAAAAACTGATTTCTGTGTTTGAAATGGATAGTGATAAACCAGAGCTGCTTCAATCGATGCGCGATATTGTTGCTTTTTCTGGCGTATTAAAAGAACTTAGTGATAAAGATTATTTTCAGTCACCCACTCAAGTGTTAAGGTTTCTAAGGGTAATCCATCTGATTAACTTAGAGGCACTTGGCATGAGCGATCCGATTGAAGATGAAGAACAATTATACTATCGTTACCGCCACTTATACGGATATGATGAGGAGATCACACTTGGCTTTATTAAACGACTTATCTATGTGTTGGGGAAATATAATTGGATTACGAAAACAGCGAGACGTATTAAGATGCGCGATGTTGGCAAGCGAATGATGGATGTGCTGATTCGGCTGGCTAATGATTCTCTTGCCTATTATTTAAACGACGAGGTCGCTCGCTCCCTTTTCCAAGCAAAAAGGGATGCAGAACTAAGTGAGGCCTATGATGATAAAGGTATATCTGGCGGAAATAAGCTAGCCAGTATGATTCGAAATGTGGAAGAGGCAGTGGAATTACTGGTTGCAAGGGAACTGGAGTATTTAGCAGACCGGAATGCGCTGACACAAGTGGAAGTGATTCATCAATTAATGCAAGAGTTAGAAGGTAAAATGGAAGAAAGAATCGCCAAGTTTGAAACCTTGGATCAGGAGCTTGTTTTTGCGACGATTAAACAGCGGGGAACAACAGCGATTAGTGAAGGAACAAAGTTCAGTTTGGGTACGATCAACAAAATTTTGAAGTTTGCCCATTTGCAAGAAACCGATGTGATTCATGCGATTCACCCAGAGCTGCTCCGTCAATTTATTGTGAGTACCTTTAAGCCTCCATTAGGATCAGATATTCCCGATGCCCACCAGATACTTAGTTTCATGGAACAGGGTCAGTATGAAGAGGAAGAAATGGATGGGATTTGGGTACCAGTCAAATTTGCCAGCCCGATTTCACCGATCACGATTGATGAGGGCATTGATTATTTGGAAAACTATCAACCGATTACAGAAGATATTGAAGAAACCATGGAGGAAGCGTTTCCAGAATTAGATGAAGTGATGGAAGATCAATTAGAGGAATTAATGGGTGACTCCAAATGGCAGATGACGAAACAGATGATTCATACCGAACAGCTGGAAAATTATCTTGAGCAAGTGGAAGAAGCAGGGTTAGATGAGTTAATTGTGAATGCTGGATCATCGAATTGGAGTGATGTATTAAATGGCTTAATTGGTGTATCGGCACTTGCCGCCAATAAAAAGGCAGATATCAACGAAAACGCAAAGAAAAAACTCGTTCATGACACAGCTGATCGAGATTGGAGGTGGGCAGACAATGAACAAGGAACCTATGGCGTTCGAAAACGAAGAAGAGAACGATAATACCAATCCGTTGACCGCCTTACAAGCGGTGCAAGGTTATTTAGCAAAGGGGGAAGAGCTAGCATTTATGCAAATCTTGTTTTCCTCTTCTGCTACGATTCGGAGGGGGAATTTTGGCTTGTCCCGTAAAGAAGTCGAGAAATTATTAGATATTACCGGTGATGATGAGGCCTTTGATTCCTTTTTAAAACGAGTAAATGCAGCAGTCAGCCGTTATTTTCAGGTGATCTATGATGAGAGAAGGAATCAAGTGGTGGCGCTGATGCGTGTTCCTGCTAAACAAGCAAGAAACGTACTGAGCAAGGAGAGCTTGGCCATCCTGATGTTTATCTTTTACCATCAAGAAGTATTACAAAACGAGTACACCTTGTTCTCACAATTGATTCAAAGCTTTGGGCATGAATCATTACAAGTAACTAGAAAGATCCAAGCTAACTTAGATCCTTTGAAGAAGATCGGAGCCATCGAGAACTATGAGGCTGGTTCCAATGAGGATGCCTATCAACTAACAGCTATTGGTGTCCACCTTTTTTCTGATTCTTATCTGCGCCGGTATACCGAGTTTAGTCAATCTAATCAGCTTCATATGGATGATGTGCTGCGATTTTTCAAACGATATAACTTGAATGGAGGGGTAACTGATGATTCCTTGGAGGATTAGATTTTCTGGGATTCGTGATTATACACCAACTGTGATGGACTTCTCTGATAAAGATGATCATATTCTGATTTCCGGACCGAATGGAGCTGGTAAGTCCACGGTTACTTTTTGTATGGGTGGTGTACTTTATTCCAGCAAGGTAGATGTGGAAGGGCTAAAATCGAACAATCTGCCAACTGGTCAAACATGGCGGGCAAAGATCGAACTGCTTTTTAAAAATGATGGAAAAGTGAAAATGGATGCCCCATTGTTTGTCCAATTTCGCTTAGATGTGGAACAAAAGCCTGGTGAACCGGTAAAAAAGGAATTTTATATTGAAGAGGGAGATACCATTGATCAATGGGAACGGTCGACGAAATTCTCATCGGGGGGCAATCTCAATTTTACCGAATATAAGAATCAAGTGTTGTACAAGTATGCAGTGGATCCAGATGCCTTTTATTTAATCTGGTATCAAAAAGAAGTGAATCAATTTGCTGTCATGCACCCAGAAGAACGTTTTCGCATCTTTAGTGAGATGAATGGTATTGATAAGATTCAGAAAAACTGGGAAGAAAGTAAGGAATTGGTCAAGGAAACGGAACGAAGCTTACAAGAGGCTGAGAGTAAGCAAGGTCTTAATAAATTGCAGCTTAAGCAAAAGAAAACCGAATTGGACCGCTATTATGATCGTAATCGCAGGCTGGAGGAAAGTTTTAAAGAATATGGTACCGCTTTGAAATGGCTGGAACACTATCACCTTCAGCAAATAGACCAATTAAAAGGTCAGATCGGCGAATTAACGGAAACGAAGCAAGAGACAGTCGATAATATCAAAGACTTGGAAATGGAGCATATCGATCAACAAGAACAACAGCGAGTGTTTCAAAAGAATCTCGCGGAACTTAATGAACGCAATCAGGCATTAGAGCAAGAATTAGCGCAGCTAAATCAGCAGTTAAAAGACAGGCAGGAAAAACGCGAGGCTATTTCCAATGAAATCGTTGAGATTACTCGAAAAGTAGATCGTATTGGCATGTCGAAGGAAGAGGTGGAACAGACCTTAGCAGAAGCTGAGGAAAGGGCGAATAGGCTATCTTCTTCTATCCGAGAGAAAGAACAACAGGCGAGAGAGCTTTGGGATAAGGTAAATAAACAGGTAAACCAGCATATTGCTGCATTACATCAAGAAATAAAACAAGATGAAACCCAATTGAAGCGGGTAAGAGACCTCATCGAGACCTATCATAGCAGTAATGTCGTACAGACAGAAATGGATGAAAATGACCGTAAGCTGGACAAGCATAAAAATAGGGTCTTGGAACTGAAAAATAAAAGACAAGCGTTGGAGAAGGAATTAGGATACCTCAAAAAGAATCAGGTTATCAGCCCACGGCAGGAATCATCGATTACATACTTTAAGCAGCGCAATATAGACGTATATCCATTGCGTGAACTACTAGAACTCGATGAAACAGCAAAGCCTAATGATGAACTGTTATTTGAGACGATTAAATATACCCTTTTTGTAAATAAGAAGCACTTTCAAGCACCGAATGACTTATACCACGTGCCATTACCTGATATTGTGCCAGATAAGCTGATCAGTCATTTGCAAGACAAACATATCAAAGTAAAGAATGGTCTAGCAGATGATCATTATGCCTTTGCAGTCAAGGCGTTATGGTGGACACGGTCTTTCTTCGAGGCAGAAGAGCCAGTGATTCGACAAGGTTCTCTTGTTGATCGACGTGGAGTTCGAGGTCCTCAAGAGGCAAAGAAGATTATTTTGAGTGAAAAAATGTTAAAAAAACACCGAGAAGAGATCCAAAAAGAGTTCACAGTCACACAAGATACTATCGATAACCTTCAGGATACAATCAAAGCTTTGAATGAAAAGAACACGGTATTATTTAAGAGACGTGAAGCATTGAAAGATGCCGAGGCCGTTCTTACCCAGGAAAATGATCGGGAATTACGCAAAGAAAAGTATAGAAAGCTAGTCGCACAAAGAGATGAATTATTTGATGAACAGGCACATATTCAGTCAGAATTAAATGAAAAGAACACGTCTTTAGCTGAATGTAATCAAAAGGTAAGCACCTATCGTGCGTATCGAGCTACCTATCTTTTATATGAACAAGAGCAAGAGAAAATTGCTGAAGTACAGCGTTTGGATCAGGCGATAAAGGAATTAAAAAAT
The DNA here is from genome assembly GCF_016909015.1 of Gracilibacillus alcaliphilus. Lineage (GTDB taxonomy): Bacteria > Bacillota > Bacilli > Bacillales > Amphibacillaceae > Gracilibacillus > Gracilibacillus alcaliphilus. The sequence continues at coordinate 93,238 of NZ_JAFBFA010000016.1, forward strand.
AATAAACAAACCAAGAATAAACAGTTAAGTGAGTTAAGCAATTTGCTGGATAAACAAACTAGGGAAGAACGCCAGCTTATTCGGCACATCGAAGACCTGGCAGATCGTTTAAATGCCCGAGTTCGTGAGGTGGACCAATTAAAACGACAAATTGAAGACAGATCAGAGGAAAGAGTGACAAGTGAAGAGAGTTATATTGCGACACATCGTGAGCTGCAGCAGCTGCGAGTATCGGCAGCATATCCTTTAGAGGAGAGCTTACCTGAAATCACGAGATCAAAAGCAGAAGAGATGCGTGAGCGAGGGAAAACCATCTATGATCATGCTGTCCATGAATCTGGAATTGACGAAGCTGCTCCTGAGAATTACAGCAAAATGAAAGAAGAATATGAACGATCGGCCAATGAAGTGAAGAAATCGACTATGCTGCTAGAAGAACATCGGGAGCGGATGGAACGCTTTAAGGAAGATCTGGAGGATACCATCAATATGAAAATGATTGGTGTCAATCAGAAATTTGTTCATTATATGTCCTTATTCGGTTTTGAAGGGAAGATTGAATGGGATTATATCGTTAATCGACACGGACAAACCCGCTACAAACTGTATATTAAAGCAAGAAAAGAAGGACACCGCGGCAGATTAGAAGATGTCAGTGAAAAGGCGCGAGGTGGTAAAGTAGGAAAAGGTGTATCCGGCGGGGAGGAATCTCTGAGTTCATTACTGTTTGCTTTGGCGTTACTGCAAACCATTGAAGCTTCCCCAGGGTATATTGTGTTAGATGAATTTGACAGCGCATTAGATGAAGGACGCAAGGATAAAGTATTCGAATTATATGAACAAGAATTAAATCGCAAAATGATTATTCTTACGCCAAAATCTCATGAAGAAGAGTATTTATATCGCTTTTCAAAAGCTTATGTGGTTCATCATAATCCTAATGTTCCGAAAAGTACGGTATTTAAGGTGAAACGCAAAACAAGGCAGTATATAAGTAATGTGGAGTAACAAAAAGATGAAAAACGATCCTATCAGGAAAATTCCGGCAGGGTCGTTTTTTATTTGTTTAATGATAATTTTTCAGCAGCAGGCTGAGGTGTTATATAACTATACCTGAAATAGTTACAATGGTTCGAATAGTAGTATTACCAACTAGTCATTTATATTTGATATAATAATAGACAAATTATGAAAGCGTGCTCTAAACTGTAGTTGGGGAGTGATACTAAAAGATGATCAAAGCTTTTTCGTATAGCTGTGAAAGGCATAAACTACTTTTATTATTCAAACTGCAGAATTATTGGTCGATTAGGAATAGTACCATTAATTACGTAAAATAATGGTTAAAGATATCAAACTATTTTTTAATGAGTTGTGAGGTTTAATAACCTATATGTTTCTCTAGGCAAATAAGCGGATATGCTATAAGAGGATGTTCAAAAAGTACTCAAATAATAAGCGGCGGATCTCTGCGTTGACATGATTTTTCCGATACTCACGTATGTCAAAGCATACGCTCCGTTCGTAAAAATCATGTCGCCTTGACCTTCTTGCTTCTAATTTGGCACTTTTTGAACACGCACTATCAAGAAACAACCGTAAAGAAACAGAGGTGCTCAGATGAAAAATAATCTAAAGCAACAGCTCTCAATAGTCGAGGCAGAGTGCCGACGTCTCGAACAGGAAAATCGGCAGCTCAAAAACATATTAAATCAATATAATATTTCATTTGAAAGCAAGCAGAAGCAGTATAGTAGATATAGTGAGGAAATTAACCGAAGAATACATTTGTTTAAAAGCCTATTTAAAGGTAGGAATGATGTGTACGCTATTCGCTGGACATCAGAAAATGGTAAAGCAGGCTATTCACCAGCAACCGAGATAAATACAGATGGTGGTAATAGTAATTACTTACCATTAACAGATCATTCATTATATGATCATCTTACTGGAAAACAAGTAATGGGGATTTATCCACTGCTACTTGATAATACATGTTGGTTTTTAGCATTGGATTTTGATAAGGAAGGCTGGGAAAAGGAATCAAAAGCATTACTCCTCGTATGTCAAATATATCATATACCAGCTGCAATGGAACGATCAAGGTCAGGTAATGGCTGTCATATTTGGATATTCTTTAGTGAGCAGATTCCTGCTTCAACAGCACGCCAACTAGGCAGTTTTTTAATTAAAGAAACGTTAAAACATAATCAATGGTCTAGGTTGATTGCCTTTGACCGGATGTTCCCTGCTCAAGATACAAGAAAGACTAAAGGATTAGGTAATCTCATTGCATTACCTTTGCAAAAGCAGGCACGGAATAAGGAGAATAGTGTATTTGTTGATCAAGATTTCAATATGATTGATGATCAGTGGAAGTATATGCAGAACTTGCAAAAACTCAACCTGAAAAATATACATGGTATTCTGTCATTGGAAGAGACAGTTTCTCCATCAGCAGAAACTGTTAAACAGGAAGTTAAACCTCAACGTATCCATCTCACATTAAAGAATGGTATTTATATTAGTAAAAGGGAGCTTCAGTCTACTTTGTTAGATGAGATCACCAAACTAGCATCTTTCAGTAATCCTAATTACTATAAAGCCAAAGCACAACGCCGTTCTACTCATCAAATTCCTAGTGTCATTGATTGTTCAGAGCAGGGTGCAGAATATGTAATCATTCCAAGAGGCTGCTTAAATCCTTTAAAAGAATTACTGCAAGCTCAATCTATTGAATGGACCATACAGGATGAGAGTTATCAAGGCAAGTCTGTTTCTTTCGTCTTTCAAGGAGAACTGACTTTTCAACAGGAAGAGGCTTTGTCTAGCTTGTTAAAGACACCCAATGGTATTATAGCTGCGACGATGGGTTTTGGTAAAACTGTTGTTGCCGCTTCCTTAATTGCTCAAAGGAACGTCAATACCTTGATTATTGTGAATAGTAAACAATTATTGGAGCAATGGAAGGAAAAGCTATTGACTTTTTTAAATATAGAGGAGCAGCGTATTGGTCAAATTGGCGGCGGGAAGTATAAACCTTCGTATATCGTCGATATAGCTACGATGCAAACACTGAATAGAAATGGAAAAGTAAAAGACAGCGTCACAGAATATGGACAAGTTATTGTAGACGAATGTCATCATATTTCTGCTTTCAGTTTTGAAGCGGTACTAAAGAAAGTGAGAGCGCGTTATGTACATGGTCTCACAGCTACTCCATCAAGAAAAGATGGTCTGCAGCCAATAATGAACATGCAATGTGGTCCCATTATTTATAAATTAAGCGCCAAAAAACAAGCTAAAATTCGGCCTTTTCAGCATATTTTAATTCCAAGGTATACGATGTTTAAAAGCAGTTTAAAGGAAAACGAGAAAAGTCTCACAACATTAGGAACAGAATTGGTCAACCATCAAGAGCGCAATGAACTAATTTTTAACGATGTGTTAGCTGCATTGGATAAGGGCGCAACACCAATGATTCTAACCGAAAGAATTGAACATATTAAATTATTGAAAGCACTATTTAAAGGTTTTGTGAAAAACATTATTGTATTAAATGGCAATCTATCTTCTCAGGAAAAACAAAAACAATTAGATAGATTAAATAACATGGCAGATAAAGAATACTTAATTATTGCGACAGGTAAGTATATAGGCGAAGGGTTCGATCATGATAAATTAGATTGCCTATTCTTAGTCTATCCTATCTCATGGGGTGGTACATTACAACAATATGTTGGCAGAATTCACAGGATGCATCAGAATAAAACGAAAGTACAAGTATATGATTATATTGACCATCAGGAGCCATTGCTGCAATCCAGCTATGAAAAACGTTTCAGAGGATACAACTCATTAGGATATAAAATTCAAGGAGAGCGGGTTAATAGCACAGAACAAATGGAAATGTTTTGAACTGTATTGTCCGGATTATAAATATGCATTTACTGGTGACAAAAGTATAATTTAGAAGGAATAGATCGTTTTTACAGGAGGTGTGTTCATTGGATATAGAGAATTTAGTTAAAATGAACGAAAGCCAATATTTTGAACGGAAATCTGCTAAGATAAGTATTTCTAAATTAGCTGAGACAATTATCGGCTTTGCTAATGCGGATGGCGGTGTAGTTGTAATTGGGATACACGGTGGTGTGATGGAAGGCGTTGATGCCCAAGGAAATACAAAAATCAATGACTTTATCCAATCTGGATTTGATAAATGTGTACCATCGATTAGAGTAGATTATGAATTCTTAGACTTTGTGAAAGACAATGGAAAGACAGATAGGCTTTTATTATTAGAAGTTGAAGCGAGTGTTAATATCGTACATACCACAGAGGCTGATGTGGCTTTTTTAAGAGTTGGAGATGAAACAAAAAAATTAAACCACGAACAACGGGTTAACCTTGAGTACGATAAAGGCACCAGATTGTATGAAGATTCGATTGCTGAAGGATGTATACTGGAAGACTTGGATATAGATCTAATTAATGAGTACAAGGATACCGTTGGGTTTCAGAGAAAAAATTTATATCAATTATTGTTTGCAAGAGGTTTTGCCAAAAGAAGGAATGATGATTATCATATCACGATAGCAGGTGCTTTAATGTTTTCAAAGTATCCAACGGTTTTTGTACCAAGTGCAAAAATTAGGTTTATTCGATATGAAGGAAATAGTGCTGAAACAGGTACTAGAATGAATATTATCAAGCAGGAAGTTGTAGAGGAACCTATCCCAAAAGCAATTGAAAAAATAAAAGGTGTTGTGCAAAATCAATTGAGAGAATTTACAGCACTAGATGTTACAACAGGTAAGTTTATCACAGTGCCAGAGTATCCAGTATTTGCGTGGCAAGAAGCTATTATTAATGCAATTACACATAGAGCATATAATATTCATGGTGATGATATTAGAATAATAATGTATGATAATAGACTAGAAGTACACAGCCCAGGCAAGTTGCCCAGTATAGTAAATGTAAACAACATCAAGGAAGTTAGGTATTCTAGAAATCCTAAGATAGCCAGAGCTTTAACAGAAATGGGATGGGTAAGAGAGCTTGGCGAAGGTGTTAAGAGAATGTACGAGGAAATGAGTAATTTCTTTTTGGAAGAACCCATTTATCAAGAGGATCAACAATCCGTGCATCTGACTCTTAAAAATAACATTGTGATGAGAAGAATCAGGCGACATGAACATATTGATGCAAGAATAAGTGGGCAATGGGGTAAGTTAAGTCATGCCCAACAAGTAGCTTTGGAGTTAATTTATAGTCAAGGAAAACTACAGACTTCCATGTTAGCGGATAAATTAGGGAAAACAAAACCAACAGCAAGAAAAGTGTTAGATTCTTTAGTACAAGAAGGTTTCCTTAGAAAAGTTGCTACCTCGACAAATGATCCGGATCAATATTATGAAATGATCATAGATAATTAATAAAGTACACTTTTGTCTGGATATGCGACTTACAGAAGAAAATATATTGAAGCAGCTGACAAATGAATGATATAAGGTGGAAAGTAAAATAGTTTTGGGTAGAAAATAAATGCTGTAAGGTAGAAAATAAAAGGCATGGATAGAAAGTAAATGAGGCAAGGTGAGAAAGGGTATGAGGTAGAAAGCGGATGGTATGAGGTGGAAAATGAATGGTGTGAGGTAGAAAAAGGTATGGGGTAGAAAACGAATGGTGTAAGGTGGAAAAAAGTATGAGGTAGAAAATGAATAGTGAGGGTGGAAAACAAACCTCAGCAAGTAAAATTGATATGAAGTGACCTTCATACTAAGCTTTGCTTAAGAAAGATAAGGGGCTGTTGCGGGCTTGTCAAGAAAAGTGTGTAAGTTATTCTAAATACTTTAACACTCGTTCATTAAGATGGTCATGAATTAAGAACTGGTTCATGACCATTGCC
>NZ_JAFBFA010000017.1 GCF_016909015.1 Gracilibacillus alcaliphilus
TTGGTGGATGATTGATTAAACTTGGTTAAGTATTTCAATCGTAGCATAGTCAATGGGACTTTTTGTGTACGAATTAATTATTTCATACACCAGAAGGTATATAATTTTTCATGCGTTCATTCTTATTCAATAATAACCATGTCCAGCTCTAAGCGCCAAACTTTAGAGATGTCACGTCACGCCCTACGATAAGTCCACATCGACTCCTTCCGTCGCCGTGTTTCCTTTATCTCCGATGGGACACTCCAATCTCTACGTTTTTAAAAGGGCGCTTTTCGCTTTTCGTTCAGGAACGGATCGTATACCTTTCATGCGTGAGCAGCGAACTTGTGCGGAAATTCGAGATGCCATTTTTATTGGACTTTTTGAACAACCGCTTAAACCAAAAGGGTGCGTTTTGACTTGTTTCTTAGTATAATAACGAGGTGGTAATATTTAGATAGGAGCGTTTGATTTGAAAAATCAGTCGTATATTCAAACTTCGATGGAAACCTTGCAATGGTTTATTTTCTTTTTGGCAAGTTCAGTTGCCTTGCCAATAGTAATAGGAGCCGTTTTTCATATGGATTTTGCTGAAGTCGCCGGATTGATGCAGCGAACCTTTTTTATTGTCGGACTGGCTTCTCTTATACAAGGTTTGGTAGGGCACCGCCTGCCCATTATGGAAGGGCCAGCAGGTATTTGGATTAGTATCTTTACCGTTATGGCGGCTACCGGTGTACAGAATGGCGATGGATTTGAATACACCTTGCGTGTATTAGAAACGACCATGATCTTAACAGGAATTTTTCTGTTTTTAATTGGTATTTTTCGTATTTCACAGCGGATTTTGTTTATCTTTACCCCTTTGGTAACGGGGACCTTTTTTCTATTATTGACAGTACAGCTAAGTGGAACCTTCCTAGAAGGCATGCTTGGTATTCAAGGGGAATCGCCCAGTATTCAATTAAAAGAAGCTGTTATTGCCTTCTTGACTTTTTTTATTGTCTTAGGCTTGTCTGTATTTGCAAAAGGCTGGCTGAGCAGTTATTCGATGTTTATTGGGATTGTTTTTGGCTGGGTAGTATTTAAATTGGTCGGCGGGTCATCACCGTCTTTTGAAAGCATGGGATATATTGCATTTCCAGAGCTGTTTGCCTTTGGTATGCCGGTACTCGATTGGAGTGTCATCCCCATTGCCTTGATTACCTCGGTATTGCTAATTTCCAATGTAGTCGCCTCGGTGGTAGCTATGGAACAAACAATGGGTATAAAGTCTAGTCGGGAACAGAGTGCAAAGGCAGTTAACCTAGGTACGATGTTTTCAGGATTGAATACCAGCCTAGCGGGGGGATTTGGAGCGATTGCCAATGTGCCGTTGTCCACTTCATCTGGCTTTGTGCGCTTAACAGGACAAAAGCGAAAAAGACCGTTTATTTACGCATCCTTTTTGTTAATGATAGTCGCCTTATTCCCGCCCATTGTCTCGTTTATTTCTAGTATACCTGCTCCTATTGCCAATGCGGCTTTAATGGCGTCTTTTATTCAATTGGTCAGTTTGGGCATTCACAATGTGACACTCAAGCCATTAGATAATCGAAAAATGACGATTTTGGGTATTGCTTATTTGATCGGGATGGGTACTATGTTTTTGCCAGCGGAAGTATTTGCCGAGTTACCATCGATTATTCAGAATGTGATGAGTAATGGTCTTCTCGTTGGAACCGGCTTAGTCATTATTATCGAACAATTATGGCGTGAAAAGGAGGAAATAGAATCATGAAAGCAGTGATTGCAAAACAGCCAGGCGGTGCTGAACAACTGGTGTATCAAGAAATGGCAGATCCGATGTTAGCCCCAGGAGACATTTTGATTGAGGTCCATGCTACGGCAGTAAATCGTACGGATATTCTCAATCGAGAAGGTAAATCAGGCTATGCCAAAAATCCAATTATAGGTGTTGAAACAGCAGGAATAGTGATTGATACCAATGGGCATCGCCATCTGAAAAAAGGAGATCGGGTGATGGGGTTAGTAAATGGAGGAGCATATGCTGAGAAGGCTGCAATGCCGGCTGATCGAGCTATGCCAATCCCCTCAGGGCTTACCTTTGAGCAGGCGGCAGCTATTCCAGAAGTATTTCTGACTGCTTTTCAAACATTATATTGGATTGGCCGTCTACAGCAGAATGAGAAGGTGCTGATTCATGCAGCAGCAAGTGGCGTTGGTACGGCTGCTATTCAGTTAGCTCGTACCTTATCACAGGCAGAGATTTTTGTAACGGCTGGATCAGCGCGGAAACTGGAATTTTGCCAAGAGCTTGGAGCGGATACGTTGATGAATTACCGGGAAGAAGATTTTACTGAGACAGTAGGGGCTGCAACCAATGATCAAGGTGTACAGCTTATCTTAGATTTTATCGGCTCCAGCTATTGGACGCAGAATTTGCGAAGTATTGCCGTAGACGGTCGCTGGGTATTGATCGGTGTTTTGGGAGGCAGCACAGTAGAGAAAATATCATTAATGGAGTTAATGGCGAAACGGATTCAGCTTACCGGTACGTTGTTAACCCCTAGAAGTGATAACTATAAGGCGAGACTGACTGCTGATTTTATGGATCAAACCTACCCTTATTTTAAAAATGGAGAACTGCGGCCAGTGATAGATAGTGTTTTTCCGATGGAAGACGTGGCAGAAGCTCACCGGCATATGGAAGCCAATAAAAACATTGGGAAAATTATTCTGCAGGTGAAGTAAGGATGGAAACCAGGATAAAACGAAATTAAAAAAACGACGGACTTGTTGTTCTGTTTGCTTTGATAAAGGATAATGATAGAGTTTTTCACGTTCCATTGTGAAAAACTCTAATTTTTCCGGATCAAAAAATGGTTCACAATTTGACTTATCTTCTTAAGCGATAGCACACATTATAGGAATTTTTAATGGAAAAAAGTTATTTTTATTTGTGAATTGTTTCACAAAATATATTAGATTGTGATATAATGAACATATAAATTATAAGGGTGGGGGCTTGAGATGATGACATTAGTCGCTTTGGCACCGATTTTAGCGGTATTCTTATTTCTCGTTTTACTGCGTATGCCGGCAATGAAGGCAATGCCAATTAGTTTATTGGTAACAGGGGTATTGGCATTTTTTTATTGGAAAGTATCTTTTGTTCAAATTAGTGCTTCGATTATTGAAGGAGTACTTATAGGGGTGTCCATTTTATATATTGTCTTTGGTGCTATTCTGCTTTTAAATACATTGCAAAAAGGTGGAGCGATTGACACAATTCGCAATTTCTTTATAGATGTTTCTCCAGACCGGCGCGTGCAGATTATTTTGATTGCTTGGTTGTTTGGAGCATTTATTGAAGGAGCAGCAGGATTTGGGACTCCTGCTGCTATCGTGGCACCATTGTTAGTTGTGTTGGGTTTTCCGCCTCTGGCTGCAGTAGTTTTGGCTTTAGTAGCTAACAGTTCTCCAGTTTCGTTTGGGGCAGTGGGCACACCAGTAATTGTAGGGGTAAATCAAGGTCTTCATGAAGGGGGTGCCTTATCACAAATTACTGCAGTCTTTTTAGATGATATCAGTATAACAGAATATACAAAGATAATTGCTAGCCAGATTATGCAATTTGATATAATAGTTGGCACTATGATGCCCTTAGTGGTTGTCGTTTTATTGACTCGTTTTTTCAGTGAAGATCGGACATGGAAGCGTGCTTTTGAATTATGGAAGTTTGCTCTCTATGCTGGATTAAGCTATACTATTCCTGCCTTTCTAGTGGCAACCTTTGTCGGACCAGAGTTCCCCTCTATTATTGGCGGTTTAGTTGGTTTGGTATTGGTATTATTAGCTGTCAAAAAAGGCTGGATGTTACCAAAAAAGACATTAGATTTTCCAGCGAAAGACCAGTGGCAATCAGTTTGGCAGGGTAATTTACCAATTGTGAATCAAGAACAGGCAAAAAAAATGAAACTTATTAAGGCGTGGATTCCCTACATCTTGTTAGGTGTCTTGCTGATTCTGACCCGTGTAGAAGAATTACCAATAAAAGGTTGGTTGCAAGGTGTAACCGTTGGCTGGGAAGGGATTCTAGGTACATCCATTTCAGCTGTATTTGAACCTCTTTATTTACCAGGCACTATTTTCCTTATTGTTGTATTATTTACTGTTATTTTCCACAAAATATCTCTTCTGTCTTTTGGTCAAGCCTTGTCCACTTCTGGAAAAGCATTGGCTGGTACAGCTATTACCTTATTTACTGCGGTGCCGATGGTACGAATTTTTATTAATTCTGGAGTAAATGGAGCGGGCTTTGAGAGTATGCCTGTAGAATTAGCGCATCAGGCGGCCGATTTGGTTGGAACAGGCTGGCCGTTAATGGCACCGTTTATTGGTGCATTAGGCTCCTTTATTTCAGGCAGTGCTACTTTTAGTAATATGATGTTTTCTCTATTTCAATTTTCTGTTGCAGATCAAGTAGGGGTAAATCCTACGCAAATTATTAGTTTGCAGGTGCTGGGTTCTAATGCAGGAAATATGATCTGTGTCGTTAACGTAGTAGCAGCAGCCTCAGTGGTAGGCTTAGTAGGGAAAGAAGGCTTGATTATTCGAACAGTCCTTATCCCAATGTTGATCTATGCAGCATTAGCAGGAAGCTTAGGCTTGCTATTTTCGTATCTGAATTGAAAATAAAAGAAGAGGATCTCCATGTTAGTCGGGCAAAATGAAACAAGGTATTTATGAAAGCATTCAGCAGCTTTAACAGCCGCTGGGTGCTTTTTTGTATAGAAAATCCATCGTTTAAGAAAAATATCATATGAATAAAAATCCAATACAGCTGACTGTTAATGTGTGAACAATTAGGGTTATTTTTTGTTTGGCAGTTCGATCCGGTCGCTTTTAAATTTTTGCTGCGTATTCTTTCTGATATTTTTGATATCGAATCTTTTCTTTGTCATAAATTATTCAACTCCTTTATAAATTTAATTTGCTCTATTACGACGTGTTTATGTATCCTGGCGTATTGTTATTTGTCGATAAATGATGACAAATGATACGGAAATTGGTACACTGTTTGAGGGTAATGTGCTGTAACAAATATTGGTATGAAGATGTATGCACACATCTTATTATGGTGTATAACAAATGTGAATCCGATCACGTTTTGGAAAGAGTGGCATTGTACCTTGATTTGTTTCACATTAAGCCTCAGCGAGGGAGCTCTCTGAGGCAAGTCTTATTTTATTTAGTGGAGGTATAGATATGGAAGACACGATATATTCGTTAATTCCTGCCGTAGTAATGCTTGGATTGGTGTTATTGACACGAAGGATTCTTTTGTCACTTGGTACAGGTATCATTGTTGGGGCCTTGCTCATTCATAATTTTCATATACTGGACAGTTTGAAAGAGATCTGGCATGTATTTAGTGGCATTTTTTACACAGCAGACGGTTGGAATATTACTAATTTATATTTATTAGTATTCTTAATTTTATTGGGAATTATTACGGTTCTAATGATTGCTTCGGGGGGAAGCTTGGCTTTTGGAGATTGGGCAATTAAACATATTAAGACAAGAAGAGACGCTCAATTGGTCCCCGCTTTATTAGGACTGTTTATTTTTATTGATGATTATTTTAACAACTTGGCAGTTGGCCAAGTCGCTCGACCGGTGACAGACCGTTATCGTGTATCACGAGCGAAACTGGCGTACTATATCGACTCTACTTCGGCGCCAATTACAGTTATTGCACCTATTTCCAGCTGGGGTGCTTTCATTATTGGTATTCTTGGCCCCCTTTTTGCAACTCAAGGGATTACTGCTTATCAGCCGTTAGAGGCCTTTATCCAGATGATCTTTCTAAACATGTATGCATTTGCTGCTATATTGTTAGTATTTTTAGTGGCTATCTTCAATATTAATATCGGTCCCATGAAAATACATGAACGGAGAGCGATAGAAACAGGACATTTAGTTGATCCGTTGAAGGACACCATGGCAGGAAGATTGGATCAAGAAACGACAATTAATAAAAATGGAAAGATTCGACATTTGGTTATTCCAATCATCGTGCTAGCTGTAACAACAGTTGGAGCCATGTTGACCACTGGTTATTATGCAGCGCCAGACCATGCTACGATCTTAACGATGTTTGAGCATACAGATGTAAACTTGTCCCTGTTTATCGGCGGCTGCTTAGCTGCATTGACCGGTTTCATCTTATATGGCCTATTAAAAGGGAAGAAGCTCTCAAGCTGGAAAATCATTCGAATGGGGGCACGTTCGATGCAGCCGGCCATAGGGATTTTGATTTTGGCATGGATGATTGGCTCGATAATCGAAACAATCGATACAGGCGGTTTCTTGGCTAGTATAGCTGAAAGAGCCTCACTAAATGCCAGCTATCTGCCTCTCTTGATCTTTATTTTGACTGGGTTTATGGCATTAGCAACAGGGACATCATGGGGAACTTTCGGAATAATGTTACCTATCGCTGCCAAAGTTTCTGTCGTATATGATGTGGAATTAGTATTACCTGCGATGGCATCGGTATTAGCAGGGTCTGTCTTTGGTGATCATTGTTCTCCGATATCGGATACCTCCATTTTATCTTCTACTGGTGCTGGCGCCAACCATATCGATCACGTGATGACACAATTGCCATATGTCATGATAAGTGCAGCGGCCTCTGTGGTCGGATATTTGGTATTTGCCTGGACGGGGCAAGTCGTCTGGTCTTTAATAATTACCTTATTTTGTGTAACGTTGACAGCTTTATTATGGAAAAAATATCACGATAATCATGAAGAAAATGAATAGGTTTAGCTCGTGTCGAATAAAACGGCAGTATGCCAATTATGTATTTGACTAAACATACAAATAAGTTATACCTCATACTTTCTAGGGTGTCTGTTTGACTGCCCGAGAGAAAACAGACTGCGGAAATTTATGACACTAAGGGACAAAGGCCTGGGAGAATAATCGCGATGATTCTTTCAGGCCTTTTTGTGAGATCTTTAGTTAATTAGTGGAAAAATAAAAATGGTAATAAACGGTTATTAAATCCTTTTTTTTCTTGACTTGTGCCGTTATTTCCTATAAAATCAATTTTAATTATTACAATATTATTTCATTGATGTTACGAATGTATGTCGTATGAAGAAAATGCAACATATATTTGTCGAAAGTGTTCTATTTTTCAGATATATCATGATCTCTATTGCACACTAATACATAAAACTGGTATAATTAAAGTACAAGTACAGTAATATGAAAAACTGTAAAGAAATATCAATTTAACATTACGTTAATTCCTATTCGTGTATGATAAGCGTAACAACTATTTACCATTCTAATTCCTTTTTTTGCAAGCACAAGAAAAATATGATATCGTGTTTTTCTTAATACACCTAGTTTAAAAGTCAAGTACTCTGTACATTGAAATTCTAGCTTGTAATGCAAAAGATAGTTTAGAAGGTTATTGAGGTAAGTCTAAATGTATGCGCTTTCTTTATTGGTAGTATCCTATTTTGTTTGAAACTATACTGCTCTTGAAAATAAGAGAAGAGCCGTATAGTTTTCTTTATAATTATTTTGGGAAATAGTGAATTTTTTAAATTATTTTTCCAAAAGTCATTATTTATAAGAACCATCCTCAACTCTTAATTAAACAATTTTGACTGGGATGGACAAGGTGTCTGTACCTTGATATGTACTTCTTTACAAGATCTAGTTACAGAAAGAAATTATACACAGAAGGGAGTTAGGTTTATGGAATATCAGTCCATCTATGAACAATGGAATAACGAACAAGCTTTAGACCATGATCTAAAACAACAGCTAAAAGTGTTGTCAGGTAATCAAGAAGAGTTAGAGGATGCCTTTGCAGCACCGTTAGAATTTGGAACTGCCGGAATGAGGGGGATTCTAGGGCCAGGTATAAATAGAATGAACATTTACACAGTAAGGCAAGCTACTGAAGGATTAGCACGCTTTATTGAAGGGCAATCAGATGAAACGAAAGCAAGAGGTGTCGTTATTGCTTATGATTCCAGGCATATGTCACAGGAATTTGCACTAGAAGCGGCCAAAACATTAGCTGCCCATGATATCCCTGCTTATGTCTTTGAAGAGTTACGTCCAACTCCTGAACTTTCCTTTGCTGTTAGGCATTTGCAGACTATTGCGGGCATTATGATAACCGCTTCACATAACCCGGCCGCATATAATGGATATAAGATCTACGGAGAAAGTGGCGGACAAATGCCGCCAAATGATGCAGACGCCTTAACAGAATACGTCCGATCAGTAGAAAATCCATTACAAGTAGCTGTTATGCCAGAGCAAGAGGCAAAGGATAAGGGATTATTGAAAATGATCGGTGAAGACATCGATAAGGTTTATTTAAAGGAATTAAAGTCGGTAACGATTGATTCTAATCTTACTACGCAAGAGGGTAAAGATTTAAAACTGGTATTCACACCGTTGCATGGAGCTGGGAAAATGCTTGGAGAAAAGGCTTTAAAACAAGCTGGTTTTGAAAGCTTTACCATTGTGCCAGAGCAAGCGGTTGCCGACCCGGATTTTTCTACTGTGGAATCGCCCAATCCAGAGGAGCACTCAGCTTTTGAATATGCTATCAAGTTAGGTAAAGAGCAAGGAGCAGACCTCTTGGTAGCAACAGATCCCGATGCGGACCGGCTAGGTGTAGCAGTAAGGCTGCCTAATCAAGAATACGAAGTATTATCAGGCAACCAAATCGGTGCATTAATGACAGAATACATTTTAGGTGCTCATCAGCAAGCAGGTACATTGCCGGACAATGCCGTGATCTTGAAGTCGATTGTTTCGAGTGAATTTCCAGCAGCTATTGCTAGTTGGTATGACGCCAAAACGATTAATGTTTTAACAGGTTTTAAGTTTATTGCTGAGAAAATTGAACAATTCCAGAGAAACAAGCTGCAAACGTTTATGTTTGGTTTCGAAGAGAGTTATGGCTATTTAGTTCAACCGTTTGTCCGGGATAAAGATGCGATTCAAGCCTTAGTGCTTATCGCAGAGGTGGCGGCCTATTATAAGCGTAAAGAACAAACACTTTATGATGCCTTGCAGAAACTATTTAAAAAGTTCGGTTACTACGGTGAGAAGACTATTTCAGTTACGATGTCTGGTATAAAAGGATCAGAAAATATTGTGAAACTGATGAAGCAATTACGTGATAAGCCGCCGTCTGCTTTTGGAAATGAATCTGTGATCCAGATAGAGGATTATCAGCAGCTTACCAAGACATATGTTGACGGGACAGTCGAAGATTTGGAGTCTGCCTCTTCTAATGTATTGAAGTATACCTTGGATGACAATAGCTGGATTGCTATCCGGCCTTCCGGAACAGAGCCTAAGATTAAATTTTATATTGGTGTAACGGCCAAAAGTCAACAAGAAGCCAATGATAAAATAGCTGAGTTTGAAGTGACTATCAAAGAATTAATTGCAGCCAATCAATAACTTCAACGTATGTAAATGTATTCCTGAATAGAAATATATAGTAAAAGTGATGGGGTGGCAATATGCAAATCAATGAGCAGATACAGGAGGCATTAGAACGATTTCAGACAGGCGAGAATTTCTACAGTCAACATCTATTTGGTTACCATCAGGCAACATATAATGGAGAAGAGGGATTTGTTTTTCGGGTATGGGCGCCAAATGCACAGCAAGTATGGCTGGTTGGAACTTTCAATAATTGGGATGATTCCATTCCAATGGAGAAGAACGAACAGTATGGATATTGGGAAGTGTTTACTTCCAGAGCAGCAGAGCAAGATCTTTATAAGTATAAGCTTCGCCAAGCCGATGGCAGAGAAATAATGAAAATTGATCCATTTGCTATTTCCTTTGAAGAGAGACCAGGCAGCGCGGCCGTTATCTACACGATTCCAGAAAGAAAATGGAAGGACGGGCTTTGGATTGGCCGCAAGAAACGGTCAAATGCATTTCGGCGCCCGCTTCATATTTATGAAGTGCATGCCAGCTCATGGAGGCAGAACGAAGACGGCACTCCCTATACCTTTCAGCAATTAAAAGAGGAGCTTATTCCATACGTCAAGGAAATGGGATACACCCATATTGAATTTATGCCCTTGATGGAACACCCGCTGGGGGCGTCATGGGGATATCAATTGATTGGTTATTTCGCCTTAAGTTCCTATTATGGAAAACCAGAAGAATTCCAAGATTTTGTTGAAACTTGTCATATAAATAATATTGGCGTCTTGGTTGATTGGGTTCCTGGTCATTTTTGTATTAATGAAGAGGCTTTACCCCGTTATGATGGAACAGCACAATTTGAATACCAAGACCCTGATCGTGCACAGAATATTCGTTGGGGTTCAGTCAACTTTGATTTAGGGAAGCCGCAAGTACAGAGTTTTCTT
This sequence comes from Gracilibacillus alcaliphilus, assembly GCF_016909015.1. Classification (GTDB taxonomy): domain Bacteria; phylum Bacillota; class Bacilli; order Bacillales; family Amphibacillaceae; genus Gracilibacillus; species Gracilibacillus alcaliphilus. Next base: position 10,428 of record NZ_JAFBFA010000017.1, read on the forward strand.
ATATCCAGTGCCCTGTTTTGGCTGGAAATGTACCATATTGATGGTTTTCGTGTCGATTCTATTACAAATGTGCTTTATCTTGATGCTGATGAAGGTCCGTGGCAGCCAAACCATGAAGGCGGCAATCGAAATTTCGAAGGATATTATTTCTTGCAGAAGTTAAATGCGGTGGTGAAGCTAGGACATCCAGAATCGATGATGATTGCCGAAGACAGTTCATCTGATACACAGATTACTGGTTTAATCGAAACTGGGGCAGTGGGCTTTGATTATAAGTGGAATATGGGCTGGATGAATGATGTATTACGCTTTTATCAAATGGACCCTGTATTTCGTAAAGACCACTTTCATTTAGTGACTTTTTCGTTTATGTATATGATGAACGAAAACTATATCTTACCATTGTCACATGATGAAGTGGTTCATGGTAAGAAGAGCCTGATGCATAAGATGTGGGGAGATCGCTATAATCAGTTTGCTCATTTGCGTAATCTATATACTTATATGCTGACACATCCTGGCAAGAAACTGCTGTTTATGGGAAGTGAATGGGGACAATTCTTGGAATGGAAATACGATGAAGGATTGGAATGGCGTGACTTGCAAGATGATCTTAATTACAAGATGCAGCAATTTACTCGTCATATTAATCATCTCTACAAAACAGAACCTTCTCTTTGGGAATTAGAACAATCCCCGGAAACAGTAAGAATAATTGATGCAGATAATACCAATGAATCTGTTTTAAGTTATATACGTCAAGGAAAGAAAAAGAAAGATTTTCTCGTGGTTATTCTGAATATGACTCCAGTGGAACGAAAAGATTTTGCCATAGGTGTTCCTTACTCTGGTGTATATGAAGAAATTCTCAATACAGAAAAACAAGAATTTGGCGGCACATGGGTATGGAATAATGAAGACTGCCAAACAGAAGAACAGCCTTTTAAAGACTTTGATTATCAGATTAGAACAATCGTTCCTGCTTTAGGTGCTTTGATTCTGCGTCCAAAACAGATTAATGTCCGCAAAAAGAAAAAGCAGAAGTATTAATCAGGCACTTGAAACATATATTTAACGTTGGTAATAAGTAATATTGCATATATATTTTGGAGTCATAGAAGGGAGGCAGGTGAAAGAAGTCTTTCACCGAAACTAATGAAAAACGAGATGCTAGCCATGATACTTGCTGGGGGAAAAGGTACTCGCTTAGGCAAATTAACGCAGAAAATTGCAAAACCAGCTGTTCCATTTGGTGGCCGATACCGAATAATCGATTTTACTCTAAGTAATTGCGCCAATTCCGGGATTAGGAATGTAGGGGTTATTACACAATATCAACCATTAGCGCTGAATAACCATATTGGTAATGGTGCCAGCTGGGGACTGAATGGTATTAATTCAGGGGTTACGATCCTACAGCCATATTCTAGTTCAGAAGGCGGCAAATGGTTTGATGGAACCGCACATGCCATCTATCAAAATATTGCCTATATTGATGAGATGGATCCAGAGTACATACTTGTATTGTCTGGAGACCATATCTATAAGATGGATTATGAAGAAATGCTGGAAATACACAAAAAAAATGACGCCTCTCTAACGGTTGCAGTTATCGAAGTACCGATGAAAGAAGCTTCTCGATTTGGAATAATGAACACTGATGAAAATGATCGCATCATCGAATTCCAAGAGAAACCGGAAAATCCAAAAAATAATTTGGCCTCCATGGGGATATATATTTTTAATTGGCAGCAATTGCGCAGTGTGCTGTTAAACAGTTATTCTAAAGATGATCAAATGCTGGACTTCGGGAAACATGTGATTCCGTCTTACTTAGACAGCGGGGAAAATGTTTTTGTTTATCGTTTTGCAGGATATTGGAAAGATGTTGGAACCATCGATTCATTATGGGAAGCCAATATGGAATTTATTGATCCTTCCATGAACTTGGATATTCGTGATAAGAATTGGCGAGTCTATTCCAAAAACACGATTTCACCACCTCACTTTTTGACGGAAGCAGCCTCGGTGAAGGAATCACTGATTGTGGATGGCTGTTATGTGGCAGGTGAAATTGAACGCAGTATTCTCTCCAATGATGTCCAAGTCAAAGAAGGAACGACAATCAGGGACAGCTTTATTATGCCTGGTGCTACTATTGGTAAGAATGTCACGATAAATCGTGCCATTATTGGTGAGAATGCCGTTGTTGGCGATAATACCGTCATTGATGGAACGGAAGAAATCGGTGTGGTAGGAGATTCAGAAACGATTGGAGTGACGATTGATGAGGACTAATAAAATGTGTGCCGTACTTGGAAATATTCAACGCTATAACGCCTTATTGCCATTAACAAATGATCGTCCGCTGGCAACATTACCTGTTGCGTGTAAATATAGAATGATAGATTTTCCCTTATCCAGTATTGTAAATGCCAATGTGAATACCGTATTTATGATTTTTAACGAAGGGGAAACACAATCTGTTTTTGATCATATTGGAGGAGGAAAAGAGTGGAATCTGGATGGGATTCATAATCGTTTCTTTATCCATTTGTATCAGGATTTTCTAAAGTTAAAGGCACAGAATTTAGCTTATTATGAAGAACTGATTGGATACTTAGAAAAATCCAAATCAGAATATACTGTATATATGAGCAGTAAGATGCTGTGCAGTATCGACCTGCGTGCCGTTATGAATATTCATCAGCTTCATAATAATGAGATGACCGTTGTTTATAAGAAAGTCAGTGCGGAGAATGTCTGTGCTACCGATGCCGTACTTTCCATTGAATCAGACGGTAAGATATCTGAAGTGTTTTCTGCGAAAGAACAGAATAATACAGATGATCTGCGGAATTTATGTATGGATATTTATATTGTACAGACTGATTGGCTAATTAGTGAATTGAGAGCAGGGCAGCAAGAAGGAGCAACGGTAGATTTACAAGATTTCCTGCGCAAAAAAATTCATACCGTAAAAAGCTCTACCTATGAATATACAGGTTATTTGAGTAATGTCTTCGATATTAACTCTTATTACAGGGCGTCTATGGATATGCTGAATTCCAAACGATTTAATTCGCTTATGTATTCCAGTCAGAAGATTTATACGAAATTGAAGAATGAGGTGCCAACTTATTACTCGGAAACATCAGAAGTGAAGAACAGTCAGTTTGCAACGGGAAGTATTGTAGAAGGTAGAGTAGAGAATTCGCTGGTGTCAAGGGGAGCACATATTGCACCAAATACAGAAGTACTGGATTCAATTATTATGCCAAGTGCACAAATACGTGAGGGTGCTTCGATTCAATACGCGATACTAGATAAGAATGTAATAGTAGATCCAGGAGTGACGATTGCTGGAACAGAAGAAAAGCCGGTAGTTGTACCAAAAGGCGCACACGTCACCAACGATTTGTAGGAGGGAATAACCTAATGAAGGTACTATTTACGAGTGCTGAATGTGCACCTTTCTTTAAGACAGGTGGTTTAGGAGATGTGATCGGTGCATTACCTAAAGAATTAGTAAAGAAGGGTACGGAAGTGGCTGTTGTGCTTCCGTACTTTACCAAACTGCCTCAACAGTACAAAGAGGCATGTCAGGATCTCTTTCACTTTACCGTAAATGTAGGCTGGAGAGAGCAATATTGTGGGGTAAAACGTCTGACAATGAATAAAGTTGATTATTATTTTATTGATAATCGTTACTATTTCGACCGGGAAGGCCTGTACGGCTATTTTGATGATGGAGAACGTTTCGCCTTTTTTCAAATGGCCGCAATTGAGTTAATGGAACAGATCGAATTTATTCCTGATATTTTTCATGCTAATGATTATCATACGGCGATGATTCCATTCTTAATCAAGGAGAAGTATCACTGGATAAATGCCTATCAATCGATCCGGACAGTATTAACGATTCATAATATGGAGTTTCAAGGACGCTATAATCCGGAAATATTGCTAGACTTGTTTGGAATGGGCATGGAGCGTTTCTATGATGGGGCAGTAAGATTTGATAATGATGTCAATTTTCTGAAGGCTGGGATTCAATATGCAGATCGAGTGAATACCGTTAGCCCTTCCTATGCTGTTGAAATCCAAACAACAGATTTTGGTCATGGCCTAGATGGAATTCTGCGTATGGAGCAGAATAAACTAAGGGGAATTGTTAATGGGATTGATTATGAGATCAATAACCCGGAAACAGATGAGCTTCTGTTTGCCAATTTTTCAAAAGAAAATCTTGCTGGGAAGAAGGAAAATAAACGAGAATTACAAAAATTGCTGGGATTGCCGGTACAAGAGGATGTACCACTGATTGCAGTGGTCAGCCGTTTAACCCGACAGAAAGGCTTCCCGCTGGTGCTACAAGAATTAGACCATATGTTGCAGCTAGATGTGCAGTTTGCTCTGTTAGGTACAGGAGATTCTGATTTAGAGGATCAATTCCGAAACTTTGATGAAGGCTATCCAGATAAATGTGCTATTACCATTGATTTTGATCTCCAATTAGCCCAACAATTATACGCAGGAGCAGATATTTTCTTAATGCCATCAGCCTTTGAACCGTGTGGATTATCACAAATGATTTCCATGCGTTATGGGACATTGCCAGTGGTACATGAAGTGGGCGGTTTGAAGGATACGGTAGTGCCGTATAATCCGATTGAAAAAACAGGGACAGGCTTCGGTTTTGCCAACTTTAGTTCCTTTTATTTAATGGATGCTGTCAAGAAGGCTGTTGATTTGTATAATTCAGACCCTGAAACATGGTTTCAATTAATGAAACGGGCTATGACACAAGACTTTAGCTGGGAAACATCAAGTGAAAAATATCTAGAGCTTTATCAAGAAATAGTGTGAATAAGGTACATCACCCTGTCATGTTAAGGCTGCTAAGAGAGCCGCAGATTATCACAAATAATGTATTGTAGATCTTGCTTTTATTGGCAGACAGCATTTCCGGGTGATTTCTTTTAATAACAATGAAGTGTCTCCATAAAAGAAGAAAAGAGTTTTCCAAGGACAGACATACAATAATACATCCAGTTGATCACGATGTGAATTAGAGAAAATAAACCTTAGTGGTAGAAACTTCGTGTAATTATGTTGGAATATAAAAAGGAGAATGGCATAAATGGTGATGACAAAAGAAGAATTTAAAAAAGAACTGCGTCAGCGATTGAGAGAGAATTATGCAATTGAAGTCGAAGGTGCCAAACCCCCAGAGCTTTTTAATACTTTAGGAGCCTTGCTTAAGGCAAAGTTCTCAGAGGATTGGCGAGCAACATGGAAAGATTATTTGGTAGGAAAACAAAAGCAAGTTTATTATTTTTCGATTGAATTTCTGCCTGGAAAAATGCTGAAAAGTAATCTATTGAATATGGGCATGTTGGAAATGGTACGTGAGGCATTGGCAGAGATGGATATCGATTTAGAAGAGCTTGCAGAAGTCGAACGAGACATGGCATTGGGGAATGGCGGATTAGGCCGTTTAGCTTCTTGTTTTATGGATTCGCTAGCTTCTTGTGGTTTACCGGGAAATGGAAACGGGATCCGTTATGACTATGGTTTATTTAAGCAGCGTTTTGTCGATGGTTACCAAGTAGAGCTGCCGGATGAATGGCTTAGGAGCGGAAATATATGGGAGATTAGAAGAGACAGTAAAGCAGTAGATGTTCGAATTGGCGGCCATGTCTATTTAAAAGAAGTGCGTAAAGGCCGGTTAAAGCCTGTGTATGAGAATACCCGTACACTAAGAGCTGTTCCTTATGACACAGGGATGGTTGGGTATGGAAATGGTGTGGTGAATACCTTAAGATTATGGTCTGTGGAGATTCCAAGCTCTGAGGAAGATCGCTATCAAAGTATCGAAGGACGCCGTGAATTGGAGGATTTAACCGCCGTTTTATATCCTGATGATTCCAATGAAAAAGGAAGATTGACTCGTTTAATTCAGGAATATTTCTTTGTTTCAGCAGGTATTCAAAGTATTATTCGTTACTATAAGCGCTTAAATCAGCCAATGACTCGCTTGAGTGAATATGTGGCCATTCACATTAATGATACTCATCCTGCTCTATGTGTACCTGAAATGATGCGAATCTTGATGGATGAACAGAATCTTTCTTGGAAACAAGCATGGGATACTACAGTGAAAGTAATGAGTTATACTAATCATACGATCATGGCAGAGGCACTGGAGAAATGGCCAATTGATCTTATGAAACGTACGATACCTAGAATGTATCAAATTATTGAAGAGATTGATGCCCGTTATGTAGCCTCTATGCGTGAGATTCATGAGCATGATTTAGTGGAACGTACCAGAATTATAAAAGATGGACAAGTACATATGGCGCATTTAGCTATTATTGGAAGTTACAGTACAAACGGTGTTGCCAAACTGCACTCAGATCTTTTAAAATCGGTGGTGCTGCATGATTTTTATGTTATATTCCCAGATCGTTTTAATAATAAGACGAATGGAATTGCCCAACGACGCTGGTCCCAATTATCCAATGAACCGCTGTCTAATGTACTCAATGAAGCGATTGGTACTAGTTGGCGCAAAAATGCAGCTGATTTAAAATTATTGATGAACTATCAAGGGGATCAGCAAGTATTAAAGAAGCTGGCTGAGGCGAAGAAAAAAAATAAACAGGCATTGGCGGCATATATTAAGGAAAACACGGGTATAGAAGTATCAACAGAGGCAATTTTTGATGTGCAAATCAAACGTCTTCATGCGTATAAGCGGCAATTACTGAACCTTTTGCATATTATTAAACTATATCTGGATTTAAAGGACAATCCAGAACATCCTATGCAGTCACGTGTGTTTATATTTGGAGCAAAGGCAGCACCAAGTTATGCTTATGCTAAAACCATTATTAAGTGTATCAATGAAACAGCGAACCTAATTAATAATGATCCAGACATTAATGGGCGTTTGAAGATAGTCTTCTTACCAAATTATAATGTCACATTAGCTGAAAAGATTATTCCGGCAGCTGATGTTAGTGAACAGATTTCCCTAGCTTCCAAAGAGGCTTCTGGGACAAGTAATATGAAGCTGATGTTAAATGGTGCGATCACTATTGCTACATTAGATGGCGCAAATGTAGAAATCCGTAACGCGGTTGGTGATGATAATATCTTTATCTTCGGATTAACGGAGAAAGAAGTGTATCAATACTATGAGAATAGAGAATATTCCTCGATTCGCTTATACGAAGAAAATTCCGTTATTCAAAGGGTGTTAAATACCTTTATTGATGGAACTATACCTAATATCCTATATGAAGGCCGAGAGATTTTTGATTCCTTAATTAAGTATAATGATGAATACTTCTTGCTGCGTGACTTTGATTCCTATGTTCAGGCACAAGAGAAGATTAATGAGGCATATGCTAATCCAAAGATATGGCAGAAAATTAGTTTAATTAATACTGCAAATGCCGGACGTTTCTCATCTGATGAAACGGTACGCCGTTACGCAGAAGACATTTGGAATATTGAATCAAAATTGTCTTATTCAAACAAGAAGGGGTAACAAGCTATATGATGTATTTCAATTCTTGGCTCGAGGATTATAAACGTCCATTTGGAGCCATACAGCAAGAAGAAACATGTCAATTTCGTATATTGGCAGGGACAGATCAGATACACCATCTTCATTTGATTATTTGTAAAGAACATAGTGCAAAGGGAGAAGAGAGCTATCCAATGGTAAAGGAAGGGCAGTATTATACTTGCGACTATACATTGGATCAAGGGAAGGGGCTCTATTTTTATCATTTTAGCTTTCAAGAGAAACAATCAAATGGTGATAGTGTAACGAAATATTATGCCCCCAAAGGACAAGGGGGAGAGGGTCAAATATACGACAGTTTAGAGGGGATGCCTGCTTATCAGCTTACCTGTTTTGAGCAGGCAGAACAAGCCCCGGATTGGTACAGGGAGTCTGTTTTTTATCAAATATTTCCGGATCGATTTTATAATGGAAATGAGCATAAAGAGATAACCTCACCGAAACCCAATACATTTATTTACGGAACAACTGCCGATGATCCAATGTATATCAAGAATGAAAAAGGTGAAATTATCCGCTGGGATTTTTATGGTGGGAACTTGTTAGGGATCAAGAAAAAAATCCCTTATTTAAAGGAATTAGGGATTAATGCGATTTATTTGAATCCTATTTTCAAGGCAGCTAGTAATCACCGGTATGATACAGGGGATTACATGATGGTAGATCCTATGCTTGGTGATGAAACCATATTGACAGAACTGATAGAAGAGCTGCATCAGGAAGGGATCAGGCTGATTTTGGACGGTGTATTCAGTCATGTAGGGAGAAATAGTCTTTATTTCAATTATGACGGCTCTTATGGTGAAGGCCAAGGGGCTTATCAAAATCATGAAAGTCCTTATCACCCATGGTTTACATTTACCGATTATCCGCATGAATACCGGTCATGGTGGGGAATTGATGACCTACCAGAGATAGATAAGTCCAATCAAGACTTCCAAGCATTTATTTATGGTGATAATGGTGTATTAACCAAATGGAATCAGTTAGATATTGACGGCTGGCGAATTGATGTTGCGGACGAACTGCCAGACTTTTTCTTGAAAGGGCTGCGCGCTAATCTTAATCAGTTTGAAGACAAGGTACTGATCGGAGAAGTATGGGAAGACGCCTCTAATAAGATTGCCTATGATCAACGAAGGCACTACATATTAGGTCATCACCTGCATGGAGTAATGAATTATCCATTACGAGATCTGATCTTACAATTATTAAATGGCGAAACCACACCAAAACAGGTTTGTGAAGTACTGACTCAATTACAAGAGAATTATCCAAGGGATGTTTTTTATAATAATTTTAATAATATTGGTACACACGATACGGAGCGCATCTACACGATGTTAGGAGAGAGCCTTGCAAAGACAAAACTAGCCTTTGGCCTGATGTTTATGTCACCTGGCATTCCTTGTGTCTATTATGGGGATGAAGCAGGGGTGGCAGGAGGAAAAGATCCTGAAAACCGCAAGTTCTTTCCATGGGATAATATGGACCAAGAACTATTTGAAAGCTGCAAAAGTTGGATTGATCAGCGTAAACAACATGATTGCTTGAAATTCGGCGAGTTTATTCCTTTTTATACAGAGGATCTGTTTGGTATTATTCGCTATCAAGAAAATAATTATATCATCTATATTGTCAATCCACATGAGCAAGAAGTGACCTTTGACGTCGATCAGGTGACGACATTACGTCCCTTTCCTTTTTCAAAGGAAGAGTTTCCAACTGTAAGTCTTGCTGGTCAGGCAGATTATATCCTTACTTCTAAGTAAAGAGGGATTTTTTCCTTCTTCTCTAAGGTTTAGTAATAAGAAAAGCACCAAAGACCGATTAAATGCGTGTCTTTGGTGTTTCTCATTTATCACGGCAAACTGTGTTTATGTGCCCACTGATCATACCAATCAGATATTACTGTATCGATCTCTAACCCCAATTCATCTAAGCTTTTTTTTAGCAGTTTGTAATGGTAATGAACCAGCATACCGTAATTTAAGGAAGCATAAATCTTCATCAGTTGAAAGGCAACTTCTTCATCATCCGGTTTTATTTCAAAGATTTTGCTGAACCATTCAATAGCCTTCTCTGTTTCATTTTGATCAAGATAATAATTAGCCAAAGCAATGGCACGTTTGATCCACATCTTTTCGATGCGGTAACGTTCTGCTTCGAGCCAGACATAATCATTATTGCGCAGATAACTGCCTGTATAGACATCCAATAATTCCTCTAGTTGTTTGACGGTATCTTCATTTATTGTAATATTCCTCTTTAGTTTCGACTCCCACTGGTTACGGTCAACGGTTGCTTGATGCAGTTCTAAGACATAACCATCATTGATATTTGTTATCATGATATAGGAGTTGAAATCTCGTAATGTTTTACGAATATGGTAGATAGTTACATATAATTGAGCATAAGCCTTACGATAATCAATATCTGGCCAAAAAAGGTGAATCAGTTTAGTCTTTAAAATTTTTTGTTCCTTTTGATGAAGCAGGTAGAGAAATAATTCTTTTGCTTTCGAGGTGCGCCATTTAATATTAATTTTTTGTGATTCACCTTCAAATTGAAAGGTCAATTCATTAAATATATTAATAGTCAGCGGTTTATCAGATTTCCATTTTTTCTTTTTATCGATGATTAGTTTTTCAATTCGCTCCAAAGTAAGCTGGAGTCGATCCACTTGCACTGGTTTTAATAAATAATCTAAGGCATGGAATTTAAACGCCTCTAAGGCATACTGATCGTATGCCGTTACGAAAACTAAGATAATATCGGGATTCACTTCCAAAAGTTTTTCGGCAAGTTCTAAACCGCTGATTTCCGGCATTTCAATATCAAGAAAAACAGCATCAGCTTGGCGTATCTTATGGAGATGTTGTTCAATGTTCGCACTAGTTGACTTATCAATTGTGTTAACTTTGCTTGTTTTTTTTAATTGGTATTCAAGAAAATCAAGTGCTAACGGTTCATCATCAAATAGAAAAATGTGCATTTTCATCACCATACTTTATTAGTTATAAATTGAGATGTATCCGGGTGTTTTGCATCTATCTCCACCATCATAGATACATCCGTCATCTTGTATCTTAAGATGTAGGTGTGAAATGATGAGCACCGAGATAAAAAGTAGTTCCATTGATAAGTGCTTTTTAGTTAGTTGTATAATAATATTAATTTTTTTGATAAAAAAGTTGTAGTAAGAAATACTGATTTTTTATAATTATCGACAATTACGCATGTTATTTATAGTATATATTATAGATCAAATAGCTGTATTTATAAAGTATTTCGGTTTTTGTAAAATGGGATATATTTTGGGGTGTTTTTAGAAGGGTAATCACCATTACCTATATAAAGGTAAAATATACCTTATTAAATTAGCTGAAATGGTAAATAAAATAGCTAATATTAAGGTTTTGCACAATGGAAATTCTCTTTATATGGTTGATGATAGGTCTAATTATTTATTTTTTGCTGGCTGAAAATAAATAGATAGGACCTGTTGATTGTCAATTTATTAATAATTATATTAGGTGATTATCTAAACATATTGATTCGGTTGATAAGTGAAAATGATTGTTTAAAATAAAATAGCTAATATAACCCAATTTTGAAATAGAAGTGAGTCATTGCTCATAAGTGCAGCAACAAGCTTCATTTGCAATAAAAAAGGAGCCGTCCCTTTTGTGGATCAACTCCCTTATTGATAAAGCCATCTTGTGGAAAATGCTTATGCAATTTTTACGCTATCATAGCTGTTTCCTGTTAACTCAATGGTAATACATATAACAAAACGGCAAAGAAATGTGCCGCTGAACCAGCTAATACAAACAAATGCCATAATGCATGATGATATCTAAACCCCCGCCAGACGTAAAAGATTGCGCCTATTGTATAGAGTAAGCCGCCAGCTACAAGCAGAATGATTCCATTAGGGGCAAGAGTTGCAGCTAGTGTCTTCCAGCAAAAAACAATCAGCCAGCCCATCAGGACATAAAGCAATGTAGAGAAAAAGACAAACCGTTTGACGAAAAAGACTTTAAATATCGTTCCGCCAATGGCCAGGCCCCAGACAATACCGAACAATGTCCAGCCTTCCCAGCCCTTGATAACAATAAATAAAAAGGGTGTATAGGTCCCGGCAATGAAAAAATAGATCGAGGAATGATCCAATATTTCAAAGACATTTTTGGCTTTTCCTTTCGGTAAGCTGTGTAACATGGTGGAAGATGTATATAATAAAACCATTGTGCTCCCAAAGATAGTAAAACTAACAATATGCCATACTGATCCATAAAGAGACGAGAAAACAATTAAAATAACTAACCCGGCAATACTAAGAGCTACTCCTATTCCATGTGTAACGGAATTAGCAATCTCTTCTTTTAAAGAAAATTCATGTGTCGTTCCCATTTTGATTAATTCCTTCCAATCATTAGCATGTCGAAACAGATCTAGACTTTCACACTTGTCCAGGGTCATCCTCCATGCTATCAGTCATACTGTTATTATCTACCTTTCAAGAGGGGATTGCAAGTATCAGGAAATGCATGGGTTATTCCATTCTTTTTGTTATGGAGAAAAAGAGGTCAAATTGTATGTACCAACTTCTCTGCAGTTAGCTAAGGTCACAAAGCATTTATTTAATAAAAACCCAGCTTTTGCACATATAAATAGACATGTACACCTCGTTATCATTGCGTACCTGCTTCCTCTTATTACGTTGAACCAGCTTAATATGAAGTATGGTAGCGTAGCGAAACATGTGCTGCTTTCTTTTCTGAAACATTAAATAGTTTAACTATTACAAAATAGTTTTGTATATATAAAACAATTATGATATAATCTTAGAAAAGAAAAATGAAAGAGGTTTCATAAGTATGCCAATCATCCAGTCAGTTGATAGAGCACTAAAAATTCTTGATTTGTTTAATGAACAAAACAGTGAAATGAAAATAACGGAAATAAGCAGGAAGTTAGACCTGAACAAAAGCACTGCGCATTCATTATTAAAGACATTAAAAATGCACAATTATATTAAACAAGATCCTGATAGCGGAAAGTATAGTTTAGGCTTGAAACTGTTGGAACGAGGCCAATTTATGTTAAATAGTATGGATATAAGAGAGATTGCTCGAAAGTATTTAATTGATTTATCGGTTACCACTGGTCAAACCACCCACTTAGTCATATTAGAAGGCCTCTATGGTGTATATATTGATAAAGTGGAGGGAGAATCAGCGGTTGTATACTCTCGAATCGGAAAACGCGTTCCCATTCATAGCAGTGCTGTCGGCAAGTCCTTGGTCGCATTTAGACCACAGGAAGAAATAGAAGAATTGCTGCAAAATTATGCATTTTTTGAGCAAACAGACAATACCATTATAGATAAGCAAGTCTATGTAGAGGAATTGGCAAAAGTTAGAACACAAGGTTACTCCATTGATAATGAAGAAAATGAACCAGGTATTTATTGTATTGCAGTGCCAATATTTGATCATGCAAATAAAGTAGTGGCAGCGATTAGCATTTCAACGACTAAACAAACGGTAACACCAACATTGAAGCAAGAAATTATCAATACATTGAAGCAAACAAGTTCAGCAATATCAAAGGTATTGGGAAATGAAAAAATTTATCTGTAAACGATAAATTTTTTTATAGTTATATTTAAGAACTAAGTTTTATAATGTAAAACAGTATGTTGCGTATTCTTTAAATTTAACAATATAGAGGAGGAAGAATATGAGAGTATTTAGATTTAAACAATCTAATAAAGAACAGTTAGCTGTAATGGTGAATGATAATCAAATGTATGAACTTTCCTATCATTCTTTTCAAGATGTAATCCAAAAGGCTGAGAAGGTTAATAAGAGTTGCAGTCAAGTTATCGAGGAAGAGCTCAAACATAAGCAGCCAATTACCGCAGACTTCTCCGAATTGGATTTGTTGGCACCGATTGTATCCGATGAAGTGTGGGCAGCAGGAGTGACCTATTTAAAAAGCAAAGAAGCTAGAAATAGAGAAGCCAGAATCGAAAGTAATTCTTTCTATGATAAGGTCTATGATGCGGAAAGACCCGAAATTTTTTTGAAATCAACTGCTAGACGATTAATTGGTCCTAACAGACCAGTAGGCATTAGAACAGATTCCAACTGGCAGATCCCTGAGCCAGAATTAGCATTAGTAGTAAAAGCTGATGGAGAAATTGTAGGTTATACGATAGGCAATGATATGAGCAGCCGTGATATTGAAGGTGAAAATCCCCTTTATTTACCACAGGCAAAAATGTGGAGGCATTCTTGTTCCATTGGACCTGCCATTTTGTTAGCGGATACCGTTGCTGATCCCTATAATTTAGAAATAGAATGCCGTATTTATCGTGAAAATGAATTAGTATCAAAAGGAAATGCGAATACGTCTATGTTGAAAAGGACTTATAATGAATTGGTTTCTTATTTAGTGAAAGATAATGATATAGTGGATGGAACCACGTTGCTTACAGGTACATGTATTATTCCAGATGACAGTTTCACGTTACAGGAAGGTGATATTATCGAAATTGAAATTGAAACGATAGGTGTGCTTAGTAATCCCGTTAAATTAGCAAGCAATATTAACAAGCAGGAGGGTCTTAGATGAGTGAAAACATATTCTTGAATTTTATTGGCGGAGAATGGCAGAAATCCGTATCTGGTGATGTAGGGAAAAGTTATAATCCGGCAAATAAAAATGAAATAGTAGGCATTGTTCAAAAATCGACAAAAGATGACTTGGACAGGGCAGTAGAACAGGCAAAAAGCGCGCAAAAGGCTTGGAGGAAATTGTCTGGGGCAGAGAGAGGCAATTATTTGTATCGTGCAGCAGCAATATTAACAGACAATCTGGATGAGGTTGCCATGACGATGACGAAAGAAATGGGCAAATCCTTGCCTGAGGCAAAAGGAGAAACGAATCGGGGGATTGAAATCCTGAAATATTATGCAGGAGAGGGTATGCGGGCTGATGGAGAGGTAATACCATCAACAGATGCCAGTGCATTAATGTTTAGCAAGCGAGTACCTATTGGTGTTGTCGGGGTCATTACACCATGGAATTTTCCAGTAGCCATTCCACTGTGGAAAATGGCGCCTGCTTTAATTTATGGTAATACCGTTGTATTAAAGCCGGCAACGGAAGGAGCAGTAACAGCTGCTAAAGTAATTGAATGTCTTGAAAAAGCAGGCTTTCCAGCAGGAGTTATTAATTTTGTATCTGGAAGTGGTTCCGTCATCGGTCAAGGTTTAGCTGAACATCCTGATGTTAATGCAGTTACTTTTACAGGTTCTAACGATGTTGGGAAGAGAATAGGAACGACAGTTGCAGAGCGCGGAGGGAAATATCAATTAGAAATGGGTGGGAAGAACCCAATCATTATTGCGGAAGATGCCGATATTGAAGCAGCCGTTGAAGCAACATTAAGTGGAGGATTAAAGTCTACTGGTCAAAAATGTACTTGCAGCAGTCGGGTGATTGTCCAGTCTACTATTTACGATCAGTTTAAAGAACAATTAATTAAAAAGACAAGCGAAATTACAGTAGGTGATGGGATGGATGACTCTACTTGGATGGGACCTTGTGCAAGTGAAGAACAATTTAACACAGTCAAACATTATATTGCAAAAGGACAAGAAGAAGGAGCAGCATTAGTATTTGGCGGGAAGCAGCTAACAGAAGGTAAGTTGAAGAATGGTTACTATCTAGAGCCTGCTATTTTTGAGAATGTAACAACGGATATGACCATTGCGCAAGAGGAAATATTTGGACCTGTTTTGGCTTTAATGAAAGTAGATACAGTGGAAGAGGCAATTGAGCTAGCTAATGATGTTGATTTTGGCCTAAGTGCTTCCATTTTCACCAAAAACATTGATCATATACTGTCTTTCATCGATGATATGGAAGCGGGCTTAGTTCGGATCAATTCGGAAACTGCAGGTGTAGAATTGCAAGCACCATTTGGGGGAATGAAGGCTTCAAGTTCTTATTCAAGAGAACAAGGTCAGGCAGCAAAAGAGTTTTTTACAACAATCAAGACAGTATTTATTAAAGGATAAATACAAGCGCATAAATAACTTCTTTAATAAATGATGGCTGTGTTTATTGAGGTTATATAAGGCACAAACGTAAATAGAAGTCAGCGATGTATATATGGAAGGTCAACCATTTACAATAAATAATGCGTCCAATCCATCAGCACCGATTTGGAGAGAACTTTCTAAAACAGCACAAAATGATTACAATTACACAAAGAAAAGTATATGGAAGAAAAGCCTTACTGAATAGATTTTGGATCAGAAAATATAAAAAAATCAGGTATTATTCTCTTCAGAAAAAGGCTGTAATAGCTGAAATATACTTTTCTTTAGTTGTAAATCATTATATGATTATAATGATCAGATATGGATAGAAGTGTAGAGCAAAACAAGATGTTTAAAAATGTAAGCGTTTTCTTTTTGAGGAGGTGGAAACTATGCGTTTATTTAAGTCTGATACCATTTGGAAAAGATTATTATACTTATACTTACCAATTTTGATTATGCCAGGTTTATTAATTTTGTATATTGCTAATCAAGTTTTAATACATGAAATGGACCAGGCTTCTAAGAAACAGGCTGTTCAAACGGTAGATGTTATCAATCGTCATTTAGAAATATATTTAGACGAATTAGAAAGAATTAGCCTTTTTCCTTATTTTCATCAAGAGGTCATGGCGATTTTAAAACGGGATACGGATTGGAGAACCGACGAGGAAAAATTCCAAGAGTATAAATTTTTTGAAGGTTTATTTAATAATATTATGCTGCATCCTAGAGAAGATTTATTAAATGTATCGTTATATAGAAGTGATGGGCTTCACTATTTTAATACGAGAGTGTATGTGAGCTTGGATATAACCTATGATTGGGAGAAATCCTCTTGGTATGACCACACAATAGCAGCAAACGGGGACATTGTTTATACCATTCCGAATGATTTAGATAAACGCTTTACCTCTTTTGATCATGATATATTTTATATTTCAAGACTGATTAAAGGAGAGAATGGTGAACCGCTTGGTGTCATCTTATTAGATGCCAATTTTCAAGGAATAGAAGATATATTAGAAGCAATTGGATTAGACACTAATGCGAATGTTGTTTTAAGAGATGATCAAGGTTCAATTGTATTTATGCAGCATACCCAGAACAGAGAAGAGATAAAGCATGCATTAATAAAAGGAGAAAGTAATCTGGATTTAGAAGGTGAAAAACTCTTTATTGCCAGTAAAAAGTCAGATAAGACAAATTGGGAGATCGCTGTTGCCATTCCATCTGCTGAAATATCAAATTCATTTGTTTTTATACGCACATTTGTCTATTACATGTTAGGTTTGTTTGTTTTTATTGTGATAGTGTTTACGCTTAGTTTCTCACGAAGTATTACAAACCCAATCAGTACTCTCAGAAAAAAAGTAAAAATGGTAGAGAAAGGTGACTACGACGTCTCCTTAAATAACTCAGAGTATAAAGAAATAAATGAACTAGATCAAGCGTTTTATAATATGAGTTATAAAATCAAAGAGTTAATTCAGGAAGTTTACGTCTATGACATCAAACAAAAAGAAGCAGAGTTAAATAACTTAAAAATGCAAATAAGGCCTCATTTTCTCTATAATACACTGGAAGCAATCAGATCTCTTGCTGATATACAGGATAATCAAGAAATAGCCGAGATGATTTCCAGTTTGGGATCGATGTTGCGATACAGTGTGAAAAAACATGGGAAGTTTGTATCGATTGAAGAAGAATTGGACTACACAAAACAATATCTAACCATCCAAAAAATGATGTTACATACCTCCTTTACTATCGGAATGCATATTGATGAAGAAATCTTAGACTGCAAAATAGTGCCTTTTACTTTTCAGCCTATTATAGAGAATGCTTTTCAACATGGATTATACGGAAAAAGAGAAAATGGACTTATTAATATAGTAGGTGAAGCAAAAAATGATCTCATTATCTTTACTATATTTGATAATGGGGCAGGAATATCAGCTGAAAAAATAGATGAATTAAATGCATTACTTGTAAAAAACAGTCTAGATGAACAGTCTAAAAATAATACAGGTATAGGTTTAACTAACGTCAATCAAAGGTTGAAATTGATTTTTGGCATAGAATATGGATTATTTATTAATGAGTTGGAAACGGAGGGAACATCCATTGTCATTACTTTTCCAAAATTAAAAGATTCACAATGTGTCGACGGGGGTGAACCAGATGAGTAAATATCTAATTGTGGATGATGAGCCTCTCATTTGCAAAGGAATAGAAAAAATGGTTTCACGAGTAGTTCCAGAATGGACAATGTGTGGAATAGCATGGAATGGACAGGAAGGGATACAAAAGGTTTTGGAATATCGGCCAGATTTAATTATTTCAGATATTAGAATGCCGATCATGGATGGTTTAACCATGTCACAAAAAATGATTGATCAGGCTATTTCTATACCAGTCGTTTTTTTAAGTGGGCATGATGAATTCAGTTATATTCAGCAGGCTATCGAAAATCAGGCATTTGATTATATACTCAAGCCGATAAAAGAAAAAGACATGAAAAAAGTGTTTGATAGATATAATAAGGAATTTAACTTGCAAAAAAAGGTAGATCAGCATGCCGTTATAGAAATACAGAATTATGAATACTTTTTGAAGACTGTTATCGAATCAAAACAATTTACCAAGTTAGAAAACTTAGATACATGGTTTGAAACATTGACAGAATTTATTTCCCTGCGTTCGTTTGTGGACATTACCAATAATTCATTAAATAATTGTTTGATTCGATATAATATTTTGACGATACCATATAAACCGTATATAAACAGTACCAATACGGCTGCGGTTATCAACGAACTAAGAATTCATTGGATCCAGCAAATCGGTGAAGCTTTAAATTTGGTTATGGTTAGGGAGGATTATATTATTGAAAAGGTAAAAACTTATATTTTGAATAATTTAGAAAAAGATATTTCTTTATCCTATCTAGCTGAATTGGTACATTTAAATGCCTCGTATTTAAGTGAGTACTTCAAAAAGAACACCGGAGAAAATTATAAACAATATGTCTTAAAGAAAAGGATGGAAAAAGCCGTCCTATTATTAAAAGACCCTGATATGCGAGTATATGATATTGCTCAGGAAGTTGGATATCACGATGCTAAACACTTTAGCAAAGTATTTCAAAGATATCTAGGAATGACCCCGACAGAGTATAGGTTAGATATCAAAGATTCATTTCAGTAGTGGCAGTTTTAAAAAAGGAAAAACATTGATAAATCATTTTATTTTCAGTAGAAAATGGGGGACAGTTCTTTAAACGTTCTGTCCCCCTCTTTTGTTACATCATGATAAGGCAAGTGTATGGTTTTACATCACATCAATAATAATTATCGACTCGTTTCTGAGTGAATCAGGAATGATCATAAAGTTCCGAAGATTACCCTACCCTATCTAAAAAACATCCCATTTTGGATCCATGCCAGTGTTGCTATAATTTAGAGGAATACAATAAGAGGAGGAAAGACAATGTTGAAAAAAGGAAGAAAAGAGCTACTTTTTATTTTATTATTCTTGGTAAGCGCTTTCTTATTTGCGTGCAGTCAAGGGGAGGAGGGCACGCAAACATCATCTGGCAGTGATAATGAAAATCGTTCAAATGATGAACCGATTGAAATAAGAGTTGCCACTTGGCAGACAGAAGACTCTTCAACTAAGTTATTTAACATTGCCAAAGAAAACTTCGAAGCAGAACACGATAATGTGACAATTACGATTGAAGCTGCCCCTTATGAAAATTACATGACTAAATTACAAACAGAGCTTGCGGCAGGCAATACCCCAGATATTATTCAAGTAGGGGAACAAAATTTTCAGCGTTATATTGAAAAAGATATTATTCAAGACTTGACTCCTTTAGCAGAAGGAACATTTGACTTTAACAGTGAGATTATCCCAAATGTTCAGGAATTAATGCAAATAGATGGCAAAAACCCCGTCATGTCCGTAGGAGCAGCCACAATAGGCATATATTATAATAAAAAGCTGTTTGATGAAGCAGGGGTGCCGTATCCTGAAGATGATTGGACTTGGGAAGAGTTTGTGGAAATAGCTAAACAATTAACCATTAAAGATGGAGAAAAATATATACAATACGGCGCAAATTTGAATTTGGGCAAGGATTGGGTGGAACCTTTTGTAGTGAGTAATGGTGGCAGTTATTTATCAGAAGATGGCTCCACTTCGGTAGACCATTTAAATAGTGAAGCGACAGTTGAGGCTTTCCAAAAAATATCTGACTTATACAATGTACATCAAGTTGCTCCAAATCCTGCAGAATTGGTAGCGCTTAAAGGGATAGATTTATTTGCAACAGGTCAGGTTGCGATGAATATAAATGGGAATTGGGCTCAAGCCGATTTGCGGAATAACCCTGATATTGAATTTGGTGTAGTAGGGCTGCCTTCAATGTCTGATGGAGAACAGACTTCGTTAATGTATACTTCTGGTTTTGGTATTTCTACTCAATCCGATTATTCAGATGTAGCATGGGAATTCTTATATGAATTAACTGGACCGAATACGGAAGCAGGAAAATTGTGGGCTAATGCGAATCTGGCCGTTACAAATGAATTGTTAGAAACCAGTGCACAAGCGGAAGATGAATATTTAAGTGTTTTTGTAGATCAATTAGATAATGCCGTTAATAGTGCCTATTATATCAACAGCTATTGGGGAGCTACTGGAGATAAGCTGTTGGATCCTGTCATTCAAGAGATTCTATTAGATGATTCGATAGATATGAAGCAAAGACTGACAGACCTTACGGCACAGATTGACAGAGAGCTGCAGCAAGCGGCAGAAGAATAACAACGGGAGGATTATTCCTTCCTCACTGTACAAAAGGGAGGTTATCACTTGAATCAAATATTTCGATTAAATAATAGAAAAAAAGAAACGCTGACATTCTATTTACTGATTACACCTTGGTTAATAGGGGCAGCTGCATTTATGTTAGGCCCGATTATAGCGTCTTTAGTTCTCAGCTTTTTTGAGTGGGATTTAATTTCACCTGCTAAGTTTATTGGATTGCGAAATTTTGAAGAGATGTTTGCAATAGATCCATTATTTTGGCAGTCGCTTAAAGTAACCGTTATCTATGTTTTGTTTAGAGTGCCTCTATCTCTTATTGCAGCTTTATTTTTAGCATTGATGATGAATCAAAAAATTCCCGGCATAGGTGTCTTCAGAACCATTTATTATTTGCCAAGTGTAATCAGTGGGGTAGCGGTTTCGATGATGTGGATTTGGATTTTTAATCCGAATTTCGGATTAATGAATGGAGTGCTCCATTTCTTTGGTCTCCCAGAACCAGGCTGGTTTTCCGATCCACAATGGGCTTTACCTACTATGATTTTAATTTCTTTATACTCTGTTGGTTCAACGGCTATTATTTTTCTGGCTGGATTAAAAGCGATTCCTGATGTGCTGTATGAAGCAGCAGAATTAGATGGTGCCTCTAAGATCCAGCAATTATTTAAAATCACGATTCCACAATTAACGCCTTCTATATTATTTAACGTGATAATGCTGACAATTACCTCATTTCAAATTTTTACGGAAGGTTTAATCATTACAGGCGGCGGCCCGGCAAATGCAACATTATTTTTTAATTTATATCTATATGAAAATGCATTCTCATATGGTCGTTTAGGTTATGCAAGTGCTCTGGCCTGGGTTTTATTTGCATTAACATTTATTTGTGCATTTATTGTATTTAAGTCTTCTAATAGATGGGTGTATTACGAAGGAGGAGAATAAGCATGGCAGAACATACAATCAACCGACAGTCATCAGCTTTAACAAAGTTTCATAAGCGCAAACGATTTACGCCTTTACAAGTTATTGGTTTCTTACTGCTGTGTTTCTTTTCTGTATTGCTTATTTTTCCATTGTTATGGATGCTTTCCACATCTTTAAAAGCAC
Source organism: Gracilibacillus alcaliphilus (assembly GCF_016909015.1). Taxonomy (GTDB): domain Bacteria; phylum Bacillota; class Bacilli; order Bacillales; family Amphibacillaceae; genus Gracilibacillus; species Gracilibacillus alcaliphilus. The sequence goes on from NZ_JAFBFA010000017.1 coordinate 32,097, forward strand.
CCCATGAAGTAATGAGTCTAGATATCAAATTTATCCCTAATACGATTCAATGGAATAACTATCTGGAGGTTTTTCAGCAATATCCTGTATTACGTTATATTTGGAATACACTGTTTATTACTACCATGTGTATTGTTGGTAAATTGTTATCTTGTACATTAGTAGCCTATGGATTTGCAAAGTATAATGCGCCCGGTAAAAACATACTCTTTATGGTGCTTCTATCTACGATGATGATTCCTTGGGCAGTAACCATGGTACCATTATTTATCATTTTCAAAGAAATAGGCTGGTATAACACGTTAATGCCTTTATGGGTACCTTCCTTTTTTGGAGACGCCTTTTCCATCTTTTTATTACGACAGTTTATCATGGGTGTACCAAAAGAATTAGAAGAAGCGGCAAAAATGGATGGTGCAAATGTTTTGCGTACATTATGGAGTGTAGTAGTGCCAAACATCAAACCAGCATTAACTGTAGTAGCTATTTTCTCATTTTTCTACACATGGAATGATTTTTTAGGACCATTAATTTTCCTGACAGATCCTCAATTAGCAACATTGCAACTAGGCATACAAGCACTGCGTACGCAGTTTAATGTGGAATGGCATTATATGATGGCATTATCTGTTATTTCTATTATTCCTTGCTTAATTGTTTTCTTTATTGGTCAAAAGAAAATTGTAGAAGGTATTACCATGACAGGTATTAAATAGTGGAGGTAGATATGATGAAATTTGGTTTAGTAGGTTTAGGATGGCCTGGACAACAACATATACAAGCGATCGAAAATCATTCTGAAATAATGGAACTAACAGCAGTTTGTGATGCTGATGAATCCAAATTAAATAATTGGAGTGGTACGTATCCTACATTTTCTAGTATTAACGATTTTTTTGCTAATGGAGAAATGGATGCTGTGATTTTAGCTGTACCTCATCATTTGCATGAACCATTAGCTATCCAGGCGTTGAATAATGGCAAACATGTTCTAGTAGAAAAACCTATGGCTCGGACTAGTCAAGAATGTTCCAACATGATAGAAGCTGCTGAAGCCAATAATCGAACACTTATGATTGCTCAAAATTGGCGTTACACCCCTTGGTGTATAGCTGCAAAAAAGATTATACAATCGGGTGAACTTGGCAAGATCCAAGCGGTTCGTACAGAATGGCTGCTTAATTTCCGAGATTCTTTTCCAAAAGGAAGTTGGATTTACAACGGAGAATTAGCTGGTGGAGGTGCTATTACTAGTTTAGCTATTCATAATGTAGATGCTTTGCGCTTTATTATAGGAGAGGTAACAGAGATATTTACCCAAGCATTGTATACAGATGATTGGTCTACTAATAAGGCTGAGAATTGGGCGATGTGCCAGCTGAAGTTTAGGAATGGTGCTATTGGACATTTGTTCACAGGATATACCCCATATAACCCCCCTGAACATGAGGTGTTATATGTGTATGGAGATCAAGGTACTCTGTTTTTTGGCGAATATCAGAATGAGCGTGGTTTATGGATTTGCTCCGAGACAAGAAAAGACAAGGAGAAATATGAAAAAGTAGATAGTAATCAATATGCCAAAAAACTACATCAACATCCACAAACCAATCAAATACTTCACTTTTATGAAAGTATTAAATCAGTGAAGAGACCTGAAACAGATGGGATAGAGGCAAGCAAAACGATTCGGCTTGTAGAAATGATGTATGAATCTAGTAACAAACATAAAAATGTAAATGTCTAAAAAAGGGGAGAGGCTTATGACCTTGCATTCGTCACATTGTGAAAACGCAGGACTATGGGAGGTGAAATATAATGATGAGACTTTACTAGAGTATGTGTTTAATGAACCAGAAGATATCAATCCAGCTTTTCGATTAGTGAAAACATTTAATGGTCATCTAATCACACTTTATCGGCCTTGGGATCACCCGTGGCATCCTGGTTTATTCTTTTCATGGAAATATATAAACGGTTTTAATTTTTGGGAGGCTGCTTATCACGGGGAGCAAAATAAAATAATATCGGAATATTTCACTCCAATTAACAAAGATATAGGTTTTGAACAAGGGTTAGTCTATATAGATCAAACAGGTAACAAATTATTAAACGAACATCGAAAAATTCATATCGAAAAATCGAAGGACGGTTATTTTATTGATTGGGAAGCAGCGTTTCAACCGATTGAGCAAGATGTTATGCTGGATCGAACAAAAAATACAGTGAAAGCTCCATGGGGAGGATATGCCGGATTATCTTGCAGATTAAATCGGAATTTTTTAAATCCTGTTATTACAGCAGATTTAGGTGAGTTTACGGCAGATGTTGCCTTTGCGAAGAAGTTTAAATGGTGTGATTATTCTGGTAAATTAGACGGCTTTACCAAAGATTTGTGGGCAGGTATCTGCTTAATCGAAAGTAATCAAAACATTAGATTTCCATCAAAGAAGTTAACTTATGATTATAAAGACATGCAATTTTTATCAGCAGCCATTTTATTTGACCAACCATTGAATTTACGAATGGGAGAGACGCTGCATCTAAATTATTCTCTGTTTATACATGACGGACAATGGAATCAACATTTTTCAGATCTATTCAACAATAAGATAAATAGTACTGGAGGACGTTAATATGACAATGACAGTAGGCTGCTTCGCATTAATTGATCCATTTACTGTATTAGAACATCAATTAGACAGAATTAAAAAACTTGGGTTTCGTTATGCGGATATTACGGACAATCGAGATGGAGCTCAGTTAGGAACAGAGTTTGGTTTTGCTGCTACAGCAAGCCTTGATGGAAATCCCTTCGATTTAAAAAGAAAGTTTGCCGAGAGAGGACTAACCATCACTAGTTACTGTGCCCATGCTAATTTACTTGATCCTTCGGCGCCATGGAGATATGGCACAAGTCAAATATGCAAAGCCATACGTGCAGCTGCAGCCATTAATATTGAATATGTGATTACAACGGAGGGAGAGCCTGAAACTGATTTTGCTGTTAATTTGACCGAAGATCAAAAAGTGTTTATGGTTATGGAGAAACTGCAAGAACCTTTGCGAATGGCTGCAGACTTTGGCGTTACCTTACTTTTGGAACCACATGGAGAACTTACTGACTCTATTTCAGGTCTTGAAAAAATAGTACATGGATTGAATGACCCGGATAATTTAGCTTTAAATCTGGATACTGGTAATAGTTGGCTAGGTGGGACCGATCCGCTTGAGATTATTCGAAAATTCCCAAATAAAATAAAGCATGTACATTGGAAGGATCTGCCGAAAGAAATGGAGAAGCAGCGCGGAAAAAAATTTGGCTGCGGTATGAGCAATATTGCATTAGGTTCAGGTGTGATTGATATTGCAGCTATTTATAGAGAATTACAAGTACATGGATTTAATGGCCATACCACTTTAGAAATTGGCGGGGATGAGGCAATTCTTAAAAGTTATCAATTTTTGCAGGAGTTGGGTGATGAATAATCAACGTTAGCAATAACAGGGAGTGGTTAAGGTATGTCAAGGCACTATCAGTCGTTAAAAGATCAATTAATGAATGGATGGAACACCTGGAATACAAGCAGTATTTTGTCCCACGTATTATTACCAGATGGATTCTGTATTAACTTAGGTTTGAAAGAATATTCTAACGGAGATTATTTGAAGGACATATTATTTGGAAGAATGGAAAAGGAAGCTGAAAGAGCTATTCCAGGTCTACATGCATATGATGGGAGTTATACGTCTGTTATGGTGGAATGGAAGGGGATTCATATCAAGGTAGAAACGGCTCACAGTAAAAAGGGGCTGGTTATTTTAATAACCCCAGTAAGGTTACCCCTGAAAACTCCCACCCTGATAGCTGAGGCAGGCATTCTTTGGAATAAAGAGGGATATGTAAAAAGACAAGGTGATGCAATTGGCTGGTACTCATCCCAAAATAACAAACAAGTATTTTTTATCGGAAGCGAAGTTTATGAAAAAAATATTCCAACGGGTAACCCTTTTTTTGCTATTAGGCTGGATGAAGCAATAGGTATATCAATTGGAGAAAAATTAGATTTAGAGGCTTTAACAGGTATTATTAATGATCAAAAATTAAAACATTTGGAACATATAGAGACATATGATCATTTAGCACATGTGTATGAAGCCATACAAACCTGTATAGCTTGGGATACTATTTATGATCCGCAACATCACAGAGTAATAACCCCCGTTTCGCGAAATTGGAATGTTACACATGGCGGATATGCCTTATTTTGTTGGGATAACTACTTCGTTGCTTATATGGCAGCAATGGATAATAAAGATTTAGCCTATGCAAATGCTATCGAGATAACTAAAGAGAAAACACCGAATGGTTTTGTTCCCAACTGTGCTTGGGGAAATGGCTTTAAAAGTTATGATCGCTCACAGCCACCAGTAGGATCATTGGTTATAGAAAGACTGTACAGCAAATACAAGGATAAATGGCTGTTAGAGGAAGTAATAGATGATTTAATCGATTGGAATAACTGGTGGTATACTAATCGATTAAATGGAGATTTATTATCCTGGGGTTCGAATCCATATCAGCCAATGTATAGTAATTATTGGGAAACAGCAGGAATTAACGATATTTTTGGCGGAGCATTAGAATCCGGTCTGGATAACACTCCGATGTATGATGGGGTCCCTTTTAATAAATCAACTCATCTGATGGAAATGCATGACGTTGGGTTAAATAGTTTGTATATCATGGATTGCGGCAAACTAGCTGAGATATGCAGGTTTTTACAGCGCAATGAAGAAGCAGAAACTTTTGAGGAAAGAGCGAAACAATTCAAACATAATATGCAAGAGCTCTGGGATGAAAAGCGTGGTTTCTTTTATAATAAATTAACTTTGGAAAAACAATTTAGTGATCGTATTTCACCAACGAATTTTTACGTTTTATTAGGTAATGTGGCAACTAAGAAACAAGCAGAACGGATTATTGATGAACATTATTTTAATGAAAATGAATTTTACGGTGAGTGGGTAATGCCGTCGATTGCTAGAAATGATGCAGCATACAAGGAGCAAGAATATTGGCGAGGCAGAATTTGGCCGCCATTAAACTTCTTGGTTTATACAGGTATGCAAAATTATACGTTAGATAAAGCTAGAAAAGATTTAGTAGATCAATCTCGGAAACTATTATTACATGAATGGTTAGATAAAGGGCATGTACATGAAAATTACAATGCGGACACAGGAATTGGATGTGATGTCAACACAAGTGATAGATTTTATCATTGGGGAGGTCTGTTAGGGTTTATCTCTATCCTGGAAGGTGGATATTTTTAATTAGAAAGTCAAGGCTGTAACCAAAAATAAGTCACAGGAATGTGATGGATAATGGTTTACAGCCTTTTTGATATGGTCAGAAAGTATATGATTTTTCATGCGTTCATTCTTATTCAGAATAGCCTTGTCCAGCTCCAAGAGCCACACATTAGAGATTTCACGACACGCCCTACGATAAGTCCACATCGACTCCTTCCGTCGTCGTGTTTTCTTTTATTTCCGTTGTGACGCTCTAATCTCTATGTTTTTAAAAGGGCGCTTTTCGTTCTTTACTATATTAATGAGAGGTTCCTAATGCCCTTTCACCAGCCTCTAATACCTCGATAATACGATCAACATCATATACACTGCCTTTCCATGTTCCGCCGCTGACTTTTTGTAGAGCGGCCCAGAGACGTGTATCATCAGGAAGCTGATCTGACGGTTTCATAGCTGTATTAATCTGTCTCGAAGCAAGGAGGTGAGTCCCTTCTTCAGGGGAAATTTCTTGTCCTGGCTTTCCTACAAAATGAATAGAACCTTCCAATTTCTTAGCATCGATTCGTACTTCTATTAGATCTCCATCTTGAAGTTTGCCAATTGGACCGCCCGCTAATCCTTCTGATCCGACATGGCCAATACAGGCACCAGTGGACACACCTGAAAAGCGAGCATCAGTAATTAATGTTACATATTTACCATAAGATAAGTGTTTTAGTGCAGATGTAACCTGATAGGTTTCCTCCATGCCTGTACCTAATGGCCCACAGCCAATCAGTACCATAATATCGCCTTTTTTTATTTGTCTCGTTTTAATCGCCTCGATGGCGCTGGCTTCACTGGTGAACACCTTTGCTTCACTTTTATGGTAGTATATTTGATTTTTATCTAATCTTGAAGGATCGATAGATGTTGATTTAATGACGGCTCCCTCAGGAGCAATATTACCAGTAGGGAACGTTACGGTGGAAGTTAAACCGCGTTGTTTTGCCTTTTCTTTTGACATAATCACTTCATCTGCCTCAATTTGATCCGCCTCTTTCAACTGTTGTTTCATTTTTTGACGGCGTTCGGATTGCTCCCACCAGTCTAAATTCTCTTTCAGCGTGTGACCAGTAACGGTCATTACATTTTCCCTTAATAACCCTAAATCACGCAAGTGTAGCATTACCTCAGGAACTCCTCCAGCTAGATAGGCGCGAATGGTCGGATGTGGAATTGGGCCATTTGGCAGCACACTAACTAGTCGAGGTGTTTCTTTATTGATTTGGTGCCAATCTTCCAGTGAAGGTATCCTGCATTTGGCTGCATGTGCAATAGCAGGGATATGCAGTAATAGATTGGTAGAGCCGCCAAATGCAGCATGCACTACCATAGCATTATAAATAGCATCATCAGTAACAATGTCTTTTGTTGTCAGTGATTTTTCCTCCATAAGAATAATCGCTCTAGAAGACTGTCGAGCCATTTCCTTCCAAACCTTTTGTCCTGATGGAGCAAGGGCGGCATGGGGAACCGTGATGCCTAAAGCTTCCGCTACCACTTGTGCTGTGGCAGCTGTACCAAGGAACTGACAGCCTCCGCCAGGGGTTGCACATGCCATGCAGCCAAGTTCTGCTGCCTCTTCTAACGATAATTCGTCATTAGCATATCTGGCACCAATAGTCTGTACTTTCCCAGCGTCTTCCCCGTATAATGGTGGTAATGTTACACCGCCGGGTACGATAACAACAGGTAAATCATGCATAGAAACTAAGGCAATCATCATCGCTGGCAGCCCTTTATCACAAGTAGCAATGCCTAGTACCGCATCGCGGGTAGGTAAAGAACGAATTAAACGACGGTACACGACAGCAGCATCATTGCGATATGGAAAAGAATCAAACATTCCGCTTGTCCCTTGGGATCTGCCGTCACACGGATCACTAACATAAGCAGCAAAAGGTATGCCGGCGTGCTGGCTAATTTCGTTTGCGGCTTCTTTCATTAAAAGATCCACTTCCCAATGCCCCGTATGGTAACCTAATGCCAGCGGATTACCTTGCTCATCTTTTAATCCGCCTTGTGTACTTAACAATAAAATTTGCTTACCATCTAATTTATTTGGACTCCAACCCATTCCGACATTTTGTGAAAGTCCAAATAAATCTCCGCTTGGGGATTTCCTGAGCATCTGATCAGTTAAAGGCAATTTACCGATCGGACCCCTTGCGACTGTTTTAATATCATAAATGTTTTCATCGTCCTGCATCAAATGGGCTAATTTATCCATAAGACCGCACCTTTCCTTAAAGCGTTTTCATTCATTTAATATTAAGTATAAAGATAACACGTTTATGTGTCAATAATATAAAATTTAGTTTTATAATATAAAACTTTTGATTTGCAGATCTGGTGATATACAGAAAAAATAATTATGTATGTTCGTACATTGTATATTATCCCAGTCCTTACATATTGGAAGTTTTGCTTTTTTCTTGATATACTTTAAAGCACAAGAGGAATATCAACCGTTATTGGGAATAAGCATTGCAGAAAGGAGGGATAGAAAAAAGGGAATGAAAACGATAACAAAGTCTGTGTTATCAAATGATTTTACTAGTAACAAAAATGATGCAGGTGTTTTGCTTCATTTATAAGGTTTTTAACTTTCTTTACATAACATTACTGCTACATAATAAAATTTCCATACTGTTTGGACCTAGTTAATGAGGTACAAATTCTTTTGCTAGCAGTTTAGTTGGCTTGTGATCCCTAGCTGGCAAAGGATCAAAGCATAAAAATACAAGATAAAGTCAGTAATATCTATAATTAGATGATATGTAATAATGGAGGGATCATGTTGAAAAAGGCATTAATTTTTCAAGGTGGCTGGGAAGGGCATGAACCAGTGAAGGTTGCTCACATCCTGGCGGGTATTTTAAAAGAAGAAGACTTTCAAGTGAAAATAACGGATACATTGCAAACATTAGCAGAAGATGATTTAACGTCATATGATTTGATCGTTCCTAACTGGACACAAGGAACGATTGAACAGGAACAGCTTCAGCCGTTACTAAATGCGGTGGCAGCTGGAACAGGCTTAGCAGGATTACATGGCGGTATGGGTGATTCTTTCCGAAATGAAGTAGACTATCAATTTATGGTTGGCGGACAATGGGTCGCACATCCAGGCAATGATGGTGTAGAGTACCAAGTCCATATTCTTGATGATGACCATCCTTTAACAAAGGGAATGACAGACTTTACCGTAGTATCAGAACAGTATTATATGCATGTCGATCCCGCAGTAAAGGTCTATGCAACAACAAGATTCCCGGTAGCTGAAGGATCATACGAAAGCAATGGCGAGGTGGATATGCCTGTCGTATGGACAAAAAAATGGGGCAAAGGCAATGTTTATTATTGTGGTTTAGGGCATGTGGCAGAAATTGTTCAGATGCCAGAAGTACGCCAATTAATGCGCAATGGTATGAAATGGGCGAGCAGATAATAACAATCATGGAATGGAAGGAGGCAGCCTATGAAGGTAGGAATTATTGGCTGTGGCAACATTAGCAAAATTTATCTGGAGAATGCAGCTGTTTTCCATAACTATACGATTGAAGCTGTTTCGGATCTGGTGCTGGAAAGGGCACAAGAGCGTGCAAAAGAGTATGGAATTCCGAAGGCATATACGACGGAAGAATTATTAAATGACCCAGAGATCGAGTTAGTGATTAATTTGACGATCCCAGCTGCTCATGCAGATATTGCATGTCAGGCGTTGAACAAAGGAAAACATGTATATGGTGAGAAACCATTAGCCGTTGAATTAGCAGATGGTGAAAGAATATTGGCACTTTCTCATGATAAAGGACTGTATGTTGGTAATGCACCTGATACATCATTAGGGGCGGGGATTCAGACTGTGAGGAAATTATTGGATGAAGGGGCGATAGGAGAACCTTTATCGGCAACCGCTTTTATGATGGGAGCAGGACATGAGAACTGGCACCCTGATCCGGCCTTTTATTATAAACATGGAGGCGGTCCAATGTTTGATATGGGGCCTTATTATTTAACCGCTCTGATTCATTTACTCGGCCCGGCAGCCCGAGTGACCGGATCTGCCAGAATTAGCCGTCCAGAGCGAACGATTACCAGTCAGCCGAAATATGGAGAAAAGATAGCGGTAGAGGTGCCAACACAGATTAATAGTGTAATTGATTTCGAGAATGGGACGGTAGTTTCGATGATTATGAGTTTTGATGTCCAGTCTCACCAGCTGCCACACATTGAAATTTATGGAACGGAAGGAACGATTTCTGTCCCTGATCCGAATACATTTGGCGGCCCAGTTTATTTAAAAAAGAAGAACCAGCAGCAATGGGAAGAAGTACCTCTAATTGATGGATATGTTGGCAACAGCCGAGGGCTTGGTGTTGCAGAAATGGTTGCTGCTATTCAAGAGCAGAAGAAATCGCGGGTTGAGGGTGCACTAGCTTATCATGTGTTAGAAATGATGCATGGTGTTTATCAATCCTCCAATGAGCAAAAACACGTCATTCTTTCGAGCAGCTGTCAGCGGCCTGCCGCTTTTGTAAATCAAACATTCTAAATTTTACCAAAGGTTGGTGTTGTTAATATGAAGAGTAAAGAGAAAATCCGTATTGGTATGATTGGTTATCAGTTTATGGGGAAAGCACATAGCCATGCCTATCGCGATTTACCCTTTTATTTTGATAACCCACTTGCCCCTGAATTAACAGTTATTGCAGGGCGGAAGGAAGAAGCTGTAAAAGATGCTATGGATACAATGGGGTGGCAATCTTATGAAACAGACTGGCGCAAAGTAGTGGAGCGGGATGATGTGGATGTCATTGATATTGTAACACCAAATCATACCCATGCTGAGATTGCTATTGCGGCAGCTGAAGCAGGAAAACATATTATTACCGAGAAGCCGCTGGCATTAACGGTAGAGGAAGCAGAGCGAATGCTGGAAGCTGTTGAACGTAATCAAGTGAAACATATGATTTGTCATAATTATCGCTTTGTACCAGCAGTACAGTATGTTAAACAACTGATTACAGAAGGCAAATTAGGCCATATCTATCATTTCCGGGCGAATTATCTGCAAGATTTTATTATGGATCCGAATTTTCCACTTGTCTGGCGTTTAAAAAAAGAAGTTTCTGGATCTGGAGCATTAGGCGATATTGGAGCACATAGTATTGATCTGGCTCGTTTTCTCATTGGAGAGTTTAAGGAGTTGACAGCTATGACGGAAACCTTTATCAAACAGCGTCCTTTAGGCGGTATGACCGGTGGACTAAGCGCAAAAACGGGTGGAAGTGATCAAGCGATGGGGGAAGTAACTGTCGATGACGCTGTTGCTTTTCTGGCAAGATTCGAGACTGGAACCTTTGGTGTATTTGAAGCGACTCGTTTTGCTGGTGGTAACCGGAATAAGAATAAGTTTGAGATTAATGGGGAGAAAGGCTCTGTACGATGGGATATGGAAAATATGAATACATTGGAAGTCTACTTTGCAGATGACGAAGAGGGCTTACAAGGTTTCCGGGTAATTAACTGCACTGAAGAGGTACACCCATATGCAGGTGCCTATTGGCCAGCAGGACATATTATTGGCTATGAACATAGCTTTATTAATTTAATGGATGAATTTTTCAGGAGTATAGCAGAAGATCGTCAAGCAGTTCCGAATTTTGAAGATGGTGTGCGCAATCAGAAGGTATTAGCAGCAATTGAACGATCTGCAGCTGATAAAAGCTGGGTGTCGCTATAATAAGAAAGATTTTTTATCAGTGGGGGCTCCCTCCACTGATAATTAGCATGCTTTATTGCAGTGTGACTGGCACTTTAAGAAATAAGAAAGCACGTCATTTCTAAGTGGGAGTCTTACAACCAGTAACGGCCCGGTTGGCTTAACTAACATTCAGTGGGGGATGAAAGCAGAAAGCAGACTAAGTTTGCAACGTCTGCACTAGCACGTCCTGTGCGTCGAAAAACCCCCACTGAATGAAGTTTCACTTTATCTAGGAAAAAAGAACATAGGTCGTACGACGCCTGCATTGACAAATTTCTTGGAAAAACACTATATTTTGTGAAAATATCTGAAAATTAACCAAACTAACATACTAATCATTAGAAGGTTGTGGTATAATGTGGTGGTTAGAGAGAATGAGAAAAAATAGATAGGATGTTGAGGAATGGCTGAAACAAGGTCTAAGAGCAGAAAGGGTAAAAAGTCAAAAAAATGGTGGATACTAACGCCGCTTATTATCATTTTTGCCTTAATTTTAGCAGTCGGTATTTATGCTTGGTCTATTATAAATAATGTGGAAGATGCATTTGATTCCAAAATGCATGATCCTTTAGAGGCAATTGATATGGATAGATCAAAAGAAAGGGCAGCAAGTGGGGAGCCGCTTAATATTTTATTATTAGGTGTCGATCAAGAAGATAACGATGCTGGCCGCTCGGATGCAATGATGGTTCTATCCTTGAAACCGGAAATAGATGAAATGCAATTAATCAGTATTCCCCGAGATACAAGAACGGTTATCTCTGGAAGAGGCGAGGATAAGATTAATCATGCCTATGCATTTGGCGGGGCAGATATGGCTGTACAAACCGTACAAGATTTTCTAGGCGTAGAGATGGATTATTTTGTCCGTATTAATATGAATGGTTTAAAAGAACTAGTAGACGAACTAGGTACAATAACAGTGGATAATGAAATTGAATGGGAAGATGGGAAGTATCATTTTACCAAAGGCCCTGTTGAAATGGATGGTGAAAAAACACTTGCCTTTGTTCGAATGAGAAAGCAGGATCCATCAGGTGATTTCGGCCGAACGGAACGGCAGCGTAAGGTAATGCAAGGGATCATTAATGAAGGGGCTAATGTGGCAAACGTTACAAAGGTCAACGAATTAATTGATATTATGGGTAACAACATGGCAACAAGCTTGGATTTTGATGATATGAAAACTTTACTTAACGGGTATAGAGACACACGAAGGAATGTTACTAGTTATTTAATGGAAGGGTCAGGAACGACGATTGGCGGTATCTATTATTATGTTGTTCCAGATGAAGAAGTAGCAAAAGTCCGTGATATGATTAACAGCTAGGACCAATATGGTCTTAGCTGTTTCTTTTTTAGAAGATGTTCAAAAAGTCCAACAAAAATGACACGGCGAATTTCTGCGTTGGCAATAGAGGAACTTCACCCACATCGTGTGGGTAACGCCGAAGTCAACACTTCCTATGTAAGTCCACTACTCACGTATTAAAAGCATACGCTCCGTTCCTTGAAAAAGAAGGTCGCTTTTTCTGCGTGCAAGATCGTTTGCTCAAAGGCTGCGCCGCCTTGAATTTCTTGGTCCTTGTTATCGAATTTTTTGAACACGCACTTTTAGGAAATCTCATTATGATTTTTTAGCTGGATAGACCATAATCATTCGAACAAGCAAGAAATAAAGCAAGGCAGCTGACATACCAAAGCCATCTAATATAGGCAGAAAGGTTAGGAGCTGATAAAGCAGCAATGGCCACAGTAAGGCAAAACCTGTCATTTTCCACAGCTGCTGGTAGGCCAGTTTTCGCCGTAACAAGGTTCGCCATAACCAAGCCCCTAATGCTAATAAGGAGATGCTTGCCACCACTAGGAACATGGTGAAAAAAGGATAAAAAACAATAATTTGCAGCAAGTACTGACTATATGATATATGAGATAAGCCTGCTTCATATCGAAGGATGAGCAGGATGACATTAGGTAAAAAAACGATGAAAAATAATAAAAACAAATAAACTAGCGTGTCACGCATACTAACACGGTTTAGCCAAAAAAGTGCTTCTTTTTTTGGTAAGGATGCGCTTTTTTGCAGGATAGCTAATAATCTCATTGGGTAAGCTCCGATCAGTCTATTATTCCATTATGGTTCGATAAGCACTATGATAATATAATAATGGCTTCCCATCGGTAACTACCATGTCATTTACTTCTGCAATCACCAATAAGTGGTCTCCTGCCTGTACCGTATTGACCACTGTACAAGCGAGTGTGGTTAAGGCGTTGCCAATTACCGGAATGCCATCCAGTTCAGAAAAGTCATTGTATGATTTCTTTAATTGTTTCGCAAAAATACGGGACACTTCTTCTTGTTCTTCGCGCAGAATACTAACTCCAATGCGTTCTAATTTGTTTGCGTGCTGGTAGAATTTTGTTTTATGATCAAGGGCGATCGTAATTAATTTTGGGTCTAATGAAACTGACATAAATGCGTTTACGGTCATACCGTGTGTATGATCGCCAAGCTTAGATGTGACAACGGTAATACCAGTTGCAAATGTCCCCATTGCTTGACGGAACTCTTGCGTATCCATGGACATAATCCCTCCTCAGCCTCTGTTTTTCACAATTAATCTAATAATAACACAATCTAACAGAATAATAATGTGATTGGCTCAAAGAAGGACTGATGATTTTGTATGTTGCATTTTTTATTAGAAAAACCAAGAAGAGCATTTGGTCCTTTACCTTTTAGCTTAAGATAGATGTCCGCTGCGAGAAGTCGCTTTCACTCAAGAGTACAAGTACAACATCTGTTCAAGCAAAAAACACTTTCACAGTGTTTTCTATGCCACCTGGCATGGCTTCAACTAACTTGAAAAAGAAGAACACTTTTTCAAGTGGATCTTCCGCTCATGCTATTCCCTTGTCAGGCTACAAGCGTCAAAAACTAGACAACTTCCCGACAGCGCCTTACGATAAAGAAGACTTGCTGATTGACGAAGTAAGGGGCTTAGTCGCCCTTATACCTTTGGGTGAAAGTCATCATCAATTCATACATTCATCGTGATTCTTTTATCTCCGTTTTTTCGGTCCAGTTGTTACGTTTTTACCCGATGCTTTCCGCCTTTCTCGCGGGAGTCGACTTCTCTCCGCTTCCATCCTCTTTCATCTTTCATGTTTCTTGCTTCTTACAAAAAAATCAGAGACTGTCCCAATGTATGGATGGAGCAGTCCCTGATTTTATATGAAGCTGGTTTGTTTTCTCGCAGTCTTTGGATAGGAAAATTTAAGTATAGTTTGTTCTAGTTACTACTATCTTCTTCATATTCATAGGCTACTTCATCTTTTTCTTCATCATAACCAACAATCAGATTGTAGCCTTTAAAGTACCAAGCATCTGTTTCATCAATAAAGAATGTAATTCCATCCTTTTCTCTCGCAACAATAGATTCTTTTGATGGTTCATTTAATGCAAAGGCAAGTGAGAATCCCTCGTGTATTGGACTGTGTCCTCCATATTTTGCTTGGAATTTCACTGTATCTCCTTCACTTAATTCTACCTCATCTTTAAACCATGCAATAGCTTCATCTGAAACTTTGATTTCCAATCACAGCAGCTCCTTTCTAAAATAAACTTCCCTTTGTAAAAGTTTTCCCTGCTAATAGGTGAATGAAACTTAGCAAGTGATCGTTTCCATAAAAAGTATGTTTTCTTTTGCCTTTTCATGTGTTCTATAAATGTATTCCCAATTTGAGGTTGTGTTACACTTATTATACCCGATTCTGTTCTATAGAAGTATGAGAAATGCTCAAAATGTTATGTATTTCACTAACAGAGGTAATAATCTCTATATTATTTCCTGGGAAATTGTCGATATATCCGAGATGACAGAAAATAGAGAAAAAGCAGCAGTCTCTTAGACCGTTAATAAGTTTTACTTTGAGGAGATTTTTGTTACACTATAAAGGAGACTTTCGATAATAGGTACTTTTTCCGTTGCTGATTAATAAAACTTATCATGCAGTACAACTATGTGTGGCTGATTGAGAAAAGGATAAAGTGCCAGCCGATAATGAGGGTCTTAAGTAATAGATTTGCAAAATACAAGAGAAAGTTAAGGGTGGTGTAATAATGACAGTCCAATATACGAATTTTCGTGGTGATGTGTATTATTTACATGTCCGCCAAACTAAAAAGGGCAATCCGAGCTATTACTTTAAGAAAGAAGATCAGAATACAGAAGTTACTAGTATCCCTGAAGGTTATGAAATCTATGAACATCCCAATGGACGGGTTTTTTTAACTAAGAAATCGACAAAAAGCATTACAAATGAGGAAATAAACCTGTTGCAGCAATGTATGGAGGAAAACAGTCCAATTAGAGATTTTAAGTTAGATGTGAAAAAGAATACCGTCTTTATTTATACCTATGAGAATCCAATGCCATTTAATGAAAATCCGGTGATTGTAGAGGCCTTATCTGATCCAAAATACAAAACATATCATACAGAGTTGTGTTTTACATTAATAGATAAGCACACAAGAACATTCCAAGTCGAGCAAAGGAAATATACAGGCGGTAAAGAGAATGAATGGCTTTCCTTAGAAGAATCTAATGATTTGGAATCTTTAGCGAACAAGTATGTTCGTCATTTAGGGCAAGAAAGTTTTTATGAATTACGATAAACGCATGGCAAAGAAACCTCATGTTGAGATGAGGTTTTTTAACTTGCTGGGAAACTGTAGAACTTTTGCTCGCAGATACCTATTATCCTTTATTTTGAGCTTGAAACCTGCTTCAAAAATTGCTGCACCTGTTTCGGTGACTTTAAGATAATGACTTGTTTTTCATGAGCAAAGCGATTTATTTTTTGATAAAGTTCCGGACTTTTTTGCTTAGGAAAATTCCATATCCAGCGCAGAAAGGCTATATCCAGCTTTTCTGAACAGCCTGCTCCCATATCGGGTCTTGAAGTACGCCGATACTGAATTCTTCTTTTTATGGCACGATAGAGGCAGAGCGTCCGTGGCATATCGAGAAAAATTACTGTATCGGCTGCCTGAAGTCGAATATCAACAGTGCTTCCATAATTCCCATCTATAATCCATTTAGGTTGTTTGGTCAAATCATGCTGCACTTTTATCTGTTTTTCTTTGTCAACAGGCTGCCAATTAGGTTTCCAAAATAAGGCGTCTAAATGATACATAGGCAGCTCCAATGTTTGAGCCAATTGACGGGCAAGGGTAGACTTCCCCGCTCCGCCTGAGCCAATTAAGATAATTCTATTCAATGGATAGCCTCCTTATGTTTTTCCAGTTGTAAATGCTAAATATAATAAAGCTTCACATTAATATCTTGATCATGATTGCCAAAGTGACGGCCAAATAAAGTCAACCCTCCAACATGTTCCGCCTCTTCTTTTACTTCCATACGCAGTTTCCACAAGTCGATCCCAGTATCTAAATCAGCGATCGTTACATCTGATAATGGTTCACCATCCATATAGGTACCATGGGAAGTAATCCGGATCGTTTTCAATAAACCATATTGATTTAGATTATCCGGCCACCATTCTGGTGTATACATTCCTCTTATATCTGCATAATCCCCGGGGCTTTGCCATGTCCCTAACTCTTGGTCATTAAGCGAAAAGGTAATATCAGAAGGCCAGACGTCATTAGAAAAAGGAAATTCAGAACCAATCTCAAAGCTTATCTCCAATTGCTGCAATTGATCAGCTTCTTGTAAATAATTAGGCGTCTTATATTCAATAAATCCTTGGGTAAACCAAAGAATACTTGCTTGCATACGTTGTGGATCCATAAAATATTTCGTTTGATCAACAGGCCCAATAAAATCTTTACTTGTAGCTAGCCCACATGTCGGTTTGACTTGATAATCGGTGAAATGGCCGATAGGGATCGATGTTTCGTAAGTAGCAAAAGAATGATAAATTTTTTTCGGGAAATTGACTTCAATATGATCAACCTTCAAGATGGAGATTCGTTGTAATCCAGACTTGCCAGGGATTTTCTCGGTACGAATAATACCAGCTTCTTCTAGCTTTTCGACATGTTTTTTGACAATCGGGCTGCTAATTCCTAGGACAGCAGATAGCTCCTTAATATTCATTTTGTTTTTCGATAGTAATTGAATGATTTCGAGTCTTACCTCACTTGCTAAGGCAGAGAATACGGGTAAGGAAGTCTTATTAATTTCTAATTGCATTGCGTTATCAGCTACTTTCTATACATAAGTGTCTCTATATTATACCTAAGTTCTAGGGAGGATTCACCAAAAGGATTTCAAAAAAAATCAGTTTATTGTTGGCTAATTTCGTCTTTTTAAGGTTAAATATGGGTATAACAATCATAGAGGATAATTTCCATTCATGGAAGTTGTAGTATGATTGATAAGTGATAGAAAAGCTATTTCAACTAGGAGGCGGAAGTTTTTGGCAACCTATCAACGTACAAAAGAAGAAATACTAAAGCAATGGGAAGTAGATCAACGATCGGGACTATCTAATGATCGGGTAAAACAAAGACTTGAGCAAGAAGGCTACAATGAAATAGCAGATCGTGAAAAGGTGCCTACTTGGAA
Source organism: Gracilibacillus alcaliphilus (assembly GCF_016909015.1). GTDB lineage: Bacteria > Bacillota > Bacilli > Bacillales > Amphibacillaceae > Gracilibacillus > Gracilibacillus alcaliphilus. The sequence goes on from NZ_JAFBFA010000017.1 coordinate 49,824, forward strand.
AATATTTTTGGAAACCTTTAAAGATGCGATGGTTATTGTGCTGTTAGCGGCAGCCTTGGTTCAGCTTTTGCTTGGGGAAATGATAGAATCGATCATTATCTTTATTGTTATTTTATTAAATTCGGTGATCAGTGTTATCCAAACGAAAAAGGCAGAAAGTTCTTTAGAGGCATTGCGAGATATGTCTGCACCAGAGGCAAAGGTAATCAGGGATGGAACAAATCAAGTGGTAATGGCCCGAGAATTAGTGTCTGGAGATATTGTATTGCTGGAAGCAGGAGACTACATACCTGCAGATGGGCGTTTGATTGAGGCCGAATCCTTTAAGGTCAATGAAGGCATGTTAACTGGTGAGTCTAATGCAGTGGATAAAATAACCGACCCTATTGCAGAAGAAGTCTCGATTGGTGACCAAGTCAATATGGTCTTTTCCAGTTCACTTGTAGTTAATGGCCGGGCTGCTTTCGTAGTCACTGCTACGGGTGAGAAAGCGGAAATAGGTAAGATTGCCGAAATGATTGAAACGGCAGAACAGAAGCAAACACCACTGCAACGCAAGCTTGATTCATTTAGTAAAAAGCTGGGCATTGCTATTTTGCTTATCTGTATCCTTATTTTTGCTGTTCAAGTAGGCCGGATTTGGTTTAGTGACATTGAAGTAGATATGACTCAAGCGGTGTTAGAAGCATTAATGTTTTCCGTAGCAATTGCTGTTGCTGCTATACCAGAAGCTTTGCAATCGATCGTTACGATTGTATTGTCGGTGGGTACCAATAAAATGGCGAAACAACATGCCATTATCCGCCGTCTGCCGGCAGTAGAAACGTTAGGGTCAACCAGTGTGATCTGTACGGATAAGACAGGGACATTGACAAAAAATGAAATGACGGTAACTAAAGTATTTATACCGGAAATGAATGAGGTATTTACACAGACAGAGTGGAATCAATCCGAACGGCTGTTAGTGCTGGCTGCTGTTTTATGTAATGACTCGTATATAAATGAGGAAGGCAGTGAGATTGGAGACCCAACAGAGATTGCACTAATTCGTTTGACAGAAAAGCAAGGAGAGTCGTATCAATCTCTGCGTGAGAATTATCAACGACAGGCAGAACTGCCGTTTGATTCAGATCGTAAGATGATGTCAACTGTTCACACCATTGATGGAAAACGGATGATGCTAGTGAAGGGCGGACCTGATGTGGTATTAGATCGGACAAACTCGATTTTTGCATCTGGTAAGGTTGAGCAAATGACAGATCAGTGGCTGCAACAGCTAGCTGACCAAAATGAAGCATACTCGAATCAAGCACTACGCGTCCTAGCGTTTGCCTATAAGGAAATACAGGAAGATCATAATTTGACATTGGAGGATGAGCAAGGACTCACCTTTATCGGATTTATGGCTATGATTGATCCGCCGCGTGAGGCTGTGTATGGAGCAATTGAAGACGCCAGTAAAGCCGGAATTAAACCGGTTATGATCACTGGTGACCATAAAACTACAGCTCAAGCGATTGGTCGGGATATTGGTTTAATGGGTGAGAAAGACTTAGCTTTGACAGGGAAGGAGCTAGACCAGCTGTCTGATCAAGAATTAGATGCCAAGTTGGAACGTATTTCTGTCTATGCCAGGGTATCGCCTGAGAATAAGATTCGAATTGTGAAGGCATGGCAAAGAAAGAACCAAATTACGGCAATGACTGGTGATGGAGTCAATGATGCACCGGCATTAAAACAGGCCGACATCGGTATTGGTATGGGAAGCGGAACCGATGTAGCCAAAGATGCCGCTGCCATGGTGCTTACAGATGATAATTTTGTCTCGATTGTCAAGGCTGTAAGTGTTGGGCGTACTGTTTTCGATAATATCAAAAAAGCGATCGCCTACTTATTCGCAGGCAATCTCGGGGCGATTATTGCGATTGTCTTTGCGGTTATCATGAATTGGGCCAACCCTTTTACGGCTTTGCAGCTGCTCTTTATTAACTTAGTAAATGATTCCTTGCCTGCGATTGCTTTAGGTATGGAGAAATCAGAGCCTAATGTGATGAAGCGTAAGCCGCGTCAGACGGATGAAGGTATTTTTGCTGGCGGAACATTGCGTTCAGTTGTGATTAGGGGAATATTAATCGGGGCAGCAGTTATTACCTCACATTATATTGGTCTGCAGCATTCTGATGAAATGGGAGTTGCCATGGCCTTTACGGCGTTGATTCTCTCAAGAACACTGCAAACCTTCCCTGCAAGATCCAATGTCCAAACTGCCATTGGAGCAGGATTCTTTCGGAATAAGTATGCAATTGGAGCCGTAGTAGTAGGCTTCTTACTATACTTGCTTACGATTATGCCATTTGCCCGTGATATCTTCCATATACCAAGTGAATTCGGATGGACAGAAGGATTGATTGCTTTTGGTTTAGCATTAGGCAGTATGGTTTTGATGGAGGTATTTAAATTGATTCGTGTCAAAAGGGAACAAGCTTAACTTATAATCAAGCCTCTCAGTGTGAGGGGCTTTTTGTGTATGTCTTTTGAAAAAAAGGATAAGCTGTTTATACTAGTTGCTGAAAGGCAGAGTGGCCAGTAAGACTTATCAAGTGGCCACTAAACTCATCAAGGCGGCCAGAAAAGCTGGTTAAGTAGCCAGTAAGCAGTGTAAGAGCATTCCCTATCGTCTAAGAAAAGGTCAGATAGGATTTTCTTTCATTTCTGACATGGAAAATAGTATAATGAGTATAAGTGAAGAAGGGGGCAGTCATCATGATGAACGCGTTAGTATTACAATCAGACTTTGGTTTAGAAGATGGAGCAGTCAGTGCAATGAAAGGTGTTGCACACAATGTAAGTAAAGTCATCCCAATATATGATAACACCCATGATATACCGCCTTTCGATATTTGGGCAGGCTCTTATCGATTATTACAGACTGTTGGTTATTGGCCGGAGCATACGGTTTTTGTCTCGGTAGTCGATCCTGGTGTCGGATCAGAGCGGAAGAGTATTGTTGCCAAAACCAATAATAATCAATATATTGTCACTCCTGATAATGGAACATTGACTCATGTTCATCAAAAAGTGGGTATCAAAGAAATCAGAGAGATTGATGAAGAGGTAAATCGCTTGCCGAAGTCAGGTGCTTCCCATACATTTCATGGCCGGGATATTTATGCATACACTGGTGCGCGTTTAGCTGCCGGGGTGATCAAATTCGAAGAGGTGGGACATGAATGTAAGATAGAAGAAATGGCACAGCTGACCTTTTATGACCCAAAAAAGCAAGACAATATGATCAGTGGAACGATTGATATTTTAGATGTACGGTTTGGAAATCTATGGACAAATATTAGCCGCGAATTATTTCTTTCACTGGGAATTAATTATGGCGACACGGTTGAAATAGAGATCACCAATGATATCAGGCGAGTATACCGGAATAGTATGACATTTGGCCGATCCTTTGCTTCGATTCAGATCGGGGAGGGTGTTCTCTATGTGAACTCATTGGATAATATGGCAGTAGCAATTAATCAAGGATCTTTTGCGAAAGCACATAATATTGGTACAGGGCCAAGCTGGCATATTACAATTAAGCGTATAGATTAAGGAGTCTTTGAATGAGTAATTGGTTAAAGGAATTTAATAGCTTGTTTAAGCGATTTGTATTAGCTGCCAATGTGCTGCCGGCTTTGTTTGGGTTTTTGCTGGCAAGCCGATACTATGGCATCGCTTTTCAAGACTATTGGTTGGAATTTGTATTACTAATGCTGGGCAGTGTGCTGCTTATAGCAGGTGCACTTACTTTAAATAATTGGCTGGAAGCTGATGTAGATAAACTAATGGAACGCACGCAAAAGCGGCCGACCGTCACTGGAACTTTGTCGTTACGTACGGTCTTGATCATTGGAATCATCCTAAGCAGTGCAGGACAATTGGTCTTATTGTTAATTAATTTAGAAGTGGCGCTCTATGGCTTTATTGGCTGGTATACATATGTGGTTATTTATACCATTTGGACAAAACGGCGCGTAACATGGAATACGCATGTAGGCAGTGTTTCAGGCGCGGTTACCCCTCTGATGGGATGGGCGGTCATTGATTCCGCTATACACCCCATACCACTTTCTCTGTTTGTGATCATGTTTCTATGGCAAATGCCTCACACTTATGCGATTGCGATTCGGAAATTTGATGACTATAAACGAGCAGGTTTAAAGATGCTGCCGGTTGTCAAAGGTTACCAAGTGACGATTCGCCGTAATGCTGTATATATTGCTTTATTATTGTTGGTACCATTCCTTGTACAAGGTTTTTCTCTGAGCTTTTACGTGTTGATTACGCTGTTGAATACTGTTTGGCTGTTGATTGCTTTATACGGATTTAAGGCAGATCCACTGATTAAGTGGGCGAATATCTTGTTTGGCAGTTCGTTAGGCTATTTAATGACTGTTTTTATTTTATATTTGCTTTTTGTACCAGTATAAGTGTGTGTTCTTGAGGAGGATGGATATGAATTGTCAAGTTACCATTAATATGCCGATATCCAACGATGAAATCCCTGCATTACGCGAGCGAGTCGGCTGGGAACGGCGAGATCAAGATTACCCTCATTTATTAGAGCGCTGCAACTTTTGGGCAGGAGCTCGCGACCAGCATGGTCATTTGATTGGTTTCGGTTATATCTGTGGGATGGCATTAGAACATGGCTATCTAGAGGATATTATCGTGGATCCCTCTTATCAAGGGCAGGGAATTGGAACACAGATAGTACAGGCCTTGTTACAAGAAGCTGATCAATCTGAAATAGAGGTAGTAACCACTACCTTTGAAAAGGGACGGGCAGATTTTTATGAGAAGTCAGGCTTTACCGTTGGTTATGGCGGTGTCTGGAAAAGAAAAAAATAGGGACACACGCAGTCAGTGTATCCCTATTTACTGTTTAATCATTCAAATCTTGAGAAATGGAGACAATTTCGCCGGTATAGGCGTCAATTTCTAAATCAATTTCTGCTTCATCGGTGACGATCTCTATTTCGTAGTATTGACGACCATCATCATCGTCTAACTCCAAATCGGTAATTTTGCCATCATATTCTTGTAAGGCAATGGCAGAAGCCTCGTCAGCAGATAACAGTGTTTTTTTGTCGGTGGCATTGTTTTTGTTTTTCTGTTCCTTTTGTTGCTCTTCTTGTTTTGATTCATCAGCTTTATTATTGTCATTATTATCGTTTTTGTTGTCTTTATTGTCGTTAGCTGTTTCTGTAGCAGCCTCTTGTTGATCTGCTCGGAACATATTTTCTTCCAGTTTTAAGACCTCGCCAGTCTCTGCGTCGATGGTTAAATCATAAAAGCGGTCACTACCTTTAATTTCGATTTCATATACTTTTTTATTATCTTCATCGTCTAATTCCAACTGAACAATATCTCCAGTGAATTGTGTTGATACTTTTTCGCGCGCTTCGTCTTCTGTCATCATCGCGCTTGCCGGGCTGGTAGTGAATTGCCAGATTGCCAAGATTCCACCTATGATAATTAAGCCAGCTACGGTTATGATAAATTTTTTATGTTTCATTTTTATGTCCCCCTTGTATTAGTTGTTAAGTATATTATACCTCACTAAAATAAAGAGACGCTGTGAGAAAAATGAGAAAATGATGAGAAAATAAAAATCTTTTGTTCAGAATAGTGAAAAAGGGGCAGAATGAGATGAATACGCTCCGATTTATGGGGTTAATTATTTATTATCCTTTATCGAGGCGAGTGTACAATGAAGAGACAAATCAAGTGATCTTCATTAACCAACTTTTGGATGAAATTCATGGTATCATCGAAATCGATGGCAGCAAAATCAACCTTCATCCAAGGTTTAATGTGCATTTTTCGATAGAAAGTACAGAATTACCGTCGCTATCAACTTTGAAGAAGAATAAAATGATCATGTTGTAACTTTCTCACTTCAAGGTTATCTGATTTCAGAGAAGCCTAAGAGGGCGGATCAGTCGATTCCTCTCTTGTTTTATAAGGTCAGCAAGTATATAATTTTTCATGCGTTCATTCTTATGCAAGAACAGCCATGTCCAGCTCCAAGCGCCAAACTATAGAGATGTCACGACACGCCCCAATAAGTCAACATCGACTCCCTCCGTCGTCGTGTTTCCTTTATCTCCGTTGTGACGCTCCAATCTCTACGTTTTTAAAAGGGCGCTTTGCGCTTTTCATTCTTGATTTGCCAGTTCTAGATTGGCAATTGGATCGAGAAAGTTGAGCCTTTCCCTAATTCGGAATCAATGGTAATCGTGCCGCCATGGACATGTACAATCTGATAACAAATAGCCAGCCCTAAGCCAGTCCCCCCAGCTTTGCGGCTTCTAGCCTTGTCTACCCGATAAAAGCGCTCAAAAATATGTTCTTTGTCTGCTTCTGACAGGCCGACTCCTTGATCCATGACAGAAATCGTTAGGATATTGTCTTGATTTGCTGTCTGGACGCTGACTTGTTCCTCACTGTATTTACAGGCATTATCGATTAGGATATAGATTGCCTGATGGATCATCGCCTTATCGCCGCTATAATGTAAATCCACTTCTTCCATATTCTGATAGTGTACTTCTCGCTGATAAGCTGTAGAGAGGGCGCGTATAGCCTCACGAACGAGTTGGCTGATATTGATATCTTGAAATAATAGGCTGCCTTGATTTTGACTCTTGGCGAGTGTAAGCATCTGGTCAGTCAAGTGTTTCATGCGCTCGGATTCGGATAAGATAGCCTCAGTCGCCTCATCCATTAATTCAGGACGTTCCTTGGCACGACGCTGAAGTAATTCTGCATAACTAGTTATAACAGATAGCGGTGTCCGTAATTCATGCGACGCATCTGACACGAAGCGTTCCTGTTTCTGAATGTTTTCTTCAATACGATCAATCATGGCATTATATGCATGCTGCATTTCTGCAATTTCGTCGTTTTTCTTTCGGTTAAGCGAAAGCTTTTCCCATTTGCCGTTTTTAGGATTATCCTTTATTTTATCTGTAAGTGATTGAATCGGTTTTATCACAAACCCTGCTAACAAGTAACCAAAAAACAGAGTAGGTAATAACATCAGTCCTGTGGTTATAAGCAAGACAAGCTGAAGAGTTTGTAAAGTATCTGCCGTATGGTATAAGGCTTCACTTACTTGTAAGGTAACAACGGAACCATCATCCCAGATTATTGGAATCGATATTTGAACATAAGGTGTCCCATCCTCATCGTGATTTAATGTCTGCTGCTCGGTAGTGGTGAAGGCAAAGGGCCAAGCTTCAAAAGACTTCTGTCTGTATGCAGAATGAATCGGTTGAGCTTCTTCTTGTGAGATAACCCGAATCATCCCATTGGCTGGCAAGAATGCCCGCAGTAAGTCTTCTTTTGCTATTTCTGAAGCCTCTTCTTTTGTTAATGCCTCCATAATTGTTTCTGCCTCTTGTTTGATTCGATTCATTTCGCTAGTATTCACTTGATGTTGATATATTAAATAGATGGCACCATTCAGGAGAAGAACAACTGCGAAAATAAAGATGGTTAACAACAGCTGTAATTTCGTTCGTAATCTCATTGGATGCTGTCCTTAATCGTGTAGCCTACACCCCGAACAGTTTGAATGGTTTCGGTATCAAATGGCTTATCTATTTTGTTACGGAGGTAACGGATATAGACATCGACCACATTTGTATCCCCAGCATAATCGAACCCCCATACTTGATCTAACAATTGATCACGGCTAAACACTTGATTTTTATTCTGTAAAAGGAAGGTCAATAAATCATATTCCCTCGGTGTCAATTCAATAACTGTTTGATCGCGGTATACATCACGAGTCTGTAAATTAACAGTTAGATCTTGATGATTGAGCTGTTCGGCTGCTTTATTGACAGAATGATTGAGGCGCAGTTGTGCCCGGATTCTGGCAAGCAGTTCTTCAATTTGAAATGGCTTGGTAATGTAATCATTTGCTCCCAAATCCAATCCTGCTACCTTATCCTGTACTTCACCTCGGGCAGTTAACAGAATAACAGGTGTGGCTTGGTTGAGTTTACGAAAGCGTCTTAACAATTGAGTTCCGCTCATACCAGGCAGCATAATATCTAATAGAACCAGATCAAATGTTTGATTTTGCAAAAGTTCAAATGCCTCCTGACCATCGAAAGCGGTAGTGGTTTGATAATCTTCATAACCAAGCTCCAATTCAATCACGCGGGCAATTTTTTCCTCGTCTTCTACAATAAGTATATGTGTCATTAGGCACTCTCTCCTCTCCTTAATAATATAGCATATCACCGACATGTGAAAAAAGTCTATATCTAGGAAGGAGCTTTGCTTAATCTCTGTCACATATAAAGATAATTGCTAACAAATGATTAATTTCCGCCAAATTGGTAATGCTGATAAAAAGAAATTTTATCAAGGAAATGAGGTTTTATAGATGTCTGATAAAGAAAAATCCACTAATCCAAATAATTTGGAGCATGATAATACGTTAACGACCCGACAGGGGCATCCCGTAACTAACAATCAGAATATTCGAACAGTTGGTAATCGCGGCCCGGCAATGTTAGAGAACTATGACTTTATTGAAAAAATAAGCCACTTTGATCGTGAGAAAGTTCCTGAGCGGATTGTTCATGCACGGGGAGCGGGAGCACATGGTTATTTTGAAACCTATGGAACGGTGGGGGATGAACCTGTTTCGAAATATACCAGAGCGAAAGTCTTTCAGGATAAAGGAAAGCAGACACCTGTATTTGTCCGCTTTTCAACGGTGGTACATGGAACACATTCTCCAGAAACAGTTCGGGATCCACGTGGTTTTGCCGTTAAATTTTACACAGAAGACGGTAACTGGGATCTTGTTGGAAATAATTTAAAGATCTTTTTTATCCGTGATGCCATGAAGTTTCCGGATATGATCCATGCCTTTCGTCCAGATCCGGTTACCAATATTCAAGATGCGGAGCGTTTCTTTGATTTTTGCGCTAATTCCCCTGAATCATTTCATATGGTGACATTTGTGTATTCGCCTTGGGGCATTCCAGCCAATTACCGCATGATGCAAGGTTCTGGTGTCAATACCTATAAATGGGTGAACCAAGAAGGAAAAGCGGTACTGGTCAAATATCATTGGGAACCGAAGCAAGGTATTAAGAATTTAACAACGAAAGAGGCGGCAGAAATTCAGGGCGAAAACTTCAATCATGCTACACAGGATTTATATGAAGCCATTGAAAACGGGGATTATCCGGAATGGGAGCTTCTGGTACAAATTATGTCAGATGACGATCATCCTGAGCTCGATTTTGACCCATTAGATGATACAAAGCTCTGGCCTGAAGATCAATTTCCTTGGTTACCGGTAGGCAAAATGGTTTTAAACAAAAATCCTGAGAATTATTTTACCGAAGTGGAACAAGCAGCTTTTGGTACAGGAGTCTTAGTAGATGGTCTTGATTTTTCTGATGATAAAATGCTGCAAGGACGAACTTTCTCTTATTCCGATACCCAGCGTTACCGAGTCGGGGCGAATTATTTGCAAGTTCCAATCAATGAAGCAAAAAAACGTGTAGCTACCAATCAAGAAGGCGGTCAACTGCGGCAAAAAAATGACAAAGCACCTGGTCAAAATCCACATGTGAATTATGAACCGTCTGTGTTGGGCGGTTTAGAGGAAGCAAAACAAACCGGAAAAGAATATACTCCTTTTGTGGAAGGGAACCTTGTACGTGAATCGATTGAGCGCCATGATAATACGAAACAAGCTGGAGAGACCTTCCGTCAGTTTAAAGACTGGGAGAAAGATGAGTTGCTGGCTAATCTGATTGGCGATTTATCAACTTGTGATAAAAGAATTCAGGATAAAATGATCGCTTTAGCTGAACAGGCAGATGAGGAATATGGCCGCCGCTTAAGAGAAGGATTAGCGCATACGGCAAAACAGGGGACAAGCCGTAATCCATTAGGTGCTCAGGATGCCGAACAAGCCCCGAAACATGCAGTAGACAAAGGACACAACGCCGATCCTTATTAAAACAACAAGGGATCTCGATACAAGGCTGTTCCGTTAGAGGCCTGATTGAGATCCCTTTTTTATATGGCTCACTGATGTTTCTCAATTGTTACCAGAACTTATGACAGAGGCTTTGTCGACTGGCGATACTTAATTTCATAGGGAACAATAATACGCTTAGCCGGTTCATTTTTATTTTTGGTTAGATCGATAAGACACCGAGCAGATTGAAACCCTAGTTGAAAAATATTGATATCAACAGTAGTCAGGGGAGGGTTGGTAATTTCGGATAGATACAGGTTGTTAAAAGAAGTGAGCGAGACATCTGCAGGGCAACGGCGTCCGATTTCTTCTATGGCATGGATAACACCTAGTGTCATTAAATCATCCGTTACTACCAAACCAGTCGGCGGCTTGTCTAAGGCGAATAACTGTTCCACAGCTTTGCTTCCGCCAGACTTCAGAAATTCAGTATGTATGATATACTCATTGGATAATGATAAATCATATTCTTTCATAGCTGCCTGAAATCCTTTTAAACGTTCCGTCGTTACCGATAATTCTAATGATCCACCGATAAAACCTATATGTTGATGGCCCAGTTCAATTAAATGACTGGTTAATTCTTTACTTGCCTTGAAGTTGTTATTATCGACATAGGTTATTTCGCTTTCATTCTCACATGGCTTACCAACGATAACAAAAGGAAAATTCTTTTCGACTAGAAATTGCTGAATCGGATCATTGTTGCGTGAATAAAGCAAAATAACACCGTCGACACGGTGGCCATTCACCATTCGTTGTACTTCTTCGAATGTGGTGTTATCACTTTCTCCGGTAGAAACGTACAGCGAATATTCCGTTTCATGAGCAAAGGCACCGATTCCCCTTAGTACTTCAGGAAAGAAAGGGTTTTGTAACGCCTTATCAGCAGAAGATGGCATGATCACGCCGATAGCCTGCGAAGAGCGGACGGCTAAATTGCGGGCATTAATATTGGGGTGATAGCCCAGCTCTTTCATTGTTTTTCGTACACGTTTTTTGGTAGCCAAACTAATTCTGGAACTATCTGCAATAACCCGAGAAACAGTAGAAGGGGCCACCCCGGCTTTTTTTGCTACATCTTTAATTGTGACAGCCATTCATTTTTCACCCTTTGAGTCAGAATAATAGAAATTTATGTGCATATATGCATTATTATTATATGCTATTCGTTTATCACGGCGCAACCATTCATAAAAACTGTTTCCAAGCATGAAGTTAGAGTTTTCAGATAATGAAAAATAAAAATTGATACTCTCAAGTGATTAGTAGTACTTAAGAGTATCCATGGTAATTAACCTTTTGTTCCGCCAGCAGTTAATCCTGAAATTAAAAAGCGCTGTAAGAATAAATATACGGTAGCGACAGGCACAGCTATAAGGATGGAACCAGCTGCAAACCGAGTAAAGTTATTTGCAAATTGATCATTGATAAAGTTAAACAAACCAACGGCCAGCGTATAATTGTCCTGACTGGACAATATGATAGATGGCAATAAGAAGTCAAATAAAGGCATCATGAAATTAAATAAAGCTACTACCGCTAGAATTGGTTTAGCTAACGGTAACATGATACTCCAGAACACCCGTAAATGGCCGGCGCCATCAATTTTGGCTGCCTCATCCAATTCTCTTGGTATGGTGTCGAAATATCCCTTCACTAACCAGGCATTAAACGGTATTTGGCCTCCTAGATAAACAAGGATTAAACCGGTTAGGGTGTCCAGCATGCCAATCATATTTAAGAAAATATAGAGGGCAACCATGGCCATCATAACAGGGAACATTTGCAGTAAGAGAAAGATATATAAAGCATTCTTCTTACCAACAAATTGATAACGAGAAAAGGCATAGGCTACCAAAGAAGTAAGAATCACACTTCCAAATGCTACAGAAATCGATACGATCAATGAATTCTTATACCAGATTAAATAATCACTTTGTTCACTAAACAACCATTTGTAATGTTCTAATGAGAAGTTCTCTGGGATAAGGGAAGATGAATAGAGACTTGTACCTTGATTAAAGGACATACCAACAGTCCAAATCAATGGATAAAAGATAATGATCGAAGTGATAATGATAATGAGATATATCAAGGCCACTTCCACTTTTGATTTTTGCTTTTGATTCATTATAATTCACCTTCTTCTTTAAATGACTTGGTTTGTCTGAATTGATAAAAGGCAAAACCAGAGATGATAAGTCCCATAATTAAAGAGATAACAGCTGCCATGGCGTAATTATTAGTTTCAAATGTCAGTTTATATACCCAAGAGATTAGAATATCGGTACCACCGGCATTTTGCCCTCTTACTGGCGGGCCGCCTTCATTAAAGAGATAAATAATATTGAAGTTATTAAAGTTTTGCGCATATTGCATAATTAATAAAGGTGCAGTGGCAAACATAATATGCGGAAACGTTATAAATCTAAATTTTTGCAGGCGAGATCCTCCATCGACATCTGCTGCTTCATACCAGTCTTTAGATATACTTTGCAAAACACCTGTAAATAAAGCAAAAATAAATGGGAATCCCAGCCATGTTTGAATTAAAATAACGGCTGTTCGGGCATAAAATGGCTCGCTAAGCCAAGGAATTCCATCACCGCCCAATAATGGGATAATAATATCCCGGTTAATGGCACCAAAATCATCATTGAACATGGCCGAGAAAATCAAAATAGTCACAAAAGCAGGAACTGCCCAAGGTAAGATAAAGATTGTCCGAATCAGTTTTTTAAATTTAATTCTCGGATCATTTACAATTAGGGCAAGGAACAATCCAACTGCGATTTGTAAGGTAGTAGCCACAACGGTCCAGACAATCGTCCATGCTAAAACACTAATAAACGTATCTTGCCAGATCGGAACAGAGACCAATTCGATAAAGTTTTGAAATCCTACCCAATCCACTAGATTTCTAGGTGGAGAGTTATATAAAGTATAATTAGTGAAAGCTAACAAAATGGAAAACATCAATGGGAAGATGACTACAAAAATCATCAATAATAGACCTGGAACGGTCATCAAATAAGGAAAAGCACTATCATAGAAATCAATAATGGTATCCTTAAATCCTTTAGCTTTCCAGCCGTCTTTTAGCTTTATGGCTTGATTACGTGCATCTAGCACATTAAATACATATAATGCGAGCAAGAGGATACTTGCAATTAAGGCTAGCACACCAAAAACAAGTAGTCGGATCGAGTGATCAGTGCCTGGTATCGTTCCTAGTGTACGTAATCCCCATAATCCATAATTGATACTGTCTAAGAGCGTTGTCAAAAACGCTAATTCCAGTATGATAAAGATAGTTCCTTTTAAAAATCTTCGGTTATATAGTTGGCCGAGACCGGCAAACAAGATAGAAAGTATTGTCGCAATAGTCGGATTATGATTAGAAAACTTGTGTTTGTCTTTCTTGTGATCCACTACGGCTACCCCCGTCCATTCGTTTTTATTTGATAAGATGTGAATTCGGCAGACTAAGACCGTGATAACAATTACCGTGTCTGCATCATCCTGTACGTTCACAGATTAAAACCGTGACGACAATCACCACATCTGCATTAGTACATCCTGTACGTTGAAAGTTCAGGTCAACGCACGTCATTTTTATCAGACTTTTTTGAACAAGCCTCTATTTAGCAAAATTCTTTAAAAGTAAGGAAGGGAAGAAAGATTTTTTCTTCCCTTCATTGGATATTATTGAGCACCGCCGCTGGCACTAATATTTGCTTCTATCTGTTCCACTGCCTCTGAAAGAACAGAACTAGGATCTTCTCCTTCTGCAATAAATTGTAATCCATTGTTCATTGGCTCCCAGACTTGAGACATCTGCGGCGTACTAGGCATGGGTACACCATTGTCAATTTGTTCACTAAATGCTTGGAAAATAGGGTCTTCCAAGTTTTCTAAGGCATTGGTGTTAGTAGGCAGCTCGCCAGCCGTTTCAAAGTAATGTTGTGAATTCTCCTCATTGGTAAGGAATAAGGCCAAATCTGTTGCCCATTCTACTTCATCTGAATAATAAGAGACCATCCATGCCTTCACACCAACAAAAGTTTGTGCATCTTCACCATCAATAGTTGGGAAAGGCGTGAACCCTAAGCTGTCACCTAATGCTTCTGTATAGCTTGGAATGCTCCAAGGGCCATTAATAACGGCACCGACTTTCCCTTCTGTAAACAGACCGTCAATAACATCAACTGTTGTAGAGGTCGGAATCAGGCCTGAACCAAAGAATGATTGAAATAATTCTGCCCCTTCAATAGCAGCTTCTGTGTCTAATCCAATATCATTTACATCATACTCACCAGCATCACCGCCGAAAATATAAGCACCTTTTGTTTTAAAGAAAGGATAGGCAAAATACAGATCATCGGGCTTCATTAAGAATCCAAATTGATCTTGTGACGCGTCTGTATGATCTTCTAAAGCCGTCATTAAGTCATCCATTGTTTCTGGTTCATCGATGATATCCTTATTGTAGAAGATTCCATATGTCTCAATAACAGATGGCACACCATAGATGTCGACTTGCCCGTCAAATTCATACTGAACAGATTCAATGGCTGCATCACTATAACTGCTAAGTTCCTCTTCTGTTAGAGATAACGGCTGTACTAATCCTTGTGCAACAATATCACCTGTTCTATCATGTGGCTGGAAAAATAAATCGGGCCCTCTTCCTTCCGGTCCAGCTAATGCCAATTCATCTAACTGATCCAGCATAGACTTGGCGACAACTTCCACTTCAATACCTGTTTGTTCTTCATAATCGGCTGCAATAGATTGCACAGCCTCCAGCTGTTGTTCTTCATCATTTGCCCAGATAGTTAAAGATTCCGGTTGTTCAGCCGTTTCTTCTCCACCTGTGTCATTTGAGGTATCAGAATTCGTTTCTTCTTCGCGATCTGGTGCACATGCAGCTAAAGCCACTACCATAATCAGCAACATCATTAATAAAAATTTTTGACTGCTTTTCATCAAATTTCTCCCCTTTATTATAATTTTTGCGCAATCGATTTCCTGTTCATGGATCATTATACATAGAGCAATATAAATTGGCAAGCGTTTTCTTTTTAGGATTTGTCTAGAAAAAATTTCTACATTAAATACAAAAAAATAAAAAGCATTTTTTGTTAAAGGGGATTGACAGATAGAAAGAATATTGTATAATAATATTAACAATGCGGAGAAAACGCTTAAATAACAATTTGAGGGCACTGCTTTTGTATCGTATACAAACAACCCCGGCTTTTTTTAAAAAAAGTTGGGGTTGTTTTCTTGTTTGCAGAAAAAGGAGGTATTTTATAATTTGAAAAGAAGAGAGGGATAAAAATGGGAAGTGTAATAAAGGTTTTTAGGCAAACGATTGCATTAATTTTCGTTTTGTTTAGCTTGTTTATTTGTTTTACATTCGAATCTCTGACAGTAGAAGCTAGCAATAAAGTGAATTATGCCCAAGATACGATTTATCAAATTGTTACGGATCGTTTTGAAGACGGAGACCCATCGAATAATCCGTCAGGGGAATTATTCAATCCGACCGATTTGCATAAATATCATGGCGGGGATTGGCAAGGAATTATTGATAGGATAGAGGATGGCTATATTACTGATATGGGGGTTACTGCTTTATGGATTTCCCAACCAGTTGAAAATGTATATGCCGTTCATCCAAATGGCTATACCTCGTACCATGGTTATTGGGCGAGAGATTATAAAAAAACAAACCCTTTTTATGGGGATTTTGACAAATTTGATGAATTAATCCAGATTGCCGGTCAGCATCATATAAAAATCATTATGGACTTTACGCCGAATCATTCTTCGCCTGCATTGGAAACAGATCCTGATTATGCAGAGAATGGAGCAGTATATGATAATGGTCATCTAATCAGCAAATATTCTGACGATTCTTTAGGTGTTTTTCATCATAATGGAGGAACTGATTTTTCTACATATGAAGATGGCATATATAGAAACCTTTATGATTTAGCAGACTATAACCTTCAGAATGAAGCAATGGATCAATATCTCAAGGAATCGATTGAATTATGGCTGGATAAGGGAATTGCTGGAATAAGGGTAGATGCTGTTAAGCATATGCCGCAAGGATGGCAGGAAACATTGGTCAATCATGTTTACTCTCATGAACCAGTTTTCACGTTTGGGGAATGGTTTCTCGGAGAAGGTGAAATCGATCCAAGAAATCATTATTTTGCCAATGAGAGTGGAATGAGTCTGCTGGATTTTCAGTATGGCCAGCAAATTAGGTCTGTATTAATGACACAACAGGAGGATTGGCTCGATTTCCATGAGATGATTGAACAAACAGCTGCCAGTTATCATGTGGTAATCGATCAGGTAACATTTATTGATAACCATGATATGAGTAGATTTCATAAAGACGGAGAGCCAGAAATAAATACCGAAATGGCTTTAGCAGTGTTATTAACCTCTAGAGGCGTGCCAACTATTTATTATGGGACAGAGCAATATATGACTGGGGAGACAGACCCAGAAAATAGAAAAATGATGACTAACTTTGATGATTCGACAACTGCCTATCAGATCATTAGTAAACTGGCTCATCTTCGTCAAGATAATTTGGCGCTTGGTTATGGGGATACAACAGAGCGCTGGATAAATGAAGATGTCTATATATATGAAAGAAGTTTTGGTAATCATGTTGTTGTTACTGCAGTAAACAGCGGGGATGTTGATTATACTATTAATAATTTGGTTACCGCTTTACCTGAAGGAAACTATGAGGATGTCTTAGATGGTCTTTTGAATGGTCAGTCCATTCAGGTTGGCACAAATGGTGCAGTAAATAATTTTGTGCTGCAAGCTAATGAAGCAGCTGTTTGGGAAGTTTCCAACAATGCAGATAATCCCTTGATAGGGCAAGTTGGTCCTATGGCAGGACAACCGGGGAACAGTATTACAATAAGCGGTGAAGGCTTTGGAACAACGGAAGGGAACGTTTATTTTGGTACGGAAACTGTTTCGATCGCCTCTTGGAATGATCAGGAAATTGTTATTGAAATTCCAGATATATCTAGTGGTCGATATGATATTCAGGTGATGACGGCAGATCAGCAAGAGAGCAATTTATATCCCAACTTTGAAGTTTTAACCAATCATCAGCTTTCCGTTCGATTTAAAGTGGAAGAGGCGTATACTGATTATGGAACAGAAATTTATTTAGTTGGCAATACACAAGAATTAGGAAATTGGGATCCAGAGCAAGCAATAGGTCCATTCTTTAATGAAATTATGGAGATTTATCCGAATTGGTACTACGATGTGAGTGTACCTGCTGACCAGCAGCTAGAATATAAGTTTATTAAAAAGGATGGAGCAGGTAATATCGTGTGGGAAAGTGGACCGAACCACACCTATACCGTACCTGAGAGTGGGACAGATACGGTTACTACAAATTGGAGAAATTGATGTGCCGGGCAATGCTTTTTGTATAAAAACAACCCCATCTACTGATATGGGGTTGTTTCTATTTTGGATCGATATTTCCTGTTTTATCATCTGTAAAGAAAGCAAGTCCCACTAATTAGGCGTTGTGATATGGTCGCAACAGGGGCTTTCTATATATCTAATGAATAAAGGAGAATGTCAAATGATTATCGAAGCTATCAAACACAGAGCAATGAATCCATACTTATATGCAAGGAATAAAGATACAGTAGATATTTTATTGGAAACCAAAAAGGATGATATGGAAAGGATAGTTTTGATTTATGCTGATCCATATGACTTTAAAGGAAAAAAGTGGCAGTATCAAAAGCAGGAAATGGTGAAAACAGGCACCACTTCACAAACAGATTATTGGAGGATATCTGTGACACCAGAATTTAGAAGGCTTCGTTATGGCTTTGAGTGTATAGATAAAAAGAAAGAAAAAGTGTTTGTCACAGAGCGTGGCCATTATGACACACTTCCTGCCGATATAGGAAACTTCTTTTGTTTCCCGTATTTGCATGAGGCTGATGTCTTTCAGGCTCCGGAATGGGTGAAAGATACGGTTTGGTATCAAATCTTCCCAGAACGTTTTGCCAATGGGGATGCTTCCTTAAACCCGAAAGGCACATTGCCATGGGGAAGTGAGGAGCCTGCACCTGACAATTTTTTTGGCGGTGACTTTCAAGGAGTTATCGATCATTTAGATTATTTGGAAGATTTAGGGGTTAATGGTCTATATTTTACGCCAATTTTCAAGGCATATTCCAATCATAAGTATGATACGATCGATTATTTGGAGATTGACCCGCAATTTGGTGATAAAGACACCTTCCGTCAATTGGTGAAGGAATGTCATAAACGCGGTATCAAGGTTATGTTAGATGCGGTATTTAATCATAGCGGCTTTTATTTTGCTCCGTTTCAGGATGTCTTAAAAAACCAAGAAAAATCACGCTATAAGGATTGGTTTCATATATGGGATTTTCCTGTACAGGCAAAAGGGAAACCAAATTATGATGCGTTTGGTTTTGTGGCCAGTATGCCGAAATTAAATACTGCCAATCCTGAGGTGAAGAAATATCTATTAGATGTGGCAGCATATTGGATAGATGAATTTGATATTGACGGGTGGCGCTTGGATGTAGCGAATGAAATAGACCATGCCTTTTGGCGTGATTTTCGTCAAGTGGTAAAAGCCGTTAAACCGGATGCATACATTCTTGGCGAGATTTGGCATGATTCGATGAAATGGCTCCAGGGCGATCAATTCGATGCCGTGATGAACTACCCATTTACAAATGGAGCAGTGGAATTTTTTGCGAAACAGACGATGGACGGTCAGGCATTTATTGACACGATTACTAAGGTATTGCATATGTATCCGCAGAATGTGAACGAGGTTGCCTTTAATTTACTGGATAGTCATGATACACCTCGAATCTTGACAGAAGCAAAAGGGCATAAAGAACGCATCAAATTATTATATTTATTCCAGCTTTCTTTTATTGGATCTCCTTGTATTTATTATGGGGATGAGATAGGGATGGATGGAGAGAATGATCCAGGTTGCCGTAAGTGTATGGTATGGGAGGAAGACAAGCAAGACCGAGACTTGTTTGCTTTTGTTCAGCAATTAATCAGACTAAGAAAAGAGATACCTGCCTTTGGCAATCAATCTAATTTTCGATTTATTGGTAACGAAGATTCAGCAATAGCTTACCAAAAGGAGACTGAACAAGCTACATTGATTTTTGTGTTAAATAATGGAGAAGAGCCTCAAAAGATAGAGATCGCACCTTTGGCAGGTGAGGAAGCAACAGAACTATTCAGCGGAAAAGAGATTGCGTTTTCTAACCAAGGGGTTGTAGAGGTAGAAGGGTATGGCTTTCGTTGTTTTCATCTGAATTAGATAAAAGGCTTGCCCTCTACGAAGGCAAGCCTTTTAATTTATCTCAGTGTAACTGGCTGATTGGTTCGACTAATATTCAATGGAGATGGACAGACTAAGTTCGCGACGTCCTGTCACAACGTCTCCACTAGTCGTCCTGTGCGTTGACTCCCCACTGATCGAAGTTTCCCTTTATTGCTTTGCTTCATATCCTGCAGCAAAAATAGCAACTAGAAATGTAATACAGACACCGATGACCAATGCAACACCCATAGAAATATCCTCCTTTATTTAGCTTTCCACATGTATTATGTACAGTTTATCACAGTGCAGCCATTCGTAAACCTATTCTCTGATATAGGTCTGAATAAGTGGAACCGACCATTAACACTCTGATAAGTTTTGCTGATCGTTTATCATCAAGAAAAGCCCTTGATGATGGAAGTCTTATGTTATGGTTACCTCTCACTATTATACCTAAATCCTGTTTGTTTGTGAAGTCATGATTTCTACTCATTATTTCCTAGCTGATCACATACATTTTAGATATAGCATCAAGCACAAAAGGGTTCACAAGACTGGGAGGTTGTTTAATGGAAATCTTGAAAAAGGCACAACAATATCGTGAATCGCAACAGGCTTTAAGGTGGGAAGGAACCTTTTTAGAATATCTGGAGTTATTAAAGGAAAAGCCTTATTTAGCGCAATCGGCGCATTCACGTATATACCAGATGATAAAGGATCAAGGGGTGGAAGAGGAAAATGGGGTGCGGCGGTATAAGTTCTTCAGTAATGAATTATTTGGTTTAGAAGAAGCACTGGAGAAATTAGTGGAGGAATATTTTCATCCTGCAGCTAAGCGTCTGGATGTAAAGAAACGAATTCTACTCCTGATGGGGCCTGTCAGTGGAGGGAAATCAACCCTAGTGACTATGTTAAAAAGAGGGCTGGAACAATATAGTTTGACAGATCGGGGAGCGGTTTATGCCATTAAAGATTGTCCTATGCATGAGAATCCCCTGCATCTTATTCCTGCCCATCTCCGTCCTGAGTTTGAACAAGAATTCGGGATTAAAATTGAAGGCAGTCTTTCGCCATTAAATCGTCTCCATTTAGAAGAGAATTATGATGGCCGGATTGAAGATGTGTTAGTGGAAAGAATCTTTTTCTCTGAAGATAATCGTACAGGGATCGGCACCTTTAGCCCATCTGATCCGAAATCACAGGATATTGCTGATTTAACAGGTTCCATCGATTTTTCTACGATTGCCACCTATGGTTCAGAGTCAGATCCGCGTGCCTATCGATTCGACGGCGAATTAAACAAGGCCAACCGAGGTCTGATGGAGTTTCAGGAAATGCTAAAATGTGATGAGAAATTTCTCTGGCATTTGCTCTCACTCACTCAAGAGGGTAATTTTAAAGCCGGGAGGTTCGCGTTAATTTCAGCTGACGAAATGATTATTGCGCATACAAATGAAACAGAATATCGTTCATTTATCTCCAACAAAAAAAATGAGGCTTTGCATTCCAGAATGATTGTTATGCCGATTCCCTATAATCTAAAGCTGGACCAAGAAGAGCGGATTTATCAGAAAATGATTGAAGAAAGTGATATTGAGGATGTCCATATTGCACCACACACATTAAAAATTGCTGCGATGTTTACGATTTTAACTCGTCTGAAGGAATCAAAACAGAATCAAATCAGCCTTTTGAAAAAACTCTATCTATATAATGAACAGGATGTAGAGGGTTTTAGTGAACAAGATGTTCATGCTTTGAAGAAGGAATACTCTGATGAGGGAATGTCAGGGATTGATCCAAGATATGTTATTAATCGGATTTCATCGACGATCATCCGTAAAGAAATGCAAGCCATTAACGCCTTGGATGTTTTGCGGTCTTTGAAGGATGGGTTAGATGATCATGCTTCCATCACCAAAGAACAGAAAGAAAATTATTTGGATTTTATTTCGATTGCCCGAAAAGAGTACGACGAATTGGCAAAGAAAGAAGTACAGAAGGCATTTGTATACTCTTATGAAGAGTCGGCTAAGACATTAATGGATAATTATTTAGACAATGTCGAAGCATTTTGTAATAAGACAAAACTAGAGGATCCTTTGACTGGAGAAGAAATGCAGCCAGATGAGAAGCTGATGCGTTCGATTGAGGAACAAATAGGTATTTCTGAAAATGCCAAAAAGTCCTTTAGAGAAGAAATCTTAATTCGTATTTCTGCCTATGCACGTAAAGGCAAGAAATTTAATTATCAATCCCATGAACGCTTGCGAGAAGCGATTCAAAAGAAATTATTTGCCGATCTAAAGGATGTAGTCAAGATTACCACATCTACCAAAACACCAGATGAGCGCCAATTAAAGAAAATGAATGAAGTCGTCGCTACATTAGTAGAAGAATATGGTTACACTACCCAGTCTGCGAATGATTTATTGAGGTATGTGGGTAGTCTGCTGAATCGATAGGAACAAAAGGGAACTGCTGTACCATCAAATATCTGATGGTACAGCAGTTTTTTTTGGCCAAAATTTATCCCAGGGCAAACGTCCGTAAGATCCACTTGTATATTCGTTTCCTATCCTGGAACAGACATCTCATTTGTTAAGCAAGGAATAAAAAGCTGAACTGATTTTTCAAAAACCTCTCCACCCCCTTGCTCCATCTATTCATTTTTTTTAGCGGAAAGGTTGATCTCAATCTGTGTGTATGCAGGTATAATTGATGAAAATGAATCAGTGAAGGCGATATGAAGCTATCATAAATGAAAGGGAAGGAGTATACTATGCCGAGAAAGAAACTGTTAGCTAGTTCATTAGTTGTATTGTTAGTTGGTATTATTGCAGCAATTGTTTATACAGCTAATAATTCAATGAAAGCGGAGCAAATAGATGCAGACCAGCCAAAGGATACCTTCTCAGAAAAAGCAGCGCCCAGTGCAGGAAATGAAAATCATCAACTGGTACAAGTGAGCAACATAACAGGGGAGGTGTATGTAACTAAACCAGATGAGGAGAAACAAGCAGTTACTTCTAAGACAATTTTGGAAGAAGGCGATACACTGACCACTAAGGAGAATGCTGCCGTTGAAGTTACTTTAAATGGTAATGGCAGCATGTTTATTGGTGAAAATGCAGAAGTTCTTATTGCCGAGTTAACCTCTTCTGAAGAAGGAGTGGAGATTACTTATAATCAATCAACAGGGAATTTATTGCATATGGGAGAGCATAATGATTATTACAAAGTTAATGTTGGGACACTAAAGACGAAAGCGGAAGGCACATATTTTGTTACTTCTGTTGACCCTAATACAGGTGACAGTGCTGTATTTGTCTTTGCTGGAGCAGTCCGAGTAGGTGAACATGAAGAAGAAATAATGGCCTACCCGGCTCAACAGGTAGTGCAGCATGAAGGCGAAATGATTCTCAAAGAGATCAACCCAGATGAACTTACCAAACTGTTAGGTGATGACATTCTCAAACAGTTAATGAAAAATAAGCAAATGATAGATGAAGAGAATCGCCTCTTCTTAGAAAACTTGGAAAATGATCAGGAATTATTAGGCTACCTAGGAATCGAATCCTTGGATAAGCTGTTGGAATATCAACAGAAAATTTTTGGCATGATTACAGCTATTGCACAAGTATTCCCTGAACAAGGCAGATTGAATGAGTCAGAATTAGCTGAGCTTATGGAGAAATATAATCAGTATATACATGCTGATGGTCAAATCAACATTATTGGTGTACCGGATTGGGAAGTGACTTATGGTGACAGACGAAGAGAGGGGGTAGTAAAGGAAATAGAACAAAGACAAGAACGAGAAGAGCAACGCAAACAAGAGAAACAAGTACTTCAAGAACAACTGGAAGAGTTGAGACAAAGGCAACAGACCCAGCAAAATCAAGAACAACAAGCACTCCAGGATTGGCTGGAAGAACTAAGAGAAAAACAGCGGGCCCAGCAAGATCAGGAACGACAAAGGCAAGAACAGCAGCAGGCCCGGCAAGATCAAGAACAAGAACGACATGGAGAACAACAGCAGTCTCCACAAGATCGAGAGCAGCAAAAAGAACAACCACCACAAGAAAAGCAAGATGATAAAGAATTAACTCCACCACAAAAAGAACCTTCTGAAGAACAACCAAAGGAGGACTATACAGCGGAGTTTAACAACATAAAAAAACAATTAATGAGTTTCACAGATATTACGATCGAATTAACAGAAGATGAACGTGTTATCGAATTAATTTCAGATTGGCAGCGTGTGCCTCATTTATCGTATACGATCTCATCTGCTAATGAAAAGGTGGCTACTGGTGTAATGGATGGAAAACAAATTATTCTGACACCACATGATATTGGCATTATAACCATTACCATATCAGTTAAGTTGGATAATTTGGAGGCCTCCAAACAGTTTCAGCTTCAGGTAGTAAGCCGCCCATTGTTTGGGCCGAAAAGTATCACTTTTCAAGATGAAAATCCATTGTTAAATAAAATAAATGGGGAAATTTTGATTGAAAAAGCTGCTGATGAATCGAATATAACTGGTTATTCATTATATTGGGTGAGAGAGAATAATGAGAAAATGGGGAAACGATTAACAAACCTTAAGAAAACAGGAGAGGATTTGGTATTTACTCTAGCGGCAGAAACAAAAATTCCAAAAGGTGCAACAGGTATATTGGCAGTCGCCCAAAATGATATCGGCGAATCAGAGGAATATGCTTATACCTCGATTCATGACTTTGCCAATCCGTGGTTAAAGGAACCGATTACGGATCAGGAAATACCTGCACAAGAGAGCCGGCATCTAGATATATCAAACGTGTTTATGGATGAGAAAGGAACAGCAATTATCTCGGAGGCAGATTATAGCTGGGAAGTATCTACAGCTGATGAGTCGATCGCTCGTGCCTATTATGATGATGGTCTTTGGCTGGAAAGTTATCATGAAGGAACAACAGAGGTAACGGTGATCTTACAAGCTGTTAAAGGTGACAAGGAACCAGTCACTACATCTTTTGCAGTAACGGTTCTTGCTCCACCAGAACCAAAACCAACTATTCCTGCAACTGGTCCGGTCTCTGTTGTATTTACCGACAAGGAACCATTAAGAGGAAAAGTGAGCGGTGACATAACAGTTGGGAGAGCGGAAGAGGAAGACAATTTGGATTCCTATGTCCTGTACTGGGGAAACAGTAATGGAGAACGAATCACGGAGATTGCTACGTTGGCAAAAACAGGAGAGGATATTCGTTTTACTTTTGCTGAGGTAACAGATATTCCAGAGAATGCTGAGGGCATATTGGCCGTTGTGCAAAATGATATCGGTGAATCAGAGGAATATGCTTATACCCCTATTCACGATTTTGCTAATCCGTGGTTATACCAAGCTCTTGAAGACCAGACCGTAATGATAGGGGAGCGGAAATATTTAGCTCACTTTGGTATTTTTAAAGATGCGGATGGAAATATCATAACCCCAACCTATGATACGCTTACGATTGAAAGTGATGATTCTAATATTGCAGACGCCTATATGGATGGCGGTAATATTATACGAGGCGGAGGGGAAGGGACGACAAGTATCACGATTACTTTAGGTAAGAATTCTGGTGATTTTGAACCTGTTTCTTATACTTTTAATGTTACGGTAAGTCCAAAGCCAGATCAGCCGCCTGCAAATGGTCCTGTAGCTTTGACATTTGAAGATAACGATTCTTTTGCTGACAAAATAAGCGGATTTGTAAGGATTACACCTCCGGACGATGTTTGGAACATAGATCAATATCATGTTTATTTTGCAGATGCTGATCACAGACGAATCGGAGAAAAAATCGGCAGTGATGAAGGGACAGTATTTTACATCAGTCCCGGGCAGATTCCTGAAAATGCTACCGGCCTGATTGCAGTTGCAGCTAATGAAAATGGTGAATCGGAATCTTATGCTTATATAGAAATAGAGGATTTCCAGAATCCAAGCGGGGTGTATTGGACACCAGGTATGAAGGTCGAAGTTGGTGAAAGAAAGGTTCTTGCATATAACTGGTCTGAATTATTTCTGGATCCATATGGTGAGCTGATTCCATTCCCTAATGACCGTTTTGATATATCTGTAATCAGTATAAATCCTGAATTAATTCAGCTTCATCATGAAGGCGATGACATCTATTTAGAAGGCCTTCAAGCAGGCTGGGGATCTATCTCGTTTATTTTAACGGATAAGCAACAACAGTATCAAGATGCTGAATTAGATCTTTGGATTGAGGTCTTGGAATAAATAGAGATAATCGAACCTAACAAAAAATAATTCGCATTACAGAAATGAATAGAAATAGAGTGTTTCATTCGGTTGATGTAAAAGAAATGGGGATGCCACGAAATGTACATGTTGCATTTTGTGGCAGTTTTTTTGCACTATAGCGTACAATGTCAAATACTTTTTTCAAGTTTTTACGTAACTTTAATACACCTACCGTAATTGTATTTTTTTACAAGTAGCAATTAACCAAGTTCATGATGAAACAGGCTCCATTTTCTTGATTCAGAAGTGGGATGTCACTCGATTCTTCATCTGCATGGATGCAATCTGGCATAGAGTACAAAATAGATAGATAACGTACTAATTCGCATTTACAGTTCGAGTGGGATAAGGCTATAGAGCGAGGTCATAATGCCTCTGGAAAGTGGATTCGATCTCCACTCGAACCAAGAGAATGGAGCCTATTTATTTGTTTTTTACGCACTTAAGGGCAATGTTAGCTTCTTAAATACTTCTTTTTTGTAATGGTAATCGGGATGATTCCATTGAAATGGTTCTCCTCTGGTAAGCATGGCAAACGCAATTTTTAGGAGTTTGTTCCCCATTGCGATGTAAACAGAACCCGCTTTTTTTCCTTTTTCTTTCAAGCGCATAACAAAAGGTTTCAACGCTTCATTATGGATAGAAAGGCTTCGTCCTGCATTATATACGGCCCTTCTTAAATTTGCATTTCCTTGTTTGGAAATACGTCCTTTGTATCCAGCTCCAGGCCCAGATTGTTTAATAATTGGATTTGTTCCTGCCTTTTTAATAAGCTGACCCGCACTAGAAAAGTCAGAGAGATCCCCCATTTCACAAAAGATTTCTGCAGCTGTAACTAAGCCAATGCCAGGAATCGTTAGAAGTAAGATGCCGTTAGTTTGAATAAAAAGTCGTTCTATTTCCTTTTCATAGGTTTCGATATTTTTGGTGTGGTATGCATAATCTTTTAATTTTTGTTGTAAAAGAAATCGTTCACTAGAGAGATCTTCGCAAGGCTTGGAAACACTCTCACTTGCGGCAAAAAGTAACTTTTCAATGGTTGTTTTTCTGATTTTTAAATTATGTTCTTTAGATAATTGGCGTAAACCCAATTCTCCCAGCTTAAGTACCTGAGAAGCATGAGGGTAGTGAGTAAGGAGGTGAACACTTGCTTTCCCCCAAAAATCACTAAATATCTTTTTTGTTTTCAATTTACCATCAATCAGCGTACTGTATCCTTGATATTCCCTCCAAATCTGATCATGGTAGGTACGAATCTCCGTTTTAATACGGGAGCGTTTTTCTATTTCTCTTCTTCTGGCTCTTGTGATGAGTTGAAGTTCTTTGTAGATACCAGTGTTCAACTTAGAATTTGTAGCTTTATTACCAATTAAAGCTTCGGCAATTAAATATAAGTCGATATCATCTGTTTTTGTATACGTCAGGTGTAGCTTTCTTTCTTCATGCGTGGAGGCAGGGTTAATAATATGAACAGAATAACCCTGATCTGTGAGAATACGGACAATATCCTCGTAATAATGACCGGTTGCCTCAATGCCAATGAATACTTTATCTGTTTGAAGTGAAATTTTAGCACGCTCTATTTTATCAATAAGAACTTTCATACCGGTTTGACTAACCATAAAGGAGAATACAGATTCTATAGGTTCTCCATAGTAATTCAAAATCATTGCCTTTTGAAGCACTTTAGAAACATCGATGGGTACAATTAAAACTTTTTCTAAATCAGCACCTCGAATTTCTTTTGCGAATTGACTTCTTCGGAAACCTTGTTTACCATTAAAGTGTCTCATTGACTATGTCCTCCTTGTCGGGTGGGTGATTGAGTAAACTTGGCTAAGTATTTCAATCGTAGCATAGTCAATGGGATTTTTTGTGTCTGAAACCATTATTTCATACACCAGGAAAGGGAGTATAAAAATTTATGGATTATAGTATAAATAAAACTAAGGCTTTCGCCATAAAGACTTGGCGATAAGCCAAGTTTTTCTAATATGTGGGATGGTTCCTTTTGATTATTGTTAGTGATGGAAAAGTGCCTTTACAGAAGACGTTTTTTCCAATTTTCTAAGTCGGCTTCAACAGATAGGATCATCATGAAAAGAATAGCCTTAGCATCTGGTTTAAAAGATGGCTCCTTGGGGCTTGAAAAGATAAGATACCCCTGCCTCTTAGAAAAAGACAACTCTCTAGCGCTTAAACAGATAAGATAATCCCGATATCTTAGCGAAAGTCAACTTCTTGGGGCTTAAACAGCTAAGTAGACCCCAACATCTTAGCAAAAGCCAGCTCCTTAAAGCTTAAACAAATAAGATGATAATCTCAGCAATTGATCAAAAACCCGCACCTTAGGATTTGAAAAGGTCGAGTAGCAATAGGTGTCAACAGAAATAGATATCTTGACAGCCCCCTTTTCAACCATATGAAAAAATAAGTCATACACTTAAAAAGAGAGACTGTCGCACCATGTAATTCCATGTGCAACAGTCTCAATTAATTTATCCCGGTAAGCGTCTGTCTCAAGTTTTAGAGGGATGTTCAAAACAAGACAGGTGTGCTCTCCACTTTATCGCGGCCATCTGTCCTTAGCACTTGCAATCGGAGAGAAGGCTTGATGTGGTTCTGTTTGATACCAATAAGCGACAGAGCATACATCATCTTGTCTTTCAAACAAACCATTCTTATAGACACCAATTTGTTGAATGGTCACCTTCAATTCTTCTTCAAAACGAATCGGATCAGGGATATGCCAACGATAGAAGCCTCTCATTGGAGGGACATCATCGTTATGAAAAGGGAAATGAACGGTGTCATCTGCCTTCGAGTAATAAGGGTATCCCATATAAGGTGTGCAGTAGGTGTTTTCAACGGTTTTACCGTTTTCTTGTGTGGCAAAGCTCCAAGCACCGCCGAAATAATCTTCCATTCCAGTACCGCAAATAGTTGGATAATCTTTATCGCCGTCCATATAGAATTTCACTTCGCCTTCACCCCACCAGTAGCGTTCTAAGGTAGCCAGCCCGATATAGGTTCCGATGTACTGCCCTTTCCCTTTGATTCCGTCAATAATGACATAATCTTCTGCAAGATTAGTGATTTTTTGACGGTTCCATTTGGCGTGGAAGTAAGCTGTATTATCTGGTAAAGAATCATAGAGACAGTAATCGATCTGATAGAATAGAGCAGGGATTGGCGCCTCATGCTGATTTTCCACCGTAATGACAGCCTTTTTGTGAAAAGGCATTGGGAAATAGCTGTTAAAGCCTCTGGTTGGATTGACGGCAATCGGGACGGAGTTAATCGTACATCCCCGGCCAAAGCCATTACAGAAGAAATCACCTAATGGTGCTTCTACAGAAGGCTGATCTTCATCATCCCAGTACATGCGAAGGACAAGGTCACGAAGAACAAAATAATTCTCTTCAGTTCTGTCGGTGACAGTCATCCAGATGTGCTGAATAACTCCTGGTCCATCAATCTCACATAAAGTAACGGTCTCACCCGGCTTTACATCTCGCAGACAGGGGGAACCTTTACGGGAAGGGCCTAAATTACTGGAGGCCTTTCCTCCTTGTCCACGTTCACCTTTTGGGTTTTCGGCTGTAATAGCTCTTGTTTTTCCATTGTTCGTTAAAGGTAGAGAAGCTAAACTGTTTGAAAATACGTCTTGAAACATGATATAAACACCTCTTTGTTTTATTATTGTTTAACGCCGCCTTGTGTAATTCCTTCCATAATGTTTTTCTCGAAAAACAATACGAAAAGGATAATCGGCAAGATAATAAACCAGCCCATCGCACTGATTAGATCCCAAGGAACCTCAAAGTTGCTCTCTCTGGGTACGGTTGTAATCCCTACACTTAACAGCTTGATCTTATAAGTGAAAAAGAGCGGGGTGAAAAATTCGTTCAAACTTTGAATGAAATTGATAATCGATACCGTGGCAATCGCAGGTTTCATTAATGGGAAATAAATTTTGAATAGAATGGTGCCAAAGTTTGCTCCATCTATTTGTGCTGCTTCCTCTAAAGAAGCTGGTATTTGTTTAACGAAATTATACAAGATTAATACAGAGAACGGCAGTAATAAGCTTGTATACAAAATGATCAAACCAGCATAAGTATCTACAAGATCAAACGATTTCATAAAATCATATAAAGGTCTGGCTGTAATAACCGGTGGAATTAACGCTGAGAATAATAATAACCTAAATGCCCAGCTCACACTTTGAAACAATTCGAAACGGGCAAAGGCATAGGCCGCAGCGGTTCCTAGTATAATCGTTAAGAGTAAGGAACAGACCGTGATAATCAGTGTGTTCCAAGCCATTGTTGCTACATCCAATTCCACAAATAAATCAACATAGTTTTGAAACGTAAAATTCTCCGGAAAAAAATTGATAGGAGTTGAAAATAATTCTCCTCTTGGGGTGATAGATGATATAAATACCCAATACAGAGGAATTAATATAATCATGGCTACTCCGAGGGTAAGGCTCCACCGAAAGATGAATGTAAGGATACGTTTTTGTTTGGCAGACATATTCATTCCCCTCCTAATACTGTGCCTTTTTAATAAATAGTAAGTTGATGCTGCTGAAAACAATCATGATCAG
Source organism: Gracilibacillus alcaliphilus (assembly GCF_016909015.1). Taxonomy (GTDB): domain Bacteria; phylum Bacillota; class Bacilli; order Bacillales; family Amphibacillaceae; genus Gracilibacillus; species Gracilibacillus alcaliphilus. The sequence goes on from NZ_JAFBFA010000017.1 coordinate 80,227, forward strand.
GAATAACATTAAGGCTAAAGCAGAAGCATAGCCGATATTTAGATTAGTAAACGCTTCTACAGCAATTCGATAAGCTAAAAGACTGGTAGAATCACCAGGGCCTCCGGAAGTCATTGCATATACTAGGTCATACATGGTAATACGCCACATGGTAAAGAAGATACAAAGCGTTAATAAGGTCGGCGTAACCATAGGCAAGGTTATCTTGAAGAAGGATTTGATATGACCTGCGCCATCAATCTTGGCAGATTCATAGATTTCTTCAGGAATAAATTGCAGTCCGGCTAGCAATAGGATCGCAAAGAACGGAATATCTTTCCAAAGATCGACCAAAATAACGGCTAATTGAGCAGACCAAGGATGAATCAGCCAATCAAACTGAAATTCTGGGGCGATTCTTCTGATGAGGTCATTGACTAATCCATAGCTATCGTTGAATGCCCATTTTGCTGCAATACCGGTCACGACCATCGGCATTGCCCAAGGGATTAACGTAATCGTTCTAAGAAATTTCTTGCCTTTAAACTTCATATTTAATAATAAAGCTAAGCCTAAACCTAGTATGACGTGAAATATCATCGATACAACGGTAAATACAATCGTGAAGTTAACAGAGGCAATGATTTTGCCGTCTGTAAAGATACTGGCGAAGTTTTGTAAACCGACAAAAGTTGCTTCGCCGCCTTTAAACATGTTTATTTCAAAGAAACTATTGATAAATGTGACAATCAGAGGGTAGACAATCGTAAATCCTCTGATAAGCAAAACAGGTAAGATTAACAGCATCGCTAGTTTCCATTTCGTTGATCTTTTCATTGAGCCTTGCATAAAAATCACTCTTTCTGTATAGGAGATTGAACCATCCTTAATCCCCGCCTCCACCCAGCAGGTCGTTTGACGGGGCAATGGATATGAACACCCTGATAAGTCTCGCTACCCAGCAATGGGGAATGAATCCCCTACTGACGCTAGTCTCACTTTATCCCGGTGCAATCGTCCGTAAGTCTCTCACGTCCAGACTTGGAGAGATGTCGTCAAAGAAGTCTAAGTGAGGGATCACAGACGTTCACACCCCGATACTACCTATTATTCTGCTAAACGATCTATCTCAGCCTGCGCTTGTTCAACGGTCTGTTCTAAAGTTAAATCATCTGAGATATACTGCTGGAATATACTTCCGATCCCGCTGACGAATTCCATTGACTGCGGAACAAGCGGTCTCCCGCGTAATGTACTATTCTCGATATATTCTTTTACACTTTCTAAGCCAGGTGCAGAGAACTCAGGATCATTCAATACATCTAATCGTGCTGGCAATCGACCGGACATTTCATAATAAGCAACTTGCCCTTCTGGACTTGCTAAGTATTCTAATACTTTTTTTGCTGCTGGCTTTTTCTCAGAAGAAGCATTGATCACATGGTGCCAGGAAGCCATATACGCATCATTTGTTTCGAACGTTGGCATCGGTGCGATATCCAACTTATCAGGTCCATAACTATCTGCTTCATCAAAGGTAGGAATGGCTCCGGTGTACATGAATAACATGCCATATTTATTATCAATAAATTTTTGAATCATTGGATCATAGATATCAGCCAATTGACTTGGTGGTGTAACTCCTTCTTCATGAGCTAGGTCATACATAAATTCTAGTGCTTCTTGTGTCTTAGGGTTTTCCCAATCAAAGTAGTCTCCGCCAAATAAATTGATAAAGGTGCCAATTTCATTAAAAACATAACTTCTTTCCCATGCTCCGCCATAACCATAAACATCGCCATCTGTTACAGCATGTGCATAGGCTAAGAACTCTTCCTTATTAGTAGGCGCTTCCATACCTGCCTCGCTCAGCAGTTCATTATTAACCCAGAATGCCAAAATTTCCAAATAGCTTGGTACAGAGTAAATACTTCCTTCATAAGTCGGAATATCTTCCATGTATTGTTCTGCAAAGTTGCTCATCACGTCATCCGTCATCACATCATTCTCTAATGGTTCTAAATATCCAGCCCTTGAAAAGGCAGTAATTAATTCATCATTGATATGCATGATATCTACTTCTGTATCACCAGACGATAGAATCGTTGTCATTCTTGCTACCATATCATCCGGGTTGGTTGGTGTTACTACTACATCAATTTCTACTCCTGTTTCATCCAGAATCTGCTGCTCTAAATCTTCCCATCCAGGCCTGCTTGAGTCATTTGTCATCCAAGTAATGGTTTCCCCTTCTACGTTTACATCTGCGGACTCTTCATTACTTTCCGGCTCTTCTGTATCAGAATTATTAACCCCTACACATCCAGCCAATACAAAGAGAAAAATAGTCAACATTACAAACATAAATCCAAGTTTCTTCATTAATAAATACCTCCATTGTTATCAATACGAGTTCAAAATCAACATATCCTGACAGATATCGGTCTTTATTCGTCCTCTTCATTTGGTTCAATCGTGTAAATAAACTAAGTGCAGCTACTGGGACAGATTTTCGTATAAAAAGTTTGGTCAAAATGGGCTCGCCGGCTAAAATACGCAATGCCAGACTATCAAGTTTTATACGTCAAAAATTCAAGCCAATGTCATTTTATCAGTTGTTTGAACAACACCTATAAGCGCTTACAAGTTTTTAAGGACCTTATATATTGCATTATAATCAGCTATTTGTGATAAGAAAATGTAATTTTTGTAGCATTAAGATATAAAATTTCTAGATGCACTTAAAATAATAAAAATTAGATAGTATATTTAGAGGTATCTTAAAAAGGATAGCTGGTGGTAAAGTTGAAACATCGTTTTATGAAAATAAAGGCTTTTTTCTCCAAGTTTAGAAATAAGCTGTTCGCGAATTTTATTGTGATTGCCGTAATTCCGATTTTGATAGTGGGAAGTCTTTCTTATGTCTTAGCCTATCATATTGCCAAAGATCGAATCATTGATTCGGTTTCTTATACTAGTACCCAATTAAATACTTCACTGGCAGAACGCTTCACACAAATGGAGGACGCGGCGAATGTCATGGAATATTATATGTATACCTTAATTCTGCAATCGGATACATCCTTATCAGAACAATTATCTACCTATAGTAATGTAAGAAACAGCCTGTTTAATCTGAGCAGGACGTTCGAATTTGGGAACGTGAGTGTTTACACGAATGACCAGTTTATTTTCAGTAATGAAGGAATAACATTTTTCTCTTTTGACGATCTGTCCATGCGAGGGATAACTATCGAAGAAATGGAACAGCAGGCCAATCAGCTCAACTGGAGTGTGATGCACGATATAAAAGAACCGTTTGTCAAATATAAATCAAATGCCTCGAATCATTACGTTTCTGTGTCGAAGGCTTTTCAACTAGCAAATAAGGATACACTGGAATATATTTTCTTTATTGATATTCCAGTAGCAGAAATAGCCAAACTTCTGGAGGAGAGGGCTATCGGAACCTCCATTAATGCCTATCTGTTAGATGAAAACGGTCAGCTTATTATAGGAGAAGACCAATTTGTCGATAGAGAAATGTTATCAGAACAGTTGAACACAAGTGATATTGGCAAAAACAGCACATTAACAGTAGGAGATGCTACGGTAATTATCCAGAGAAATCCTATAACACAATGGTTATTAGTGACGGAAGTTCCTAACCAATATATTAGAAGCAATACGAGTGTTTTAATCAGCATATTATTAATCACGCTGGTGTTGACAGTGGTGGTAGCCATTATCAGCAGTTTATTTATTTCTCATAATTTAAGCAAACGGGTCAACAAGATTGCCGAAGTAATTGATAAAATTAAATCGAACAACCACAGCATTTATGACACAAATATGGTTTTACCGGTCTCCAATAAGCCGGAGTTTCATGATGAATTTGACCGGCTTTCTTTGGTATTTAACGATATGACTAAGAAATTAAGGGAAGATTTTGAGCAAATTTTGACTATGAGAAAAATGGAAGAAAAAATGCAGTTTGAGTTACAGCAATCGAAGATTAATCCGCATTTTCTATACAATGTCTTAGATTCGATCAAGAATTGTCAGACTTCAGGAAATATCGAAGAGGCTAATCAAATGATTTCCAGGCTAGCCAAATTTTATCGGTTATTATTGAAAAAAGAGAATGAATTGATTCCTATTCAGGAAGAGTTAGAAATAGCCACTTTATTTATGGAAATTGAACATATTAATAAAACCAATTCCTTCACATGGGAAATTCATACAGATGATATGATTGAAAAATTCCTGCTGCCTAAATTTGTATTGCAGCCGATTATTGAAAACTGTTTAAAGCATGCTTTGTATTATAATGGGGATATTTTGCATATTGTCATTTCTTTGGTATATGAAGAAGATTACATCTTGATACAGGTGAAGGATAATGGACAGGGTATCGGTCAGGAGCAATTAATGGAAATCCGGCAGGTATTAGCAACAAGAAAAATGGATTCGAGGAAGTTTTTTGGTTTAAGTAATGTCAATTATCGAGTAGCCAGTTTTTCTAAGTGTGAGGAACCATTGAAAATGATCAGCACACCTAATCAAGGAACTCTAGTAGAAATTCGGATGGATCAAATGTTTCCCGAAGATGGAATAGAGGAGATGACACCATGAGGAAGTTAATCATCGTTGACGACAATGTAAAAACAAGTGAAGGCATCCGGGCACATATAGGGTGGGATCAATTAAATTTGGAAGTGATCGGCATATTTACGAGCGCTTACGAGGCGTTAGAATTTTTAACCCGGCATTCAATTGATATTATTATTACAGATATTAATATGCCAGCTATGAATGGCATTCAATTGACAAAGGAAATAATCAAGCAGCAGCCTTTAGTGAAAGTAATTTTTATAAGTGCTCATGATGATTTTATGTATGCCCAGGAAGCTATCCGGCTGGATGTCTTTGATTATATTGAAAAACCAATCGATTTTTCTTATTTGGCAGAAAAATTGAAGCAAATGATTGAAATGATCGAGGAGGAACAAGCTATTCTCTATCAGTTAAATGAGAGTAAACCGCTGTTAATGGAGAAATTTTTTACTGATTTAATTGATTCTAATCCGCAATATGCTTCCTATAATCTGTTAGAACAAGCGGAATTTCTCGGGATTGATATTGATAAGAAATCTTATGTTTCTATCGTTATTGATATAAAAAATTTTAAAAATTTAATAAACAAATATACAGTGGAGCAGTGTCACATTGCTTTGATTCAGCTGAGGAATGCATTGATCAATAGATTATCGTCCAATAGTTTAATCTATTACTGTAATCAAACGGATGAATTAATCTTTATCATAGGTTCGGATCACATCAATTTGAAACAATACAGCCAGACAATAGCGGCTTTTTATGCGGAAAACGCTTCTATTTTAGAGTATAAAGTCGGAATTGGCAATATCGTTTCACAAATATGGGATATTTCCATGTCCTATCAAAGGGCAAAGCAGGCATTGGAACATCAATTCATTTTTCCTGAATCAACGATATTTGATGCCAATCAACTAAAGAATCAAGCCAGTAATCCGATCCTCTTTACCTATGAAGATGAAGAAAAGTTAGTAACATTAATTTCTGCCAATGATGTAGAGGGTATGAGCAAGTTTATCAAACAGCTAGAAAAAACCTGGATCAATGAGTCGCTCCCCCGCAGCTTGATCAGTGCTCATATCTATCGATTAATATCCAGGTTGATAAAATTCACCCATGATATCAATTTGAGTGATAAGGATTGGCACTACGAGGCCTCGGTATTTTTTGTCGAGTCGAATCATGTCACCAGCATTAAACAGCTTTCAGAACATTTCTTTTTGTTATGTAAGAAATTGTGCAGTGTGTTTAATGAATCGATTGCAGACCGAACGGAAATCATCGCAGAGGAAACCAAAAGATATATCCATAATCATTACATGGATAGTGATCTGGGTTTAGAAGTCATAGCGGAGCAAGTTAATTTAAACGCGTCTTATTTAGGTTCGCTGTTTAAGCGGGCTACTCATACTAATATTCTTAAGTACATTACTAAAGTTAGGATGGAAAAAGCAGAAGAATTATTAAAGAATAAACAGTTGAAGGTGAAAGATATCAGTGAAATGATAGGATACTCCAATCAATATTATTTTAGTGCAAGTTTTAAAAAATATTATGGTAAAACCCCGACTGAATTTAGGGAAGAATTAGGGAGATAAATGCGGTAGTGCGCTGTCAATTGTCATTGTTGGAGGAAGCGGTTCTGGATCAGCAGTGAGCGTCTGATGATGTCAAGGGAATAATGGACAAAGCCAAGCGTTTTGTCCATTATTTCTATTACATAGATAATCCTTAGCTGGTTTTATCTTCAAAGGAGCCGTTTCACAATAAATTAATAATACTTTTATCCAAAATGGTCTAAAGTGTGTTATAATAGAAAATAAGAGCAGGAAAAGCTAAACCTCTAAAAGGAGGAGCTGGCATTGGGGAGAAACAGAAAATATTTAGGGCAAATTTTTTTAGCTTTTCTGAAGATTGCACCTGCCACTTTTGGCGGGGGATATGCCATGATTCCATTGATGGAAAAAGAAGTAGTTGAAAAAAGAAAATGGATAAATCCGCAAGAAATTGGTGAAATATTTGCCATTGCCCAGTCTGTTCCTGGCGCAATTGCGATTAATTCTGCCATTTTTATCGGTTATCGTTTGGCAGGGGTGCTTGGTGCAATAGCGGCAATGATAGGGATATTGCTGCCGACTTTTCTTATCGTGATCGCCCTAAGTATCCTGTTTATTTTTGTGAAAGATAACCCATACATGGAAGCTGCATTTACCGGTATTCGGGCAGCAGTTGTTGCGATGATTTTGTTTGCTGCTTATAAGATAGGGCTAACGGCCGTTTATGATAAGACCACATTGGTGATTATGATTGTGACGGCTGTGATTTTACTCTTCTTACAGGTTCATCCTGTTGCCGTTATTTTGGCTGGAATTGCTCTAGGTATTGTGATTGTTAAGGTGAAAGAATGGTTTGGCTATGCGACACAATTAGAGAAAGACGAAGATAAATAAAGAGGGAGGGACTGCTGATGGAATTGTTGAGCCTGTTTTGGACATTTTTATTAATTGGCACTGTTTCGTTTGGCGGAGGCTACGCCATGATACCAGTAATTGAAGCAGAGGTAAGCAAACATGGCTGGATGACGACACAGGAATTTACCGATGTTATCGCAGTTGCTGGCATGTCTCCTGGTCCAATTGCTACTAACAGTGCCATTTTTGTGGGCTACCATACAGCGGCTCTCCCTGGTGCGATTGCTGCCACGTTAGGGATGGTCTTACCGTCCTTGGCTCTTATCTTGATTATTGCTTCAGTATTTTTTAAATTTCATCGATTACCTATTGTAAAATCCGCGTTTTACGGGTTGCGTCCGATCATTACCGGTTTGATTATTTATTCGGCTATTCATTTTGCTTTGGCTAACCGGGTGCTGGGAGAATGGTCTTTTGAAACAATCAGTTTGCTGGGGATTTTTTCCCTGTCTTTATTCGCTTTAGTGAAATTGCGGATGCACCCAATTGTGGTCATAGTTTTGGCTGGTATTTGCGGGATCGTGCTATACTAAAAGCGTATGTTCAAAAATCTGCCGTGTCTTTTTTTGAACATCTCTTAACAGATAAGGTTGTGGAGGTGAGCAATACATAATGAATGAAGAGAAACGCAGTTGTTGTCAAGTAAGCAGATCAGATATGATGATGGATAAACAGGAAGAAACTTTGCGAGTAGAAGCAGGAAAGCTGCATGGTACAGATGGAATGGTTTACCTGGCTGGCGGCGAATATTTGATGGGAACCGATCAAGAAGAAGGTTTTAAGGCCGACGGAGAAGGACCAGTACAAAAGGTCACCGTAGCCCCTTTTTATATGGATCAAACAACGGTAACGAATCAGCAATTCCAAGAATTTGTCGAGGCGACTGATTATCAGACAGAATCGGAGAAATATGGCTGGTCATTTGTGTTTTATCAGTTTATTGCAGAAGATTTCCCGGGGAATGTTCAAAAAGTGCCGCAGACGCCTTGGTGGCTGGCTGCTGAAGGTGCTTATTGGTATCAGCCAGAGGGTATTGGTTCTAATTTGGAAGGCCGAATGGATCATCCCGTGATACATGTGTCTTGGAATGACGCGATTGCTTATTGTCACTGGGCAGGTAAACGTCTGCCGACAGAAGCAGAATGGGAGTATGCTGCTCGGGGAGGATTAGTACAAAAGAGATTTCCTTGGGGAGATGAATTAACGCCAAATGAGGAGCATTACTGTAATATCTGGCAAGGCGACTTTCCACGGCATAATACGAAGGAAGATGGTTATGTCGGTACAGCTCCTGCGCAATCCTTTCCTGCCAATGGCTACGGCCTTTATAATATGTCAGGCAATGTGTGGGAATGGTGTGCTGACACTTTCCAAGTCGATCGGCAGGGCAAGATTGACCAAAAACAAGTAGCTGGTAATCTTTCAAAAGTAATGAGAGGCGGTTCCTATCTATGTCATCATTCTTATTGTAATCGTTACCGCGTTGCAGCTAGAAGTTCTAACACCGTAGAAAGTTCTTCAGGTAATATTGGCTTTCGATGTGTTAAAGATGTCTAAAATAATGGTGAAAATAGAAAAGTCGAACAGGAAGAGAGGGCAGTTCCATAAATGGATTGGTTCTCTTTTTTTGTTTAGCAAACACATTTCAGCTAAATAAGGCTGTTGTACTGTAAAAACCCTAATATCATTTAGTTGATTGTTTGTATTCTGACTAGCAGTTATTATTTTGTTCCTGCCTCATCCCAACAGCTATGTGTGCTTGAACCAGTTGCCACCGCTGACACAGAGTTTTCATATCAAAAATATTTGGTATAATTCTAGATAACCTGTAAGCTTATTAGTGCAAAGTCTTACGGCTGATTACAGCCAAGATAAAATGATGCCAAAAAGGAAGGCGATAACCAGTGTTTTCTTATGAAGTAATATGTATAAACTGCAAAAAGAAATTTAATGTTTATGAAGGTACAAGACAGTATCAAAAATATAAAGAGAACCGGCATGGCTTTTTTAGTTGTGAGGACTGTAATCATCGTATCCGCTTCGAGGCAATAAGGAACTTCTTTCGTTAGTGAACAGGGTTATTTTAACATGGAATTAATGATTAATAATGTAAGTATTGCTTTTCAACGGAAATAAATAGAAGTATACTAAAACGGTAAGAGGATGTTCAAAAAGTCCGAACTTTTTGAACACGCACTGTAAGTTGTTGCATGTAAGGGGGCGGGGGAATATGTTAAAAGATTTCTTGCAACAGACCTCTTCGAAATATCATGGGATGAAACTGGTCTATCAATATGTCTATCAGCATGGTCCAGTTACAAAGACAGAACTAGTTGAAAAGACAGGCGTTAAGCAAACTACGGTCACGAGGCATTTGGATTATTTACTCCAAAACAGGCTGATAAAAATTTCCGAATACCAAGAATCATCAGGTGGCAGGCCGCCTGCGCTTTATCAAATAGTGCCAGATACAGGATATATAATTGGTGTAGACTTATCTCGGATGGTATCTACAATCGTCTTGGTAAATGCCACATTAGAGGAAATCGATAGCTTTACATTTACAATGACGGAGGACCACACACCAGAGAAAACATTAGCAATCATTAACCATACAATGGAACAATTCCTTACAACACATCATATTTCACGTGATCAATTGTTAGGGATTGGCATTGGTGCAGTAGGGCCGCTCAATCGAAAAAAAGGCATGATTATGGATACGAAAGGGTTTATGGCACCAGGGTGGCGCCAGTTTTCCATTATGGATCATTTACCAAGTTTTCAATCAGAGAAGATCCTCTTAGAAAATGGTGCCAATGTAGCGACACTGCAGGCTTATATGCAGCAGCTGCAGCAAGAAGAGTCGATCTTATATTGTATCAGCGGCAGAGGGCTACGCTGCGGGGTGCTCGCAGAAGGCCGTTTATTGAAGAATAAGACAGGTGATGTAAGTTCTTTCGGTGAAATGATTGTGGATATAGAGCGGAGGCAAACTCTCTCTTCACTTATTACTTATGATTATTTATTACAGGAAGTCAATCGCCGTTATTTGGAGGAGAAGGAGACACCGTTTTATCCAGAGGCTTTTACCAAGAATACTTTAATGCAGACGTTTTTTAATCAGTTGCAGCAAAAGGATTCTATTGTTCAAGAGGTAGTGCTTCGTTCGGCAGAAGTGTATGGAGTAGGGCTGGCAAATATTATTAATGTATTGCAGCCGAATCAAATTATCCTGAACAGTGAACTTGTTAGGAAATATCCACCATATTATGATAAAATTGTTGAAACTGCAAAATTATATATTGATCGAAAAGAACGAGTACCTATTCAATTCAAACAAGAAAAACAGAAAGAGAAAGTGATTGCACGCGGTGCAGCTACGATGATATGGCAGTCCTATTTTTCATAGTCAGGGTAGCGATTGTTAACAGATACGAAGGGTAATTTCCAATTATACTGGAAGTTATCCTGTTTTTGATTTAATGTAGAAAAAATGTACAACTTATATTTGGTGATTTTTTAGTTCTAAATATCTATATAAAACCCATTATAAGTAATAAAAATAAACCGTTTACAAGGTGCGGAAAAAATGGAGAAATTCCTTATCAAATATGGGAAAAATCTATATGGTTCCTATAAAAAAAAGAATTGAAATATTCCCATCATATATGTTGTTTCCCATAGTAAAATAGGGTATATTTAAAGATGTAATGTTTTAAACTGTTTAAAATGTTAGAATGATGGATGGGAATAAAATTTAGCAGGAGTAAGTGAATTTTAATGGGGGTATAAGACGTGACACAGCAGGAGTCAAATAAGAAAATTTGGGAAAATTTTTATGGTCCCAATATGGGATATGTAGAAGAACAGTTTGAACTCTATTTGGAAGATAAAGACTCTGTGGATCCATCCCTGAAAGCAATATTTGATCAATATGGAGCTCCAGAGGAAATACAACAAGTGCAACAGGCCGAGGTAGTCGAAAAAGCAGGCAGTAAGAGTTTTTCAGCGGGTATAAGTGCTAAACAACTAACCTCAGCAAGCAAACTTGTTGAGGCTATTAGACGTTATGGGCATCTGAAAGCTGATATCTATCCGGTCGGTTCAGGAATTCACAGCGACACCTCATTAGTAGATCCAAAACAGTACAATCTAAGCAAAGACGTTTTGGAAGCGATTCCCGCTGATTGGGTATGGGAACATCAGCAAGAAGGAGTTCACACGGCCCAAGATGTTGTCGACTACTTAATGAAACAGTATGCGGGCACTATTTCGTTTGAGTATGATCATGTCAATAATGATGAGGAGCGTCTGTGGTTCCAAGAAAATATTGAATCTGGTAAGTATCGTTTTTCGTTCACAGAATTGGAGAAACGGGAACTATTAGGACAAATTATTGATGTCGAGGGATTTGAAGATTTTTTGGCAAAAACATTTGTATCACAAAAGCGTTTTTCCATCGAAGGTCTGGAAATGATGGTTCCTATCATTGACCGTATGGTTCAGAGATCTTTCTATGACGAAACAGAAGAAATCATGATGGGAATGGCACACCGAGGCAGATTAAGTGTATTAACACATATCTTGGGGAAACCTTTTGATAAGTTGTTTTCTGAGTTTCATCCATCTGGAGACAGGGCGTTAGTGCCATCATCACCAGGATCAAAACAGATTACGTATGGGTGGACAGGGGATGTGAAATATCACTTTGGTGCAGAACGTGCCTTAGGCGAAGAAAAGCCATCTCCGACTAAGATTACACTCGCTCATAATCCTTCTCACCTTGAGTTTGTTAACCCAGTTGTTGAAGGATTTACCAGGGCTGCACAGGACTCCCGTTTTCAAAAAGGAGCACCAGAACAAAATGCAAACAAGGCGTTTAGTATTTTGATTCATGGTGATGCCGCTTTTATTGGAGAAGGAGTTGTTGCGGAGACCTTTAACTTGAGTGCGCTTGATGGCTACCGTACAGGTGGATCGTTACATATTATTGCTAACAATTTGCTTGGCTTTACAACGGGGCAGCGTCAGGGGCGTTCAACAACTTATGCAAGTGACTTGGCAAAAGGATTTGAAGTACCAATTATTCATGTGAATGCAGATGATCCAGAAGCCTGTATTTCAGCTGCCAATTTAGCTTATGACTATCGGATGAAATTCCAGAAAGACATCTTGATTGATTTGGTTGGTTATCGCCGTTATGGACATAACGAGATGGATGAACCACGCGCTACACAGCCGGAATTGTATAAAGCAATTGATCAGCATGCAACATGTGCTTCTATCTACGCCAACCGATTATATAAAGAAGACATTGTGGCAGAGAATGCCTATGAGACCATGAAAGAGGCTGTTTTTGATAAGCTTCAGGGTATTTATGATGATATGACAGAGAGCGTGAATGAGAATCCAGAAGCTCTGCCAGTACCACAGGCATTACGTCAAGGTTTAAATGATATCCAAACCGCTGTCCCTGAAGACTTGTTACTTTCATTAAACAACAATTTATTGAAGCGGCCAGAAGGATTCCAATCTCTGAAAAAACTAGAAAGAATCTTAACGAAACGCCATAATACTTTTGCAGAAGAAGGCCAAGCAGATTGGGCAGTAGGTGAAGCATTGGCTTATGCTTCTATTCTGCAAGATGGTACGCCAATACGTTTAACAGGTCAGGATTCCGAACGTGGTACATTTGCTCACCGACATTTGAAACTGCATGATGTGGAAACATCAGCCACTTATTGTCCAATGCAAGGTTTGGATGAGGCGAAGGCGACCTTCGATATCCATAATAGTCCATTGTCTGAAGCAGCTGTGCTTGGCTTTGAGTATGGTTACAGTGTCAAAGCACCAAAAACGCTGGTAATCTGGGAGGCGCAGTTTGGTGATTTCGCCAATGCCGCTCAAGTAATCTTTGATCAGTTTATTTCTTCAGGCCGGGCAAAGTGGGACGAACGTTCGAATATGGTTATGCTGTTACCTCATGGATATGAAGGACAAGGCCCTGAACACTCCAGCGGCCGGGTAGAACGCTTTTTAACGATGGCAGCAGAGAATAACTGGATTGTTGCCAATGTGACGAAAAGTGCGCAATTATTCCATTTGCTGAGAAGACAAGCAGCGTTGGTAGACAGTGAAGCAGCTCGTCCATTAGTGTTATTTACACCGAAAAGTCTGTTAAGAAGTAGCCGTGTAATCTCTAAGCTGGAAGAGTTTACTGATGGTCAGTTTAAGCCATTAATTCCACAGCCAGGTTTAGAGTTATATTCTCAGAAAGCGAAACGTCTTCTTATCGGATCGGGGAAAGTAATGGTGGATATTGAAGAAAGAATGAGCCAACAACCGCAAAAATATGAAGATATTCATGTGGTTCGTTTAGAGCAAATCTATCCATTCCCTGAACAGACGATTTCCGATGTGATTGCCAATTGTAAGAACTTAACGGAATTGGTATGGGTACAGGAAGAGCCGCGTAATATGGGAGCTTGGAGTTTTGTTAAAGAACGATTATTCAAAATGCTAAGCGATACAAAGATTGAACTGAAGTATGTTGGTCGTGGAGAACGTTCTTCGCCATCAGTAGGTGATCAGCACATTCACAAAACGGAGCAGCGAAAAGTAATAACAGATGCATTAGAACTGTCTGAAGGAGGAGAAACCAATGAAGGAAATTAAGGTCCCAGAATTAGCGGAATCCATTACAGAAGGTACGATAGCAGAATGGCTGGTAAAGGAAGGGGAAACCGTTGAGAAAGGTGATCCAATCTGTGAGTTAGAGACAGATAAAGTAAATGTAGAAGTGAATGCCGATTATGCGGGGGTGCTGGTGGAACACACGAGACAAGAAGGTGATGATGTCGAAGTAGGGGAAGTCATTGCCAAGATTGATGAGAGTGGAGAAGCAGCATCTGACAATACGAATGATAAAGAACCGGAAGCAGAGGAGAAACCTGTTCAAGAAGAGACAAAAGCGCCAGAACCTTCCTCTGAATCAAATAAATCAGATAAGGATCAGAAAGTAGTTGCTTCTCCGGCAGCTAGAAAACGGGCACGTGAGTTAGGTATTGACCTTAATAGTGTGAAGACTGCAGATCCACTAGGCCGTGTTCGCCCAGAGGATGTAGAAAACAGTACGAAAACTTCACAGTCAAGCAAGCCAGCAGCCAAAAAAGAAGCAAAACCAGCAGCAGCCAGTAGTCAACAGGACCCAGCAGGTAAGCCAGTTAAACGCGAGAAAATGACAAGACGCCGTCAGACAATTGCCAGCCGTTTGGTAGAGGCACAACAGACAGCGGCCATGCTAACCACTTTTAATGAGGTTGACATGACGGCTATTATGAACTTACGAAGTGAGCGTAAAGATAAGTTCCAAGAAAAGCATGGAATTAAACTCGGCTTTATGTCATTCTTTACTAAGGCAGTAGTCAGTGCATTACGAGAGTTTCCGTATCTAAATGCAGAAATTCAAGGAAATGAGATTGTCTTGAAAGAGTTCTATGATATTGGTATTGCCGTATCAACAGATGATGGTCTAGTTGTCCCTGTTGTAAGAGATGCCGATCGTTTAGATTTTGCTGGAATAGAATCAGAAATTGCTGATCTAGGTAAAAAAGCAAGACAAAAAGAACTAGGAATTGGTGACCTACAAGGCGGTTCCTTTACAATTACCAATGGAGGTATCTTCGGATCCTTGCTTTCTACACCGATCCTAAATGCCCCACAAGTAGGTATTCTAGGAATGCACACGATCCAAAAACGGGCTATGGTGATGCCGGATGATTCCATTGAGGTTCGCCCAATGATGTATATTGCCCTTTCTTATGATCACAGAATTGTGGATGGCAAGGATGCCGTACAATTCTTAGTAAGAATTAAACAACTATTAGAAGATCCTTATGATTTACTATTAGAAGGATAAGAGTAACGGAAGCACTCATCTATCATGATGAGTGCTTTTTTACGAATGCAGGCAAGTTTTTTTGTCGATAAGGAACAGGGCCAGCCATGGACGAGAGAGTGGTCATTCGATGAAAAAGGGGAACTTCTGTGAGTCGAGAACAGTCAAGATAACAAGCTAATCTTAGCGAAAGCAGCTTTGTGAAGCAAGAAACAGCAAAGATAGCAAGCTGATCTTATCAAAAGCAGTGCCATCCCACCGCATAAGCTACCAACTCATCGTGAAAGAGGTCTTTAATCGCACATAAATAGAGAAATTTATTCACCCCTTGTTGGACAGGTAAGTAAG
>NZ_JAFBFA010000018.1 GCF_016909015.1 Gracilibacillus alcaliphilus
ACTCTCTATACTACCAAGGGGGATTCTTTTCTGTAAAATTGATTCTACGCTCATTTCCCCTCATATTTCTTCATTACAGGAATGCTTTCTATTGGTTATTCCAGCGTTACTAACTGGATGCAGTTTCGGAAAAAAAGAAGTGATTCTATGGAATCCCTTCACCGGTGCTGATGGGGATTATTTTAATGAAATGGTCGAAGAATATAATGCGATCGATGGACATGAGTATACAATAAAGAATATTGTTGTTCCTGATATGTATACAAAGATCTATACCGTAACCAACTCTGACAAGGATAAAGATGTACCAGACTTAGCTGTTATTCATGCAGAGCGGGTTCCATTATTTGTAGAACAAGGTTTATTGAATCCCATGGAAAATGTACTGAAAGATCAATCAAACATTAATGAAACTGCCTATTTGCCACAAACATGGGAAGCGGGGGATATTGACGGGGAAAGATACTCTGTTCCATTAGATATCCACTCTTCTGTTCTTTACTATAATAAAGATTTATTAGATCAATATGCACCTAATGCACTTGATGACGAAGTAATCACCATTGATGAAATCAATGAAATCACCGAAAAAGCAAAGGCGGATAATAAGATTACCTATCCTATCAATGTGGAAACATGGACTGCCTTGAGCTTGATGGTACAAAATGGTGGAGCTATTCATGATGGGGACATTCCTACCATCAATACACCGGAAATGAAAAAATCTTTAGAAACATTAAGAGGGTTTGTTGAATCTGGTGCAGCGCAAGAAGATGGAGACGATGCCAGTCAATTATTCCAATCTGGTGAATCTGTCTTTTTACAAGATGGCACTTGGTATGCAGGCGGTTTGAAGGACATGGATGATTTGAATTGGGGAGTTACCAACACACCAGCATATTCACCTGATAACATTATCAATTGGAGCTCTTCACACCAATTTGCCACGTTGAAGAAAGAACGGAAGGAAGAAATGGAGCAAGAAATCGGCCAATTTTTAGAATTCGTACGGGAAAAATCCATGTCATGGGCAGAATCCGGGCAAAATGCAGCAAGCTCCGATGTATATGAAAGTGCTGAATATCAAGATATGCCGCAGTCTTTTCTTATGGAAAATGATAAACAAAAAGAATCCATGGTTATCTTTGATTTTGTGAATTATGGTAATACCAGTGAAGCAATTGGCTCTGTTGCAAGAGATATTATTTATGGACGAATCGATATTGATGAAGGGTTAGTAAAAGCACAACAAACAGTTGATGACAAATTAAAGGAAGGAAACTAAGGGCATGGAGGGAATAGCAGAAAAACATGAACCAGATAAAACAACAGGGCTGGCTCCATCCAAAAAGAAAAAGAGTCTCAGCCATTTGGTGTATATCGGGCCGCATTTAATTCTATTCTTGATCTTTGGTATTCTGCCGCTGATTTATGGAATCTATGTTTCCTTTACCAGATGGGATTTAGTCGGACAGCCGGAGTGGGTAGGATTAGCTAATTATAAGGAAGTATTGTTCAATCAAAGTTCCACGTTTCATAGCCAATTTTTTAATGGGGTTAAAAATACACTTATTTTCGTAGTAATAAGTGTCCCGCTATTAATCATTATTCCGCTAATTATAGCATTAGCACTTAATACAAAAGTTAAAGCGGCTAGCCTGTTTCAATCTATCTTTTACATTCCGGGGTTATTTTCTATTTCCGCGGTAGCACTAATTTGGCTGCTTGTGTTTAATAAACGGCTTGGACCTATTAATAATATTCTCGGCTCTGATGCGAACTGGTTTACTTCCCAGCCGCACGCATGGCTGTTAATTCTTGTTGTTTCTGTATGGTGGGGAATTGGCGGAAATTTGGTCATTTATCGAGCGGCACTCAGCAGTATTTCCAAAGACATGTTTGAAGCAGCAGATATAGACGGGGCTGGATCCATCAAAAAATTCTTTTATATTACTATTCCGTCGATTAAATTTCCGATTCTCTATACGCTTGTTATGACAACACTTGCTAGTTTCAATATCTATGGACAGCCCGTTATGCTGACAAATGGCGGGCCTACGGAATCAACAACAGTAGCTATGATGTATATCCGAAACCTTGCCTTTGGAAGCGGACAATCAGTAGCCGGTGTCGCCTCCGCAATGGCTATGCTGCTAGGAATAATCATGGTTATTGTCTCTATTTTCCAATTTGTTGTATTAAGTAAAGATGATACCAAATAACAGCATAGTGAAGGATATGCGATTGCAAAGGAGGAAATCTAGTGAAAAAAGTAAGTATGTCTAAAACTATTTCCTATATTTTTCTTGTATTTATGACCTTGATATGGGTTGTCCCGCTACTATTTGGTGTTTTCACATCTTTCAAATCGGAAACAGAAATTAAAGGAGTGGGCTTTCAGTTACTGCCTGTCAATTGGACATTAAATCAGTATATAGATGTACTGGAAAACACCACAAATGCGCCTATCATTAGGTGGTTTATCAATTCTATGCTTATATCTGTTACACATACTATATTAGTCGTAGTGATCGTGTCTTTAGCAGCCTATGGGTATACACGTCTCCAATTTAAAGGGAGAAACTTGCTGTTTTGGACTTTATTATGTGCTTCCATGTTTCCAAGCGTTGTAAATATTATTCCTACTTATAAAATTGTGGATACGTTTGGATGGGTCAATACCATGTGGTCTTGTGTGGTCCCAGGATTAGGTGGGGTCGCACATATATTCCTTGTGAGGCAGTTTATGCTGGGTATCCCTAAAGAATATGATGAATCTGCCAAAATGGACGGTGCTAGCGATTTTTACATCTATTCTCGGATTATCCTGCCTTTAATTAAACCAATCTTAATTGTTGTCGCCTTATTTACTTTTACTGGTTCATGGAATGACTTTCTGTGGCCGACCATTGTCTTCAATGATGTAGAGGCTATGCCAATTACAGCTGGTTTGGAATTATTAAAGGGAATATACGGTGATTATCTGTTTATGGGACAATTGATGGCCTCTGCTTCTTTGGCTCTCATCCCAACATTTGTCATGTTCTTATTTGCCCAAAAATACTTTATTGAATCCTTATCATTATCTTCTGGAATTAAAGGATGATAGAATATGAAAAAGAAACATAAATTAGAAAGCGTTTTACTTCGATTGGGCTCTATCTGGAATATCATAACAGGCGCCATTACACTATTCTATTACAGCTCCTGGCTACAACAGAATGTGTTAATTGAGCCGGTCGCTGCTAATCCCAGCAGTTTATTTACCGATCGTTACTATTTTCAAAGTATCTATTTATTTGTGATTGGGTATGGACTGGTATTCATTTTGGTCGGAGCAATGAATTTCTTTTTATCTACCAGGCTTAAACAAGAGAAGATCCCTGTCAAACTCATCGTTTGGCTGTCTATTTGGGCTCTCATTTCATATTTAACAGTCGATGTGATTGGATTTGTCTTTTATTTTGCTACAGTCATTATTTTCATTGTTAAAAACATGGCGTTTAAAGTAGCAAAAAACCAATATCAATAATATGAAACAAGAGTCTGCACTAGATAAAACGAATAAAAACGCACAATAGAGGGGGAACACCAATGAAGAGAAATGAATACCCTAGGCCGCAATTTATGCGGGAACAATGGTTAAATTTGAATGGAGAGTGGGAATTTGATTTTGATGACCGGAATCAAGGAGAAACAGACAAGTGGTATACTAAGAACCATTCTCTATCGCGAAAAATAAATGTACCTTTTGCTTTTCAATCCGAATTAAGCGGGATTGGAGAAACAGGTTTTCACGATATCGTTTGGTATAAACGGGATATCCAAATTCCGAAAGAATGGCAAGGGAAATCGATTATTCTGCATTTTGGTGCTGTAGACTTTCATACAAAAGTATACGTTAATGAGATGTTTATCGGAGAACACATTGGTGGGAATACATCTTTCTCCTTTGATATCACTAACCATCTTTCTTGGGGAGAAACAGAGTACCTAACCGTTAGAGTGGAAGATCCATCAACAGATGAAACCATACCACGCGGTAAACAGTACTGGAAGGAAGACCCTCAAGCAATATGGTATACACGAACAACCGGTATTTGGCAGACTGTTTGGCTGGAGCCGGTGGCAGATAATTATATCAAGCAAGTGAAAATGACTCCTCTATTGGATAGCGGCGAAATTGCGATGGAATTTGACTTATCCAATGGCTGTATAGACAAACAGTTACAAGTAGATATATCCTATCAGGGCCAAAACATTGTGAATGATATCATTGTTGTGAAAGAAGATATGCTGAAAAGGAAATTCTATTTATTCCATAATGAAATAGATCGGAGTGAATTCCACGGGACCGGCTGGACTTGGAAACCGGAAACACCGAATCTATTTGATGTCTCTTTTACATTATCTGATAAGCAGAAGCAGCTGGACGCGGTGCAATCTTATTTCGGCATGAGGAAAGTACATGCCGAAAATGGCATGGTCTACCTTAATAACCGGCCATACTATCAGAAACTTGTCCTTGACCAGGGGTATTGGCCGTCAGGATTGTTGACAGCTCCAACAGATGAGGATTATATCAATGATATTTTAAAAGCAAAAGAGTTAGGCTTTAACGGATGTCGGAAGCATCAAAAGGTAGAAGACCCTCGTTTTCTATACTGGGCTGATAAATTGGGATTTATTGTGTGGGGTGAATGTGCCTCTCCTTCCGTGTATTCGAATAAAACAGTGGAATATGTAACAAAAGAATGGCTGGAAATCGTCGAACGTGATTACAATCATCCCTCTATCATTGTATGGACACCCATCAATGAAAGTTGGGGAGTTCCCGAAATTAGTGTGAATAGAACACAGCAGCATTTCTCTCAAGCTATCTATCATTTGATCCATTCTTTAGATCCCACTAGGTTGGTCATATCCAATGATGGATGGGAAATGACAGAAACAGATATTTGCGGTATCCATAGCTATGTACACGGCAATAAAGAGGAAGTGGAGAAATATCAGCATTTTGCAGCATCACTTTCAACAAAAGAGGATATTCTCGCCTCCGAACCAAATAGACGGCGCATTTATTGCAATAGCTTTACACATCAAGGGGAACCTATTATGCTGACAGAATTCGGTGGCATTGGTTTTAGTAAAGGTAACAGCAAGGGATGGGGTTATACTTCCGCAAAGGATGAAACGGAGTTTTTAGAGGATTATCAACGTGTGATCCAAGCAATCTATCAATCCAATGCTATTATGGGATTCTGTTACACTCAATTTACTGATGTGGAACAAGAACAAAATGGCTTATTAACCTATGATCGTCAATATAAATGCGATCCGGAAAAGGTAAAAATGATTAACGATCAATGGCACCCTGACACGATCGACAAACGGCAATTTTCTGCTAGTGAATAAAAGCACCTGTAAAAAGGATCAAAAAGGAGACCTGTTATCGTCTCCTTTTTGTTAGCATGCATTTATCCTTCTATTGCCCTGTGCCAAGCTTGAAAAAAATCTTTTACTGTCGCATATCTCTTTGGCCTATTTATTTCTACAACTATACTGGCAGCCTGAGAACGGTCCATTTTACCACCTAGCCATTCTGCCGTCTCCTCCCTTTCTTTTAACGTCCTGCGAACAAAAGCGAGGCGTCATATTCTCAAAACATCTACCGATTATTTACTTGGTGTGACTGATACACCAAAGCCGGTAATCAACTACTCTGTAACGGAAAAATTATCATTAAATCTGTCGGAAATACAAGTAGTGCAGGAAATGAAGAAATCACTGCTTGGGGAAATTTGTGATCAACCCGAAGAAACGTAAAACGCCTAGAACGATGCTGGGATTTTGTTGAAGGCGAGAAATAAGTGAAACCCTAGAGAAATTTTCTAGGGTTTTTTATTGGATTAATCGACAGCAAATGTTAAACGATCCATAATAATAAGTTCTGAATATTTCACACGAACTTCCCAGTAAATAAACTAAAACTTCACGATATTCCCACAAATTCAGTATTTTCTGCACTTTTCCTTCAGCAAAATCCCAAAACCTCAGCACGAAATCCAGTTTTTACACTTATCTCCCCAAATACATCCACATGCACGCTGTTGTCCATTATTCTATGCTTAACTCACCGCGGAATAAACGATAAGCGCTTATCTCTCAGGAGCCAAGCATATGCAGTATGAACAAACACTTGCAGAACATGAACGAATGATTTATCATCTGATTCACAAATACCAAATCCGTGATCAGGAAGGAGAATTTTATCAAGAAGGACTGATTGCCCTCTGGCATGCTTTGAAGTCACATGATCCAGCCAAATCGAAATTCTCAACCTATGCCTACAGCTGTATCTCTCGACGTTTTATAAACAAAATGAAAAAGGAAAACAGGGAACGAGAACAAATACAGCGCCTGCAGGAACAAGCATCGATCGATGACTTAATCACAGAAGATGAACATGTTTTTGATCCCGTCTTTTTTCAAGCTATACAACGCACCTTATCCCCCAAACAATGGTGGTGGTTTATCGGCTATATCTGTCGCGACCAGTCCGTCAAAGAGATTGCTGCCCAGCACCAAGTTACAGAGAATGCCGTAAAGAACTGGGGTAAACATGCCCGGCCGAAACTTCAACAACTGGTGCAGACACAATGGAGTGACGGAGGTGCATTGTCATGACTGTTTCATTAGACACACTGCTGGAGCGATCCAACCGAAATATGGGGACAGACATAGAGCCAGCCGTCAAACAAGCAGGCCTTGAAGTTATTCGCCGTGCCTATGCAGAAGGAATTTTTGCACAGATAACGGAAGGTTACCGCAATAACAGCCGCCAACAAGCCCTATATGATCAAGGACGAACAACACCAGGTAATATTGTTACCCATGCACGTGCAGGGCAGTCCTACCATAATTACGGTTTAGCAATAGATTATGTACTTGTCAGCCGAGACGGCAAGAAGGCAGTCTGGGAAGTGTCGAAGGATTGGCGTCGTGTGGCTAGCATTGCAAAAGGATTAGGCTTTGAATGGGGCGGAGATTGGAAAGGATTTAAAGATTACCCCCATCTGCAAATGACTGGTGGGCTGACACTGGCTCAGCTCCAAGCCGGTAAGAGACCTTTCTTTTCGCATAAACCTAAACCAGCTGGCACAGGGAAAAATGATGTAATAGCAATGATCCAACAAACTCTAAATGACCGTTATGCCTTTCATATCAAGGTAGATAACCAATTTGGTCCAGAGACAAGCAAGGCTCTTCTGAAAGCCTATCAAACCGAATTAAACCAACAATTCGAGGCTGGATTAGCAGTGGATGGTATCTGGGGAGCAAAAACACAAGCTGCTTCTGTTACCGTTCGACAAGGGGCAAAAGGACAGCTTACTTGGATATTGCAGGCACTGCTCTATGCCAAAGGCTATGACCCACAAGGCATCGACGGTATCTTTGGCAAAAGGACAACTGCTCAAGTGCGTGCGTTTCAGAAGGATCATCATTTAAGTGTAGATGGACTAGCGGGAAAACAGACTTTTCGAAGCTTATTTCAAGGTTAAAAAAGTAAAAGAATTCTAAGATGATAAGCTCCCTTTAAGGCTAATTTGCCTAAGGGGAGTTTTTATATCTAGAAGATGTACACCGAGAATTTGCCCTAAACTTTTCATCAAAACCTCTTTATTCACCAGATTAGGGGGAACTCTTTCTTCTGAAGCTGCGAATAGATTGTCCGCTGCCATCATTCCCATTCTTGGATGAAAATCTAAAAATAATTCAACAATCGCTTACCGAAAACCAAACCAATTCGCTAAATTTGGAAGTTGGCAGCGGACTGGGGCTGCTTAATACTCATCAAAGAATCCAGCTGGCCTATGGAAACCGCTACAGAATGAAGATAGATAGCAAATATAAAGAAAGGACAACTATTTCATTAAGTATTCCTTGGGAAAATGATGATGGGGAGCAGGCTGTAGGATAGATGAGCCCCCATTACCTGCTTCTCTTATTTGATCACACTGTGAAAACACTCGATATATGGATTGATTTATACAGGTGATAAATCACAACACACTTCAGCAAAGGTCACCTGAAGGATTGTTTCAGCTGGGAAGGAAGTACAATAACCAAAAGGGGATTTAATCAATTTTTGTTCAACGAGATCTTCTAAAGATAGGAAATATCTGCTCTCTATAGCACTAAGAATGGCTATTCACAGGAACCCAACCTTTTATGACAGCTCCGCCTTCTGGATGGTTTTCTGCTATTAGTTCTCCACCATGCTGTCTCATAATTCGCTGCGAAATAGTTAAGCCTAACCCTGCTCCTCCGGTTGAGCGATTTCTCGATGCTTCCCCGCGATAAAGTGGTTCAAATATTCGTTGTAAATCTGCTGCAGAAAAACCTGCTCCTGTGTCTTGTATAGTAAAGCTTACTTTACGGCCCTCTCTATGAAAGTTGATCAAAATCTTACCATTACGGGGTGTATGTCTTACTGCATTATCGATTAAATTACTAATGGCTCGCTCTAATAGATAGAGATCACCCGTGACAGTACAATCACTTGCTGGATTTTCCAACATGATAGAGATACCCTTTTGCTGAGCCTGCGGACTTAAGCTGTCCATGGCTTTGTTGAATACAAGGTTCAGGTCTATCACATCTTCGTTCCGCTCGATTGCTTGATACTCTGTCTTCGCAAACGTGAAGAGTTCTTCTACGAGGCGATTCAACTGTGCTGATTTCTCCTTACAAACTGCCAAATACTTTGCCTGTTTTTCAGGCGAATCTGCAATACCTTGCTCTAAACCGTCTAAGTAACCTCGTAAGGCAAATAACGGTGTCCGCAAATCATGTGCGACTGCAGTGATGACAAAACGACGCTCCTCTTCCAATTCAGCCTGTTTCTGAAAAGACTTTCTGAGGCTATCTACCATCACATGAAATCCGTCATGGACTTCAGCAATTTCTGAAATCTTGGATGATGGTATTTCCGTATCCAAATCACCTGCTGCAATCTGACGTGCACTCAAGCTCATCTTCTCAAGAGGAATCAGAATATATCGTCTCATGATATGAGCAACTATAACAAAGGCTGTTAATAAGCCTATCATTCCCGATACTATTTGCGTCATTTTTGAACCGGTCGCCATGCTAAGATCAAGTGACCTTGTTTCCAGAAAGTGTCCTGCCACATAAAACACCCATGGCAAAGTAAGGATAATTAATAAACTAAGCAGGGTAAATTTACGAATACGAATGGTTTTCATTTGATTCTCCTTCAAAACGATAGCCAACACCCCATACGTTAATGATAAATTGCGGATGATTAGGGTCTGCTTCCAATTTCTCTCTCAACCGGCTTAGATGAACCCGAACCGTATGTTTATCACCAATGCCCTGCCAAAACTTTTCTAGTAATTGATCATATGTAAAAACAAATTTGGGATGGGAGGCGAAAAATTGCAGCAAATCATATTCTTTCGGCGTAAGGAAGATGTGCCGGCCATCTACAAATACTTCTCTTGTTGACAAATCCAATGAGAGACGGCCATAATCCAGGACCTTCCTCTTTAATTCCTGCTGAGAACTGGACCGTCTCAAGACAGCCTTCACCCTTGCAACAATCTCACCTGGTGAAGCGGTTTTGACAATATAATCATCTCCTCCAAGTGCCAAGCCGCGAATTTTGTCTACATCCTCACTTAATGCACTCAAGAAAAGGATCGGTATGCTGCTCTCACTTCGAATCTGCCGGCATAACTCAAAACCATTCTGTCCAGGCATCATGATGTCGAGGATCATACAATCAATCAGCTCTTGTTTCAAGACAGCCAGTGCTTGTGCAGCATTATCTGCCGTTACTACCTGAAAATTGTCGTTCTCTAAGAAATCCCTTAATAATTCTACAATGCTTTGATCATCATCTACAACTAGAACCGTAGCTTCTTTCCGCACATAAATTCCGCCTTTCTTCAGGTAATTCACGCTACAACCATCATTAAAATTTGACTTTAGTTTACCATTTTTTCGATAAAGATAAAGCTTTAAGATCGATTGTGATGATTTTGTGATTGTTTTATAGCTTTTTTTGAGACATATAAAGATTATGCTGGCACGGTGGAACAATCTTTTCACACTTAACTACCGAAAATGGAGGTAATAGGCATGCATATCCAAATCGTGTTGTTTGATGGCTTTGATTTATTAGATGCTATCGCACCTTATGAAGTGTTTACTGCTGCAGCGATGTACTCAAATAAGGACATTACCGTTAAACTTGTTTCTGCAGAAGGAGAACGATTAGTGACAAGCGGCGTCAATCAGTTACCGATTCAAGCGAATGGGAAACTTGACTTAAGCAGTAAAGGAATCATTCTAGTGCCAGGAGCAGCTGGTTCTGTTCATGATGATGGACCTGAATCCATACCCGTTAGATTACAACAAGCAGCAGCAACAGATCTAAGTTATTTACTAAGCGCAGCTATGAAGAAATCAGATATATTGCTTTCCACCGTTTGTGGCGGTTCCCTCCTTTTAGCAATGTGCGATCTCTTAGAAGACCGGCACGCGGTTACCCATCACATGGGAATGGGGCTGTTAAGCGCTACAAAAGCTATTCCTATTCCTGCCCGAGTTGTAGATGATGGGGATATTGTTACTGGAGGCGGTGTTACTTCAGGGCTTGATGTTGCTCTGTACCTAGTCGAACGGGAATTAGGACCCCGTATCGCACATGCGGTCGAGCAGTTGTTTGAATATGAACGCAGAGGAACAGTTTGGAAAGCAGCAGGAAATATACCAAAAGAGCCGCCCCAAGTAAAACAAGAAGAAGCAACAGATGATAATACCCTCACCAAACCTGACAGAGGCAGTAGTTTTCATGGAAAATGGGATACCGCCATTTCCACTCCAATCGAAAAACTCTCTGTATTATTCAATTTAAGAGAGAAAGATGGACAGATATCAGGAACAGCACAGCAAGGAGCGGAGACGGTTACTTTGGACAATCCCGTATTAGAAGGAAATCAATTAAAATGGGGCATGAAAATAACTAAACCGATGCGGCTCCATCTAACATTCTCCGTTTCTGTAGATGGAAACAAGATGATTGGTGAAGCAAAAGCTGGCATGTTGCCCGCCTCCAAATTAGTTGGCCAGCGAATTTCACCAAATGGAACGGAGTGATCAGAGTGTATTTCTATCTTGTATTTATTCATGTGGTCAGTGCTTTATTTTTGGGCTGTTTTCTTGCCTTCCCGTTAGCGATGAATAGATTATTTTCTCTGGAAAGTAAAGAATTAATCATCAGCCTTAAGACCATTTTAAGCTTTACTCGAGCGGGACATTATGCGCTCGTTCTGTTAATGATTTCTGGAATCTGGATGACTATTGGATATACCTCTTACCCTTCTCTCTTATGGGTAGGAATTTCCATCTTGATCCTTATTCTGATCGGTGCCCTAATTGGAATGGTGCATAAACAGATCAAACAGATTATGTTTACTGCGGATTCGGCAAAAGAGTTATCCAAAAACAGACGGCAGCTAACACGATATGGTTGGATGACCTTCTTTGCGATATTAATCGCTATCTTTATCATGACCAATCGCAGTTTGTTTTAATAAATAGGATCGGGGGATGGCAAGTAAATGAAACGAAATATAGGTATCGTGATTTTAGTTATTTCAATACTGTGGATTCTTCACACATTTTCAAAGAATTTTATAACAGATCCTTCATTCGAGAGCTTTATTGCTAGAAAGGATCAAATACTGACCGATAAAAACTTATGGATTTCCCTGATTCGAAACCATATCGTACTTGCGCTGATTTCTCTTATTACCGGTCCCCTAGGGATCATCAAGGCCATTCGCAGCAAATCAAAAACTTTTCACCGCTGGAATGGCAGATTATATATGTTGTCGATTGTTTTAAATTTCATACCCGGAATTTATGTTTCTTTTTTTGCAACGGGTGGATTACTTAGTACAATTGGGTTTCTGATATTAAATTCATTATGGCTGGTGACAACTCTGCTTGGGTTTTACTATATTAGAAGACGCAACGTTAAGCTGCATAGTCAATGGATTACTCGAAGTTTCTTTCTGTCCTTTGCCAATATAGCTATTTATATCATAACGGCTATTTCACATCATCTAATGAAGGTTGCTTATGAGCATTCCTATATCATAGCTGTTTGGTTGAGTTGGATGCTTACTTTAATAGCGGCAGAGTTCATGATTAGGAAAAGAATGTTTGTTTAGAGTGCTTTTAAATGAAAACCTATTTGCTATGTAAACTGAACATATAAATGCGCTGCTAAAACATGCTGTAATCAGGAACAGCATATATGAGAAATCCCCGGTACTTATTTCGAGAATACGTATCGGGGATTTCTTTATATAATTTGCTATTTATCGCTTACCATATGATTGCTTCCGTGTACCAAAGTTACATAATCATTAAATATACTTTAAATTAATACCTGTTAAATCCAGCTCCAATGGCTCCTCGTTATAATTTGAGTCTGCCAATGTGATGGTTAAAGAGACAACCTCATTTGCATTCACAGAAAATGATCCAATTTCGTTTTCTACCAGTTGCTTACCTGTAACCATTTTAACCTCACTGCCAAGTTCAATCTGATATTTCACTTCGTCATTTAATACGCTGCCTTGTACATCCACTACTACACGTCCAGCTTCTTCTGTCACAATATATGCCGTTTTACGTATGGTTGTTTCTCTGAGTGTATTGTAATTTCCACGATCGGCAAAACCATATCCTGTGTAAATGTCCGCTAAATCAATGCTCCATCCACCATCTTTGCCTGCCTCAACCGTTTTTTCCGGAATTATTCGTAATTCCTCTGCCAATTTGACCTTGATAACGGTTTGGATATCATCAATCGGCTGATCTGGACACTTTACCACAAGCTGATTATTTTCCAAGCTCCATTTCAAGGGATTAGTAGAGCCATCTTCTACTACTTGTATAACATCTGTTGCCAGTCCGGGCAGTCTTACCATTCCATCCTTTGGTTTATTAATCACATGAAGATATAAATCATCCCCATTCAGGGTTACTTCTCCCCAAGACTGTCCGCCAAATTTGGTGGCTGAAGCTCCTAAAATGGCTTCCGGATGCCGGTTCAACCATTCACCTATTTTCATTAGGACATCTTGTTCGAACGATACCACAGATCCATCGCCTCGTGGACCAATATTTAATAAATAATTGCCCCCGCGAGCACGGACACTAGTTAATCCGATAACTAAATCACGCACTTTCCCAGAAAAGTCATTACGCTCTTGCCATTTACGATAACCCCATGTTTCATGGTAGATCGATGCTGGTGTTTGCCATGGAGCGTCCAAGGTATTTAATGGAACTTGGTTATCTGCCAAGGTCCGAAAATCACCTTTGTTATTCCAAATCCTGCTATTAACAGCGGCTCCTGGTTGAAGTTCGTGAACAATACTAGAAAATTTAATACTTTGTTCTAACGTCGGACTAGACATATCAAACCATACTTCTGCAATCGGTCCGTAATTGGTCATTAATTCACGTAATTGCTGTTCAATCAGGGGCTCCATCGATACTGGAATCTGATTATTATTGTTGTCATCAAATGCATGCCCCTGGTGCCAATCCACAAGGGAAAAATAAACACCGAATTTCAGGCCTTGTTTATGGCATTCTTCCGCTAGTAACTTAAGCGGGTCTTTGCCATATGGCGTCTGTTTTACAATATTATAATCTGTGGTATCGGTATCAAACATAGCAAAGCCATCATGATGTTTACTTGTAATCACTATGTAATTCATACCCGTATCTTTTGCCAATTGGCAGATCGCCTTTGGATCGAATGCCTCTGCTGCAAATTGTTTGGCCGCTTCCAAATACTCTGTTTCGGGAATTCTATCCCACATTTGAATTTGTTCACTGTAGCCAATTTTTACAGGCTGTCCATTTCGTTCGCCTCCAAATGCAGAATAAAGCCCCCAATGAATAAACATACCAAATTGCAGACGCTGCCATGATGCGAGCGCTTCCCCTGTATTCAGCTCGATTTCTCCACCAATACCTTTAAGCTTATTTGTTTTTGTCAAATCCATCACCTTTTCTCTTGTAATCTATTTCACTGTAATGATATCAACCAATCCACAACAAGCATAACATTTTCTAATGCACATGGCGATGAATTTTTCTGGAGTACTTATTTCGTTTCACTTACTACCAATACACGACTGATTCAATAATTATTACCGGTAACAATTATTGAATTAACAACCAAAATGACCTATATCAGTATATCAAATTGTTCAAGGAAATTATTCTTTTGTTAAAAAACCCCTTTTTTACGGTGTAATTTCGCTATGAATTTTATCTTGATGTCGAATCTTGAAATGAAGAAATCACTGCTTGAAAGGATTAGTACTAAACCTGAAGAAAATGTGAAACGCATAGAGCAGTTTTGGGACTTTATAGAGAATGATGATAAGTAAGACCCCTAGAGGAGTTATTCCGCTGGGGTCTTGTTTGGTTGGAATAGAATTAATTTAATCTGTTAGTTATTGTGAGTATAGCCTTCAAAAATGAGGAAAGGGTGCTCCGAGATAAGACATTCTTGTGCTGATTTATAAACTTAACTGTACTCCCGTTCGTTCTAGAAGTTTCTTGTTCTACTAATTCATCTTGTTTACTTTTTAATAGTAAGTAGTACGGTGCTTCACTCTCGTCTAGCTAAGTCCTTCCATTGGTTATCCATATTATCTTATAGTTTTTCTATCCATCACTCTTTACCAATTTTTTATACATTAAATTATCATTGTTATCAGGCCAAGCCTGCCTAAAAACCAATCAAGCTGTGTCTACCAATTATTCATGCCGTTTATAACGTACAGGCAAGCTTTCACGATATTCCTTAGGCGTCATCGCCGTTATCTTCTTAAAGAACCTCGTAAAGGAGTGTGCTGTATGATATCCCACTTGCAAACTGACCTCTCTCACCTTTAATTCTGGGTTTTGTAACAATTCTTTTGCTTTCCTAATTCTGCAAGTATCAATATACTCCGATAAATTAATGCCCTTCTCTCTTTTAAAAAGATGCGATAAATAGGATGGATTAAAATAATGAATCTCAGCCAGCCGGGCTAATGATAAATCTTCACTCAAATGAGTTTCAATATAGCTGCTCACACGATCAATAATTTTGGCTGCTCGGTCACGGTTATCCATGCTCTTCATCTGAAATATATCTCTTGCGATTTTCTCTAAGTATTGAAAACCATCATTGGTAGATGGATGTTGATCTATTCGGAATAAATTCTTTTGCTCAATCATGCGATTATGCCAGCCATTAAGTGTTAAATAAGAATGCAAGACAAGTGCTAATAAATAGTAAGTATCCACAACTTGCTGGTAATTCCTTTGATCAATGGCTTGTAATATTTCATGAAACTCAGCAAAAAAATTCTCTTTGCGTCCTGCTTCAAGATGTGCCATCAATATATCCATTTTCTGATTAGAAACAGCATTGCCTTTTAGTCCTGTATCTGCTTGTTCTCTCTTAATAATCGATATACCATTCTTTAGTTTCAGCTGCTGTGTTTGCCGTAACTTCTCATATTTCTCAGAAACATTCTCCCACTCAATAAAGGACGCACTAATTGAAAATTGTAATGATAGGCCTAAAGATTTTAAACACTCTTCCTGAATTAATTCTAAAACCTCTTCTAAAGGAGTATCTAAAGTAAACATGTCATCCTGAAGCGGTTGAATAAACCAAACTATATCACCGTAACGATCGATTATGCCTAAGCTCTGTATTCGTGTCTCAAGATGATGATTCCAAATAGCACGTACGGAAGATAGTAGATGCTGCTTTTTGGTATAAGTATTACTCGGCACCCTGTCTATTCGAGTCAGAATCAAATAAACAGAATCTAGCGGATCTAATGGAATGTTTAATTGAAGAAACTCTTTCTTAAAGGAAGTAGATGGATGACATACCTCTTTGCTTTTTTCTAATAATCCGTTCAAAAAATCACTTTGCAGCACTCCTTCATAAGCAATTCTTTGTTCCTCTGTCTGCTCTTTTAAACGTTTGTCCAATTGATCCTGTTTCATTTCATTGATCACTTCGGTAACTGTCTCTGTTACTTTCTCATAACCTTCTGCCTTCAGAATATACCTTACTTGATCTAATTGTATTGCCTGATAAACAAATTCAAAGTTACTATGGCCTGTTAAAAACACAACACGACAGTCTGGCCAAAAGTCTAGAATCCTTTCCACTAGCTGTAAGCCATTTAAACCTGGCATGGATATATCCGTAAGCACGATATCAATCCGTGTTTCTTCCATTTTTTCTAAGGCTTCCTCTCCCGAATAGGCTTTACAGACATCAAGCTGCTCTGGCATAAGACCACGAAACACATCATACAGAGCCTCAGTAATGATTTCTTCATCATCCACTACAAGCAGTCTAAACATCCTTTTCCTCCTCCTCTAGTATTAAACGGATGGTCACCTTTAATCCATTTAATTTACTTTTTGATAAGAATAAGCCGCTGCCTTTTCGATAAGTGAGCACGATTCTGCGATGAATATTCATTAGTGCGGAAAGTTCTTGCTGGGTTTGAATGTTGTGTATTTGCTGAGTTAGCTTTTCTATCTCTTTGTTTGTTATCGATTGCCCATTATCCTCTACCGTAATAAGTACCTCGTTTTCGCTTGATTGTACACTTACTCTCAAAAACCCTTTTTGCCTCATTTTTTCCAGACTGTATTTATAAGCATTCTCAATAATCGGCTGAACAATCAGCTTCGGTACCATAATTTGCTCCATGTCATTCTGTAATTCATCGAATTGCACTTTAATCCGTCTAGAAAAACGCATATTTTGAATTTCTGTGTACATACGAGCATGACTCATCTCTTCTATTAATGGCACTAAATAATCTTCACTTCGTGTTATAAATTTATAATATTCTCCTAGCATTTTTGTGAAATCTTCTATTTTTTCTGTATTTTCTGTTTTGGCTAACGAATTAATAATAAAAAAACTATTATATAAAAAATGCGGATTGATTTGAGATTGTAATTGTTTAAGCTCTGCCTTCTGAACCATCATGGTTTGTTTATAGTTTTTATCTATTAATGTTTTTAATTTTTCCAGCATGCTGTTGTAACGGTTGTAAATAAAGCCAAACTCGTCCGTTTTTTTATGCTCGATTTTTTGGTCGAAATGCCCATTTTCCATTCGTTTAAATCCATCTACTAAAACTAGTAATGGCTTATGTACATGGCGATAAGTAAAATAGGCAAAGAAGCTAAGCGCTAAAATGGTAATTATACTAAACACCCATACCCAATTCTTGAAGTGTCTCAGCGGTTTCTTGACCATAGCTTCGGGTAAATAGCTGATTAAATATAAATTCCGGCTTTCTGAATATACTTCGTCAAAATGATAATTAACCTGATCAATTTCAATTACTCCATGTGAACCATTTCTTTGTTGTTCATATGCTTGCATGATAGTATCAGAAGCACCTGATGAGCTCCATAGCAGCTGCCGGTCTCCATTCAATAAGAACGATTCATTTTGCTCATACATTTTTAACGCGTCTAGTGACTCTCTCAAACTAGCTTGATCTAATTCCGTTTGAATAGAATAAGCTGGTTCACCATCGATATATTTATTCATAATGTTTGAATTAAGCTGTAAAGAAGCATCCTCTTCTTTACTCAGGTATGAATATAACTCACCAACCTTTAATTGGTTCATTTTATATTTGTTGATCTCAAAATCATTTACTCCAGTAAGTGCAGAGATAGATTTGGAAATAGACGGTATATGAATATATATATTATGAATATGGGCACTCGTACTTTTAAGTGAAATTAAACGATTAGTTATATAAAACATGTTTATCTTTTTTTCAACCCCGTCCATTCTGTCCCATGTTAAAGCAACTTTACCTAATTCATCAGCATTTAATAAATCATATTGCTGACTTTCAATCCACTCTATTTCACGGTCAAGATCATTTAAATAGGCTTTCATTTGTGAGGAAGCATGTCTTGAGATTTCTTCACTGGCATTATTATAACTCCACATATATAAATACAAACCCAACAATACAATTGGTAAAATAACAATATGGTACATCACTAGCAATCGTACAAACAATTGTTTTTTAATAAAATGCACAGGACTATTTTCCATTTTAATCCTCCGATATTTCTTATCAAAACAGATACCACGCTTATCTATATAAATTGAAGTAATCATTTTGTCCTTTCTATTTTTCACTATAGCCACTGTCTACATTACTCACGTGCTTGTTGATTAACTTCCTCTGTCAATTTATCTCCGCCAAGCCGATACCAGTCTTCTATAAATTCGTCAAACCGAGAAAGCGAGTGGCCTAATATGATGTCTTGAAACACTCCTAATTGCAGATTATATAACATAGGCATCAATTCAATCGCTTTATCAGAAGACACACTGACAAACTCATCATACATAATTTGCTCATTTTGAATGTATTGGTCCAATATCGAAAAAGCCCCTTCTTTCCCATAAGTTAAATACCAGCCTCTGCCGCTTTCTTCATTCTCAAGTAAATAACGATTAATTTTGTCATAAATTGCTTTCGCTTCTCCCGTTAACTCCGAGGTCTCATTACCATATCCAAATTTTTCAATATCTAAAAAGGCATGATAATTTTTGAGCGGCGGAAAAATGGTAATCGGTGATAATTGCCAGACAGGGTATGGCGTACTATAATACTCTTCATATTCTGCTGTGTCGCCCCAATTTTTTTCTAAATGAAGGTTAATCATTTTTAAAATCGCTTCAGGATATTCATAGTCATGTCTTACCACCCAAAAATAATGGGTTCTGTTATTGATAGGTACACGGGCTGGCGATTGATCGTTAGATACTATCGGAAACGCTTTCCAATTTGCGTTAGGATCATCTGAAAAAGCAAAGGATGCCCATTGTTCACCATACAGCATGCCTATCTCTCCATTACTAATCTGTTCTTCTAATTGTCGGCCATCTTTAAAAATAAACTCTGGATCAATATAGCCTTTTTGATACATATCCTGTAAAACCTGAAGTGCTTCCTTCACTTCCGGTTGAATTCCACCATAAACAAGCTCACCATTTTCATCCTTTATCCACATGTTAGGAAAGGCATTATAGCCGGCCATAAACCCCTCTAATCCCATTATTGGATCCCATAAAAATTTGGAAAAGGCTAAACCATAGGTATCATTCTTTCCATTTTGGTTAGGGTCATCATTTGTAAACCTTTTCGAAATTTCTACTACTTCAGCCATGTTTTCCGGGGGGCTTAGCCCCAATGTTTCAAGCCAATCTGTCCTTATCCATAAGTACTCTGCCTTTTCAGTTGATGATTCAAGATCAGGTATACCCATTAGCTGATTATTGATGGTAACAGCTTCAAAGGGGTTAGACCCTTCTTCCTCAAAAACACTCTTCGTAAATGATGTTGCATATGTCTGATAGACTTCTGTTAAATCTTGAATCAGCCCTGCATTATATAGCATTCTAAACTGTTGTATATTCACACGCATTACATCAGGTAAGTCACCTGACATGAGATCAGAAGCAAATTTTTTATCATATACCGAATCCTCCACCAGCCATTTATATTTCACATTAATACCTAGAACATCATGATACAGCCTGCTCCAGCGGTTATCTGTGACTGACTCGTCTGGATACTGCTCTATTAAATCCTTTAAATGACTGCCTACTCCTCTGACAAAATAGAGGTCCACCTCCTGATCAAATTCTCTTAAACCGATTTCTTGATATGTTTCAACCTCTTTGGGAACATGATTCATTAACTCCATATCGCTATCTGTTACTTTGTCACATCCAATTAGTGCACAGAGGCAAATGAATAAACTAATTATACGTATCCTTCTATTGATCTGTTGTTTTTTCATTTGATTCACCCCTCCACCAAATATAATCATGCGCCTGTTTCTCTTAAAGAGGATGTTCAACACCAACATGTCTTAACAGGCACCACTATCCTTGAAAACTGTAGTCGCCCTCCTGATTGGGTTCATCCGTGTGAATCATTAGATTCTACACGGATGAACCAAGTGCAACCTCTAAGACAGAATTTTCGTGTAAAAAGCTTATCCATAACTTTTACGCTTTCCTATCGTGCAAAAAAGGATGAAGACGATACCTCACCCTTTCATAACCTGTTTATTGCTTATAGTTATTGATATTTTTCATAATGAAAGTAAAAGAAATCTGCATGTCCGCCTGTTTGTACTGTTGCATAATTAAATAATCCAATTCTACAGCCCATAAAATGGTCTAGTGTATATTTTAATTGCCAGCTCTCACCAAGCCTGATCCAATCTTCCCCATCTTTGGCATAATAAAAACGAACCGTATCCCGTTTATCAACAAAATCAAAGTCAGCCTTCAGATGAATTTGTTGGCCTTGGAAAGGATCTGAGGCTAAATTTTCTTCTATGTCTGTATCTCCTCGTCCTGACAACGTCACTCTTTTTTCACCCTCTTCAGTTAGTTCTATACCAATAGCAGCAAAATTATGTTGTAAAGCAACTAAACCGGCTTTATCCCCTGCCAACATTGCTGATGTATCTATTCGAGTTATCACTCGGCAGCGCGGTCCCTCTGTACGTTGTGTTAAGGTATTAGGAGCATGCTCCACATTGTTTACTAACACACCTGTTTTAAGGCGCAAGCAGCCTTTTCTTTCTGTTAATGACCATAAATGGTTATGTGGATTATGATTCCATTGCCACTGTAACTTCAGCGTATCTTCATTCCCATTAAAATCATCACTGATCACTATTGGTTGTGATGTGTTCTCGGGAAGTTCGATTGTAAACTCCTTTGGAACCTGACCTCTCATACCAAAAACCGGCCACCCTTGCTCAGACCAATTCACAGGAACAAGAATAGGAACTCTTCCAACAGCACCGTGATCTTGAAATAATAAAGCGTACCATTCACCATTCATTGTATCCACAATCCCGCCTTGTGCCACACCATGATTAAAGAAACCTAGATCATCATCAAGGACAACCTTTGACTCATAAGGACCAAACAATTCTTTCGAACGATAACAGACCTGTCTTCTTCGTCTATTACCCGTTTTCGGCCATTCAATAAAGAATAAATAGTAATAATTATTCATTTTATAGGCATGACAGCCTTCTGCTCGAAGTCCCATACCTTCCTTTTCTGTCTCAAGAAGCACTTGATTAACGCCATCTACTTTTACAGCTGCTGCATCTGCAGTGAGTTCCTTGATGAATATTTTTCCATTTCCATATATGATAAACACTCGGTTCTCATCAAATAGCAGACTAGGATCATGATGCAATCCATCAAAAATATGCTTCTCCCAATTTCCAGACTCTATATCATCGGTTATAAAAAGATAAAATTGATTCGTATCATTAGCAGAAAAACAGAGATAAAACTTCCCATTATGATAACGTAAGCTTGACGCCCAGGCTCCTTGTCCGTATATATGTTGTCCATTGCGCAAATGATGAGCATCGTTTGATTCTAATTGATCAAAAACATAACCGATAATCTCCCAATCTCTTAAATTATTAGATTTCATAATAGGACAGCCAGGCATAGAGTGCATACTTGTGCTTGACATATAATAAACGGATCCAACCCGTATAATAGACATATCCGGTATATCAGCCCAAATAATCGGATTTTTAATTGTAATCGGATTCATTAATTTCCTCCTCTGCCTTGCTGCATACACAAATCTGCTAGCTCCCAATAGGATCTCTTTGGCTGATGATATTGATCAAACAGGAAAGGCCAGTTTTTTCTCCCTCTTACTGGGAAATTATCAAGCCATGTATAATCGTCTGCTCCACCCCAAAATGTAACAGAAGTAATGTAATTTCGATACTCTTTAAAAAGAGAAAAAATATCTTTGTAACGCTTTGCTTGTAATGCAAGCATTTCTTCAGTAGGTTCTTTTAAATCTGTTCTTTTATCATCGTGTGTAAATACGGAAAGATCTAATTCGGTTATATGCAATTCTAAACCAAGGCTTGCATATTTCTCAATTGCTGCTCGAATCCAGTCAATTTCTGGAGTCTGAATGTTCCAATGTCCTTGTAAGCCAATACCGTGAATAGGTACACCATCATTCAAAAGTGATTGTACCAGATGATAAATTTTATCCCTTTTTTCTGGGATTACCTCATTGTAATCATTATAAAATAATGCTGCATTCGGTTCAACAGCGTGCGCCAATCGAAAAGCTTCGGCAATAAAATCATCACCAACGATCTCCAGCCACTTGGAAGGGCGCAAAAATTCATTTTCTTTATCAGAAATCGCTTCATTTACAACATCCCATGCATATATTTGCCCTTTATATCTCTGCATCACGGTCTTAATATGTGTTTGCATCCTTTCTAGCAGTTGCTGCCTGCTGATTTCGCTGCCATCTTGATTTTGAAAAATCCAGTCTGTCGTTTGATTATGCCAAATTAAGGTATGACCTCGTACTCCAAGATTATTATTTTTGGCAAACTCTACTATTTGGTCTGCTTTTTCAAATGTATATTCATTTTCTTCTGGATGCACCCTCTCGAACTTCATTTCGTTTTCTGCCGTTATACTATTAAAATGGTGTGTTAGAAGGTCCCTCTGCTTTTGAATAGTCAATGGTGATACAGCTGCCCCGATTAAAAAATCATCTGCGAATAATTCTGCAATGCTTTTATGATCAATAATCTTTGTCTTACTCATAAAATCCTCCTCTTTACATTCATTGATTTTACACGCTATTTATCCGTATGAATTACCTTCCAAAAAGCGGGTTTAGGCTGATGCTGCTGATCAAATAATAAGGGCGCGTTTGTCCTGTTCACTGGAAAATGATGCAGCCATGTATGATCATCAGCTATTCCCCAGAAGACTACCGCACTTATTTTATCTTGATGTTCTTTAAAAGCCTTAAACAATTCTTGGTACCTCTGTGCTTGTGTTTCTAAAAGATAATCTGGAACGTCTGTACCAAAATCTGATTCATCCCCCCATGGATAAATGCTCATATCAAGCTCTGTTATTATATTATCTAATCCTAACTCATTAAATCTCTTAATGGATGTAATAATCGACGGAATAGATGGACCATGAATATCGATATGTGTTTGATGTCCAATTCCATCGATAGGTACCTGCTTATCTAACAAACCCTTCACCAGTTCATAGATAAGCTCGCGTTTCTTTGGATTATCCGTACCATAATCATTCAAATAAAGCTTAATATCCGGTCCTCCCGCTTCACGAGCTGTTAAAAATGCTGTTTCAATATAGTCAATACCAGTAATCTGGTACCATTCACTCGCTCTCATCCCGTCTGTACCCTCAGGTTCAACCACCTCATTTACAATATCCCATGATTTAATATCGTCTTTATATCTCTCCACAATAGCCCGAATATGGCTCTCTAAACGTGACAATAATAATTGCTTATTTTGTTCGCGTTTCACTTCGTCTGTTTCATTTACCATTTGATTCCCTGCTTCATCTAAAAAGAACCAATCACCAACCTGATTGTGCCATACTAACGTATGGAATCTAATCTCCATATTATTTTCTTTAGCAAATTGAACGATTCTATCAGCTGGTTCCCAGTTGAACTGGCCTTCTGCTGGCTGGATTATCTCTGGTTTCATCACATTCTCAGCTACCAGCATATTCACATGCTTTTTTAATAGTTCAACTGTTGGATCGCTAGTCTGAAATGGCTCAATCGCAGCACCAACAGGGAAATATTGAGAATAGGCTTCAGCGAGAGAAGGAATAGTATCTGCCTGCAGCTCAGCTTCAGCCTGTTCATCCTTTGTTTCTTCGCTCTCTGCTGTCATCGCTTCTTCCACATTGTCATCTGAATAATTACTGCAGCCAACTAATACAATAGAAAGGAAGCACAAGATATTTATTATTTTCAGCCACACAAGCAGACAACACCTCCATTCCGCCTTTGCAATCTTTCAAATGTTATCCTACAATACCCGAACGTTCTACACTTTGAACAAAATAGCGCTGGACAAACAAATAAATAATAATTAATGGTAAGATCGATAATAGAATGCCGGTATCCTGTACCATACTTAAATAAAATGGATCCGTATTGGCAGAATCACCATGGTCTAAATGCATCGATAAATTATATGGCAACGAAGACAGTTGTGTAGCCATCACATTACTAGATGTTAGATATGTCGTTGTATAGAAACTATCATTCCATTGCCACACAAAAGAGAACAGAACTACTGTCACTATTGCAGGAAAAGCATTCGGTAGCATAATACGGAAGAATGTCTTACCAACACCTGCTCCATCAATATATGCCGCTTCTTCAATGGCTTTAGGTATTCCTCTAAAAAACTGTGTAAAGATAAAGATATATAACCCTGCCTTTAAAGAATTTGCTGTCATCGACGTTAAAATAAAAGGCCAGTAGGAGTCTAACAAATTAACTGTATCACCAGTGAATAAGGGAATAATCCCCAGCATGCTAAATTCCCTTAGATTCATATACATTGGAATTAAAATAGTTGTCGGCGGGACAAGTATAGTTAATATGACTCCTGCAAATAATAGTTTACTTCCCTTAGATTTTAATAGACGGGCAAATGCATAACCCGCCAAGGCGCAAGAAGCTGTAGTTAAGACTGTTGTAACACTTGCTAATAAGAATGTATTCCATAGTGTTTCCCAATAGTTCATGATCGATATGGCATTTTTGAAGTTCTCGAGTGTGTATGTTTCAGGAATCCAAACTACAATAGGTGAATATAAATCACTAGGATGTTTAATGGCAGTCGATATTTTTTGAATAATCGGATACAGAATCACAAACGACAAACCAGCAATTAGCACAAACCTTATCAAAGACCACAGCCATTTCTTGATATTTTCTAATGTCAATAATCGGATAACATTCAATCTATCCTCCCCTTTCCTTAGACTGTCCCTGCCCGTTCAAATTCCGCCTTAATACAGCATTTACTCCTGATAAAATACTTTTTTGGAAATGGTATAGGTGCCAAGCAATAAAATCAACATAATGCTGAGAAAGTAAATCCACGCCATTGCGGAACTTAAGCCGAAGTTAAAATTATCAAAACCAACCGACATGATTAAGTCTGTAACAGGAGCTCTCGAAAAAGAGTCAATGATCGTATAAACTACATTGACCAAGATTAGTGGACTAACCATCGGCAAAGTAATTTTCCAGAATGCTTCGTACCCTGTCGCTCCTTCAATTTTAGATACTTCATACAATTGCGGGGATATGGTTTGGATACCAGCCAAGAAAATGAGTATCTGGACTCCTGATTGACTAACAATCTCATAGATTCGCTCAACAGCCCCTGTTAAATATAGAACGATATATTCGTTCACACCAGCTCTGAGCATAATTCGCTGTAGTTCAAATGACCCTAACGCATTAGCTAGTCCGCCATTCGCTGCATTTTGCTGATTAATTTCTTGAACCAGACTGGTTGACTCTAGATTTAAAATGACACCAGAAGCCAAAATGACTGGCAAGAAAAAGATCGAGCGAGCAAAGGATCTTCCGAAAAACTTTTGATTGAGAATAACAGCTAAAAATAAACTAAAAATAATAATTAAAGGAACATTAATAACAATATTTAAGATAGATTCAAGCATTTGACGGTTAAAATTCGTATTAACCGTGAATGCTTCGATAAAATTGGCAAAGCCCACAAATGTTATGTTAATCCCATCTGTTCCAGGCTCAATATTACTAAAGCTATACTGCAAGGACATGGAAAACGGAACTAAGAAAAAAAAGACAAAACCAAGTAACCATGGCGCAAGAAATATCATTCCCCACAATGTTTTTTGTCCTTCATATGTTCGAAGGCTAGCACCTAGCTGCTTTAATAAATTCATGAGTTCCCACCGCCTGTCACATAACCCTTTGCAGCAATCTCTAAACCATCAACTATTACTGGTTCAGCGTTGTAATTAACCATAACTGAAACACCATTGCCATATTCCGTTTTATAAACGCCGGTTTCTATCATTTGATGATTCACAATAGGCTCGTTTACTACTTGTTTTAATACATCATTAACTTCGTGATAAATATACGCTGCTTCATCTAACCAGCGCTCATAGTTGACTGCATATAAATGATTAAAGTTGGTATCTTTAACTATTTCATTCGCCTCGTAAATCCACTGAAAATGGACATTCGCTCCATATTCTAACGTCTTTAATATGAATTCCTGTTCGTTAAGTATGGTCGAAGTATTGTATGGTTCACCGGAATAAGAAAGGAATCCGCGAACTGCCATCTGATAGAATGGAATCGATTCATCTTGTAACTTGTAACCGCTATTACTCATTGGTGCGTTTACAATGTCAGTTACATAAGGAAATGAATAGGCATTCCCTCCATTTACCATAATATTCAAGTTTTCTTGTTGTATTAACTGAAGTGCTTCCATGGAACTTGCTTGCGATTCCGTTCGATCAATTTGATTATTTTTCCGGAAATCACTGCTTAACAAATCCGCCATATCCCGTAAAGCAATGCCTGTCGTTTCGTAACTAGTAAACTCGCCTAACATGTCTTTTATATATGTTTCAACATAACGCGGTGATAAAACATACGCAGGATCGGCTGTTCTATCTTTGGTATTTAAAGCCTTATTAAAAGGGTATACAGCAGCAGGTATACTAGTTAGTGTTCTTGACACCTCTTTTTTCACGTTTAAGCCTGCATCATTATGGATATTTAACATGGATATCTCAGGAAAAACCTCTACTCCTTGTTCTTTGCTAAAAGCCAGAAAATCCTGAAATCCATTTGCACCGCCAATGATCTGATCCACTTTAATATTCTTAGACAGTTTGTGATCAATGCCCTTATTAAACCAGCCCGAATAGTTAAGGTGAATATTGTCTATTTCTTTATCCTTCATCTTTCCTATAATTTCCTCAGCTTCTGTAAAAGTCGTTAATGCTTCCAGAGCTTGATAAGGCACTCCTGCAAAGTGTTTTTGCTTTGTAAAGCTTCCGAATAGCTGTAAAACAAATGGTGAATCCTGATGCTGACTGATTTGATCGTTCAGCGCATTATTTTCAAGCAGATATTTCTGATAATATCGAGCCATCCCGCTATAATTTGCTTCTTTACCGCTTAGAAAGGCATAACGAACGGTATAATCCGTATTCATCATTTCTTCTTGAAATCTAGGAATCGTTCTTTCTTGCTGATTTGCCTGTATGGTGACCTCATCTTTATTAACAACCGTAAAAGTAGGATACACATAGTTATAACTATTTAAGCGCCCGCTAATATCTGCACCGATTGTTGAAACGGATGCACCTTCCTCAATAATTGCTAACATTGCTTCATTTTCTTTGATTACTCCGAATACAGGAAGCCTGGCCGTCTCTTTCGCACGATTATCCGTATTAGTAACCATCGCTAAATCACTTCCATACATATCCTGTTGATAAGACGGATGTCTCGTTTTACCGTTATTAAAGAAAATGAGTGCTCCGGAACCATCAGGCACAAAAAGGGAACCCTGCTCTTCCATATCACCTGCCCCAAAGAATTTCATTAAGGAAATACGATTGACCGGAAAATGTTCCGAAAACTGGATATCTTCCCTTGGAATTCTTACAACTAACGTATCATTGTCCAACGTATATTCTATTGCAGCAATAAATATCCTGGAGCCCGCTTCTTCTTGTGTGAAATTCAATTCTTCCATATCTTGTTGCAAATCTTCTTCTGTATATCCCGCCTCATCAAAAGCGTTCAAAGCACTTTCTAATTGCAGGCCATTAAGAGCACCATCATTTCTTTCGTAAATGCCCGTTTCACTATTTTCTGTGTAAGCAATAATCAAAGCACGCTGTCCCGTACTGTCTAATTTACCAGATAATTCTTCAAACCTTGCTTGACTTAACATCAAAGGGAGGTCTGCTGCTGATCTTTGCGCTTGGCCAAATTGGTAGATGACCCTTATCCCATCTTGAATTGGTTCCACATTATATTGTTCATGAGCAATGCTGTCAGAATACGTATTAATAGAGCTTTCTTGACCAAAGTTATTGAAAAATTGGATCTGCAATTGTGAACTCAATAAATCTTTGTTAACTCCAGACGCAATCGTATCCTGATCTCGGCTAGGCGGGTTACTATACCAAATTTCATCACTCGCTTTATTTAATACGGCTACATTCCCTGTTTGATCATCAATGAATAACTGTAAATGTTCGTTTTCTGTTATTCCTTTAAACCCAGCTAAACGACTATCTTCAAAAACGGACTGTAAGTGCTCC
Source organism: Gracilibacillus alcaliphilus (assembly GCF_016909015.1). Classification (GTDB taxonomy): domain Bacteria; phylum Bacillota; class Bacilli; order Bacillales; family Amphibacillaceae; genus Gracilibacillus; species Gracilibacillus alcaliphilus. The sequence goes on from NZ_JAFBFA010000018.1 coordinate 28,424, forward strand.
TTTTGAATAACTTCTATATCAGCAGCATCCGGACTCTGTCCTTCATTCGTTACCGCTGATTCAGAACAACCTGCCAATATCACAGCGACAAGAAAGAATGTAAATAGGCGAATTATCTCGGCTTTTGTCATTCTACTACACTCCTTCCCTTAGTATCTAAAAACTATTTCCTGATAAATGACTGTCAAGAACGCGATAATTTGCTGTATCAAACTAAAAAATAAGAGACATAAAAACGCGATGAAACCCATAGCGACTAAAGTTAACAGGATTGTTAACACGGTTTTCGATGGGGTAAACTGCTGTACCGTCATATTTCCAATAAACAACAGGAAGATAAACCAAATTACTGCTAAACTTTGTGATAAATAATAAAATGTAGCTTCTTGCAAGGAAATAAAATTACTAAGAAACACCCACGGGAGATTAATCAGTATTAATGGAGTGAGTGCATAACAAGTGGCAATAAATATTTCTGCAAACTTCCCTTCACCATCTAATAATGTGGTTAAGGACCAATTGGCTACACACCAAAACATAACAGGCACGATAACAGTGACCACTTCCATTAAACTATTCATCTCTTCTGGATTATATAAATTAACAACAAAGCCGCTGTATTGACTGCTTAAGGTATTTGTCATAATAAGCAAAAATAATATAATAAAAGAAATGATCAGATTGATCCGTTTACTATGCTCATACTTCAGTTCCCAAAAACCATTAAACGGGTGAACCGTTACATAAAAAGGGTATTTAATTATCTCACTGTTCAAATGGTAACACCCCTTTTTCGTTTAGATTTTCTTCTGTAATAGATCAAAACCAGCACACCTGCTGTAACTGCTATCAAGCCTGTCATGATAAGTGAGAAATTATCACGTAATGCGTGGTTGCGATAAAGCAAGTAGGCTTTGGAATAATTAGATTGATCCAGACTTCTTTCAAAATAGTGCAGGGCATTTTTATATTCATCTTGCCGCAATAACGCCTTACCTATTCCCGTATAAGCAAACTCCAGATTGGCATTCATATCAACTGCTTCTTGAAAAAGTTGATGCGCTTGTTCTTCATCACCTGTTTCATAACTGCGAACTGCTTCATTTAAAGTTTGACCATATTCTGTTGCTGTAAATACAGTAAATTCAGCCAATTCGCGGTCTAGTACAATAAATTCGTCGCCACTTCTATCAATAGCCACAGGTGTATGAAACTCCCCGATCTTATTTCCCAGTCCTCCGAAGATATACATCAGATGACCATCCCCGTTATAGGTAAAAATTCGGCCGCGTTTAGAATCAAGGACAGAGTAAATTTCGTTATCCGCTACACTGATATCTATCAATTGAGAGGCGCCTCCACTTCTGGTATACAGAACATCGCCAATCGGACTGAAATAACCTTCCCTTCTTAGAATATCGTCTCCTCTTGCATTCAATTTTTTGATAACTGCTTCCGAACTATCCATGTTAGTAGCAAATATAAAACCTTGTTCATCAATGTCTAAACTGGTTAATTCTGTCGGAGTATACATGACCATTTGACTTCTTTGCTCGCGTGTAGCAAAGCGCTTCCATAAATATTCAACGGGATCCACCTTTACACGATTTGCCCCAATAAATGTTGTAAAATCTCCTTCTACATTAAATTCCATAAATCCATCAAATACACCCTCTGCCATCACAAAGACGCGATCAGCAAAATCCGTAACGACTTTAACAGGGATAAAAGTAAAGTTATCATCTATCAATTCTGACTCTGGTTCATCAATTATTTTCACTAGCTCTAATTGATTATCTAAATGAACCACTCGCCGATTACCTGTATCTGCAATGAAAATATCTTGCTCGTCATTGACAAAAATACCTTGCGGGTTAACAAACTGACTTAATTGGCCATCCAATCGAAATGAATCAAATTCGCGTATTATTTGCATATTTTCATCCAAATGAACGACACGATTATTACCTGAATCCAAAATATAAACGTCCAAATCCTTTGTTACATGTAAATCATTCGGTTCTTTGAATGCACCGATCCCTAAGCTTTCCCCATCCACTAACCTTGTTGGATGATAAGCAGCCGGTGCAGGAACAGACTCTTCCCAAAATGAATAATTATAGGAGGGTGCTCCATCGCTCTTCGCATGTACCAAACCAGCTTCCGCAGTTATCATTATTACTGCGGCCAGTACACCGGCAAAAAGCGAAGTGGCTATTCTACAGATCGTAATCACAACTTATTTAGCCTCCTTTCTAATCCTTCATACCAGAAGTTGACATCGTTTGAATCACTTTACTTTGGGAGATAACAAATAATGTAATCGGAACAATCATTAGAATTAATGCTACAGCTGCACCAACTCCTGCTCGGGCAATTCCTCCTAATGTAATCTGTTCTAAGGCATAGTTTAGTGTTTTTAACTCTTCACTGTATACAAAGTCTCCGCCATTTGTTCCCCAAAGTACTGGGAATTGCAGGATTAATAGCGTTAACCAAGCTGGTTTTACATTAGGCATCACGATCGTCCAAAAGATTCTGTATTCACTAGCCCCATCGATTTTAGCGGCTTCCAGCATCGCATCCGGCAGTTGTTCCATAAATTGTTTCATTAAGAATAAACCCAAGGGAAAAGCCATTGCTGGAATAATTAATGACGCATGTGTATCAATCCATCCTAATTGCGACATCACGATGTAGTTAGGAATGGCTGTTACATGCGGAGAAAACATCAACGATAACACAACAATAGAAAAAATCACCCTTGAACCTGGAAATTTATACTTTGCTAATGGATAAGCAGCCATGGAGGCAAATATAATATGTCCCACTGTACCAAATACTGTGATAATAATCGTATTAGCAAAATATCTCGATAACGGAACCCAAGAATCACCCATTACAGCCACTAAATCAAAGAAATTCTCCAAGGTTGGATTTCTAACAAAAAAACGCGGCGGGAAAATAAACAACTCATCTAACGGTTTAAAAGCATTGTTTATTGCATAAACCAGTGGTATCGCCATAAACATTCCAAATAGCATTAGAAAAGCAAACAGCATGATGGTCACCGGAATGGAACGATTTAACCTTTTTTTAATGATTCTTCTGTGTTGAAAAAGTGCCATTAAGTTCCCACCCCTCTAATTAACTTCTGCACTAACAGGTTCGTACTGACCATTAAGATAAATAAGATAGTAGCAATCGCTGAGGCGTACCCCATTTCAAAGCGGATCGTTCCATAATCAATTAAATGTGTAACAACGGTATGGGCTGCATAATTGACACTAGGGAATCCAGCTAAGGCCATGGAAATATCAGCCACTGCAAAAGCCATCGTTATTTGCAGTACAGCGCCAAACAATAACTGTGGTTTCATCGATGGCAGCGTAATAAACCATAATTCTTGCCAGCGGTTTTTTATTCCGTCCATGGCACCTGCCTCAATAAGTGAACGGTCAATTGTCTGTAAACCTGCAATAAATGCTAAGAAACTTGTTCCTAAACTTAACCACAATTGGACTAAGATAACGACCCATAATACATATTGTTCATCCCGCAGCCATTGTATAGGTTCTAGCAGAAAACCCGTCTGCATAAGAAAACCATTTAAGTACCCATAGGTGTCACCTGAGAAGATGATCAGCCAAATAAAGAACACATTTCCCGAAATGGACGGGGCATAGAATATAACTGTCATAAACGCCCGTACTTTCGGAGTTAATTCATTAATGATCCATGCAAAAATAAAACAGGCAATATAACTGACTGGACCAGTTATCGCAGCAAAAAGTAATGTGTTTTTCAGAGAAATCATAAAAATATCATCACTTAGAAATAGCCTTGCATAGTTTTCCCAGCCAACAAACTTCGGCAGTTCCAGCATATTAAAAGAAAAAAAACTAAGAAAAAAAGATACGACAACGGGCACAACAGTGAACATCGTGAAAATAATCATATACGGTGCCATCAAAATATAATAATGCTTGCCCTTCTTTAACTCTCTTGTTAATGTGGATAGCTTTGATTCTTTTTTTGAAAGAGCGGCTTTCTTCACGGGCTGTTCTGCTTCCTGTACGTCCATCTTCCCCCTCCTCTCTTAGATTAATAGGGTAAATCAAACTCCCTTCGTTTCACTTCTATTTCATCATTAATATAGCGAATGTAATCTGACAATGCTTCACGGGGATTCTCATTAGCGTTAACTACTCTTCTAAAGGCATTATCTAAATGTCTTCCTGTGAAATATCCGCCCGGTATTTGCGGAATGCCTTGTACCCATTCCCATTGCGTATCTAACTTTTGATAATCCGCTACAGGCCATGGCAGCTCCTCTAATGCTTCCATATTCGCTGTTGGATAACGAGCTGCTTCACCTAGTAAGCTTTCCATCTCTCGTCCAAACAAGATTTGGGTCTCCGTTTCTGTCCACCATTTCAGAAATTCCCACGCATCGTCTTTATTATTAGAATTTTCAAGCAGCATCGCAGCAGTAGTGAAGCTCGATACATCATGCTTTATAGTACCGTCTGGCATTTCCGTACCTGGTACAACAGTAAATTCCCAAAGCCCTCTGATCTCAGGCGCTAAAACCGACAGCATATTATACGTAGCATAATCCGCAATTCCAATCGGCATTTCCCCTACTCTAAAACGATTAGGGAAGTCCGCCATTAAGGGGAACTTATAGTTGGTGTAAAACTGCGTCCATTGATTAAAAGCATCAATCGAAATCTCTGAATCTAATGCACTGGCTTTATCATTATCACGATAAAATTCTCCCTCATTTTGATAAAGCAGCATCGCAAAGGCTGCATTGGGAACTAACACAGGGTCCCCTTCTGCCATCGGATCATCGATCGGCAAAAAAAACTCCAAATTATTCCGCTGCAAAACGGAAATCATACTATACACATCCTCCCAAGTCTCTGGGGGTGTTAGATTTAATTCTTCCAAAATATCTTTCCGGTAAAACATAACAGGAAACATTTGCGTTTCAGGCAAAGCATAGACACCGCCATCATATTGATAAGGCACAATCGCACTTTCTCTGAAGCGTTCTGCTACCTCTTCATAATCATCAAAAACCGTTAAATCGGCTGACGCACTCCTCATGGCATAATTAACAGGGACATCTTCACCAATCTGCAAGGCAACATCTGGACCTTCGTTCGATAATGTAGCGGGTAACAATATATTAGGAGGTACAAGCCGCAAATTGACACCAATATTTGTCTCTTGGGTAAAGGTATCTTCAATCAATCTTTTTAAAATTTGAGCTTGATCACGCCCTGTTGTTATCCAAACAGTCACAGCGCCCTCATCCTCGGTATTTCCAATACTGTCATAATCCTCTGTATAAGAAGCAAAGAAAGCTCCTGCTTCATGCTTTGCCCTTTCAAACAGTGTTGCTTCTGCTCTTGGTAATTCTTGATCAGGTGAAGAAACAATTAAATAATCAAGTGTTAATGGCTGTTCACGCACGGTTTGAATCCATGTACCTAATCCGCCAACATTCATTTTAAAATTGTCCAATCTTCGAGCAATCGTATGAGGAGCCTCAATCATCAGCTCCAATTGCTGCACAGTAGAATGAAGTACAGCTACTTTATCACTTTTTTCCCCAGTTGATTCCTCCAGATATTCCGCCACATCTCTGATTGTTTCCGCTTGTTCGGTAAAGACTTCTATTAAATCGGGAATACGGCGTTCCAATTGATAGTCTCGCAGCGGGTCAGGTGTATTCGAGGTGATCATTAAAATTTTTCGATACATTTCATTTAATTCAAGCACACTTGATTCGATCGTTCTTAACAGCGGGGCAGCATCTCCCAGTGAGACGCTTAAACGAATCGTATTGGTCCCTTCTTTTAAATGGAAGAGATATGGTTCTTCTTCACCTAAAGTATCTATTTGCCAATCTAAATTATAATTAAAACGAAGATTATTCATTTCCTGAAATGGCTGCTCGCCATTAATCGTTAAACTTCGTGTCGAATATATACCTCGCAGCTGATCTTGCTTTCGTTTTAGCGAAATTTGGTACAAACCTTCTTCCTCCACTTCAAAATCCCATTCCAGCCATTGCCCTGGCTGTTTCCAATTTACCCCTCCTATCGTATTTACTCTTAATTTAGACACATGATAGGGTTGTAAGGTTGGACTTGAGCGGTCAGTTAACGGGAATAAAGTAGGAGAGGATTTTCGATCGGCATGCTCTCCTTGAATGGTTATATATTGTCCACTCGTTGGCTGAAGGTTGTTTTCTTCATATGTTTCTTTCATTTCCTGATAACTAGACACCCCAGCTTGCTGATGCAGCTCAATATAATCAATCATCATCGGCTCGCGTTTAGAAGTAAACGTTATTTGTTGGGTTCCTTCCTCAAAGTGAAAAAAATAAGGTTCATTATAATAACCTTCACCATCTCTGACGGTTGTTTCCACCCACATTGGACTTTCCACTTGACGGGGTCTTAATTCATTATCACGGTCATCTCTTTGGATCTCGTCATTTTCATTATCCCAAACACGATCAAACAAGATAAATTCCGCCCCATCGAATGGAATGTCATCATTAATTCTCAGCTCTCTTTCAATTGCTGAACTTTTACCTTCCATTGGAAAATAATGCACCTTGATATTGTATAAACCGGGCTGCTCCACTTTAACCTCCCAACTTACAGATCCTTCTTCAGGTGTATACAAAGATTTTCCCTCTAGTCCGTTAAATTGCTCTACCACTTCAAAGCCATCACCTTTTACTTCCAAAAAATCTTCTGCTTGAATTCGAATCACCTCATCTGGCTTTGCAGCATGAGAGAAACTATTCAAATAATGTTCATATCCTTCTTCTGTCTCTTCGTTTGTCACAGCTTCAAACTCAGCCATTGTTGGATAAACTGATTGATGGTCAGTGGCAGCCGGATAGAATAGATAGATGATGGAAGAAAAAAGTATCGTCAACATAAGAATGAAACGTACATACTTCTTTTTCAAGATGGACACATTTTCCCCTCCTTCAGCTCAAATTAAATAATGAATCTGTTAGTACGTCAGATTATTGCCCATACACTTCATCAATAGCTGATTGTAATTGGTTCTTGTATGTTTCAACTACAGTTGAGACAGATGTACCTTCCAGAATCTCTGCTTCAAACTCATAATATTCAAAACTTGGAAAGGTGAAATGATCCAATACAAGCATGTTCTCTGCCACCGTTCTGGCATTAGCAATATCCTCTTCATTTGTAAAAGATGACTCGTAAGCAGCTTGATCCGGATAATCATAAATAGAATCGATATCATGCATTTTTTCCCAAATATAAAGCAGCTGTTCTGGATTATCCACACTTTTCGGTATCGTTAACGCTTGGAAAAGACCTTCATAAGAATAATACTCTTCCGCATTTGGACCTTTTGGAAAAGGAACAAAACCTAAGTCATATTCAGGCATATCATTTTGAAACCCATTGAATTCATGAAATGCTCCTGCATACATTAAGGTATTTCCTTGTCTAAAGAATTGAGAAGGTTCTGTCCAATCTCCTCCTTCTGTCGGTCTGCTTAATTGCTCAGTTGCAATCTCCGAAGTAAAATTAAGCGCCTCCAATGTTGCTGGGTCATCTAAATTCTGTTGATCATCTACTGTTAAGGAAGTATTATTAGCAGCTAATGCCCGTTCTAACACCGATCCATTTGCAAGTCCCCATGTATCCATATCACCGTCATTATTACGATCTAAATTAGCTGATCGAATAACCTCTTTGAATGTATCCCAACTCCAATTATCTTCATCCACATAATCCTGTAAAGGCTTGATACCCAGCTCATTCATTAATGTACGGTTATAAAAGATACCTTGAACTAAATTTCCTTGTGCTTCTGTAAACCCATATCCGCGTCCTTCATGGGTGTATAATTCATTCGTTACCACTTGATTGAATGCGTTTTCATTTTTTGTGTATTCATCTATCGGCCATAGAAGATCCTGCTGGACTAAAGTTGGAACGGTATATGTTTTGCCTAACCGAACAATATCACCAATCGGTTCTCCGGCTAACAAGGAAGCTGTGACACGTTCTTGATATTCTCCATAATCAATTGCAATATATTCGACATCAAAATTATGCTTTTCTTTTAATTCATCCAGATTTTGCTTTACAGCAATACTATCAGGGTTATCTTCTGCTGGTGTCATATCCCACCAAGATACAATCTTGATCGTACGTCCGCCTAAATCAAAATCCATCTCTGGTGTCCGAATAACTCCATCATCTTCTTCAGATTCTTCCTGCTCATCACCTGACGTCTCACTGCTGTCCGTATTCTCAACACCGTCCGTTTCATTAGCTGCTTCCTCACCATTACAGGCAGCTAAAACAAGAAATAGCAGTAACAAAAAAATAAAAGACCAATTTCTCATACTAATTCCCTCCCATAATCTTTGTTTAATTATTTCATCATTAATTATGGCATTTCGTAAATTAGGCAACAACCTGCCAATCTTTAGGTTTTTAACCGGTTACATTCCATTTTTAAAATTGCCAGACTAACAGCCTCAACCATACACTGCTTCGAACACGGCTCAAAAAAATGTAATGGCTTTTCAAATCTCTTAATCCTTCCCTGTCAGCCAAGTAACATAGCCGCGGCCTTAACCTGTGGATATGCAGAACATAGGATTCGGAAATATTTATGGAGCGGCTGATTCGGATTGGTAATGGATAGGCTTTCTTTTCAAAGCAGACACTTCCTTTTAGAGATTTCCGAAGATAAGCAACAGATGTGAGAAATACAAAGAAAAGCACATTCTTTTGCGCCTATATTTTCTTATAATAAGAGCACATACTCTTTTTTTTGTGTATGTGCTCTCAAGATTAAAAGTTAAATAAAGGAGGATGTTTTTATGTACAACGTATTACTAATCGATTTTGACAAGAGATCGAGAGAGGCATTTGCCAACAAAATTAACTGGAAACATCATGGTTTTACCTTGCAAACTTTCGAAAATTCCTTTTCAGCATTATTATCTGTTTGCAAACAAAGGCATTATGACATGATATTAATCAATTTAAAAGGTTCGCAAGTACATGGATTAGACGTATGTAAAAGTATTCGTAACATAAGTAGCATCCCTATTCTTCTGATTGGAGGAAGCAAAGATTTTCAGTTTGTTAGAGAAAGCATTCGTCTTCAAGTGATCGATTATTTACCTGCCCCTATTACCTTGGTCGAATTCACCAAAACTTTGGTGTCTTTAAAGCAAATACTGCAGAAGGAAAAAATAAACTTTAACCTTAAACCAAGTCATTCACTCAAAACCTCCCCCAAAAGAAATATAGCTGATATTATAGATGAAGTGAAAAGGCAAGTAGAGGCTTCTCTAAACAGACATATAACCTTAAAAGAGATATCTGACGAACTCCATTACAATTGTTGTTATTTAGGACAAAAATTTAAAACCTATGAGAATATGACATTCCCTGAATATGTCCTGATTCGTCGCATGGAAAAGGCTAAGTATTTACTGTCCCATACGGATCTAAAAATATATCAAGTTGCTGCAGAAGTCGGTTTTTCCGACTTAGACTGGTTTTATAAAAAATTTAAAGCGCACACCGGTGTAACCGCTTCCGTTTTTAGAAAAAATACTTCTTCTTCGTCACTTAGTTCATTAGTTGTCTAAACTAAGATTAAACTATTTGATAGAATGCATTATTTTCATAGCAGCTCTACCTGCTCTCTCATTAACTTTTACTTCCTTAGCTTGATACTGCTATAGCTTTAGCTGCATGAACACAGCATGATGAGACTTAAAGAGAGTGTTCAAAAAGTTCCAAAGAAATGACGCTGCGAATTGAACTGACGTTAACCATTTTTCAGATAAAATGCAGCTAGCCTGAACAAGTATTAGTGCAAATATGATAAATAAAGGAGTTTTACAAATGAAGACATTTCAAAATCCAATTTTACCAGGCTTTTATCCCGATCCATCTATATGCAGAGTAGAACAAGATTATTATTTAGTGACATCCACTTTCGCTTACTATCCTGGTGTGCCTATTTTTCATAGTAAAGACTTAGTACAGTGGAAACAAATTGGACATGTGTTAGACCGGCCGGCACAGCTGCCGTTAGATGGTCAAGAACAGTCACAAGGTATATTTGCACCAACGATTCGTTATAGTAATGGGGTTTTTTACATGATAACAACCAATATAGCAAATGGAGGTAATTTCTTCGTAACGGCCACGGACCCCGCTGGTCCTTGGTCAGACCCTTATTATTTACAAGCACCCGGCATTGATCCGTCACTTTTTTTTGATGAGGATGGCAAAGTCTATTATCATGGCACCAGACCAGCCCCCGAGGGAGAAAAATATAGCGGGAATTGGGAGGTATGGCTTCAAGAGCTGGATTTAGATTCCAAACAATTAGTTGGTGAAGAAGTTAGTTTATGGCGAGGGGCATTAAGAGATGCCATTTGGCCAGAAGGACCACATTTGTATAAGAAAGACGGCTATTATTATTTATTGATCTCTGAAGGCGGCACTGGGCATCATCATGCTTGTTCTATCGCAAGAAGCGAGCATATTAAAGGGCCATATGTCGGGAATCCAGCTAATCCTGTTCTAACCCATCGTCATTTAGGAAAAGAATATCCAATAGTCAATGTAGGTCACTGTGATATGGTAAAAACACAAAATGATGAATGGTGGGCAGTTGGCCTCGCCTCCAGAACATATGGCGGCTACTACCGTAATCTTGGAAGGGAAACATTTCTTGTACCGATCAAATGGGAAGATGATTGGCCCATTTTCAGCCCGGGAACAGGCAAGTTAGAGATGACTTATTCAATGCCAAATCTTCCTAAAACGAAACAGCTTACAGAGGCCTCATGTGATCACTTTGATGATGACAAGCTGAACTTTAATTGGAATTTTTTACGCACACCTCAAGAAGAATTTTATAGTTTATCGGAACGGCCCGGTTACCTGACTTTAAAATTAAGACCACAAAAACTGACAGACCTTGATACACCAAGTTTTGTCGGAAGGCGTCAACAGCATATCAACTTCAATGCTTCAGCACATATGGAATTTTCAGCGTTATCAGATAACGAAGCTGCCGGAATCGTATTGCTTCAAAGTAATCAATATCATTACCGGTTTGTCTATACCAGTAATAAGCTAGAAAAAGTAATCCGCCTTATTAAATGTACTGCCGGGAAAGAAGAAATAATTCAGGAAGCTCCTATCGATACAGATGTCCTATATCTAAAAATAGAGGCATATGGACAGGATTATTGCTTTTATTATGGAACAAGCTCTTCTGCTTATTCGGCACTAATAGAAAATGTTGACGGAAGAATTCTAAGCACCGAGGCAGCAGGAGGATTTGTAGGAACAGAGATAGGACTATATGCCAGTTCTAATGGAGAAATCAGTAAAAACAAAGCCCATTTTGACTGGTTTGAATATACGGGCCTATAAGCGGATGACTACGATTTAATAATATGGGTGATGGATTAAGATCTCTTCAGCTAACAATAAAAGCGAAGAGAATTTTATCTGGTATGATCCCCTCGTGATGGAATCATTTCTCCTTGCGGAGGGTTAAGACCTCGTATATGGAGAACTGGTTGGAGTATACTGACAAAAACCTGCTTTCTTAAACCAAGTGCTGTCTCCCCTCCCTCGCACCACGGTAAAAATATGTGTTCACAGATAAGCACGATAGGCTGATTTCGCTCTTGTCTCTCAAATTGTTTCACGTGTAACTTTTGAGGAGCATGTATGAATCCATTCACTTGCTTCATTCCAGCATTTCTAAAAAATTTTCTTTGCGGCTGAGATAGTGAATGGTAATCTGGTTTCATTAACTGGGTTGGGGCTGTTTAATACTTACGAGTGGGCTTATAGAAACTATTATGGAGTATATAAACATAACAAGGGAACAGCTATTTCATTAAATAATTCTCGGAAGTAAAAAAGTGTTTAGAGAAGGATATCTGCTTCATTATACCCTTCCTAAACACTATTTTTGACTACTCTGTCAATAAACGTATCGCACTAAATGCTGCTGCACCATCTGAAACAAAGAATCCAAACTTTCTTCCCTTATAATTAAATAATCGCGTGCTAAAAGCTGTTTCCCCATTGATATACATAACCATCACGGAATCTTTTCGATAAGAATCTTTACATGATAAGCAGTGTCTGGCTCTAAGATAAGTGGCCGCTCCAATTCCACAACATATAGAAACATTTTACCGCCATCTTCAAACCTGAACGGGTCTGAACTCGATTATGCCAAGGTTCAAAACACAAATGATACCCTTCCGATTCACGATTATTTTTAACCTTTATACCCTAACAAACGCTTTAATCGTAGCAATTGTTTTGCCCTCTGAAGGGCCATGGGGTCTTATCGAATATTTCTTTATATGCTCAGGTATAATAAAAGTCTCGGCATAATGAACAATAAAAGGCTCGAATTCACCATTAATACTTTCCACAATAGCTTCTTCCCCTTCAACCAAATTAAACACATTGACACTATCATGTGTTTCATGATAAACAATGGTTGAAAACCAGTGTCGCCTCGTTTCAATAAATTCTAACTCATGTAAGCCTGTTTTCTCTTCATACCATCCCTCTCCTTCAGCTATTAATTCATTAGGAGAGCACAAATGTTCTTTCACCCAATTTTCATCTCTTGTCCATTGGAGAGAACTTAAACCATGGTGTAAATGTATCGGTCTTGGTTTTCCATCTAAATCGACTCTTCCCCAGTCCCACAGTTTAAATGTATAGATATTTGGTGTTGAACTGATCTCAAGCACGACAGAGTTTTTTCCTTGCGAGTGGATAGTACCTCCGGGAATCGAATAATGATCATGCTTTTTTATGCTCATACGGTGAATAAATTTCTCATCGTCAAACTGTTTATTTCCTATCTCTGCCTCTTTTAAATCATTAATCATCTCTTCTTTATCTATATTTTCTTTCACTCCTAAATAAACAACTGCCTCTTCCTCTGCGTGTAAGATATAGTAACTTTCATCTTGTGTATAATGCGCCCCAAATTCCTCTTGGATATACTCTGTAGTTGGATGAACTTGTAAACTGAGGTTCTGACCTTGTACAGTGTCTAAAAAATTAAACCGGATCGGAAACTCCCTGCCGAAGCGTCCGTACACTTTATTTCCTAATAATTCTGTCGGATAATAAAAGACCACATTATTGGCTGGAATTTCAATAGTGCAATCACCATATTGTAAATAGAGGCTAGTCTCTGCAGGAACTCCATTGAAACTCCATGCAAAATTCACTGCCTCTTTATCCAAGTCGAATTTCTCTCTCATCCATTCTCCTCCCCAAATTCCTGGAGCAAAAAATGGAACGAGTCGAAATGGCTGTGAAACAACTTGCGTTAACCCTTGTGCATATTGTTCCTGAGAAATCAATTTAAGATTTTTTGTATCGTTTCCGTCAATCCAAAAATCAACTTTATGTAACAATGATTTTTTGAGACGGTCGGCTAAGGGCCATTCAAAAAAATAAGCCCGTTTAATCTTTCGCGACATGGGCTCATCTTGATTATTTGTTTTCCAATTAGACATACCTTGGTGGAGTCTTTGTTGGATTTCCCATCTTGTTATATCCGCATAAATAAGTAAACCTTCTTCTGCAATCAGGCTTGCTCCCATACCATAAACAATCATATTTTTCTTCTGATTGTTCCTTATTTTCGCTTTGACAGCTTTTACTTTCTTATCATCCAGGAATTCCTCAAGTGAATGCGGAGAAAAGGTACCAAACACATCATCTTCCGTTACATTACTCTTTATCATTTCCGTGATTTTATCATCATTAAAAAATAGATCATCGGTACAAATCGTTTCATCCGCATGCAAGGGTTGAATGATATCATGATATAGTTTCTTTATATCCACTCCCGGATAACACTCGATAGCAATAAAATTATGTTCCAAAGCCAACATTTTCAGCTGTTGTACAATAGGTTTAACCCCTTGCCATACATCTTCTTTATGCTCGGAAACAATTACTGTAGGATATTTATCAAATGTTGTCATTCGAATCTTTCACACTCCCATTACTTTAAATGAAATTAATAAAGTGAAGCTTCGTTTCAGTAGGGGGTTTTTCCATCCCCCACTGAACGTTAGTTCAACAATCGGTCCGTTATTGGCTGTTGGATCTCCAACTTAAAAATGAGGTGTTCTCTTATTTCTTGAAGTGGAAGTCTTACAGCCGTTACACTGCGATAAAACAATTTGATGATGGAAAGAACTTGGGAGAAACATCATTTCCCTCCCAAGTTTTTTACTCATCTTTTATACAAGATCAATCCTTATAGTGCGTGTTCAAAAAGTTCGATAAAAAGGACCATCATCGGTTAAGTCCGGCAACATCGTGTTGCAACACCGATACTAGTACGTCCTATACGTCGAAAGTTCAAGGCGGCGCAGCTTTGAGCAAACGATCTTGCACGCAGAAAAAGCGACCTTCTTTTTCAAGGAGACGGTCTTGCACGCAGAAAAAGCGATCTTCTTTTCCAAGGAACGGAGCGTATGCCTTTAATACGTGAGTAGCGGAAAAGCAAGCCAACGCAGAAATTCGACGCGTCATTTTGTTGGACTTTTTGAACAACCTCTTATGGAAGACGCTTGCCTTTTTGTTGAATATTCGTTGAGTCATCACTAATATTAATGGCGATTAATCCCTCATTTAAAATCCGACAGGCATTAATAGCCTCCTCCGCATTATTGTAACGACTGGACGTCGCAATATGATAAGAAAACTCATAGAAACCTGCTAAATCCACATTAAAATTGGTTTCCCAAAAATTATTCATAATCCAAGTGTAGACGGGTTCTTGATTCTTTTCATGATTTTCTGACTCTGACAATTCAATGACATGATGTTCTAGATTCCCCATACTAATTAAAGGAACATCTCGTAATGCAATAGCGACACCTTTTTGTTGTCCAACATATGCTAATCCATCTTGTAATAAATAGAATTCCTGATTTGTATAAGGAAGCTGATCAATGCCCGGACGAACGATGCTTCCTGTTTTCTCCACATGCAATTGTTCGTCTTGTCCCGTTGTAAATGGAAGAGGTGCATATAAATTTTCAGGATCCCAATAGCTTTCTTTATGAATTTTTAATTTCACGGAGATTTTTGGTAAGTCATTGTAAATTTTTAATTGAACAGAATAATGTTTGGTTCCTTCCAATACATAAAAAAGTTCAATTAAGGAATATACATCCCCTGTTTCGAGTATTTGTATGTCACTAAGTCTTGCTGCATATCTTTTAGTCGATATATTTTTTCTATTTCTTCCCATCACTTTTCTTTCTTCCGTTGGGCTTGTTTTTATTTCTGTTTGCTCGTAAATCCCCATAAAAGGAGCATATTTCAAATCGCTTCGAATCAGTTCCGTATGATCGCTTTTGTCTATTATACTTTTAATTCCCACTGTTTCATCAAGCACAATTTTGTAATACGACGTTTCTAGATAATGCGGTGACACATGACATTTACGCCTTTCTGAATCTACTGGCTGAATATCTTGAATGCCTTCTGCGCCAATATGTGCATGATTTTTAATCGTATAGTAAGTCGGATTTTCTTTTGGACGAATCTCAACGTTTTTCTCTTCTTTCGATTCCAGCGTAATCAGAAATTCACAATTGTATCCATTGCTTGCCGTTGGAACGATTTGATGCGGAAGTACTTCCTTTGTTTCCGAATCTATTACTTCCAAGAATGTATTCAGTTCTTCGTCTTTTAACTGCATATCATCAAATTTCTCCCAATGGCCAATAAATACACTTGCTGTATCTGTCACTTGCTCTGCATGTGGATTGATTACTTTAAACTTCTTGGGACGATCGGGAATAAGAGATACTTCTCCTTTTTCAGCTAAGATTACATCTAAATTTTCAGAAATCGCTTCATCCGCTTTTGTCGCATAACCTGCTTTCCTTTGCTGTAAGCTATTCACCAGACCATCCCAAGGTTCAGAAACGGAAGTAGAATAGCCCCAAGTATGCTCTGCGTATCGCAAACTGTTGTCTACATATTGTTCTATTTTCTTAGTGTCACTTATCTTTTGTTGAGGGTCTAACTTTTGGCTCAATCTATATTTTCTTTGAGCTTCTCGGAATTGTTTGACCCCAAGCGGAGTAGAACCTACACCATCTGCCCACCAATCATTCCAATCTCCTTTGTAAGTTGGAATGTCCGCATTGCTTTCACGTAAAACATCAAAGAATTCTTTTAACGTTACCATTTCTAGCTCTATATTCGCTCGATGTTTCTCATTCCATGCATCAATAAATTCTATGATCCTTGCATTTGGAGGGGCATTGTCACTAATCACTCCTGAAGCCATAATCGGAACAAAGTGGAATGGATAATCTTCTTCGATTAAATTTTCTACATACCTATAGATTCTTTTCTCTGCGACTTGAAAAGGCTCAGATTGCATTTTCCAAGACAGCTCATCGCGTATGGTATAACTTGTACCGCCATTAGGAACTAATCCCAACTCATTTCCTAGATGATAGTGTTCTCCTACCCAGACTAACACTTTATTCCCTTCTGGCGACTCCCAATAAAACGGAGTTTGCTTTTGATTAAGCGGGAACAGGCCATGGTGTGGGTGGATGCATGAAAACAAATTTTCTACTCCATTTTGATACAATGATTCTGCATATCCCCAGGCATAGCCATTAATATCAGCTGTCATGCCACTAGTTGGTTTATATCCTAAAGACTCAGCCAGCTCTAAACCAGCTGCTAATTTTTTATTTAACACTTCTTGGTCAACGAGTTCTGTCATATTTAAATAATTACCAGATATATCAATTTCTCCACTTTGTATATATTTTCTAAAATCATTCTTGTATGCTTCATTGGCTGACTTCATAAAATTTTCAACTTGCCACGTATTCTCGCATGTCCATCGGAAGCCTTCCCATTCTGTGGCTTTCCCTTGATGAATAAGGTTTAGAATATCAATGGCTTGCTTAATAAAATCAACATGGTACCGTTCTATCTTCTCCTGACGTTCTGTATAACCTATATCTGTATGGGAATGATGAACAACATAAATTTTCATCTTCTTTTGCATAATTATCCCTGTCCTTTCTTATTTATTTAGATGTAGTTGGAAAACCATAATTGAAACTTTTATTTAAAACTAAAAATATAAAGAAGGTTGGTATGGACGCAAGAATAGCCGCTAATAAAGCAGAAGGGACATCATTTGTTCCTGATGCTCCACTTAGTAAAGACAAGGAACTCATAATTGGTCTTGCTTCTGCTGACTTAGAAAGAGTTAAACCAAAAAGAAGGTCGTTCCATACCCATGTAAATTGAAATAAGAAACAAGCAGCTATGGGTGCCTTTGCCATTTTCATAAAGATACTTACGTAAATTTTAAAATCAGAAGCACCATCCATTTTTGCAGACTCCACTAATTCTTTAGGAATGGAATAAAAATAGTTTCTTAATACGAATAAACAAAAAGGAATACACA
Organism: Gracilibacillus alcaliphilus; assembly: GCF_016909015.1. Taxonomy (GTDB): domain Bacteria; phylum Bacillota; class Bacilli; order Bacillales; family Amphibacillaceae; genus Gracilibacillus; species Gracilibacillus alcaliphilus. The sequence continues at coordinate 46,004 of NZ_JAFBFA010000018.1, forward strand.
GCGCTGTGTAAACTGCTAAAAGTCCGATTTTGCTATCATATAAATCAACATTCGAATACATTCGAAAGATAGGAATGATATACATTTGAAATGGAAAAATTGTTCCGCTATAAATCAACATGAACCAAAACATCTTTCCTTTTATATTTAATGCTGAAATGGCGTATGCTGCTAAGGAAGCAAATAAGATGGCTAATGTCGTTGCGATCGCACCGTATAACAAACTATTCATAAATCCCATCATAAAGTCGATACGGTCATTGATATATTCATAATTTTCTAAAATAGAAACACCTTTTGGAAAGTCCCAAAACTCTCCCAAATTATATTCTTTTCTTGTTTTCACACTGTTTATCACTACATATATAAATGGGAGAAACCATAAAAAAGCAAAAAGCGAGAGTAATATGGTAATCGTTTTTCTACTGTTCTCCGTATAGGATTTCATAAATGTATCCTCACTCCTCCCCTTTAAAAGTATCGCGCAATAAAAACCATGAAATGATTAAAACAGTGACAGATAACAGCATTGCAATTGCCGAACCATAGCCTAGCTGATTATGCACAAATGCTTCTTTATACATGGTTACTGCCAAAGTTTCCGAAGTTCTGAAGGGACCTCCATTTGTCATCACCCAAATGGTATCAAAAGACTTAAAGCTATTAACCAAAGACATAAGTAAGACGATAAGCATAATTGGTTTTAATAAAGGTAGAACCACTCTCGTATATAATCTAATTCCTTTCGCACCTTCCATGATTGCCGCTTCAATCGGTTCTTTTGGAATCTGATTCAATCCAACGATAAACAAGATTAAGTTCAACCCTATTCCCTGCCATCCACTAGAAACGACCATAATCAATGTGTTTACATACGGCACGGTGAGCCAATCTTTAGCTAAACTTTCAAAACCCATAACTTCTAGTAAATGCGGTATACCATACGTGCTTAGCATGGTGGTTAAAATAATACCAGCAATGGTTTGGGACAGAGCATTTGGTAAATAAAATACAGTTTTGAAAAATGATTGTGTTTTTACATGTGTGATAGCAATCGCAAAAATTAAAGCAATGGTGACTGGGATGAGCAATGTACCAACAACCCAAATTAATGTATTCAGAGATGATAATAAAAAATTGGGATCTTGAAACATGGTAATGTAATTTTGAAATCCGATGAACTTCATCTCATTTAGTCCATCCCACTCTGTAAAGCTCACAATTAAAGAGAAGAAATCAGAATATATACAGAAAATAACGACCAATATCACAGAAGGAACTAAATATAGATATGGTGTTATTTTTTCTATTTTACTTTTCGTAGAAAGTTTGGATGAAGGTTTCGATTTTACAATTTCCATTTTTATGCCTCCCTCGTATTAAACAAGGTTTTGTCAAAAGTTCTTTATATACAGAATCCATAGAGATTTACCAAGTATTCAACCAGTCACCTATAACGGCTGGATATACAAGGTCACGGGAGTTCTTTGGAAAACATAGAACCCAACGAAAAACCGCACGAAACAATGGTTTATAATGTGCGTTCAAAAAGTCTGATAAAAAGGACCATCATCGGTTAAGTTCGCAACATCGTGTTGCAACACCGATACTAGCACATCGTGTGCGTCGAAAGTTCAAGCCAACGCAGAAATTCGATGCGTCATTTTCGCCTGGCTTTTTGAACAATTTCTTATTGCAAAGATTTAGAGTTATTGAACTCGGTTACATTTTTCTGCTGACATCTTACATATAAACCATTGTTGTGCTAGTCCAGTGCGATAACGTTTTTTATGCCTTCAACATTCACAAACCTTGTTTGACATAACCTTAAATGAATTTCATCAGTCAGACTTAAAATTCCTCTTCATCTGCTACTTTCTGAATATTTGCTAATGCATTTCGAAGACTCTTTTCACTTGGATTGTAGAAAAATTCCCATAAATTTTCTGTTGCGGTATCTACAATATTCGAGGGTGTTGCTTCGTAATAACGTAATTTCAAAATATAATCATCACTATTCGCCACTTCATTAATTTCATCACTAATTTCATTTCCAGTTTTAACACCTTCTACAAAAGCAGCTTTGGATTCTTTTGCATATATTTCAAAACTGTCTTTTGTCTCTATTTCTCTCAATACTTTTTTTGCGTCCTCTTTTTGAGAACTTGCTTCTGAAACAACAAGAGGAGACGCTTCATAAAAAATAACTGGTTTAGTGGAATCATCCATGGAAGGAATGACAAACATGCCGTAATCTTCGTTTGCTTCCATGCCATAATCATCTTCTAATCCTTTAATAAAAATCGGTGGTTCATACGCCATTGCAGCATCGCCTTTGGCAAACTGTCTAGTCTGGTTTTCAGCTTTTACCGGTTCACCAAAGTATCCTGCTTCAATCATTGATTGCCAAACGCTTAATGCCTCTACAACCTGATCGTCCTCATAGGACACGTTGCCTTCTACTAAATCTGTATACAGATCCGGATCATAAGCACCAAGGAATAATTGCAGCCAAACAAAGCTAGCCCAGCCATCATTTTTAACTGCCAATGGAATAACGCCTTCATTTTTTAACGTTTCTGCAATCTCTAAGAAATCATCAAATGTTTCTGGCGGAGACAGATTATACTCATCAAAAACATTCTTATTATAGAAAACAACATTATATAAAACAGATAATGGTGCTCCATATACTTTTCCATCTACTGTAAAAGCCTCGGCTAATTCTGGATTAATTCCTGCATCCACATAGTAATCTTCCCATTCGTCTGTTAAATCGGCAATTTCACCAGTGGCTGCTAAATTATTCAAGCGATAACCACTCCACCATTTAAAAATTCCCGGTGAATCTGCTTTCCCTAAAGATTGTGAAACAGCCGTTTGATAAGCTTGACCATCTGAATAACCGGTAAATTTTATTGATAAATCAATTTTTTCTTCCATTTCTTCGGATATTTGCTCTACAATTGGTCCATCATCAGCTAAGTCTGAGTAATAATCGACAGCATTTGTACTGCTCCCACTACCCCCGCTACTTCCTCCACATGCGACGAAAAGAAGGCTTATACTAATCACTAAAAATAACAAAAATAGATTTTTCTTCATCTTAGCAAACCCCTTTCTTATTCCATTAACCTTCATGGTTAGTATGGATTAAACACCTACTTATTTTTTATAAAGAACGCAATCTAATATCTTTTGTAATATTCAAATAATCCTTTAAACGTACACCGTTCTGTTTGTCTACTCCACATGATTGGCGGCGTGTTATCTTCTAAATTTTCTACTAAACTATTTTCGTAATATTTAACTATTTTCGCTATCTCACCACCAATAACAATGACCTCTGCTTTAAATTCTTTATTTATCATGGTGAGTACTTCACTGAAATAGCAACCAAACCTGTTAAATAACTCAATTGCTCTCTTATCTCCTGACTGATATTTTTCTATAATCTCATCTATGTTTTCAGGTAGTTCGGTTTCTCTGGCAATTCTCATGATTCCTCTATGAGAAATATAATCATCGATAATCGAGTCATAAAATGTTAGATTATAAATCCAACCGTTAGGAGGCACATCATATCGATCTGTAATAATTCTGCCATCCTCTAAAAAAGCTGAGCCTATACCATTTCCTACCGTTAAGAAAAGACCTCGGTTGACTTTGCTGTCCAACCCCTGATTTTTCCATTCCCCTATGGCAAACATGCTTACATTATTTTGGAAAAAGAAAATCGCATCTTGGGAAATTCGATTGAATACTCTCTTTTTCATTAAGCGCTTCCAAATTTCCATTTGAATATTAAGTCCATAGATAGAATTGAATTTATCAACGTCTTTCACATAACAAATGCCATTTTCGTAATCAAAAGGGCCGGGAAAAGCAAACCCTATTCCTTTAATAAAATAATTTTCATCTAAGATTCTATTAATTTGATTACAGATTATATTGGTTAGATTTTCTAAAATCACATCGGCACTCTTTCGGCTCTTAGCTGGATAATAAGAAAAAGAAGAATCTATAAACTCACCTTGATGATCGAAAGCACCTCCCTTTATAAATTGTCCACCTACGTCAAATGCTAAAAAATAATTATTCATCATGTCATCCACCTTACTAAAAATATATAGTATTGATTAAAGTTTGTATTTGTAATTTGAGGCCTCATATTTATAAAAATCGGACACATTACCCAAAAGTGAATTGAATATTTTTTGAAAGATAGTATATTATCATTAATTAGAAAGTTGCTATCCTATCATCTGTGAGGTTTTTATGTTTTGAAATGGCATATTATTCGCAAAAGCTACTCATGCTAAATATCATTTTGTCACTATAATTCTATGTATCCACTGGAAGACTAATAAAAACCAAAAGGATGAATGTTAATTATGAACATTCTTATTGAGAACGCAACCATAAATCAAGGAAATCACTATCTAAATCAACATATCCATTATGTAACAAGTGAAAAAATGAATATATACCTTCATCATTGGGGGGGCGGGGCTTTTTTACAACATGATTTCCTTAGTAATCACTATGAAGTGTACTATATTTTAAACGGCGAAGGAACTTTTATTTTCAACAAACAAGAATACCCTATCATCGCCGGAGATTTATTTCTTTTAAAACCGAATGCAGCGTGTCAACTAAAAGATAAATCGGATTTGACCATGTTATTTTTTACTTTTGAACCTTATTCGTTAATAGAGACAAAAGAATTAATGGAGTTTTTCGATCGAATAGAAGATATAGAGCATTTCGAGTATTTTTTATTAAACAATCAATTTAATACGGGGGTGTTATGGCAAGAAATGCTGATTCAAAGTAATCAGCAAAGCCTATTTACTCCAGAAATTGTCAAACCTTTGGCATGTACTCTCATTACGATTATTATTCAAAATTTCTATCAACAAATCATGGGGTTCGAAAGTATTGACCTAAAAGATTCTAAAGTTCTCGAACCTAATGCGATTATTTATAATGCCAAATTATTTATCAATGATAATCTAGATAAACATTTAAAGTTAAGTGACGTAGCAGACCACCTTCACGTTTCTCACCGTCATCTTTCCAGACTATTTACGCAACATATCGATGTCACATTTACACAATATGTACGTTCAGAAAAAATAAATAAAGCTGCTATATTACTTGCTACAACTGATCTACCTATTAAAATAGTGGCTCAAAAAGTGGGATTTGATACGGTTCATTATTTTTCAAGTGTCTTTAAAAAAGTAATGGATATCCCTCCAGGAGAATTTAGAACAAGATTGCAATCAGATTAAAAAATACTTTCTAACAATGAAAAAAATCAGTGGAGAGGTGAATAAATTATGTCAAATCGTTTAATGCTTGCCTTGGATGTAGGTGGTACTTTTACGAAGGGGTGTGTCATTGACAATCATCAGATTCTTACTTCAACTATAAAGAAGTACAACACATATTCATATCTAGATGCGGATGCCATCCTTAACAATTTTAAACTAATCATCGAAAACTTTGTTTATCAATATCTAAGAGATCACAACAAAAAAAATATTAACCAATTAAATATTGGATTTACCTTTCCTGGACCTTTTGATTATCAAAATGGGATTAGTTACGTTAAAGGGGTAGGAAAGTTTGAGACATTATACGAAATGAATATTCGCGAAGAAATACGCAGGAGGTTACTCGCTGCACAGCTTCCAGTAAATGATCAGATTAACATTCGTTTTGAGAATGACTGTCGTCTATTTGGAATTGGTGTAAATGAAGAATTGCCAGCGGAGAAACTAATCTGTTTAACCATTGGAACAGGATTAGGATCAACCTTTTTAGATCAAGGGAACATTTTAAAAAACAGAAAAGACATTCCGCCAGAAGGTTATTTATATCAAGTTCCATATAAAACATCCATCGTAGACGATTATTTTTCGATAAGGGGAATTCTCAAATTAGCTTCGTCTAAAGGAATTGATATTCATCGCTACAATACGGTGAAAGATATCTCACTTCTTGCAAAAGAAAAGAACGATTCAGCCCTGAAAACTTTTGAGATTTTTGGAAATAATTTAGCTGAAATGTTAGAGCCCTATATTCAATCTTTTCAGCCAAATAAAGTTGTCATAGGCGGCCAAATTGCAAAAAGTTTTGACCTGTTTGGAAATCCCTTGCAACAAGTTGCCCAGCAAAATAAGGCGGAAGCAGTAGCCTTGAAAAACGCACTTTATTACACTTTCAAAGGGATTGATGTGATGTTAAATAATGAGGATGCTTAATTAATATTTTATATTGTTTCGTGCAACAGTCTCATGGGATTACTAGATGATCAACGATTGATTTTAAATTTGATGTTTTTTGAACAAAATTTGGTTTATTTAATGTGATTAAGAACATTGTTTCACGTGTAACTTTTATACTCCATTACAATTTTATAATTTAATTTTCTGTTTTTTAATGAGATTAGTTGGAAATAATTTGTTAAGTTGTAGACTGATAAACTCCTATCGGAATAAAATATTTATAGAGAACTTATTTCTCACCGTACTGAAAACGGAGAAATTCAAAATACAGACACACACGTTTATGGCTTTATAAAGTATTCACACAAAAAATTTACCTCATAATATAAGATAAGTTACAATATTAAATCATAGAGTTGCAGAATTTTAGCAAACATACCCTCCATTACACTTGATTAACTGTTGCTCTATAAAAAAAGAAGGAGCTATCGAAGTGCATAATATGCATTAATGATAGCTCTTTTTTTTTAGGTATATTATATTATTACCTATTAATCATCTTTCGTTATCGATTTATTATATTTTTTCAAATCTGTTTCCAGCAATTTTTTATAAGCTTCTAAGTCGTTTTTTAGAAATAATTGAGCTTTCCCCTTACCTTCTCCGACTGATTTTATACACTTGAATTTCCCTTTGCTTAACGCTCTGGAAAAACTCTGTTGTTTTTATATCCAGATAGGCTATTGCTTCTTTCGTAGTCAATATATTGTCTATAACATAGGATATGAAAGCTTCCTCATTTTCAAAGTTGTAATTTCCCATATTATCTCCCCTCCCTACTACATACTTTTTCTATCTATCTGCGTTATATGATTTTGAATCAATTTCTTGTAATTCTTATCTAAAGCATCCCTTTCCTTTCCAATCAAACTTTATTTTTTCGCAAGTAACTTTATGTTATAATCATTTTCATAATTACATCAGTATAAATAAGGACGGATTAACATGAATTCTAATCATAAAAAAGATTCCAGCACAAATCGCGGCCGACCAAGAAGTGAAGCAGTGCACCGTAACATTTTGGATGCAACCTTGATCCTGCTTACCGAAGTAGGCATCGAGAAATTAAGTATAGAAATGATTGCTCAATATGCAGGAGTCGGGAAAACTTCTATTTACCGGAGATGGACGAATAAAGAAGCATTAGTAGTGGATGCACTTGAACAAATAAAACCTGAGCTTAACACATCCTATCAAGATACGCTTCAGGAAACTTTATATGAATTGGCGGAAAGTTTTTTTGGACAGATGGATAACCCATTAGGCAGGCAGATGCTCTCGGTGCTTGTGTCAACCTTGTCCGGGAGTTCTCAAATATCGGAAGCATTCTGGGAGAAGCATTCCTTGCCCAAGACCAAAGAAATATCAAGTATTATTGATTACTTCCGGCAAGAGGAGGGGTTGAGTGATCGTGTTGATATCGATTTGGCTTCCGATCTATTAATTGGTTATGTAACGTATCTCTTGCTGTTCAAAACGCCATCTAGAGACTTGGATACCTCGCTTAAAAGCGGTATTGAATTAATCATTAACGGCTTAAAAAAATGATTTTTAAGGTGTACAGCTACGTACAGTATAATTATTGACATTTACGATACGATGTTGTATCGTTTAGTTTATTAAAAATAGACTGGAAAGGTAGATAAATATGAAAAAGGCAGCGAGAACCATGATCATTACAGGAGGGAATACAGGACTAGGCTTTGAAACTGCAAAAGTGATAGCAAAATCCTCAGCAGACTGGCATGTCGTAATAGCTTCACGTAATCAGCAAAAAGGGGAGGAAGCAGTTCGTGCATTGATTCAAAGCACGAATAATCCTAATATATCTGCGATGATATTAGACTTGTCCTCTACAACCTCCATTAACCATTTTGCAGAGCAATTTATAGAGGCTGATGTTCCTCCGCTGTATGCAATTGTCTGCAATGCCGGGGCTGGGTTTGCTAAAGGAACCCAAGAAACAGAAGATGGTGTTGAAGCAACTTTTGGAGTGAATCATCTTGGGCATTTCTTACTCGTACGTCTGCTTCTTAATCAAGTGGAAGAACAAGGCCGTATCATAATTGTAAGCAGTGATACACATGATCCAAGCAAGAAAACAGGAATGCCGTCTCCTCGTTATACAAGCCCTAGTATACTGGCAGATCCAGCTGCTTCCGATCAGTTCTTAGGTAATTTATCCGATTTATCAAAAGGACAGCTACGTTATACAACAACGAAGCTATGTAACTTGTATTTTACTTATGAATTAACATATCGAATTCAGCAGGCAAAGCGCTCGATTTCAACAGCAGCATTTAATCCTGGCATGATGCCTGGTAAAGGTTCTGCTTTGACGAGAGATTATAAACCTTTTCAACGATTTATATGGAATAATATTCTGCCGATGCTGCGTTTCGTTCATCCTGGCATTCGTTCAACCAGACAATCAGGGAAGGATCTGGCAAACCTTATCATGATGGACTCTATGAATAGCGGGGCATATTGGGATGGTCCGAAACAAATCCCCTCATCTGATGAATCATACAATAAAGAACGTGCTGTTGAGTTATGGAATTGGAGTTCTAGAAAGCTTGGCTTGCCAAAGGATATTTAGGCAATGGAACAGGGGGTAAAGTGTCAGGGGCTGGGTAAGGAATATAGACTTTACTAGGTGATAATGGTTGGCGGTTCTAATAATCAGGGAGCAATTACAATCAAAAATGTGAAAATCTTTGTTTCTTATATATTACTTTGAAGAATGTGATAAATCACATCATAACAGTTAATGTGCTAGAAAGGTTATTGGTAACCAATAGCTTTTCTAGCACACAAAATAATTTTTAATATGAAGTAAGTTCATTATTACCAAAATACACAATGAATTTGGATTTCCGTTATTGGAAGTGATATTAAATTCATTGCAAAAACAAGCAAAGATCGTAGAACCTAAACAAATACTCAAGAAGGAAATGGTTCTGTTTGCTTAAAATCCCTAAACAGAACCATTTTTTTAATTATTTGTTAGTCAAATGTTCACCTCGAACGTCGTTTCTTCGTCACTGCATTTTTTACGCTATCTTCCTAAACATTGGGCATTTCCTCATTAAATAAAGTTTTAGGTATTTATGAAAATAATGGATATCCAGTTTAATTATATCTCAGTATTTTTTCTTTTGTATATCCAAAATACGGTAGAACCAGTTAGTAATAAAACTATTCCTAGAATTAGATAGTTAAACATAGAGGTAGCTGTATCGGGTAATAATTCTTCGTTATTTAGATTACTATGATTATCCGAAGAAGTTATTAGAAGTTCTTCTTTATCTTGTTTTTCGTTATTCTTATCCCCACTGGACGCTAAATTATTTTTGGTACCCTCTTTTCCGCTATCATTGTTTTTGCCTTCACTGCTGCCAATCTCACCTTGCCCTTCTTCTCTATTGCCAGTATTATTTTCATTATCTCCATCATTGTTTTTGTTATCTTTATTCTCGCCTTCATCGCTGCCGGTCTCACCCTGTCCTTCTTCTCCATTGCCAGTATTATTTTCATTATCATTTCCTATGGCATTATCTCCATCATTGTTTTTGTTATCTTTATTCTCGCCTTCATCGCTGCCGGTCTCACCCTGTCCTTCTTCTCCAGCACTATCATCTTTATTCTCATCTTCATTGATATCCTCAAATGCTTGATCCTTATACAATGCAGTGTATAATTCATGATCTTTATTTACTTGTGCATAATATTTCAAAGTAACTTCAGCAAGGTCTTTATCGAAATTATTAAGTTCCTGGAATGCTTGAGATAAGTTTGCTGCAAAGTTATCATTCCCTATATGACTAGCAGCTCGGCTATGTGCATATGCTGTTACTTCTGCACTAGCTTTTATATAATTATCTAAATCATCTTTCCCACCTATATCAGTCGGTCCTACTTCATCTTTATAAGGAGATCTTTCTTTAACTAAATAAGACTGATTTTCCGTTTCTAATGTCCCCCAGTGGATATCGGGATAATTAAGTAACGCATTTACTCCATTGATGGTACGGCTAGCATTTGTAGGATAACTATCCCCAGTAAATAAACCTGAAGCTTCCACTGCTGATGCTCCTTGCGCCTTTACATCTAAGATGATGTCATCCGCTGCTGAATCTGTTTTTCCTTCGATCAGTACATAGTAGCGGTCATACCCTAAACTCCCCAAACCCGCATCTACTCTTCTTGCAATATCTTTAATTTCAAAATAGCCACTTCCTACGTCAGTCAGGATGTCTTCATCAATATTGCTGAGATAACTATCCCAATTATCTTTAATCTCCTTGTTTTCTTCATCTGTCACTGCTTCTAAACGATTATTAGTTAAGTCAAACATGCGGTCCTCATTCACCGTTGTCCATGTAGCTAATTGATTATTAAGCGGTTCTTCACTTACTTTTTTGGCAAAATCGCCAATAAACCCGTCTAAATTGTCTTTAGTGAAATAATGCTCTTGGATGTTTATTGATCCATTTGCAACATTCTCGATTGCTTCTCTATAATACATTCCATACTGTTCGACCACCTCTGTAATCCCTTCTGCATCCAATTGCAAATTTGGTGCTGCATCGTTTAGAAGGTATAACCCGGTCCCAAAATTCAATAAGTCAAAGTAAAAAGGTGCAATCGCTACTTCATCAAAATCATTCAATTCAAAAATTGCTTCCCCATTTCTATTTCCATAAAACCCGAGATTTTCTATATGTAAATCACCAGTAATCCAGGTTTCCCCTTGATTAAGTACTGTCCAATTTTCAGGTATATCTACTACCTGATTCTTTACATCAAGGAAAAAGAGAGAAGCTGTGCCTCTGTAAAAAGCAAAAGGATTAGCAGATAGCTGCTCAAGCTTTGATTGTCGTACCGTATGATCGGAAATATGCTGATTCGATTCTTTAATATATTTCTGAAGCATAGCGATTCTTTCTGTACCGTCTAATAGATTAAAATCACCGAAATCAATCGCCGGCCCATCTGAAATGACAAAATCTGTATCTTCTATTTTGTCATAATAACTTGCCACAGGTGAAAAGTCTGTAATAGGGTTATCACGCAAGTTTAAACGAACTGTTAAGTAATTTAAATTCCTTAATGGGCTAAGGTCAGTAATATTATTATCACGTATGTTTAAATCCTCAAGCAAGACTAAATTCTCTAAAACAGATATATCTGAAATCTTGTTTCTTCTTAGAACTAAATTTTTTATTTTCGTCAAATTTTCTAATGGTGTTAAATCGCTGATTTGATTGGTATGCATATTTAATTCTTCCAATTCAATTAATTTTGCAATCGGACCCAAATCAGCAACAGCATTATTTCTTGCATTTAACGCTATTAAGTTAACTAAGTTCTCCACAGCGCTAATATCTGACACACTATTATCCCGGAAATCTAAAGCCTCGAGAGCTGTCAAGTTTTTTACTGGCGTCAGGGATATAACATGATTCCCGCGAATATCTAGCTCTTTCAAGTTGATTAAAGTTTCAATACCCTCTATGGAAGTAATGGCATTATTTCTTAAATCCAGTATTTCCAACTTATCTAATTCTGATAATGGCGTTAAATCAGTGATATTGTTACCTCGCAGCTCCAATTCTTTTAGTTCCTTCAAGAGTTCAACACCCTCTATACTTTCTATCCCTAATTCTCTTATATCTGTTAACTCTTTTATTTCTTTCAAAGCTGCATATGATAATTGATCATGCCCATTAGCTTTTACTTTTTCTTTGATAGCTTGTAAAAAAGCGTCATCTTTAAATTGTTTTTCAATATCTGCTTCTTCATCTGCAGCTGTTATTTCTTCAGCTGCTTCTGCTTCTACTATTGATTCCTCAACTGGTGCTTTTTCAGCCGCTTCGTCTTCAACTGTTGATTCCTCAACCGATCCTTCTTCAGTTGCCTCTTCTTCAACTGTTGATTCCTTAACCGATTCTTCTTCAGTTGCTTCGTCTTCAACTGTTGATTCCTTAACCGATTCTTCTTCAGTTGCCTCTTCTTCAACTATTGATTCCTCAACTGTTGACTCCTCCAAATCATCACTCTCAATTTGGGCAGATATCTTTTCATTAGTTGTAAGACCAGATAAAAATAAGATTGCAGTGATACATATAAATATTAGTCGTTTCATTATAATCCTCCTAATTCTTAATACGGGGATTATGTTATCATTTTCTCTATATTTTGAGGTAGAATTTACAAAGAGAACACATTAAAATTACATTGATTTAACTTAACCAGTGGAGCGTTATTAAATTTGGTTCTAAATTGTTTATAATTTAACAAAAGAGATCAAAATATGTAGGTCATGTGTGAAGCTATTAAAATAGCTTAAATAAGGGTTTTCTCAAATAAGGTGCCCCATCCTCAAAAGTTTCTATGAGGAAAAAAGTTCAGAAGGAAAGCATCACCATACTGACGTTGGAGCAGTTGCTAGAAAAATGTGCTATATCATTCATGCGATACTCAAGAAGAATGAAGCCTATGAAACTAGGCAATAGCCTTGCGAAAATTTAACTTTTCTCAGTTTTTATTTCGCGTGCACTCATCTTTGTAAAATCTCTATTCAACCCTGCAACAATTTCTTTTATTTCTCGCTTGACTTTATATAGTTAGTCTTTCTAAATAATCAATAAATAACAGTAAAGATGCTTAGATACCAAATTAAAAACCGATATTTCCATTCTAGAACTGATTATTGTTAAACATTAAAGTACATCATAATAGTCGATGACGAAGGTACAATTAATTACTGCCATCATTCCACATCTCCTCAAAATCGCTTTTTACAATCATTACTTCAAGAGATGATCTATTCCACTCCTTTTCTTTTTCTTCTTAATTTAAATTGAAATACATCGTTTCTAAAATAGTCACGGCTGTACATGACAGGTTCATTCAGTTCATTATAATGCAGCTGTTCCATTAACAATACAGTGGTTTCGGGATATAAAAGCAATTTTTGACATAGTTTATCCGTATGAAGTGGTACGATTAATTCACTATCGCTAGTTAATGTTTTTATGTTACATTCTTTTTCTAGAAACTCCGTCAAAGAACCATACAATTCCTTCTTTTCAAACGCATCCCCTATGAGAGAGTTATCCATAATATTTTGTGACAATACAACAGGTTCGTTATTCGCCATTCTTATCCTTTGATGAACTGTAACAGGTTTTCCGATTGGTATCTCTAATTTTTCTGCCCATTCCGGTTCACAATCAACAACTTTTGAAAAATCCTTTCGCTCTCCTTCTTTTAAGCCAGCTGATTTAATCAAATCAGAAATCTTAGATAAAGTCTCCAAACTACTCGGTATGGTTGGTAGCATCTTCGTAACGAATGTACCAACTCCATGTTTTACTACCAACACACCACGATTTTCAAGCAATTTTATTGCAGAACGGAATGTTTCCCGGCTTACATTGAAGTGTTTGGCCATTACATATTCTGTAGGTAACTTTTCCCCTGATTTGTACACCCCTTGTTGTATATCTTCCGTTAATTTCTCGCTAATTAACACATAAGTGGGTTTTCTCATATAATTCACCTCTATTTCTTTATATAAGGATTAGTTTTTTTACGGCAATGCCTATATGTGCTTCTTCTAATAAGGTAATATCATTTAAGTTGTTCCCAAAGCCTATAGTATACATGTCTGTATAATGACAATGTATTATTAACTTTTTTAATGCCTCCCCCTTTGATCTATTTTCAGGTTCTGAAATATTATGTTCATCATTTAATAACGAACCATCTAAATCTGTAACAATTAAATATCTATTTATCATCATATCCTCCCTTCGTATTCAAAGACAGGCACTACGATTTTTATACTTAATTATGACTTTACTTTTATTTAATGATTAATAGAAAATACCTAATCTATCTATGACTATCCTTATAAAAATTCATATATGTTAAATTCTATATACCCATTTTTCAAAAATACTGTTGCCCAATTATTTAATTGAGCAACAGCTGCATAAGCTAGATTATCTACTTATATGATTTCATAATTGCTTTTTTAAAACTTTTTTTATTAGACGGGCTGCTTTTACTTTTTCTTTTAAGCATGGAGATATTTTCACCTCATAGCTTCCTGCGTTAATCATTAATTTTATTTCATGTACTGTAGAAGGCTCCTCAAATAAAATGTTATATACACTCCCATACTGTAAATGGTGATGTGTATCACTTCCTGCAATTACAGGTAAATCCAGATTCCCTGCTAACTCTTCTACTTCATCTCTTACAGTTATCCCCTGGCGATAAATATCTGTCGCATTTAAATCCAAAGCATCGAGTTGTTTCAATAAGTTAAAATCAATATGATGCAATGGTGTCTTTGATCTGAATGGATGCGCTCCAATTTTAAGCAGTTCTAACTTACTTACAACATCTAATAATTTCTTAAAAGAAATATGATTATCATCTGGCAAATGCGGAATTAGAACGTCATATACTTTCAAGATATCACGACGGTTACCAACTAATAAAATATGTCCTACTTCTTTAATATCGATTTCAATACCAGTAAACACTTTAAAGCCATCAACGTCATAATAATCTCCTTTATAAGGAAAATGGGCATGTAATTGTTTGTAGATATCCTTAAAGTTCTTGGTATTAAAATGCTCTGTTAAAGCTATTGCATCGAGTCCACTTTCTCTAGCTTCATTTATTTTGTCAATAAATTCTTCTACCTTAAAATCAACATTTTTTGTTAAATTAGCGTGTGTATGAAAATCCATTTTCATCTCTATCTCTCCTATGTTGTCATATTAGTTACGTTCTTCCTTATACTGACTATATGCGTCATTTATCTCTTCGATAATATCGTTGCCTCCATTTTCTTTCCATGTATTAACCGCCAGTTCTACATCTTCCATTTCACGCTGACCAACTACAACTTCTGTTAGGATTTGCTCAAATTCTGCATCGAGTTGCGCACCTATTTTTATATCTGTATCGGAAATTAAACCGGGATTATCATCCTCCCAAGTAAATTCTTCAAGCCATTCATATCTTTCACCTAATGTTTCTTCAAATTCATCACCTAGCCACCAATAAGAGCGATGTAATGGATTCCATGCGCGCAATAGAGCCGTACCAATATCCGCAGGTTGATGTTCTTCCCATGCGTCTAATTCCTCTACTGTACCATCGTCATGAATAGTATAATGAATATCTTCCAAACCATGACGCGTAATTTCATAGCCTTCCGTCACGTTCCATTCCAAAATCGCCAAGATTCGATGTGCTTTCGCTGCACCCACATTACTATTAATTACTTTTTTAAAATAACCTGGCCTTGTTGGCGTAGTCCGTTCACCGCTTGGTCCTGCTGGCGGATCAATATAGGTCAGTTCTGCATCTGGATCATGTTCTTTAATGTCCACTTCTTCTTTTCGGTGAACACTGTTCGGATTAACATACTCAATACCAGCAACGCCATCGCTCAAACGTGTATTTGCATCTCTCCAATCCGTATGCAGCATAAAGTCTTTGTCGAGTACATCATCTTCATAAGCTTTTCTCATAAAACCGATATAATCTTCTAACTCTTTTAATTGCGCTTGATACGGTACTAGTTCCCCATCAAATTCCTTCCATGCTCTTGCTAATCCAAATGCACCGCCACGCCACGCAGTTCCTTCATCAGAAAACAAACCAATTGCTGAGAAACCTATGGTATCTTTTTTTCCTGTTCCATTCGGATCATCATGAGCGAAAGCATAAGCTACTTTGTAAAAATCTTCTATTGTATCTGGTACTTCAAGATCTAAATTATCAAGCCAGTCCTGTCTAATCGCTAGCATATTTCTGGTAGCTAACCTATATTCCGGAATCCCATAAAAATGATCCACAGGATTCAGCACCTCCCAAGCTGATGTTGGAATGGATGCTTCTAAATCTGGGTGATACTCTAATAATGGCTTGACATCATAGTACACTCCTTTTTCCGCCCAATTTGAATACATCTGCGGATCATTGTATCCAAAGCGCCAGATATCCGGCAAATTATTACTTGCTGCCAATGTATTTACATACGAATCAAAATCATCTCGATCATAGTACTGCATGTCAAATGTCACATTAAACTTTTCTTCAATCAATTCAAATATTGGATTGTCTTCATATTCAATTGGAGTACCCGTGGTCAACATAGAAATAGTCATGTGTTCATCAAAATTGAATGGTTCAAATTCTTCATTCGATTCTCCAGCCACATTTGAATTTTGCGTATTCTCATTATTACAAGCCGCTAAAAATCCAATTAACAATACAGATACGAAAAAAAATAAGGTATACTTTTTCATAACCATCCTCCATATTTTAATTTTCTAGTGATTCGATTCTTTAATCTTTTACAGATCCTAGTAAAAATCCTTTATTAAAGTACTTCTGAAAGAACGGGAAGATAATTATCAAAGGCACAATCGTGATAATTATGGCAGCTAATGGAACTGCTTGACTAAAAGCAATATCAGCAATATGCGGGTCAAAAAAGTCTTCTTCCATAATAATTAGACGACGAAGCAACACTTGAAGCGGCATTTTATCTTGATCATGCAGATACAAAATGGCATCAAAATACGAATTCCAATGAGAAACGATATAAAAAATAGTAAATGTTGCCATCGCTGGCCTTGCGAGTGGTAGGGCAATAGAAAACAATAATCTCCATTCGCCGCATCCATCCATTTTGGCGGCTTCTTCCAGTTCATCAGGAATATTGCCAAACAAACCTCTCATTACAATTAAATAAAATGGAGAGATGGCACCTACTAACCATATGGACCAATAGCTATCCAGCAAACCTAAATTATTGACGATTAGGTATAACGGGATCATGCCCCCGCTAAATAGCATCGTAAACAATACCATAAAATTAATTATACTGCGCCCAACCAGCCATCTTTTAGAGAGACCATATGCCATTAAAGTAGTAAATAACATATTAATAAATGTACCGATACCTGTAATAATGATGGAATTCTTTAATGCATTTAAAAATTCCGAACTATTAAAAAGATATTTGTAGGCATCCAAGGAGATTTCCTTAGGTATAAGAAAGAAATTTCTTGTGACAAATTCACTTCTTGGAGCAAGCGAACCTCCTAGAACGTATACTAATGGCAACGCTACAAGGATTGTAATTACAGTTATAAGAAAGTAAACAAAGAAAGAA
Source organism: Gracilibacillus alcaliphilus (assembly GCF_016909015.1). GTDB lineage: Bacteria > Bacillota > Bacilli > Bacillales > Amphibacillaceae > Gracilibacillus > Gracilibacillus alcaliphilus. Next base: position 63,512 of record NZ_JAFBFA010000018.1, read on the forward strand.
AAGAGTTTATCTTCATTTAACTTAAATTTGCTCATTAATACACCCCCTCTTTTCCCATTCTTTTTGCAATCGTATTTGCCACCATTACTAATATTAATCCAACCATTGATTTAAATAATCCAACCGCTGTTGTGTAGCCAAATTGACCTCCAAGAATTCCTGCTCGATAGATGTATGTATCAAATACTTCAGAAACATTAAGATTTAAAGGATTCTGTAATAAAAGAATATGTGTATAACTTAAATCCATAAATCCTCCCATTCGTAAAATCAGCATAATGATAACTACATACATGATAGAAGGTAACGTAATGTGCCACGTCATTTGGATTCTCGAAGCACCGTCCACTCTTGCAGCATGATAGAGCTCCGGATTCACAGATGACATTGCTGCTAAATATATAATGGCATCCCAGCCCATCCCATTCCAAATATTGTGAATAACCCATAAAGGCCGGAAATACTGTGAATCTGTCAAAAGTTCTATCCGGTTATATCCATTATTTTCAAGTAAATTATTGACAGCTCCTGTCTGAGTTGAAAATAACACAGCGGTAATACCGACGATAACCACCCACGAAACAAAATGCGGCGTATATAAGATGGTTTGGACAGATGATTTGAACCACCGTAAACGAATCTCATTTAACAACAGTGCTAAAATAATTGGAGCGGGGAAATAAAAAATAATATCGTAGATTCCTAGAATTAAAGTATTTGATAACAAATCTAGAAAAATTCGTTCTTCAAATAACCTACGGAAATGTTCAAGTCCTACCCACTCACTATTCAAAAATCCTTGGAACGGATCATATTCCATAAAAGCAACTGTTAAACCAATTAAAGGACCGTAATTAAAGATTAAAAAATATAAGACCCCAGGAAGAAGCATCAAATAGATTGGCAAACCTCTTTTAATCATTTTTTTTCTTTTCTCTCTAGCATTTTTTACTTTAGGAATTGAAGCCGTTTGAATTGGTTTTGCTGTCTTTTTAAATCTGTTTCCCATTTCTTAATATACTTCCTCCTCTGAATAAAATTAGGTTACAGCAGTATCTTATTCAAAGCCCCCTTTGTATAACTTTATTTATCTACACCCTTCAGTTGTATAGACATCTTATTAAGAAATATAGCACCCCAATATTAATAAAGTATTAACGACATATGTTTTTATTGTAAACAAGCCATTTCTATTTAGCACCAATATATACCATTTTAAAAATTCAGCAACAGATGTCTAGATTTCCTTATATAGAGGATGAAAAAGGTAGGTTGAGGTGGGGATCTATTGGAGGCACTTACAAACAACTAAAAGCTAAAATTGGCTGGATTGAGTTATTCGAACATCGAATTCAATCCAGCCAATTTGCTGCTTCTTATACATTTTTACTTTTTATAGAAGTAAGGAACAACTATTTTCTTAACGCAAGTCACTGTTCAGGCTTACTGATTCTAAAAAACTCCACTCTGTTTTGATTAATATAGAATGACTAATATGCATTACCCAACAACTCCCTCCGAAAAATAGGAATAATGTCAGGGAAAGAATAAATGAAATAGATAAGCGACAACAGGTGTTTTTCTAAATAAGCACTTGGATTTCAAAATAATTCTTAAGTACTGACAATTCAATAGACGCATTACAATTTGCTGTTGAATGTGAATCTTAGACTTAAGTGACTTGCCTTTGTTATATAGTGGCAAGTCTTTTCATTTATGGGGGAAAAAATTCCATACCCTAATACTTCATTTCAAGCTGATACTTTCCAATGCTACCTGTATTTAAATTAAAATGGACATATGCCAGTCTGCTGGTTTGACCCGTTTCTATTAATTTATCATCAAAATTCAGGTACTTGATTATCCTAGCTAATATTACCTTCTATTTTGCCAACAACTAAACTCAATTATATTTTCTCCTCATCTGCTCTAAATACACTTCTGATTTTCCTTTAGGGATACTAAGCGTTTCCCAATCTGCTGCCTTTATCTGTTTGCCAATATAGACAATCTGTCCAATATGATAAGCATAATGTGCCAGCTGCCTTTCTATTGCATCCAATATCGTGTGACTTTCACCCCGGATCAAAATAGTCTTTAATAAGTCGGCTCCATCTAACCCATCCAATGCTTGAAAAAGAACACTCCATCCACTTTCCCATACTTCTTTTAGTTCCTGCATGGACCTTATTGTATCCTCAAATTCCTGATCACGATTTCTGGTCGGCTTCTCTCCATCTGTTGTTAAAAAATCTGTCCATCTGGATAGCATATTGCCACTTAAATGCTTTACAATCACAGCAATACTATTGGACTCCTTGTTCGCCCTCCAATGAATATGCTCCTCTGCCAATTGGTTCATTGTTTTATTGCCAAGCTCTTTAACACTTTGAAACCTTTTCCGTACTACTTTCAGGTATTCTTCGTCTACACGCATATTATCCCTCCTATTTACAACAACTTTCTATGCTTCTCCTCTTCTTCGCTCAGGCTGTCTTTCAATAAATATTATTCGTTCAATTATAACAATGACCCATAAAAATAACACAAAATTTTTATTGACAAACTTGTATATACAAGTTAAAATGAAAACGTTAATACTTGTATATACAAGATATAAAAAGGAGGAAAGACATTGAGTAAATATACGGCTCCATCAAAAGAGTTATTGGAAAAAGTCGGTGGAAGTGACAACATCTCTGTCGTTACGCATTGTGCTACCAGAATGCGATTTGTCTTAAATGACCCGGAAAAAGCAGATGTAAAAGCCATTGAAGATATCGATATTGTAAAAGGAACCTTCACACAGGCTGGACAATTCCAGGTTATTGTCGGAAATGAAGTCGCTTCCTTTTATAATGAATTTACGCGTATTGCTGGTGTCGGCGACACTTCTAAGGAAGATGCCAAAGAAGCAGCTAAACAAAATATGAATTTTATACAGAGGTTAATGGCACACTTAGCAGATATCTTTACGCCGATTATCCCGGCGCTTGTTGTCGGAGGTCTGATTTTAGGTTTCCGAAATGTAATTGGTGAAATTGAAATGCTGGAAAATGGAACTATGACATTAGCTGCATCCTCTCAATTTTGGGCAGGATTATACGATTTTCTCTGGTTAATTGCTGAAGCTATCTTTCATTTCCTCCCTGTTGCTATTACCTGGTCTATTTCCAGAAAGATGGGAACAACACAAGTACTCGGAATTATTTTAGGTCTTACCCTTGTTTCACCACAGCTTTTAAATGCTTATGGCGTTGCAGAAGCAACAGAAATACCTGTCTGGGACTTTGGATTTTTCCAAATTGAGATGATTGGCTATCAAGCGCAGGTTATCCCGGCAATTTTAGCAGGTTTCGTATTAGCTTATTTAGAAATATGGCTCCGTAAAATTATTCCACAAGTGGTATCGATGATCTTTGTACCTTTCTTTGCATTACTTCCGGCAGTTATAGTGGCTCATGTTATCCTCGGGCCAATCGGCTGGACAATTGGTTCATGGATTTCAACAGTTGTATATGATGGACTGACTTCCGCCTTTGGCTGGCTGTTTGCAGCTGTCTTTGGATTTGCCTATGCACCACTCGTTATTACAGGCCTGCATCATATGACAAATGCCATTGACTTACAATTAATGAGCGAATTTAACGGTACAAATCTCTGGCCAATGATTGCTTTATCTAATATTGCACAGGGATCTGCCGTTGTAGCAATGATTTATCTTAATCGGAAAGATAAGAAGGAGCAGCAGGTATCTATCCCAGCAGCTATCTCCTGTTATTTAGGAGTTACAGAACCGGCACTATTCGGGATTAATTTACGCTACTTGTTCCCATTTATCGCCGGTATGACAGGCTCTGCTATTGCAGCAGTTATATCTGTCGGATCTGGTGTTATGGCTAACTCAATCGGTGTCGGCGGTATACCTGGAATTTTATCTATTCAATTACCACATATGCTGATGTTTACTGTAGCAATGGCTACAGCTATGGTAATCCCATTTATCTTAACGATTGTTCTATCCAAAACAAAAATGGGTGTAGATGCATATAAGCGCTTAGGTAAATAAAGAAAACTCGACAAGCCTGGCCTGAAAGGCGCAGGATTGCCCTAGTTGCACTTATACTTTTGTCCTTAAAATCTTTATACTTTCTTAAAGTGTAAAAATAAGGAGGGAGCCTATCCCTCCTCTAATTCATATAGAGTCAAAAGTATTTGAAATGCAGCTGTATTTAGGAGGTTGATTATGCAAGAAAAATGGTGGCAAAAATCCGTCGTTTATCAAATTTATCCGAAAAGCTTTAACGATACGACTGGTAACGGAATGGGAGATATTAACGGAATCACGGAAAAATTGGAATATATCAAAGAGCTGGGGGTCGACGTGGTTTGGCTTACCCCTATTTATGTTTCCCCTCAAAATGATAATGGATATGATATTGCAGATTATTATAAAATCCAGCCGGACTATGGAACTATGGAAGATTTCGAAAAAATGCTGGAAAAAGCACACCATATCGGTCTAAAAATTATTATGGATATTGTTGTTAACCATACCTCGACTGAACATAAATGGTTTCAGGAAGCTAAAAAATCGAAGGATAATCCGTACCGAAAATACTATATCTGGAAGGATGGCAATCCTGATGAATTGCCAACAAACTGGGAATCTAAATTTGGAGGCAACGCCTGGGAATATGATGAAACCACTGGTTCTTACTATTTGCATCTCTTTGATGTTACCCAGGCTGATCTGAACTGGGAAAATGAAAAAGTTCGTGAGGATGTCTATCAAATGATGAATTTTTGGCTGGATAAAGGGGTAGATGGCTTTCGTTTAGATGTTATCAACTTAATTTCCAAGGACCAGCATTTTCCAAATGATGACGGCAGTGTCGCTCCGGGAGATGGACGTAAGTTCTATACAGATGGGCCACGGGTACATGAATTTCTTCACGAAATGAATCAGGAAGTATTTAAAGGTCGTGAAACGTTTACCGTTGGAGAAATGTCCTCTACTTCTATGGAGGATTGTATTAAGTATTCTAATCCTGAACGCGAAGAACTGGATATGACCTTTAACTTTCATCATTTAAAGGTCGACTATCCAAACGGTGAAAAATGGACAAAAGCACCATTCGATTTTCTTTATCTCAAACAGCTGATGTCTGATTGGCAGACAGGGATGCAGGAAGGCGGAGGTTGGAACGCGTTATTCTGGTGTAATCATGATCAGCCGCGAATTGTATCCCGATTTGGAGATGACACAATCTATCACAAGGAATCGGCAAAAATGCTGGCAACAACGATTCATATGATGCAGGGTACTCCTTATATTTATCAGGGAGAAGAAATTGGAATGACCAATGCCGGCTTTGATGATATTAGCCAGTACAGGGATGTAGAATCGCTGAATATGTACAAAATAAAAAAGGCAGAGGGTCTATCTGACCGGGTAATCATTGAAATTCTTCAGGAAAAATCCCGGGATAATGCTCGTACACCAATGCAATGGAATAATACAGCCAATGCCGGGTTTACGGACGGAAATCCTTGGATCGGGCTTCCTGATAATTATCAGAAAATCAATGCAGAAGCAGCAATTGCTGATAAAACATCTATTTATTACCATTATCAAAGACTAATTCAGCTACGAAAAGAGTATCAAGTCATTACAGACGGAAAATATCAGCTGATTTTGCCCAATGACTTTGCAATTTTTGCGTATATAAGAGAAAATAAAGATACAAAACTATTAGTAGTAAACAATTTTTATGCAAAAGAATCAGAGCTGAATTTACCTGAAGCGATCCGCAGTGATTGTAAGGATAGCAAGATTTTGTTATCTAATTACGAAGGTTCTCCATCTTTAGCTTCAGATACGATTTCACTGCGGCCATATGAGTCTATTGTTTATTATCTAAAGAAGTAAATGGAGTTAGTTGCGATGCGAAATAAGTATTTAATTATTTATCAGGAAATGGTCAAAAAAATAGAAAAAGAAACGTTTAAAGAAAACGAATTTCTTCCGTCGGAAAATGAATTAGCTGAGCAGTATCAGACATCACGAGAAACGATTCGAAAAGCTTTAAATCTGCTTGCCCAAAACGGATACATTCAAAAAATCCGCGGCAAAGGGTCCACGGTGATTGAACGGAATAAATTCGATTTTCCAGTATCCGGCCTGGTCAGCTTTAAAGAACTGGCTGATAAAATGGGAGAAAAGCCGATTACAACGGTTCATCAATGTACAAAAGTCAGCGCAAATGATTTTATCCAAAAGCAATTAAAGCTTGCAGATAATCAGGAGGTTTGGGAAATTATCCGGACCCGTTCCTTCTCTGGGCAGCGCGTCATTTTGGACAAGGATTATTTAATAACAACAACTGTTCCACACATCTCTAAGGATATTGCAGAAGCTTCTATTTACGACTATCTTGAAAATCAATTAGGTCTTATCATCAGCTTTGCAAAAAAAGAAATTATTGTTGAAGAACCAACAGCAGAAGATCACAAGCTGCTGGATCTGGAAGGCTTTTATAATGTGGTTGTTATTAAAAACTACGTTTATTTAGATGATGCGACATTATTTCAATATACCGAATCCAGACATCGTCCAGATAAGTTCAGATTTGTGGATTTTGCCAGAAGAGAACATTAGAAAAAGGTTGATTTAAGTGTTTAACTGCTTAAATCAACCTTTTTATTTATGTACTAAGTTAATACAATCTCTTCCCTCGAAATATGCTGCAGTAAATTACTGAAATAAATATCTATTTATTGAATTGGCTAATACAAGAAATTACTTGTGTTAGCCACTATTTCCCAATCAGGACATTACTTATTATTAATTACTTCTTTTCCACTGAAAAACAGTTCTCTTCTACTATGGGGCCGTTTTTCCTAAAAAAGATTATAAAACTTCTTACTTCTCGTTTTCTTCTATCTTCAGAAGCGATATATTCTACTGAAGCTCCTCCTTTTCACTTGCCGCATTGTCTGTTTCCTCTGTTTCCTGCTGATCTACTCCTGATGCAGCTATACAGTATCCTCTATGTCATCTTCGTCAGAGTCATTACTGCAATCCCAAAAGATGCAAATAAGAAATGCAGGGGTGTTTAGAGAAGGATATCTGCTTCATCATTATACCCTTCCTAAACACTATATTTGACTACTCTGTCATTAAACGTATCGAACGAAATACTGCTGCACCATCTGAAACAAAAAATCCAAATTTTCTCCCTTTATAGTTAAATAAGCGCGTGCTAAAAGCCGTTTCCCCATTGATATACATAAAACCATTACGGATTCCAAGCAAATCAGCTGTCTCTTTATATTATTGCAGCTGCTTAAAATACAATGCAATGCTGCTATAGGTATGTCCTTGACTTTATAAAAGATGAACCTATAATGAACTTAACAGGTAATATAACTTATTCTTTTTCTTTCGAAATTATAATTTGCTAATGTATATAGTATAAATAAGGGGTAGTTATACATGGAAAGAAATATCAGAAAAAAAGATGGTTTTATTTCAGAAAAATTACTTGTTTTGCCTGACTATGTTCAAGAGAAACTAGTTCATCATGAATTACTACAAGATTTATTTGTGACTGACATAGGCTTTTTCCCAAACGCTAAATACCATTTTCGCGAAAGACCAGCAGGTGCAAAATCACATATTTTTATTTACTGCTCTAACGGCGAAGGTTGGATCGAATTAAACCGGAAACCAAAACGGGTGATTAAGAAAAATACTTTAGTAGTAATACCAGCTGATACCCCTCATAGTTATGGTACTGAGGATAATAATCCTTGGAGTATTTATTGGTTTCATTTAAGTGGAGAGCATGTTCCATCATTTATTAAGACATTTGATTTAAATGGCGAGCCATTGCAGTTTCCTAACCACTTCTTTACTAAATTCACAGAACTATTTGACCAATGCTATAACATGTTAAATGATAAACCATATTCACAAATCTACCATATACAAGTTTCGCAAACTATGCGTTTTCTTTTGAGTACAATTGGAATTACCAGTTTACAATCAAAACGAGAAGAAAAAAGAGAGCATTATCTAGATAATGCTGTACAGTATATGACAGATCGGCTTCATACCACGATTAAGCTATCGGATTTGGCTAAATCTCTAGGCTTGTCAAAGCAACATGTTATTTATATTTTCAAACAGGAAACCGGGTTTCCTCCTATCGATTATTTTATTAGACTGAAGATGAAACGTGCGTGCCAAATGTTAGACTTAACAGATATGAGTATAAAGGAGATTTGTAATTCTCTTGGTGTAACAGATCCCTATTATTTTTCAAGATTATTTAAAAAAGTAATGGGCTCCTCACCAACTGAATATCGAAAGAAGCAAAAGGGGTAAACAGAATATATCTAGTTCAACAAGCTGCTTTATCTTTCGAATACCCCATACCTTATTGGACACCGGAAATAAAAGGATTTACAGCTGTAAATTTTTATCTCTACTTATCTAGTTTATTCGAATCTAAAATTTTTCGATTCATTTTTTGCTGCCATTCAATATCATTCCAAAAATGGTGATGAGGAGCACAAATAGAACTTAGAACCATCCCCCAGGCTCCTTTATCCAAGGCTTTTTCAATTGCAAATTTTGCTATATCCTTCCCGACAGGACCTTCTTCAAATGTCGTTTCAGCCGGAGTATATCCTACGTACCCCTCTCCAATAACCATAGGTAGATTACGTTTTTGAGCCCATTCACTGTACATATCAAATTTATGACTAATAGCAAGTCGCATCGCTTCTCGATGATCGCTATAATGTTCATAAAGCCAAAGATCCCACTTGACAGGATCACACCAATCAAACATATAAAAATTACTTGTTTTAACTGGGAAAACTTTAAATCTCCATCCACCTTTTTCATCTAAACTATATTTCTCAAAAGGAGGTGCATCTTCTCTAAGCATAGATCTTGCAGTTTGATTTGGAAAAGGCTCTTGAAAGACTTCATCATATAAAGCTTTTAAAACCCCATCATTGTATAAATGGAAATGTGCGACATCCATATTCTCAGCAATATAATTCCAGTAACTTACTTTCGGACGTGCTAACGAATAACCAATTGTAAATAGTATATCCGGGTGTAACTCTTTAAACTGTGTAATAGCGTTTTCAAAAAATGATCGCATACCTTTATAGGTTTGTTCATTAATTTGATTGGTCAATTCTTGGTCACCAAAGTTTTCATTTCTCAATACTTCTGTCAATTTTCCATACTCTACTTCGTTGTGCAGTTCAGCATAAGCAATGCGATCTGCCAATCCTTTATGCTTAAGATGAGTTACTAACTGTATCATAGAATTTGCGAGAGCATGAAAGCGTTCCTCTGGTTGAATACTCATTAGTTCCTTATATATTTCATTTGTTTCGAGAAATGCAGGACTTTGCTGATATTCCCAAGAAGAAAGGATAACAAAACAATTATGTTTTTGAGCCATCTTAAAGAGGTTTTCAAGATGTTCAAGTGCATTTAATTCAGCACCTCCTTGACAATTAAACCAACGAGTTCTGTGCCCAAGTCCTTCTCCCAAATTAGAAAATTTCAATTTTCCATCTCTTAATTTGCTGTTCTTAAATATGAACATTGGCATTGCACAAATCCTAATGGTGTTATAGCCACGTTCTACGGCTTCAGCAAATGCCCGATCTAAATCATCAAAGGGCTCCCCAGGCATAGTCATGGTATACCAGCAAAAATCCCATAAAGTAATTGTTAATTTATCTGGTAGATGGGATGGAACATTTTGATTATACATTGGTTATCCTCCATTTATAAAAATTTATCGCAGTGTAACTGACTGTAAGATTCCACTTCAAGAAATAAGGGAATACATCATTCTAAGTGGGGATCCAACAGCCAGTAACGGCCCGATTGGTTCAACTAACGTTCACTGAGGATGAAAAACCCCCACTGAACGAAGTTTCACTTTATGTATCCAAGCATAACAAGAGGGATACTATATAAACAATTCAGCATATTCTCTTTATAATGGACAATATTCTTATGTTATAAGTAATAATAATATCCTCTTTTTAAATACTCAGAAAAGCAATACAATGGAGTCATTCATTAAAATCAAGACAACAAAAATACTGCATTAATGGTTAGGGTTAGCCTTCTCATCATTAAATAAGTTATATTTACACTCTCAAATTTCTATCCGTAATAATAACAACACTTACACTTCTTGAAATCTCATTGAATTAGAATTTTTCTTTGGACTGGACATTTCGGCTGAATTCGCTTGGAGTTAATCCCATATATTTACGAAACTGTCGAGTGAAGTGATTATAATTTTGAAACCCCACATCATAGGCTGCTTCATTTGCGTTCCTATTCGCATGAGCAAGAAGCAGAGCAGCTTGTTTAATTCGAATACGGTTAAGTGCGGTTATGATAGATTCACCAGTACTTTCTTTAAAAAGGTGAGCCAGTCTTGAAGTGGAAAGTCCAACACTGTGGGCTAGCTCCTCAACTCGCACTGTCTCTTTCATTCTCTGGGCAAGTAGATAAAGGGTTTCTTCTATTCTTGGATCCATTTGACAATATTGTTGCTTAGCTATTATTAATAAAATTTCCTGTAGCGCATTCAAACAAAGCTCCTGCCAATAATCTCCTCGTTCCCTGAAGTCAGCAAGAATTCGGAGAAAAGAATGGTAGATACGCTTCTTTGTCACTTGGTGTTCAATTTGTCGTATAGTCAAAGCCTCAGAAGGGAGTAAACTCGCCTCCATAGGCCTGGGGGTAAAGTGAGTCCAAATAAAATTCCATTTGCAGCCTTTACTCGTACCATAACGATGAGGGATTCCAGGCCTCAATAGTGTTATGTTACCAGCCTTTACACTCTGTTTGCAGTCTTCTGTTTCAAAATAACCCTCGCCATCTAACGTGTATGTAATAAGCCAGTCGTTCATGCCATCCGGGCGGACAGCAGAATAGGTATCACTTTCGTGAAAGTGCCCAGCGATCACTATTCCGTAAGCTAACCCATCATAGTTTGAGGGACGGTCTAATTTCATGCTACTCACCCTTTTTAAATAGTAATGCTATTCTTCTTAGCTTAGCTTTACTAAAAATGGAATTCAAGTCTATTATTTAAAAACAGCAGAATCGTATGTATTGTTAGCAAGATTAATCATTCTCCTAATCACTATTCTAACTATATAATGAAAATGTATAAATAGTACGATCGAGGAGGAGATAAAATGACGTATAAGCAGCGAATACTAACCGATGAGCAAAAGAAAAAATTTGAAACAGAAGGTTATTTAATAGTCAAGGGATTATTTACAGAAAAGCAACTGACGGACATTGATAAAACTTTTGATGATATTAGCAATCAGGTGATTCCAGGGCACTTTGAACCGGATTTTCAGAAAAAAATTACCGATCCACTTAAACGATATCCCAGAGTCATGCACCCACACCGATTTAATGAGACAGCCAAAGCATATATGTTACATCCTCCAGTAATGGATGTATTAGCTGATTTGTATAAGGAAGAGCCATTAGCTGCCCAAAGCATGTTCTATTATAAACCACCTGGTGCACGAGGTCAGGCACTTCATCAAGATAACTTTTACTTAAAGGTTGAACCAGGCAACTGCATCGCCGCTTGGACAGCGATTGATCCAACTGATCAAGAGAATGGAGGACTGTTAGTAGTACCTAAAACGAGTGATTATGATATCGTATGTCCTGAATTGTCTGATTCCAAGGAGTCGTTTACTACCCACTATGTGAAACCGCCTAAAGAACATAAGGCAATTCCTGCTGTGATGGATAGAGGCGATGTGCTCTTTTTTAATGGGAATTTGATTCATGGTTCATACAGCAACAAAACAAAAGATCGTTTCCGCCGGGCTTTTATTTGTCACTATGCTAATAGCTCAGCCACACGAATATCGTCACATTATCGACCTCTATTTCGCGCTGACGGGACTACAGTGGATCTTGAAGCAAATCCTGATGGAGGTCCTTGTGGTATTGAGTATGACGTACCATATATTCATTAAGAAGGAAATTAACGGAACAGGAAAGTCTGATTTCTCACCAAGACTGCCTTCATCGTTTGGAGCCACATCTACCGAAAAGCGTTGAATGTAAGTAATTGCAATTTGCCAAGGTTGTTTACAACCGATTCAAACAAAGAATGTTTATGAAGGAAAAATCCGAACCGATTCATAGCCTAACCTAAGTGAGGCCGAATCATAGTTCGGTTTTTTCAATTTCACAAATATATTCCATACGAGTTATGATGAAATTTTTAATATCTTAGATTAAATAGTGACTTAACTTTAAAGGTACTCAATAATTCACCGATACTAATCGACATCTCCGGTTGGAATTTACTACTTTTTAAGTACTCTATTATTTTGAAAAAGAGAAAATGAGATTCTGGATGCTTCATCAATTTTCGATCAGTTAGATTAAGTGTTGATACAAAAAGGCTTCCTTTACCCACGTTCACCTCATAAACATACGCCAATTTTTTCGCACGATTAAAATTATCTATTACCTCTATTATTGGTTTCACATTAGGCGTTAAATCTAGATTAAGTGCAATCATCCTATCAACTAAATGATACCACTGCCAATCGGAATGGCCATCATGTGGGAATTCATCAAAAATCGGGTGTTTATGGATGCGCATACCCATTGTTGTACCAGTCTGTTCCGGAAACCATAAATAATTCCAAAATATTGGTAAGTAACGAGTTAAGACCTCGTCATGCTGACCATCCTCCTTAGCCATTAACCACACATTCCCACCATCCACAAGAAATTGCAAGATATCTCTCCCTATTTGATCCGTTATAGCTAGTTCGACATCTTTTTCGGCTTTAAAACTAAGTTCATCTAGGCCGATTGTATTCTCTAGACGGACACCATATAAGGCGGATCGTACTTCGGGAATATTAGTCCAAATTCGTTCACAATTTTCCGGTAACTCTTGGCGTGGGAATAGCCAAAAATCCCATTCATTGGTATAGGTTTTTGCATTTATAGTTATCGAAGCTTCAAGGGTTATCTTTTCTGCCTTGTTAGTATAAATTTCCTCGCTAATGTTTAATAAATTGATTAGTCCTGTTCCTGGAATCCTCTTGATCGTAACGCCTTCTTTTTTCCATATCTTTTCCTCTGTCTTTAATGACCATTCTAAGTCAGCAGAATCCGCTGACAGACCAAAGTGTGATAATTCTAAACTTACTGCTATTTGTTCATCACTATAATAAGTCCGTTTTTTAGATCGCATTAATAACACAGTTTGCTCATTAAATTGACGGAACTGTTTTGGTTCAACCACGTTTTTTGAATCCCAGAATACATCTAATATTCCCACTGTTGCATGTCCTTGACCAGGGAAATCACGGATATCCAACAACTGAATGCCTGATAAATTAGGGGTTCTTCGAGCCTTCTCCATATTTTCTTTTAAAGATCGAACTAAGTGAATGCCTGTTGATTCAATAAATTCGTTTGTTCGACTGTTTATCTTTTTTGACTCTAATGTATCAGTAATTGTTTTTAACCAATAAGGTTTCAGTACACCCTGATATTTCTTTTCCTCTTCGGGTCGTACATACATGGTAAACTGTCCATGTTCATGGGCAATGATTGGACTTTTCTCTAATCGAGTGACCTCACCATAATCGGTAGTTGTATCTGACGTAGCAGCGTGATCAATATTATATGGTGGATGCCAATTGAGTGTTGGTATGAAGAAGTCACCTTCACGACTTTGAGAAGGTAATTGACCATGACCAGTATTATCTGTATAAATCCGACTTGCATCCAGTTGTCTCGCTAACTGTACTAGTTCATTTAACTGAGGATGGCCCTCTTCACTTATCAATTCATTTCCCATTGATAACATGACAAAAGAAGGGTGATTTTGCAATGCTGTTAATACTCGTTTCAACTCTTGTGTTAGAAATGAATGGACTTCTTCAGGTGCTAAATCTTTACTTCTAGTGTATTGTCTGCTCCAATGTGGCAATTCTGTTTGTACAAGCATCCCTGCTTCATCTGCTGCTTGCCAGAAAGGCTCTGGAGGGGTCCAGCCATGTAATCTCACATGATTAAAACCATAACTTTTAACGATTTGAAATTGTTTACGATAATGCTCTATATCCCATTCTGGATAACCTGTATTAGGAAAAATACAACAATCAACATATCCTGTTAAAAATATTGGAATGCCATTTAATAAAATTTGATTCTTGTCAGTAGAAATAGTTCTTAAACCAAATCTTACGGTTTTTTTGTCATACTGTTTTCCATGATGTAAAAGTGTGACCTCTGCATGGTACAAGTACGGGTCATCTGGAGACCATACTTTAGCTGTGTCATCCAATTTTATTTGAATAAAGTTCGTTAGCTGTAACGCCTCATTTTTACCTGCGATATCCACTTCTTTAGATTGAACTAGCCCACCGTCCTGATCAAGGATATTGGTCCTAATACTCCAATTATTTCTGTCTGGACAGTTTGTTCGATCAACCTTCACCTCCACCTGAACAAATTTATCTTCTGCCTTAGTTTGAACTCTCACATCTTGAATAGTATGAGGTAATTCGCTGATAATCTGAATTCCCCCTGTTATGCCTCCCCAATAAGTGGATGTATGGTAAGAATGAATATGGCTTTCTTGCAATGGTAAAAGCATTTGATTATCGATTCTAATTACAAATCGATGTTTACCTCCTATTTTAACAAAAGGTGTAATGTTATAACGTTGAACGGTTGATAGACTATCTTCCTTTCCAACATAATTACCGTCAATCCATAATTCGGTAACCCATCTAACTCCTTTTAGATCTAAATATAAATCGCTTTCATTTATATCCTTTGATAATTCAATATCCTTTACATACCATGCTATACCTTCATATTCTCTGTCTTTTTTCCATGTCCCAATTGGAAAGTGTGCAGAAGCCTGTCCATACCCTTGCTCCTCTATGGAACCTGGGATCTGAATCATATCCGAAGGTAAAGAAGTGTCTTTATGAATCCAGTTCTGATCATTATTCAGATCCAACGAAAAATTCCAAGTTCCATTTAAATCTATTTTCATCAACTTAATCACTCCAAATTTCTCACCAAACCCCGAGTAGAATATTCGAGGTTTGGCGGTTAGTATAATTGATTAATAGAGACTTACCAATCTATCATTCTTCTTACACAATGCTAAATGAATCATCGCTCCTTGATGGTTAGGGTCCATTTCTAATACTTCTTCAAAACGTCTTTGTGCTTCTTTTACATTTAGCATACCTAACTGTCCGATCCCTATCATAAACAGACAATGAATTTTATTTTTTTGATTTAAATCCTCTTCAAACACTAAGAAATCTGGCAAAGATACAGCAAAATATTCTATTTTTACAACATCATAAAAGTGTGCCTCTCCATAATCGATCAGCTTATTAAATCGACGTTTTGCTTCCTTTTGATTAGCTAACTTTAACCAAGCTAACCCTTGATAATAAATCATCTCAGGTGGCTGATCATTATAATACATGACACTTGTCGGTTCATCCAAACCAGTTGAAGCAACTTCAAAACACTCTTTAGCTTTATCCATTTTATTTAAACCTTCATAGGCACAACCCAGATAAAAATATACATTATTCTCTTGCGCTCCTGCTAGTTTGCCTTCTCCTAGATTTTCAGGATAATGTAAAGCTTGTTGTAAATATTCTACAGCTTGATCATACTCCTTATTTTCAATACATATTTTCCCCAATTCTACATTTGAAACAACATATTGGCCTGGTATCTTGCCCTCGCCACCTTCCCATGGGTGGAATTTTCTGTTTTTCAATAAGTTTAATACTTGATCATATTCACCCATCGAATTAAGCAATGTAATATATTCCAAGTATAAATCGTCTCTCTTTTGGACTAAATCAAGATATTTTGTTAAATTCTCCAGGCGTTTAGTCGGAGCTACATTTAATTTTTTATAAAGCTGATCCAGCTCATAAAATACACGTGCATCCTTTGGATTACAGTTAAATGCTTTTTCTAGCTCTTGGCGAGACTCTTCCTTCAAACCAAGTTTATTAAAATAACCTAATGATAAATTACGATGAGCTGTCGCAAAACGATCGTCTAAAGCAACAGATTTTTCCCAATAGTTAATGGCCTCTTTATGCCTTTTCTTATCGTATAAGAGATTTCCTAAATAATAATATGCTTTGCTGTCCATAGGATCTTCAGCAATTGCCTGCTGTAACACAATCAATTCAAAGAGACTGTTTGGGAAGCAATAATCAGGTTTTGCTTCACTTCCAACTATTTGATGTAACATTGCTTTGTCGGTCTGTCCCGACAAACGATAGAAGTAAGCTAATACATACTGTACCATTGGATATGCGTCTTCCGATTGATTTGGCTCAATACGCGTTAACAGATCAATTGCCTCTTCTATAGAACCTGAGCTATGATAATCATCTGCTAGTGTCAAATAATTATGAACATCTTCTCTCATCACAAGAATTACTTTTTCAATAGCTTGATCTGCCTTTTTCCTTTCTCCTGAGTCTCTATAAAGGAGATACAGTTCATTTAATGCACCGAAGTCCATTTTATCTAGGCTTAGTGTCTCTAAAGTAAAGGCTTCAGCTTCTTCAAATTTATGAAGTTTACGAAGAATACCTGACTTAAGAAGTCTCGCTTGAAAATTGTGAGCATTTCGAATTAATGATTTGTTTACAAACGCTAACGCTTCTACAAGTTTATCTTCCATATGAGCAATTTGCGCCAGCGCAAGATAACCGCTATCTTGCCAATCTGCTGACCAACAAGCCTTATAAAATGCTGTAAAAGCCTCCTTATACTTCCTTTGAAACTTCAAGGTCATCCCTAATTGATAAAAAGCCTCACTATCATAAGGATTTGTATTTCGTACTGTTAGTGACTGAATTGCTTTTCTAAAGTGGATTTCACTTTGTTCAAATAAGCCTCTTCTCAAAAGCAATTTACCATATGCTACATTTATACGTATATCCTTACTGTCACGCTTTAAACCTTCTAGATAATAGTCTTCTGGTTCAAATGTAGCGTGTCTATATTGTTCTAAGTGTAAGCCCGCTAAATATAACTCCTCATTGGTTTTGAGATCTTCCGGCTCACGCATAGCTTCTGCAGCATTTGGAATTTCTTCAATTTTAGGTGGCTGTGGTTTGTAAGAAACAAGCACTTTTCCTTTTGAATCTTTTACCGTTACTTCCAGGTTATGCTCTTTATCTGTTTCATCAAGCATGACAACTGTTTTGAAAGTTTCTGATGGAGACAAATTTACCGTTTCTTGCAGATAGTAACGTTGTTTTCCTTTTAATTCTACTTTTATCCCTTCAAAAACTGATGTTGTATAAACCTGAACTATTGCACGTTTATTTTCATCTACTTCTAAATTAACTGCTGCGTCTATCGAGGAGTTTTTCACTACCCCTATATTTTTATACGGCATAAAATATTGTTTGATGGTCTTCTCTTCATATGGTTTTAACCACGTAAAATCAGGTTGATTATCTGTATAAACACCTGTCATCAGTTCAATGTATGGGCCATCTTCATCTGTCAGATTTCGATCCCACGCCTTTCCAAATTCTCCATTTCCCCAAGTCCATTGTTTTTTCCCTGGTGAAATATGATGATCAGCAACATGCAGTAAGCCTGCATCAATATTATTGTCATAACCGCCAACAAAGTTATAATCCGATTTATATGCCATATATGAAGTTGGTACAGGGATATTTTTATACCGGGATATATCTACACCTTCTGAATAATCCATTTTATAATACGTACCAGTTGCTATTGGGAATCTGGATACATCTCTTTTACCGTGATCAAACACTGCATTTACATCAGGAGGAAACACAGATTGAGTATGATCATTTGCAGCGATTGCTGGATTTGCCCACCACAGAAAAGTCTGAGGTTCAGATGTCCTATTGTAAAACTGTGCTTCCACCTCTATATAGGCTTTATTTGGATGAAGTCTAAATCCTGTGGTTACCTTTGTACCATACATGCGGTCTATTTCACTGACCCATACAACGGCACTGCCGTCTTTTTCCTCTTCGGTACGGTAATTTACTGGGCCGAATGTATTAGGCCGGTGATGTTGAGGCCAATTAAACTCAATCCCACCTGAAATCCAAGGTCCAGTTAACCCTACTAATGCTGGCTTAATAACCCGATTATAGTATACGAAATCGTAGTTATTTGTTTTATCCACAGCTCGATAAATTCTACCTCCTATTTCTGGCATGATTTCAACCTTGATAAAATCATTTTCTAAAATAACCATGTTGTAATTTTTCTGTACTTTTTCGTCATAAATTTTGTCTATGACTGCATGTGGATAGACTCGTCCCGAACTTCCTTGGTAAACACGTTTTTCAAGAAACATTGGGTTCTTATCAGGGGTACCCACTTCATAAGTCGGTATATCTCTTTCTTCCTCCCAAACTTTCACATTCCCATGTGGTTTATTAAGCATAAGATTTCACATCCTTTTAAGAATTTATACTATATATCTAAGATACCTCTTACAATACTGACAGCCAATAAACAAAATTCTGTTAATGATGGACTATAGTCGTATTTTTATTTATTTTAAAATACGTTAAAATATATATTATAAATATCTTTTTTTATAATATTCTTATTTTATTAAACGCCATTGTAAAAAGAGAGATTCGAGGATAAACTTCCTCGAATCTCTTATGAACTAATATGTAACACTATATTCATATACTGGTATAACTTTGATGGATTTTATTTCTGCAATACTTTTTTTGGATATTTCAGTCCTTGCTGCCATTGGAGAGTCACTTTTCACTATAACCCCTTCTTTTAATGGGGATATATACACATACATTCCTTTATTTGAAATATCCTTTTGAAATCTTTTTAAACCTATTTCCCATGTATTATTATTACTATAATTATCATTTATTAACTCTCCATCAATAAATGCATATCCTATATCTCCTACATAATCAATTTGTAATAATAATTCTTTCGCATGTTGAAATGCTTGTGTATCAATTTTAATAGTTGCCTTGAAGTCATTTATCTTGGTTACATCAATTTCTATTTCTTTTTGGTTAGATGGGATAATATATTCTGTAAATAACCCTTGGTCATTTCCTATAATCTCCTCTTGATTCACCATAATCTTGTCACTTAATGATGGAAAGGACTTTAATGTTACTTGTTCTAAATTATTACTTTCTAACCTCAATTGATCATGATCTACTAATACATTTGCCTCGGTTATGAGAATGGTTTCTTCCCCTTTTAAGGTCGTTTTCCAAAAATTCATGCTCTGTTGATCTGTCAGTGTACAAATGTATATTTTTTCGCCATCTTTGCTGACTAGAATTATCATATCACCCTCAGCTGCCGGAATGATAACCTTGTTATCTTTTTTCTCCATGTTTCCATGAGTAACTTGTACTTCCTTTATGTTCTTATTATCAAAAACATATCTACTTCTCATTCCCTTTGGAGCATAAAAAAAGTAAACCTTTTCATTATCCTTTGTTGTAATATCTGTTATTAATTGAGTAGTAGAGTAACTAAGGCAAATATCTCCCATATTAAAATTAAACGGTAAGATACAATTTTCATCTTTTGCTAATGATAAATTATCATATTTAATCATTTCATCTTCAAGCTGAACAGAGATAGAAAAATCGGTTTGATCCTTTGTTTCCGTGTGATCTTGAAAATTATTTATATAAAGAAAACCTGAATTTCCATCAGCTCTCACAGCGTATCTTATATTCTCTACATCTTTGGGGTCCATCTTATTAAAATCTTGAGCTAGGACTGTTTTCGTTTTGGAAAAACTATCTGCATACTGCTGATAAAACAAGTGTTGGCGCTTTAATCTATGATAGGATTCCCTTACTTGCCCATACTCTCCTATAGGTGCTTGATAATCATAGGAAATCTTCGGAGTCACTGTTTCATTTAAAAATGGAGTTTTCTTTCCTTTAGGGTTCGATCCTCCATGATAAACATAGTATCCTAAGAAGTTACATCCTCCTGCTACTTTTATCGAACTTAAAGCATCGACACTCTCAAAAGGGAGTATAAAACGGTAATTATAGAAAACAGTCATTCCACCCATCATTTCTGCACATGCAAACGGTAAGCTTTCAGGCTTATATCTTGGCTCAAAGTCAAATGTTTCAGGTACTTGGTTATTATGGTAGTCTCTAAATATATAATTTGGTGTCGCAGGATGTTCTTCTACATCTCCATAGAAGATCCATGGCCAATATGCGTATCCGCCCCATAATGGTAATACTTCATCTGCTGGCGCAATTGCCCCGCCCCATCCCGTTGCTGTATAGATAGGTGTATCGATACCTGAATCTTTAGCGATTTGCTTTAATGTCAGGATATGCGATTCGCCATCTCGGCCGCCTGGTATCCATTCATTACTTGTACCGGTAGTTAACTCCCATGGTGCTGCTGCATGTTGAAATTCATTTTCTAATTGGGTTCCAATAATAGGACCGTTATCTTTGAATAATAATCCTTGTACCTGTTTGCCTATTTCTTTATAGAGTCTTCTTACATAGCATAAATACCCCTCATCATTAGAACGCAATTCAAACGGCCGCCCAAACAGCCAATCTGGTAATCCGCCATTTCGCCCCTCTCCATGATCAAAAGGGCCAATTCTAATGATGACGCTAAGACTATGCTTTTTACATAACTCTATAAATCTCCTTAAGTTTTTGTCACCTTCCCATTCAAAATTCCCTTCCACTTCTTCATGGTGATTCCAAAAAACGTACGTAGGAACAATGTTTATTCCTCCCATTTTCATTTTTATGAGTTCATCTTCCCATAATTCATGGTTGTATCTGCTAAAGTGAAATTCACCACTTATACCAAAAAACGGCTTCCCATCAACCTCCATATAATAATTCGTAAAGCTGATTTCACTTCCATCTCTATTTTTTCCTTTTAAATTCGGCAAAGCAGAATAGATTTCTTTTTTTACGTTCCCAACGTTAATATTATATTCACGCATAATAATCCCTCCAAATAATGTTATTAAGATTTCACCGCTCCTGCTACACCTTCTATAAAATATCTCTGCATGATGATAAATACAATCATAACGGGAACTAGTGATATACTTGCACCTGCAGCCATTCCAGCATAATCCGAAGCATAATTACCTACAAAAGATTCCATACCTACAGCAAGTGTTCTTAATTCTGGCTTGTTTAATGTTAATACTAATGGGATTAAGAAGGAACTCCACGTCCATATAAATTGCATGATAGCTGTAGTTGCAATCATTGGTGCACTCAAAGGCAACATTACTTTCGTAAACGTCCTTAAAAAACCTGCCCCATCTATTTCTGCTGCCTCTTCTAATTCTTTCGGTATTTTTGCAAAAAAAGAAGTAAACATAAGAATAAATAACACATGGGCTCCAGATGATTCTGCTAAAATTACCCCTAGCATACTATTAGACAGCCCCAGTTGATTTACAATCTTAAACAAAGGGATAATAGTATAACCTTTAGGAATAAACATAATCGCAGCTATACAAATGACAACTATGTTTCTACCTGGAAAGTTAACTCGCCCCAATGCATATCCAGTGATTGCACAAAGAAATACAACTATAATTACTGTTGATACCGTTAATATAACGGTATTCACAAAGTAACCTGAAAAGTTTGCACTATCCCAAGCTCTAACATAGTTATCCCAATTAAATGATTCAGGAATAGGATTAATCCCGGCAGTCAATAATTCATTATTTGTTTTAAATGAAGAAAAGACCATCCATATAAATGGGTAAATCCAGATTAATCCAAAGATAACTAAAAAGAAATGAATTGTTACACGAACAGTTTTACTAGTAATCATTGTGTCACCTCTCTTCTTTTTTTCCTTTCTTTCCGGTATCTTCTAATATCCCCTAAGAATCCTGCCCCGCCAAAGGCTAAGCTTATCGCAAAGGTAAAAATACCAAGAAGAACCCCCGCTGCAGAAGCATATCCCATCATAGGTCTAGAACCACCATGTGCGTCTGAGAAGGCGTAGTTATAAATATATAAATCTAATGTTTCTGTTGCATAATATGGACCACCATCTGTTAAAGTCTTCACCAAATCAAAAACATGCATGCCCCCTACTAATGAAAGGAGAACAATTACGGCCAGCATAGGTTTTAATAATGGCAACGTGATATGTTGGAGTGTTTTCCAAAACCCTGCTCCATCTAATTGTGCAGATTCATATAATTCCCCTGGTATTGCTTGTAAACCTGCTAACCAATAAACCATGTTTATACCTAGACTTTTCCATGATCCTACTAGAATTAATACAAGTAAAGCTAAAGAGCCCTCCGTTAACCATGGTATCGGTAAATTAATTATTTTTAATGTAAGAAGTAACTCATTTACTAATCCATCAATTCCAAATATACTGCTCATTATAATCCCGATAATGGCTGTAGTGGTTACTACCGGCAAAAAATAGATCGTTCTATAGAAACCTTTGCCTGACAATCTTGCATCATTCAAAATGATAGCCAATATTAACCCCAATCCCACGCTAATGACAGTTGTTCCTATTACATAGTAAAGTGTATTTAAAAAAGCATTCCAAAACCTGCTATCTCCAAAAAGTCTTATGTAATTATCAAAACTAACAAAATTTTCTAGAGGACCAATACCAGACCACCTATAGAAAGAGTATACGTAACTCATTATAATGGGATAAGCCGATAAACCCAGAAACACTATGGTTTGTGGTAACAAAAATATCATTGCCCATATATATCGACGTTTAGTTCTCTTACTAAGCTTTGTTTTTGTCACTTGTTTTTGTTTTGTCACTATTTCACGCCCTTTCTTCAAGCTCTCCATACTTTTATTATGAGTAATGAGCACGAATTGTATATAAATCGTGCTCATTACTTATTTAAAGTATGATTAGTTACTATTCCGCTCCCTCATATGGAGTAAATGGTTCCCAATCAGGAAATTGATATGTTTCTTTACTGACATCCGAAAATTCCTCTAAAAGTTCATTAAAGACTTCATTCGCTTCTTCATTTAAATTATTCAACTCGACTTCAATATCATCTATACTTTCAGTCATGTAGCCCACTGCGACTTCGCCTATATCATTCCAGCCAAGGCGGCTAAAAAGTTCCGTCTCAAAATCCACTATTTCCAGAGTTCTCTCTGTTGGTTTTGGAACTGGAATTGCCCGTTCAGTCATTAAATCAAGTATATCTTCGAATTGTGGAAATGGTAATTCACCTTCTACATCCATCTTAGCTGGTTGAGTTGTACCTGTTGCTAAAATGACTTCGCTATAAAGGTGTTCTTTTGCATATTCTAAAAACACTTTTACTTCTTCCCAATGTTCGGTATTATTATTTACCATAAGACCGTCTGCCTGCCTAGCGTTCATATAATACCAAGGTTTACCATCTTGTGTAGGTAAATCAACTACTCCCCATTCTTCAAAATCACTGCCTTCAATTAAATTTGTACCAGTCCAATTACCACTTATATAAAATGCAGCTTTTCCTGCAGCAAAATTTGCTTCTGCTTTGGTGGTATCTACTTCTATACTCATTGGGTGCATGACACCTTCATCATACATTTGCTTTAAGAATTCGATCGACTCAACGTTACCTTCTGTTGCAAAACTAGGTTCACCCTCTTTGAAATCGAACTTCCAAGGTGTATTTGGAGATATTGCTGTAGCCATCATGTGAACAAAGCCAGCGTTTGCCCAATCTACATTACTCCACATGAAGCCATATACAGAACCGTTTGAAGCTTCATTTATCTGTTTTCCTACCGTCATCATCTCATCCCATGTTTGTGGAATATCAGATTCGGCTATCCCATATTCTTCAAGTACATTTTTATTGTAATACAACATATTTACACCATGATTAGGTGAAAACATTGGTAAGACATAAACATTATCATTTAATGTTGTTCCACCCTCAAACCATGTTCCAGGAAAAAATTCATCTTTTACTTCCTCAGGGAAGATTTCATTTAAGTCTTTCACCAAATCCAATTCTACTAATTCGTCTAAACTAGGCTGGGTTGTAAAAATATCTGGTAAGCTGTTCTCAGAGATTGCTGTTTGGTATTGCGCAGTATTAGAGGCCAATGGAATGTTTTGCAGTTCAATGGTTATATCTGAATGCTCTTCTTCAAAACCAGCAATAAAAGCTTCGAAAGGTTGATTTAACTCTGGGTATCTATTCCACATTGTTAAAGTAACTGAATCTCCTTCTGTTTTTGTATCTCCATCATTTCCGCAAGCGGCTAGCAGCATGAGCACCCCTGCTATTAAAAAAACGAACCAATTCGATCTTGTTTTCATTTAAAACCCCTCCAATTATTTTTTGATGACATTATTATAGACGTTAGATAAAGGGAGCGAATTTGGTCTATTAGTAATGTACTATTATCATAATAAAGAATTCGCTTACACCCAATTCACAATAATCTGTTTATAATGGACTATATTCGCTTTTTTATAATTGATTTTATTTCATTTAAGATTTTTAAAATAGGATAGAGTAGAAAAGAAAACTGGGAAAATCGCTGTTATTCACGGCTTTTGAGATAGAATGACAGGGGAAAATGATATTCACTATTTTATTGCGTTTTATCCAAAGGAAGTTGATAACGTTCATAACAATTAGTCATAAAAATTGATGAGATGAGGTTGATTAATGGAAAAGTTGCATACTACGCTGTCTTAATTGGAGGTGCCTATCAATGTTTAGTTGGAAAGCTTACATCGGATTGGAAGTACAGACTGTAGAGTAAGTAGATCTTTCTTTTATTTATTGGGTTGGTCAGATAATTAAATAGATGTTAAATAATTCTCCAAGACAAGCAGCATATAAAGATATCTTCAAATAAATTTCTCGCTATTGGAAATAGTGTTTTTCAGGATTGTGGCTTTTAAATATTTTTTAATACTATTCCTTAGAGAACCCCAGCAGAAAAAGATTGATATTGGGCTCTTTACATAATGATAAGCTGTCTGCGTAGTAAATAGCGACGTACTGACATGGTGAACTCGCTGCTTCCATAACCTTTTAGCACATTGTTTCACGTGTAACTTTTATACTTCATTACGATTTTATATTTTATTGTTCTGTTTCACCAGCTTAGGTTTTAGACTGATAAGCTCCTAGCGGAATAAAACATTTGTGGAGAACTTTCCGCTCACCTTTAGTGTTAAATGATTCTAGCCTCAAAGATGAAAACAAGAAACGCAGGGGTGAAGTACAGAAGGCAACCTTCATTCCCTGGAAGTAAAAAACAACAAAAAAGTGTTTAGAGAAGGATATCTGCTTCATCATTGTACCCTTCCTAAACACTATATTTGATTACTCTGTCATTAAACGTATCGAACGAAATACTGCTGCACCATCTGAAACAAAAAATCCAAATTTTCTCCCTTTATAGTTAAATAAGCGCGTGCTGAAAGCTGTTTCCCCATTGATATACATGACCATTACGGAATCTTCGATAAAAATTTTCACATGATAAGGAGTGTCTGGCTCTAAGATAATCGGACGCTCCATTTCCACAGCATATGGAAACATTTTACCTCCATCTTCAAACATTCGCAGGCCTGAACGGATCTGAACTCGATTATACCAAGGTTCAAAACACAGATGATAACCTTCTGAAAATCCTTCATCTACCTGCAGGGCAATCCCAAAACGGCTAGGTTTGCCACTGTATTGAATCGTTACCTCCAGACAGCATAAGTCAGGAATTTGACTGCCTAACAAGCTGGCATATCCCCCTTCTGAATGAACTGTTGCCTTATTATTATCTGCTTTCCATTCACCGTTTAACGGATGTAAGGTAATAGGCTGTGAGTTTTGAATTACAGAATCAACAGCCTCTGGTACAGTCACCCCAAGGGTGCCATCGGCTCTTTGGACGATTTTATGAATGACCATCGCACCGCCCCAGTCCCATGTATGATAATCAGCACCTATATCTGTTGGAGGATTAATTCCCCACATGTTTTCACGTCGTGTAGGATTCCAGCCAAAGATATAGTGATCTTTACCATCGCTAGCCGTCTTCGCGGCATAATAGGCACGTGTATCAAACGTATCCACCTCTGGGCGAAGCCATGGGCCGTTGAGAGAACGGCTCATGCGGTAGTAAGTAGCAAAGCCATCTGTATAGCTGGAGTACACGAGATAATACCAATCACCTATCTTAAAGAGATCTGCACACTCAAGGGCAGATTGATGTATGCCTGGTGCATATAAGGGTTGACGGTAATCCCAACGCACCAAGTCATCTGACGTGCAAAGACCGACACAGCCATTTCGTTCTGTTTGTGCTTTTTCTCTGGCCGACATCAACATCCACCATTTTTGTTCTTCCTCATTCCAGAAAACAAATGGATCGCGCCAGTCTGTCAAAGCATAGATCTCGTCATCGGCGGTAAATGTATGTTCTGGTATGTCTGTCCAATTCTCATAATCTGTACTAACGGCATGTCTTGTATACTGCCTTTCCGGATTATGCTCAAAGGTACAATAGAACATATGGTACATCCCGTCTGCCTCTATGATAGATCCTGTACCACCTTGTATACCGCTTGGCTGTTCTTCAAAATGAAGTAAATCAGAGGTAGTCAACCGATGCCATCCATGCACAATATCCGATCCGTTATAATCAGTGTTCCAGTTTTTTAGATAGAAACAATCAAATTGTTGGTCTTTGTGATTGTAGTACGGAATAACGTCACCAATTTTTGCATTTTCAGCTGTGTAAAATAATTTCATACTGTATCTCTCCCTTAAAGTTTTATCTATAGAACTAAGAAACAGAAGAATCTTGGATAACTTGCCTTTGAAATATATAGTTACAAAGAGTATATATGATGTATGCGCATGTACTTACAATAATAAAGATCGAGATGGGCATAACATAGATGACAGAGACACTTATCACGGTTATCCCCAGCAGAGCAAAAGTCAATAAAGGGGAAACAAACACCATAGTAAAAGAGTTTTTAATCTGACTTTTCCAATTGGACTCTATATGAGCTAGAACAGGAAACAGATAAATCGTTGTTGATATATAAAAAAGCCACACGAACAGCAGGATAATAAGCAGCAATTGATGAAATAATGATGAACCTAATTGTATCAGGTAAGAATCCCAGACCAAAAATAAACCTATAGCTGTCCATAGAATGGAAATCCCTATACTTTGTCTTAAACTCTTTTTGAGCAAGGAAAAAAATGAGATACATACACCTCTCCCTTCCTTCTTCGCAACCCAATTACGAACAACTCCAAACATAGCCACCGTAGAAGGAAAGATAGTGATGATAGGCAGACACATGATCAGCCAGAGCAAATTTAACAGCAGTAAATCAGCTATTTTTTCAAGGAAACCATACAGCCTGCTTTCCAGAATATTCATATGCAGATCCCCCTCCCCTGCTTATGACCTTTGGATTTTACCAACTTCGGCACACCTCATCTTGAGGGAATGCCGAAGCCGGACAAGGTACTTATTGATTTTCTAGGTAATCATCATAGGCATCTTGTACATAGCCGATGAATTCATCCCAGCCGGATCTTTCTAACTCTGCTAAATAATCATCCCACTCTTCTTCTACACCGCCCTCTACAATCCATTCTCGCCGTTTTGTATCAATCAACCCATAAACTATTGGTGATATAATCGCCATTCGTTCAGCGACCTCTGGTTCGTATAATAGAGTATTCGGAATATAAGGCTGCTCATGTTGTCCATCAAAATAGCCAGAGGCATACATATCGTCCAAGATTCTTTGTGCTCCCGGTTCATACATTACTACCTCATCCCAATATTCATCCAGTACGGCTAAAGGATTATTATCGGCAATCGTATGGACATGACGCATCTCACCATGATTGTCCAATCCATCCTGCACTTCGCCTTGAACCATTACACCATCTTCATTTTCTTCATAGTAGTAGCTTAGTGGCCCCCAGTTGGCTTGCACGGACCATTCCGGTTTATACATTAGATCGACCCATTCCAATAATTTTTCGGGATTTTCCACTTCTCTGCTCATTGCAAAAGCCGCCGGATTATGCAATTCAGAAAGGTTCTCCCGGGTTCCAAATTCCCCTCCCGGCCCTTGCAAATTAGGGACTGGCACATAACCGCTGCCTCTTTCTTCCCCAGCCAGATCAACTGGATGCCCCCATGAAAGAACAGAACCCACAATCACATCGTCAGAACGCAGCTTGCTCTGTAATCCCGTATGTTCCGTTGTCATGAAGTTCGGATCAATCAGACCTTCTTGATACATCTCATGTAAATATTGTATACCTGTTTTATATGCCTCTGTAGTCGCTGTGCTGATTATGTTTCCGTTTTCATCAGGAGCCATGCTGTCTCCTCGATCTGCCTGTCCCCAAAGTCCAAAGAATTTACCAAAATCCGTATTATTCCTCCAAGAACCGATTCCAGAATCCTGTTCTTGGTTTGCCATCGCAAGGCCAATTTCGTCCGCCTCGCCATTTCCGTTCATATCATTTTCCACAAACTGTTTCAACGTATCACGATATTCATCAATAGTAGTAGGCATTGGAAGACCTAATTCATCCAGCCATGGCTGATAAATACGCAAAACCCCTTGACTTGTAATTAAACCATACATTTCTTCGATATAAGGAAGACTGTAAATATGTCCATCGGGAGCCGTGATTTGTCCAAGATACTCTGGTCTTTTTTCTAACACCTCTGAAAAATACGGCATGACATCTGGATTAATATAGTCCTCGATGGGCAATAACTGCTGTGTATTATTCATGACCTGATTTTCGGTCAATGTGTCCATAAAAGCATCTGGAAGATCGTTACTGGCCAACATAAGACTTACTTTTTCCTCCACAGCTACATCAGCAATTTCTGTCCACGTCAAATCGATATCAGGTGCCTCTTCCATAAAGTTTTGATAAAAAATCATGTCCTCGATTGGTAAATTACGCGGCTCTTGTCCGCGAACTATTTCATAGGTATCTCCGTTAGAATTACCGTTGCTGCTTGACCCTCCATCACTTTGGTTATCAGCAGATTCGTTCCATAGGCTGCAGCCAGTAATCAATACGATGGATGCCACTAACGTAAACATTAATATAAGGGATTTTTTACATTTCACGTTTATTCAACCTCTCTAAAGTCAATTTTGATATAGATCATACAGATAGAATGCAATCATTCGAATGACTTTACATGCTGTTGCAAATACTTTCCAAGAATTACATTACCCTTTTACAGAGCCAATCATCACACCTTTGGCAAAGTACTTCTGAAGAAATGGGTAGAAAACAAGCATTGGCAGGCTTGCAATCACAATAATTCCATATTTCATTTGTTCTGCTTGATTCTGCCTTTCTATCATGCTTAACGGATCAGAAGATATCGAACTGGCTTCATTCATAATAATTAAATTACGCAATACGATTTGCAAAGGATATCTGCTCTCACTGTCCAGATAAATCAATGCTTCAAAAAATGAATTCCAATGCTGAACACCATAGAATAGCACCATTACTGCTACAATTACTTTGGATAAAGGGATCACTATTTTAAAGAAAAATTTAAGATCTGAACATCCATCAATCATAGCTGCCTCATGTAATTCCTTAGGAATGGTAGATTGAAAAAATGTCCTAGCTAAGATAATGTTAAAAACGGAAGCAGCAGTAGGAAGGATCATCGCCCAAACCGTATTCATCATACCTAAATTGGAAACAAGTAAATAAGTAGGAATTAATCCTCCTTGAAAAAACATGGTAAATACGAATAAAAACATAAGCACATTTTTCCCATATAAATCCTTGCGGGAAAGTACATATCCAGCAGAAATGGTCAACATAATATTAAGCGTAGTGCCAGAGACTGTATAAATAATGGTATTTACGTATCCTCTCCATATTGGTGCATAATCCAGTATTTTTTCATAGCCGCCTAGATATAATTCCTTCGGATACAGCAGTATACCGCCACGATTGACTATATTTGGATCCGTGATAGAGGCAATAACTACAAAATAGAGCGGATATAATACAACCAGACAAATTAACAGCATAACGGTTATATTAATCACATTAAATAATCGGTCTCCCATTGAAAGCTTCTGCACAATCGTTTTCATTTCCTCACCCCCTACCATAAGCTGTTACCTGATGTTTTTCTTGCGATAAAATTAACGGCAATCAATAAAACAAAATTTATGACGGAGTTAAAGAGCCCGACAGCAGTACCAAAACTGAAATTGGAATTAATTACACCAGCCTTATATACATAAGTTTGAATCAGTTCAGAAGTGCTTAGATTCATCCCTTGCTGCATTAATAATGCCTTTTGCCAGTCCACTGTCGCCAAATTTCCGACTGCTAAAATAAGCAGAATAATGATGGTTGGCAAAATACTCGGGAGATCAATGTGCCATATTCGCCGTAACTTAGACGCACCATCCACAATGGCAGATTCATGAAGTTCCGGACTTACTGAACTTAATGCCGCCAAATAAATAATGGCGTTAAAGCCCATTGTCTGCCAAATGCCAGAAGTAATAAACACGGTTCGAAACCATTCTGCACTTGCCATAAAGTTAATCTGATCCCCGCCCAGTGCCACAATTATATTATTGATAAACCCTGTCTCCGGCTGCAGGAAAATTCCCAGCATGGAAACCAAAACCACCATAGAAATAAAAAACGGCGCATAGGTAACGGTCTGTACAAATCTTTTTACTCCCGGTCTTAATTGGTTAAGAAAAAGAGCAAAAATGATAGGAATCGGAAAACCAATTAGCAATGAATACATACTTAACAGCAAAGTATTACTTAATAAACTGCCGAAATTCGGCCCTCCAAAAAACATCTCGAAGTATTTCATACCTGCCCACGGACTGCCTAAAATCCCCAAAGAAGGATCAAAATCTTTAAACGCTAAAAAAGCTCCATACATAGGAATATATTGAAAGACAATGAGATATATCAATGCTGGCAACAGCAATAAATAAAGTTGACGGCTTTTCCAGAAACTCTCTCTTGCTGTCTGAAAATTTGTTTTCTTCTTTTCAAGCTGCCAATGCGGATCATGGTTAAATCGTGCGTTAGATGAACTCATACCTGCCCTCCTTGGATATTTCAGTAAAAATATAACTTTGAAATATAATAAATGCGGAAATTATTAGTGATGACAAATCCCGTTCTTTTATTCAAAGACTCATTTGGTTTTGGTTCAATTATTTACTCAAATAATCAGAAACTATGAATAAATAATTTACTCCTTCCCCTCTAAAGAAAGCGCTATTATTTAATTATGTAAACAGGTGAGAAAGTAAGAAAATAGCATATTAACTTCTTCTTTAGTTAATAGTTTGGCAGCGATAATTTTAAAAATAGAGATAGTATTACATCCAAATAAAGGTTTTAATTTATTTAAAAACATATGTCAACCGGTTGATATATAGGGTATTGAAGTTTCTATCACTCTAATATAATTCACTTTGAGCACAGACAATTATTTTATCCTCCTCCTTTTAAAATCAAAATACTGATACTGTTTCTTAAAATGATGGTAGTTGGTCTTACTTTCATTCCAGTTCATTTAATTGTTAAAAAATTATCTTCACCCACCTCCCTCAATATACTTTCATTTTCTTAAAATATCGCTGTTTTTCTCTAATTTTCATTGATTAATATTAAAAACATTAGGTAAGTCAAGGAATA
>NZ_JAFBFA010000019.1 GCF_016909015.1 Gracilibacillus alcaliphilus
TTGGTGGATGATTGATTAAACTTGGTTAAGTATTTCAATCGTAGCATAGTCAATGGGACTTTTTGTGTACGAATTAATTATTTCATACACCAGAAAGTATATCATTTTTCATGCGTTCATTCTTATTCAAGAATAGCCATGTCCAGTTCCAAGCGCCAAACTTTAGAGATGTCACGCCATCGACTCCTTTCGTCGCCGTGTTTCCTTTATCTCCGTTGTGAAGCTCCAATCTCTACGTTTTTAAAAGGGCGCTTTGCGTTTTCGTTCAACAGATGTTGCACTTGTACTCTTGAGTGAAAGCTGCTTCTCATTGCGGACATCCACCTTTGCTAAAAGGTATAGGAACAAATGCTTTGCTTGTTTTTTATGGGGCGTGAAATGTATATTGTAGGATTGAAGATAGAATAAAGGTGTGGATTCTGATAGGATATAAATACTAGCCAATCGATGTAGGAGCGATGGTTTGATGAACAAAAAGCAAAAGACAGCGCAATTATTAGCACGATATAAACAATTATTCTATTGTCCGATTTGTCAGGAGTCTGTTCATGTGATAGAGGCCACAGTGACTTGTGCGAATGGTCATCTATTTGATATTGCCAAAAAGGGCTATGTTAATTTCTATGGAAAACCTTCACCAGCAGATTATGATAAGCATTTGTTTGAGGCAAGGTATCAGGTGATTCAAAGTGGTATGTACGCTCCATTACATGATAAGCTGGGAAGTTTGCTGCAAGGTACACATTTATTAGATATTGGCTGTGGAGAAGGCTCGCACCTTGCGCAAATCACTGCACGGAGGCAGCAACAAACAATCGGGATTGGCTTTGATATTAGTAAAGCCGGTATTACTACCGCTGCCAAATATCATCCCGGACATATTTGGGCAGTGGCAGATCTCGCGGATAGTCCATTCCAAACCAAGAAATTCGATGTATTGCTCAATATCCTTTCACCAGCTAATTATCAAGAATTTGAACGTTTGCTTGCTCCGAATGGCCTCGTGTTAAAGGTCATTCCGCGTGCTAACTATTTACGAGAAATTCGTGAACAAGTGTTAACAATAGAGAAGGTCTCGTATGATAATACGGATACTATCGCTCATTTTAAGGAAAGGTTTCCCGAGACGGAATCTTACTCTATGCAATATCAATGGGAGATACCGGAGAAATTGGCAGATACCTTATGGCAGATGACACCACTGACATGGGGTAAGGAAAGGCATTGCAGACTTTCTTCAGTCACAGTCGATTTAGAGGTATTAATAGGAAAAAGCCGATAATTTGATCGGCTTTTCCGCTAATCATCAGAATAAGAATCATTTTTCTGCTACCAGTCTCGTTTTATTCTTGTAATTGTCTTTTTTTCTTGAGCAAGCGTTGAAATTCTTCCTCTAACTCTTTATTTGGTTCCAAACTTAATTTTCCTAACACTTCCGTAATTTTCGTTTCAATTAATAATAAGTCTTCTTGTTCTGCAGATGGCTCGCTTGGCTGTTGTTGATGTTCCAGATAGTTTTGGTAGCTTCCGGCAAAGAAATGAAGTTGGTTATCTTTAATCTCCAATGTAGCCGTGGCGATTTTCTCAACAAAACGGCGGTCGTGAGAAACGAAAATAAGAGTTCCTTCATATTCAATCAACAGCTTCTCCAACGCCTCCATTGCCTCGATGTCTAGGAAGTTAGTTGGCTCATCAAGGATTAGCGTATTGCTGTTACTGAGAAGGATTTTGGCTAAGCTGACTTTGACTCTTTCTCCCCCGCTGAGGACGGCTATTTTCTTATGGACTTGTTCCCCATAGAAGTGAAGACGTGCCAATACTGTGCGGACGAGTGTTTCATCTTGGAGAGTATCTTCTTGTACATTTTCTAAAATGGAACGCTTCGTATCCAGTAAAGCTAGGTTTTGTTGGAAATAACCAATTTGGCAGGCAGATGACACCGTTATTCCATCCTTACGATCTAATAGATAGTGAAGTAATGTCGTCTTGCCGCTGCCATTCTCTCCAATAATAGCTAACTTAGTGCCTGCTTTGACTTGGAAGGAGCTTGGCTTCCACAGCTGTTTATTGCCCGCATATCCTGATAAGTTCTCGACTTGGATAATGGTGCGCCCGGATAGTTTCTCCTGTTGCGGCAGTATCATTTTTAACGGTTTTTCTTCATATGGTTTCTCTACTTTTTCCAGCTTGTCTAATCTTGTTTCTAAGGCCTTCGCCGTTTTTTGCATCTTTTTCTGTTTTTTCGCAAAGTAAGGTTTGGCACCAATAATACTGGCTTCAGAGTTGCTGACCCTAGATGGTTTTTTGGTAGCGCGTTGGGCACGTTCTGTCTTTTGGATGATAGCTTGTTCTAACTGCTGTTTCTTCTCTTGATATTTTTCGTGCTCTGTCTGCTGTGCTTGGCGTTTCAGGTCTTTCTGTTCCTGATAGCTTTGATAGTTGCCGCTATATTCATGCAGTTCTCCTTGATCAATTTCCCATATCTTATTACAGACACGGTCGAGAAAGGCGCGATCATGCGATACCACAACAAAAGCACCTTGCCAGTGTAAAAATTTTTTCTCTACCCATTCAATATGCTCTTTATCCAAATGTGTGGTTGGCTCATCGGCAAATAACAGTTCTGCTCGAGTAGCAAATGCTTGCTGGATATGCTGCTGTGTGATTTCCCCTCCGCTCTTGGCAGCGATTTGTTCTTTTAATTGATGGATGAAATCGATCGATGTGTAGCTGATAATTTCTCCTTCTTCTGGTTTTTTTTCATTTGCTAACACATTCAACAAGGTGGTCTTCCCGGTTCCATTTTTGCCAATCAAACCAATGTGATCTCCTGCATGTATTTCTAATTGCTCTACTTCAACTAATGTTCGGTCTGCCACCGAAACGGTTAAGTCATGTGCGCTTAATAACATCGAATCCCTCCTATTAGTGCGTGTTCAAAAAGTTCGGTGAAAAGGACCGTCATCGGTTAATTTCGCAACATCGTGTTGCAACACCGATATTAGCGTCGTGTGCGTCGAAAGTTCAAGGCGTCGTCGGAGGGTATGCTTTTCATACGTGAGTAGCGGAAGTGCTGACTTCTGCGTAACCCACTCGGTGTGGGTGATCCTAGTAGAATCCCCCCTACCGCCAACTCCGACATTCACCGTGTCATTTTTATCGGACTTTTAGAACATCTTCTATTCATGGAGGAGGCATAGAAAAAAGCCTCCCATTCTATGCTGCAGAATAGGAGGCTGCTACCTTAACGAATAAAAGGGTAAGCAAGACAACCATCGCTGATTGTCCAGCGCTGCGCCGGTCATGAAGATCCAATCCTATTCTGCATATAGTCATAAAGACAGACTGCTCCCTTAGAGTATGTCAATTTGCTTTATGAACGTTATATGGCGAAAAAATAGGATTATAACTTCATTGCTCCAGCGTCACCCTTTCTCATGTATTATCTTTAGTTTAGCCAATATATAAGGTAAAAGTCAATCTTTTTTTAAACGAATTCCGAAAGAAGTCTCCCATCCTCAAGGAATGTAACGAGCGATAGTCCAATGAGTAGATGGGAGAGGAATGTCGGTTGACGGTAGCCAACATGCCTTGCATATGATATGCTAAGAACATACATTCGCTAAGGGGTGATAGGATGAAGCAATACAAAGCCTTTCAATTCCGGTTGCTGCCAACCAAAGAACAGACCGTATTATTAGCTAAAACATTTGGTAGTGTCCGATTCGTTTATAACAAAATGTTAGTAGAACGCAAGGAAACTTATGCGGAGTTCAAAGACGACAAAGCCACACTGAAAAAACAAAAATTTCCGACTCCAGCTACATATAAAGAGGCATTTCCCTTTCTGAAGGAAGTGGATGCCTTGGCTTTGGCAAACGCACAAAGGAACCTGCAGAAGGCTTATAAGAATTTCTATGAACATCGTGCGTCATTTCCGCGCTTCAAAAGCTGTAAACATAAACAGTCTTATACCACCAATCAAGTCAATGGAAACATTGCGTGTGTTGAAAGGCGGTCATATCCAATTCCCCAAACTAAAATTAGTAAAAATCACCCAGCATTGAGAAATCCCTGCGGATTATCGTTTGAAATCTTGTACCATTTCTAAAACAAAGTCAGGTAGATATTATATTTCCATTTTGACAGAATACGAGAAGGGAAATCAAAGCCGTACCTATAGAGAAAGTGGTGGGTCTGGATTTCGCTATGGATGGTCTATATGTGGAAAGTGAACAGGGTAAGAAAGCCAATTATCCACGTTTCTATCGACAAGCATTAGAGCAATTAGCGAAAGAGCAACGAATCCTGTCCCGCAAAAGGAAAGGTTCTGCCCGCCGGGAAAAACAACGGGTGAAAGTAGCCAAACTACAAGAAAAGACAGCAACCAGCGGAAGAACTTTCTTCACCACCAATCAAGAGAACTAGCTTCCACCTTTGATGCTGTCGTTATGGAAGATTTGCACATGAAAGGAATGTCTCAAGCCCTTCGCTTGGGCAAAAGCGTGCATGATAACGGATGGGGCATGTTCACTGCTTTCTTATCGTACAAGCTGAAAGAACAAGGGAAACAATTGGTGAAAATTGATAAATATGTTTCCTTCCACTAAAACATGGAGTAGTTCACCCTAGGGCAACATCTAAGATCATCATCACGGCAAAGCCAATCATCAAACTCATGGCAGCAAGGTCTTTGTTGCCTTTCTCTTGTGAACTTGGTATCACCTCTTCCGCTACGACGAAAATCATAGCTCCTGCAGCAAAACTTAGTGCATAAGGCAGTAATGGCTGAATATGTGCAACAGCCAAGGCGCCAATCACTGCGGCTATTGGTTCAACCATCCCGGAGAATTGTCCATAGAAGAAACTTCTTCTTCGTGACATTCCATCACCGCGAAGCGGCATTGCTACAGCTACCCCTTCAGGAAAATTCTGTATCCCGATTCCGATTGCAAGTGTGATAGCTCCAGCAAGGGCAGCTTCTGAACTGTGGGTTGCTAATGCACCAAACGCGATGCCGACGGCCATACCTTCAGGAATATTGTGGATGGTGATAGCCAGGACTAACAGGGTACTTCTTTTGCGTTTGCTGGCAGCCACTCCTTCAGCTTTAGAGACCTTGGTATTGGGATGTAAGTGCGGTAACAGTTTATCGATACCCCATAAAAAGATACCACCGAGCAGAAAACCAACAGTGGCTGGAAACCAATTTCCGATTGCATTATCTGCTGAAGCTTCAATAGCCGGACCTAATAATGACCAATAACTGGCGGCGATCATCACTCCACCGGCAAATCCTAACATACTGTCTAACAATTTCTGATTCATAGTTTTGGTAGCAAATACCAATGTAGCTCCTAAGGCAGTCATACCCCAAGTGAACAACGTTGCAACTAGTGCCTGCATAACAGGGGATAAGCCCTGAAAAAACTCAATCATGATTATTGACCCTTCTTTTCTACATATTCATTTTTTATTTAAGGTACCATGTTTCAAAACAGATGACAAATAGAAGAGCCATGGAACAGGCTTTGTTGCCTAATTTAAAACTGAACATGGAAACGGCAATGATTATTTCCCTCGGTTTTACATTGTACTCGTTCTACTTGCTGGGTATCAAGCACTTGTTTAAACATACTGGTTTCACATTGGCAGGCTGTATGATAGGTAGAAGCCACGGCAAAAATCGGGCAATTATACTCAATAATTTCAAAGTGATTATCTTCGTGTTCGACTAGTTCTGCCATATAGCCTTTGTTGTTTTGAATATCAACCATCTTGCGTATCTTTTCATTAGCAGAAGGGGAGGTGACCAGTTTTTTGTATGCATGAACTTGACGCTCTTCCCGCTTATGAAAAAGCTGCTTGATTGCCTCTTCTCCATGCAGGTCTTCGATATCTTTTAGAAATTCAACACTGATTGATTCATAATTATTAGGAAATAATCTATCCCCTTTAGCAGTCAGACGGTATTTTTGCCTTGGCCGACCGACACTAACCTTTTCAGCCTCACTGCGGATTAGTCCATCTTTTTCTAAGGTGGCAAGATGTTTTCTAATTGCCATATGGGTGATTTGCAGATGGTCTATTAACTCATTCACAGATAAGGTTACCTCTTTTTTTAAGAGTTCCAGAATCTTATCTTTGGTTGTTGGAAGGTGATGTTGCATAGCGAGTCCTCCTAAACAATTAATCAGAAAAAACATTTGAAATTTTCTTATTTTTAGTATACCATATAATTATACTTTTTATACTATAATATATAAAAATGGAGGAATTACAATGGCACACTTTACTTTACCAGCTTTACCTTATGCAACAAATGCATTGGAACCAAAGATTGACAAGCAAACAATGGAAATTCATCATGGCAAACACCACCAAACTTATGTGGATAAATTAAACGCTGCATTAGAAGGCCATGATGACATTGCCAGCAAAGGTTTAGAGGCTATTCTAAAAGATTTAAACAGTGTACCAGAAGATATCCGCACTGCTGTCAGAAATAATGGAGGTGGTCACTTTAACCACACGTTATTCTGGGAAGTGATTGCACCAGGTTCAGATGCAGATCAGCCAACAGGTGATTTAGCGAAGGCAATTGATGAGGCTTTTGGCAGTTTTGAACAGTTTAAAGAAGCATTTACAAATGCAGCAACCACAAGATTTGGTTCCGGATGGGCTTGGCTTGTAGTAAACGCGGCTGGTAAATTGGAAGTAACCAGTACACCTAACCAAGATAACCCGATTTCAGAAGGCAAGACCGCTATCCTTGGTATTGATGTATGGGAGCATGCCTATTACTTAAATTATCAAAACCGCCGTCCAGATTATATTGCTAGTTTTTATGATGTAATCAACTGGGAAGTAGTTGCAGAGAAATACCAAGCGGCTGTATAATAGGAGATATAGTAAGAGAGTGGGAGGATATCATGCTTCCCGCTTCTTTTTCTTGGATTAAATGGTTTGTTGGAAAACCATTGGAATAAAGAAAAGTCTTCGCCAAGTAGACTTGGCGATCTGTAAAATAGATGAATAAAAAAGGAGGTGGAGATGGTGGCGTTCGTAATTACCGCCCCTTGTGAGACAGAAAAGGCAGGGGAGTGTGCAACCGTCTGTCCGGTTGATTGTATTGAGGAAGGCAGTGATCACTTCTATATTGACCCTGATATTTGTATTGACTGCGGGGCGTGTGTAGCTGTTTGTCCGGTAGACGCAATTGTAGAAGAATATGAATTAACTCCAGAGCAAGAGCCTTATCTGGAAAAGGCCGAGGCTTATTTTAGCAAATAGATGTAAGGGGCTGTTGCAAAATGTACATGTTGCATTTTGTGGCAGTTTTTTTGTATGTTGGATGTTCCTTTTGATTATTGCTAGTGATGGAAAAGTGTCTTTACAGAAGACATTCTTTTTTCAATTTTCTAAGTCGGCTTCAACAGAGAGAATCATAGCATGAAAAGAATAGCCTTAGCATCTGGTTTAAAAGATTGCTCCTTGGGGCTTGAAAAGATAAGATACCCCGGCATCTTAGTAAAAGACAACTTCTTGGGGCTTAAACAGCTAAGTAGACCCCAACATCTTAGCAAAAGCCAGCTCCTTAAAGCTTAAACAGCTAAGATGATAATCTCAGCATTTGATCAAAGCCCACATCTTAGGGTTTGAAACGATCGAGTAGCTATAGGTGTCAACAGAAATAGATATCTTGACGGCACCCCTTTTCAACTATTTGAAAAGAATAAATCATGCACTTAAGAAGAGACTGTCGCACCATGTAGCTCCCATTGTGCAACAGTCTCTTTTTGTATAAATTATAGAAATTTTCTTATGATTGTACCCTTTCACTAAATGTTAAGGCAGACGAACGGGAAGTTTGATACAATAAAGAGGATAGTTTAGCAGAAAGGAAGTTTTTCTTATGGTATTGGCTCATCAAACGAAGCCATTGATCACACCGTCATTTGATCCATGGGAAGCCTATATGGATGTGGAGGAATATGGGGAAATGACGCTGACAAATATTGAGTTTACTACCACTCATTTGTGTAATATGCGCTGTGCCCATTGCGCTGTCGGCTATACACTTCGAGATAAAGATCCGGATGCTTTGCCATTTTCTTTACTGCAGCAGCGTTTGGACGAAATCCCTCACTTGCGTACATTGAGTATTACTGGCGGGGAACCGATGATGTCGAAGAAGTCGGTGCGTGAATATGTGGTGCCATTGCTGCGCTATGCTCATGAACGTGGGGTGCGCACGCAAATAAATTCCAATCTTACCTTGCCATACAGCCGTTATGAGGAAATTATTCCTTATTTAGATGTTCTGCATATTTCTCATAATTGGGGAACACCAGAAGAATTTGCTGAAACGGGATTTGCCAATATGGAACGCAAACCAACCGAGGAAAATCGCCAAAAGTACTTTGAGCGGATGATTGATAATTCGCAAAGGTTGTCTGCAGCTGGTGTGATGGTCGCTGCAGAGACGATGTTGAACAAACGAACCTTTCCATACTTAGAATCGATTCATGATCAGGTGATAGAAATGGGCTGTGCCCGTCACGAGATACATCCTATGTATCCAGTCGATTTTGCCAGTACGATGCAGACGCTGAGTTTAACGGAAATGCAAGTGGGGATTGAACGTTTGTTGAATCATCGTGATCCAACAGTGTGGATGCTATTTGGCACCTTGCCATTTTATCCATGTAGTCAAAATGAGCAAGAATTAGCCTTACAACAAAGGCTTTTTCAAGAAAGAAATGTTACCGTTCGAAATGATCCAGATGGACGCTCCCGTTTGAATGTGAATATTTTCTCTGGGGAAGTAATTGTGACAGATTTTGGTGATGACGAAGGACCAGCTTTAGGCAATATTCAGGATACACCACTAGAGGATTCCTACCGTCGCTGGATGGCATCAAAAACCGCTCAATCATTAAATTGCCATTGTCCAGCTGCTAAATGCCTTGGTCCAAATATTCTTGTGAAGAACACCTACTATCAAGGGGTAGACTTTACGAAGCGTTCCGCTAATATTTCGCGATAAATAAAGAGCTCAGCCTGTTTTTTTAGGGCTGAGCTTTCTATTTATAAGCATTTCTATTGACTGCTTGAAGTTGGTTCATTGTATAGGTTTTCATCGAGGCTATCGATTCTGATTGGAATTGCCGCATGGGTATGTTCCAGAATGCTCAAGAGAAAATAATGGAACAGGGGGCCTTCCATGTGAATCAAGACTGCTGATTAATGAAAGGTGTTCTTTATGATAGTAGGTTTGTGATGACCTCTTGTTGGTGAGTTTCTATTAATGATTGGGTCTCTTCCATCTTACGTAAGTCACCTAATTTTACATGATATAGCTTTTCTAAATCAGTTTTTGTTAAGGTATAGGATTGACCGCCAAAAGTAAAGGTGGCTGTCTCCGCGTTGTTTATTAAAGCAAATAGAAATGTAGCATGGTGGACTGCCATTTCTTGTTCTGCTGCAATGGACGCTAAAGGCTGATAATACAATGTAATACCATAAGGTTCTGCTTTTGTTTGCAGTTCCATCGAGTCAAAGTACTCTGCATTCGGCAGTTTGTTGATTATGCTGACGACCTCGCTATTATCGCCTAGATACATACCTTGCTGTTTAAAGATGTCCGCTTTCGATTCGGTAGCCTGACAGCTGCTAAGTAGTAGGATAGCTACTCCTATGATGAAGAGCAGTTTTTTCATAACATCCCTCCGTTGGTCATCAAATATTTTACCATCAGTTTAGCATAGGTGTTAATTTAAGATCAAACAGCTGGGGCATTTCAATTATTGCGGTGTTTGAGTATGACATAGAGGGAGCAGGACACCACTGATAGAAAAGTCTCCTCTAAAAAATATGACAAATGTCATATAAAATACCTGACAACTGTGTCTAAAAAAAGTGTATCTCTTTTTTTATAATAGAAGCTATAGCAAGCTTTTTTGAAAGTAGGGATACACATGAGTAAACAAAAGCAAGCACAACTTAGAAAAGACGTTATGCCTTATGCAAAATCTAAAACAAAGACAAGTATGATTCAATTATTCAATACGATCCCGCCATTTTTTCTCTTATGGTTTGTGGCTTATCAGAGTTTAGCTGTTTCCATTTGGTTAAGTCTATTATGCAGTATATTCGCAGCGGGCTTCTTGGTTCGGACAT
This sequence comes from Gracilibacillus alcaliphilus, assembly GCF_016909015.1. Lineage (GTDB taxonomy): Bacteria > Bacillota > Bacilli > Bacillales > Amphibacillaceae > Gracilibacillus > Gracilibacillus alcaliphilus. Next base: position 10,183 of record NZ_JAFBFA010000019.1, read on the forward strand.
TTATTATCTTCCATGACTGTGCCCATCAATCCTTTTTTAAAAACACAAAATTAAATCGGATACTGGGGACTATTACAGGTATACTCACTCATTTCCCGTTTGAAAAGTGGAAAAGAGAACATGCTATTCATCATGCGACAAGTGGTAACCTTGATCATCGCGGTACGGGTGATATTTGGATTATGACAGTGGCTGAGTATGAGAAGGCAACCAAATGGGAAAGGTTGCAATATCGTTTATATCGCAATCCGTTTATTATGTTTGGTTTAGGGCCGTTCTCGCTATTGTTATACAGCAACCGTATTAATCGTAAAGATGCCCGGAAAAAGGAGCGCTGGAATACCTATATCATTAATCTCTCTTTAATAGCTATCTATAGCCTGATCGCCATTACATTAGGGTGGCAAGCCATTGTATTGGTGCAGCTGCCGATTGTTTATATAGCAGCAGCGCTTGGAATTTGGTTATTCTATGTACAACATCAATTTGAGGATTCTTATTTTGAAAATGAATCAGAATGGGATTATGTCAAGGCTGCGGTAGATGGCAGTTCCTATTATAAATTGCCCAAATGGTTAGAATGGATGACAGGAAGTATTGGCTATCACCATGTACACCACTTGGCACCGAAAGTTCCAAACTATCATCTGGAACAAGCACATAAGCAAACACCGCCATTACAAAAGGCGACAACGATTACCTTGAAGACTAGCTTGGAATCACTTAAGTTCCGCTTGTATGATGAAGAACGGAAAACATTTATTGGTTTTCGCGAAATGAAACAGCGTATCCAGAAGAAGCAAGATCGAAAGGTCACGCCAGTAAAGCGAACTTCGACGATTCGGTCATAAATGATGGAGCTAACCCCCTATTGTGAGATGCTATCTAACAATAGGGGGCACTTCATGTTCAGGACTTTTTTTCTGATGTAAGTGTTTAATCATGGACTCTGCCATTTCGATAAGCCTCAGCGGGCAGGAAGTGTTTTTCTTATCCAAGAAAAGTCATATTTGGTACAATAGCATCAAGCTGGAGAGAGGAGGATGTGCGGTGCGGCATTGGTATCATATTTTTCCTAAAAACACGGGGTTAAGTTTATATATTTGGATTATTTTTTGTGTGCTGCCATTTTATTTTATTTTTCGATCGACTTCTATTTGGGAAATTAGTGTCGGTGTGGCGATCACATTGCTTTTCTTCGCAATATATTGGTTTACCTTTAACTCTCACGGGCCGCTCGTCTACATAGGATTAAGCCTTGAATTTATCATTCATATTATCATGACCATGCTCTACGGCTATGTCTATTTTGCTTTATTCACTGCTTTCTTTATTGGGAATATTCGCAGCAAGGCAGGATTTATTACGATGTATGTTATTCATCTGGTGGTAATGGTAGGAGCCATTACGGCAGGGTTTTTCTTGAATTATACCATGTTCTTGAATCAGCTCCCTTTCTTGATTGTGATGGTGCTAGGGGTCATTTTAATACCTATTAATCGTTATAACCGTTTAAAGCAAGAAGAATTAGAAGAACAATTAGAAGATGCGAATCGAAAAATTGCCGAGCTGGCTATAATCGAAGAACGTCACCGGATTGCACGTGATTTGCATGATACATTAGGGCAGAAGCTATCGATGATCGGTTTAAAGAGTGAACTGGCTGCTAAATTAATTGAAAAAGATCATATATCAGCAAAAAAGGAACTGCAGGATGTACAGGGTGCAGCAAGGAACGCACTGAAAGAAGTACGGGAAATGGTATCCAATATGAAAAATATCCGCCTGACAGAAGAACTTGCCCATGTTGAACAGTTATTGGACGCAGCACAAATCAAACATAAGATCATAGCAAGGGTGGATTATCCATCTATACCGACATTAATTGAAAATGTCCTAAGCATGTGCTTGAAAGAAGCTGTAACAAACGTGGTTAAGCACAGCCAAGCGAAACACTGTACGATTAAGCTGGTTGAAACCAAAAAAGACATCAAGCTGCAAGTCGCAGACGATGGCATAGGAAACCTCAGTGAAAAGGAATTTGGTAATGGTCTGTATGGGATGAGAGAACGTCTGAGCTTTATAAATGGCGCATTGCTCATTGATAAGCAGTCTGGCGGATTTAAAGTAGATATCGCCGTACCAAAGGTGATCAGGCAAATGGAGGAGGTTTAATCTTGATTCGAATCGTGATAGCGGAAGATCAACAGTTATTGTTGGGAGCATTAGGAGCCCTCCTGGATTTAGAAGAGGACATGACAGTGGTGGGCAAGGCTGGTAATGGAGAAGAATTGTTAGCGTTAGTTAAACAAGAACAACCTGATATTTGTTTACTCGATATTGAAATGCCGGTAATGACCGGCTTAGAGGCAGCAGAACATTTGAAAGATAATTCTTGTAAAGTAATTATTTTAACGACTTTTGCAAGACCTGGTTACTTTGAACGAGCCAGAAAGGCAGAAGTGGGTGGTTACTTATTAAAAGACAGCCCAAGTGAAGACTTGGCTCAATCGATTCGGCAAATTATGAAAGGGAAGCGAATGTATTCTCCTGAATTAATTGACCTTGCCTTTGCAGAGGAAAATCCGTTAACAAAGCGGGAAAAAGAGGTATTGCAGCTGCTTATCGAGGGAAAGACCACTAAAGCGATTGCCAAGGAACTATTTTTATCAAATGGAACGGTGCGGAATTACATATCTGTCATACTAGACAAGTTAGAAGTAGATAATCGCTTGGAGGCTGTAGCAAAAGCTCAGGAGAAAGGCTGGTTAAAATAGTATCCGGTTTTCGGTTGCTATTTTTTGCTTTTTTATAGAAAAGGACATACAATATTCTTCGTGACTAGAAATAAATTGATGAGAATGGGAGTGAGTACATGTCTGTGTCTGTAGAAAAAAGAGGAACAATTGTGGCATTGTTATTAGCTGGTGCTTTTATTGCCATCCTTAATCAAACACTGATGATTACAGCTATTCCGCCTATAATGGACGAGATGGGAATTACTCCTAACTCTGCACAATGGCTGACTACTATCTTCATGATGGTAAATGGAATTATGATACCAATCAGTGCCTTTTTGATTGATCGTTTCACCACAAGACAATTATTTATTACGGCAATGAGTATCTTCGCTGTGGGGACTTTGGTTGCTGCTGTAGCGCCGAATTTTGGGTTTTTATTAGCTGGACGCGTGATTCAATCAGCAGGCGCAGGTGTGATGCTGCCGTTAATGCAAACTGTCTTTTTATTGATCTTTCCAGTGAACAAACGAGGAAGTGTAATGGGGCTTGTAGGGTTGGTTATCTCCTTTGCACCGGCAATTGGGCCTTCCTTATCCGGATGGGTAACAGAGCATTATTCATGGCGTGCTCTCTTCTACATTATCTTGCCAATTGCCATTATTGATATTATTATCGCTTATTTTGTGATGAAAAATGTAACAGAGGTTTCTAAGCCGAAATTAGACGTATTATCTATTATTCTATCTTCGTTTGGTTTTGGTGGTTTATTGTACGGTTTCTCCAGTGCTGGTAATTACGGCTGGACATCTCCGATTACGATTATTGTCTTGTTAGTTGGTTTTGTTTCACTAGCTTGGTTTATTTGGAGACAATTTAAGTTAAAGCATCCAATGTTGGAATTCCGTGTGTTTACTTATTCTATTTTTCCGTTTACCGTGATTCTTGGGATGATTTCATTTATGGGGTTGATTGCCGTAGAAACTATCATACCGTTATATATGCAGGATTCCAGAGAGTTTAGTGCCGTACAGTCTGGGCTGGTGATTTTGCCAGGTGCTTTGATTACGGGAATTATGTCTCCAATTACGGGGCGGATTTTTGATAAGATTGGAGCCAGATGGCTGGCAATTATCGGCTTCTCCATTATGACAATAGGTTCGTTCCTTTACACAGTTCTCGATGATACAACCTCAATGACCTATTTGACACTCGTGTTTGCCTTACGGATGCTAGGTGTTTCCATGGTAATGATGCCGGTCGCAACAGCTGGATTAAATCAGCTGCCGAAACGATTAATTGCCCATGGTGCAGCTATGGATAATACATTGCGTAATGTGGCAGCTTCGGTTGGAACAGCCATCTTAGTTACTGTGATGACACAAACAGAATCCATTGCAGAAAATGCAGGCAGGGATTTCCCAGGTATAGTTGGTGCTAATACAGCTTTCTTGGTTTTATCGATTATTACCTTAATCGGCTTAGTGCTGTCTTTCTTTGTGAAGAATAGCCGTCCATCTGAAATAGATAAAGAGATTGTTCATAAAGAAGAATATGATCGAAGTTAAAACTTGGTGGTGCGCCACCAAGTTTTTTAATGCCTTTTATGCTTTGGAATGGCCTGTTGATCAAAATTTTCAGCTAAGTGCTGAAGTTCTGCTTGCATGAATTCTCCTTCCATTGGCAGACCATGGCCAGCGATAATGGTTTCTGGCTGTAATTGAGCGAGGCGCTTCACAGATTCTCCGGCTTGATACCAATCCTCTGTGAAATAGGCAGGGGGTCCATAGACATGTTGAAAAGGAAAGAATATCGATAACGAAGATTCTGCTTTTTCGGTAGCCAGTGCATCACCGGCAATTAATAGTTTATCTTTTTCCCTATAAAGACTGATATGACCTTTTGTATGACCTGGTGTTTCAATATAGCGCCATTCTTTCAAAAAAGGGATGCTGCCGTCATCGGGTAAGGCGTGTACCAGTTTGTTTAAATGCTCTGGTTTGATCGGAAAAAAGATCGAGGCCATTGCCACACCGCCGCCTACTGTTGGGTCCCCAGGAGGATATGAAGCCTCGCCGGTAGCATAAGGAAGCTCATTCTGATGCATATAAACGGGTACATCCCAGTATTTAGCCAAGGCTTTAGCGGAGCCGATATGATCAAAATGCCCATGTGTCAGTACGATGGCCAGTGGAGGTTTGTTACCATACCGCTCTTCGCATGCATGCAGAATCCGATTTTTATATTTCTTTAGTCCGGTATCCACCAGTACCCAGTCTTTATCTGGGGATCCGATCATAATGACATTGGCAAAGAGTGTCCGATAATAGGCAACATCGGGACATATTTCTTCTGCCACCGCATGGTCAAAATCATAACCATTCTCCTCGATATCTTTTTGTATTGTTTCCTTGTCCATTTGAAATAACTCCTTCCATGTTATGCGGCTTCTATACAAACATACTGTTCCTTAGTGTGGCTTAGAAGTTGATTATCTATACTAATACTAGTAAAACTTTTCTAATCACTGTTCACGTATGAAGTCTTATACGCGTCCTTTTTATCGGACTTTTTGCATATCTCCTCTAGGTAAAATTAAGTAAATTTTGTGTAATGCGGGAATTGGTATAGACAATAGGCGGAAACATGATAAAATTTTATATAAGGACATAAAAAGGAGTACGGTCGGGATGAAGAAGTGGATGAAGAAATTTACCGTTGTATTGGTAACAATCTTGACATTAGGTTTATATGTTCCGCCGATTTATATTGACGCAGATGTCGATAAAGGAACGATGGAGCCTAATGAAGATCGGGCAAAACCGGTTGACAGCCAGACGAAAGAGGATTCGATTTCTCAGGAAGATCTGGTTTTGGAAGAAGATTCGAATCAGCTTTATTTGCAAGCGCTCACGCAATCTGCAAAAGAAAGAGTACAGCTGAAACTAGGTGATAAAATTGGTAATCAGGTAAAGGCAGAGGTAGAACAAATCATTTTACCGAACCTTGATCAAGTCTTAGATGCCATTTACGAAGAGCATGGGGAAGAGGCCAGCCAATACCTAATGATTGCTGAAGCTCCTGCAGGAGGATATGGAGAACGTATCTTCAATCTGTATAATGCCCAAGCAAAAGAGAATGTAGCGAAATTCCATGTGAATCGTTTGAAGAAACCACAAGACGGTCATTATTTTCAATTCCACTATCATCTGAAAGACGACCAGTTTGAAGAACATTTTCCGATCGGAGAAATTTACTGGGGCAAAGACACCCCGCCGAAATGGATGTCATAACCACAAAAGGCACCTTTTATGGTGCTTACCCCTATAAATTAAAGGTTTTATTATGCAGCTGATTGGCTGGATTGAGTTCGGTATTCGACTGGACTTAATCCAGCCAATTTTCCTTTTGATCGTTCATGGTTGTACCAGTAGATATATTCTTCAATCCTTATCTTTAATTCTTTATAGCTTACTAATTCTTCCCCATAATACATTTCTTGCTTTAAACACTTGGTAGCGGTATGTTGCTTCTGGAATACCAACGACTTGAAGAACATCTTTTAATCGAAATCCTTCTTCTTTGAGTTCGAATGCCACCTTTGCTTGTGCTTTTCGTGGAAGGCATTTGGATTCTCCCGAAAAGCTCTCAACTTTTTTAGGTACGCATTTTCTAGTCGCAATAATTCATTCTCGCGTTCTAATTCCTCTTCGCGTGTTAACTTCTTTTCTTCTTTTTTCGTTTGTTTACTGGTTTTTTTAGACATAGAAGGTCTCCCCTTTGATCTAGGTTTCAGGCCTTCTATCCCTTGTTCTTTAAATATTTTCATCCAGCCGTTAATTAATGCAGGATTGTTCAATTTAAATTGAACAGCAGTTTTCTGATAAGAAGCACCTGTCTCTGACATAAATTGTATCGTATCTAATTTAAATTGAACAGAGTATGCTTCCTTCCTTTTTCTTCGCTTTATTCCATTCATCCCTTGTGATTTATAGGCTCTTACCCAATCTTGTAATGGTGTTTTGGAGGGTATATTGTATTTTTTTGCCAATAATTTATATCCAAGATTTCCATACAAATACTCGGTAACAAGCTTTATTTTAAATTCCTCACTATATTTTGCCATAAAAACACCCCCAAAAGTTAGTTTTCTACTCTAACTTTTGGGGGTCGGTACCTATCGAGGTGTCTTTTTTAAAAGATCAGCAAGTATATTCAATGCCAGCTATTATTAGTTATTTCAGAAATATCCTCCGCAAAAGGTATGGAGAGCAAAGCAACCGCTACCGGCTGACCATTTCGCTTTTCGACGTACAGGACGTACTAGTGCAGACGAGGCGATTGTCGTCGCGATGTTAGTCTGCCGAGGGGCATGCTCTTCAGCTAACTTTTGGCAAGAAGAGCACTTCGCAAAAGTGTTCTTCTTTTTCAAGTTAGCTGAAGCCATGACAGGCGGCATAGAAAACATTGTGAAAGTGTCTTTTGCTTGAACAGATGTTGCGCTTGTACTCTTGAGTGAAAGCGACTTCTCGCAGCGGAGATCTATCTTCTAATTCTATGGAATAATAAACTTCAGACATTATTCTTTATTTTTAGTAGGGAAATCGTTATAATGATACTTACCTATATTTTTTCGCTAACGATTTTGATTGCGTTTTGAACCGTATTATCTGCCTGTCTCATAGTGTAAGTAAAGAAATGAGATGGGGGTATAGAAAGTTTAGATGAATGATGATGAAAAAAGGAGCTATTCAACATGCCTATTAAAGTGCCGGATTTACTACCAGCAAAGAGTAAACTACAAGAAGAGAATATATTTGTGATGGACGAGACCCGTGCATTCAATCAGGATATTCGGCCGCTGAAAATTTTGATCTTAAATTTGATGCCTTTGAAGCAGCAAACAGAGACACATTTGCTGCGGTTGCTAGGGAATAGCCCGTTACAACTGGAAGTAGGCTTATTACACACCAGTACACATCAATCGAAGAATACTTCTCCGGAACATTTAAAACAATTCTATAAATCCATCGATGATGTTAAAACCAACCGTTATGACGGTTTAATTATTACTGGTGCCCCGATTGAGCTGTTACCATATGAAGAAGTGAATTACTGGGAAGAGTTAACTGAAATTATGGAATGGAGTAAAAAGAACGTCACTTCCACCTTGCATATTTGTTGGGGGGCCATGGCAGGACTCTATTATCATTTTGGGATTGATAAATATATTATGCCGCATAAATTGTCAGGTGTTTTTACACACACGGTGAATGATTCGAAGGAAAAGTTGGTCAGTGGTTTTGATGACGAATTTTTGATACCACATTCAAGGAATGCGGACATCCGCAAAGAGGACGTTGAGAAAGAGCCAGAACTTAAGATACTAAGTGAATCCGAACGTGCGGGCGTTTATTTGATTGCTTCTAAAGATGGACGGCAAATATTTACGACAGGACATCCAGAATATGACGCCTTTACATTAAAGAGAGAGTATGATCGTGATCAGGCAGCAGGATTGGATCCGGAAGTACCAGAAAACTACTTTCCTCATGATGATCCAACACAAACACCTAAATTACGCTGGCGCACGAATTCCAATATGTTAATTTCGAATTGGTTAAACTATTATGTTTATCAAGAAACCCCGTACGAATTATAAAACCTCGCTTAAGCGAGGTTTTTTAGGTTAAGGCAGAAAGTATACCCAACACCAATCAGGATTAGCTATTCCAGAAATATCCTCCATAGCAGGGAAGAACAAGGCAATTGCAGCAGATACACTTCTTTGTTTAACTTATCAATAAAACGCATGATGCCAGGTTAGAAGACCCTGATTTCATGCGTTTTGTATGTTAGTGATCTAGCATTAATCGAAAGGTTACTTTAAAACTTCCAGACTAACAACTAAGATTTGGTGATTTTCCATTTCTTTTACAGTCCATTTGTGATTGGCGTCACTAAATATCTCGTCCCCTTCTTCAATTGCAGACTTTTGATATTGTAACCAGCCGCCAATTGTATCAATATCATCGTGATTTTCAAACGTCGTATTGAATAGATCTTCTAGGTCCGTTAATAGATATCGGCCATTAAAATCATATAGGAACTCGTTAATTTGCTCCATATCGGGACGTTCATTATCATCGAATTCGTCACGGATATCTCCAACAATCTCTTCCAGGATATCTTCTAATGTTAATAATCCAGCGGTTCCACCATATTCATCAATAACTAATGCAATATGAACATGATCCAGCTGCATTTGTACTAATGCCTCTTGAAGAGATGTCTGCTCATTGATCAGTACAATATCATGTAATATATCTTCTAATTGAAAAGGCTGTGCCTTAGCAATATGAGTAAGCATTTCTTTAACATTAATAAAGCCGATAATATGATCTTTATCATTATCTTTTGTTACTGGGAATCGAGTGAACTGGAAATTATCAGTAGTGGATAATAGATCTTCCGTTGTCATGGATACATCTAATGTTTCCATTTGGATTCGTGGAATCATGATATCCTTTGCGACCCTTTCGTCAAAGGTAAAGATATTCTCCATATAGGAAAGCTCAGTTTCATTAATCTCACCACTATGATAACTCTGTGTCATGATAATCTTTAATTCTTCTTCTGAATGCGCTTGTTCATGGCTGGCAGGTTGTACACCAAACATACGCAATAACACACGCGCAGAGCCGTTTAACGCCCAAATAGCAGGGAACATGATTTTTCCAAACCAAAAGAGCGGGCGAGCCAAAATAAGTGTCATTCGTTCAGCGTATTGGATCGCAAGAGTCTTTGGAGCTAACTCCCCAACAACTACGTGTAAGAATGTTACCAGCGCAAATGCTAGTACAAAGCTAATCACAGTGGAAAGGGAACTAGGTATGTTTAAACTGTCAAAAAGAGGATGTAAGATTCGCTCTACGGTTGGTTCCCCTAACCAACCGAGTCCTAATGCTGTAACCGTGATGCCGAGCTGACAGGCGGATAAATAATAATCCAGATCTGTTACCAGCTTCTTTACAATTTCTGCTGTTTTATTACCTTCTGCAATAAGCTGGTCTATCCTCGACATTCTGACTTTCACTACAGCAAACTCTGATCCTACGAAAATTGCTGTCAAACCAATTAACAACGCTACAAGAAAAAGATTAAGTATCAACAATATACTATCGTCCATTAATTTCCCTTTTTAAAGGGAATTCACCTCCATGAATAATGTAATAAAGTTAGTGGTATATCTTGCTTCAAATTTTGTTAAGAAATGCTCATCTTCACTCATCCTTTACGATATTATGTAAGAAAAACTATATAGCAAAATAAAAAGGTATGCAAATTAAATCTACCATAAAACTCATTTTTTTTCATCTTTCATTAAACGTTTACAATTTTTTTTATCAGGAGTGAGAAACAGCGAGTTTTTTTCTGCAAAAACGATTTAGGTACGTGTTCAAAAAATGGTGTGAGCCTCATGAGATGCTTACGAATGAATCCCATGAGGAGGGCGGCTAAGGATAGCAATGTCTTGTTGATTTTGAATATCTCCTTTAACCAAGGTGTCTGCTATACCGGCTGACAGTGGACACCTCAGGTTTTATCTGCTTCCTGGCATAAAAGTCTCTACTTATTTACCGCCTCGTGTCTGTTTTTTTCTAATTCTCCGTTTGTAAAAAAGATAAGCTAGGATAATGGCTCCGATGAGTAGTAAGAAATAGATAATATAAGAATAGGTATCTATCCAATCGACAATTTGTCTCCAATTTTCTCCTAACATCACCCCAGCTGTGATCAAAAGAATATTCCAAATCAAAGTACCAATGGTGGTAAAGAATACAAATAAGGTGAAATTCATTTTAGCCATTCCCGCCGGTATCGAAATTAGGCTTCGTATCAATGGAACCATTCGGCAAAATAGAATCGTCCAATACCCGTATTTGTTAAACCATTCATCTGCTTTATGAATATCGTGCTTAGAAATGCGCAGGATATGTCCCCATTTTTCGATAATCCTCTCCAACCTTGCTGTGTTAAGATATAAGCCGATACCATAAAGGACAACGGCACCTATCAATGATCCAGTGGTGGCAACCGTGACGACACCCAAGACAGTTAAACTGGAATAGGTGGTCATAAACCCACTAAACGGCAGTACAATTTCGGAAGGAATAGGTGGGAAAATATTCTCTACCGCCATCATCAGTAATATACCCCAATAGCCAAACTCTTCCATAATTCTGGTGATAAATGCTTGCATAAGTTCCTCCTGTATAATGAAATGTTCGTAGTTAGCTTAGTTATGATTGGTGATCCTTATTTCTTTTATATCGATAGGGAATTAGATAATATAAAACATGTATTTATAGAAAAGTTAATGAAATAATACCCGCAATAACCATTCGATACAAGGCAAAAGGTGTTAATTTTATTTTATCAATTAATACAAGAAAGAAACGGATCGATATTAAAGCAAAGACAAAGGCGCTAATGAAACCGCAAATAAAGAACGGCAGGGCGTTCCATTGAAAATAGGCCCAGTGGTCTTTTAATGAAATAAGGCTTGCCCCCAGCATTATTGGCACCGCCATAATAAACGTAAAATCTGCTGCGGTACGGTGACTGATTCCTAGGATTACACCACCTGAAATAGTCGATCCAGACCGGGAAAAGCCTGGCCAAAGTGATAGACACTGGAATAAACCGATCAAAAAGGCTTGTTTGATCGTCAATTGATCAATAGATTGAATAGCAGTTTGCCGCTTTGCTTTCCAATCGGCAAGCATCATCAGAATTGCCCCTGCAATTAATCCGATGACAACCGTTTTTACAGAGAAAAGGTGTGCATCGATCACATCTTCAAACAGTATCCCTAGCACTCCTGCAGGAATCAGTCCGATAATAATATGTGTGAATGACAACCGTTTCTGTCCTTTAGGTGCATCGGAAGGTAACAGCAATTGTTTAAAACGATTCTTAAAGACAATTACTACCGCTAGAATAGAACCTAATTGAATCACAATTTTAAAAGAATTCGCCACTTCAGACGAAAAGTAGTTTTTTGATTGCAGCAGCAGGTCATCCACTATTATCATGTGTCCTGTGGAGGAAATTGGCGCAAATTCCGTTAAGCCTTCTACTACCCCTAAAATAAAAGCAATCCATAATTCTCTCATGGCCTGTCTTCACCTCTGTTTATTATGCTGTTATCTTGTCCCATTTAGTTACAACAATTGATATGCCACAGTTTGTTCTTATGAACCACGAGGCAAATCGTTTATCTAAAAGAAAACAGTAAACTAATGGAAGTCTTATTTTATTTTTATTATGCCATGCTTAGAAATAGTCGCCTTTTGTATAAATAAAAAATGTGCAGAAGAAATAAGCTTGATAAGGAAGGCTTTTAAGGAAGAATTAGAGGTAATTAGCGGTATGGTGAATAACCGTGCAAGTTCGCTGGATGACATGATTTTCGTATACTATATTGATACCTGTCTGATCAAGCGGCTTGCTGATTTGATAGACGGAGGCAGTAATATCATTAAAACGAAGTAATAATTTAAGCTTTTGTACAGGGGGGTGTGGTTAGCCGTTACTGCCTCATCTGTAAGCACCATTTCTTGTACAGTAACGGCTGTCTGGTCATATATAGTCGTTTTTTTGATAGGGAAATATTCCATAAACGGCCAGGGTCAGTAAACAAAAGCACAATGGATAGCTGAGTAGTAAACGAGTTTGTAAGGATATTCCTCCTAATAGATGTAGTAATTATATAGCATTTTTAAATGATTATCCAATCGGAAAGAGGCAGGCAAGCATTGTGTTTTTGCCAGAGCCGCCTGATCTAGTTGCAAAATTAGCAGAAATCGATACAATAGGCTAGGGGGAGGGGATATAGATGGCAGAATCAACAAAGGTACAATTGAAAGTACGAGATAATGGATCAATTCTAGTTACTGGAGATGTCGAATTAGTGGATGCAGAAGGCAACTTATTTGAGACTAAACCTAAGTTCTCTTTGTGCAGATGCGGCGCTTCAAAGAATAAGCCATTTTGTGACGGATCACATAAGGAGATCGGTTTTGAAGATCAAATTAGAGCGAGATAAGGTAAAAAGAAGAGGCCGGTACAAAAAAGAGTTCACGCTTGAAGCGGATGAGCTTTCGGTAGGAATACTTTATCCCAGTGCAATTGTTCGTAAGACGCACACTTCAAAATTTTATGAAATGTTAAAGAGATTTAAGTAAGGGAATGACTGCTGGCACCTGAAAAGTTTCATTACACAGGGAGGCATTATGAGGATAGAGCGAGCTTCAGCTTAAAATTTTATCCGAAAAAAGGAGGGCGATCTCATTTATGGATCTGCCCTCTTTTGATTAACCAATCCTTTAATTTGGCTAATCAAAATCATTCTGCTATCTATTATAACAATCTTATTAAACGCTGTTATATAGAAAGTTTGAAAAACCTTGTCAGATTATCTTACACATCAATTGTGGAAAAGTGTTCCCATAATCTACAATATAAATAACTTAAGATGTTAAAAAAGTTGACAAGGGGAGAAAAGTAAATGGACATAGTACTTATGGATAATGTATGGGTTACAATTGGTACTTTTTTAGTTCTTTTTATGATTGGAGGATTTATTTTACTGGAAGCAGGTTCTACAAGAATGAAAAACGCTGGTCATATTGCTGGTAAAACCATTTTTACCATTGGCATTGGCTCATTAGTATTTTGGGCAATAGGGTGGGGCTTTATATATGGAGAGGGTAATTGGTTTATTGGTTGGTCAGATTTCTTCTACGGCAGTACTGCATTCAGTGAAGAAGGTTTATCACCAGCAGTTGATTTTATATTTCAAATGATGTTTTCGTTAATTGCACTTACTATTGCTTTTGGTGGATTTGCAGAGCGTGCCAAACTTTCGGCTTATGTTGTCTTCGCTGTATTATTTGCCGCTTTGGTCTATCCAGTTGTTGCTCACTGGATTTGGGGCGGCGGCTGGTTAGCAGATCACGGTAAGCAAGATTTTGCTGGATCAACAGTGGTACATTTAACAGGTGCGATGGCAGCTTTGGCAGCCACCATTATTTTGAAGCCTCGTTTAGGTAAGTATAACAAAGATGGTTCTTCTAATGATATTGCCGGACATAACCAAGTATATACAGCATTAGGTGTTTTGATATTATGGGTAGGTTGGTTTGGATTTAATGGTGCAAGTACATTTGGTGTATCAGAAGCATTTTTTGGTTACGTCATTCTCAATACACAATTGGCTGCTGCAGCTGGTGCCATTGCTGCCATGTTACTTGTTTGGGCAGTTACAGGTAAAGCAGATGTACCAACGACATTAAATGGTGCATTAGCAGGTTTAGTAGCAATTACAGCTTCTTGTGGTTTTGTTGAACCTTGGGCAGCGGTAGTGATTGGTGCAATTGGCGGTCTGCTGGTATATGGAAGTATGAAATTATTTGATAAAGCACGAATTGATGATCCGATCTTTGCCTTATCTGTTCATGGTACAGTAGGGGTATGGGGGACACTTTCGACAGGATTCTTTGCTACGGAACCATTATCTGTTGGAGCAGATTGGGGGCTGCCAGGTTTATTCTATGGCGGCGGACTTGAGCAGTTAGGCGTACAAACGCTAGGAGTTGTTGTAAGTGGTGTCTACGCATTTGTTGTATCATTTATTATATTGAAAGTAATGGATAAAGTTATGGGAGGCTTACGTGTTTCTGAAGAAGAAGAGATTATCGGCCTCGATCTGAGTGAGCATGGAAGTTATGGTTATCCAGAGAATGTTCCGCAACTAGCGGCAGAAACTAAGAAAATTGAAAAAGATTCCACTGGAGCTGAAATTGTGAATAACTAAGAAGAGAAGGTAAATATAAAGTAAAAAGTCGTGACTGTTCCGCTTTATCATGGTGCAAGTGTTCATAAATACACCGATTGAAGAAAGTAAAGAGGAGCAACGTTGGCGCTCAGCTTTATTGGCACAGATCTGGCTTTTTCAAAGGGAGGGGGGCACCATGAAGCAGTATACAGAGATCATGGAGTGGCGGAACCAGAACCTGCTACAAGCAAAAGATTATCAAACCTTAAATGACATCCATGATGAAGTGATGCTCTCGGTTGTTCAGAACGCTATGAAGATCATGCAAGAGAAGCAGGGACCGCCCCCTGCTTGCTTTGCTTTTTTTGTAATGGGCAGTGCCGGCAGAAGGGAACAGATGGTTTGGAGTGATCAAGATCATGGAATTGTTTATGATGGAGATAGCAGTGATCAAACCTATTTTCAAGATTTGGGCAAGGAAATTGTCGAAGGAATGGTTATAACAGGTTATGCTGTATGTGAAGGCAAGGTGATGGCTTCTGAGTCGATGTGGACCAAGTCGTTACCCGCATGGAAACGACAAGTGCAAGAGTGGCTGGAAGAAGAGAACTGGCAATCTTTAAGACATTTCTCCACCTTTTTTGATTCACGTATTTTATTAGGAGAAGAAAACTTGCTGCATCAAATAAAGCAAGTTATTTTTCGCTATATAGAAACATCCCCGCGTGTGATGCTCCGATTGATCGATAATGTTGACTTTATTCCGAAAGGGCTGGGAGTGTTTGGACAGTTATTAGTCGAGCGATCTGGGCCACGGACAGGACAAATGAATATAAAGACAACGACCATCTTCCCCTATATTAATGCCCTAAGGCTGCTGGCGATCTGGAATCACTGTTTAGCTGTGCCAACGATTGATCGAATGCTCGTATTGAAGGAAAGATACCCATTTATAGAAAAGTATCAGCAAGCGTTGGAAGGTGTGCTTGCCTTTAAATATCAGCGGACAATGACAGCAAAGACGTATGATGATGTTCATTATATTCATGTCGATTCATTAACCAAACAGGAGAAGCAGCAGTGGAAGGAATATGTGAAGCAAGGCATTGCTTTATTTGATGAAATGAAAAAACATATTGAAAATGAGTGTTCCTTATGATGAATCAGATGTTAGATTTTATTAAACAAATGTCTGGAAAGTTCACAGATATGAATCCTGTCTCCAGTCAAACCGACGCCCGAAAAATTGCTCTGATCCGTAATATGCAAAAGGAATTAAGGCAGAAAGACATCCTGTATATTCCACTTCGACAGCTGCCTGTTGCAGTATTTGATTTGGAAACGACAGGATTTTATCCTTATCAGGGTGACCGCATCTTATCTATTGGTGCAGTGAAAATGACGGGGGCGGAAATTCATTGGGAGCAGCTTTTTTATAAGACGGTATATAATGCTCTTCCTCCTTCTGAGGATATTACGGAGTTGACAGGACTGACGGCTTGGGAATTGACACAGGCATCGCCGCTGTTAGATGTGTTACGTGATTTTTACCGGTTTGTCCGTAATGATCCCTTAGTAGCGCACCATTCCAGTCATGAAAAACAGTTTATGCAGCATGCCAGCTGGCATGTCACCCGTAAGAATTTTCAACATCGGATTATGGATACGAATGTTTTGACTAAGGCAGTGACACCAAATCTTTCTCATATCAGCTTAGATGATTGGTGTCAACATTATCAAATCCCTGTTAAAAGACGTCACCATGCTCTTTATGACGCAGCAGCTACAGCATCCTTGTGGGCAAAAAATATCGAACAGGCAGAACAATTGGGCTTCGATCATCTCAAGGATGTATACAACTATTTAGCAAATCATTCGTAGTAAAACTGGACTTTCATGGAAGGCTAGCAATGCGATAATCCCTGTCCTCTGCAAAGTGAGACAGGGGTTTTTGTATGTTTTTTTGAATAAATATTCATGTGATGTATATTGATAGGAGGATTTATTTATTATAAAAATGCGAGTATTTGGTTTGAATAGAAAGAATTTAAAAGAATTCAAAAGAATTTGATTAATATCATTTACAAATAGATAAAATATGATAAGATATAAGTGAATTTATTAGTATTATAAGAATTTTTTTATGAAAGGGGCTTGTTTACTATGGTGACTTCTTTATACATGGTATTGTTAACAATCTTGCTTACCTTTCTCGTTTTATCTGCATTAGAGAAGATTTCTTCGCGCAGAAAGAAACAAAAGGAAGCGTGGAACGTAGAAACAGCCAATGCGCAGGTACAGCCAGTAATTGCTGGGAAAGAGATTAAATAATCGATAACACATATATTTATGTGATGAGATACCCCTTGTGAAAAACAAGGGGTTTTTGTTTTGGAAAAAGGAATAAGTGGAATAGGTTAAAAGACAATCGCAAGCTTTTGGTTTACCATGCTTTCATTTCGACGGAGCCTAAAGAGGAAGAGGGTGAAGAATTTTGTTTACAAGTTGACTAAGTAGAATCATCACAGCATTTGTCAGTAATAAAGGAATTTATGCAATTTTTTGAAAATTAGCACTTTTATGAAAGCCCTATCAAAATTCTGTTGAATTAGATATACTGTATATGCCATTTCAATGTATTGTTGGAATTTTTAGAAAATTATTAAATTAATTCAGTAGAGAGGGATCATAATATGGCAAAAAAGAAGCGAGTAGGTTTATTTCAAAAAAGTTTAAACCAGATCGAATATATTGGTAATAAACTGCCGCATCCAGTAACATTATTTATTATACTAGCATTCATTGTGTTAGTGGCTTCGGCAATAGTGGCCAATACTGGTGTATCGGTTGAACATCCTGGTGATCCAGAGCAGCAGATTACAGCAAAGAATTTGTTGAATGGAGAGGGCATTGTCTATATCTTTACAAGTATGGTGGACAACTTTATTCAGTTCGCTCCTCTAGGGATGGTATTGGTAACGATGCTCGGCATCGGTTTAGCTGAACGTACCGGCTTAATTAGTGCTGGTTTAAGAGCTTTTGTATTGTCCTTACCGAAATCATTGATTACTGCAGGATTAGTATTTGCAGGGATTATTTCCAGTGTGGCAACTGATGCTGGCTATGTTGTTCTGCCGCCTTTAGGGGCAGTATTATTCGCTGCGTTGGGACGTCACCCATTAGCTGGATTGGCAGCGGCCTTTGCTGGTGTATCAGGCGGTTTTAGTGCCAACTTAGTACCAACTGCTTTGGAACCGATGCTGGGAGAGATGACGATTGCAGCAGCGGCGATTAAAGATGGTGCATATGCAGAAAGTATGAATATTCTGATGAACTATTACTTTACCATTGTTTCTGTATTTATCCTTACATTGATTGGTACATGGGTGACTGAAAAAATTGTTGAACCTCGTTTAGGGGCATATACAGGAAGTTATAAAGAAGACGCAAACGGATTATCCGGTATAGAGAAGAAAGGATTACTTTATGCAGGTATTTCGGCAGTCCTCAGTGTCATTGCTTTTGCCTTCTTAATTGTTCCTGAAAATGCACCATTACGTGGGGAAGACGGCGGTATAATTACGTCACCGTTTATGAGCTCATTAGTGCCGGTTATCTTTATTCTGTTCTTTATACCAGGTGTCGTGTATGGTATCGTGACGAAGACAGTGAAGAGTGATAAAGATGTCGCCAACCATTTATCAGATACGATGAGTTCGATGGGGGTATTTATTATTTTATCATTTGCCGCCGGTCAATTTGTTGCCTATTTTAATGAATCTAATTTAGGAATGTTAATTGGTGTATACGGGGCTGAGTTCTTAGAAACAATCAAGTTGACAGGCATTCCATTAGTATTACTGTTTATCTTGATTGCTTGCTTTATTAATATTTTTATTGGAAGTGCAACTGCCAAATGGGCTTTAATGGCACCTATATTTGTACCAATTATGATGGAGCTGGGATACTCTCCAGAGTTAACGCAGATGGCATACCGTATTGCTGATTCATCGACAAATATTATTTCACCATTGATGACCTATTTTGCCTTAATCATTGCCTATGCACAAAAATATGACAAGAAGATGGGAATTGGCACCTTGATTGCAACGATGCTGCCATACTCTATTTTCTTCTTAATAGGATGGACTCTATTATTAATTATTTGGATGCTGTTAGGAATCGATCTCGGGCCAGCTTCACCTATTTATTATCAACCATAAAAACCAAACGGGAGCAGATCTGTACATAGATCTGCTCCCGATTTTAGCTGGTAAGGAAAGCTTAATATTCCCATTCTTCTTTTAAGTGAAGGTAGAGTAATAATAACCAAGTTTCATTGCTGCGTGCTTGAGTTAATTTCGATTCAATTCCTGGTAAGAGTACCTCACTGACTTGCTGGGTGAGTGCAGGCTTTTCTTGCGGTGGCAATGTTGTCAGTCGTTGAACATAGGCTTGCAGCAGCTGCCAATCTTGCTGATTGAATTGCTGCAGATCAAAAGCTTCCAGTGGTAAATCCTCTTTGTACAGGTTACGAGCTTCGATATATTTGGTTACCGGATCTTTTTTGCTTGATTTTTTCCCCCGCTCATGTACAACAATCGTACCTGCAGCCAAATCCCCTAGCCGCTTATGTTTGGGGTGGCTGAAAATCATAATAACTCCAACAGCATACATCGTTGGCAGCATATCAATTAGCCGTAAGAAATTGCGGATAAGACTAGATAAGAAGGTGATATTATGTCCGTTTTCTTGAATGACTCGAATACCGAGCAGTTTTTTTCCAATCGTTTTGCCTCCCCAAAAAAATTCAAGGAAAACAAAATATCCAAAATTTAATACAAACATGGCAATTAAAAAGAAAACAAGGATAAAATTCATTGTATCTATATCAAAGAAAAAGAATGAATCATTAGAAAATGATATAGAAAAGAAAACAATCATAATTAAGATCATTTGTACTACAAAGAGAATACAATAATCAACGAGATAAGCAGCTGATCTAGAACCTAATCCAGCCAATTTAAATTCTAAGGAAACATATTCCGGTGTTTTTACTTGCAATTGTTCTTGTTCCATAAAATCTCAACTCTTTCTATTATTTGTAAAAATACAGTGATTTGTCTTGTTAATCCTCCTTCTTAACCATTATAATGGAAGAAGGAAAATAGAAGTAGTTCAAAAAGGAGCAAAACATACATAATAGTGTGCTCCTCCAGCTTAACTACATTTGAACACAGATGAATAATTTTTACAAAGGTGATGATATGCGATTAAATCAATTTATTAAACAAAACCGAGGCGACTGGCAGTATTTAGAACAGCTTATCCTGCAATTGCCGAAGAAAAAGAAGGCCGACACGATCGATGAGTTCCAACAGGCTTATCAAAAGGTAGCGAGACAACTGTCTTATAGTCAAACCTACTTCCCTAATGAAGATATTACTAGATACTTGAATGAATTAGTTGGAAAGGCGCATAATACGCTCTATCAATCTCAACATTCATCTTGGAAACAGGCTTATCATTTCTTTTCTAGCAAATTTATTGGTTTATTACTTGAACAATGGAAGGCAGTCCTTATTGCGATGCTGCTCTTCTTATTTGGGGGATTGGCCAGTTTCTTTGCTGTGATTGAAAATCCATCCTATATCTATGGTATCCTGCCAGAAGAGATGGCACAATCGATTGACCCTGTTTCTCTTGGACAGGAACCTGCAGAGGTGAATGCCCCGCTGATGTCGGTTGAAATCCTGACTAATAATATCCAAGTGGCCATCCTTGCCTTTGCTGGCGGTATTACATTAGGCATCTTGACGGTCTATGTTCTAATCTATAATGGTGTGATTGTTGGTGCGATCGCCGGTTTGTTTTGGAATTATAGTAATTCCTATGTATTCTGGGCTTATATTGTGCCACACGGTGTGATTGAGCTTTTGGCTATCTTTATTGCCGGCGGTGCGGGCCTATTAATGGGCTATAAGATTTTTGTACCTGGTATTTATTCAAGAGGATACCAGCTGAAGAAACAAACGATTCGTTCGGTGAAATTATTGATTGGAACGATTCCTTTATTCATCATTGCTGGTATCATTGAAGGATATATTACCCCTTCTAATTTGTCCCTAGAGATGAAATATGCCGTAGCTGCAATAACTGCCATTGCTTTAGCTGCATATATGATCATTGGTCATTCCCTGATGAGGCACAGAGAATTAAAGCAGGCCTCTGTTTAGTGTCTCGACATACTTTGATACAGAGGTGACAGCCAGCTTGTCTGCAGGGGCTTCCAGCATGGGGAGCCCGAAACTGCCCCATTTATTAGCAATTTCTCGTTGAAACAGGGATTGTTTTTGTGCCATACTCTTTTCCATTGCTTGCAGGACATTGTCTGGCGAAGAGGCAATCTGCTGTTTTAACCATTCATCCTCTATCCCTAACATCACAAATAAATGTTTTTTGCGCAGTTTACCCATAGCGAATAATGGATAGTCTTCATTGGCAAATGATTGCATATCACTAAAGAGAATAATCATACTGCGTTTTCTTTGCAGGGTTTGCGCATGCTGTAATGCCAAGGTGTAGTTAGACTCTTGAGGGTCTACCTGCAAATCATAGATCGCATCTAAAATAGTGTGAATATGACCAAGCCCTCTGCCAGATGGTACGGCAGCCTTAATTTCTTTCGAAAAAGCAATCACTGACACATGATCTCCGTTGTCTAAGGCAGCAGTTGCTAAGGTGATTGCTGCTTCGATGGATTTCTCGAGCCGGTTACTCTCTTCTAACTCGACGCCCATCATTCGGCCGCAATCAATCAGAATCGTGACATACTTACCGTGTTCTGGTTCGTATTCATTAGTCATCAATTCTTGCAGTTTGGCAGATTGACGCCAATTAATATTACGTGGATCATCACCAACCACATAATTGCGCACTTTGGAAAATTCCCCTTCACCACTACGCATTTTGCGAACCTTTATTCCTTCATGTAATAAGTACTGCTGTGCATTTTCTAAATAACGCCTCGTCTCTGACAAGTTAGGAATGACCTTGACTTCCTGTGGCAAGCTGTAAGTGAGTTGTTTTTCCCACAGGCCCCATTTCGTACGTACACGTAAGTAAACCTTATTCAGCTGATAGTTTCCCCGAACATGAGGCTGGATGGTATAGTGCGCTTGAATAGCTTGATTGGCTCCTAACGTTTGTTTCAAGTAGCTTGCTTGAAACGATTGTGGCGAGTCATCTACGAAACGTAAATCATAGTGCGTATTGGTAAGGTTAGCCATGTGTAAGATCATCTCTTGTTTTTCAAAACGTTCCAATTCACCGTTTGGTTCGCGACTGACTTGGATATGTTTTTTACTTGGAAGCATAAAGGCATCAATGGATAGTAAGGCTAGCATAGCCAGTGTGGCAATACCTAGGAAGAACCAAGAGAATTGCCACAAGGAGAAGATCGTTAAGACAATAAGGAACACACTATAATATATAACAAGTCGATAGGTAGGGAGGATGCCTTTATCTCGGAACAGCAACCGATCCCACAAGTTCTTTAAGCGTGTCATCGATATCAGATCCTTCCAATTCAGCATATGGTGATAATTGTACGCGGTGACGAAGACTTGGAATAGCTACTATTTTGACATCATCTGGTGTAATGTAGTCACGTTCATCCAAGTATGCCCATGCTTGAGCAGTTTTGGCAATGGCAATGGCCGCTCGTGTACTTGCTCCATATTGAATCGTTTCTAATTCTCTCGTTTTGCGGACAATCTTCAGGATATAGTCCGCTATCTCCTTGCTGATGTTAACCGACTGTACTTCTTTTTGCAGTGCCTGCAGTCCCTCATTCGAGAAAACAGACGTCAATTCTGGTGTCTCTTGCTGCTGCCGAATCACCATCTGCAGGATAGACACTTCATCTTCCAGGGAAGGGAAGTCAATGCGTAATTTGAAGAAGAAACGATCTTGCTGTGCCTCTGGTAATGGATACGTCCCTTCGAATTCAATTGGGTTTTGTGTAGCAGCTACAAAAAAGAACTCTGGCAGTTGGAAGGTTTCTCCTTGGATGGTTACTTGCTTTTCTTCCATTGCTTCCAGCAAGGCTGCCTGTGTCTTAGCAGGGGTACGGTTAATCTCATCTGCTAACAGGACATTGGTAAAAAGTGGCCCTTTTAAGGTTTGGAAGTCTTGTTCCTTCATATTATAGATGGCACTCCCGGTAATATCGC
This sequence comes from Gracilibacillus alcaliphilus, assembly GCF_016909015.1. Taxonomy (GTDB): domain Bacteria; phylum Bacillota; class Bacilli; order Bacillales; family Amphibacillaceae; genus Gracilibacillus; species Gracilibacillus alcaliphilus. Next base: position 32,997 of record NZ_JAFBFA010000019.1, read on the forward strand.
TTGGAAGTAAATCGGGTGTAAATTGTACTCGTTTGAAGTCACTATCCAGTAATTTTGCCAGTGTTTTGACCATTTGGGTTTTACCTGTTCCTGGTACACCTTCAATAAGTACGTGTCCACCTGCTAATGCTGCGGTTAATAATAAACGTAAATTCTGTTCTTGTCCGATAATTTGCTGTTGATAGCTTGTTAGTAATGATGAAATAGTTGAATTCATGCTTCCTCCACCTCTTTCCGAATTGTCTCAATCATTTTCGTTAGTGTGACGAATTCTTGTTTATTGACGGATTGATTATTTTCTATAGCCTGCAGTTGTTCTGCTAAGCGGCTTACCTGTTCCTCCGTCAAGTTGGTTATTCGATCTTGGATGACGGTCAGTCGTTCGTTCCAGCTGTAGGAATAGGGCAGACCATAGCGGAGGCGGATGGCCTCTTTGATATATTGAATCTGTCCTTGTAATGCGTGTGTATAATTTTTCCCTTTTGTTTGCCAAATGGCGATTGCTTTGAGTCGTTCATCACTAAAACGAACGGTTTCTTCCCTTACCGGACGGACAGGTCCGAAACGTTTCCCTTGTTTCCAAAGGATAAAGATAGTCAAAATGATTCCTTGGACCAGTAAGACATAGGCCCAGCCAGGATAAAGAGCAAACGGTGATACATTCCCAGGAGTTGTCACCGTATATTCATCAAAGACAATCGGTTGATCTTTATCGAAAGGGATGGTCGCAAAGATGGCGGCAGTATGATCTGCCTCTGTAATTTGATCATTGACCAGCCAATTCGGTTCTGTTAATACAATTAAGGAGCCGTCCCCGACTTGCCGTTCTAGAGCAATGGCATTGTTCTGCTCTGTCGACAATATGATATGATCATCAGGTTCAGTGACAAGTGTCTGGGTGCTGTTCATATTTACCTCAAACTGTTCAGTCCCATGGTTGATCAACCCTGAAGAATCAGAGGATAGCTGCAGATTAGAGAATTCGGTAGAAATACCAAGCAATCCCTCTGGGTTCTCTTTGACAATCACGAGGGTATTGCCTTCTTCTATGTAAGATTGATAAGTGTTAACTACGGTTTGATCAGAGAAAATAGGGGGACTGACCAGTATCCTCATGGTGTTAGTTGAAGCAGGCGAAAGCCCATTTTCTTGACTGACCTGGTAGCCGTTATTTTCTAAATAGGTATAGAGTGCTTTTAGACCATTAGGAGAAGGAGATTCTACCAAATAAGGCGGATAATGCTTCGGGCTGTTGTTGGCCGTGAAGAAGCTCACTCCAATTAACATGAGAAAAAAGATTATCCCAATGATCCATATTTTTTTCCTAAACATCATCGTTCACCTGTCTCTTTCATTTGGGGCTGTGAAGATACCGACTCTATCAAGCTGTTAATTTCTTGTTTAAATGCTTGATAGTCTATTGGTGTAATCGCGTGTTCTCCATACATGACTTTCTCAAAGAAAACAGCAAATTGATGAAATTGCTTGGCGGTCTCTGGATCTCCTTTTTTTAGCTCCAAATAATATTCAAGATTGGTTTTCCATTGCTGGGCTTGTAACCACCCTTTCTGGTTCAGACATAACAGCAAGGCCAAGAAATGGTGTCTGGAAGCCTTCGTATATTCCCCTTCTAATTCATACTGCTGTGCAGCCTGCAGGTGTTCTGGATAACCCCAGTCTAATTCTGCTTCTTGGGAAAGCGGACGGTAATGTCTTAATTTGCGTTTTCGCACAAAGGTCATCACTAATGCAATAATTCCTAGTAAAATCAGTAAGGCGAGGATAAATAATATAATCGAAACAACTATATTGCCTGTATTGGAAGTTGAGTCAAATTGTGAAAGAATCTTCTCTAGAATATTTTCATTAATCCAATCTCTTATCCGATCCCAAGCTCTTTCCAAAAGGCTGCGATGATCCTCATAGTAGATTTGGTATTCCCGGCTGGATAGAATTTCTTCCAGCTGCTCTTGCTCATGTTGGGCATAAGTCATAGACATTCTCCTTTTATCCTGATGCAACAGTCTATAGGCTCCCCGCTTTCAAGGCTTGAGGAATTTCCAAGCAGACTGAGCAGGGACTGATAGACGCTGACACCCCGATAAGTCTTACTTTCTCAACGATATAAAGCCTCCGCAAGCATTCCCAGGATGTAGAGAATAACGGACGCTAAACAACCTGTTAAGCTTCACTAATCATTCGAGGGGAAGAAGGCCTCTTCCCCTGAGTGGACATCAAGCTAGGAAGGCTCCGTTGTCGGATATTGATCTAATATTGCTTGCACATCGGATCCATCTTGACGAAGTGAGGCATCAAAGTAGATAACAGCATAACCTACCATAAAGATAATTCCAGTGATAAAGGAACTGATATTGGTTAATATATGGTAAAGGATGCTGTCACCTAAAAAGGCAACCGGGATAGCAATAATAAAGGTAATTACCGAAGCGATAATTCCTAATACAATATAAATGCCGAAAAATTTCCAAGTTTGTTTTCTTGTTAACCGCCAACTTTTACCTAAGCCTGGTGCTACTTCGGCAAAGAGGACAGCCGGTAGATAAAGGCTGAATCTTGTTAGCAGCAGGCCAAGTCCAAGGAAGGCTGCCACAAACAAAAGGATGACTAACACAATACCGAAGAATAATTCCGAAAATATAACGATAGTAAGAAAAAAAATGAATGCCAACAGACAAATGAAATAAAGACCAAATGCGATGAGGGCGATAAGGACAGAACTCCCGAGCATTGGCCAATAGCGTGACAGTGTTCCTCTGATCATGTCATTTGCTAATGGTTTACCGCCTGCTCTGGCAGACTTAACAGTAAGTATAATGGCTCCCGATATTAAAGGAACAGCAAAAATGGTTAGTAAACCTACAATCCCATCTGTTATGTCCGTAACAACAGAAGTAGTGCCTAAGGAATCAATATTATTGATGATTTGATTGAATGCTCCAGTTCCAAGATCTCCGCCAAAGATAAAATCCCGACCGGATAATGCCAAGATAAGGGCTTGAATGACTAAAATGGGAGTCATGACGAAGAGAGAGATAAGAAAGAGTGTTTTAAAGTGTGATTTAATAATGCGAAAGGTTTGGTCCAAAATCTCACCAAAACCAAGTGGTCGCTGATCTGGTTGCTGCATAAGAATAATCCTCCTTTAAAATAAAAAACAATACATTGCCTATTTTAACATGATTTACGATATATGGAATAAGTTTTGTTTAATCTCTTAAGGAAGTTTTATTAGTTGATCATACCTCTGTTCCATATCTTTTCCCCGAAATTGCGGATCAGTAAACACTCCAATAAAGGCTGGGTACCATGATAATTATCTTCTTTACATATAACAACAGACCAACAAGAATACCTGCTGATCTGTTAATGGATGATCCTGAAATTAAGCTTGAGCTGACATCTGGTAGGAATAACAATCCCTTGTTGAAGGCAGTCTCGTGTTATTGTGGCGCTGTGTTCCCCTTTTCTTTCTTTTTTGTATCTAAGAAAAAGGTGAGGATAAACCCGAATACGGATAAGATCGTGGCGATCCAAAAGGCTGTGTTATAGCCGCTGATTGCTGCATTTGCAGCGATATGCTGTGTTGCCTCCGCTTCGCTTAATCCTTGTAGTGAAGCAGAATCAGGCTGATAATTGGCCGCCATGGTTGTCATTACAGTAATTAAAATCGCTGTACCAATAGAAGCTGATACCTGCTGCATAGTGTTGGCCATTGCGGTACCGTGGGGATGCCATTCCAATGGCAGCTGATTTAATCCGGCCGTCATTACAGGCATCATTACCAATGACAGGCCAAACATACGAATCGCATAGATCACCACGAGAAAGGTATAATCTGTATCAATTGTTAAACTTGTGAAAAGGAACGTGGTTATGGTCACTATACCCATACCTGTGGCTGCTAACCATTTCGCTCCTAGTCGGTCAAACAGCATACCAGTAATCGGTGACATGATCCCCATTACGATTGCACCAGGAAATAACATTAAGCCTGATTCCAATGCTGTAAAGCCTCGGGTATTCTGCATATACAGTGGCAGCATGGTTTCAGCTCCGATCAATGCCATTAAGACGATCATTGTGATAATTAATGCCAGAGAGAAAATCGGATAGGTGAAGACCCGAAATTCAAGCATCGGTTTCTTTAGTCGTAATTGGCGGATAATAAATATCGTCAGAATAACAGCACCGGCGATAACGATTCCTAGACCAAGCAGATCAATGGAGGCCCCAGATTCAGATTCGCCGCCATGCCCGCCTCCGATACTGCTGAAGCCATATAGCAGTCCGCCGAATCCAAAGGAAGACAACAGAATCGATACGATATCAATCTTCGGATTGGTTCTTTCGGTCACATTTTTCATATAAATGAAGGAAACGATAATGGCTATCACTACAATCGGAAAGACGACATAAAATAAGCCGCGCCATGAAAAGTGTTCCAATAACCAACCTGACAAGGTAGGTCCTATAGCTGGAGCAAAAGAGATAACAATACCAGCCATCCCCATAGCGGCACCTCTTCGTTCAACCGGGAAAACTCTTAGTAATACCGTCATCATTAATGGAAGCATGATACCTGAGCCAGCTGCCTGGATCACACGGGCAACTAATAACAGCGTAAAACTATGGGAAATAGCTGCTACTAATGTCCCCAGGCCAAAGATGCTTAGGGCTGTGATAAATAACTGACGTGTGGTGAATTTTTCGATTAAGAAAGCAGAAATAGGTATCATTACGCCATTTGTTAACAGGAAGGCGGTTGTCAGCCACTGTACTTGGGTTTCTACGATACCAAAATCCATCATAATACTAGGTAAAGCGGTGGCCAATAAGGTTTCATTGAGCAGACCGACAAAGGCGCCAATCAGCATGACACTTACCATGGTGTTACGTGTAACGCGGTCGAGTTGTATAACTTGATTCATTGGTTTATTTTCCTCCTGGTGTCCATTGCTAATGAATGGTGATCATCGTTTGTATGCTTCCGGCCTTACGGATGGAAACACTGGAATAGGTTCATGCTGTAAGGGAAGCGTCTTTCTCCACAGATGGCAGTTCAGTCATTCAGAAGAAGTGGAATTAATTTTGTTTTGTAAAATGTTCGGCGATTTTAACAATTGTAAGGACGGCTTTCTCCATATTTTCAATCGAGATAAATTCATGCTTGCCGTGGAAATTTTCCCCGCCGGTAAAGATATTAGGGGTTGGAAGACCCATAAAAGACAGCTGGGAACCATCTGTTCCGCCGCGAATAGGTTGAATTAAAGGCTGAATGTCCAGCTCTTTCATCGCCTTCGCTGCAATATCTACTATATATTTAACAGGTTCGATTTTTTCGGCCATATTATAATATTGATCCTTCATTTCTAATTGAACTTGTTCTTGTCCGTATTTTTCCTGCAAGTTGTTCACTATCTTGGTTAAGTTATCTTTCTTCTGTATGAATTTCTCTCGGCTATGATCACGAATAATATAATACAATTTGGCTCTTTCTACATCTCCTTCTAATGAAATAAGGTGATAGAAACCTTCGTAGCCTTCAGTATATTCAGGTGACTCCTCGCTTGGCAGCTGTTGATGAATATCCATGGCAAGCTTGGTGGCATGAATCATTTTATCTTTTGCTGTTCCAGGATGTACGTTGTTTCCCTTGACGGTAATCTTGGCAGCGGCAGCATTAAAACTCTCATATTGTAACTCACCCAAAGGCCCGCCATCTATCGTATAAGCATAGTCAGCATCAAAACGCTGGACATCAAATTTATGCGGTCCGCGGCCAATCTCCTCGTCGGGGGTAAATGCGACTCGGATAGTTCCATGAGGAATATCTGGATGTTGGACAAGATATTCCATTGCCGTCATAATTTCAGCAATCCCAGCTTTATTATCAGCTCCCAATAAGGTAGTTCCATCGGTAGTCATTAAGGTATGTCCGGTATAATTTAATAAAGCTGGGTATTCATTAGGGGAAAGCAGGATGTTGTTCACTTGATTTAAGACAATATCTGCACCATTATAATTTTTCACTAACTGTGGTTTTACTCCTTTGCCAGTGAAATCAGTAGCCGTATCCAAGTGGGCAAGAAAGCCAATGGTTGGCACCTCTTGATCAACATTGCTCGGCAAGGTGGCCATTACATAAGCATGCTCATCTACGGTTACATCTTGTAGCCCAATAGCTTGTAATTCCTCTATTAATAGATGAGCTAATTCCCATTGTCCTTTAGTAGAGGGACATTCTGGATTATCTTCATTTGATTGTGTGTCTATGGTGGCATAATGAGTTAAACGTTCAATTAATTTGTCTTTCATGTGTAACGGCATCCTTTCATTTGGTGGATTGTTTGTATCCGAGTACAAACGTCCATAAACGCCATTTCCAAATTAAGAAGGAAATAGAATGTTTTAGGTAGAAAATACCAGACGCTAACACCCCGATTGATTCAACTGATATTCAATGAGCGATGAGTAAAACCTCCGCTGATTGAAGTTCTTTTTTATCATATCATATAAATAGAAACTGACGACATTTCTATTTTACCTAACAATTTTTAAGGATTCAAAAACAAAGGATCACACCTTCTTTCTTAAAAAGAAAAATATCCAGAAACTCAAATTGATTCACCGTTTAGAAGCTGGATCATTACGATAATTTAAAATATATGTTACTATATCACTAATGAGAGGATAAGTGATAGTATTTTTCTTTAATCTGATTGGAAGGGTTTACATATATGAGGAATGATACTATAAAATCCTATTTTATGCCCAAGTTGCTAAGGTTATTTATAGTTTGGACTAGCCTCAGCAAGGGAAAACTATTGGTGGAAGTCTTGCTTTCTGATTCTATGGAGTTTTCTTATGTGCTTACATATCAATAGGCATATGTTCCACTGTTCGCAACTATTTGGGCAACTTTTTTGAACATGCACGCAAACGGACTTCTGAGAGATTACAAAAATAAAAATTAGGAGGTATATGAAATGGGGAAAGATCTGCGTATCAAGAGTAATGTATTTGACGATTCAAAGCGAGCACCAAACCGTGCGATGTTACGTGCTGTTGGAATAACCGATGAAGATTTCAAAAAGCCGATGATTGGTATCGCCAGTACATGGAGTGAAGTAACGCCATGTAACATACACTTAGGGGACTTAGCAGTACAGGCGAAGAAGGGTGCCAAAGAAGCCGGCGGTGTACCAATGATTTTTAATACGATAACGGTCTCTGATGGCATTTCGATGGGGACTTCTGGTATGCGTTTTTCTCTGCCAAGCCGTGATGTGATTGCAGATTCAGTTGAAACCGTTGTTGGTGCTGAGAACTTAGATGGTTATGTAGCCATTGGCGGTTGTGATAAGAATATCCCAGGCTGCTTAATGGCCATTGCTCGTTCTGATGTACCAGCTGTATTTGTGTATGGCGGAACCATTGCACCTGGATATCGAAATGGTGAGAAGTTAGATATCGTTTCTGTATTTGAGGGTGTGGGAAAACACAACAATGGCGATATTGATGACGAAGAATTAAGAGGAATTGAGTGCCATGCCTGCCCAGGTGCAGGATCTTGCGGCGGTATGTATACAGCTAACACGATGGCAACGGCTGCAGAAGCACTTGGGATGAGTCTGCCAGGCAGCTCTTCCAACCCGGCGGAATCTCCAGAGAAATGGGCTGATACAGAAGCAGCAGGTCGAGCAGTTTATCATCTTTTAGAAAAAGGAATTTATCCGAAAGATATCTTAACAAAAAAAGCTTTTGAAAATGCGATTACCGCTGTTATGGCATTGGGTGGATCAACAAACGCAATTCTTCACCTATTAGCGATCTCGAATGCGGCTCAAGTTGATCTAACGATAGATGACTTTAACCGTATTCAAGCAAAGGTGCCCCATCTAGCTGACCTAAAGCCAAGTGGTAAATATGTGATGGAAGATTTGCATAAAATCGGCGGTGTACCAGCCGTAATGCGGCTGCTATTAGATAACGGCTTTTTGCATGAAGATTGCCTAACCGTAACAGGCAAGACGATTGCGGAGAATTATGCTGATGCACCTGTATTAGGTGAGGAGCAGGAGGTTATTCATCCACTAAGTAATCCATATCGCGCCGATGGTCCATTAATTGTTTTGAAAGGAAATCTGTCACCAAGCGGTTCAGTTGCGAAGGTTTCTGGCGTGAAAGTAAAGCGTCACGTAGGACCGGCACGTGTCTACAATACAGAAGAAGAGGCAACCGAAGCGGTTATGAACAACGAGATCAAAGAAGGCGATGTACTAGTAATTCGTTATGTTGGACCTAAAGGCGGACCAGGCATGCCTGAGATGTTATCAATTTCCGCTATTTTGGTCGGAAAAGGTCTGGGACAATCTGTAGCACTATTGACAGATGGCCGCTTCTCTGGCGGTACACACGGTTTGGTAGTAGGCCATATTGCCCCAGAGGCTCAGATGGGCGGACCAATCGCCTTTTTACAAGAAGGAGATATGGTAACCATCGATTCAGAGAAGAAGGAACTTTCATTTGATGTATCAGAGGAAGAACTCAATAAACGCCGTAAAAACTGGCAAGCACCTGAACTTTACAAACGAGGAGTGCTTGGTAAATATGCACATAATGTATCCTGTTCCTCTCAAGGGGCTGTCACAGACTTTATTAATCGAAACGATCTAGCATAAGGTAAAAAAAGCTTGCAGGCGAATGAGCGCTTGCAAGCTTTTTTTCGAGAACAAGAAGAGGTTGTTTGGTGGCGTTTTGTGAACAGAGAAAAGGAGAAAGCCAATCCTCAGTCTATAAGATTGGATCTAGTGGACAGAAGGGAAGGAAATACAGTTTTTAGTCCAGAACACTGATCTATCATCCTTTTTCTAAAATCGTTGAAATGGGGTAATTTTCTACAGCTAGGTCTGTTTTCTCACCAAGTACTAATTGCGCTAATTGTTTGCCGATAAAAGGTCCTGTGGTTAAGCCCGACGAACCTAACCCATTGGCAGCATAAATACCAGGATGGTTAGGGAATTCTCCAAATACCGGGAGAAAATCAGGGGCAACAGGGCGGAACCCGACGTTGGTTTCTATAAGTTTACTCTGGGCCAAGCTTGGTGCAATCGTAAACGTATCGGAAAAAATTTGATAGAGACCTCCCGGTGTAATAGAAGTATCGAAGCCGACATCGTCTTCATGAGTGACTCCAGCAAACAGTCTTCCGTCGGCAAACGGTACCATATAATGAGCCCCAGGCGGCATAATAACAGGCCAGTCTTCTGTATCGGCCTCTATTTGCAACGTAGTAATCTGTGCCTTTTGCGGTTTGATTTTTCCGGTTATACCTAAGCCCTGAACCAAGGTATTAAACCATGCGCCCGCAGCAATAACTACTTTATCAGCTTCTATTTTACGTTGGCTTACCATGATCTCTCCATCGACAAAACTCGCTTCTCCCGTAATAAACGGTACATTATTTTTCTGACAAGCTAACAAAAGTGCTTGGCGAAGTTGTTCTCCATGGACACGAGCTCCGCCGCTGACATATAAAGAAAAATAGCCATCTGCTATTAAAGGAAAACGTTGTTTCGTTTCGGCAGTGTCTAACCAGTGAACTTCTCCAATTTCCGGTGTAGTTTCCCTTCTTTGCTCCACTAATTTTAAAATATTGGTGAGACGCTCTTCATCGTCTTTGACGACAAGTGTTCCAACCTGTTTATAGCCTGTCTTTGATATGCCTTGTTCTTTCAGTTCATTGATTAGCTTCGGATAATAGCAAGCACTTTCGGAGGCTAATCGATACCAAACCTTATTGCGGCGCTGGGATACCCAAGGGCAGATAATACCGGCGGCAGCACTGGTGGCCCTCCCTATAAAATCTGCATCTATTAAGGTAACGTGATGATTCGTTTTCGATAGTTGATAGGCAGTGGAAGCACCAACAATACCTGCACCGATCACAACAATGTTACTCATTGATTTCACTCTTTTCCGAATATAGTCTATAGGCTAGTGTGCAATAGCTACTGGAGAATAGCAAGCTATATGATTAATAGTACAATAAACTGTTAGAACCATATCTTACTAATTATAAATAAGCTGTACCTAACAGCATAGATTTGTGCTATAATGTATGCTAAAGTTTGAAAATTTTAAAAACTAGGAAGATGGGGGAACAGGCTGATTATGAAGAAGAAATTATTATTATTACTAGTGCTTTCCTTTTTCAGTGTTCTTGTTTTAGCTGCTTGTGGATCAAATGATGAAGAAGGTTCAAATGGCAGTGAAGCGGGTGAACAATCAGAAGAAGGAAATGAACAAGCAAGTTCAGATGGAGAAGTATATCAAATTGGGGCAACACAAATCGTGGAACATCCATCTTTAGATGCCGCTTATCAAGGGTTTCAGGATGCGCTTAGCGATGCAGGGTTAGAAGTAGAATATAATTTTCAATCAGCACAAAATGATCAAAATAATGCAACTACCATTGCCAATAACTTTGTGGCAGAAGGGGTGGACTTAATTTTCGCTAATTCGACACCAAGTGCCCAAAGTGCCTTGCAAGCAACAAGTGATATTCCAATCCTATTTACCTCTGTAACCGACGCAGTAGAGAGTGGATTGGTAGAATCAATGGATCAGCCAGGCGACAATATTACAGGGGTTTTGGATATGCACCCTGATTCGATTACACAAACCGTGGAATTTATTGATACGTATTTTGAAGGCTCAACGATCGGTTTAGTATATAGTGCTGGGGAAGCAAATTCGGTTGCACAAATTAATGCCGTCAATGAAGCAGTAGAAGGAACAAGTTTGTCAACAGCAGAAGCAACTGTTGGAAACTCTTCAGAAGTACAGCAAGCTACTAACTCTTTAGTAGGCGAGGCTGATGTGTTCTTTATCATTACGGATAATACCGTTGTTTCTGCATTAGAAGCTGTAATTGATGTGGCCGAAAGCCAGTCTATTCCTTTATTTGTTGGTGAACCAGACTCTGTAGCACGTGGCGGGTTTGCAAGTTATGGTATTGACTTCCATACAATTGGCTACCGTACCGGTGAAATGGCAGTTGAAATCTTGACTGGTGAGAAAACAACCGCCGATATCCCGGTAGAAGTTCCGCCGAGCATGCAGCTGTTTATTAACGAAGAAGCAGCAGAGGCGCAAGGGATAGAATGGAACGATGAGTGGGATGATCAAGCAGAAATTTTGGAAACAGAAGCAGCAGAATAAATAGGGAGAAAACCTCGACATTGAGAAAATGATAGGTGTCGAGGTTTTCTATCAAAATGAAGTGGTTTGACAGAGAGGAAGAGTGTGATGTTAATTTCCATGTTCAGTGCAGTGGAATCAGGTGTTATATATGCGCTGATGGCATTAGGTGTTTATCTTTCGTTTCGTATTTTAGATTTCCCTGATTTAACAGTAGATGGCAGCTTTGTCACAGGAGGAGCTGTAGCGGCAATTTCCATTGTCAATGGTGTGCCTCCGGTCTTAGCTACGATTTATGCTGTTTTTGCAGGCTTTATTGCAGGTATGATAACAGGAATTTTGAATACGAAAGGAAAGATCAATCCGCTGTTATCAGGTATTTTAATGATGATTGCCCTCTATTCCATCAATCTGAGGATAATGGACAAACCGAATGTGGCGTTATTAAATGAACCGACGATATTTAATCAAATCGAAGGTTTTTGGGCCTCTTTAGGTATTGATGATTTTTTGAATGGCATTTTAACATCATTAGGAGCTGACCGTCTGCCAGGAACGTGGGCTATTTTGATTCTAATGATTATCATTACTTTAGTAGTTAAATTTATTACGGATTACTTCTTAAAGACAGAAGTAGGGTTGGCTTTACGCGCTACAGGTGATAATGAGAAAATGATTCGAAGTTTTTCAGCAAATACCGACATTCTTACAATTGTGGGCTTAGGAATCTCAAATGCATTGGTTGCATTGTCAGGTGCATTAGTAGCGCAATATGGCGGTTTTACCGATGTGAATATGGGGATAGGTATGATTGTTATCGGTCTTGCTTCCGTTATTATTGGAGAAGCATTATTTGGAACTAAAACAATTGCCCGCACCACATTAGCTGTTATAGGTGGTGCGATCGTCTATCGAATTGTATTAACCCTTGCCTTAAAGATTAAATTCTTGGAGACAGGCGATGCTAAGTTAATTACGGCCATCATCGTTATCATAGCCCTTGTTGCTCCGAAAATTATTGCTACCGTCAAAGAGTCACGACGTAAGAGGCGGAAGCGAGCCATGCTGGGAGGTGGAACGAACAATGCTTAATATGAAAGACATAGCGATCACCTTTAATGAAGGAACATTAGATGAAAAGAAAGCACTCCAGCAGACAAACTTGCATTTAGAACAAGGAGATTTTGTCACGGTTATTGGGAGTAATGGTGCTGGTAAGTCTACGTTAATGAACCTGATCTCCGGTTCGTTAAAACCAGATGTAGGAACGATAGAGATTAACAGAAAAAATGTAACCATGATGCCTGAGTATAAACGTTCAAGGATGATAGGGCGTGTATTTCAAGATCCAATGGCAGGCACTGCTCCATCGATGACGATTCAAGAGAACTTAGCCATGGCTTATGCTCGTAATAAAACGAGAACTTTAAAGATAGGGGTTAACAAAAAACGTAAACAGCTGTTTAAAGAGCACTTGGAGACCTTACATCTTGGTTTAGAGAATCGTTTAACAGCCAAAGTTGGTCTGTTATCTGGAGGAGAGCGCCAAGCCCTGTCTTTATTAATGGCCACATTTACAGAGCCGAATATTCTACTGCTGGATGAACATACGGCAGCACTGGATCCATCAAGGGCAGAGCTTATTACTAAGCTGACTGGTAAAGTGGTGAAGCAATTTGGGTTAACAACTTTAATGGTTACACATAATATGCAACAAGCATTAGATCTTGGTAATCGTCTGATTATGATGGATAAAGGACAGATAATCCTAGAGGTATCTGGTGAAGAAAAGCAGGCATTGACCATTGAAAAGTTATTGCAAGAATTCCAGCGTATTCGCGGGAAACAAATGGAAAGCGATCGAGCAGTCTTGGGTTAAATGTATATAGATACAGTTACTTCCAAAAAAGAGGGAGTAGCTGTTTTTCTAGTAAGATAGGAAAGCATAAAACCAGGTGCTTTTCTGACTTAAAATTATCTGAAAATTCAAAATGATGAAAGAAGGTCCTAGAAAATGAAATATGGTTTTGCTGAACGTGTACGTTTTATGAAGTCTTCTGCGGTACGGGATATCTTGAAAGTCATCAATCAGGGAAATGTGATTTCTTTCGCCGGTGGCTTACCGGAGGAGAATTTATTCCCAGTAGAGGCTGTAGATCAGGCTTTTCATAAAGCCGTCACAACGAATAGAAAATCCTTGCAATACGGGGAAACAGAAGGTGTGGCAGCATTGCGTGATCTATTGGCAGAACGAATGGCTGCTAAGGGATTGGTACGCCCGCCAGAGGATATTTTGGTCACATCGGGAAGTCAGCAGGCAATTGATTTGTTCTCACGCGTTATGTTTAATAAAGGCGATATTATCTTGACAGAGAACCCAACTTATTTAGCGGCATTGCAAGTATTTGAATCCTATGAAACCAATGTGATTGCAGTTGATTCGGATGACGATGGGATGATACTAGCTGATTTAGAGGAAAAAATAATTAAATATAAACCGAAATGTATTTATGTTGTACCGACCTACTCTAATCCAACTGGAAAAGTGTGGTCATTGGAGCGTAGAGAAAAATTGTTAGAACTGGCTAATCAATATCATGTTGTTATTTTTGAGGATGATCCTTACGGAGAGCTGCAGTTTGTCGAAGAAGAGGCGCCGCCATCTATTGCTTCTTTAGATAAGAATGACTTGGTATTGTATACAAGTACGTTTTCGAAGACTGTTGTACCAGCTATGCGAATTGGCTGGATTGTCGGTCCGCATCAGATCATTAGAATTATGGCACAAGCTAAGCAGGCAACCGATTTGCATACCAATTCGATCAGTCAGCATGCCTTAGTACATTTATTACAAGATTTCGATATTGATAAACATATTCAAACAATCCGCCAAACCTACTATGAAAGAATGCTAGTAATGAAACGTTTATTAGATGAAGTAAGTATTGAAGGTTTAGAGTATATGGTGCCAAAGGGCGGGATGTTTTTCTGGGTTAAACTCCCAGAACAAGTCAATACAACTAAATTACTAAATAAAGCAGTCGAGCAAGGTGTGGCTTATGTGCCAGGTGATTCCTTCTACGTATCTAATCCGCCACAGAATACAATGCGGCTGAACTTCACCAATTCAGAACCGGCATTAATCGAAGAAGGCATGAAGCGATTGGTGAAGGTCATTGAAGAATTGAATATACATGCGTAATTAGAGAACAGGGTATTGTCTAGAGCAATATCCTGTATTTTTTACTATATTTAGGAACGTATGTTTGGTATAATGTATTTAGACTTACACCTCGTTATACACATCATTTCATTATATTAAAGGATGTGTTTTAATGCCCCAGTCTTGTGCTTACCATGTTACATCAGATTTATCCTTCTACATCTGTGAAGATACCCCAGCTAATAATAAATACCAGAAAAGAAAAAAGCAAACGAAGCAACTGTTAAGGCGAACTCCTGATCACCAACTTATGGACTTAAAAATTGACTATGCCTTTAAACAGCTTTTTGGCAATGAACAGAATGAAGCAATCACCCGTGTGTTTTTGAATGCTTTTTTGGCGGAGTCGGGGAGACCGCCGATCCAAACCCTGCTGTTTCAAAATATTGAAATTGGCGGAGAACATGAGAGAGATAAGCAAGCACGACGGGATGTATTAATTAGAACGATGATCAACAATGGATCAATATAAAAATCCAGTTTACAAACAAGTATAATATGGTTAAACGCTCACTGTATTACTGGTCTAAGCTTTATGCTAAGCAGATGAAAGTGGGAGACAGATAATTACAGGGCTGACGAATCAGGAGGTAGCAGAGATACAGCAAAAGATCAATGCTTAACTCGAAGAACGCCATGATTAATTGTGAATAATAGGCCACTTGGCTTTCGCGTGAAGCCAAGTTGGCTGAACATAAGTGAGGTTTGAATGTGAAGAGAGAGCAGTGTTATGCATAGATGTGTGAAGGATGATGTGCGCCGTTATACACCAAACAGTTTTTGCCACCAAGTTTTTGGCTCTTGCCCAGTCAGTTCTTCACTTGCGTCTTCTTTGGGCAGTTGGATTTCCTTTATATCCACAGCATGATCAGCTGCTAGTACTAAGCCATAGGTGCTGTCGCTTTCTTTGTTAGTAATATAGGTGTAAGAGATATTATACTTATCAGCTAATTCACGATAAGGCCTAATATAGTTAATATTCATCTGACCATTAATCAGCAGTTTTGCCTCCCGATACTGCTGTAATAATGGTTCTAAAGTTTCTAATCCTTTTTTTCCGCGCACCTCTTTTTTGGTTACTGCCAAAATAACCCGTTCACGATAGGTTCCTAAATACGTTCTTTTTTCATCGGGATTTAATTCTTTTGCACCATAGATACCCTCTTGTAAATAGTCATCGATTTCTTTTCTTGCCATTAAAATCCCTCCTTAGTTATATTATATCTAAAAATACAAAAAACTCCCCATTGAATTGGGAAGTTTTTTTGAAAGTTCTTAAGCCTATTCCATTATTTATATTAATCTTCATCTACGGCATATGCACCATCTTCGCCGTGGATTTCGTTACCAGTTAATGGTGGATTGAATACACACACGACACGCATATCAGTAATTCCGCGAAGAAGGTGCTCGTCATTTTGATCTAAGGCATAAAGTGTGTCTTTTTTAATAGGCCAAACTTTATTATCGCTTAGTGTAACGACTTCGCCTTCCCCTTCAATACAGTAAACTGCTTCTAAATGGTTTTTATACCAAATATGTGTTTCAGTTCCTGCTTTTATGATGGTATCATTGACAGAGTAGCCCATCCCGTCTTTTTTTGTAATTAAGCGACGGCTAACCCAGTTACCTCCGTCTACATCTTGCTCTGTACCTAAAATATCTTCTAGTTTTACTACTTTCATATTGACAATTGCCTCCTATGATTTCTGATTTATGATAAACCCGTTATTTATTAGTTAACAACAGGGTTTTTAACTAATGATTTTACACTTTCTTCAATAATTTCAAGCCCTTGTTGTAGCTCCTCTTTGGAAATGGTTAGAGCAGGGAATAATTTAAATACTTCATCATTTGGTCCAGCTGTTTCCATAATCAATCCTTGTTCAAAACATTGAGCAGCTACTTTACTAGCAAAGCCTTCTACTTCTGAAGCAATTCCAACCATAAATCCACGTCCACGGACTTCTCCTTGCATTTCCGGATATTTTTCGACTAGATCTTCTAGGAAACTGTAAATAAGCTCAGCTTTTTGGTGAATTTCTTTTTCAAATGAATCATCTTTCCAATAATCAAGTGCAGCAGCTGCAGTAATAAAGGCATGGTTGTTCCCGCGGAACGTTCCATTATGCTCACCTGGCTGCCAAATATCATATTCTGGTTTGATTAAGGTAACGGCAAGCGGTAAGCCATAACCACTTAAGGATTTTGACATACAAATGATATCTGGTTTGATGCCAGCTGCCTCAAAACTAAAGAATGTGCCTGTACGACCAACGCCTGCTTGTACATCATCAATGATTAACAGGATACCCCAGCGACGACAGATGTCCTCAATTTTTTTCAGCCATTCAAAGCGTGCAGCATTCACGCCGCCTTCTCCTTGAACTGTTTCTACGATCATAGCAGCTGGGATTGCCACCCCGCTTCCTTTATCTTCTAAGAACCGTTCTAAATAGACGAAGGTATCATGATCAACATAGTTATCATATGCCATTGTCACAGTGTTCTGCAGCGGTATACCTGCACCTTGTCGTTTCATCGAGTTACCTGTTACCGATAGGGCGCCAATCGTCATCCCGTGAAAACCACCTGTAAAACTAATGATATCGGTACGGCCAGTAACCTTACGTGCCAGCTTTAAGGCACTTTCTACGGTATTGGTTCCGGTTGGCCCAGGGAACATCACCTTATAATCTAAGTCTCGCGGTTTAAGAATAACATCATCGAATTTTTGTAAAAAATCCGCCTTGGCTGTAGAGGCCATATCTAAGGAATGGGTAATCCCATCGTCCGCAATATATGCTAATAATTTTTCTTTCATATGATCATCATTGTGTCCGTAATTCAATGCGCCCGCACCGGAGAAGAAATCTAAATATTCATTTCCTTGCTCATCCCACATTTTACTTTTCTTAGCCTTTGTAAATACAGTGGGAAAGTTACGTACATAACTGCGCACAACAGACTCATAATGGTTAATAATATCAATATTTTTGCTCATATTAATAAATTCCTCCTACAATTTTTGATAGCAAGATCATTCTGTCCAAATGCATGACATGTCATCATACATTTACCTATGGATCGGTCCAACTACATACTTACGTTCTTCTTCGTGTTCATCTCCAGGGAATACTGCCTTTGTAAACAACTCGCTAGAAGAAATATCTGTATGAAAATCACGAGCTAGCTTTTGGAATAATGATTGTGAGGCCTTATTGTCGGGTGTAATCGTTGATTCGACATACTTGGTGTTTTGGCAAGCTTCGCTGTCTAACAGATAATGCAGCATTTTCAAAGCAATGCCTTTACCTCTTTGGGAGGCATCCACACCAATTTGCCAAACGAATACAGTATCAGGCTTCTTAGGAGAGATAAATGCAGTAATAAAACCAACCACCTCTTCGTTTTGTTTTGCGACGACACATGTTTCATCGAAATACTCACTCATTAAAAGATATTTATATGGTGAGTTGGTGTCGAGTGTAGAACGAGTTACTAAATTCCACATTTCTGCTCCTTCCTCTGGAGTCGGATGGGAAAATAATACTTGATCAGATGTGGTTTGTTGATTATTAATTTGAGTCACTATTTTCTCCTTTCTAGATTTTCCTTACTGAATTTAAGCCAATACCCGCTTATAGGGCATTTAAACTGCTTTTTAGTTGTGAAAAAATCTACCTTTTTATGATAACGTTATTCAAATGATTACTCAAACTGGCTATAGAATGATTAAGCATGGTTAAATTCCATCTGTTTCTCTGAGGAACATGAGATTAGGATAACTTCATAAATCCTTCGATATTGTCTGTTTCTCTTACAAATAAACAAGATTTGCCGCAGAAGATTATTTTTGAGGAAAGTGCAGGCCTTTTACACAAAAAAATATGGTTCCATCAATTAAGATGGAACCATATGCTCAGGTTATTGTTTATTCTTTTGCGTGTTCTGGAACTTCTACGTTTAGAATCGCTGCTATACCTTCTGCTAACTCAGGATCAACTTTGTAGAATAAACCTAATTGACGTTCCACAATTCCTTCACGGGTTACACCGCTTAAGTGGTCAGCAAAATTCTGGATTAAGCGCTGGCGACCTTCATCATCCAATACATCACGGAAAAGAGAGCGCGGCTGGGAGTAGTGATCTTCACTATCATAATTCACACTATCCGCTAAACCGGAAACTTCAAATGGACTTATTTTGTTCTCAGGTGTCTCTTTTGGCGCATCACTATAACTATTTGGCTCATAGTTAGGTGCACTTCCGCTGTTACCGTCATGGCTCATATAACCATCACGCTGATAGTTATTGACAGGTGCTTTGGCACGATTAATTGGAAGTGATTCATGATTGGCACCTACACGATAACGGTGAGCATCGGAATAGGCAAATAAACGGCCTTGCAGCATTTTGTCCGGAGAAGCTTCAATACCAGGAACAAAATGTCCAGGAGAGAAAGCAGCTTGTTCTACTTCCGCGAAATAATTCTCTGGATTCCGATCAAGTACCATTTTACCCACTTCCATTAATGGATAATCGGCATGCGGCCAGACTTTTGTTACATCAAACGGATCATAGCGATACGTCTCGGCATCTTCAATTGGCATAATTTGTACCTTTAGAGTCCATGATGGAAAATCGCCTTTATCAATCGCATTAAATAAATCTTCTGTATGATAGTCAGGGTTTGTCCCAGCTAATTCATCGGCAACTTTTGGATCTAATCCTTTCACACCTTGATCACTAATGAAGTGATACTTCACAAATACTGCTTCACCGTCTTTATTAACCCACTTAAAGGTATGACTGCCATAGCCATTCATATGACGGAATGTTGCAGGGATACCACGGTCAGAATGAAGATACGTAATTTGGTGTAAAGACTCTGGAGATAAGGACCAAAAATCCCATACCATATTTGGATCTTTCAAGTGTGTTTGTGGATGTCGTTTTTGTGTGTGAATGAAGTCAGGGAATTTGATTGCATCTCTAATGAAGAAAATCGGTGTATTGTTACCTACTAAATCATAGTTTCCTTCTTCTGTATAAAATTTAACAGCAAAACCACGCGGGTCACGCACAGTATCAGCAGAACCTAATTCACCGGCTACTGTAGAAAAACGAATAAACATGGGTGTTTTTTTGCCAACCTCTGATAAGAAATCTGCTTTTGTATATTTAGAAAGATCATTTGTCACTTCAAAGTAACCATGGGCACCTGCACCTTTGGCATGCACAACACGTTCAGGTATTCTCTCGCGGTTGAAATGAGCAAGTTTCTCTAGTAGATGTACGTCTTGGATTAAAGTAGGACCCCTTTGTCCAGCTGTGATAGAATGCTGATTATCACCAACAGGAGCACCGGAAGCCGTTGTTAAGTATTTTTTTTCTTGACTCATAAAAAACACCTCTCCTTTGTTATTAGTATTACATATTTTATTATAATACAAATTTAATAAAAATCAATATTTATTTATAATTATTTTAAATAAAGGTTTTTGGAAATACCTTATCTCCAAGTTGATCTTTTAAAGGTCTCTATTTCGATAGCTTAAAAGGGGAGGTAAATACCGTTGTCTTTAGTAAATATACCCGTGATGATTAACAATAAAACTAAAATATCCCATTTATCAGAAATAATTGTTTGGTTTACTGCATTTCGATCAAAGAACAATATTTGCATACTTTTTCAACAATATTTATATATAGTGACAAAAATCACTATGTTATAATACATTTTGTAACCGTTTTCTTTATGTGAGGAAAGGAAGTGAGAAAAAATGAGCAGTCCCAAAGAAATTTCATCTTTTAAAATAGAAGATAAAACAACAAGAAAGACAGCTAAGGATTTTCACTCACATGCAGGCTATGAAATAGTTTGGGTCAAGTATGGAGAAGCTGTCTTTATTTTTGAAGAACAAATCTATCGGGTGAAAGGAGATCAAGTGCTTCTATTTAAAAGTACAGACTTCCATAAGGTAAGCTTTGCGCAAGATCAGATCTATAAGCGCGTTGTGCTGCTTTTTACGGAAGATTTCCTGCAATCTAATCAGATTATTTTGCAAAGATTTAAACATATGTTAGATGATTTACCGGTTCCGCGATGTGTGCTGCATTTGTTTATGTGGAGGAAAGATGGCTTTCAACAAATTATTGAGAAGCTGTTGCGGGAATATCAAGATATTCATGCATGGGAACAGCAGAGCGCTTTGGAACTATACTTGGCAGAACTGCTTCTCTACCTTACTAGAGAAATACATACCTCATTTTTACCCCAACATGCAGCAGATAAGCAGCCAACCTTTGAACAAACAACTCTGCAAGAGCGTATGTTAACAGAAATCGATGCAATCTGGCACACGAATTGGCAGCTAGAGGCATTAGCAGAAAAACTTCACTTTAATAAATATTATTTATGCCGTATTTTCAAGAAGGAATTCGGTATGACCATTCAGCAATATATTTTACACAGGCGAATAACCGAAGCAAAACAAGCCTTGAGAAAGACAACTATTTCGATCAATGCATTATCCGAACAAATTGGTTTTTCGACGGCATCGAACTTTATTCGTTGCTTTAAACAACATGTTGATATGACACCTAAACAGTATAGAGAACAATATGTGGCAGCACAACAAGAAGGGAGGGAAAAAACAGTCAAAAGCTCCAATCATTTTAAATAAGAAGGGAGAAAGACAATGAACCGATGGAAGCGCTCATGTAATATTTTTTTAATCCTTTTATTAATAAGTACGACTATTTGCTCTGTCTTACCTGTGCAGGCCATAAAAGCTGCGCCTGCATTTAACAACGTTGTTATTTTTCAAGATACATTTGAAGAGGAGACAGTGGGAGAGCCGCCTGCTAATTTAGACATCATGGCGAATGGTGGAACCGTTACGGTTGGAGAAGCAGAAGGTAATCAGTTTGTTATGTTAGAGGATACGAGTGAGGAAGAAGCCGTTCAAATTTCAAAGTCTTTTGAAGAGGTAACAGATCAAGTCACGATTGAATTGAGTGTTATGCAGCCAAATTATAAAAGTTCTGCCAAGATATTGCGTGTCAAAGGGAATGGAACAGCGGCCATTATCGAAACAAAAGATGGTTATATCAGTTATCGACACGGAGATGACACTTATCAGGAATTGGTCGAACTTGAAGAAGGCGTTTGGTATGCTGTTAAACTGGAAATCAATCTGACGGAACAAACAGTAAATACCTATATTAATGATCAATTAATACTAGAAGAGACAGCGCTTTATCAAGCTGTTTCCAGCATTGATTCGATTGAATCGATCACACCTGGAAATGGTGCCTATGGTCATTTGATAGATGATGTGGTCATTTCACATGTTCAGACCGTCGAAGAGGAAGAAGTAGACGTGGAGGAAAAGCCAGAAGGTGAAGTTATTTTTGAACATAACTTTAATGAAGATACCATCGGGGAGGCACCTAGTGATGTGACAGTTTCCAACAGTGGTGGAACGGTAACTGTGGCAGATGTGCCTTCAGAAGAAAATAAAAGTGTTTATTTAGATGATACAAGTGAAGAAACCAATGTAATCATGAGCAAAAATCTGCCGGATTTGGCGGGCAAGGTAACAATGGAATTAAAGTTTATGCAGCCAAGCTATACTAACTCCACCAAGGTAGTACGAATAAAAGGGGATGGCACACCAGTTATTATAGAGACAAAGGATGATCATATTACGTACAGAACTGGTGATCATTATGAACCTTTAATAGAAGTCATTGAAAATGAATGGTATGACATCAAGATCGAAATGAATCTAGATCATCAAATCGCAAATGTCTATATAAATGATGAACTTCAACTAGCACAAGCTGCATTTAATCAAGCGACAACTCACATTAACTTTTTTGAAACATTTACCCCTAATGGAGGTACAAAAGGTCATTATATGGACGATATTAGGGTAACAGAATTGAAGCCGGGAGAATCGGTTGAACCAGAACCGAATCCGGAAGAACCAACAGAACCCGAAGAGCCATCTAAACCGGAAGAACCTGCAGAGCACCAAAATAGTCAGATCTATGAAGCAGAAGAGGCTGAACTACATGCCGCGATTGTAGATAATAAACATACTGGGTATACAGGTTCTGGTTTTGTTGATTATAGTCCCAATGCCCCTGGAGGGTGGATTGAATGGACAATTGATGTACCTGTGGATGGAGAGTATTACTTAGATTTCCGTTATGCCCATGGCGGAACGGATCAACGTCCAACAGAGATAGCCGTTGATGGAGAAATAATAGCACCAGAATTAGCGTTTGATCCTACTGGTGGTTTTGCGGATTGGGAGTATACTTCTACAAAAGCAACATTGACTGCTGGTGAACACAAAGTTCGTGCCACTGGGATAGCCCCAAGCGGCGGTGCCAACATTGATCACCTCCGTGTCTGGATGGAGATAGATGATATTTATGAGGCAGAAGAGGCTGATTTTGATGAGCAGATGGTTATTATTGATAATCAGCATGCCGGCTATACAGGTTCCGGGTTTATTGATTTTGAACCGAATCAACCTGGTAGCTGGGTGGATTGGACGATAGATGTCCCTGTTGCTGGTGAATATACACTGGCTTTTCGTTATGCCCATGGTGGGACAGATCAGCGTCCGGCCGAAATCAAAATAGATGGTCAAGTGGCAGCAGCCAGTTTGGCTTTTGACCCAACAGGTGCTTGGACTAATTGGGAATATACCTCTATTACGGTTTCATTGGAAGCTGGGGAACATATTGTTAGGGCAACAGGTATCGGCGCAAGCGGCGGAGCTAATATAGATCATCTGCGTGTATATAATGGATCAGAAGCAGAGCGGGAAGATTCAGTTGAGGTCGAAGATTCCAGCTTAGAGGAGGTCGTTGGAGAACCTTTAGTGAAAAAAATGGAACAGCTTGGGCTGACAGTAACAGAACAGGCACCAGATGAGCAGGAAATAACAAGACTTGAATTCTTTGCCCTTGTAAATGATGCCTTTGGATTTCCAGCAGAAGAGAAATTTAAACAATTACACCATCAAGAATTTATTTGGGAAGTATCTGCAGAGAAGTGGTATGCGTATGTACTGGAGACTGCAAAAAGGGAAGGATATGCAGATGATTTGGTGACAAATGGTAATATACTGCCGCATCAAGTGATCACTAAACAAGAAGCTACCTATATTTTAGCCTCATTAATGGAGAAAGAAGTCTCCTCAGAACAGACTCCAGTCACATGGGGAGAAGCAAGAGAATGGCTGCCACCTCAAGTTGAGAGAGAAGTAGAAATTCTCGGTGTACATGCGCTTTCCAATCAAGTGATGGCAGTTACCTTAAATGGCTATTTTATAGACTTTGATTACAATGACTTGGAAGCGGTCGTGCCGACAAGGGCGTGGGAGTTATTAACACCAAATTTTCGCAGTCTGCAAGTGGATAAGGCGACACACAGCATCAATCAATTTGGTCAAACCGTTGTATTATTTCATAGTTTAGAAGCGTGGGATGAGTATGGCGAATACCCACAAGAGGTGGAGGAAAATAGATTTGCCGGTGATTTGGAGTATGCGATACAGGAAGCAGACAACTTGCTGACTTGGCAAATGGAGCATGGAGGCTGGACCAAAAATTGGTCACATATTTATACAAGGCCCTGGGATGGGGAAGAGTCTCGTTCAGAATGGGTGAATAACGGTGTTGAACTTGGTACGATTGATAACGATGCCACCATTTCCGAGATCTTGTATTTGGCGCAAGTGTATCAGGAAACAAAGGATGACAAGTATAAGGAAAGTATTGAAAAAGGGATGGAATTTCTCTTCCAGCTGCAATATGATACAGGCGGGTTTGCCCAAGTCTATCCAGCAAGAGGAAACTATTCCGATTATGTCACCTTTAATGATGAAGCAATGATTAATGTGTTAGAAACGTTGGATTTGGTTGCAGAACAACGTTATCCGTTTAATGGTGATTTAATCAGTGAGGAATATGTGACCAAAACGAAAGAATCAATTGAATTGGCGATTGATTATATTTTAAATGCCCAAATTGAAGTGGATGGAAAACTAACGGCATGGTGTGCCCAGCATGATCCAGTTACCTATGAGCCAAAAGAAGCCCGTGCATATGAACATCCTTCTATTTCAGGGCAAGAATCGATTGGGATTATCCGTTATCTAATGTCTCGACCGCAAACTGAGGAAATAAACCGCGCCGTTTTAGGTGCTTTAGAATGGCTTGATGATGTAAAATTGGAGAATACCCGTTATATCAGCGGTGATCCCAATAATCAATATTTTGTAGAAGATAACCATTCTACTGCCTGGTATCGTTTCTATCAAATAGGTAGCAACAAGCCGATTTTTTCAGGCCGTGACGGTGTGATTAAGCATAACATCATGGAGATTGAAGAAGAAAGAAGAAACGGTTATTCCTGGGGCGGTCATTGGGGAGTACAGCTTTTACAAATTGCTCAGGCGACTGGGAATTATACCGATAAAGTATATGTACAAGTAAAGAATACTGACTCTGCAGATTCATATGGCCGCCGTTTAAAGGCTGAGCACATTGGGATGTTAAAAGCCTTGGATATTCATGGAGAGACACCGATAGAAGAAAATCCGGATGATGACCAAGGTCCGAATAATGATAAAGAAGACGATCAAGGGCCAAATAATGAGGAGAAGGAAGATGACTCAGATTCTGGCGATGACAAAGATCAAGATGCAGATGATGATCGACAAGACGGTGATAAAGAAGGTGATCAGCATTCCGGTGATGACCAAAATGGCAGAGAAACAGAGGACGATCAAAATTCGGATGATGATCAAAGCAGAGAATACACAGAAGGTGATCGAGACTTAGATGACAGCATAGATGGAGGAAATAAGCAAGCTGATCAAGATACTGAGGCTGACAAGGATGCAGGTGACAGTAAAGGAAAACAAGAAAATGCAGGACATTCAATTGATCAGGAAGATAGGGCAGCCAAGGACAGCGAGTCAGGTCAGACAGCAACATTGCCTGATACGGCAACTGCCATATTTAATTATATTGCCATTAGTATTGTCTTGCTTTTGCTAGGCAGTATGATGATACTTATGGATCGGAGCAAGAAAAGAGAATAGAGAGAGATTGATAGTGGACTGGATTAAGTATCAGACTTGATCCAGTCGATTTCTCTATCAAGATTATACCTTTTGTTCTAAATGAACCGTTTCTAAATCCCCTTGTTCATCAACTATTAGGGAGAATCCTTGCTTTTCCCAGAAGGATAAGCCTCCGGGCAGAAAGCGATGGGTATGCAGATACATCATTGAGTAAGCAGCCTTTTTACAAAATGATCGAGCCTGTTGAAACAAACGACTGCCGATCCCTTGTTGGCGCAAATCTTGTTTTACATAGCATTTAATAATTTCACAAGTAGTTGCTAGATGATATCGCTTGTCGAGTAATGTAATTCGGCCATCGTAAGGTCTGACGGCAATGGTACCAACTACTTCCCCATCTAAGAAAGCAGCAATCATGGTGGTACGGGAAGGAATAAGAAATAAATTCTCCATTTCTGAAAGATCTCGTAAAGAGGCTAGGCTTAACGGAAAAGGATATACTTCGGTCATCGTCTTATGTAAAAAGGCAGATACCGCTTCGATTTCTTTCTGTCTTACTTCATGGATATCCATGATTTTTTCACACCTCCCAACTTCCTTGATTCTAACAAATTCGGCGTGAAAAAAATAGAATTAACCTCTTTCATCCAATCCAATCTTTAAAGAGCTAAATTAACCTTTCAACAGAGTCGAAAGGTGTGTGTAGTGTGCGCTTTTTTACATACACGAATGAACCAAATAAGAGTGTTGTTCTTTGCTATAGCGGTTAAGGGCATGAGGCACACTTTAAAGGAATTTTGATGAAATAGTTACGCAATTTGGTCTTATGCGAAGTTGTCTGAAAGTGTTAACCATCAGCATATATTTTTAATAAGATCAACCTGAAAAGTCCACCAACTGCTAACCCAATTGGTAACGATAAAATTGGCAGCCACATAGAACCAATTAAATAACCAAAAATGGTAAAATTAGGGAAAAAAATTAAGCCTACTGTAACAAAATAGGCTGAGAATGCAAGTGGCAGATAGGCAAATGGTTTTTCACCGCCACCTGCATTCTTATATGCATCCCAAATAGCATAAAAATATAAACAAGGGTAAAACATTAACCACAAATAGTTGGTTTGTGCTATAGCTTCTTCAATTTTAAAATGAAAACTCAATATAATTATGGTATTAAGATTTCCCATTACATTAATTAAGATTTCCAATCCAATAAACAGAATACCCTTTATATAATGATGGTTTAATAACTGAGCAAATCCGGGCAGAGCAATGCTCCAGAGTACCGCTTCGAGTTTTTTACTTTTTTTAGTTAGCTTTGTCTCCATTGACTTACCTACTTTGATAATTCTTTCTGGTTTACTGCTTCTGACGGTTGTTCCATCCAGTTGCTGTCTAGTATACTATTTATACCATTATCTGTAAAATTGATCGTTTCTGCTGATAAGCGAGTATAAGGAGCAGCTAAATCACGTTTTGGATTCGGTGGTAGAGAAAAAATGTATTCTTTTGAAGCGATTAAAACTGTAATTAAATCAATCATAAGCTTGTCCGAAAAAAAGGATTCCATTGAATCGATAACCTCTGAGGTCATTAGTAATGTACCATCCGATAAATAATTTCCAGCTGAACTAGCTGAGAATGTTTTCTCCATCTTTTTACCCCTTTCTCTTTTCCATCTTTGCTAATTCCTCTCTATCAGCCATTCGTGGTTCTTCCAGCCAGCATTATCATAATATTGGAGCCATCTTCTGAGTAAAGTAATATTTCACTTGTCAAACAGGTATCATTTGCAACGAGGTCGTATTGGTCGAGATACTGAAACCATAAACTCCGAACCTTGTGCAATCATGCCAGTCGAATGAAACATCATCAATTTATCGGAAAAGGGGAAATTCCAGCAGAATTTGTTACTAAGAAATCGGAGCCTGCAGGAACTGTAACATCACTTCGTGTAAAGTTTTGGTGTTTGTTTATTTACATCCCCATTTGCAAAACTTTGTGGTACAGGCTGATTTTCATTGATAAGAACAGTTTTAAGCTGCTTGAAGTGGTCTTGTGTCATATCAAATACATCTGCTGCCTTTTTCTTTAAAATAAGAAAAGACAGCTGTGTGGAGACTGGCATTTATATATGATCCCTATATTCAGGGGAGCTCCGAAGCTGTTAAATTTATCTGTTGACTTAAGTTTTATCCCCTAAAGATGTTGATTCAAAATTATTCAATTATTTTTAGAATTTATTAGCTTTTTCCTTTGTTTTTGGCTAACTTTTCCCGGTCCTTCGTTCCAGGCGGTTGTTCAAGCCAATTATTATCAATCATAATATCTGCACCACTTTTGGCAAGTCGAGCAACTTCTAATGCCAGTCGTTGATAATTAACTGCTAAATCAGTTCGCTGACTGGCCGCTCCGGCAGTGGCATAGTTTCCTACTCCTGCAGACATAATGAGTGACATATGGAACATCATTAATTTATCCGAAAAAGTTTGTGTGGTGGAGTCACTTACTGCGACATCAGGTACTTGCGGCGCTCCAATTTCATCTTTCATCAAGTTATCCACAAATATTTTTATATGTTTTTGTGAAATATTTTTCCCCCTAATCATAAAGTCCTGTACGACTTTGCTAGGAGACGTTTGGGCAAAGGCAAGACATAACTTTGTCCCCATTTCATTTGTTTGGATATTCATATATAAATGAGATATTTCCACAGCATTTAATGGCCGCTTCTCGCTAAACGGATTGAACCCGCTCAAATACTTTTTGCTGTTCACATAATCCGCTTCTTTAGGGGGCTCAATATAGGGGTGTCGCGAATTTATTCCTTTTTCAAGAGCAATCTTTATCGCATGATCATAAAGCATTGTCGTTTCCCTGAGTGCTTGTATCGAGTATTCGCGGATTTCCTTTTTTATACTCATCGAAATAAAGCCACTATAGGTTACCATGCCGATTCTTGCCATGTGAGTAACATAGGTTAAACAAAATACATCGGTAAAAAGCCAAGGAGCATTCATGTTGACATCTTGTTCAGTAAATCCATTGGGAATTGCGTAATTTTCTTCTTCAAAGATCTGGTGTAGTTGCTCTAGATGATTTGCAGAAATATCATAAGCACGTTGAATAACGGGCTTTATTTCAGGGTCATCAACATGCTTTAGCATAAAATTCAAGATGCATTTCGCCAACGTATCATTCATATATCCCGTCCAAATCGAAGCAATCTCTGCCGCTGTTAGATGTACATGTACACTTTTTTCTTCCATTTTCGTCTTACCCCCTTCTCAAGTGAAATATAAATTTAGATTTTACAACTTGATATATTTTATACATAAATTTAGAGCCTATTGGGAAAAAGAAACGGAGTAACTATTTTAGAAGCTGTTCAAAAAGTTTGATAAAATGACGCCTCGAAGTTCTTGATCCATTATTGCAGTACCTGATAGGGCTTGGTGCTTTGAACACACACTTTTAGATGACTTGAGGGGATAAAGTTGGCTCGATCTTTTTATCGAAAAAATAATAAACAGAAGAAAAGCGAAGAAGAAAATTTCTCACTTGAAATTGGAACAAATCTGGTTGAAAATCTAAATAAAATTAACAAGATGCTAGAAGAGCCAAATGATCTTGTTATACGTAAATTCACTATTGACAGCGCCAGCCATCGTACAGCAATTGTTTATATTGACGGCTTAGTTGACAGTAACTACATACATGATCATATTATGAAAAATTTAAAACAGGCTACAGAATTGCCCGATGATAAACATCAGCTTTTTGACGTTATTCACTGGGAAGTGATTACAGTAACAGACATCGAACTGGGACAATCATTAGAGGATGTCTGCAACGCCATTCTAAGCGGGAAAACGGTGTTCTATTTGGATGGAATGGATCAAGTGCTGATCATGGATACAAAAGGCGGAGAAAATCGATCCATTGAAGAACCAGCTTCAGAGTCGCTGATTCGTGGTCCAAGAGATGGGTTTATAGAAAATTTAAGGACAAATACAGTTCTGATTCGCCGCCATATTGCTGATCCTAATCTTCGTTTTAAAAACTATGAGGTTGGCAGACGTTCTAAAAAAGACCTTGTTGTCGCTTATGTAGCTGGTATTGCAAATCCTGATATGGTGGAAGAAGTAAAACGGAGACTGGAAACGATTGATATTGATGATGCACCGGAATCTGGCTATATTGAGCAATGGATTGAGGACAGTTTTTTGTCTCCTTTTCCACAGGTTTTAAATACAGAAAGGCCAGATAAGGCTGCAGAAGCAATGCTTCAAGGGAAAGTTGTCATTATGTTAGATCGTACCCCCTTTGTATTGATCGTACCAGCGACTTTTGGCAGTTCTCTGCATTCTCCTGAAGATTATTATTGGCGTTGGTCTCTGGCAACATTGATTAGAATATTGCGTTATCTGGCTGCATTTATCTCCGTATTTCTCCCAGCTCTATATATCGCATTGGTTTCCTATCATCAAGGACTGATTCCATCCGATTTGGCATTTTCTATTGCAGCAACAAGGGATGGTGTTCCATTTCCGCCATTTATAGAGGCATTGATCATGACGGCAACGATGGAGTTGTTAAGGGAGGCAGGATTAAGATTGCCAACTCCTATTGGACAAACAATAGGAATAGTAGGAGGTCTTGTTATTGGAGATGCCGCCGTTTCAGCTGGAATAGTTAGCCCTATTATGGTCATTGTCGTGGCCCTTAATGCGATTGCATCTTTTGCCCTGCCATCCTATGGTATTGCCATTTCATTTCGAATCTTACAATTTGGATTAATGTTTGCAGCAGCTGTATTCGGTCTTTACGGAATCATTCTCGGCTATATCATGATAAATATCCATATTGTTAATCTGACAAGCTTCGGTGTTCCGTATTCGTCGCCATTTGCACCGAACTTTCTAAATGATTGGAAGGATCTTGTGTTACGAGTACCGATTACCATGAAGAAAAAACGTCCAGACTATATGCAAACCAATGACCAGAAGCTCATGGACAAAGGAGATAGCAGCAGTGAAAAGGTTTAAATATGCAGATGAAAGAATTAGTGAAAAAGATATCTTGGTTGCTATCCCATCCAGCGTGATCGGGGTAGGAATTCTTTCATTGCCAAGAGAAGTGGCTTCCGTTACGAAATTTGCCGATGGTTGGGTTCCTTTGTTAATTGGAGGCTGCATTGTTATATTTATGACTTGGGCTATAGCCAAATTTGCCTCAGGCTTTCGACATCAAACATTCCTTACCTATGCTTCTAAGATTGTAACCAAACCTGTGGCGATTGTTTTGACCATTCTCTTTGCCGCTAGTTCCATCGTTATAACCGCCTATCAGGTTCGCAAAATTAGTAATATAGCTCAACAATATTTATTCGATCAGACACCGATCGAAATCGTTGCACTAACCTTTCTGTTGGTCGTAGTTTATGCTGTCTCAGGCTCGAGAGCAGGGTTGTTTCGAATCAACATCATGTTTTTGCCGATTATTCTTCTTATAGCGTTTTCTGTCATTATCTTTAATTTAGGCTGGTTTGAAATAAAAAAGTTAATGCCTGTATTTCAAACCCCTCCTACAGATTATGTGAAGGCACTTAATACAAGTACTATCTCGTATCTTGGTTTTAGTATTTTATGGTTCCACCTTGCATTGGTGGGTCAACCTAAAAAGGCACCGAAAATGGCTGCACTTGGAATGTGTATTCCTGTTGGATTATATATTATCATTTTCTTGGTGTGTATCGCGGTGTTTGGTAATGCTGTTACATCAAATTTACTATACCCAACTATCGAATTAGCAAAAGTAGTTGAAATACCTGGTGGATTTTTTGAACGATTTGAATCTATTTTCTTTGTTATATGGATTATGGCTATTTTTAATACGACAACGATGGCTATGGATATTAGTGTTATTGCATTAAATTCTATCTTTAAAAACACCATGAAGCTAAAGATTATTTTTATGCTTGCTCCTGTTGTCTATCTGATTGGTATGCTTCCTCAAGATATTGTGACAGTAGACTTACTAGGAGCGATAATGGGTAATACGATAGTTATTTTAAACATATTTGTTCTTCTACTATTGACTGTGATTGCTAAAATCAGAGGGGTGAAGCGAAATGAATAAAGTTTGCCTATTCTTATTATGTTGTATGAGTTTATTACTTACAGGATGCTGGGACGAAATTAATATTGAAGAACGAGGGTTTGTGGTCGGCATTTCGCTTGATTTAGCAGAAGAACATACAGAAGATAATCCAATGATAACCGTGACAAATCAGTTTGTTATACCCGGTGGACTAGGTGCTCCTAATGAGGATAGCAGTGGCGATCAAAAACCTTTCAACAATTTATCAATTGATGGTGAAAGTGTATTTGAAGCCATCCGAAAAATGTCAACCATGAAGGGGAATGCCCCTTTTTTTGAGCATTTACAATTAATCGTTGTTTCGGAAGAATTAGCACGCGAGCAAAAATTATTTGCACGTACCATGGATTTGTTTCTTCGAGATCAGGAAATGCGCAGATCGGTCAGGATTCTTATTTCCGAAAACAAAGCCATGGATATATTAGATATCGAACCCGACTCGGAACCTCTTCCAGTTATGTATATTAATAATGCCAGCGAAAACAACGATAAAGTAGCAGGCTTACTTGAACCTCTTAGAACAGGGGATTTGCATGAATACTTGCTAGAGAAAAATAATTATCTTATTCCAAGGATATTCGCATTAGATAATGAAATCCAGTTTAACGGTGCAGGAGTCTTTAATGGAAGGACTAATCATTTAGTTGGAGTAATAAATGATGAAGAAATTGTTGGTTTAAATCTAATCACAGGCGATTTGAAAGGCGGTTTTATTAAATTTGAAATTAATGATCAGTTGATGATTTATGAAATTAGAAAAGCAAAAAGTAATATAAAAATAAACGCAGATGATACAAATAATATTCACATTGATATAGTAATTTCTACGGAGGGGAATATCGGGGAGATGTATGGAGAAAGAACACTTTTAGAAAAAGACTACCTTGAGGAAATAGAGACGCAAATCAATGGAAAAATGGAATCTTTGGCATATGATGTTATTCAAAAAGGAAAAGAAGAACTGGAGATGGACTTTTTTGGATTCGGCGAAATGCTGCAACAAAGACATTATAAAAAATGGGAGAAAATAAAGGATAACTGGGACGAGGGAGAAAATATTTTCAAAAATACCACAGTAAAAGTAAAAGCAGATGCGATTGTTCGAACAACAGGTGCTACGGATAAGGTCAAAGATTGGGAAAGTGAGTGAACTTATTGATGTGGGAAAAACTAATGGGAGTATTACCTGAAAAATTAATTTTGTTATGTACCGTATTATCCTTTTTGATTCCATACGTTATTTATAAAGTAAATCAAAAACTGCATAAATATGGTGATCCACCATGGAAGCATAAAAGATATGAAGAGAACCAGAAGATGGGCGGGAAGGACAAGGGGGCGTAAGTAAGGCTTGACTATAAGGTCATTCATGTTTTAAAGGTGGAAGAAAAGCTAGATGAACTATTCTATACTAAAAGAAAAATAGCTACTGAAAACAGCAGCTATAAATCAGACACCGAAAGCATTACCTTAATGGTTGTACCTTTCCCTTTGACACTGGTAAGTTGGACCGTTCCACCATGGGCTTGAATAATATCACGTGAGATAGCCATACCAAGTCCGGTTCCGTGTATATTGGCAGTGTTGGTTCCACGATAATAGCGTTCAAAGATTTGCTCTTGTTCTTCTGCCGCAATACCTTTGCCATTATCTTTAATGATAATTCCCTCTTCTGTGACCTGAATGTCTATCTCTACATCCTCTTCATTATGGAGTAAGGCATTATAGATAAAATTCAGTAATGCCCGTTTCATAAGATGCTGATCAATTTCCCAATTCACGGCAGATTCTGTATTATCATATTGAATATGCTTGGAACTGAATTGTGGATCATTTAATAAATCAATCACCAATTCACGGACAAAGTGTTCCATATTGGTAGGCTGCAAGTTAAGCGGCAGCTCTTGATTACGCAAACGCATCGTTAAGTTAAAGTCATCAAGAAGTTCTCTCATATAAAGCGATTGACGTTCAATCACTTCTGCATACTCTAACCGTTCGGCCTCGGACAAATCGTCACTGCGTAATAGTTCCGCATATCCACGAATCGAGGACAATGGTGTCTTGATATCATGAGATACATTGCTAATCCATTCATTGCGCATTTTTTCCAGCTTTTGACGCTCTTGTTCATAAGCCTGCAACTTTTCTGCCACTTCATTTATATTATCAAAGACATGTTTGTAAATACCAGGACGTTTCGGTTTTTCTTTTTCAAAAATTCGCTCTTTTAAGGCATGAATCCGATTAATTAGCCGATTAATTGGTTTGGTTAAAATGGTACTGAATAGAAACCCGACTAGTGTTGCGATTAACAAATCGACAATAATAATAGTTCCTAAAAACTGCGTAATCGAGGTGAATATTTGTTCTCCATTTACCATAAAAACGGTCCGCTGTTCGGATGAATCAGGTACCACAATCAAATAGCTGTACTCCTCATATTCTCCAATAAAGTACGTATTTAAGTCATCATCCATATATTTATAGCGATGTACCAGTTCAATCGGGGTATAATGATTAGGCAAATCTTCCGGTGCCTGATATGACGCGACCACATCACCGTTTTGGTCGAGAATTTGTAACCAAGCACCAAACTGTGATAAGGCCTCTTCTCCATCTTTGGAGACAACAGGTTCCCCATCGTTCATGCCCAAATACTTTTGGAAAGCACGGGTGAAATCTTCTCCTGAATTACTGTCAAAGGCGGTAGCCCCCTGTAGACTTTGATGATAAAGAATACCAAATAAAATAATGGTATTCGCGATACAAACAATAAAGACAATGCTGAGTATAGATAATAAATACCGCAGCGTGATTTTCCACTTCATATCTAATCACCTAATTCTTCTATTCTAATGGTTCATAAGTGTCATTCGTTATGTAACGGCAACGCCAAGCATTACGAATGGGCAGCTTCCGAATAAAATCGATAACCCAGTCCTTTGACAGTGACAATATGCTGAGGTTTGGATGGATTCTCTTCGATTTTTTCACGAAGCCGGCGAATATGAACCATTAAGGTATTATCAGCACCATAGAAATCTTCGCCCCAAACGGTGCGGAAGAGACTTTCTTTACTAATAATTTGATTAGGATTGCGGAGAAAACATGCCATCAAGCCGACTTCTTTGGCTGTCAGGTCAAGTTGTTTCCCTTCTTTTGCTATTTCTGTTTCCTCTGCATTAATGGTAAACAAGCCAATTGTTTTTTCAGTTTTTTTCACGGTTTGACTATTGGCCTCGAGTGTATAGATACCGGCACGCCGCAACTGCGCCTTGACGCGGTAAGCCATTTCTTTTGGGCTAAAGGGTTTGGTGATATAATCATCTCCACCAATAGCCAGTCCAAGAATTTTATCGACTTCATCAGATTTTGCGGATAAGAACAGAATAGGAATACGGGAGGTTTCCCTTATCTTTCGGCACAGGTCATATCCTTCTCCATCAGGAAGCATAATATCTAAGATAGCCAGGCTGGGATGAAATTGTTCGAATTTCTCCCAACCTTGTTGAAGAGTACCGGCTGTTTCAATCTCAGAAAAGCCTTCTTTTTCTAGCGTTGTCTTCATCAGCTGACATAAATCCTTTTCATCATCAACAATTAAGATACGAGGTGTTTCCATCACTTTCATCCTTTCTTTATCAAGCACGTGTTCACCATTCACATATCCTTCCAGACACCACATTGCCAAGTCAGAAATGAGCGGTGTCCTTTTTATCGGGCTTTTTGAACATCCTCTTTAAGTACTAACCCTATCATAACAGGATTTTTGCAGGATAACAGGTATTTAAGGATTTTGTAAGGTACTCGTGAACATCATGTAAGGATAGCCCTTTATAGTATAAGTATACGAAAGAGGTGCATACGAATGGAACATGTATTAAAAGTAAGTCATGTTGAAAAAATTTATGGAAAAGGAGCCAATACTTATAAAGCACTGGAAGATATATCCTTTACGATTGAACCAGGCGAATTTGTAGGAGTAATGGGACCTTCAGGAGCCGGTAAATCTACTTTATTAAATGTATTGGCCACGATTGACTCCCCAACAAGCGGGGACATCTTGATTGAGGCAGATAATATCGCCAAAATGAAAGAAGAGAAATTAGCAGATTTTCGCCGTGATCATTTGGGCTTTATTTTTCAGGATTATAATTTATTAGATTCTTTAACGGTAAGAGAGAATATCCTATTGCCGCTTGCGATTGCTAAACGGCCGGCAAAAGAAATTCAGGAAAAAGTAATGACGATGGCTCAGACGTTTGGTATCGAAAATTTATTGGATAAATATCCATATCAAATTTCAGGCGGGCAGAAACAACGTACAGCTTCTTGCCGTGCACTTGTTTCCAATCCCAAGCTGATTTTTGCCGATGAGCCGACAGGAGCACTTGATTCCAAATCAGCAACTGATTTATTAGAGAGCCTAAGCTCGTTAAATCTAGAACAAGAAGCAACGATTATGATGGTGACACATGATGCCTATGCCGCAAGTTTTTGCCGCCGGATTCTATTTATCAAGGATGGCCGATTATCGAAAGAAATGATCCGAGGTAATCATACTCGTAAGGAGTTTTTCCAATTAATTTTAGATGAATTGGCATATATTGGCGGTGATGGACATGACCTTGTTTGATTTAGCTGTAAAGAATATTAGACGTAATATGAAGAATTATGGCCTTTATATAGGGGCAACGGTATTTTCTATCATTATCTACTTTACCTTTGCCACATTAAAGCATAGTGACGATATTAGTGTGCTGGCAGAAACCTCGAGACAAGTGAAGGGGATTATGAGTGGTTCTGCTTTTGTATTAGTCATATTTGTTGCGATTTTTATTCTGTATTCCAATACCTTTTTTATGAAAAAACGTAAGCAGGAAGTTGCTTTATATTCCTTATTAGGGGTCAGAAAGCGCACGATTGGCTTTTTACTTTTCTTTGAGAATATGATGATTGGCCTGACTTCCTTGTTGATTGGTATGGTATTAGGTTTCTTTCTATCCCAGTTATTTTTAGCTATCTTAATGAAGCTGATGGGGCTTGACATGGCATTTACCTTTGCATTCTCAGGAAGTGCCGTTATCGAAACTGTGATGGTATTCTTTCTCATCTTCTTGGTGACGTCCCTGCTTGGTTATCGTGTAATCTATCAATTTAAGTTAATTGATTTATTTCATGCAGCGAAAAAAGGAGAAGATCAGCCAAAGGCTCGTCTGATTGCTGCTTTAATTGGTGTACTGACATTAGTACTAGCTTATTGGCTAGCCTTGCAAGATTTAATGACATCTGCCGCATGGAGAATATTCGGTTTGGCTATGCCACTTATTATTATCGGGCTGACGATACTAGGTTCTTATTTGTTATTTAACAGTGTATTGGTTTATGTATTAAACACATTAAAGAAAAGGGCAGGCTGGGCGTGGAAAGGCCTTAACCTGATGACTGCTTCTCAATTGCTATATCGCATACGTGCCAATGCTAAGACGTTAACCATTATTGCTACTCTTAGTGCCACTACTATTACAGCGGGTGGAGCCGTCTTTGGCATGTATTATAACACCGACCAAAATGTCGAGGAATACATTCCATTTTCCTTTATGTGGAAAGGGCCGCAATATGAAATAGAAGCTGATGCTGTGGAAGCAACACTGGATTTTGAAGTGAAGGATATTCGAGTGTCTGACAATGACATGGACAGAGAATATTATGTGATTGACCAATCCACTTTTACAAAATTAGCCGAAACGCTCAATTGGAATGATATCGAAAGCCTATCAGATAAGGCTAACGAAGTACTATTGATTGATCCATTTTATGATGAGCGCTGGTCAGAACCGATCGATGAGATAGTGATAGAGGGTACGGCTTTTCCGATTAGCAAAACGTATGCCAAATCCATTTTTAATGCAGAAACCTTACCAGGTGCTGTGCTTGTGATAGAGGATGAGACGTACCAAGGATTGACTGGTGAGACAGCAAGTTATCATGCCGTTCAAATGGATGACTATAAAAAACATGCCGCTTTATCGGAACAACTGGCGAAAACAGACAGTCTGGAGAATTTTTCGAGTGCGGTAGCGAACTACCAAGATTTATTGAGGTCCTCTGGTGCACAATTGTTTGTGGGGAGTTTCTTAGGGCTGGTGTTCTTGTTAGCAACGGGAAGTATTATTTTCTTTAAGATGATGACAGAGGCAGAAGAAGACAAAGACAAGTATGGTATTCTGCGTAAAATTGGTGTATCGAAAAAAGAGATGAAGCGGACAGTCCGCTATCAAATGGGAATGATCTTTATGGCACCGTTATTGCTTGGTTTATTGCATGGAACAGTCGCCTTAATCGCCTTTTCTAATTTATTGCAAATGAATCTCTGGGTGCCTATCTTATGGTGGATGTTAGCCTATGCACTTGTTTATACTATTTATTATTTTATTACGGTAAGAGGATTTTATCGTACGATTAATCAGGAGGGAATATAGGATGAAAAAAATATTTGTGATTATCCTTGTATTAATAGTAGGGGCAGTGATTGTATTAATGACCGTCGATTTTAACCGCTTGGGCAAAGATAGTGTTTATATCGAGGTAATTGATCCGACAGACATAGAGGAAGAGAAGCTGGATAACGGTGAAATTATGACCAGATACTGGTATCAGCAAACCGCTTTTAATGAAGAAGGAGAGTCAGTAGAAATAGAATTCTCTGCACACAAGGAATTACGCCAAGGTGCTTATTTAATGCTGTATGTAAAGAATGATAGTGAGGTAACTTCCTATGATGAAGTGCAGTGGGACGAGATTCCAAGCACTGCTCAAGCTGCATTAGAATCTTAAGTGCCAAAACTGGAACCATACTTAACAGAAAGATAAATGTGGTTTATAAAATCATTGCTACTAAGGATAGATGTCAGCAGGTATAGTACCTGTTCATCTATCCTTATCTTTTTATCTAACTACGACAGAAGACTCCCACCTCAAAGAATGTGAAGGGCATAACCCGATGAGTAGGTGAGAGGCATGTCGGTAGGCGTCGCCTAAATGGTTGAATAGTACGAACGCTAGTTCTATAATATGCTTGTAAGTTGCTCTTTGAAAACTGAAGATATGGGGTTGTTGCAGGAAATTCGTCTGTAATGTAAAATCTTAAACGTTCATCGCCCCATACGAGCCGAAGTTGCGAAAATCAAGCTAAAGTAGGACGTGTGGCGAGTCCAACGTACAAAATATTAAGCACGAACCGTCGGAATGGCGGAGTTAGCCTGCTAAAAAACTGGTAGCTGCACCGGTGTTCGCAGGAATCTCCCATTTCAAATTTTCATTGGAAAAATAAGTGGGGTAGTTCAACAAGCTAATTAATCCCCTTTGTTTCTCCCCAATCGACCAGCAAACAGTCCTTTCCGCAGGGCTCCGAGCATGTTCAAAATATAATCATCGATATCAAAACTGCCTCTTCTGGTAACAATCTGAATTATTTCCACCAATAGCAGCAGTCCTGTTATAGAAATGAAAAAATGCGCTAATCGATTTAATTTTTTCACAAAAAAGGTTGCATACAACCCCATCGGCAAAAACAAGACAAGGTTTCCGAACAAGTTTTTCAGCGGAATATCAATATTCATGCTCCCAAAATGATATTTGTGTTGTGAATATATTTCTATGTTTATTTTACTGTTGCATAAATGAAAGGAAAGCATTCCTTACCATGTATCCCAATAAAAATCTCATTAAAAAGAGAAATTACTAAGCAATATGTGCTACAATTTTGGTTAGCACTGCTTATTAGCAGATGGAGCAGTAACACAGTGAGCCTTTGCAAGAAAAACATGATGTTGCTCTGTGTCTCGATTGGCTAGTATCGAGAAAGAAGATCTTATGATCGCAGGAGATTGATACCGTTCTATTGAAGGAGGTTTATGCCGATGAAACCAAAAATACAAGATGTAGCTAAGACAGCAGGTGTATCGCCTACTACTGTTTCCAGAGTACTAAATGACCGCGGTTACATCAGTAAAGAAACAAAAGAAAAAGTTTATCAAGCTATGAAAGAAATCAATTACATTCCCAATGATTTGGCACGCTCGCTTTATAACAAACGAACCCATTTAATTGGTGTAATTGTGCCTTCTGCCAGCAATCCATTCTATGGTGATTTGGTGACTCATATTGAACGTTGTTGTAATGACAAAGGCTATAAGGTGCTCTTATGTAATAGTGTGCATGAAGCCGAGAAGGAGAAGAAATACTGGGAAATGTTACTGCGCAACCAAGTAGATGGTGTGATTGTGGTTACCTATAACCGCGGACTGATTGATTTAAAGCAGCATCTGCCAGCGGTAGCTATTGATCATTATTTATCCAAGCAAATTCAAGTGGTTAGTTCTGATAATTTCCAAGGCGGTAAGCTGGCAACGGAAGAGCTGATTGCTCAAGGTTGTAAACACATTGCCCATATTAATGGTGCCGCTACAATTGAAACACCAGCCAATGACCGAAGATTTGCCTATCAACAAGTGATGATAAATAATGGACTGACGCCAATTATTTATGAAGTTCACGATAATCAGCTAGAAGTGATTCAGCAGTTATTTGCCGAACATCCAGAAGTGGATGGTATCTTTGCAAGTGATGATATATTAGCGATAAAAAGTTGGCAGTATGCGATAAAACAAGGATATCGTATCCCTGAGGACTTGAAAATTATCGGGTATGATGGAACTGAATTGATTCGGTCTATTTACCCGGAACTAGCAACTATTATACAGCCAATAGCACAAATTGCTGAAAAATCAGTAGAGTTGCTGGATCGTCAGATTAATGAGCAAGAATATGCTATCGCACCAGCAATCTTACCCGTATCGTTGTGTAAAGGTAGTGTACTTGACTAATAGAAGTTGTCCAAAAAGCCAAATAAAAATACGCATCGAATGTCGAAAGTGATGGCAGCAGAAGGTCAACCACATCGTGCGGGTAACACAGAAGTCAACACTTCCTCTGCAAGCCCGCTGTTAAAAGGTAGCGCCGCGTTAAACTTTCGACGTACAAGGTGTACAAATCCAGACGTGGTGATGTCGTCATGGTTTTAGATTGTGGACGTACAGGATGTACTAGTACCGATGCTGCAACACGGTGCTGCTAGCGTAGCCGAGATGGTGTTTTTTATCTAATTTTTTGAACACACATTAATATAGAGGTAGGTCTTTTCGCATAAAATCCAAGCTAGCACCAATAAATGCGTGGTGCTAGCTTGGATTTTATCAAAAAATACTGTCAACCGATTGACATATGATTGGAAATATAAGATGATAGATAG
Organism: Gracilibacillus alcaliphilus; assembly: GCF_016909015.1. Taxonomy (GTDB): domain Bacteria; phylum Bacillota; class Bacilli; order Bacillales; family Amphibacillaceae; genus Gracilibacillus; species Gracilibacillus alcaliphilus. The sequence continues at coordinate 74,039 of NZ_JAFBFA010000019.1, forward strand.
AGAGAAATAAAATCAAATGTTAGCATACAGAGCTAGTTTATATCTTTACTAAGTACAACTTGGAGAAATACGGGAATACCGATGGTGCTAGGTAAACATTTGTAATGGCTGAAGCTTTGTAAGTAAAAACTTAAAAACATATAATGGAAAGGAAGATAGAGATGTATTATCAAGAAACACTTCGTCCGCAGATTCATTTTACACCAAAAGAGAATTGGATTAATGATCCAAATGGATTAGTTTATTATGAGGGTGAATATCATTTATTTTATCAGCGTAACCCAAACGGTAATAAACATGCTGATATGCACTGGGGTCATGCTGTCAGTACAGACTTATACCATTGGAAAGAGCTGGGCACGGCCTTAGAACCGGATCAACTAGGTACGATTTTCTCCGGCTCAGCTGTAGTAGATAAACATAATACGAGTGGTTTGTTTAAAGAGGAAACTGGTGGATTAGTAGCCATTTTTACACATGATAACCATGGAGAACAGCAGCAAAGTATTGCCTATAGTGAAGATAAAGGCAGAACATGGGTAAAATATGAAGGAAATCCGGTCATTCCAAATACCACGATCAAAGATTTCCGTGATCCAAAAGTAGCTTGGCATGCTGACAGCAAACAATGGGTGATGGTATTAGCCTGTGGTGATCATATTCAATTCTTTGGTTCACCAAATTTAATTGATTGGACACACTTATCTTCATTTGGGAAAGAATATCCATCAGACGGTGGCGTTTGGGAATGCCCAGATTTAATTCATCTTCCTGTTGAAGGAACGGATCAAAAAGAATGGGTATTAATTGTCAGCATTAATCCAGGTGGCCCTAACGGTGGCTCGGCAGTCTACTATTTTACAGGTTCTTTTGATGGAAAAGAATTTCATCCGAATGAGGCAGCCACAGATCCGCTGAAGTGGGCAGATGAAGGCAGAGACTTCTATGCGGCGGTTACATGGGATAATACGGATGATACGTATTGGATCGGCTGGATGAACAATTGGGATTATGCCAATGACGTGCCTGTATCGCCATGGCGCAGTGCGATGAGCCTTGTCCGTAAGATCAGCTTACAGCCAGATGGCGGTAATTATTTATTAAAACAAGAGCCAGTCATCGTGTCGGAGCCTGTCCAAGTCAGATCAGAATCAAGTCTAACGATAAAACCAGGTGAGAAAGCAGCCTATGATGTGACACTGCCTGGGACTATCGATATTCAATTAAGTCAACCTGCAAAACAGTGGGGCTTCCAATTAGTAAGTGATCAAGGAGAAGTCTTTAAATTAGAAATTAACCAAACGAATAATAGCTATACTTTCTATCGCACTGAAGGACAGCAAGATTTCTCTGACAAATTTGCAAGTGAGATTACGGGAAGCTTGAATGGTTTAGATATTCAAAAAATTACAGCTATCTTTGATCATTGTTCATTTGAGTTATTTGCTAATGACGGTGTGGTTGTTTCTACTAATCTGATGTATCCAAGCGGGGCAATTACTGCTGTGGAATTATATACAGAAGAAGCGGAAGTAGAGGTAGAACAATTAAGTATGAACGAATTGCCGACAATTTGGAAGTAGTTGCTACGGGGAGAGAGCGCGTAATTTGTGCTCTCTCTTCCATTTTTGAGAGGAGTAAAAATTTATTACATTCTATGCCATCTGACTAAGAAATAGTTTGGAACTAACGGGTGCGCAAGTAGGATCCATTTATTCCTTAGTTCCTTTTTATCGTTAGCCTTTATGATTTTATACGGCTATTTACAAGATAAATTAGGCACGAAAAAGAATCTTGTATGGTTTCAAAGTATTGTCTTAGTCTTTATCGGTTCGTTTGTGATTTATGTTTATGAACCATTGTTATTGAGCCAATTCTATCTTGGTGCAACATTAGGGGCGATCTACCTAGGTGCTGGTTTCTTGGAATCATTCACAGAGAAAATAAGCCGTAAATACGACTTCGAATTTGGAAAGGCACGAATGTGGGGTTCTTTAGGCTATGCCGTTGCAGCAATTGGTGCAGGCTCTTTAATGAATATTAACCTGCATATTAACTTCTGGATTGCCTCAGGTACAGGGGGACTTTTCTTGCTTTTAAACATGTTGTTTAAAGTAGAAGTAACAAAAGAAAAGAAAAGAGTGTTTCTAATATTTCAATGAAGGATATTCGATTTCTCTTTTCCAATAGAGTATTTTGGTTTTTACTTATTTATTTATTTATTTATTCGGTACTGTTTGTATTTATACCGTCTATGATCAGCAGCTATTCCCGGTATACTTCGTGGAGTTATTTCCAACAGAGGAAGAGGGCAATAGAATTTATGGAATATTAAACTCTGCTCAGGTGTTTGTTGAGGCTTTATTCTTATTCCTGGCTCCGTTTATTGTTAATAAAGTCGATTTCGATGTAAGGCTGTCGGCTACTGTATATTTAATAGGGTTTAAAGTTTCTAGTGAAATCGGGGTTATCGTGTTTTCCAGTATAGTAGGCCGTCTCAATGATGTAACCAGCTATGAGGCAACATTCTATATTTTAGGGGCTATTGTGGTGATATTTGTTATTTTCTCCATCTTTACCTTGAAAAATAATGATAGGGAGCAGAAATTTAGACCCTGAATTGGAAATGACAAAAACTTAACAAGGAAGCAATCACAACGAATGTATTATAATTAAAGAGAAATCTGAACTAATTTCAATTCTCATGAAAGAATTTTTGATAATAGTTCAAATTTCTCTTTTTTGTGTTAAAAAAGATTAGGAGTTAAAAAAATAGAAATAACAGCTGGGCGGTGCTGGTTAATATCCCTTGTCATAATCAACCCTATTAAGATGTGGCACTTGATGAGTGAGATAATGCTTTAGATTTGGAATAAAGATATCCCGTACTACACGCTCCGTATAATGTTCTGTTGCACCTGCCGTATGCGGAGTGACGATAACATTATCCATTTCCCAGAGCGGACTGTCTTCCGGTAAAGGTTCTGTTTCAAATACATCAAGCCCTGCTCCTGCAATCTCTTTATTTTTCAATGCCTTAATAAATGCATCCTCATTTATAATTTGCCCCCTGCCAATATTGATTAGAAAGGCTGTATCTTTCATTTGGCGGAATTGTTCCGAGTCAAACATATGAGTCGTTTCCTCGGTTAGTGGCAGCGTAATAACAATATAATCAGATTGGCGGAGGACATTGTCCAATTGATTGGGTGTATACATCTCATCCACATATGTGTCAGGTTTTCCAGAATGTCTGACACCGAGAACCTTCATTCCAAATGCTTTGGCAATTTTAGCGGTTTCCTGCCCAATAGCACCAACTCCTAAGATCCCAATCGTTTTCCCGTGAATCTCCAATTCTAGTCCGCCATGATGCCATTTTTTCTCTTGCTGTTGACGGACATATGTATGGATTTTTCGTGTCAATCCCAGTAACAATGCAAAAATTGTCTCTGAGATAGGATAGGCATGGACACCATTGGCACTAGTCAGTATAATCCTCTTTTGCTGCAGTTCTTGAAGCGGTAAGCTGTTTACCCCTGCACTCCAAGTTTGTATCCATTTTAGCTGATCATTTTTTTCAAGCAAAGCTGAAGCTGCTGCACTTTTCCAATGCAGGACGACTTCTGCTTGTGTTAACTCATTCTCAATGCTTTCGCTGTCTTTACTTGCAACAACCTTCCAATTCGGAACAACGGCTTGGATGTCGTCTAACAAATATTGAGCTAAGTCTAAATTGATTACTAACGTTCTGCCAGTCATATCATCGCTCCTTAAATTTATACGTCTTATTAGTATTCTATCATTTTTATGAGAAATTCCATCTTGTTATGCTGTAAATTTTTTATAAAGGCAGCAGCTTGACTGATGTTAACCTCTTTTTGTTAATTGTAATCCATATTTGGCAATTTATTAAGTATACTAGTTTTGCTATTTGGAATTTTCGTATAAAAAGATTGTAAGTTGATATGATAAAATGAGAAACTAATATAGTTACATGAGAATGAAGTTAAAGAAATAATCAAGAACTATATAGAGGGAGGAACAATGGTTAATATAACAGAAATTGTCACTTCTAATCACCTGCCTGTAGTTACATATGAAGAACTAAAATCTGGTTATTCTGCTGCGAAGAAATACAAGCTTTATTCTGCTGAAGGAAAACCATTATATTTATTGAAAATGTATGATATTTTGAAAAAGGATAGAGTGAAACATGAATTTGAGTTGTTAAAAATACATGCTAAAAATGAAGTTTCGTGTCCCGAAGCAATCATATTTAATTATAAAGAAGAAGAGCAAATATGTTATTTAATTCTTTCTTATATAGATGGAGCAAGCGGTGATAGTACTTTGGCTGCACTAGAAGAAGAGTTGCAATATAAAATAGGATTACAAGCTGGGAAAGAATTACGAAAAATACATCTCATCACACCAAATCACTCATTTAACTGGTTTAAAAAACGATTAGATAAATACCAACATAAAATGGAGACTTGTAAAGAGCTTGGACTTACTTTCTATAAACAAACATATGTAGAAAGTTATATCAAAGAGAATATACATCTGTTAAAAAATAGTCCTGTCTGTTTTCAACATGATGATTTCCATCCTCAAAATATAATTATTAAGAACCAAAAATTAGCCGGTATTATTGATTTTGATTCGTTTGACTGGGGAGATCCATTTGAAGAATTTTTTAAAATACCTAAGTATACCGCGCAAGTAAGCAAGTATTTTGCTATAGGTCAGGTAATGGGATATTTTGATAACAGAATTCCTGAGATTTTCTGGAGAAAGTACAACTTGTTTGTAGCATTGAATCAACATGCAAGCCAAATTGGTGGTTACTTAATGGGGAATTTAACGTATGTACAAGAGAGAACGAGACATATTCTAGAGACCCATGATTTTACGCATAATCAACCACCTGAATGGTTTAAGGAGTATAACCTATAAAGTGGGACTTCGTTTAGTAGGGTTTCGACCCATAGGATGTGCTAGTGCAGACGTTGTCAACGCCTCTCTCCCTACTGAACGTTAGTTGACCCCATTGAGCCAGTTACATGTGGTAAATTCGAACGGCAGATATACATGTAAAGGAGAGGCTGCGGCCCACCTTTTTGTATAAGATCGAAACAAGTTCTCCGGGAAATAGCTTATGCGTTCCTAGTTTGAAATTGTGCCCAGCAGTATAGGGAATTGCTGTGGTATTTTTATTTCCTGAGTTAAAGCACCTTTGCAGCGGACATTTTACTCGATTGAAACTATTTTAAAATTGTAAAATAAGTACCAACAAAACACAAGCAATAGACAAATCACAGGAAATATTATAAGGAGAGGTGTATACTGAAGAAAGAGGGAGGTAATGACAGTGGTTTTACATTTAAAAGATGTCAGTTTAAAAAAAGATGGGAATTGGATACTAAAAAATATTAACTGGGATATAAATAAAGGAGAGAACTGGGCCTTATTAGGACTTAATGGAGCAGGGAAGACAGCTCTTTTACATATGCTTTGTTGTTATTATTTCCCGACAAAGGGTGAAGTAGAGGTTGTTGGCAGAAAATTTGGCCGTGATGTGTTGGGTGAGCAGTTAAGACAGCAAATTGGGATTGTCTCCTCTTCTTTAAAACAAAAGATGTATGGGACTGACAGTGCTTACCAAGTTGTGTTAAGCGGTGGATTTGCTTCGATTGGTCTTTATGAAACACCGACTGAAGCGATGCGGGAAAAGGCACAGCAAATCCTTAAGGATTTGGATTGCTTTTCTTATGCTAATCGTCCGTATCGAACCTTGTCACAAGGGGAACAACAACGAGTGCTGATTGGCCGGGCCTTAATGAATGATCCGAAATTATTGATTTTAGATGAACCAACCACTGGTTTAGATTTTATCGCTAGGGAGCAACTGCTAACATCTATCGAAAATATTAGTGCTGATGAAGATGCCCCATCAATAATTTATGTCACACACCATGTCGAAGAAATATTACCGACATTTACCAAAACATTCTTGTTAAAGAACGGAGAAGTCTACCAACAAGGCGATACGGCGGATATGATCAATTCGGAGATGTTAACTACATTCTTTGAGGTACCGGTAGAGGTGGATTGGTCAGAGGAAAGACCAAGATTAAAGAAGAGGTATTGACATAGGAGTAGAAGGATATGCTGAACAGCTTGAATCAGATATTACAGCGAATCATGCCTTTTATTGCACCGGCAAGTGTCATTATAGGTGTCTTATTTGCTGATTATTTAATGCCATTTCAAGGCTGGGTTACTTGGCTATTTGCTTTTATGACCTTTGCCGGTAGTCTTAGCTTGAATTTTGTTGCACTCTATCGTGTGATTAAACACCCTATGTCTGTTGTAATCGCATTGATCATATTGCATATCCTGATGCCGTTGTGGGCTTTTCTCATTGGAGTGATTACTTTCCCAGGGGATACGCTGACAATTATTGGGTTTGTATTAGCGATGATGATTCCAACGGGGATCACCAGTTTTATCTGGGTGTCGATGAATAAGGGAAATGTTGCCTTAACGCTAACGATTATTCTGATCGATACATTGATTGCCCCGTTTATTGTCCCATTCTTATTAACTATATTTGCTGGTGCAAGTGTGCAATTAGATGTTTGGGGAATGATGGTTGGACTAGTCTATATGATCGTGATTCCGTCTGTGTTAGGGATGTTGTTGCATGAACTATCTCATGGGATGATTCACGAAAAATGGAGTCCGCGGCTGGCCCCTTTTTCCAAAATAACCTTGGCGCTTGTGATTATGATTAATAGTTCGGCTGTAGCAGATTATTTGATGGATATTCAGTTTCATCTAATCAAAGTAGCGTTGCTGATGTTTTTCGTTGCTGCTAGCGGTTATTTTCTGGCCTGGCTAGTGGCAAAATGGCTGAAACGACCACAGAAAGATGTGATTGCACTAACGTTTAGCAGTGGTATGCGTAATATCAGTGCAGGGGCAGTTATTGCGGTACAATATTTTCCAGGAGCAGTAGCCGTTCCTGTTGTAATCGGGATGTTGTTTCAACAAGTGCTGGCTTCATTGTACAGTAAGTTTTTAAATAGGGAAAAGGGCTAGGAGAGTGCCTCTGTTTAAGGGTGTGGAAAGCATGTTACGACATAATGCGTATCAGTTTGTTATCTATCTTCGTCAAGAACAAGAGGTGCTCATGGCATCTTTATGCTGAAAAAGTGAATATGTAAAACATTATTCCAATAGTTTTGTTATTTTCTGGCGTATAAAAAAATAAAGACTTTATGTTGCTTAATGTCCATATATAATTTAATTAAAACTATTTTCTTTATCGGAATGAAAGAGAAGATGAAGTAAGGTATTCTTTATGTTTTTAACTTATTTGGAGGAATTTTTATGGCAGAAAGAGGTAGACCTAAAGGCGCAAGCGGGGAAGAAAGTCGGGCATTGCTTCTTGAAATAGCCGCAAAAGAATTTGCCCAGCACGGGTATCACAAGACAAAAGTGAGCTCGATTGTCAAAGGTGCATCATTAAGTCAACCTACTTTTTATCTATATTTCAAAAATAAGGAAGCGGTTTTTGAAGAACTAGAACATTTATTTCGCTTACAAATACTTGATTTTACGAAGAAAAGCCGCTTACAACCCCAATTGGAGTCAACGGCGATAAGAGCACGCATTGCATATAATTTAAAGGAATTATTAGCGTTTCTTGCCAAAAATCCGGATTTAACGCGAATTGGCTTTTACTTGTCAACAAAAGCCGATGAAGTAAAAGCACAAATTGTTGAACAAATTAAAGATAATCTTGATTTTGAAGTAAGTGCCGGCTATTTTCGTAAAGATTTAGATACACAAATGGTTGCAGAGAGTTTAATGGGTATCATTGAACGTTTAACATTTATTCAATTGCTGCCCCAGCAAAAAGAGCCTGAAGAAGTAGCCAACGATATTGTCGATTTATTAATAGCTGGCATGCTAAATAGGAAAAACGGTGATCAATAATTCATCACTTTATTATCTATAAAGAGGGCTTCTTTAGCTAAGGGGAAATATGGATGATAAGAAAAGAATGAAGACATAACTAAAAGATCAAGATGGTATAGCGATCCATCTTGATCTTTTTATTGTGCTTATATCGTTTTCTATAAAAAATAGGCTTATTACGCATGATTCCAACGTCTATCTCATACATTTAGTAAAGATTATATGGAAAGAAGGTGCTTTTGTTGACTTGGTTAACCTTTTTTTTATTGGCATTGGCTGCTTTTCGACTGACACGCTTAATTGTCTACGATAAGATTACGGGATTTATCCGAGCACCTTTTTTTGAGGTGGAAGAAAAATGGCTGACAGATGGGACTGTAGAAGAAACAGTAACCTTCAAAGGGAGCGGGCTGAAGCGATGGGTTGGTGAATTATTGCGTTGTCATTGGTGTACCGGGATTTGGACAAGTACACTATTATATCTTGGTTTTCAACTCGCTCCTTTTGTATTTACCCCAATTGTAATTATTTTGGCAATAGCAGGGGTTGCAGCTATTATCGAGGTGTTGATTTCTTATCTTGTTTAATAGTTGTCTGTTTTGCTTTGTTTATTCTTTTTTATCTTAGAACTGCCGCAACCACATGACTTCTTCGGCCGAGGCTTCTTTTTCTTACTGATAGATGTATAATTCATACTTTCAAACTCCTTTATATAATAATGAGAAGTCTTTACAGCATATAATATGAATAGTATGTGAAAGAAGTTCGGGCAAGTGGATAGTACCTTTGGTTCGTTTATATGCTATAATAGGGCAAAGTTACTTGATGTAAAGGAAGGTTTTTTATGTGGGTAGTTATTGCTGTATCAGCAGTTATTGTTGTGATGGTACTAGTCTTGTCGATCTTGACGTTGAATAAAGGCTACGGATATAACCATACCGTGGATCCTTTGCCAGAAGAAAAGGATCAGGAAAACAAGGAAGAAAGTGACCAAGGAAAATAATGGTCACTTTCTTTTTTATCGAATTTTTTGAACACGCACTACAAGGCAGCCTTATAAATAGCTACAGCGTCTTCTCGGGTTAATTGCTTGAATCGGCCGAATGCAAGACTTGCGGTTACGGTTTTGTCTGCCATTTCTTCAATACTATCTTCTCCAATGCCATAATCGGTTAATCTAGATGGCGCTCCGATTTGATTCCAGAAGCTGCGCAAGGCTTGTATGCCAGAAAGTCCGATTTCTTTATCAGTTTTATCTGCTGGATCAATGCCGAACACTCTCACAGCAAATTGTTTGGCACGTGCCGGATTTTCATCGATTACATATTCCATCCAATGCGGGAAAAGGATCGCCAATCCGCCTCCATGCGGGATATCATGGACGGCTGATACGGCATGCTCTAAGTTATGGGTGGCCCAATCTCCTTGATATCCCATATTCACCATCCCGTTTAAGGCCATTGTGCCATTATAAAGCACGGTTGCACGGTATTCCTCGTTCTTTAAGTCGGCGACCAGTTTTGGTGCTGTTTCCACCATAGTTTGCAGAATGCCTTCTACCATCCGGTCCTGCAGCAAGGTATTGGTTTCATGATGAAAGTAGTGTTCAAAGGCATGTGACATAATATCAACGATTCCATAGACCGTTTGATCGGCAGGTACTGTTTTCGTAAATTCAGGATCAAGTATGGAGAAGACAGGGTATGTATAAGGACTGCCCCAGCCATGTTTCTCCTTTGTTTCCCAATTGGTAATCACCGAGCCTGAATTCATTTCTGAACCAGTTGCGGCTAAGGTAAGGATTGTACCGAAGGGTAAGGCGTCAGTTGCCGCTGCTTTCTTGGTTACAATATCCCAGATATCATGTTCTGATTTAGCACCAGCGGCAATGGCCTTCACACAATCGATTGTGCTTCCGCCGCCTACTGCCAAAATAAAATCTATCTTTTCGGTTTTACAAATATCAATGCCTTTGCGAGCTGTTGTTACTCGCGGATTTGGTTCAACGCCGCTTAATTCCATCACTGTTTTCTGCTCTTGTTTCAGGATGGCGATGACTTGATCATATAAACCATTGCGTTTAATACTGCCTCCACCGTAAACGAGCAAGACTTTGTTCCCGTATTTTTCTAATTCTGAGCTTAATTGTTTAAGTTGACCTGTACCAAAATGTAGTCTAGTTGGGTTATGAAAAGTAAAATCCCGCATGCTGTTTCCTCCTTTTCTAAGTCCATATTACTTATACTATGTCATTGAGGAGTGGCCGTGTAAAGTGATTTGTTTTCTATTTGAATAACCCACAAATATTTACATTGATAAAATTACAGGTTTAATTTGATAGCAGAAAAGGAATAGTACTGGTAGAATAATATTATAGGACAAACTATATGTTCTAATTCATTTAAGGGAGTGGATAGAGTGAGTAATGTATTGTTTACTTCGAAAGCAACAGCAAAAGGCGGTCGTGATGGTTTTGCAAAATCAGACGATGGAATCATCGATGTAAATCTTGTCAATCCGGCTGGTAATAGCAAGGAGAAAGGTTCTAATCCAGAACAATTATTTGCAGCAGGATATTCGGCATGCTATGATGGGGCACTTAATCTAATGGCTTCCAATGCGAAGAAGGACATTGATTCTACGACAACGGCAGAGGTAAGTCTACTAAAAGATGAAGCAGATAATGGCTTCAAGATCGGTGTCGTATTAAATGTGGAAATAAAGGGTGTTTCTCAAGAAGAAGCAGAAGAATTGGCGAACAAGGCCCATAGCTTTTGTCCATACTCCAAAGCAACCAGAGGAAATATTGATGTAGAATTAAAAGTAACAGCCGTTTAAAAAAAGCACGAGGCCTAGGCCTCGTGCTTTTATATATTCCAGGAAATTATAAAATCCTTGCTTGAGGATACCTATTTGCAAACGAATAGCCACGTCTAGCTCCGAGCGCCCAGCAACTAGCGCAACTTCCCTCAGCTTCGTACGATAAAGAAGACTTGCCGATTGACAAAGTCAGAGGCGTAGTCGCCCTTTTATCGGCTAAAAGCAGTCACGTCCTGTGACCAACGCCGATACTAGAACATCTTGTTCGTCGTACCCTTGGGTGAAAGTTAACATCGGCTCCTTACGTCGCCGTGTTGCCTTTATTTCCTACGCTTCAGTCCAGTTCATACATTGCTGTGACGTACAGGATGTGCTAATGCAGGTGTTGCCACACGATGTCACGTTTTTAACCTGTAAGGGCGCTCTGTGCTTTTGTTCTGTTAACGATTTTTAAAATAATCAGAAAAGGCATGGAAAAATTCAATGCCTTGATACACCCATACACTTAATGCGGCAGTTGAAAATAATCCAATCACAAAGAAACGAAACCACATCACAATTCCTCCTTTTTATTAAAAAAGTAGTTATGAGGACTTGCGATAGGTAATGAGATAATTAGATTGATAAAAGACAGCGAATAAATGTCTGTTCCAATCCCAAACAGGTCTGTATGCGAAAAGGATCAGCATTAAACTTATTGCACTATACCATATCACCGGTTCCGCTGCCATACCGATATCAGAGGTTTTCTCGATATCATTTATCGTCTGGTAGTGGCTTGAGGAATTATCACTAAGTTCGGCATAGTACGGTAGTGTGTCTGCATGATGATAAACCGAAACATAGGGAGACAGCGTCAAGAGTATACTAATGGCAATGATCCATTTTTTCATGAACATGAACTCCCTTCTCCATTAGTGATGGTATAGTGTTATGATTATACGCCTTTTTTTGTGCAAAGGAAAGTCATTTGTTAAAAAAACTAATCTGATAATGCATTTTTATTTCGGCCAGCACCTAGTCCAAATACAGCTACAGCTAAAACAATGAAGACAATAGTTACAATTGGCGGGTGCCAAGAACTGGTAAGGTCAAAAATAAATCCTATTGAAATTGGTCCAAGAGCTGCAAGCAGATAACCGAAGGACTGTGCCATACCGGATAGTTCGGCGGCTTGTTTGGCTGTTGTTGTTCGCAAACTTAACAAGGTAAGGGACAAACTGATACAAGCACCTAACATGGTTCCAATGAAGGTGATCGCAATTGTTATAACGATTGTACCTGGTTCAAAATAGAGTAGCCCGTAACCAACCAGACCTAGGAAGGTCACACAGGCTACAATCGCCTGTTGATTTTGGAATTTTCCTGCCAATACTGGTGTAAAAAAGGTCGCAGGTAAGCCAATAAATTGCATATAGGCGACATACCAGCCGGCAGAAGAGGCTGTGTACCCTTGGGAGATGAGAATCTCTGCCAACCAAGAGATCGTTGCATAGAATAGAAATGATTGCAGCCCCATAAATAACGTTACCTGCCAGGCGATGCCAGAACGCATTAACCGGCCTCTGCTTGGCTCTACTAGTTGTTGTTCAGGTGAACGAGGGGTTGCCTTAATCGTTATACTCCAAACAATGATTCCTGCAACGGTTAGGATACTCCAGCTGGCTAAAGCCCATTTCCAGCCTAAACCAAGATTGGTTGTAAGTGGTACACTTAATCCGGAGGCTGTCGCTGCAAAGATAGACATCGCTGTAGTATAAATACCTGTCATGATGCCTATCTTGGTTGGGAAGTTACTCTTGATTAAGCTAGGCAGCAACACATTAATCACAGCGATCCCAACTCCGATCAAGGTAGTGCCGATGAATAAGAGAATAATCGACGGAGTAGAGCGAATCCAGATACCAATCAATAAGATGATTAAGCCGTACAGCAACGCTTTTTCGTTACTTGTTTTGTTTGCAAGTCTCGGTGCTAAAGGCGACATGAAGCCAAAAGCAAGGAGCGGTAGACTGGTTAGAAATCCAGCCGCTCCGTTTGTTATACCGAGATCTTCTCGAATAATGCCAATAATAGGTCCTACCCCAGTAATGGCGGGGCGGAGATTGAAAGCCAATAAAATAATTCCAATCACACTTAAAATAGTAAGATATCGTTTATTTACTTTATTGATAGTTTGCATGATTTTCACCTGATTTTTTCACCACTTCATTCACTATTAATATACAAAATATGTTAGACTGAAATGTGGTATTTATTTTTCATTTGCATTACAATAGAATAACATACATCCCGTATAAGAAAAAGCTTCTAAATGGTGAAAGAAGGTTAACTATGGATAATAAAATATTACAGGAAGTATTCTCGTGGCTGAGAGCTATCGTAATCGCCCTGTTAATTGTATTGGTTTGTCGCTATTTCCTGATTACTCCATCTGTTGTGAAGGGGGAATCAATGTTACCAAATCTGGAAGATGGCGATCGTATTATTTTAAGTAAAATCAGCCCGATTGACCGCTTTGATGAGATTGCATTCAAAGCACCAGATTCAGATGATAATTATGTGAAACGGGTCATCGGCTTGGAGGGTGATTCGATCATTATGGAAAATGATCAGTTATATATAAATGGGGAACCATACGACGAGCCTTATCTAGATGAAATAAAAGCAGAACTGCCAGAAGAAGTTCTTTTAACCGGAAATTTCACGTTAGAAGAATTAACTGGCAGAGGTACAGTTCCGGAAGGGAAGATCTTTGTTCTGGGAGATAACCGTCGTGTCAGCAAAGACAGTCGTGAATTTGGTTTTGTGGATGAAGACGCGATTATCGGTGATGTCAAGATGCGTATCTGGCCACTGCGATCGATCGGGATTATTCCATAATCAGGTAGAGATGATCCCACTTGACAAGCGATTTGTTTCATGATTAAGTGATAATAATGCGTGTTCAAAAAGTCCGGTAAAAAGGACCAAGAAGTTCAAGCCAACGCAGAAATTCGCCGTGTCATTTTTATTGGAATTTTTGATCAACCTTTAATAACTTCATATCTATATTCCGCTAGGGGTGCTGCAAAGGCAGCTGAGACAGGCACATATGTTTGATCCCTTTGAACCTGAACTGGTTAATACCAGCGTAGGAAAGTGGAGCTGGAAGGTATATGGGAGACGTATACCTAACATGTGATGCAAACTGCATGTCTAAGCCGCTCTACTTTAACTAGTAGGCGGCTTTTTTGCATGGATGTAACTGTTTTAATGGAGAAACTCATGTGATTTACATGTTTCATAGAGTAGCAGCTTTCTTTTTGCTGGTAATGTCGGAATAGGATGAAGAATAGGACATATTATATGAGGAGGAATAAGTATGACGTTTAGCAAGGAATTGAGAGAGGCAGCAGATGATATTTTTCAGGGGATTTTTCGACATCCATTTGTAGTAGGGCTTGGTGAAGGGGAGTTGCCAAAAGAGGCTCTTATTCACTATGTAAAGGCTGATTTTGAGTATCTGAATGCCTTTATTAATATTTATGGCATAGCCATTGCCAAAAGTAATACAAGAGAAGATATGGCCTACTTTCATGAGAAAATCAGTTTTATTTTAAATAGTGAGATTCATCCCCATCATAATCTTTGTCAGGCAGCTGGTGTAGATTACAATGATTTGCAAGGTTATCCATTGCCTCCTAGTGCCAATCATTACGTGGCACATATGAAGAGTGCAGCACAACAAGGGAATATGGGGGAATTATTGGCGGCTTTGCTTCCGTGTCCGTGGACTTACTTGGAAATTGGTCATTATTTAAAAAAGACATATCAGCCGACAGAAACGCATCCTTTCTATGAATGGATTAGTTTTTATTCAAGGGAAACGACGGATTCAACTACAGAAGAGCTTCGCCTGCGTTTAGATCAGTGGGCAGAAGGGGTAAATAATCAAGAGAGGGAAAAAGCAAAATTAGCATTTATCAAGAGCTGTCAATTAGAATATCTATTTTGGGACATGGCTTACCAGGTAGAGGAGTGGCCATTCTCATTAGAAGGGAGCAAGTGATCATGAGCAGTACAGTTTCGGCATTAACCATTGCAGGTACCGACCCTACCGGTGGTGCGGGTATCCAAGCGGATTTGAAGGCCTTTCAAGAACGGGAAGTATATGGAATGAGTGTGATTACGTCGGTTGTGGCGCAAAATACGCTGGGCGTACAAGATATCCAGCATTTGAGCTTAGATTTTATTGAAAAACAATTAGAAGTTGTCTTTGAGGATATCAGTCCGCAGGCAATCAAAACAGGGATGGTTGCCACGGTAGATATGATGGAATTGATTGCAGAGAAATTGAAACGAGAAAACAAGCCATATGTGATTGACCCTGTAATGGTGGCGACAAGCGGTGATTCTTTAATGGATGAGGCAACAAGACAAGTGATTCGAAACACCTTGCTTCCTTTGGCTACAGTAGTTACTCCTAATATACCGGAAGCAGAAATATTAGCAGGCTTTTCTATTGCTGATAATCAGGCGGCAGAGGAAGCTGCTAAGGTAATTGTAGACGAACTAGGTGCTCAGGCGGTAGTTATCAAGGGAGGCCATTTAAGTGGTGCACCAACAGATATTCTATATGATGGTATTTCCTATGAATACCTGACTGCCAAGCGTTTTAAAACAAAACATACCCATGGAACCGGCTGTACATTTTCTGCAGTAATTACGGCAGAACTGGCGAAAGGCAAGCAAGTGAAAGAAGCGGTTCAATTAGCAAAGGCGTTTATTACCGATGCGATCCAATATCCATTAGAGTTAGGAAAGGGTAATGGGCCGACTAATCATTGGGGCTATCGATTACAGGGATTGCCTTTCCAAAGGGAGGAATAAGCATGAATCATTTAATTGAACAGGTACGTCAACAGCAGCCGTTGATTCATAATATTACAAATCAAGTGGTAATGAATTTCACAGCCAATGGGTTATACGCCGTAGGGGCTGCACCAGTAATGGCCCACGCCAAAGAAGAAGTAGAAGAGATGGCCCGGCAGGCTGGCGCATTGGTCTTAAATATTGGAACTTTATCAAAGATACAGATAGAGGCGATGATACTAGCAGGTAAAGCCGCTAATCAGGCAGGCGTTCCGGTTGTATTAGACCCAGTTGGTGTCGGAGCTACCCCATTTCGTACTGCCTCTGCAAAACAGATTTTGCAAGAAGTAGAAATAGCCTGTATCAGAGGGAATGCAGGGGAAATAGCGAATTTGGCAGGAATAGAGGCCAAGGTAAAAGGAGTAGAAGGAGTCGCTAGTATAGAGGATGATGATTTTGCCCGGCAGGCTTTTGCCTCTCTGCAGGTTCCGTTAGTTATTACGGGAGCAGAAGATATATTAATTGATAACGAGCAAACCATTGTTATTACTAATGGTGATCCATTATTAACGAAGATAACGGGCACAGGTTGTCTGTTATCTGCCGTAGTGGCTGCCTTTATCGCTGTGCATGATCAGGTGCTGGAAGCAGCGGCAGCGGCAGTCAGTTATTATGGCGTGGCTGCTGAACAGGCAGCTGCTGGCAATAAATATCCGGGCAGTTTCCAAGTAGCTTTTCTTAATGAATTATATCGGCTGGAAGCGGAAGAAATTAGTTTACATCAACGAATGACAAGGAGTTCTAAATAATGGATCGTAACATATTGCAGGTATATTTTATCATGGGAAGCAACAATTGCGATGGCAATCCATTGACAGTATTGGAACAAGCACTAAAAGGCGGGGTGACACTGTTTCAATTTCGGGAAAAAGGTCAAGATGCCCTTACCGGAACAGCGAAAAAACAACTTGCTTTGCATATGAAAGAGTTATGTCAGCGATATCAAGTGCCGTTTATAGTAAATGATGATATAGAATTGGCGTTAGAGATTGGGGTAGATGGTGTCCATGTTGGTCAAGAAGATATGCCGATCCAACAGGTACGAAAACTTGTACCGGATCATTGGCTGATAGGAGTCTCAGCAACCAACCGTCAAGAAGCGGTACAGGCATTAAAAGATGGTGCAGATTATATAGGAGTCGGCCCGATTTATGCAACAGGAACAAAAGCAGACGCCAAACAGCCAATCGGTGTCGATGGTGTTCAGCAGATAAGACAACAAGTAGGTGATCTGCCCATCGTTGCGATCGGTGGCATTAAACAAGCACATGTATCAGCACTGATTGAAGCGGGTGCAGATGGTGTATCCATTATCTCAGCAATCAGCCAAGCATCCCACCCAGAGCAGGCCGCTAAGGAATTTTCGGCTCCTTTTTTGTGAAAAATCCGTCATAGCGAAAATGACGGACAAAGCCAGCAGAATAAAGTTTGAATTGTCCGTCATAGCAATGATATTGTATTAGTAAAGTAGACACTCCTCGAAACTGTCCGTTATAATAGAAAAATTAATCAACAGGAGGAGCATATGAAAACTTACAGTTATG
>NZ_JAFBFA010000020.1 GCF_016909015.1 Gracilibacillus alcaliphilus
CATGAAGCCCCCCTCAAGATGAGACTTCCCATCTATTCGATAGAGTAAGATCCCTCAGAGACGATGAGGTAGATAGGTTCGGGGTGGAAGCATGGCGACATGTGCAGCTGACGAATACTAATCGATCGAGGACTTATCTATACACTTTTTGTTTGACCTTGTCTATAGTTCTTATCTAGTTTTGAAAGTATATCAAAAAAGTACTTGCTTTTTTTGAAATACATAGTATAATATTCCTTGTCACTGAAAAAATATAGTAAGGTTTGGTAGCAATAGCGAAGAGGTCACACCTGTTCCCATGCCGAACACAGCAGTTAAGCTCTTCAGCGCCCATGGTAGTTGGGTTTACCCCTGCGAGAGTAGGACGCTGCCAAGCAAACTTATTTCATCCATTCCACAGTAGCTCAGTGGTAGAGCAATCGGCTGTTAACCGATCGGTCGTAGGTTCGAATCCTACCTGTGGAGCCAATGGAGAGCTGTCCGAGTGGTCGAAGGAGCACGATTGGAAATCGTGTGTGCGGTAAAAACTGTACCGAGGGTTCGAATCCCTCGCTCTCCGCCACTTTCTCATATATTGGCCCGTTGGTCAAGCGGTTAAGACACCGCCCTTTCACGGCGGTAACACGGGTTCGAATCCCGTACGGGTCACCATCATTATTTAGGATTGCATGCTAAAAGGAAGGCATGTTAAGATCACGACTTCCTGTCGCAACACATGCACTAACACATCCTGTTTGGCGGAGGATTAGCTCAGCTGGGAGAGCACTTGCCTTACAAGCAAGGGGTCGCAGGTTCGAGCCCTGCATCCTCCACCATTTAAAACTTAATACCTTTCATTTCTAATTTTAATCGTCGCGGGGTGGAGCAGTCTGGTAGCTCGTCGGGCTCATAACCCGAAGGTCGCAAGTTCAAATCTTGCCCCCGCAACCAAATGGTCCGGTAGTTCAGTTGGTTAGAATGCCTGCCTGTCACGCAGGAGGTCGCGGGTTCGAGTCCCGTCCGGACCGCCACTTACATACATATCTAATAGATTCATTCAATCATGGCTCGGTAGCTCAGTCGGTAGAGCAACGGACTGAAAATCCGTGTGTCGGCGGTTCGATTCCGTCCCGAGCCACCACTTTTTATTTATAACCATTCACTGTTTATTACTATATGGAGGGATAGCGAAGTTGGCCAAACGCGGCGGACTGTAAATCCGCTCCCATCGGGTTCGTAGGTTCGAGTCCTACTCCCTCCACCATTTATATTTATCGTAGGGGTATAGTTTAATGGTAAAACGAAGGTCTCCAAAACCTTTGATGTGGGTTCGATTCCTACTACCCCTGTTTTGTTTATGGCGATCATGGCGAAGTGGTTAACGCACCGGATTGTGGTTCCGGCATGCGTGGGTTCGATCCCCACTGGTCGCCCCATTATCCATATTGGGCTATAGCCAAGCGGTAAGGCAACGGTTTTTGGTACCGTCATGCGCTGGTTCGAATCCAGCTAGCCCAGCCATTTATTGCGGAAGTAGTTCAGTGGTAGAACATCACCTTGCCAAGGTGGGGGTCGCGGGTTCGAATCCCGTCTTCCGCTTTATCTTATTTTATCTAACTAAAAAACTATCAAGGCGGTATAGCCAAGTGGTAAGGCAGAGGTCTGCAAAACCTTTATCACCGGTTCAAATCCGGTTACCGCCTCCAATATTATTATGCCTGAGTGGTGGAACTGGCATACACGCGGCACTCAAAATGCCGTGCCCTTTGGGCTTGTGGGTTCGAATCCCACCTCAGGTATTGCAAGGTTACGATACGTCAAGATAAAAGTAGCCTAATGAACTCATAAACGTTGCTGGAACAGCGTTTGTGAGTTTTTTTGTTGTTCTAAGAAAATTTTGTTTAGTACAAATCTGACCCACAATAATCTACCACTATGTTTACAATTATGATAACCTTTTTAAGAAAGCGAACTAGGTAAAAAATAACATGCTATGGTCTTGAAAAATTCTTTCATAATTCACTAAAGTAGGTATCATTCCAGTTTGTTTTGTATAAACTAGTATATACAAAACAATGAAGGTGTGATATAATGGGAAAAAATCACCATAAAGGGGTGTACATGATGACTGTTACTGCAAAAAAGTGGGGAAACAGTATCGGTGTTCGAATACCATTTAAATTAGCTCAAAAATATGGTGTGGAAAACGGGACGGAATTGGAAATTTATGACACACAAGATGGAATGATGCTAAAAGTATCAGATAGACCAACATTGGATTCTCTTCTATCTCAATGCGAAGGAGAAAATCCAGTAGAAGAGTTATTTAGTGACACAGTCGGGAAGGAAGAAATATAATGCAAGTACCAGCTAGAGGTGACCTTATTTATTTAGACTTTAATCCACAAGCTGGAACGGAGCAGGCTGGAAGAAGACCTGCTCTTGTTATATCACCTGAAAAATTTAATCGTGTTACTGGTTATGTATCCGTGTGTCCAATCAGTCGGACACAAAGAAGATGGGGTTTTCATATACCTGTTCCAGATGGGCTCGCTATTGAAGGTGTTATTATTGCAGACCAAATCAGAAATTTAGATTGGAAAACAAGAAATGCAGAGGTAAAAGGAAAAGCACCGAAAGACCTTGTTAATAAGGTTGTTCAGGTGATACATACGTATATTTATGAAGAATATGAAGAGCGTAATGGTGGCTTTTGAGAACTTCATATAATGGCTTGATGATATAGACTATTTTTAAGAAATTCCCCCTGAAGAATAAGAATCTTCAAGGGGGTTTTGTTTAACTCTTGCTAGGTGCAAATTGGTACAAATGCAAATTAGGATGTTAATTTATCAGCAATTCAAGGACTGAGTTTGATCTTGATCACCTGTACTATAGACAGAATGCCAAAACTGTTAAGAATAGCTCTCTCTAAAGTGTAAGGGGATGTTTAGGATGATGATAAATCAGGTCAACCATAAAAGCTGAATTATAAAATATGTGTAGGATAATTAGCAGTTTTTGAAGCATTATCTTAAACTAATTGACAAGCTGTTGGATTAAAATATACTTACGTATAGTCACAAAAGTTAAAAGGAGGTTTCAAATGACACAACAAACTGATTCGCAATTAAAGATGTTGGCTGAAATTAGTACAATTTCAAAGACAATCGGAATCGATTTCTGGTTGCGTGGAGGTTGGGCAATTGACTTTTTATTAGGTAAGATTACTCGCCAACATGATGATATTGATTTAGTTACTTGGATACATAATCGGAAATATTTAGAAGCTGAACTGATAAAAGCTGGATATGAACAGACATTTGTAAAAGAGGAGTTTAGTGATAGACAGTCTGATTTCCGCAAGAAAGATGTAGAAATTACATGTAGTTATATCATCCGTTCAGACGATGGAAACCTAATGATGAATGGATTACCCGAATGGATATGGTGATCTGACTCTTTGCTTTCGCAAGCTTTTATGTTAAAAGGGATAGCAGTTAAAGTACTGAACCCCGCCCAACTAATCGAAGAAAAAGAAGTCTATGAACAAATTGGCCGAATACCTCGAGAAAAGAATGCAGAAAGCAAAAAACTCTTACAGCAAATAATTAATGAGAGTTTATTGTAAATTTAATTTGTCTGTAAATAGATTAAAAGAAATGGGAGGTGGATGCTGCACAAAAGTGTTTGTCTTTCATTGTTGAAGTATAGAAAGTTTTACAGAATACAATGTATTACATGAATGAAAAATGGTATAATTTCCTTTAATGATATGAGAGGAGGCGTTGTTTTATGAAAATAACAATGAGACTCAGTTGGGGTTATAGTAAAAGGGTGAACGTATCATTACCCCTGTAAACTACGTGAACCTTTAAATAGGGGGATATAAGTTTGGGAAATGTAATCACAATAGAAATTGATAAAGTAAGTTTTCAGTTACAAGAGGAACATGATCTATTATGGTTGAAAAATCTAGGCGAAGTTTTTTGCGTATTCGATCAACAAGATTCAGGAAATATTAGTTTCGGAGTAGAGAAAAACGATAAAAAGTTCTTTGTTAAATATGCGGGGGCTAAACCAATGGATTTTTCTGGTGATCCAAAAGAGGCCGTAGACCGATTGATTAAGGCGGTACCAGTTTATAAAGCGCTAAAGCATCCAAATTTAATAAGTTTGATTGACCATTTTTCGATTAACAATGGATATACAGCAATATTTGAATGGTTTGATGGGGAATGCTTGCATTCTCATTGGTCTTTTGGTGGGATGGCTAAGTATACTAATCCGGATTCACCATTCTACCGGTTTAAAAATCTTGATATTGAAAAACGTTTAGAAACGCTTGATACAATTTTTTCCTTCCATACTTATGCAGAGTCTCAAGGGTTTGTTGCCGTAGATTTTTATGATGGGAGTATTTTGTACGATTTTAAAAATCATCTCACAAAAATATGTGATATAGATTTTTATCGTAAATCTCCGTCGATTAATGATATAGGTGACCAGTTTTGGGGTGCTGCAAGAAGTAAGTCGCCAGAGGAGTTTAATCTAGGGAGCCCTATCGATTCAAAGACAAATGTATTTACAATGGGTTCGATAGCATTTGGCTTATTAGGCGGAGAGATGGTTCATTCCATTTCAAAGTGGGAAGCCGATAAAACCCTGTATGAAGTAGCAATTAAAGCTGTCCAAAAAGATAGAGATCAACGTTATTCAACGGTTAAAGAGTTTTATGAGGCCTGGAGGGCTGCATTAAAATAATAAAATTTATAATATTGGCAAGGGATTTGTCAAATAAAGTGTGTAGTCCCATTCATATTGAGTACTCTAACACGCTATCTTCTAACTCAGCGTGAAGAAAAGATTGGCTCATGCCTATTCCCAGTTTAGATTCAGGCTTTCTGATCCATAAAATAATACTTTTAACAGAGCATTCTTACATTTAGGAATGCTTCTTTTTTTGTTATCGGTCTTCAATTATGTGTTTGTCGTATATATCACTTTATGAATGGTACTGCACAGTTGATTCACAGGGTCAAAATTCCTTGTCCATACACTGTTAACTCCTTGTTAGACGCCCTATAGAGATTGACTTTGTATAAAATGAAGGTTACTATATAAAGAGAATAATTCCTTATTTGTAACTTTAAAGGAAAAAATAAGCCTGTGAGTCCTTGCTATTTTAGTTGTTTTAATTACAGCTAGTGTTATCGATAACACTATAGATATTATTTTTTGAAAGGGCTTTCCGTTTGGCAGGTCATAATAATAAGACCCGTATATAGCCGGCTTTAAACAGCAAATCAATTTTAGGAGTACATAAAATGGATATGATTCTAATTAATAATTTGAGTAAATACTATAAAACTTACAAACGCTTTCCTGGATTTCTAATAAAATTCTCTTAAAGAGAATGGAGAATAATCAATTACTTTGGCAGCTAAGGGAGATAGTAATATGATGACTTATAAAGAGGTTGTTCATATCGGGAAGGTAAATTTATTGCCATTAATATCAGAATTGTACGGGCTGGAAGGCTATGAAATCAGTCTGATTGACACACAAGAAGGAGGCCGGAATGTCGTTTATAATGGTGAGAAAGAGGGTGCGGATGCAAAAATCATTCGAATTGCCTTTTTACCTGACAGAAGCCGGGAAGAATTGCTGGGTGAATTGGAATATATCCGGTATTTATTTGAGCGTGGCGGGAATGTTTCGGATGTAGTCAACTCTAAGAAGGGGAAGCTGCTGGAAGAGATCACTCACGATGATCACACCTTTTTTGTTTGTCTATTTGAAAAGGCACGAGGAAAAAAGCTGGCAGAAAATAATTATCAGTATCGAGAAGGGGTTCTGATTACCGAATACTACTATAACTGTGGTAAAACTTTGGGAAAATTGCACCAATTATCGAAAGACTATCAGCCTGTTCATCGTCGGTATGATTTTTTTGATAAATTCAATGTTGAATATATCGATCAGCTGATTCCAGATGCCTTATCTTTGCTCAAGGAAAAGCTGGCAGAACTCCTTAAAACCTTAGAAGAATTGGACAGAAGTTCTGAATCTTTCGGTATGATCCATTTTGATTACAATGATGGGAATTACATGATCGATTTTGATACAGGGCAAATTACAGTTTATGATTTCGATAATTCCTGCTTCGGCTGGTATCTATATGACTTGGCAGATTTGTGGAGAAGCGGAACAGGCTGGATCGCAGGTGAACCAGATGCGAGCAAACGTAAAAAGTTTATGGATGATTATTTTAAAACAGCCCTAGAAGGATATCAATCCGAAGCCAAAATAGAAGATTCTATGCTGGAGAAATTACCTTTATTTATCCAAGTTACCTTGATGGAAAATATAGTGGATGAATTTGAGTATGTAAGGAACCATGATGAAGAGCTGGAGTGTGATGAAGAACTGTCGTATTTGATAAAATGTATCGAGGACAATATTCCATATATGGGGTTTTTTCACGACATTTTCTCATGTGAAGAACCTTTTGAGTATGAAATGCGAGATATTTAGTCTTATGAACAGGCTCTCCTTAAGCAGACAGTTATTAATAATAAACAGGCTGTCTAAGGTGAGCTTTCTTATATTTATGGAGTCTTACTATGCGGGGAGATAGAGTATGGAAAAATCTTTGTTAGCTAGATTTACAAAAAAGGTAATAGCAGAAGCTGCCTCGAGATATGGGGTACAGTTCGAGGAGCTGCATTTACTTGGCAAACATCAAAATTTAGTCTATGGGTATTTACGCGAGGGACGTGAATATATACTTCGGATCACTCATGCCTCCCATCGAAGTCAAAATTTAATTCAAGGGGAACTAGATTGGATTAACTACCTTTCGAAGAATGATTTACATGTATCTACCCCGATCTATTCTGATAAAGGAAATTTAATTGAAACGTATGTAAGTGATACAAATGACTGCTTTTTTATGGTAGCGTTTGAGAAAGCTTTAGGAGCACCGCTGCAAGATACTATCTCGCAGGAAGAAGACTTTAAGTATTTAGGTATAGTTACTGGAAGACTGCATTCCCTAACTAAAAATTATCTGTCAACAAGTGAGAAGACACGTCGTTTTACTTGGAACGAGAACGAATATCTGAAAAAGTTTACTGACCATATTCCGCAATCACAGGAACGTGTCTTATCATACTTGGATCAGTTAATGGAGAGGCTGGACGAATTGCCGAAAGATCAAGCGGCCTATGGACTTATACATGGTGATCTCTTGTTTGGTAACTATTTTATTCAAAAAGACGGCACGATTACTCTGTTTGATTTTGATGAATGCCAATATGGATGGTTTATGCAGGATATAGCTGTAAATTTGTTTTATGGAGTTGTTGTACCTTTTCAAAATGAGAATGAAATCACATTTGCTCGTCGTTATCTGACTTACTTTTTTGAAGGGTATGATAAAGAAAATACGTTAGATAGAAAGTTATTAGAGCAGTTACCACTATTCCTTGAATTAAGACAAGTTATATTGTATTCATCATTATACAGAAATGGAAATCTTGCCTCCTTAGATAGTTGGTCTCAAACGTTTCTTGAAAAAGCCCGCAGAAATATGGAACATTCATTACCTATAATCGATATGCAAAAAGTAAATTTGTAGGAAGTCGTAGAAATTACAAGCCCTAATCATTCCAGAAATAGAGTAGCTTGGTATGTTTAAGAAGGACAGTTTGAAAATAATAAGCGTATTTGTTAAAAGAAATTATCCTCAGATTGTAAAACAAAACAATTTATATTAATGCGAAAGAGGTAAGTTATCTTTGGTAAAATGGAGAAAGCTTCATTACTAAATCCTAACAAAATAAAGAAGGTAGTAAACATGACAAATATAGAAGAGTTTACTTTATATAGGATAGTTTCAGCTATTATCTTATCAGGAGACCATATTCTTTTAGTACAGAATAAAGAAGAATCTGCAGACTATACTTGGAGTCTCCCAGGCGGAGTAATTGAGCAAAATGAAACACTGGAAAAGGCACTTTCCAGAGAGGTAAATGAAGAAGTGGGCCTGGATGTGCAAAGCATGAAATTAGCATATATCCATGAAAGTTTCATTCGTGAAAATGCTGCCCATAGCTTGGTTACAGTATTTAAAGTGGAGGTTGATTGTAAAGCTGCACCTCAGATTAATGATCCTGATGATGAGATTGTACAAATAAAATGGGTTCCAGTAAATGAGCTCAGCCATTTTATCAAAAATTCAAATGTGTTGAAACCGTTAGCTGAATGGTTGAAAACAAAACAGCCAAGCTACATGGTGGATGAAAATTTGATCTGGAGTGAAACGGATAATGATACAGGGAGTTAATTTGATTTTAGGGACTAATTCCAGAAAATATCGCAAGAGGTAGTTGCCTCGGTAGGAAATAATATTTTTATGGCAGGTATCAAATAATAAAAAGGGTGAATGATATGCATGTTAATGTAAGAGCCATAATAGAGAGAGAATCAGCGGCTGGTACTGAAATTGTCATACAAAGAAGAGTTAAATCTAATGAAGACCAAAAACCTTTCGAATTACCAGGGGGCAGGATCAATCCATTTGAATCATATGTATCAGCGCTAAAGAGAGAGGTTTTTGAGGAAACCGGTCTTCGTGTTAATAAAATCTATGGGGCAGAAACAAGAATGGAAACAAATGATCATAATTCTAACGTGGAAATCTTGAAACCATTTGCTATTTACCAAACGGTTGATGGTCCAGTAGATTCCTTAGGTGCGTATTTTCGCTGTGAAGCTCAAGGCACTTTGCTTCATCAAGGCGATGAAACTGATAATATTATGTGGATCTCAGTAAATGAACTTATATCTTCTTTAGATAATCAAGAGATAGATTTCAGCTGGGTTGATAAATCTGGGATATTATACTACTTGAGATGGTTCAAAGAACAACAAGCAGTAGATAGTATAGAGGATAACTAGATAGAAAAGATATATATAATGTATCATTTCCAGTGTCTACTATCTTGGCATAGAGCCAATTGTAGATTTTTACAAAGGAGGTATTATAAAAAAATGAGTGCAACTCAGGTTCTAGGAGATACCTAGTATTTTCAAGGGATATAATTTTATCTTGTTAAGGTTGGTGTCGTCAGATTTTGAACAGAATCGACAGCAGATGCTGCATCGTGATCTGCCAGGTCTGATAGATATAGAGACACTGACGAGAGCTACTCAGAAAATTAATAACCGTCCGCTATTAAAGAATGAATTTTTGATAGATATTGCTGGTAAAACACCAGATATTGTTTTTGAAGAAGCGACAACAATAATTGATACTGCAAACATCCAATTGGAATATGATTACCAGCCTCCTCCAAAAAACGCTTTTGATTCTTGGGTTCAAATCAACAGAAGATCTTAAATCATGATTTACAGATGGGACGCAGCTACAACCCATAAATAAAAATAGTTGCTTTTCAAATTCAACAGAGAAGCAACTATTTTGATCTGATCGAGTTTTGTCGCAGACTTTTTGAATTTACATTGTACAAATTTTATAAGTGACAACAAAGAACTTATTCCGTCTAGAGTTTTTAGTGTGATGTCAATCATCAATACTTAAACGCTCTTTTGAATTACGACAAAAATAACTACGTAGTTTGCTGGTATTGATACAACAGATTTTTAAGAATCCCATAGAAACAGAAATGCTGAGGATATTGTTATACAGACGCTTTGTATTTTTGGAGTGTAACCATAGTTTTTCAATGCCTTACTACATATTCTGATTCTTAAATTCATCTTTCAAGATAGAATATACTTTTACATCTTCTTGTTTTCCTTTTCTTCGCATAGATTTTCTTAAAGTTCCTTCATAGGTCATCCCTGATTTCTCCATTAACTTATAAGAAGCTATATTTTCTGGATGGCATCTTGCATAAATTCGTTCCAGCTCCAACTTTTCAAATCCAAAAAGTAACAACTGTTGAACTGCTTCTGTTCCTATTCCTTTTCGCCAATAGTTCCTAGAAATAGCAAAAGCGAGTTCTGCAGAGTAATGCTTTTGATTCCGTCCTAGATTGATTGTTCCAATAACGCGAGTATTTTCCTTCCACACAATTACCCAAGGTCCTTTGTCTGTATGTTTGTATTGAGTCAGTATGTGCTCTATAAAACTTTCTGTATCCGCAAGTGTTCGATGTGTTTCCCACGTTAGGTATTTGGATAACTTTAAGTCAGAGGCGTAGTTATGAATATCTTGCAGATCTGTTCTTTCCATTTTTCTTAAAATCAGTCGTTCCGATTCTAGCGTTGGTAATGGAACAAATGGATTTTCACTCATTGCTGCACCTCCTCATTTTTACGTAAAAATTAATATGATTATACACATATTTGTTATAATTTACAAGTTGCTTTGCAGGAAATAATAAATCTTGATTTAATTGATTCAAGGTTTTAACTTTGTGAAATTACCCATTTGAACGAATATTTTTAGATGAGAAATTCTAGGAGGAATAAAATGGAGATTTTATTGATAAGGCATGGGGAGTCGGAAGCCGATATCTTAAATGTTCATGAAGGCAGAGCTGATTTTTCCTTAACAGAATTAGGTAATAAGCAGGCAAGGAGGCTGGCTAGCAGAGTAAATCAAGCATTTCCTCCTGAAGTAATATGGTCAAGTACGCTAAAGAGAGCCAAGGAGACCACATCATACCTAGTTGAAATGATGGATTGTACAGTGAATTATGAAGGCGATTTGATGGAGCACAATAATGGAGTATTTGCGGGTGTTTCCTTTGAAGAAGCAGCTAAACTGTCCTTTCCTCAACATTTGCATGAAAGGTTCCCAGAAGGCGAATCATTTATTGAATTTAGAATGAGAATAGAATCTGTTTTTTCAAAAATAGTTACTTCTTCCATTCAAAATAACAGAATTGCAATTGTTGCACATGGTGGTGTTATTAATCATATCCTCCAGATCTTCTTAAAAAATCCAGTTACTAAAGAATTTTGGTTTAAAACAAGTGATACGGGAATACATCTTATTGAAATGAAAGAGGGAGAGAGGCTTATACACTTTCTAAATGATACTTCTCACTTACATTCTATCTAGGAGTGACACCGATGAAGAGAGTAGATGTTGCATATGTACTACTATTTGATGAACAACACGAAAAAGTGTTGATGGTAAAAAACAAAGGTGCTAATTCGTCTTATTATACGTTACCTGGAGGTGCCGTAGAAGCAGGTGAAACTCTTGAAGAGGCTGCTATCCGGGAAGTGAAAGAGGAAACAGGAGTTGATATTGAGATTGGTGGTTTATCCACTGTAAGTGAGGCTTTCTTTGAGGAAAGAGGACACCATGCTCTATTCTTTACATTCACAGGTAAGATTGTTGGTGGAAAGATTGAAATTCTATTTCCGGATGAAATTGAGGAAATAAAATGGATGGAAATCGATGAAGCAGAGACGTATATGTATATACCTGAAAAATTGAACGGTTATGTAAAAACGAATATTTCTATACCATATATTCTGCGAGGTAATGTTATAGATAAGGGATGAAAGCCCAATTTTTTTGTGGAAAGTAATTGTTGTAGTTGAAGCACAATAAATGAGTCTATAAAAAATCTATTATTTCGCAATCAGGAGGCACATATATGAAAACTACTGATTATGCCAAAATTGCTCACAAATATGAGAAAAATCAATATAGATTCGATGAAGTCAAATTTGATGATGATTTAAAGACATATATAGATCACAACCCTCAATCAACATATCAAGTTTTAGATTTGGCGTGTGGTATAGGCATTTATCTTGAAAATCAAATAAAGAATTTTGATAAGTTTGATATCAATTGGTATGGGCTTGATGCCTCGGAAGAAATGCTAAGTAAAGCAAAAGAAAAACTGGAACATGTCACCTTATTATGCGATCTTGCTGAAAATCTCCCCTGCGAGAATGAAAGTTTTGATTATATCTCAAATAACTACGCTTTTCACCATTTTTTAAATAAAGGAGCTGTTCTTGACGAAGTTTATCGTGTGTTACGTCAAAACGGGGTGTACAGGATGCATAATATTGCTATACATAACATGAAAAATTGGTGGGTATATCATTATTTTCCAACCGCTTATGAAGACGATTTAAAAAGGTTTTGGGAAAAAGAAGTTATCTTCAACGAGCTTTCGAGCAGAGGGTTTGAAGTAAATCTGCGGATGGAATATCGTTTAGAAAAAGTTAAAGTATCTGATTATCTAGAATATGCAGAGAATAGAGAGATATCAATATTAACGCTAATAAGTGATCAAGATTATCAGGAAGGCTTGGAGAAAATGAGAGATGAAGTTAAAATTAATCCTGACAAAACAATTGTGAATGACTTTGCAGAAATGTTTTGTATATCGAGAAAAATGTAAAAAGAATAGGGTTAATCTGTCATGTATATGTCCTTTACAGATAGTGAGCTGAAACCTTCTTCAGGGACGAAAGGTATTTTATGTTCATGAGATGACCATATGGCATTAAAAATCCAAATATGACTAAAAAATGTTTACTTTCCAAATGGTTTTTTGTTATGACAATAATGAAGTATGAAGAGAAAAAGTAAATATGCATACATTGTTTTTTTGATCTCCTAAACTTTAATGGTTAGGGGATTTTTTTATGATTGTTTTACAAAACTCAGGCGGTATATAAATGAACAAAGAGATGGCCGAATAGAACAGATTGCGTTGGCGTAATAGGCAATGATTTAATAAATTAAGTAGTTTATGATTTGAACATACTACTTTGGAAAAGGGGTGTGATACGCAAGTAACGATTATTCTGCATGTCCTGTTCCGTACATATTTGCTGAAAAGGTAAAAAAAATTCTATTATGTAACCGCTTTATTTAAAGATAATTGAGATGGGAGAGTCAGGACAAATGTACTAACCGCGCCTCTTTACTAAATAAAATAACTAGAATGTGCTGTGCAAAAATAAATCTTTCTATAATGTGTGATACTGCTGCTCTTTAAACATAACTCTTTAATGAAAACTTCCTATAGAATAAAAAATAGTATATTTCAAAATTCCACATACATATACATAGAAATAACTATCGGATCAAAATAACTAAATTTTTCTTCTATATTGCAGCCTTTAAGCTATCATTTTACAACAATTACTACCAAATTTAAAAATACGGAGAGTGATTGCGTTGATTATTTGTAAAGAGGATTATATTAAAGATTTGGCATATCCGATTTGGATTGAAGAGTTGACACATGATTCAAATAATATACCGCCAGTTCATAGTCATGAGTTCATTGAGTTGGTCTATGTTGTAGATGGCTTTGCCAAGCATACGTTTGAAGATCAAGACAGTGATTATTTAGGCGCTGGCGATATGTTTATTATTTATCCAGGGGAGCGACATACATTCTCGATCCCGCCTTCTAATGAATTAGCGATTATAAATTGCCTCTTTTTGCCGGAATTAATCCGTGACACCTGTATTGTGGAATTTGACTTGTCTCGTTCGATTAATAACTATGTTACACAGCCGCTATTAAACGTAGAAAAAAGGCTAGATCCGCTGATTAAACTGCCAAAACCAGATTCCAATCGAATCAAGGAAATTCTGCAAATTATGAAAGAGGAGCTGAATACAAAAACATCTGGATCCTTAACGATTATAAGGCTGCGACTGCTGGAAATACTTGTCTTGTTATCACGTATTTCCAACCAGGAGCAGCATACAAGTTTTACTAAGAAATCATCTTCTAATGCAAGAGATAATGAGATGAAATTACTGATCAAAGACATCAACCAATATTTACTGCAGCATTATAATGAAAAAATATCTACATCCGTGTTAGCAAATGTGTTTAATATCAGTGTGAGGCACTTAAATCGCGTCTATAAGGAATATACGGGACTAACGATAACGGAAATGATTCATCAGATTAGAATTGATAAGGCTAAATATTATCTTAAACATTCGGATGAAAAGGTAATTAATGTTGCCATGAAAATTGGCTATGATGATCCGGCATTTTTTAGTCACTTATTTCGGAGAAAGGTAGGGTGTTCGCCAGGGAATTATAAACGAAACAATGGCAGCATGGACAGATAAAGTGCCCAAAGCAAGCCTGATAGACCATGTATAGTTGTCCTGCCAGACTATGATTTCACAGCAATGGTCACCATATACTATGATAGAGTCTTGCATCTTTTTTTCGGAAGGAGGATCAGCTCAATAATTTATGACAACGATACAAAGGTAAAGAAGTAAACATTTTATGTAAGCGCTTAATTAAAAGCGGAAAGGTCAATTGGTTGAAGGATTATTTAAAAAGCATGTTTCACACTTGAAAATAGGGGGCGAACCAATGAAAAAATCCATGTTGCTAATTTTTATGCTGTCTTTTTTAGTCGCAATAATGATGACCGCTTGCTCTAACAATGAAGAAGCAGCGGGTGATGGCACCGAAAATAGTCAGTCAGAAGGCGGGGATTCGAATGACTCTCAAGGTGAAGGCAGTAAAATAACCGATGTATCAGAAATTACAGAATTTCATCAAGCACCAATGTTTGATGAACTAGATTTGCCAGCTGTCACAGAAAGATTGCCCAATGTACCAAAACTAACCAATGAAATGCCTGAAGACGTATTAGATTATGAAATTGGACAATATGGAGGTACATTAAATACGGTTACAGCACAAGTAGATTGGGATGCTGACTTCTTTGTAGTGAATAATGAACCGCTGCTCAATACACCTGGGATTTTAGGAGAAGAGATCACACCGAATATCTTGGAAGATTTCGAAATGAGTGACGATCAAAAGGAATTTACTTTCTATTTGCGTGAAGGCCTGCATTGGTCAGATGGCGAACCAGTTACAATGGAGGATTTTCGATTTGCGATTGAGGACGTTATCTTTAATGAAGAAATTACCCCAATCGTTCCGACTTGGCTAAAGTCAGCTGGTGATGCTTCAAAGGATCCATTTGAATTTGAAGTTATCGATGATTGGACATTTAAAATGACCTTTAGCGAGCCGTATGGAGGCTTTCCTATGCAATTAGCGATCACTAATTGGCGTGGTTACGCTGATTTATTAAAGCCAGCACATTATTTAAAAGAATATCACAAGGAGTATGCAGATCCGGATGAACTACAAGCCATGCTTGACGAAGAAGGCTATGACGAGGATCAATGGGTCAGTTTATTCGGTGACTATGATATTACTGAGCGGGAGTTTAATCAGCCTAAGTCACAAGGGTTTCCTGTTCTTAATCCATGGATGACCAAGGAAATTAGTGATACCTACTATCTATTTGAACGCAATCCATATTATTTTAAAGTGGATGCGGCTGGAAATCAATTGCCTTATATTGATGAAGTGAGAAGTAATATAGTGCAAGATTCGGAAATGATCGGTTTAAAAGTTATTGCTGGTGAGATCGACCTGTCCCGAGAAAATTCAGCCTTGCCTAAAATGCCATTGTATAAAGAAAATGAAGAAAAAGGCGGTTATATCGCACATACAGCGGATATGCATTTAACCCCATCAGATATCTTTTTTAACTTGACCTATGAAGATGATGTATGGCGTGAAGTTGTTCAAGATAAGCGATTCAGACAAGCCGTAAATCATGCCATTAACCGAGAAGAGATTATTGATTCGATTTACTACGGTTTTGCAGAACCATCCACATGGGTGGACAGCACATTTGATGTGGATAAGGCCAATCAATTACTAGATGAAATGGGAATGGAAAGGGGTTCAGACGGCTATCGATTAGGGCCAGATGGCAAACGATTCACGGTTCCGTTTGAAATTGCACCATTCGCGCCGGATTTTCAGCCATTAGCAGAACTGTTGGTGGAATATTTAGGTGAGGTTGGTATTCATGCAACCACAAAAACACTGGATCAGGCTCTATGGAGTGAACGTGATGCGGCTAATCAATTACAGGCAAGTATTATGTGGACACATACCGTTGCCTGGTATATGAATGATTTCGGCCAAGCTCGTTGGGGCAAATTGTGGAATGAATGGTGGAACAGTAATGGTGAAAAAGGCGAAGAACCACCTGAGGATGTAAAGGAATTCTACCAAATTCTAAACCGGGTAAATGTAAGTACTGTAGATGAAGCACTCCAAGCGGTGGAAGAACTGAAACAAAATATGAATGATAACGTTTGGCAGTTTATTCATATTGAAAATGTGAAACAACCAGTTGTGCTAAATGCAGAACTTGGAAATGTTACCGCTGATGCAATGGCAATAGGGGTTAACTTTAGCGGGGAACAATGGTTCTATAAAAAATAAGCTGAAAGTTGCATCCAAGGGGACTTATCTTGGATGGATTAGCACCAAGATAACATCATAACCATTCATAGGCAGCAAATAACAACTTTGCTGCCTGTGCAATCTTAAAGAGTATGAGCCAAGGGAGGTAAAGTATGATTCATTATATCGGTCACAGGCTGTTACAATTAATTCCATTGTTAATTGCGATTAGCATTATTGCATTTGTTATTATCCAGTTACCACCTGGGGATTATTTGACTACCTATATTAATCAGTTAGAGTTATCCGGAACGAAGGTATCTGAATCTGCCATTGTAGCACTTGAAAGACAATACGGATTAGATAAACCGATGTATCAGCAATATTTTATTTGGATGAAAAATATCCTGTTACATGGTGATTTTGGCCGTTCCTTTTCATGGAATGAACCTGTATCCAAGGTAATTGGCGAGCGGCTTGTCTTAACAATGGTGATTTCGATTTTTACACTTATCGTTACATGGCTAATCGCAATTCCAATTGGTATTTATTCGGCAGTCCGTCAATACTCTGTCTTAGATTATATTTTCAGCTTTATTGGTTTTATTGGCTTAGCGGTTCCGAACTTTCTGATCGCTTTAGTCATTGTCTATTTTGTGTTTGATACAACAGGTATTGCTATTACAGGATTATTTTCGCCAGAGTATGCCGATGCGCCATGGAGCTTCGCCAAAGTATTGGATCTGCTGCAGAGAATCTGGGTGCCAGTTCTTATTATTGCAACGGCTGGAACGGCTGGGCTAATTCGTACCATGCGGGGGATGCTGCTTGATGAATTGTCGAAACAGTACGTTGTAACTGCACGTGCTAAAGGGGTGGCTGAGAAGAAACTATTATTTAAATATCCTGTCCGCGTTGCTGTTAATCCATTAATTAGTACGATTGGCTGGACACTGCCGACGATTATTTCCGGAGAAGCTATTGTCTCGATCGTACTTAACTTACCAACAACTGGGCCTGTATTGTTAGATGCTTTTCGAACACAAGATATGTATTTGGCAGGCAGTTTTATTCTGATTCTAAGTATATTAACGGTTATTGGTACGTTACTTTCTGATATTTTATTAGCGTGGGTGGATCCGCGGATTCGGTTTGGAGGTGTGGAAGAATGAGTGTAGAATTAGGAAAAGAAATGGAGCCAATGCCGTTAGATGAAATGAAAGAAGAAGAGAAATCGGTAGAAGTAGCTTCCCAATGGAAACTGATGTGGTGGAAGTTCAGAAAACATAAACTAGCACTCATATCTGCTCCCATCCTGCTTATGTTATTCATCATTATCGTCTTTGCGGAATTCCTAAGCCCGCACCTTCCGTTAGAACGGTTTACGGATTATAAATATGCCCCGCCTACCAAAATTCATTTCGTTGATGCAGAGGGGAACTTCAGCTTCCGTCCCTTTGTTTATGGGATGACACAAGAGATCGATTCAGAGACGTTTCAGCGGACATTTGTGGAAGATACTTCACAAAAGTATCCGATCCACTTTTTTGTAGAGGGGAAGCCCTATAAAATGTGGGGATTATTTGAAATGAAAACTCATTTTATTGGTGTAAAGGATGCAGGGGCTCCGTTCTTCCTTACAGGAACGGATTCACTCGGACGGGATTTATTAAGCAGGACATTCTACGGATCGCGAATATCGATTTCATTTGCCTTAATTGGTATCGTATTTACCGTTATATTTGGGCTTATCTTGGGCGGTATTTCGGGCTATTTTGGCGGAGCAGTTGATACGGTTATTCAGCGTTTGATTGACCTCTTACTTTGTATACCTGCGATACCATTATGGATGGCGCTTGCCGCAGCCTTACCACAAAGCTGGTCTCCGTTAAAAATATATTTTGGGATGGTGCTCATCTTCTCGATTGTAGGCTGGACAGGTCTTGCTCGTGTGGTGCGGGGGAAATTACTCTCGTTAAGGGAAGAAGACTTTACTATGGCGGCAAGGTTGGCCGGGGCCAGCAATATGAGGATTATTTCCAAACATTTATTACCTTCTTTTGCAAGTTACATTATTATCAATGTCACCATATCGATACCTGTAACGATTTTAGGGGAAACATCGCTAAGTTTCTTAGGGTTGGGACTGCAGTCACCTGTAGTTAGCTGGGGGGTACTCTTGCAAGAAGCGCAGAAACTGGAGAATCTGGCCCATCATCCATGGTTATTATGGCCGGCGGTGTTTATCGTTGTAACCGTTTTAATGTTTAATTTTATTGGTGACGGGCTTCGGGATGCTGCTGATCCTTATAAATAAAGGAGGTTTTGCTAATGGAGGAGAATACACAGACAGTACATGCACCTGACACTAAAGAGGATGATCAAACAATATTAGAAATTCATGATTTAAAAACATATTTTCATTTAGATGAAGGAATCCTGAAAGCGGTAGATGGTGTCGATTTAACGATAAAACGAGGAAAAACACTGGGTATTGTAGGAGAAAGTGGGAGTGGAAAGAGTGTAGCAACTAAGTCGATTTTACAAATTGTTGACCCGCCGGGAAAAGTGGAGGGTGAAATAAAATTAAAACGGAGCAGAAAAGGAAAGGAAGAATGGATAGATATAGGAAAATTAAATCCGACCGGTGAGAAAATAAGGGATATTCGCGGAGCTGAGATTTCGATGATTTTCCAAGAACCAATGAAGGCCTTCTCATCGATTCATACGATCGGAAATCAAATAACAGAAGCTATTTTAATTCACAGTGAGGTCGATCAGGAAGAAGCAAAAAGAATTGCAATTGATTTTCTGATTAAGGTAGGAATGTCCAATCCTGAGCAGCGTTTTGACCAATACCCTCATGAATTATCTGGCGGAATGAGGCAGCGGGCTATGATTGCGATGGCGTTATGCTGTAATCCAGCTATTTTAATAGCGGATGAGCCAACAACCGCCCTTGATGTTACTGTTCAAGCGCAAGTGCTGGACTTGATCAACCATCTCAAAGAAACACTGGACACTTCTGTTATTTTTATTACCCATGATCTAGGTGTTATTGCCGAAATGTCAGATGAAGTGGCGGTTATGTATTTAGGCAAGGTAATTGAGTATACAGATGTAGAAACCTTATTTTATGGCGCCCTTCACCCATATACCCAAGCTTTATTAAAATCGATTCCGTCCGTTGCTCACACAAAGGGAGAGCTCGACTCGATCAAAGGGACGGTGCCAATCCCGATGAACTTACCTAAAGGATGCGGATTTTATTCCAGGTGTAAATATGCGGTAAATGGTGTATGTAACGTCGATGATATACCATTTACAAAAGTAAACGATAATCATTATGTAAGATGTGTTCGGCTTGATGAAATAGAAAACAGGGGGTGAATGATATTGCAACATCATAATGCTGTATTAGAAGTTCAGGCTATGAAGAAATATTTTCCGATCAAAAAAGGCTTTTTAAAAAGAACCATCGGACAGGTAAAAGCGGTGGATGATGTCTCTTTTTTTATAGAACAAGGGGAAACTTTTGGTTTGGTCGGCGAATCAGGCTGTGGGAAATCGACACTGGGAAAAAGTATCTTGCGGGCAATAGAGCCGAGTGATGGATCGATTACATTTGTTAACCGCAAAGAGGAAGCAGTAGAGGTCAGGGATTTAGATAACAAACAATTACGGGATATAAGAAGAGATATGCAATTAATTTTCCAAGATCCGTACTCTTCTTTAAATCCGAGGATGACCGTATTAAATATTATTGGTGAGCCATTGATTTGTAATGGGATTGCCAAAGGAGAAGAACTAAAAAGACGTGTCGGTGATTTAATGGATCTAGTTGGTTTAAATAGAAAGCATTTGGAAAGATATCCCCATGCATTCAGCGGCGGGCAGAGACAACGGATTGGGATTGCCCGAGCCTTAGCTACCGATCCTAAATTTCTTGTATGTGATGAAGCAGTATCTGCTTTAGATGTATCGATTCAGGCTCAGATTATTAATTTATTGCAATCTTTACAGCAAAAATTAAATTTAAGCTATTTGTTTATCTCGCATGATTTGGGCGTTATTCAGCATATATCTGATCGGGTTGGGGTAATGTATGTCGGTAAAATGGTGGAAGTGGCAGCAACAGATAAGTTATTCAGCAGCCCGAAGCATCCGTACACAGAGGCCTTATTATCAGCTAAACCAGTACCAATCCCTAAACAGAAGCGGGAAAGAATTATCCTAAAAGGAGAAGTGGCTAACCCGGCCAATCCGCCTTCAGGCTGCTATTTTCACCCGCGCTGTCTGTATGCACAAGATATTTGTAAGCAGCAAGCGCCTGATTTTAAGGAGATTGAAGCAGGCCATTTTGTTGCCTGCCATATGGCCAAAGACCTAGATCTTAAAGGAGTTAAAGTACAATGAATCTTCTGCTTATCCTGTTGGTATTCGCTTTATTTTTATTATTAACAATGGTGTTTGGAATATGGTTTATGAATTTCATTGTGAGAAAATATATTATTGAAAAACATAACTGTCTGGATCAGATTATACACACCGGAAAAGTTCCAAACAAATGGTCGAATAAGTTTGATAGCAAAATGAAAAAACTGCGTACAAAACAGGCTGATGAAGAAAAAATTCTAGCCATCCAGCAAAAGGCAAACAAACAATATGTGAAGAAGCTGAAAAAGTTAGAAGAGTATGTAGAGAAATCCAGATTAATCGAAAATGAGCGCACGAGAAAAACGATTTTAAGCGACCTGCAGAATGTTTATTCACAATGGGATGTAAAGGTATAACATGGAAACAGACAAAGGGAGGAAACTACTTGTTTTAATTTCTTATTTACTTACGGTTGTAACCAGTGTCCTTGGTTTTATCGTATGGCTGAATATGAAAGAAACAGTGATGTTGTTGGTGATAGCCGGTTCGGTCAGCCGCTGGTCATTATCAGCCATTGAAAATTTTAGCTTTTTGATATTGGGGATGATTTGGCTGGCAGTAGTTTACTCTAGTCAAAACTATTATGCCAAAGCTGTAACATACAAGCAGTTAGCCAACAGATTTTTTACCTTCTCGATTATTCAAATTGTTCTGCTGCTTTTTTGCCAATTAGCACCTATCGTATCAGGATTGTTTCCGCTTGAATCGATAAATGGCAATTTTGTAATCATAGAAATGCTGGCCTTGCTTGTAATGATATTCTGTCTTATCGCAGGAAGGTTTAATTATTGGAAGGATCGCACAGAGGATTCGAGGCAGAAAGAGACGTTCTAACTCAACCATTTTGTGAAGAATTTAGAATCGAAATATACGAACAGAAAGGATTTTGAAAAATGAATATCGGCGTCGTTTCAAGAAGTTTTCCAAAGTTAACCAATCTGGAAACTGCTCAATTATTAGCCGAGAATGGTTTCACATGTACGGAGCTGTGCTTCTCACAAACAGATTCTAACTATTGGGTGTATAATGGGCGTTCTGATTTATCAGATCTGACAAATGAAAAGAGTCAGGCTATTATAGAAACGTATCGTGCGCATGGTATTGCGGTAACTTCTATTGGTGTGTTCACCAACTTATTAGAGCCGCAAGAACAAGAATTAGAAAAAAATCTGGCTTACTTCGAGCGGTTGATGGAAATAGCTTCTGTAAACGGTGTTCCATATGTATCTACAGAGTGCGGCTTTATTCCAGGGCAGCGCGGCGTGAATGCAGATACTTATGAGACAGCTTTTCAAAGATTTAAAGATAATATCATTTGGTTAACACAAAAAGCCGAAAAATATAATCTATCACTGGCACTTGAACCTTGTGTCCTGGATATTATACCAAGTGCAAAAAGGACAGTTGATTTAATTGATCAAGTGGGATCAGAGCGATTATCTGTTTTGTTGGATCCTGCCAATTTAATTGCTGCTAATTCGGAAGAAGACATGTTTCGTTATTTAGCTCCACATATTGCTTATTTCCATGGTAAAGATCGTAAAGTGAATGATACGTATGGCCGTGCCATTGGTGATGGTGATATCAATTGGCGGCGCTTTCTGGAACTCTATCATCAATATACTGAAGGAGTGCCGTTTATTATTGAATATGTTCATCAAGAGAATTTCTCTGATATTCGGGATCGTGTGCTGAAG
This sequence comes from Gracilibacillus alcaliphilus, assembly GCF_016909015.1. Lineage (GTDB taxonomy): Bacteria > Bacillota > Bacilli > Bacillales > Amphibacillaceae > Gracilibacillus > Gracilibacillus alcaliphilus. The sequence goes on from NZ_JAFBFA010000020.1 coordinate 22,391, forward strand.
TTTGATTCATCAGTAATCAATATAGAATAAGGAGAGGATAGCACCAATTCGCACATCGGAATCGGTGCTATCCTTCAAATATTAAGTAGTCTGAATAGAGTTGCTGGTGTATACAACGGGGAAATCCTCTCCAGTAAGTATCTCACCAGGCTTCACTGTAACATGTGCTTCCATCGGATGACCACCGCTTGGGGCATAATATACATGTCCCGGCATATAGTGAACTGCAATGGCTCGGCGTTTTCTTTCCGAGCGATTAGGTCCGCTGCCATGCCATGTTAAGCAATGATGGTAACCTACCTGTCCTTTTTTAATTTCAAAAGGCACCGGTTCTGTGCTGGCATCTTCCGGCAGTAGCTCAGGACGGCTGTGACTAGGTTTATAGTCTGGTGTATCACTCAAGTATTGCTGTTGGTCACCCCATTTATGACTGCCAGGGACCATCCACATACACCCGTTTTCAATGGTGGCATCATCCAGCGCAACCCATGCACTAATTAGATCAGCCGGCTGTATAATTGGCCATGCTGGATGATCCTGATGCCAATTACCTGAGCCACCGATAACTGGCGGCTTATATTGCACTTGATCATGCCAGATTCTTAGTGTGTCCGTTTGACATAACTGGGCAATATCTTCACACATAGTTGGGTTACACGCATGTTTAAAGTAAGTGTCGCTTGCCATCCACAGGTTCACTATTTGAACAACCGTATCCTTTTTCGTCATTTCCATACCCATGCCGCTATCATTCAAATTACGATTGAGGACGGGTTTATTCACAGATTTTCCATTCATAACAAGATCAAGCTCGTTGCGAAGCAGTTCCACTTCTGCATCGGAAAGAATAATATCGCCTTTCATAAAACCTTTTTCATTAAATTCTGTTACCTGTTCTTTACTTAACATATGATCACCCTTTCAAAATTTACCGGAATGAAGGTGAAACTTTTATAAAGTTAGTTATGTTGTAAAACAGACAGGGCCCTCTTGACTTGGTTAGATCAATCTATGCTTATTTTGTTTCACCTTATCGGTAATTTGATCATATCAACCTAAGGCAGCTAAGTCTTTAGAAGTTTCTTAAAAAAAATTGCACTTTTCACAGGTTATTTTTTGGTTGGGGGGGGAGTGGGATGCAAACACAGGTGCACGATGTTGGCAAGCTATCTCAATTACATTTAAAAGTAAACTTCGCTAATAGTATGACGGCAGCTTTGGGGCAAGCCTGGGGGCCAAGGACGATTCCAGATAATCAGCTTATCTATGTCCGGTCTGGCAAGGCAAAGCTGATACTTGGATCGAATACATATCAGCTGGAAGCAGAAGATTGTGTGTTTTATGGACCAAACTGTCCCCATCAGCTGATTGCAGATGAAAGAGAGCCGTTTACCTTTGCAAGTATTCATTTTGAATGGAATGATGTATCACCAGTTCCAGTTCATCCGATGAATGCGATCAAACCGTGTACAAAACAGGAATTGTCCGGTAATATACCAGATTTCCAGCTTTATATGGATGGGTATGGAAAGGTATGTATGCCATCCCGCTTTACGTTGCATGTTGAGGAGTTATTTATGAAAATTGTCAGGGAGTATCGTTTTGAAGAACAGGGTTATATGGTGGTGCTTAAAGGGCTGCTGACTCAATTACTGACCATTATCTTACGGCATCAAATACAAGGAAAATATACTTCAGCAGATCGAAGAAAAATCGCTCCCGCATTAGAAATGATACGCAAACAACCACAAAAAAACTGGACAATGGATGAATTAGCAAGTCTGTGTGGCTATCATCCTACTTATTTTGCGTCTATATTTAAGAAAGCAACAGGCCATACACCTAAGCACTACCTGATTTTAGAACGAATCAGCAAAGCAAAGCGATTGTTAATTGAAACAGAAACAGTTGATGAAGTGGCCTATCAATTAGGGTATACCAGCGTCCATTATTTTTGCCGTAATTTCAAGTTTGTGACTGGATTAACGCCGACAGAATATAAGCTGCAAAGTATTGAGCTGTAAGAGTGATGGATAAGATCATTATGGTTCGTTCAACAGGAGAAGAGGTCATCAGAAAAGAAAAAATCTTAAACTATCAATGTAGACTATATAAGAGAAGAATGTCATAATAACATAATCAGTATTGATGATGGTTGTGAGTTTTTGAACTTGATACAGACAGACTGCCTTATTGACGCAAATTCAACATAAAGAGAGGTTGACCAATGAAGAATGAATACATACAGATTATTCAAGGATTATTAACTCCATATGAGAATAAACAGGAAGCGATCAAGATGAAACAATATATGCGTAACCAATACGATTTTTTGGGGATCAGAGCCCCGCAAAGAAAACAATTGGTAAGGTTTTTGATAAAAGAGCATGGCCTCCCGTCTGAGGAATCTTTTAAAACGATAATTTACGAACTTTGGGCACTTCCAGAAAGAGATTATCAAAGTATAGCATTGGAATTAATCGATCGAAAAAGCAAACAGTTCAAGGAAGATGATATCGAATTAATAGAGGATCTGATCACTAATAAATCATGGTGGGATACTGTCGATTGGATTGCCAGTAAACATGCGGGGAATTACTTTCTGCAATACCCAGAAAATAAATGGGTAATAACGGAGCGATGGATACAATCAGATAATATCTGGCTGCAGCGAAGTGCTATTATATTTCAATTAAAATACAAAACAGATACAGATGAAGCACATTTATATGACTATATAACCCAGTGTCTTGGATCAGACGAATTTTTTATCAACAAGGCAATTGGCTGGGCGCTAAGGGAATATTCCAAAATCAATCCGCAGTCTGTGCTTGATTTTGTTGACAGAACGCCGTTACCGAAGTTTAGCCGGACAGAGGCATTGAAGGTGATTAAACAGAAGAGCTGAATCAGTGTGGAAAATAGTTTTATCAACTTCTTAATATAATCGCATAAAAGTAAAAAAGCCGTCTCTCTTTTCCATTTAGCGAAAAGGAGACGGTTTTTAATCGTCATGTGTAAGTGTATACATGTAACAAAGGTATAACTTTCTTAAAAATGTAAGCAGTTATACCTTTGTTTGCTTGAACCTTCCTATAAAGGCAACATATCCTGTTTACAATCTTTGACTGGTATGTCTAATAATAATTTCAGGTGGTAAAAGTTCATTTTTGATTTCTTCGTTCGAATTCTTTATGTTCAATAGCATATTCTCAACCGCTTTTTTGCCAATTTGTTTAATGGGTTGCTGTATAGTAGTTAATTTAGGAGCAATGACTTTGGTTAGGGGAATATTATCATAGCCGACAATTCCAATATCATCGGGAATCTTTAAGTTATGCTGACGGACTGCTTCCAGTGCTCCAATTGCCATTAAATCATTTGCAATAAATATACCATCAGGCGGATGTGATAGTGCTAGAAATCTAATCATTGCTTCATAGCCGCTCTCAATTTGAAAGTCACCAAACTGTATCAGCACCGGATCATACGTTATGTCTTTTTCTTTTAAGGCGTCTAAGTAACCATTATAGCGATCGATGGCCGTAGATGCTTCGGAAGGTCCTCGTATATGCGCAACTCTGTTGTACCCTTGTTCAATTAAGTGTAAGGTGGCCAGTTTACCGCCGTATCGATTATCTGTACTGACAGAAGATACCCCCCCTTCACCATATGCATCCAGTATAATGAATGGAATCTTGCTTTTGGATAATTCCTTTACATGATAACTGGTAACAGCCCCAACAACCATGATACCGTCTACATGCTGTTCCAGATCGATAAAGGTTTTTCTTATTTTTAGAATATCGTTATCGGAATTACAGTTGATAATATTGTAATTCTCTTTACGTGCTTGATGTTCAATCACCCTTGATAATTCTGCAAAAAAAGGATTTCTAATGTCAGGGATGATTAATGCTAATAAGCCAGTTTTATTGTTTGATAGGGAACGAGCATAATGATTAGGTTTGTAGTTGAGCTCTTTGATCGCCAATTCTATTCTTTTCTGTGTTGCTTCGTTTACATAGCCGCTCTTATTAATGAACCGTGATATAGTTGCCGTCGATGTTCCAGCTAATTTTGCTACATCTTTGATTGTTGCCATATGTCCATGCCTCCGTAAAAATTTTAGCACCTGTAATCGGTAACATATTTATCTTTTACTACCATATCACTTTTATCATGTTATGTAAATTGAGATTAATCATATTTTTCCAGTTAAATATGAATTTTATGAAATTATATGTAATTTTCATGTTTTTATGAAATATTTACACTTTTATATTTACAAGAATGAAAAATTTATGTAAAATACAATTAATATTCTAAGTGTAAGCCTTTTCACTTGGAAATGAAAATTATGTAAAGGGTTACACTTGGAGGTGAGGAAAACTTATCTAGATAAATAGCTTCGATCAAGAGGGAACAGGTGTGTAACGCAATTGAGATGAGAAACCATAATAACCAAGGGGGTTATAGGATGAAAAAGTTATCTATCTTTCTATTATTAGTATTAGCTGTCCTTATAGCAGGTTGCAGTAATTCAGATTCTTCAGAAGGCTCAGATTCAGATGGTGATGGACAAGTTACTATCCAAATGGCGATTAGTGGAAGTAATGCTGAACAAGCAATTAGAAAGGCAACGGCAGACGCCTTTATGGAGGAGAATCCGGACATTAAGATTGAATGGGTAGATTTAGGTGACAGACGTTATGAAAAGACACTGACACTGATTTCAGGGGGAAATGCCCCAGATATCCTTTATCTAAATGAATGGGTACCAGCATTAGCGAGTCGTAATGCATTATTACCATTGGATGATCTGATAGAATCTGATGAATCCTTTTCACTCGATCTTTTCTATGACGGTTTAATCAATGGCAATATTTATGAAGATCAATTATATGCACTTCCGCAAGAGGTATCTCCATTTGTTGTTTATTATAATAAGGAACTATTTGATCAGACAGGTGTTGATTATCCGACAGATGATTGGACACAAGAAGAATTCTATCAAATAGCTGAACAGTTAACAGACGCTGGAAAAAATCAATACGGCTATTTACATGAAAATGGCTATAATCCTACACTAGGATGGGTATTCCGTAATGGCGGAGAATTATTTAATGACCAAAGAGCAAGCGGATTAGATTCAGCAGGTACATTAGAGGCATTAGAGTTTATTAATGACATCGTACAAAATAAATTATCACCGAATCCAGCTCAATTAGAAGCGACAGGACAGGGAGCGGACGCACAATTCCGAAACCAGCAGGTAGCCATGATTAGTGCTGGAATGTGGCTCTTGCCGCCATTTAAGGAAGAAGCACTTCCTTTTGAATGGGATGTCGTAAAAATGCCAGTTGCAGCAAATCAAACGGTAGGAGCAGGAATTTTGAACTGGGGTATATCTAATCAAACAGAACATCCGGAAGAAGCGTGGGAAGTATTAAAATACTTCGTCGGTCATGAAGGAATGATGAAAGTAGCCGAAAGTAATATGGCCCTGCCGGCAAGTGAAGATGAAGAAGCCAACCAAGTGATTTTGGATTCAGGATTCCCTGAAAATGTAGCTGCTTTTGTTGATAGTGCAGATTCTGTTGTGATGGATGGTTATACATCACCATTCACTTCAGAAATAGATGAAATGTTTAAACAAGAAGTTGAAAAAATGCTGTTAGGTAAAGAAGACCCGCAAACAACACAAGAACAGCTTCATTCAAAATTGAATGAAATTATTAATCAGTAGTCTATAGGAGGTGGCTTTGTGGAGTCCATCCGTAAATTGATGGGGAGGGAAGCTTTTTGGGGGTATGTCTTTATTACCCCCATTTTAATAGGATTTGCTGTATTCATGTTTTATCCTTTGATTGCCTCCCTTTACTTAAGTCTGACTGAATCCGATGGGATTAATCCATCCAGCTTTATCGGGCTAGAGAATTATACAACATTAATGGCAGATGAAGAGTTTCTGAATTCGTTGAAGGTGACACTAATTTATGTAGCAGGGACAGTACCTCTAGGTGCCATACTGGCATTATTGGTTGCTGTCTTGCTAAATCAGAAAATTAGATTTGTCAATGCCTATCGAACAGCCTTTTTTATCCCAGTAATCACCTCAATGGTGGCGGTTGCGACAGTTTGGAAATGGCTGTACAACACAGATTATGGTCTGATCAATGGTATGCTGGCAAAGATGGGATTATATGAACCGCCTTGGCTTGCTAGCGAAGAGTGGGCATTATTGTCGATTATTATTATGAGTATCTGGAAAGGCTTAGGCTTTAATATGGTAATTTATTTAGCCGGATTACAGAATATTTCCGTATCCTTATATGAAGCGGCAAAGATAGATGGTGCCAATGGTTTTCAGCGTTTATTTCACATTACTATACCACTTTTAAGACATACGACCTTATTTGTGGTGATAATGTCTATTATTAACTCGTTTCAAGTGTTTGATCAGGTATACATTATGACGAATGGAGGTCCTGCTGACTCCACTTCTGTCATTGTATTCTACATTTATCAAAATGCGTTCCTATTCTTCAAACAAGGTTACGCCTCAGCGATGGCTTATATCTTATTTATTATCATTTTTATCATTACCTTTATTCAAATGAAGATTACCAATCGTAAAGATGTGGTATAGGAGGGAGTGAGGCTAGTATGAGTGTAAAAAATGAAGCACAGGCGGGCAGAATCGACACGAAAACAAAGAATAGGATTATTCGCTTCTGTGTTCATGTGATGCTGATAGCAGGTGCTATCACGATGATTCTGCCTTTTCTATGGATGTTATCAAGTTCTTTGAAAACTACTAATGATATGTATACGTTTCCGCCAACATGGATTCCTAATCCGGTGATGTGGGAAAACTATCTTTATATGTTTCAAAGTGCACCATGGGGAGTGTATGCGTGGAATTCGTTAAAGGTGTCTGTACTAGTTGTGATTGGGCATGTCATTGTCAGTGCGATGGGGGCATATGCTTTTGCCAGACTGAAGTTTCCTGGTAGGAATGTGCTATTTATCATTATTCTTGCTACAATGATGATCCCTTACCACGTAACAATGATTCCAACTTTTAAGATTCTAAGGGAATTAGGCTGGCTGAATACGCATTGGGCATTGATTATACCGCCATTATTTAGTGCATTTGGTTTGTTTTTATTGCGGCAATTCTTCTTGGGAATTCCAAAAGAACTAGAAGAGGCGGCAAGGATAGACGGTGCGAGTTATCCGAGGATATTTGTAAGTATTATTTTGCCGATATCTCTTCCGGCATTAACAACATTAGCAATCTTTACGTTTATGACGCAATGGAACGATTTTCTGGCGCCATTAATTTATATTAACGATGAATTGTTAAAGACACTGTCGTTAGGGTTGGCTACTTTCCAAGGGACATATACAACCCAATGGAATTATTTAATGGCGGGATCATTTATTGTGTTACTGCCGATTCTCTTTATCTATATTTTTGCGCAGCGATATTTTATCGAAGGCGTGATGATGAGTGGAATGAAAGAATAATAGTATATAAAAGGAGTAGATGTAGATGCAACATACACAGTTGAATCACGCAGGAATTCCAAACGATTATGTGGAGAAGGTATATGCCGGCTGGCTGGCAAAAGTAATTGGTGTTCGACATGGAGCTAATATTGAGGGTTGGACTTATGAGCAGATCCAACATGCTTTTGGTGAAGTGACGGGGTATTTACATGAATTTAAGAATTTTGCCGCTGATGATGACTTGAATGGGCCGCTCTTTTTCTTGAAGGCTATGGAAGATTATGCTGCAGACAGAGAACTGACGGCAGAAGATGTTGGTTTAACATGGTTAAACTATGTGCCAGATCAACATGGTTTTTTCTGGTGGGGCGGATATGGCATTTCCAGTGAGCATACAGCATATTCTAATTTGAAAAATGGAATAGCTGCACCAAGATCGGGTTCTATTGAACAGAATGGAGCACAGGTTGCCGAGCAAATTGGGGGGGCAAATATTTATTGATGTTTGGGGATTAATTGCCCCTAATAACCCGGAATTGGCAGCTGAATTTGCCGAGAAGGCGGCTAGTGTTTCTCATGACCGCGAAGGTATTTATGGCGGACAGTTTATCGCTGCTTGTATAGCAGCTGCATTTAGCGCATCAAGCATGGATGAGATTATCGCAGCAGGTCTGCGAGTAATTCCTGCTGATAGTGAATATGTAAGGGTGACCAAAGCCGTAATGGATTTTCATCAGGCACATCCTGATAATTGGCGCGATTGCTTTCAATTTGTGAAAGATAATTTCGGATATGATCGTTATCCAGGTGTTTGTCATATCATTCCTAATAGTGCTGTTATGGTTCTATCTTTGTTGTATGGTGAAGGAGATTTCTCTAAGACGATTAATATATGTAATATGTGTGGCTGGGATACAGACTGTAATGTAGGGAATGTAGGTACCATTATGGGTGTTTACAAGGGGCTTGATGGTATAGAAGACAGCTGGAGAAAACCAATTAATGATTTTCTATGTACTTCCAGTGTAATTGGCGCAGCTAATATAACAGATATACCGGCCTCTGCTACTTATACAGCAGCAATTGGTTATAAGGTGGCACAAACAGAAAGAAGCGACTATTTTCAAAAAATACTGACAGGGGAAGCTCCCGTTTTCCATTTTGAATATCCTGGTTCCACTCATGCCTTTTTAACAGAGGTTGATGATCAGGAAGATGAGGCACAGATATTTATTGAGAATAGTGAAGAGCAAGCCTTGAATGGACAAAGGTCATTAAAAATGTCCATTGACCGCGTCACAGGCGGTAATAGTTATCGATTGTATCAGAAGACATACTATCGCCCTGCTGATTTCAATGACAATCGTTATGATCCTGCCTTTTCTCCTAAGTTCTATCCAGGTCAAACGGTGGATGTTTCTTTTGCTCAGTCGGCAGGAAATCAGACAGATATCAAGATTCGTTTATATGCCTTAGATAGTAACAATCAAGTCTATCATTATGGTGATTGGCAAACGATAACAGATACTGATTGGGCAAACATTTCCTATACGGTTCCTTATTTAGCAGATGCCTGTATTGAAGAAGTAGGTGTAGAAATAACGCCATTAGCAACAGCCCATGGCGGTTTAGTCTATTATTTAGACAGCATGGATTTTCAAGGACAGCCAAACTATCAAATTGATTTCAGCAACTCTTCATTGGAAGAGTGGAATCCAATTCACCAGGAAATTAATCAGTTCACCTATTTGAGAGGACATTGGGTTCTGGAAGATGGATATTTAAGTGGCAGTATGTCTGGTGAGGCAGCTGAGTGTTATACAGGTGCTCCAGAATGGGATAATTATGAGGTTAATGCTGTTATCCTGCCGAAAGTGGGTTACCATCACCGTGTACTGTTCCGCGTGCAAGGCGCTATTCGTTCTTATGCCGTTGGCTTAGAGGAAGGTAATAAGCTGGTATTGCTGAAGAATGATCATGGCTATCAAGTGTTGGCAGAAGCGGAGGTTGATTGGAAATTAGATCAATCTTATACGGTGAATATTCAGGCAGATCAGAATACCATTACGGTTAGTTTAGATGGAACGAAATATATCACGTTTACCGATGACCAATCTCCATATATGCAGGGACAAATTGGATTTGGTAATATTAAAGGTAGCAGAACTTATTATAAGAGCTACTCTGTGTCAGGGATAGCCCATCGTTAAATTGAAGACAAGGGGAGTGGAGAGCATGCCCTCGATCATTGTGGTAGGCAGTGCGAATATGGATATTGTCACCCGGGTTTCGCATTACCCCAAGCCAGGTGAAACCATATTTGGCCAGCAGACATCTTTTTACTCAGGTGGAAAAGGTGCTAATCAATCGATAGCTGCCAAAAGGTCGGGAGCGGAAGTTCATTTTGTTGGTGCTTTAGGGAATGACTTTTTTGGTAATGAACTGTACCGTATCCTTCGTGAGGAAGCGATAGACCTGGATGGTATGCTGAAAAAAGCGGTGAATACAGGATTAGCATTAATTACAGTGAATAAAGCTGGTGAAAATAATATTATCTTAAGCCCTGGTGCCAATAATGAATTGTTGCCAAGTGATCTAGATGAGATCGATTGGGAAGCCTATGAGGCCGTATTATTGCAGAATGAAATACCATGGGAGACTAATGCGTGTGTTTTAGATCAGGCTAAAGATAAAGGGATTAAGGTCGTGTTTAACCCTGCTCCAGCTGTTCAGCTTTCACCTGAAACATTAAAACAGATCGATTTATTGATTTTGAATGAACATGAAGCAACATCTTTAACCAGCATACCAATTCGCCATATAGACGAAGCAAAAGCAGCCGCCAAAGAAATTATCCTTCAAGGTGCTAAAGAAGTTATTTTGACGCTTGGTTTGCAAGGTTCCCTTTATATGAATGATAAAATGGAGGTAGTGGAATGTCCTGCCTATCCAATTGAAACAGTAGATACTACCGGTGCTGGAGACACCTTTATCGGCTCATTTGTTGTAAGGTATCTGCTAAAACAGGATATTCTGTCTTGTTTAAAATATGCCTCAGCCGCAGCAGCACTAGCTGTATCAATCAATGGCGCGCAGAAGGCGATGCCGTCAGCAGCAGAAGTAGCAGCTTTTCTAGCAGAAAAAGGAGAATTGGTCACTTGAATGTATACTCATCGTTTAGGTGTATTTTCAGGAAAAGCTGCTGAGCATGTGAAGGTGAGAGCAGTTAAGTTTGAGTTTTGACTGTCTCTGATAAGTGCAGAGATGAAGTTTGTTTGTCAAAAGCAGGAGAAGCAGATCCATATATAGGTCTGCTTCTTTTTCTTTTCGGCAAATTTTAAATCATGGCCAGCCTTCACTTGCCCCACTTGATTAACTGTGAGTCACTTGATTCGAGAGTTCATTGTTTCTCACATGAATGGATTATGTTTCGTGTCAATCTTACTTTTGGTATAATTAGGGTATGAAATGGATCTTCTTTTGGGCTATAGGCTGCCTTTGTTTCAATAAATAATAGGAGGGGGAGATGGATGTGGCTGGCAGTAAATCATTAGGAAAAGACGATTCTAGCGGGTTTGAATTTGCGCAAGAAATGCTAGCTGGTGATGTAACGGCAGCAATCAATTTTGACAGGATTCAGCGAAATGCAAAAACGGGAAAATATATTATCTTTGAATATTTATTGTGTGAAGAAAGCCAGAAGGTTAACCCCTATACAAGTCATCCGAATCGATACTGGCATAAAAATAAACGGAAGTTTTTAAGCCTTTTTCAAGTAGCCAATGATTTAAAGGCAACCTTATATTTAGTCAATTACGCTAAAAAAGGAACCAAACATGAAGATAAAATTCTGCTGATGGAAGTAATTGACGCCGACGAGAACCATATCCAAACAGAAGATTATAAAACAATTCGAAAAGAATTTAGTAAACGCTTTCGGAAATTGAATGCTGCTTGCCTATAGGTGCTGGCTTGTGCAGCTTTTAAGATTGCCAGATTTGAAAGGCTGATTCAGATTGGCAGAAAGGAAGCTTATTTTTTAAAAGAGATTGCTGCAACTAGCCTAGCTTTTATTTTCTCTATTTTTTTGTAATGACAGGGAGGCACTTTCATGAATGAACAAAGTCGTATCAATAAGAAAGCATGGGAGTATCGAGCATATGAGTTTTGGTGTATGAAAGACGGCATGCCTAGTGAAAAAGCCAAGAAAATTATGGCTAATCCAAAACAAAGTTTAAAAAAACACCAAACTTACTTTAAAAATATCGAACATAAACGAATTGCAAACCTGTGTGGTTCAAATGGCAGAAGGGCAGTACCATTAGCGTTATTAGGAGCTGATGTGACTGTTTTTGATATATCAGAGGAGAATAAACGGTATGCGTTGGAATTAGCTGATTGTGCTAATACGTCTATTCACTATATAGTGGGAGATATTCAAGATATTAATCTAGGAATCTATTCTAACTATTTTGATATGCTTTATTTAGAAGGTGGAATCCTGCATTATTTCAATGATCTCGAAAGTTTTATCTATATCTTGTTTTCTTTATTGAAAAATAACGGAACTATGATTCTTAGTGATTTTCATCCTGTAAAAAGATGTATAGGCCCTGACCTTACCTTTGTGCCACAGTATTTTGATCAGCAGTTAACCAGTGGTGATGTGGCTTATAAATCATATTTCCCTGATCAGGAGCAGAGTGATTTTCCAGAAGTAGCTGTCACTTCACACACACTTAGTCAAATAATAAATACCGTGATTCAATCCGGTTTTCAATTGAATCGATTGGATGAACATCGCGGTTGGAATAATGAAAACTTTCCATGGGAATTTACAATAGTTGCTAAAAAAATATAACGATAAGGGAGCTTGGATAATGGGAAGCAACTTTCATCATAAAGCTAATCGTAACAGCTATACGGCAAGAGAAGCCGATCAGACATGGGTGAACTTTGTACGTGATCAAATTCCATTCAAACCAATAGATAAAGCAGCAGATATCGGCTGTGGTGGAGGCATATACAGCAAAGGTCTGGTGAGATTAGGAGCAACAGAAGTCACAGCTGTTGATTACTCAGAAGCTATATTAGCTGGAGCGAAGGATCATTGCAAGGAATTCCCCCAAATCCACTTTGTACAGGGTGAAGCTGAAGATACAGGGTTACATAGTCATCAATATGATCTAGTACTGGAGAGAGCATTGATTCATCATATCAAAGATTTAGAACCCACCTTTGCCGAGGCTTACCGGTTGTTAAAAACAGATGGTACCTTCCTTATCCAAGATAGAACACCGGAAGACTGCCTGCTGGAAGGAACGCCAACCCATATTCGCGGCTATTTTTTCTCTCTTTTTCCTACACTTGCAGAGAAGGAGATAAGCAGGCGTCACAAAAGTGAGACCGTAAGAAAGTACTTGAAGCAAGCAGGCTTTAAGCGTATAACAGAAGCAAAACTGTGGGAAGTAAGAAAAACATATCCTTCTAAACAACAGTTATTAGATGATTTACAATCCAGAACAGGCCGGAGTATTTTGCATGAAATCGATGATAAGGAACTAAAACAGCTTGTTGGCCATATTGACAAAAAGGTTCCTGAAGACAACGTGATAGAAAAAGATCGTTGGACGATCTGGCGGGCGGTTAAGTAGGGATAGAAAATTTTGTTGCGGCAAGTTCCGCATATCTTTGTAATGAAACATTAACAGACTGATTATTTTTGAAAAATATGTCTTTTTCTCAGTGGAGTGTAGGTTCTGAATACTATACTCCTTTTGTTTATATGGCGAAGTGTTTTATAATCTATAAGAAATATTTTGGATTCAGTAATACAAGATCTTACCTTACATAGAGCAATTTTATAAAAAATAGAGATAGTACGAGGTTGATTCTATCGTGAAAACATATAAAATATTCTTGCACTTTAACAAATAATCATATATTATAAAAAATAACAACGTTGTTAATATGCGTTGGAAACGTTTAATCGCTGTCTTCATAGTCTATCCAAAATAAATAAGAGATAAAAAAATAGATGAAGCAGTGATCTATGTTGAAAGCCTTATTATACTTATCAAATAGGGAAGAATACATGATTATATCTAGAGTCTCAGTAAGGAATAACATCCTACTGGCGCAAGTTTCGCTTATAAGTAAGCGTTTTAGGAGGAGGATTATCATGAAAAAGAGAGCGTTATCATTATGGGGATTGATGTTTATTGCAATGATCATGCTAGCCGGGTGTAGTGAGTATGCCGTTGGTTCAGATGGCAAAACTACACTGATTTTAGCAGAAAATCAGCCATCTGATTACCCGACTACCATCGGAGCAAGGGAGTTTGCAAGACTGGTAGAGGAAAAGACCGATGGCAGATATGAAATAAAGGTATATCACGGCGGCCAATTAGGTGATGAGAAAAGTGTCGTGGAACTGATGCAGCTTGGGGCAATCGATGTTGCCAGGGTAAATACGACACCATTGACTGAATTTAACGATGAAATCGGTGTACTTGCGATGCCGTTTCTATTTGAGGATGAAGAGACAAAATGGGAGAAGCTGACTGGAGAAGAAGGCGATGATCTGCTTGATACATTTGCAGGCAGCAGATTAGTAGGATTAGCTTTTTATGATTCAGGTGAAAGAAGTTTCTATAATACGATTCGCCCGATTGAAACCCCGGAAGATATGCGAGGTTTAAAGATTCGTGTGCAGTCCTCTGAATTAGCTATTGATATAGTAGAATCACTGGGGGCGTCTGCTACACCAATGGATTATGGCGAAGTATATTCTTCTCTGCAAAATGGCGTAATTGATGGTGCAGAGAATAATTTTCCGAGCTATTACACTTCCAGCCACTATAATGTAGCATCGTATTTTACAGTTAATGGATTCCAAGGGGCACCAGAAGTATTATTAGCGTCAGAAAATCTCTGGGAGGCATTAAGTGAGGAAGATCGAATAGCCTTTAAAGAAGCTGCAATGGAATCAATTGAGGTTCAGCGCGAAGCATGGGACGAGTTAACCGAACTATCAAGAGAAACAGTGGTAGAAGCGGGAAGTGAGCTTGTAGAGATTGAAGACATAGAGGAATGGAGAGAAGCTGTCCAGCCTGTTTATGATAAATATGGTGATGAGTTCAGTGAATGGATTGAGAAATTTTCAGGAGATTAATCAGATAAGTGAATCATGATGAGGAGGGATAGAATGGAAGCGTTAAAAAGGGCAAAACACCTGTTAGACAAGTTGTTGTTAGTTTTATCTTTAACATTACTTGTCTTTATGGTTTTAGTTATACTGTATCAGATATTCACACGTACATTTTTTAGTTATTCACCGGCATGGACAGAAGAGTTAGCACGTCTGTTATTTGTATGGGTAAGTTTTCTGGGGATAGCTTATGGATTTAAAGAGAAGCTTCATATTGCTGTAGGACTGATTGTAAATAAATTTAGCGAAAAGGCCCAGACATTGGTTGATTATATAGCCAAAGTACTAATTATTGTCTTTGGAGCTATTTTAATTTACTTCGGTACAGAGTTTATGATTTTAATGAGTTATTCAACAATGGCCGGCTTAGGTATCTCTTCCAGCTTTTTATATGCTGCGATACCTGTGGCTGGAATCTTTATTACAATCAATGGGATTGAATTGTTATTTGTAAAAGGTCTGCATCAAGATTATGACGATGCAAGTGAGGGGTGAGATTGTGGAAATATTACTTTTAATGGGCGGTTTTTTATTACTATTGTTATTCAGGGTTCCAATAGCGCTCTCGCTTGCTGTTGTTTCAATTGGGACAGGATTGTATATGGGAATTAGCCCAGCGGCGATTATACAGAGAATGGCGTCTGGTTTAAATTCCTTTTCGCTACTTGCGATCCCATTCTTTATTCTTGCAGGTGAAATTATGAATGAGGGCGGTATTTCAAGAAGACTGATTGCGCTGGCAAATGTGATTATTGGTAAAATCCGGGGCGGACTGGCTCTGGTAAACGTACTGGCAAGTACTTTCTTCGGCGGTATCTCTGGATCAGCACTGGCAGATACATCTTCACTTGGATCTGTATTAATACCAATGATGAAAAAACAGAAATATGATAAAGATTACTCCGTAGCAGTTACTATCTCTAGTTCTGTTCAAGGTGTGCTGATTCCGCCTAGTCATAATATGATTATTTATTCCATGGCTGCGGGCGGTGTATCGATTGGCGGGCTGTTTATGGGTGGACTTATTCCAGGTTTATTGCTTGGACTGGTCATTATGATCCTAGCTTATGTGATTGCCGTGAAGAAGAATTATCCAAGAGGAGAAGTGATTAAAAAGGAAGAAATACCTAAAATTGTTCGAGAAGGACTTTTAGGTATGTTTACCGTAGTAATTATTATCGGCGGTATTCTAACTGGTATATTTACAGCGACGGAATCAGCAGCAATTGCTGCACTGTATGCGTTTATTATCACCTTCTTTGTCTATCGAGATATAAAAATATCACGTATGGGTGTCATTTTACAAAGAACGTTTAAAACATTAGCGATGGTGCTGTTTTTAATTGGCGCTTCTTCAGGATTTGGCTGGTTATTAGCATTGTTAGAAGTACCTTCTATGGTATCGAATGGATTGATTAACTTTTCACCAAGTCCGGCCATTACCTTGTTGATGATTCTTATTATCTTGTTGTTATTAGGGATGATTATGGACATGGCACCACTTATTCTAATTGTAACGCCAATTCTGTTGCCTGTGGCAATAGACATAGGTATGGATCCTGTTCACTTTGGAATCGTCTTAATGTTGGCATTAGGAATTGGGTTAGTGACACCGCCTGTTGGTTCGATCTTATTTGTCGGTTCCGCCATTGGGAAGATATCAATAGAAAAAGCGACCAAGGGAATGATACCATTCTACACAGTGATGATCATCGCCTTGTTAATGATTGCTTATATTCCAAGCCTTACTCTGTTTTTACCGCAGTTACTGGGGCAGTAGCCTACTATTATTTGCACTCATGGATGTTCCATTCATGGGTGCTTGTTTGTGTAGATGGTTAATACCGAGGAAAATGCGAAGATTATATTTTTGTAATGATATTTGTTAAAATAAAATGGAACTGGGGTATCCGTCAATTCCTACTTAATCTTCTTGAAAACCTCAACATCTTCAAGTCAAGTCATTACCCAGATCAGAAGTTTCATATGTAACAGCAGGAGAACGGTTTATTTATCGAAAACAAACGGTGTTAGAAGAAGATAAAATATGACGGGATACACTAAGATAGAGTTAGTCTCGGGCGAAGGGAGTCGAGTATGAATAAAAAAAGAGTAATCCTGCTGGTAAGCGGCAGTCTCATTTTGATTGGAATCATTAGCGTATTTTTCATAACAGATAATGAGCAAGTAGAGCAGCAAGACCAGCCCTTAGCAAGCTTAGAGGAAGTATATGAAGCCATTTATCAAGAACAGCACGATCAGGGAGGCTATATTCCGCCAGCAGAGCACTATGATTTTGTTGAAGAAACGTTTGGAAGAGTCAACGCACTTGCTTATCAGGGAGGATATATCTATTCTGAGGAAGATGATGATTTCCTGAAAGGGCAGGCCATGCTCCAGTATAAGAACGAGGAATACAATACAGAATATGCCCCAATCCTTCCGATTATAAGGATAGACAGATGGTATCGTAATGATAATTCTTCTCCTACGAAAGTTTTAGACGCATATGCGAACGATTGGCGGAAATTTTATTTAGATACTGAGGGATTTGAACAAGTAGGGGATTATTTAATCGGTTATCCTATTGTAACTGCTTACTCGGATCATAATCAGTATTATGAGAGACAATTAAATTTTCCTTCTATGACAGATCAGGAGCAAAGTGTGAAGTTAGCGGAGGATGAGAGATTTCTGCTGACAGGTACCATTACATTTCACATCTTATTAGACGAAGATAAAGAAGTAGAAGAGGCCATCGAAGAATTCTCTCATCTAAATGTTCAAATCGATGGTGTAAAGGCAGATTATTTCGGTAAAATTCTAGAGGAGCATTATCCCAATCTAGATAGAGCTGATTTAAAGGCCTTAATTGATGTAGATATCCTAGAGGAAGCAGTATATCTGCCAAAAGACGGAGTAGTAACAGTGAAATATGAGTTTTTAGGTGGTCTGCCTCTTTTACCTGATGGTGAGAAAGCAAAGGCGCAAACAGAAGAAGAGAGGGAAGCGTTATATACAAATCCGGATTATTACCCAACGTTAATGATTGAAGGCACAGAATTTCCTTTGCTGAATGCAGTGGATATGGAAGGAGAAATTGCGTTTCAGCGATAGCGATTATTCAGTTTCCGGATAGGTTGTTCTGGATAGAGGGTCGATAAGTTCAAAAAAAGGTGGTTAGCGGTGTGAAAGAAACGGATTATGAAAGCTTTTATAATAAGATGGGAGAAATAAACGGCTGGGATTTTTCTAACCTATCTGCTATTTCAGAAGGTGTTAGCTGGAATTTTTATGATGAAGTCAGGAAACGAGCGAAAGTGAATGATATCCTTTTAGATATTGGTACTGGCGGAGGAGAGCGGTTAATCGAGTGTTCCTCCTCTTTTCTTCTGTTAATTGGGATTGATTTATCCAAGGAGATGATCAAGCGAGCTAATCTGAATTTGAGCAATGCAGCTGCTGCAAATTTAAGATTTTTGCAAATGTCTTCTGATCAATTACAATTTCCTGACAGCTTTTTTAATATTATTTCTTCCAGACATGCACCTTTCTCAGCCAAAGAAGTATTTAGGGTGCTGGCTCATGGCGGTTATTTTCTGACTCAGCAAGTCAGTGAAGCGGATAAGTTAAATATCAAAGAGGCTTTTGGCCGGGGGCAAGCTTTTGATCAACCGGATGGAACAGCAAAAGAGAAGTTTAAGAAGGAGCTGGAAAGCGCAGGGTTTTCTGAGGTTATTTCTTATGAGTATGATGCAATAGAGTATTATCAGAGATTAGAAGATTTGCTGTTTTTGCTAACTCATACACCGATAATTCCTGATTTTGGTCAAACGAAGCAAGATGTGGAGACACTGCAATCCTTTGTCGAAAAAAACATTACAAACAAGGGGATTATGACAAACTCGAAAAGGTCGCTTATTATTGCCAAAAAGTGAAATAGCAGCCTCCAGATCAGATTTTTCTGGTATGGAGGCTGCTTCTTTATTAACCCAACTTTTTCTGGATCTGTTCCAAATGGTGTTTATCATGTTTTTGAAAGATACGGATAAAGCTGTCTGCCCCAAATTTTCGTTTGCCAGAGCCGATAGTGAAGCGATTTTTACTATCTACTTCTTCAAGGGCAGTGCATAATTGCAGCCTGGTAACCAAAAACTGGTCAATGATTTCATAAACCGATACATCCTTTACCTTCTCTAAGCCTTCCCTGTTATGTGTATCATGGTCAGGGAACGCTTGCAACTTAGCCTCGTCTTGCATAAATGGCACCATATTTTCTAGATTAAACTTGTCCCAATAATAAAGATGTGCAACAATCTCCCGAATAGACCACTTATCGGCTTGAATTGGTTCGCATAATTGCTCTTCCTCTACTTGCTTCAAAGCCTCCACTTCATCTGCCATTGTTTTAAGGATACGGATTTCTTTTTTGGCTGCCATAAATTCCTCCATTAATTAAGTTTATACTCCCTATTCTATCACAAAAAAGGAAGAAAGCACCCATTAAACTCGGAATTATATGGTAAAATAAATATAATTCTAGTATCAGGGAGGAACAGATGGCTATTTCTAATTATTATAAAAATATTCGCAACAAACTCGGCTCCGATTTAATACTTATGCCTAGTGTCGC
The DNA here is from genome assembly GCF_016909015.1 of Gracilibacillus alcaliphilus. GTDB lineage: Bacteria > Bacillota > Bacilli > Bacillales > Amphibacillaceae > Gracilibacillus > Gracilibacillus alcaliphilus. Next base: position 41,752 of record NZ_JAFBFA010000020.1, read on the forward strand.
TGCTATTATCAGAAATCAAGACGATCACATCCTGTTTCAGTATCCTAAAGGCTCCGATTTTTGGAGTTTACCTGCAGGTGCTATTGAACCTGGAGAAACGCCTGCGCAAGCCGTTATCCGTGAAGTTTACGAAGAAACCGCTTTAACGATTAGGCCAGATCATTTGCTAGGGGTATTTGGCGGGGAGGATTTTCGCTTTACCTATCCTAATGGTGATCAAGTAGAATATAATATATTTGTTTTTGCCTGCACTATTATTAGTGGAGAGTTGTCCCTAAACGATGATGAATCAGTCCAATTACGTTTTTATCCAGAAGAAAGCAAACCAGCACTTGCTTTGCCATATCCGGATTTTATTTTTACAAAACAAGCTGCTAGTGAAGTATTCTTCCAACAACCTTAATGAAAAGAGGTGCGGTTTATGATAATCGAACTGGAAAAAAGTGATTTTTATAAATGTACGGAGATGGTCGTGTCAGAGAGTCATCTCGAGGTACCTGCCGTTATTTATGGGAATAATCCTGGCAGGATATTTGTCGATAACAAGCAATCTCCAAGGAGCGGGATGATTTGGTTAGGGAATATGGATGGATTTATCTTTATTGGAGAGGCAGATAATCTGCTCTTTAACCGAGAGATCAAGACCTATATGGATGAGGTCATCGCACCTGAGGCAATCAAGTTAGGCTTGGGGGATTTTGAAGGATCAGGCCATACACCAGAATGGGATCAAACGATTACCGAAATCTTTGAAAAGGAAACACTTATTTCTAGCGGTCAAAGGGTATATAAACTACCCGAGGAGAATTTCGACCAGCAGACAGTTCCTGAGATTAGCGAGGATTACTCGATTGTAAAAGTTACCTCAGATATAGATCAGTCCAATTTTAAAAATAAAGAGTTGCTTCTCCATCCCCTTCAGGAATTCTGGGAGAGCCCAGCTGATTGTTTTGCCAAGGGAGGGATTGTCTATATGGCGATGAAAGAAGCGGAAATTGCTGCGGTTATTTACACAGGATTTAGTTATCAGAACAAACATTTAATCGGTATTGAAACAGACGAGCAGCACCAAGGGAGAAAACTGGCCCAAAGACTGACATACAGCTATGTGCAGGAGGCACTAGCAAAAGGAATTATTATGTATTGGGATGTAATGGAAGTCAATAGCCCGTCAATCGCTGTTGCGGAAAAAAGCGGTTTTCAACGTCTTTTTAACTACAAAGTATACGAATATTCATTTGTAAAATGAGGTGGTCATGAGATGTTTAAGGCACTTTTAATCGATTTAGAGGGCACATTGTATGTGAAGAACAAGCCGATAGACGGAGCGATAGAGGCAATAGCTGATTTGAAAAGGTTGGGTATACCCATCAGATTTCTGACAAATACAGACTCAAAAACGCCAAAAGGTATGAAAGTAAAGCTAGATCAGATGGGCTTTGATATCGCAGAAACAGAGATCTTTACGCCAGTGACTGCTGCTATGAAGTTTCTAGAACAACAAAAAAGAAAAAGTGGTTATTTTCTGGTGACAGCTGAATTGCAAACCTTGTTTGCGCCGTATACGGTGAAAGATCAGGCAGCAGACTATGTAGTGGTAGGCGATTTTCGCGATCATGTGGATTATGAGTGTTTGAACAAGGCATTCCAACATATTATGTCTGGTGCAGAGATTATTGCTCTGCAAAAAGGGAAATATTTCATTAGGGAGAATGGCTATAATTTGGATACTGGTGCGTTTGTGCAATTGTTAGAATATGCTTCCAATAAAACAGCCTATGTATTAGGCAAACCTAGCAAAGACTACTTTGCTTTAGCATTCGATGAATTAGCAGTGTCTGCTGAAGAAGCAGCAATAATAGGTGATGACCTTACGACTGATATCGTGGGAGCAGATACGATCGGAGCGGAAGGTATCCTTGTCAAAACAGGAAAATATACGACTGCTGCATTGACACAATCAGCGGTAAAACCAGATAAGATTATCGATTCCATTAGACAGCTGCCATCGCTTTTAAAAAATAGCTAACCTGAGAATCTGTAAGAAGTGCTTTGCCTAGTAAAAGATGGTTACTCCGAATGAAAGATACCCTTTACACAAAGAGCTGATTCAGCGGTTCAATTCCTCTGCTAATTTCTTAATAGCAGACCTGACTTCCTGCATATTGGCGTCATTGTTCAAATGATTTCGGGAGTAAAGAAGCACAGGTCTAAGCGATTCAACCGACCGCCCGAATTCGTACATCCATTCGTAACGGGGAACCATCCAAGTGTGGAAATGGTGTGTTGTATCTTCATTATAAAAATAATAGACATATTCAATACCTAATATTTTTCGCTGTGCCTTTCTGATTTTGACTAAAAGAGTAATATAATCTGCTTGTTCTTCGTCCGTCAATTCATCAAAACATTTGATATGCCGTTTGGAGGCTAAAATAATCAGTCCTTTTATTGGATAAGCTACATCCTGATGGGCATGAAAATAGTCTGTTTCGATTACTACGCCCCCATCAGGAGTAATTAGTCCGCTTGTCAATGCACAGCTTAAGCACTCTACTTCGACTGTCTTTCCGTTAGCTAATGTCACCTTTGGCATAAATAGTCCCCCTTCGTATTCGTTATATTAAAGCCGCACTATCCCTTTCTCTCACTATGTTCTTGGTACCATGCCAATACAGGCTTGATGGCCTTTGGCACCAGACTGGGATCTGGTAAATAGACTATCTCCGGTGCTGTTTCATAATTGGTTTCTAAATATAATTTTACACATAAAGTAATCTCCAGCTCATGTAATGTTAGTAAGTCGATCCACTGATCTAATTCATGTTTATCCGCCTCTTTAAGCAGTTGATAAAGCCACAAAAGCTTTTCACCGGTTTCGATCGGATCACGTTTGGCATATTCCCAATACAAGGCTCTTTCTTCTGCTGTTTGCGGAGAAGCTAATCCAGAGGCGATCACCACTTTTCTGACAATCGGCGAATCATCCTTTAAATAGCCCCATAAATCTGCTCGGCTAACTTTACCGTCCTCAATCAAATAGGTGAGGCTGGCTGCTCGCTGGATTGCTGGATCATCTATATCATTATGTTTATGCATAGGCATGTGTCGATGATTATTTAACAGTTGTTGTAAAACGTTGGCCATATTTAGTTTGGGGAGAAATGTACCACCGTCATCCAGTCTGTCAGCAGCATGTATGAACATAGCTTGCAGCTGTTCTTTTGTAAGATCAGGGTATTGAGAGAATAAATTGGCACAAGCCCCTGCTACAATCGTTGCTGCGCCACATGTCCCTCCGAAATATGATAACATACGTTCAGATGATTTTTGTTCCAGATAAGGTACTGGTAAATAGGTGCATGGTGCCAAGATGTCAGGACGAAAATGGCCATCACCATTTAAGCCCGCAGGCATAGCAGGGTAAGGTTGATCAGCGCCCTGAACGGTTCCTTTATCATCATAACCACCAATCGTAAAGAAATCGGCGGGATGAAGGTTATTATGTGCTTTGGAATTGCCATTTGCTGCAACTACTAATAAATCAGATGCTGCAGCAGGGCTTAACGCTTGGACAAACGGATCTTGTGAAGTAGGTTTGATGGTCCCGATTTCTGCTGTGTTCGGCACCATAAGATTTAATAATATCCTAATATTCCATTCTTGTTTGTATTGTAAAATCCATTGTAAAGCAACTTTGATTTTCTGTGGTTCGAATTCTGAGAGAAAGATAAACTGAGCGGAAGGGATGAGTCCGACGTGATAGTGGCTGTTCACGGTGATGGGCTGATGTGCGAGTAACTGCAGCACCATAAGGCCATGTTCCGTTTTCGCTGAAGCTTCTTTGGAATCAGCCGGCATGATATCGAGACAACTCACTTCTAAATGTTGGTTTACTTTAACTTGCTTCACTTGCTGTGTTAGATGGTGAATAGCTGGATGGTAAGCAATATCATCTATTATAATAATGCCTATTTCGTTATAAGATGTCTTAGTCGCCGGGGGAGCTGGAAATCCAAGCCTTTTCCAAGTGGGTTCTATGTCTTTTTCTATCTCCTTTAACCAATCCTCTATTGATATGTCAGCATTATTCATCATCAGCATTCCTCCTCCTTGCATATTATATCAGTATAATAAAAGCGTTTTCGAAATTCAAATCAGGAGCTTTCTATGCCATTTTTTAGAAATATACATCCATAACCTTGTAATTGTCATTCACTTCAGATATAATAATTGAAATATTTAACGTCGATGACAAAGAGAGTAGTTATTTGTAACAGCTCAGCGAATTAGGGACGGTGAGAGCCTAATCTTCTTACAAGTAATGAAGCGCACTTTGTAGATGTTTTCCTGAACGAAGAGTATGGAAAACCGGGGCAGTCCTCGTTATCAAGGAAAGTGGTTGAAAAACAATTAGAGTGGTACCGCGGGTAAATATATAATTCTCGTCTCTTTTCATGATGAAAAGAGACGAGAATTTTTTTATTATTAATAAAACAAGCGGAAAGGGGTAAAGCGATGGATTATAAAACATTGTTTGTAAATAGTCTGCATCAACAGTTAGGTGAACATGTAAACAAGGAAGAACTTGAGAAGATGATAGAGAAACCAAAACGCGAAAGTATGGGGGATTTGGCATTCCCTTGTTTTGAATTAGCCAAAATATACCGCCGCTCCCCAAAAGATATTGCCCATGAATTAGCACAAAAAATAGATACGCCTCCGCTATTTGCCGAAGTAGAGGCAGTGAGCGGATATGTGAATGTGTTCTTGGATAAAAACCAAGTTGCCTCTGATGTCATTCATGATATTCTTGTGAAAAAAGAGCAATATGGGAATACAAATATCGGACAGAACCAAGTGATTACGATAGATTTCTCATCACCTAATATTGCCAAGCCGTTTTCGATGGGACATTTGCGTTCTACGGTAATAGGGAATGCATTAGCATTACTGGCAGAAAAATGCGGCTATCAACCGGTTAGAATTAATCATATTGGTGATTGGGGAACACAATTTGGGAAATTAATTGTTGCTTATAAGACATGGGGAGCAGCGGATAAGGTAAGCCAAAATCCAATCAAAGAGTTATTAGAACTGTATGTTCGCTTTCATCAAGAAGCTGAATCCGCTCCCGAATTAAACAATCAAGCCAAACAATGGTTTAAAAAATTGGAAGGAGGGGACCAGGAGGCATTAAGCTTATGGAAATGGTTTAGAGACGAATCTCTAAAAGAATTTGCGAAAGTGTACCAACTATTAGATATCTCATTTGATTCTTATGATGGAGAAGCGTTCTATAATGATAAGATAGATAATGTATATAAAACGCTGGAAGAAAAACAGTTACTCGAAGAATCGGATGGAGCTATGGTTGTAAAGGTAAATAATGATCTGCCGCCATGTCTGATTAAGAAAAACGATGGAACGTCTTTATATGCGACACGTGATTTAGCGGCGGCGATTTATCGTCAGGAAAGATATCAATTCACCAAATCATTATATGTCGTAGGGAATGAACAAACGCTTCACTTTAAACAGTTATTTATGGTATTAGAAGCGATGGGGTATACATGGCATCAAGGGCTTCAGCATGTTCCATTTGGAATGCTGTTACAAGATGGCAAGAAAATGTCGACACGTAAAGGGAAAATTATTTTATTAGAGCAAGTATTGGAACAAGCTATTGAACTGGCAAAAAATAATATATTGAAGAAGAACCCATCACTTGTGGAAAAAGATAAAGTTGCTCATGAGGTCGGGATTGGCGCTGTTATCTTCCATGATTTAAAAAATTTCCGTTTGCATGATATCGAATTTTCATTAACAGATATGCTGAGATTTGAAGGGGAAACAGGACCATATCTGCAATATACCCATGCCCGTGCCTCATCTATTTTGAAAAAGTGTCATTATCAGCCAGACGAAAATGCTGCCATTCATGAAATCGATGCACAAGCTTGGTCTATTATTATTTATTTGCTGAGTTTCCCTGATACGATCAAATATGCTTTTGAAGGAAATGATCCATCTCAATTAGCCAAGTATCTACTTGAGCTGGCAAAGGTATTTAATAAATATTATGCCGTTGTTCGAATCAGCGATGAAGATCAGAAGAGACCAACAAGATTAGCACTGGTCTATTCAGTTCAAGTGGTCTTGAAGGAAGGACTGCGTTTATTGGGAATCAAGGCACCTGCAGCGATGTGATGGCTAATGACATATGTATCATGTTCCTAGTATAATAAGAAGAGCCAGACAGCTCCAGGGACAATAGTTCTTTTCAGAGGAGAAACGCAATGGTTTTGAACGGATTTCACTTTATGTGCAAAGGAGGGGTAGGATGCCTGCATGTATCATACTGGATCTAGACGATACGTTATGTGACTATCAACAAGCCAAAGAGAATGCCAAGCAGAAAATCAATGATGTGTTATCGGAGGTGGGTGTTTCCAGCAAGCAATTCTGGGATAGGTACGACCAGTTTGAGCCTGCGTTATTTAAGCAGTTTACCGAAAAACGCTTGAATATTAGGGAGTACAGGTATAGCAGGTTTGCTAAGTCCTTACCAAGTCCTTTCCACCAATCGAAATCACTAATTGAGTCACTTAATAAAACCTATATGGACGAAGCTAATCAGAACATTGAGTTATTTCCAGATGCTGACGCTTTCTTGGAAAAGATAAAACATACCAACATACAAATCGCGATATTAACCAATGGCCCAACTGATGGGCAGCGGATTAAGATTGCTGCTTTAGGAATAGAAACATATACTTCAAATATCTATATTAGTGCAGAAATAGGTGTTGCGAAACCTGATCAGCAAGCTTTTCAATATGTATTAGATGACTTAGACATATCAGCTTCCCGCACATGGATGATTGGCGATTCGGTTAAATATGATCTTGAAGGAGCAAAACAAGCAGGAATAAAAGGGATACTAGTAGACCGGCAACACCGCTGTCAAGGGGATGACTGGGCGAAAGTTGATTCGTTAATGGATATACCGTGGAACAAAATATATGACTAAACAAAAAGGGGCGAGAAGCATATATGTTTTCTCGGCCCTTCTATTTTTTACACCCGATTCAAAATTGGCGGTGTTTCTTCGGGATCGACCATTACTTCGACAACAGTCGGCCCGGATTGATTATCAGCTGCTTGTTTCATAGCATACTGGATATCTTCTATATTGTGGCAGCAATAGGAAGAAGCCCCTAATGATTCACCGAATTTCTTGACATCTAATGGCTGTTGATAGGTAGCGCCAATCGAATGACCAAGCATTTTTCTCATGCCTTTATCAACCATATCTAAGGCCACGTTATTAAAGACAATAAATATGATTGGCAGTTTCTGTTCAACGGCTGTGGCTATTTCTGTTCCGTGCATAAAGGTACAGCCATCCCCAGTTAAACAGGCGACAGGTGTGTCCGGTATCGCAAACTTGGCACCAATGGCATAGCCGATTCCATGTCCCATCGTACCGAACACATCGTCAAAATAAAAAGTGCCTGGCTGATAAATCTCATAATGTTTAATCGCATAAAAAGTATGGCTGCCATCATCTCCAAATAAAATGGTGTCTTCCGGTAAATATCGCCGAATCTCCTGTACGGCAGTTGCAGCGGACAGCCAAGAGGTATGATCTTGCTTGCTTATATCTGTGTTCATTGGCTCGATAGGTAATGCTGTTCTCTTAATTTCCGTGGTTTCATCATCTAGTTTTCTATGCAGTGCGGTAAGGTTGGCCTTAATATCTCCTTGTACAAATAGAGTTGGCACTGGAATAGACTTATGTACAAAAGTTGGATCAATATCCCAATGGATGATTTCCTGAGGGTAGTAATTCTCGGTAAAACCAGCTAAAGACATATCAGATAGTTTAGTACCCATAACTATTAATTGATCAACAGACTCTGCTGCATATTGTGCGGCCCGTTCATTTCCACCTAAACCAAAGGCACCCAATGATAGTGGATGATCGGTGGGAAATGTACCTTTTCCGCCAGGTGTGGTCATAACAGGAATTTGATATTGTTCGGCTAACCATTGCACCTCTTGATATGCTTGAGAAATACGTACCCCTTTTCCTAAAAATAAAAGTGGTTTCTTCGCAACGGCTAACTTTTCCCTTACGGATTCAAGCTGATTGGATATCACTCTTGCTTCGGAACCAGGAAGATCGATAATAAATTCCGCAATCTCTTCTTGCAGCACATCCATTGCAATAGACAGATGAACAGGTCCTTTCGTTCCAGTCGTTGCTTTCTCAATTGCATGGGTCAGAAATAATTCTAATTGATCTGCCCTTTCTACTCTTGCACTAAATAAAGTTACCGGTTCGAACATCTTAACGAGATCAGTTCCGAAGATGGAGGAATCCTGTCCTTGTGCTTTTCCAGATTCTCGTGCAGATGGATGACCAGTAATAAATAAAGCAGGGGAGTGAAAGGCCTTTGCTTGACCGGCCGCTGTTAACAGATTGGTTCCGCCTGGCCCTGATGTGCCAAGGGCAACTCCAATACCTTTTTTCAATGCATAGCCCCCTGCAGCGAATCCAGCGGCAGACTCATGACGGCACAGTACAAAGTCAATTTGCTGTTCCTCACATGCGGCTAATAGTGGTACAATTGCTTTTCCAGGTATGCCAAATGCATGAGAAACCCCTATTCTTTTTAAATTATTCATTAATATGCTGGCTGTTTTCTTCATGTTCTATCGCTCCTCTCCTATGAATGATTTGTAACTGGCAGAATAATAGATACCGTGGTACCTTGTCCTTCTCTAGATGTAAACTCTATCTGACCACCATGGGAATGAATCATATCAAAGCAAATTGCCAGTCCCATGCCAAGACCATATTCCTTAGTTGTGAAGAAGGGCTGGCCAAGTTTGTCTAGCTGCTCTTTCGTCATGCCAATTCCCTCATCTTCAATCGAAATATAAAATGCATCATTTTTCCTTGTTAAGCGAATTATAATCTTTCCGCCTTCAGGCATTGCTTCAAAGGCATTTTTGATAAAATTGATAAGTACTTGTTTTATTTTCGTTCTGTCAATGAAAGCGTGGGTATCCGCAACAGATGGTTTGGTATGGATTTGCACATGGTGCAGGTGAGCATTATTATTCATTAGTTTTACCGTTTCATTAATGAGCTTTTGCACATCGGTCATTTCTCGTTCCATATTAGCTGCTTTTCCATAAGACACGAATTGATTCACTAAGCCTTTCATTCGTTCTAATTCACCAGTAATAATATCCAGATACTCACTTTTCTCTGGTTTCTCCTTTAATAGTTGAGCCAAGCCAATAATTGATGTCAGTGGGTTCCTTATTTCATGTGCCAGCCCTGCACCAAGCTTGCCAATGGCAGATAATTTCTCAGATTCGATTAATTTTTGCTGCAGTTCATGATAGTTGGTCATATCACGAAATTGGGCAAATGCTCCAATTAACTGCTTTTTGTCGAATAGCGGTAATACATCTAGCAGCAGACTTTTGGAAACGTCACCGTCAATGATTGAAAACTCAGCATTTTCTACAGAATTTGCTGTTTGAAGGACATGGTTAATATAATCACCAATCTTGCCTAATTGATCGGACTTTTGATAAATAATGTTATCTTTGGTGGTAGACATAATTTCTTCGGCACTAGTGTTAAATTCTAATATTTCTCCTTTCTGATTAGTCATTACAATCCCCATTGGAGTAGAGTTAATCATGACTTGATTCAATAAATGGAGTGTATGGTTTTGTTTTTGCAGTAGAATCTCTCTTTCAATAGTATCGACAGCTGTTGATAAAAGGCCTAAGTGGAAGTGACTGGCAAAATTTACGGTTGTCATCATCGAAACCGTGCCAACTAAACTAGAATCAGCAGAAAAACAAAGGGGTGCAGAATAACAGGCTACTTTTGACAAGTAGTGATGGTAGTGATCAGTTCCTTTGAGTCCAATAGGTTCATGATACTGTAATGCTAGTGATACAGAATTGGTTCCGACTGTATTTTCCGCAAATCTTGCTCCATAAGTAATACCCAGGGAGTCTGTCATATCTTTAATTGTTTTATCTCCATAAATATCCAATATGTTGCCTTGATCATCTGTTGTAATAACTAGTACGGGAATGCCCTCCATATATTGAGTCAGTTTTTTCATAAAATGTTGGACCAAGCTTAATTCTTTTGCGAAATGTTGGGTTCGAAGCATTAGTTCCTGTTTGGTCAAACCGACAGCTAAGACAGGAATATCTTCGGGATCCATGTTATATAGTAATTTGCAGTTATGCTTGGAATTACTAATATATCTAGCAAAATCTTTCATTCCATTCCTCCTAAAGCTAAGTAAAAGAACGCATCCTATCAATTGTTTCTTTTAAACCTTTTTTAATAGTGTGTGAAAGCAGCTGCATCTTCTCAAACAAAAAATGATGTTTCGTAGAGTTATATGGATTTTTTTAGTACTAGTCCAGTCACTGTGTTGCCTTTTTTTTCTTTAGTCGTAGTTTTTGATACTGGATAATTTTGTCGTCCAACAATTCACTGACTTTTAATATTTCCCCGTTAGAGTATTGAGTAGTTTCCTGCCCTAATTGATATAGCCGGTTTTTTAATACATGAATTTCTGCTTCTAGTTTTCTATCTTTCAATCAAAACACCCTAACAAAATACTTTTTTTATAGGATAGCATAAATTATAAAGAAATTCCTTATTTTAACTTAAAATAGTTATTTTTTCCCTAATAAATTGTCTTCTAATAACATAAATACAGATATTCGTGTTCAACAAGTTCGATAGTAACGCTCTAAGGCGCTGTTGAAAGATTACGGTTGCGTTTTCAAAATAATTATTATATAGTGTTAAAGAAAGCGATTGCATTATAAACAATAGCAAATCGTCACCATGTTATTGATCTGTCAGCCTTTAAAGCCTAAAAGACTATTAGATTAAATAAGGAAATGAACGCTTAAATCTGGCAGATAAATTGCGGAAAGGAGGTAACTTTTTATCTGTAAATGCAAACGTTTGCGCAAAAGTTGTAAATTATTACTTATAATATAGGAGGGAAAGGCAATTTGAGAAAGCATAAAGGATATGGTTTCCTCGTTCGATTAATGATTGGTGTGATGTTGTTTAGCTTGTTTGCAGGAAGCATTCCGGTGTATACCATTCAAGCAGAAGAAGGAGAAAAAACAGCAGGCAACATATTGAGGATTCATTATGATTATGGCGATTATTCTGTTGACGAGACGGGTGTCTGGTTGTGGGGAGATGTAAAAGAGCCGTCTGAAACAGTTGGAGAATGGCCAAATGGCACATGGTTTGAAGAGGAGCATACCGATTCATATGGTACCTATATAGATGTAGAACTGACAGAAGAGGCGAAACAAATTCACTTGGTGGTTAATAATCGGGAGGGCGCTAACCTCACCGATGATATTACGATCGATATTTTATCCGAGCAGATGACATCTGTCTGGCTGACTAATGAGGGAGAGGTCTATTATTATGAACCAGTAGAATTTGAGGATAATATTGTTCGTATTCATTACCAGACCGGTGAAGAGTCCTATGAACCATGGGGTGTATGGACATGGGGAGATGTAGAACAGCCCACCGATGATTGGCCGGTCGGGGCACATGCCTTTTCTGATCAACAAGTAGGGGATTATGGTGCTTATGTAGATATTCCATTGAATGATAATCCAGGAGCAATTGGTTTTTTATTAGTGGAGCGGATAGATGGCGGCAATCAGACAGGGGATATGAATTTTGCTGAGTTAGATAAGCATCGCCAGATTTTTCTTAAAGCGGATAGTGAGGAAGTCTTTACCAACCCTTACTATGTATCCAATCAAGTAGAAGAGGAGGCGCCAGAAGAAAAAGAGGGTGAGCATGATATTGAGGTAAGTGCCTCAGTGGATAGAGCATTTACATATAATGATCATGCTGTTTTAGAAGTAGAGATAGATAATCCGTCTGAGCTGGGGATTCGTGCTATTTATGCAGATACATCCGCTTTAGGAGGGAACGAACGGCTTGAGATATCCCCTGAATTGCAGGCGGTCACATTATCTGCTTCTTATCAGGTTGAACCTGGTGAGAAAAACATTCCGGTTACCGTAGTAGATGAAGAGGGTGGAACTTATACAACCAGTGCTGTGGCTGCCGTCTCTGAAAGAGAAATAGGCGCTGAGACCAGAGACTGGGATGAAGCAATTATTTATTTTATGCTGACAGATCGGTTTTATGATGGCAATCCAGATAATAATGATCCGTATAACCTTGGTTATCAGGATTATGATAATCCACGTGGAACATATCAAGGAGGAGACTTTAAAGGGGTAACAGAAAAACTGGATTATTTAGAAGAACTTGGTGTGAATACGATTTGGATTACACCGATTGTGGAGAATATAGCGTATGATGTGAATTTTGATGCGCCTCAGGGTTCTTATTTTGCTTATCATGGTTATTGGGCTCAGGATTTTGAACAGCTAAATCCTCATTTAGGGACAATGGACGAATTTCATGAATTAATTGATGCCGCTGCTGCAAGAGATATCGATATTATGGCAGATGTGGTATTAAATCATCCGGGTTATGGTTTAAAGCCTGACAGCGGATTAGGTGAAGGAGCACCGCCGGGGTATCCGAATGACGAAGCGCGTCAGCGTTTTGATGGTATGTTAAGGGAAAGCTCCGGTTCAGGTGATTTAAAAATGGAGTTATCGGGCTTACCAGATTTTAAGACAGAAGAAGCAGCAGTACGTGAACAATTGGTAGACTGGCAGACTAATTGGGTTGAGAAATCTACGACAGCAAATGGTAATTCTTTAGCCTATTACCGTGTGGATACGGTGAAGCATGTTGATGATACGACTTGGCAGCATTTTCGTAATCAATTAACAAAACAAAAGCCTGACTTCCAATTGATTGGTGAATCATGGGGAGCTGGGCAGTCGAATAATCATGGTTATTTAGGTACAGGTACGATGGATTCATTATTAGACTTTGAGTTTAAAGAAACGGCACACCAATTTGTAGCGGGCAATCTGGAGAGTGCTAACCAGCGTTTAACCGAAAGAAATCAGGCGATGGATAACACGTCCTTACTGGGCCAATTTTTAAGCAGTCATGATGAAGACGGTTTTCTTCACAGCCTGGGGAATGATCATGGCAAAGCGATGCTGGCAGCAACTCTGCAGATGACGGCAAAAGGCCAGCCTGTGATCTACTATGGTGAAGAGTTAGGACAGACAGGTGCGAATAACTGGCCAGAGTATGATAATCGTTATGACTTGGCATGGGATCAGGTAGAAGAAAATGAGATGTTAGCACACTATCAGAAGTTAACTGCCTTTCGAAATGCAAATTCTGATCTTATGGCTAAGGGAGACCGTCAGCACATTACTGGTTCAGATCAGGAAGAATTTATTGTGGTGGAACGATTCTTCCAAGGAGAATCTGCTTATCTAGGTTTTAATACAGCAGATACTGCCAAACAGATTAGCTTTATAGTCGATAATCCAGAGACTGAAATTGTCGATCATTATCAAGATACCACTTATACTGTCGAGGAGAATGAGGCAGGAGAATATCAGGTAACGATTGAGATTCCTGCTATTGAGAATGGCGGTACTGCGCTGCTTACGACAAATAATGGTAAAATTATCGATGGGGAAGAGAGTGAAACACCACCAGAAAATAATCAGATTCCAGACAATCATCTGCGTATTCATTTCCCAGGAAATGATGCTGATTTTGACGGATTAGGACTATGGATATGGGAAGATGTTGCCCAGCCATCCGAAAGTACAGGAAGCTGGCCAGGGGCAGCATTAACGTTTGAGGAATCCAATCAAACGGAATATGGCCGTTATATTGATGTCGAATTAGCGGATAATCCAGAGCAAATAGGGCTTCTTATTAATCGGGCAAATGGAGATAATCTTTCTGGAGATATTTTTGTTGATATACTTGCTCCAGAAATGAATGAAGTCTGGCTGACAGAGGATTATGAACTATTTCTCTATGAACCGCTCGCTCTCGACGGGTCGATTCGTGTCAATTTTTATCAAACAGAAGGAAGTTATGATGCCTTTGGTCTGTGGACATGGGGAGATGTGGCAGAACCAACAGATAACTGGCCGGATGGTGCCCATTTTTTTGCTGATGACCGTCAAGGTATGAAAGGCTCTTACTATGATTTACCCCTAACGGAAGAACCGAATCAAATAGAGTTTTTGATGTTAAATAAGGAAACAGACTGGCAGTCAGATGAGTTATCATTTGATCAATTAGATAAGCATTCACAGATATTTATACAAAAAGATGACCCAACCGTCTATACAAATCCTTATTTTGTGACAGAAGAAGGATTATTATTTGCCGAGATATTGTCAGAGCAAGAGATAGAGTTAAGCTACAGTTCTGTCCACGGATTAACGGCAGAACAATTAGTAGATGAACTGGAGGTGACTGACAAAGACGGAGCAGCTGTAGAGGTGGAGTCTGTGACAATAAAGGAAGAACAGAATAAGGTTTCCTTACACGGAAGTTTTGATCTGGAACAAGTCCCTTTTACAATTATGCACCAAGGTCGTGAAGTGACTGCAGCTATTGGCTGGCGGTTAAAGGATCATTTGTATGGCTATGAGGGAGAGTTAGGCCTAGAGGTACATGGTCCTGCTCAGGCTACTTTACGGCTATGGTCGCCAAGTGCCGATCACGTATCCGTAGTCTTATATGATAAAGAGGATGCCAAACAAGTGATTGCAGAAGATATCCCTATGGAACGGTCCGAACAAGGGGTATGGGAAGCGGTGCTAAACCAAGAAACAACGGGTTTGGATAATTTGCTTGGCTACTACTATCATTTTGCAATTGAACGTGACGGTGATACCACCTTAGCACTCGATCCTTATGCCAAATCAATGGCAGCCTGGAATAATGAAGATCCTGATACGAATATAGGGAAGGCAGCAATTGTTGATCCAAGTTCGATCGGACCAAGCTTAGATTTTGCCGCTATTGATGGCTTTGAAAAACGAGAAGATGCGATTATTTACGAGATTCATGTACGTGATTTCACCTCAGATCCATCGATTGATGAAGAATTAGAAGCGCAGTTCGGCACCTTTGCTTCATTTGTGGAAAAACTAGATTATATAGAGGATTTAGGGGTTACACATATCCAGCTGTTACCGGTAATGAGTTATTATTTTGCCAATGAGCTGGACAAGGATGAGCGATTATTGGATTGGGCTTCAACTAATACCAATTACAACTGGGGCTATGATCCGCATAGTTATTTCTCCTTAACCGGCATGTATTCGGAGAACCCAGAAGACCCTGAGAAAAGAATTGAAGAATTTAAGAATCTAATTAATGAAATTCATCAGCGGGATATGGGTGTTATTTTAGATGTGGTATATAATCACACCGCTCGAATGCATATTTTTGAAGACTTAGAACCGAATTATTATCACTTTATGGATGCAGACGGCACCCCTCGTGAAAGCTTTGGCGGCGGCCGTTTAGGAACTACACATCAAATGGCAAGACGTATTTTGGTAGATTCGATTACGTATTGGACAGAGGAATTCAAGGTAGATGGCTTCCGATTTGATATGATGGGAGATCATGATGCCGAAACGATTCAGATCGCTTATGATAAAGCGAAAGAAATCAATCCAAATACCGTCATGATAGGCGAAGGCTGGGTAACCTATGCAGGAGATGAGACAGACCCTAATGTACAGCCGGCTGATCAGCACTGGATGCAGGATACCACAAGTGTTGGATCATTCTCCGATGATTTTCGCAATGAATTGAAGTCAGGGTTTGGCAGTGAAGGAGAACCGCGCTTTATCACTGGCGGCGCACGTAATATCGAGAGAATTTTCGATAATATCACAGCTAATCCAGGCAACTTTACGGCAGATGACCCAGGCGATGTAGTGCCTTATATTGCGGCACATGATAATTTGACCTTGCATGATGTTATTGCCCAATCGATTAAGAAGGACCCGAAGGATCATACAGAAGAAATCCATCAACGGATTCGACTAGGTAATTTAATGGTATTAACAGCTCAAGGAACCTCCTTTCTTCATGCGGGACAAGAATATGGCAGGACGAAACAATTCCGTCACCCCGATTATCAAGGGGAAGTGGCCGAACCACCGTATAAATCAACTTATTTAACAGATGAGGACGGAAATCCGTTTGAATTCCCATATTTTATTCATGATTCATATGATTCAACGGATGCTATCAATAAGTTTGAGTGGCAGAAGGCGACTGATTCAGAAGCCTATCCTGTAGAAACAACGACCAGAGCCTACACGAAAGGTTTAATTGAATTAAGACGTTCTACCGACGCTTTCCGACATGGTACAATGGAAGCTGTCCAAGAAAAGGTTACCCTGTTAGATATACCAGAGATGGAAGAAGAGGATCTTGTGATTGCCTACCGTTCTGAATCTTCGTCTGGAAAAGAAGCTTATATTACGTTTGTAAATGCTGACGAACAATCCCGTACTTTAACACTGACTGAGGACTTAACAGCTGGTGAGGTGATTGTCGATCAACAGCAGGCTGGTACCGATGCAATCGCTGATCCGGTCGGTATAGAATGGAGTGCGGATTCGATCACAATCGATCCTTTATCAGCGATTGTAATTCGAGTGGCGGAGGAAGATATTCCGGAAGAACCTGAAATACCAGAAGAAAAAGAAGAACCAGAAGAGCCAGAAAAACCAGAACAGCCGGATCCTGGTTCAGACAAAGACGAAGAAGATCCGCCAAATCCGAAAAAACCAGTTAAACCAGAGGATAAGGACAAGAAACCACAAGATGATAAATCTTCAAATGGTGAGGACCAAGGAAAAGAAATAACGATTCCGGAAGAGGTATGGGAAAAAGCACCTGACAAGGAAGCGGTCATTATCGATCTATCCGATCAAGAGATAGACAAACAACGGATTCGCATTGAAATATCAGATCAACAAGCACAAGCCTATCGTGATTACCCATTGATTATTAAAGGTAAGGGAATAGAAATTACCTTCCCGCTGAGCAATGCAAATAATAAAGGGTTTACGATTTATTTAGAGTCAGTAGAATTAGATCATCCATTGCCAGATGGCTTGACATTAGTCAGTGATATCTTTGCTGTAAGTGCAATTGATCGCGACGGTAAAGAGCTTGATTCATTTGAACCTGCGGCAACATTAACGCTGGATGTTTTTCAAGAGATGATCACAGACCCACAGTATGTAAAAGGAATCGAAATAGTCAGTGAAGATAACTATCTATTCTATGATGGCAGCTATCAAGAAGCAGCAGCGACATTTGCCTATCAGGTCGATCATTTCGGTACCTTTGCAGTTGTAGAGGTGGACCAATCACTAATCGAGGATGGAAAAGTGACATTACTGCCCAATACTGCTACAAATATGTATATCTATCTTGTGATAGGTGCTTTATTACTAGCAGCAGGGGGATTGTTCATCTTGCGATATCGCAGGCAGTAACTAGCATGAAACAGACACTGATTTTAGTGTCTGTTTCTCTGCTTTTGGAAGATGGGAATAGCTAGAGAAAGCCTCTAAAACATGATAAACTGAAGATATTTATCTCACTGTTGCTATTGATAAGTTCCCAATCCTAAGGTTTAGTTGGAGATGAAGAAAACTCTGACTGACAGCAATTATGCTCGATTTAATAGGAGCGCCATCCATAGACAGGTAAGGAGTGTCCATAATGACAAGTAAAACTATAGAAGAAATTAATCTAAGACCAATAAGAAAAAGTGACTGGGAGGAAGTACATGATTATGCCTCTCAATCTGTCGTATGCCAATTCCAGCCTTGGGGGCCTAATACCATAGAAGAATCGCAGGCCTTTGTAGAACAAATTTTGAAAGAAGCAGAGGACCAGCCTAGAACAAGATATGCATGGGCAGTTACCCATCATAAAGATCCAAAACTAATTGGTGTAGGTGAACTCCGGATTCAAAATCAAGTGAATAAGGTGGGAGAAATCTCATATATTATTCATCCTGCTTATTGGGGCAGGGGGCTTGCCACCAAGACGGCAAAACTATTACTGGCATATGGTTTTCAACAACATCAGCTCCACCGGATATATGCTACTTGTGATCCGAAAAATATAGGGTCCTCTAAGGTTTTGCAAAAGATTGGCATGATTAAAGAAGGGCAAATGCGGGAAAATTTATGGATCAAGGGCAGATGGCGTGATTCCTTATTATACAGTATCTTAGAACAGGAATGGCAGAAACAATAGAAGGGAAGAGATGCAATGCAGCAGCAAGATTACTCGATTATATTAGCCGGGCTGGAAGATAGTCAGATCATCTATGATGTTACGATGATGGCATATGAGGAATATCGTCAGGAGATACCTCCTTCCAGTGCCTTGGATGAAACAGTAGAGCAGATGCAAACAGCGTTGGCAGATGGTCAAGAGGCGCTGCTGCTGACATATCAGCAGCGGCCTTCTGCAGCTGTACGGTTTACGGTAGAGGAAGATTATCTATATTTTTCCCGGTTAGCCGTTATCCCAGAGGTTCGGGGTAAGGGGTTTGCCAAGGCTATCTTACATAAGTTGGAGAGTTATGCTGAAACAAAGAATGTAACAGAGATACGCTGTAAAGTGCGGGCGTCTGTGCCAAGAAATATCAGTCTTTATCAAAGTCTAGGTTATCAAATTGTGTCAGAAGAAATCATGGCTAAGCCCAATTCTGTCCAATTACGGGTTGTCACCATGAGTAAACAATTAGCGTCAGCGTGATGGATGACAACGCAAGTGTCGTTTTTTGAAACTATTAGCGAAGTATTTGATATATAAAAAAATATGTAACCGCTTTATAATTTTTGTGGAAGGATTTTTTACAAAAATGGATAGGGAGGAAACATACCATATGAAAAAAGCAGTTACTTTGCTAATAGCATTTCTATTATTCTGTCATTCTTTTTCGTTATTAGAGTTTACTGATGTGAAGGCTGATTCTTCTGTAAATGGTTATCTTGATGATGTCCAATTAATTCCAATAGATAAAGGGGATAACAGCGGGATAGCCTCAGTCGAATCTGATATTTTTGTAGAACGAGTCGATGGGTTGTCCGAAAATTTTATGAAAGGGGTAGATGTATCTAGTATTTTGGCATTGGAAGCAAGTGGTGTGAGATTTTATAATCAAGCAGGTGAGGAGCAAGATATTTTTACCACAATGTCTGAGGCAGGAGTCAATTACGTCCGAGTCCGTGTATGGAATGACCCATATAATGATAACGGAAATGGCTACGGCGGTGGGAATAATGATGTTGATAAGGCGATTGAAATCGGTAAACGAGCAAGCGCCAATGGAATGAAGGTATTTGTTAACTTCCATTATTCTGATTTTTGGGCTGATCCAGCGAAACAACAAACACCAAAGGCTTGGGCAGGACTTCATTTAGAAGATAAAAAAGCGGCCTTATATCAATTTACCAAAGATAGTTTACAAGAAATGATTACAGCTGGAGTCGATGTTGGTATGGTACAGATCGGTAATGAGACCAATAGCGCGATGGCTGGTGAACAGGATTGGGAGAATATTACACAACTGTTTCAGGAAGGAAGCAGAGCAGTTTGGGAAATAGATGAGAATATCTTGATAGCCCTCCATTTTACAAACCCTGAAACAAGCGGCAGGTATGCGAATTTAGCCAAAATGCTGGCTGATCATGAGGTGGATTATGATGTATTCGCCAGCTCCTATTATCCATTCTGGCATGGTACATTAGCCAACTTAACTAATGTGCTTACCGAGGTCGCCAATACTTATGACAAAAAGGTAATCGTTGCAGAAACTTCGTATACGTATACAAAGGCTGATGGAGATGGTCATGGCAATACGGCCCCACAAGCGGTTGGTCAGGTGCTTGATTATCCAGTAACTGTGCAAGGGCAGGCGACGGCACTGCGCAATGTCTTCCAAGCCGTTGCAGATGTAGGAGAGGCTGGAATCGGTGTATTCTATTGGGAACCGGCATGGCTGCCTGTAGGAAATCCAGATGATATGAATCCAGAAGTGAATCAACAGCTTTGGGAAACACATGGATCTGGCTGGGCCTCTAGTTTTGCCGCGGAATACGATCCAGAAGATGCGGGTGCATGGTATGGCGGAAGTGCTGTTGATAATCAAGCTTTATTTGATTTCTATGGTTACCCATTAGCTTCCTTGCAGGTGTTCCGTTATATAGATACAGGTACAACAGCCCCCATTGGATTGGATCAAATCAAGCCTGTTGTTCGGACTTTTATGCAGGGTGATAACATAGAACTCCCTGAAACGGTAACCGCTGTATATACAGATGGCAGTGAAAAACAGTTAAAAGTAAGCTGGAACAATAAACAATTAGACGAGGCGATTGCCTCAGGGGTCGGAAACTATCAAATTGAAGGGATAACAGAACAGGATTATGATGTCCAAGCAGCCTTGAATATCGAACCATTTAACCTTATATTAAACCCAAGTTTTGAAGAAGAAGACACTATGATGTGGGAGATTCATTTTCCTGAGGATGTCGAACCACATGCATCGATCAAAGAGAATCGATCTAATGCACGAACAGGTGATTTTGCTGTTGATTTCTGGTCTGATCAACAGATTGATTTTAGCCTAAGTCAGACAATTTACGGGGTAGAGCCGGGCTATTATCATCTATCTATGTACAACCAAGGCGGAGATGTTACAGATGCAGATATGCAGCTTTTTGCAGAGACACAAGATGAACGACATAGCAGTAAGACATATGTAGACGGCTGGGCAAATTGGATCAAAAGCGAGATAGACGAAATCCTTGTGACAGATGGAACAATTACCATTGGAGCAGATATCCAAGCCAATCCAGGCGCATGGGGCACCTTAGATGACTTTTATTTGTACAAGGTCAGCGACTACCAAGAACCAGAACGGCCAGAGGATCCACCACAAGATTCAGAACAGCCAGAAAATACGGAAAAGGAAAAAGAAAGCCCGTCTTCTAGAGAGCAGGAGTCAGATGAAAGTGACAAACTGCCGGAAGAAACGAACAACCTGGAAAAGCAGGATACAAACGGAGATGAACAGGTGCAGCTTGCTTCTGATAAGCAAATAGCCGATGATGATATGCCTGTTAAGGAAAATCATATGAAAGAAAGCGAAGAACTAGCAGACGGAAAAAACTTACCGAACACAGCTACTCATCAATATAACTGGCTGTTCTTAGGTGGATTATTGTGTACCTTAGCTCTAATTATCATCATATGGCGCAGAAAAACAAGCTAGGAAGCAGTTCAGCTGCAGGAAATCTATTGGTGTACCTTGGATTTCCTGCAGTTTATTTATTACGCTGTATTTACAAAAATAAAAAACCAAGTAATTTTATATGAATTATTAAAATTAGATATTGACATTAAATGAGAATCAGTATAATATGTGAATTAACCAAAGAACAAACGCTGATTATTTTGCGGATTCAAAAAAGAACTGTCACACATCGGTCAGTTCTCCTATTATAATATAAAACCAAGTTAATTGATTGGTATAAATGGATAAAGATCTATCGAAAGGGAGGCATGCAATATGTTGGTAGCGGAAAAGGTAATCAAAGGAGCAGAACCCTTCTATTATCAGAGCGGCAGTATTGGGATCTTGCTTTGTCATGGATTTATCGGTACTCCCCAGAGTGTTCAATATATAGGGCGCAGTTTAAACTATGCTGGATATACAGTGAGTGGTTTAAGATTAGATGGACATGGTACAACACCTCAGGAATTAGCAGAACAGACTTATGAACAGTGGATGCGGAATATAGAAGCAGCTTATTGCCAATTGAAAGAAACGTGTCAAAAGGTATTTATTGTTGGCCAGTCGATGGGTGGAACGCTGACTTTACATACAGCGAGTATGTTTGACGATGTAGATGGCATTGTTCTTATCAATCCAGCGATCGATATCCCTGATATGCAGCATTATCGTTGGGAAGATAAACAGAGCTACATTCAGGAATCAGCACCAGATATCAAATTTGTCCAAGAGGAAGAAATCACCTATACAGAAACGCCAGTAAATGGATATGTACAGTTGCTTGATTTGCTGGATGTAGTAAGAGAGAAGTTATCCCAAGTAACATGTCCAGTTCTAGGCTTACAATCCACCGTAGATCATGTGGTGCCGATAGAGAATACCGATTATATCTTGAAGCACGTACGTTCACCCATTAAAGAGAAACGGATCTTGGCTAATTCTTATCATGTAGCCAGCTTAGACAAAGACAGGGATTTAATAAGCCGTTATATCCAAGATTTTATCGGAAAATTAAGTTAATCAATACCAACCAATGAACAGCCTGAAGGAATACCTAACCATAGATTTCTTTCTTAATCTGTTGTTAAACCATATACAAAGAGGTGTATAAACATGGCGAATGTAACGGATAGAAAGTTAAAAAATATTATCGAAGCAATCGAGCGGTTAGAATACGGTTCGTTAAATATTACCGTACATGATGGAGAAATTACACAAGTGGATATCACAGAGAAGAATCGCTTTCCACTAGCAAAAAAGACAAAAACTGAAAGATAAACACACACTTTTATCACAGAAAAGTTGCTGCAGTGACTGTGCAATAAATATTCATTGGATTTGTCAAAATGCTCTTACTTATGGTGACAAAGTGAGTAAGGGCATTTATTATTTCAGAAAGTGTAAGGGTGATGGGGATATGAGGGATAAGTTAGAAAAATATGCATTACGATCGATATTGATTGGATATCTAATTGTACTGATTGTAGCGCCGCTCAGTGCGGTCTATGTACAAGGATTTTCTTTAGGATTATCGAACTTTTGGAAAACCGTGACAGATGAAATGGCGCTTCATGCTATCACCTTAACAATCAGGTTAGCGGTTATTGCTACACTTATACAAATTATCATCGGCACGTTAATTGCTTATGTCCTCACTAGATATGAGTTCCCCGGAAAAAGATATTTAAATAGTTTGGTAGATCTGCCATTTGCCTTGCCGACGGCAGTATCTGGGGTTATGTTTTTGATGGTATTAACTCCCAACAGCTTTGTTGGCCAAATGCTGGATTCAATTGGTATTTCCCTGCTTTTTAATCAATCAGCCATTATTATAGGGATGGTTTTTGTTACCTTTCCATTTATTGTCAGAGCTGTTCAGCCTTTGCTGGAGAATTTGGATGAGGATCAGGTGCAGGCAAGTTATACATTAGGTGCAAGCAAGTGGAGGACCTTTTGTAAAGTTGTTTTTCCTGCTATCTTACCCGGCATTATTGCTGGCAGCCTGCTCGCCTTCTCACGTGCTTTGGCTGAGTTTGGAGTTATTGCGTTAATTTCAGGTAATATCCCGATGGAAACCCTAGTAGCCTCCGTGTATATTTTCGGTCAAATTGAGAGCTTTAACACGGAAGGGGCAACGGCGGTGTCTGTAGTATTGTTAACCTTTTCCTTTTTGGTTTTATGGATTACTAATCTAACAAGAAGGAGGGGGGACATATGAGAAAACTGTTAATAAGTGCTACTTGGTTCTTATTTATATTAATCATTATTTTTCCAATTAGTTTTATTGTTACGGGAGCATTTGAGGAAGGCTGGAGTGGTTTTATTGAGGCATTGACTCGCCCGGAGGCCTTGCATGCGATGAAGATTTCCCTCTATATTGTCGTGGTTGTAACGATATTCAATGTCGGACTGGGAATATTATTCTCTTTAGAGTTAGTAAGGGGAAACTGGTTAGCACGTTGGGTGAAGCCGGTGATTAATGCGATTATCGATCTGCCATTTGCAGTTTCACCTGTTATTGGCGGCTTTATGATTATTCTATTGTATGGCCCGGAGACCGTGTTAGGCATCTTCTTCGCCTCTTTTGGGGTAGATATTGTCTTTGCCTTGCCAGGTATGATTTTGGCTACAATGTTTGTTACTTTTCCTTTTGTAGTCAGAGAGGTAGTACCGGTACTGGAAGAAATCGGCGAAGATGTGGAAGAGGCTTCTCGTACATTAGGAGCTTCTAAATGGCGGACTTTCCGTCAGGTGACCTGGCCTTCCATTCAATGGCCTGTGGTATATGGTGCTGTATTAACCATTGCGCGATCATTAGGGGAATTTGGCGCGGTATTGGTCGTATCAGGAAATATTATTAACCAGACGCAAACCGTCACGACATTAGTATATCAGGAT
Source organism: Gracilibacillus alcaliphilus (assembly GCF_016909015.1). GTDB lineage: Bacteria > Bacillota > Bacilli > Bacillales > Amphibacillaceae > Gracilibacillus > Gracilibacillus alcaliphilus. Next base: position 66,015 of record NZ_JAFBFA010000020.1, read on the forward strand.
GCCGATTACTTTAATGTCGTTGGTGCCAATAGTCTGGCCTTGATTTTATGTTTGATTTCGATTGTAACACTATTGGTTTTAGATGGATTGAAACGTAGACAGGAGGTACTGCGGAGTGAACATTCAAGTGAAGGATCTGTATAAGAACTTCGGTGATTTTCAAGCCATTAAAGGTGTAGATTTTTCAATAGAGGAAGGCAAGCTGGTCGGTTTGTTAGGACCCAGCGGTGGTGGGAAAACTTCGATTTTGCGCATGCTGGCTGGTTTGGAAGAACCATCATCAGGTCAAGTTATTTTGAATGGAAAAGTGGCCAATGGATTAACGGTGCAAGAAAGAGAAATCGGCTTTGTCTTCCAAAACTACGCTTTGTTTAAACATATGACGGTGTTTGAGAATGTAGCCTACGGTTTAAAGGTAAAGAAGGTAGATAAAGCCAGGATAAAACAGCGGGTAGAAGAGCTGTTAGAATTGATGGGGTTAGCACAAACGATTAATAAGTACCCACATCAGCTGTCAGGCGGTCAAAAACAGCGAGTGGCCTTTGCGAGAGCATTGGCGCCAAAGCCAAAGCTGCTATTACTGGATGAACCATTTGCTGCCATTGATGCCAAGGTGCGTAAAGATTTGCGCTTATGGCTTCGCAATGTGATCAGTGAGTTCGGCATCACCACGATCTTTGTTACCCATGATCAAGATGAGGCGATAGAAGTGGCGGATGAACTGTTAATTATTAATAGCGGCAAGGTGGAACAACAGGGTACTCCTTGGGATATTTATCATCGGCCAGCTTCACGATTTGTGGCAGAATTTCTTGGGAATTCCAATCAGCTTATTTCCCCGGTTACGCTGAAAGGCTTTGAGATATTACAGAAGTATCAAGACGGACAGGAATGGAAGGAAAATAGTTCTGTATTTATTAGGCCGGAATGGATAGAGATCAGGCCGCTGGATGTATCATACCAAAAGAATGCAGGGGAAACAGCAGAAGTAACCCATGTTCATTTTCGTGGTGACGCATGGTATATCGAACTCCAGCTGGCAGATTTGAAATTATTTACTTCTCTATCGATCAATGCTCCACGATATCAAGTTGGTGATCAAGTCAATCTACTTATTCATAAATTATCGATTTTTTCAGATGTAGGTAATGAAATTGCAGGCAATAGTCTCTTAAATGTATCACTGTCTTATCATATTTAAGAAAGGGAGAGGTCATCTTGCAGAAAAGAATACATGTATTATGGATCGGAATTATCGGTACGCTTAGCTTATTATCGGCATGCAGCTCTTCCCAAACCAGTTCACAAGCTGCTGAGCAAGGTGATGTGACATTGACCATCGGGGCCTATACGGTGACAAAAGAGGCTGTGCAGGAAATTATCCCTCTTTTTCAAGAATATTGGAAAAAGGAGCATGGGCAAGAGGTTGTATTTAAAGAATCCTACGAAGCCTCCGGATCACAAACCCGAGCCATACTGCAAGGGTTAAAAGCAGATATTGCTATACTTGCCTTAGAAGGTGATATCGATCAATTAACCGATAAAGGACTAATCACCCATGATTGGAAAGACAATCCATATAACGGAATGGTGACTAATTCGGTTGTTGCACTGGGCGTGCGTGAGGATAATCCAGAAGAGATAGAAGACTGGCAGGATTTAACACGTGAAGGGGTGGAAGTATTACTTCCCAATCCCAAAACATCAGGTGGTGCCCAATGGGACGTTAATGCAATTTATGGAGCTGGGCTGAAACAATCGGAAGAACAAGGGAATCAAGAGCCGGAACAGGCTAGACAGCTGCTAGCTGACATTTACCAGAATGTCAGAGTATTAGATAAAAGCGGCAGGGCTTCGGTAGCCACCTTTGAAAAAGGGATTGGTGATGTTATTGTCACCTATGAAAATGAATTATTATCCCGTAATGCAGCCGGCAAAAACTATCAAGTCATTGTACCAAATTACACATCAAAAATTGAAAATCCTGCTGCATTAATTGATAAAAATGTAGATGAGCACGGAAATAGACAAGCAGCTGAGGCCTTTATGGATTTTTTATGGTCTGAAGAAGCACAGACCATTTTTGCCAAGCGAGGCTTCCGTCCCGTTCATGAAGAAGTTGCAGCAGAATTTACAGATACTTATATCGAGCCAGACGGCTTGTTTGAAATCGATTATCTGGGCGGCTGGGATCAAGTGCGCCAGACGCTTTATGAGGATGGTGCTATATGGGATCAGATTATGGCAGAAAAATAGACTGCCAAGGTTATCAATTATCAAATAGGATTGTAAAGTCTGCCTCTTTGTCTCATATATCCGGAATTGAAGCGATACACAACAAAGATCGCTGGGATGTGATTCTACAACGTTTGTGATTCCTCACATGGTGAACACCTGCACTTGTCCATCAAGGCATGGTAAAGAGATAACAGATGTTTGAAAAATTGCTAACTGTTGATCGCGCCGTCAAAAGGCTTAGCTGTTAAGCATAAGGTGAAAGAATCTTGATTGCCATTTTTGTCTCATTTTTCCTTTGTCGAATGCTTCCAAAGGAGTAATAAGGTAAGCTATCCTAGAGATAATCCAGTCCTGATGCTATTTCTTGCAGGAAGTGTAGAACTATTTCCCAGCGCAGACTCCGATGGGAACAGGACGAGCCGAAGATCCACATGAAAAAGTGATCTTCTTTTTCAAGTTAGCTGAGGCTGTCCCCATGGCAGGCTAACGTCACGACGACAATCGCCACGCCTGCACTAGTACGTCCTGTACGTCGGAAAGCGAAGCGGTTGACCGGAGCGAATCATTGCACACTTGCTCAGTCAAAATAAGGGTAAAGCATGGGCGATAATGGAGAGCCGCTTTACGCAATGATAGCAAGGTGTAAGTGTTTATCTATGTGTGCGAAAGTTGAGTTATAGGTATAAAATTTATGGATCGTAGTAATGGTCTACCTTGTTTTCATAGAAGTTTTGACAGTGACAAAATATATTGTTGTATGTATAGATATCGCTTATGAAATCAAATTCATTTTCTGGGGGTTTTTAATAATTTTTTTGTTATAATACAAGAAAAAGTACCTTTTTATCAATATACGCTTTTTAATGAAATGTCTTAGTGTTCTTAAGACTAGCAAATTTACAGATACAGATGAATCGATCAGAATTCGATAAGCAGTATAGAAAAAATCTAACTCTCTTAATCAAATAACTGCAAGGCGGCTGCAGAAATGAAGAACAAATCAATAGCTACATACATAAAAATATTCACTGTTTTATTATTATTTTTTGCGTGTTTGATTACCTTTCGTTTAATTTGGATTAACTACTATAACAAGGAAGATCAGCCTGTCATTCAAGACGGAGTACTTGATTTAACAAATTGGGATTTTTCTAGTGAAGAGACTATTTCTTTAAATGGGGAGTGGTTGTTTTATCCCAATCAGTTCATTGAAGCAGCAAGTGCAGATAAAGCGAATCAAACACTTATTCAGGTTCCTGGTGATTGGAGAGCTGAATTTCTGACCGCAGACAGTGACCGTTCAAATAACTATGGATACGGCAGTTATTATGTGAAGGTGCTGTTGCCGGAAACAAGCCCTTCATTTCTCGGTCTTCGTATGAATAGTATCCAAACAGCAGTAAATATTATCGTAAACGGTCAGCTGATTGATTCAGTCAACCGCCCGTCTGATAGGAAACTAGAACAGTCACATGTTCGTGGACCGATTACTAGTCTATTTTATGCAGATCCAGATAATAATGAACTGGAAATTATTTTGCAGGTTTCCAACTATGAACTACCCTTTACAGGAGGTATAAGCCGGTCAATCTCTTTCGGTGCAGGGGAGGCTGTCAATCAGGAGACTAATCTCTCTCAATTCCTTCAATTATCAGTTATTATTCTTGTATTTCTTCATGCTTTGTATGCCTTTGCAATTTTTTTTATGAACAAAGGGAAGCCACAGACAGAATTAATTTATTTTGGGTTTATGTCATTACTAATCGGTCTGGGAAATTTATTAGATGACGAGGTATTTGTTCAATTGCCTCTTAGTATTGATTTAACCTATCGAATAGTCATCGTTATATATGTGTTGGTGTTATTTGTTTTAATCAAATTTATTCAACACTTATATCAAATACGGCAAGGTTTTATCAAGGTTTTAGCTGTTATTAATTTAGTGATGGCAGGGTTGATTTTGACTGTCATTCCATTAGACGCGTTTACAGTCATGTCAGGAATTATGCTTGTCAATAATGCTGTTGCTATTTCTTATCTTTTTATTATCACGTTTAAGCAAGTCCTGCACGGAGATAAAGATGGCATCCTTATTTTATTGGTTATTTGCAGTTATACCTCTAATGCGATTTGGGGAGCGGCTATCCAAACGGGTCAAATAGAATTTCCTTTTTATCCTTTTGACTTCTTTGTCCCAGTTATCCTTGTGGCAATTCTTTTGATTAAACGTCATATTCAATTGGCACAGCTTACGGAAAAACAAGCTGCAAGATTAATAGAGGAAGATAGAAAGAAGGATGAGTTTTTGGCTAATACTTCTCATGAGATTCGCAATCCTTTACATGGAATGGTCAATATTGCACAATCCATTATCAATAACCAGGGGAATACTTTAGATCGGGAGACGGTTAGCAATTTACAGCTGTTGACACAAATTGGCCATCGCTTAACATTTACACTAAACGATATTCTGGATATTACGAGATTGAAAGAGCAGAAGATTTTGTTACAACGAGAAGCCGTTCCACTTCACACGATTACAGATGGTGTTATTGAAATGGTTCGATTTACATCACCAAATAAGCCAGTTACATTACATAATGAAATAGAGATGTCTTTTCCACCGTTATATGCCGATGAAAATAGGCTGATTCGCATTTTATTTAACCTGATTCATAATGCGGTGAAGTATACAGAAAAGGGAAAAGTGGTCATTTCAGCTACAGAGCAGGAAGATATGGCTGTAATTGCTGTTCAAGATACTGGTGTAGGGATAGATCAAGACGCTTTGGATCGAATCTTTCTTCCTTATGAGAAACTCAGCAAATCTGACGTGGACAGAGGTGGAATCGGTCTAGGGTTAAATATTTGCCGACAGTTAGTCGAACTGCATGGTGGAGAAATAGGGGTAGAGTCGAAGCTTGGTAAGGGAACAACATTCACCTTTAGTATACCTTTGGCTTCTCAAATGAATCAGAATTATACAGAGCTAGAGCTAGCGAGGAAAGAACAGAGCAGCTTCTATCATGATTTGACAAATGAGACAATCGTGATACATGATCAATTATCAGTGGAAAACAAGCCTTTGCTGCTGGTTGTAGACGATGATCCAATCAATTTAAAAGTAATGCAGAATCTGTTGGAGCCGAATTATCAATTGCATTGTACAACAGACCCTAGAGTAGCCATGGAGTGGGTAGAAAAGGAATCCTATGATTTGGTGATTTCTGATGTCATGATGTCGCCATTCTCAGGTTATGAATTAACTAAACGGATTAGAGAACGTTTTACCATCTCTGAATTGCCTGTCTTATTATTAACTGCTCGTAATCAAACCGAGGATATCTATACTGGTTTTGTTTCAGGGGCAAATGATTATATTGCCAAACCGGTAGTGGCATTAGAATTACAAGCCAGAGTAAAGGCGTTGACCGATTTAAGCAGTTCCATTAATGAACAATTGCGGATCGAGGCAGCTTGGTTACAGGCTCAAATCAAACCGCATTTTATTTTTAATACCTTGAATACCATTGCGTCTTTAAGCAATGTGGATATTGAACGGATGATTAACTTGCTGAATGAGTTTGGCAGGTATCTTTCTAAAAGCTTTGATACAAGAAATACTAAACCACTAGTGCCGCTGCAGGAGGAATTGGAGTTAGTAGATTCCTATATTTATATTAATCAACAGCGTTTTATGGAAAAACTGACAGTGCACAAGAAGTTTGACGATTACCAGCATATCTTTGTACCGCCGCTGTCCATACAGACCTTGGTAGAAAACGCCATAAAACATGGGATTGTCTCACAACACAAATCAGGTACATTATGGCTGCAAGGTAAACAACTAGCAGACAGCTATCAGATTAAAATTATTGATGATGGTATGGGTATACCTGCGGAAATACTGGCGTCACTATTAAATAAAAATATAAAAAAATATGGCGTTGGTTTAATTAATACCGATCAGAGGTGGAGAAAGCTCTTCGGTCAGGGAATTAAAATCAAGAGTGTAGAAGGCAAGGGGACAGAAATTGCGATGTCGATACCTAAAAGGGCCAATAAATAAATGATGACAGATATTGCAGTTTGCTGAATATTTATTCTATCTGTAAATGAAGATATAAAAACAAAGATTCCAGTACACTTTCGATACAAAGTGATTGAATTACAATTATAGTAAAATTTTGTTTTGCACAGAGAAAAAGCTATTGACATATGATATAAATATGGGTAGAATAATTGAAAATAAATAACAAGCTGATCGGATAACCGAAAGCCATTACTTGATGCACTATATTCAATCAAGTAATGGCTTTTTTTATCCTAAAACCAAGTAAATTTATTCGAATTATAAGTTTTTTGGGAGAAGTTTTCGTAACAGAAGGGATTAGGAATAAACAGCTGATCGGACAACCGAAGGCTATCGCTGAAGAAGTGTATTTAATGAGGTAAGGTTTTTTTCTCATTACGGCAACTGAATGTATGCTAGCTATTGCCCAAGATTGAAAAAAATTAAGGATTTGAGGGAGGAAATAACAAATGCTAACACCTTGATAAGTTTTTCTGAGTTTCAGTTGAAGATCAAAAGTCGTCACTCATAGGTGCCTTAGTTCACTAAAACAAAGTAATTATATTTGAATAATAAACATTGATTATCAAGGAGGATTTTAATGATGAAAGAAAGAGGAATAATTTTATTTTGGATCATTCTGATGACAGGTATTGGGTTATTCGGCTGCAATGTTGGGCCTGGAGAAGATGCAAGCAGCGACGTTCTTAAGGAGGAAACAAATAAAGGAGATGGGAAGACGATCGAACTTTTAAATGTTTCCTATGATCCTACTCGAGAATTTTATGCGGATTTTAATACAGCATTTGCAGACCATTGGCATGAGGAAACAGGGGATAATGTGGTGATCAATCAGTCTCACGGCGGATCGGGCAGTCAGGCAAGGTCTGTGCTGGACGGTTTGCAGGCTGATGTTGTTACGCTCGCTCTTGCTTATGATATCGACATCTTGCAAGATAGGAATCTGCTTACTGTTGATTGGCAAAGTGATTATGAAGATAATTCTTCGCCCTACACGTCGACTATTAACTTTTTAGTTAGAAAAGGGAATCCAAAAGATATTCAGGATTGGGATGATCTTGTTCGAGAAAATGTGGAAATTGTTACACCAAACCCTAAGACGTCTGGTGGCGCACGGTGGAACTATTTAGCAGCATGGGGTTATGCTGAAGAGCAATTTGGGGAAGAAGAGGCTCAAACGTTTGTAGAGAATTTATACCAAAACGTGTCTGTTCTTGACTCTGGAGCTCGTGGAGCAACGACATCTTTTATTGAGCGAGGAATCGGTGATGTCCTGATTGCTTGGGAAAATGAAGCATTGCTTACCATTCATGATTTGAACGCATCAGATTTTGAGATTGTTACACCTTCTGTGTCTATTCTTACGGAACCGCCAGTTGCCATCGTAGACCAGGTAGTGGATCAAAAAGGAACGAGGGAAGTTGCAGAAGCATATTTAGATTATTTGTACACAGATGAAGGACAAGAGATTGCAGCGAAGCATTATTATCGACCAAGAAATATAGAAATATTAGAAGAATATAGAGAGTTTTTTCCTGAAGTAGAGTTATTTACAATTGAAGAGAAATTCGGAAGCTGGGAGGAAGCTCAGGAGACTCATTTTGCAGACGGAGGTTTGTTTGATGAGATTTATCAGCCATAGGAAAGGAGCCGTTTAGTAGATGCGACAGACACTTCCAGGTTTTTCTCTAACGTTGGGTTTTACTATTTTATATATTAGTTTTCTGGTTTTCATCCCACTAATTGCTCTTGTATGGTATTCGCTGGATTTCGGATGGGCAGGTTTTTGGAATGCAGTCTGGGACGAAAGGGTATTTGCTGCTCTTCGTCTTAGTTTTTCGGCCTCGTTTTTTGCAGCATTGATCAATGGTCTATTTGGTCTGCTAATAGCGTGGGTACTTGTACGTTATAATTTCTTTGGCAAGCGAATAATGGATGGGATAATCGATTTGCCATTTGCATTACCAACTGCCGTCGCTGGAATTGCACTTACAAGTCTTTATGCAGAGAATGGCTGGATTGGATCTTTGCTTGCTCCATTAGACATACAAATCGTTTTTACACCATTTGGTGTAACAGTTGCTCTTACATTTATCGGGCTGCCTTTTGTCGTAAGGATGGTAGAGCCGGTGCTTCGTACATTGGAAAAAGAGACGGAGGAGGCAGCCAGTTTACTTGGTGCTTCTCCACTTACCATTTTTAGAACAGTTCTGCTCCCAGTGCTGCTGCCTGCTCTTCTTGCAGGTATGACATTAGCCTTTGCAAGAGCACTTGGGGAGTATGGTTCGGTTGTATTTATTGCAGGCAACATTCCGATGCAAACGGAAATCGTACCATTATTGATTATGAACAAGCTGGAACAATTTGATTATGCAGGTGCTACGGCGATTGCTACTATCATGCTTGCGCTGTCGTTTCTGTTGTTATTTACAGCAAATGTGCTTCAATGGTGGTTAGCCAAGAAACTCGGTCAAAAGGGGGCAGAAAGATGATTTCGACAAATAAAGGACAGAAAAAAGTCTTAATTGGGATATCTTTCCTCTTTCTAACTTTGTTTCTGTTTTTACCGTTGCTGCTTATTTTTATCGGAGCGTTTAGTCAAGGATTCGAAGTGTTCTGGCATGCGATTACAGAGCCCATGGCAAGACATGCGATTATGTTAACACTAATGGTCGTTGTCATTACTGTTCCATTACATGCTCTGTTTGGGTTAGCAGCGGCATGGTCGCTTACGAAATTTCGATTTCGAGGCCGGCAATTTATGATTACGTTAATTGAAATCCCGTTTTCGATTTCACCGGTAATTGCTGGACTTGTTTTCATTATTTTGTATGGAGTACATGGCTTTTTCGGGGAATGGCTTCAAGCTAATAACATGCAGATTATTTTCGCGCTGCCAGGTATCGTATTGGCAACGATGTTTGTGACTCTGCCGTTTATCGCGCGCGAGCTGATCCCTTTAATGGAAGCACAAGGATCTGAGGCAGAGGAAGCATCATTAACACTAGGTGCAGGTGGGGGACGTACGTTTTTATATGTTACACTGCCGGCAATTAAGTGGGGATTATTGTATGGTGTCATTCTTTGCAGCGCCCGTGCAATCGGCGAGTTCGGGGCTGTGTCCGTCGTTTCCGGCCGAATTCGAGGTGCAACTAATACCATGCCGCTGCATGTCGAAATTCTTTATAACGAATATCAGTTTGCTGCTGCTTTTGCTGTGGCCTCACTTATGTCTATTTTTGCGATTGTGACCATTATTGTAAAGCAATTTGTGGAACGGAAACATCCGATCTAAATAAAAGAGGTGAACACATTGTTTATTGAAATGAAGGGAATAGCGAAAGATTTTGGCAAGACTACAGTACTCTCCGATATCGATCTGACTGTGCAAAGCGGGGAGCTGCTGGCATTGCTTGGACCATCAGGTTCAGGGAAAACAACCTTACTAAGAATGATTGCAGGGCTGGAATGGCCGACAAACGGAAAAATCAGCTTTCAGGGTCGCGACGTCACGAACATATCTGCCAAAGACCGTAAAATCGGTTTCGTATTTCAGCATTATGCCTTGTTTAATCATATGACCGTAGCAAAGAATATCGCATATGGTTTGCGTGTGAAAAAGAAGCAAGAAAGGATGAATAAAAAAGATATTGCTAAGAAAGTTCAAGAGCTGCTGGCGCTTGTCAAACTAGAAGGCTATGATGACAGATACCCGTCCCAATTGTCAGGCGGTCAAAAACAACGGGTAGCACTCGCTCGTGCACTAGCAATTGAACCTTCTGTGCTCTTGCTAGATGAACCTTTTGGTGCACTCGATGCACAAGTAAGAAAAGAATTAAGGCATTGGCTTCGAACCCTTCATAAGCAGACCGGGGTAACTACCGTTTTTGTCACACATGACCAAGAAGAAGCCTTGGATGTGGCAGATCAAGTCGTTGTTATGAAGGACGGGCAAATTATTCAAACCGGATCTCCAGTAGATATCTATGAATCACCGAATAGTCCATTTATGTATAAATTTCTTGGAGGTGCCAATGAATTTAAAGGAACTGCAACAGCTGCCGGTGTTAACATTGGCCATGCAACATGGCCGATAGACAATAACTCAATCACAGCAGTGGGAGATAACATGATTGGTTTTGCTCGTTCTCATGAAATGGAGTTGTCAAAAGAAAAGGTAACAAATGATCAATTAGAAGTGTGTATTTCTTCAATTCATCCAGTTGGCCCGCTTATATTTATTGAAGCCATCCATCAAAATGGCGAACAGGAAAAGATAGAAGTCCAGTTATCGAAACAAATATTTGACGAGATGGATATTAAAGTTGGAGACCGCATGTATGCCAGACCGCAGCGACTTGGTGTTTTTATTGAAGATTTTATCATATAAACGTATGAAAAAAATCTGGTCTGTTTGTTGTGATAAGATCTAAAAAGAGACTAGACAGCTTCGTATTAACCCAATTCATGTTACACGTTGGAGTCTCGCTCTTGTTTGAAAAATAGTAAGTAAAGGATCCTAGTGTGTTACAAGAGGGGTCTTTTAACAATTTTTGATCATCAGAAGAGAGGCTTCCAGCGTGTTTTTGTTAGAACTTGGAGCAGAAATAAAAATAAGCAGGAACAACACGAACAGGTAACCCAAGATATAATGGTATTGGTAATTGAAACCGCTTAAAAACAGGTTTTGTATGAATATATAGAGGATTTATTATGTGAAAAATGTAATTAAAATATAAAAGGTGTAATTTGTCTTATTCGCTATATTTTTAAAGAATATATTGACTCCATTCGTTTATGAGCGTATACTTTACCTAAATTTACATGAAATAGGTATTAAAACATAAAAATAGTACTAAAAGGAGTGCTGATTACATGTGATATCTTCATTATATGTATTGAATTGTTAACGTATGGTTGGTATAAATTGCGGTGATATAGGGAGGTTTGGCTATGAAATAAACAGTAAACTAGTTAATTTAGCTGGATGATTAAATAAGAAATTTATTAGTTATATTTTTCAAATATGATTATTTTTGATGTTAAAAAAAGCAGGAAAATACAAAAGATGTTTTTATACAATAATTTTAGCATAAATAAATGCCATGGCTAAAGAACAAAAAGCATAATTGAGGAAAGGGCCTGCCTGGTTTCGGCCAAAGTGGATAAAACAATATTTTCCACGTGATCCATTGTATTTGTATGCGCTTACAATAATTTAATTGTGCTGCTGTAGACAGAGACTTTTTGTATAACTGAAGTTTACTGAAGAATTCCTAAAGATAAAGTGAAAAATAAAGGAGGAGTTGTCATGGCAACGTCAAAGCCAAATATTATGTTAATATTAGCCGATGATCTAGGTTTTTCTGACCTAGGCAGTTTTGGTGGGGAGATCAAAACCCCGAATTTAGACAAGCTTGCAGGTAATGGACTGCGGTTGACTCAGTTTTACAATTCCGCTCGCTGCTGCCCTAGTCGTGCTTCCTTATTAACTGGATTGTATCCGCATCAAGCTGGAGTAGGTGAGATGGATCATGATTTAGAAACACCAGGATACCGCGGTTACCTTAAGGATGATTGTGTAACATTGGCAGAAGTGCTGGGTACTAATAACTATCATACGTATCTTTCAGGAAAATGGCATGTAGGTAAACAAGGACCAATTAAGCGAGGATTTGATGAGTATTATGGATTGTTAGGCGGATTTAACAGTTTTTTTGATAAATCTCATTATGTCCGATTACCAGAAGGGCGTGAAGAACGGCATTATGAGGCGGGCGAATTCTATGCTACGGATGCCATTACCGATCATGCATTGGATTTTCTTGAAGATTCTCGTAAAGATGATCATCCATTTTTCCTTTATTTATCTTATAATGCACCACATTTCCCATTACAGGCACCCAAAGAGGAAATCGCAAAATATGAAGGTGTATATAATAAGGGATGGGATCGCATTAGAGAACAACGATTAGAAAGAATGAAGAAACTGGGCATTGTTCCGGAAGATTGTGAATTGCCGCCGCGGGCAGAGTTTTGGAACCGCGATCGAGACATGTACGGGCAAAATCCGGTGTGGGATGCTCTTGACCGAGATCGTCAACAAGATTTGTCAAGACGTATGGCAATATATGCTGCGATGGTAGACAGAATGGATCAAAATATTGGCAGAGTAATAGACAATCTTCAGAAAAATGGGGAATTAGACAATACATTAATTTTATTCTGTTCTGATAATGGTGCATGTGGTGAATGGGATCCCTGGGGATTTGACAATTGGAAAACAACTTCTAATATACTGCATCGTAAGGAAGATATCGATAAAATGGGAGGTCCGGATTCTTATCATAGTTATGGATCGGGTTGGGCAAATGCATGCAGTACTCCGCTCCAACTGTATAAACACTATAGTCATGAAGGCGGGATTAGTACACCGTTAATAGCACATTGGCCTCAAGGGATTGAACGGAATGGGGAAATTGACCATCGCCCAGGTCATTTTATCGATTTTATGGCTACGTTTGTCGATATATCAGGAGCAGTTTATCCGAAAGAAAATAATGGACATAGTATATTGCCGTTGGAAGGAGAAAGTCTCCTGCCTGTGTTCCTCGGAGAAGAACAGAATGAGCGCACCTTTTGCTTTGAACATGAACAACATTGTGGAGTACGAAAAGGGAAGTGGAAGCTTTCAAAAGTTAAAGAAAGAGATTGGGAGCTGTACAACATAGATAAGGATCGTACAGAGCTTGATAACTTAAAAGAGTATTATCCAGAATTAGTCAAGGAAATGATTGCGATATGGGACGAATGGGCAGAGCGAACAAATGTTTTGCCGCGTCATAAACTATCGAAGGAAAACTAGGTAGCTATTATGATTAAAAAACTTATCGGTTTCTGCTTTTTAGCTATTGGCAGGTTTAAATGAAAGGAGAATACTATATTGAAATTATTACGAATGCTTCTTATTATGGGCGGAATCTTGACTTTTCCAAGCTTGGCATTTGCTTATAGTAATCCATTTGAAGACTTACCTGATTCTTGGCAATGGGACAATGGAGATTTCTACGGTGAAGGAGATCCATATATTTTAAAGCACAATGGGACATACTATCTTTATGTAAGTACAGTTGATGATAAAAGTGGTGTAAAGCTATGGACTTCAGAAGATCTAGTCAATTGGGAACATTATGGTTTGGTAACGGAAGAGCCAACTACATTGGCCGCTTATGCACCTGAAGTCACTTATTGGAATGGTGCATTTTATATGTATACTTCACCTGGAGGAAATGGACATTACGTTTATAAAAGTGATAGCCCTTTAGGACCTTTTGAGTTACAGACCGAAAATCTCGGTATGGGTATTGATGGCCATGTCTTTATTGATGATGATGGTAAGTGGTATTTTTACGGTACTGGTCAAGGATATATCACGGCACATGAAATGGAGGATCCTTATACATTTGGTCCTGCAATAAATACGGGGGCGGAAATGAATGGCTGGACAGAAGGAGCAACTGTATTTAAAAGACATGGGCAATATTATATGACATATACTGGTAATCACGTATGGAGTAATGCCTATCGAATTGATTATGCTACAAGTGACTCGCCAATCAATAACTTTAAAGGGAGTACTCAAAATCCATTTTTAATTAATTCTGAAGGATCAAATGTTGGATTAGGGCATAATTCCATAATAAGAGGCCCGAATCTTGATTCTGAATTTATTGTTTATCATAGTCATGCCAAACCAGGCAGATTTATGAATATGGATCGGATTGGCTGGAATGGTGACAAAATGATTGTACTTGGACCAACCACATCTGAACAACCTGATCCGCAATTACCTGATTTTAGCGACCGTTTCGAACGAGAGGAGATTGGTTCAAACTGGTCTGATGTTAATAATGGAGATTGGTTGATTGTAAACAATGATGACTCCTATGCAATGGAACAAGCTGCAATTGGTGATGACTCATGGTATCGCCAGGTAACTGCTTATGAGACTGAGGCAGACTATACAGCTGAATTTAATGTCCAAATGATCGACAAAGGAGAGAGCACTGCACCACGTTTTGGCACGGTCTTTTCTTATCAAGACGAAGATAATTATGGAGTTGCGGTATTAAATCCAATTAACAATAGTCTGGAGACTTTTTTCCGTGTGGATGGTACAGATCTAGAATGGGAAACATCCTTATTGCCTGAAGACTTTGATCCTACAGCACTACATCATATTAGGGTAGAAAAAGAAAATACAGAATTCAAGATCTATATTGATGATATGCATAAGCAAACAAGAGATATTCAAGCCCTAGCAGGCGGAAACATTGGGTATACAACAATGGATGTTCATGCTTCCTTCGGTTATATAGCAACAAGTAATCAAGTAAATGGAAGTAATATATTTGATTTGTACAAACCGATACCAGGTACCATTGAGGCTGTTCATTATAATACCGGTGGAGAAGGATCAGGGTATCATATCGTAGAAAATGAAATATCAGATACCTACCGGAAAGATCATGTTAACATCGGTACTAATCCTGAAAGCGGCTTAAGTGTGAATTCCCTTAAACAAGAGGAATGGCTTAACTATAATGTGAATGTGGAAGAAGAGGCTATCTACGATTTTACGATGAGAATGGCAACGGCTGAAGAGGGCACAAAAGTGAGATTGTGGTTAGACAATGACATTGATTTAACAGGTGTTATTGACATCCCTAATACAGGTGGTTGGGATCAGTGGCAAAATATTTTAATGGATAAGCTCACCTTACCTGAAGGAGAGCATGCTATTAAGATAGAAGTAATGGAAGGAGAATTAAACCTTGCAAGCTTTGATGTAAAACAACATCAGCCGGTATCCCTTCTATTCGACGATTTTAATGATGGCTTAGACGCTGGCTGGGATCGATATGAAGGTTCTTGGAGAGTTGATACCAATCAAGGTTCAGTCAGTGATTTCGATGCACATAAACCGATTCCTGGATCAATAGCAGCCGTACATTATCGTGATGGCGGTGAAGGAGTAGGATATCATGATCGAACACCAGAAAATATTGGCGGGGAATTAAGAACAGATTCAGTAGACATAAGAGAAAAAGCAAATGGTAGTTATGTAGTTGGCTGGAACCAAACCGATGAATGGCTGAAGTATAATGTAGATATTCAGGAGAGTGGATTATACAATTTCGAACTGGAATTGGCTACAACATTTACGGATGCAGAAGTAAGGCTATGGTTAAATGATGAGATCGATCTAACTGGTGTTGTCGATGTGCCTAATACAGGAGGTTGGAACAATTGGGAAACACTGACGGTTGAAGACATCGAACTTCCCGCAGGTGAGCATACCTTAAAATTAGAAATTGTTACAGGAGAATTTGATATTTCTATGCTTACTTTCCGATCATTTGCTGTCCATAAACCTTTACCAGGAACGATCGAAGCGGTTGATTATAATTTAGGCGGTGAGGGAGTTGCCTACCATGATAAGACCGATACCAATACTGGCGGAGAATTTAGAGTTGATGGGGTAGACATTAAAAAAGATCCTGAGGTAGGATTTGCCGTAGTGGAATTTGAGGAAGAAGAGTGGATTAATTATAATGTGAATGTTACAGAAGCTGGTGTATATGATCTGGATTTGATCACAAAAAATGTAAATGAAAATACACAAATAAAATTTCTGTTAAATGATGAGCAGGAATTAACAGCTAATGTTGATATTCCGGTTACTGAAGACGATACATGGCAGAACGTACCTATTAAAAACTTAGAGTTGCCCGAAGGAAATCATACCCTAAAGATAGAAGTTGTTTCTGGTGAACTTTCTTTTTCGAAAATGATATTCCATACCTTTGACCAACATCATACTTTACCAGGAAAAGTAATGGCTGTGGATTACATGACAGGAGGGGAAGGTATAGCCTATCATGATAATACTGCGGAAAATATTGGCGGGAAATATCGATTTGATGGGGTAGACATACGTAATCATCCAGATGGTACGTTTAACATTGGTTGGAATCAAGCGGGGGAATGGTATAAGTACAATGTAGATATAGAAGAAGTTAATGAATATATCTTAGAATTAAATGTTGCTAATATTGTACAAGGCAGTCAGGTTAGAGTTTGGTTAGACGATGAAATAGATCTCACTGGGATTATCGATATTCCACAAACAGGTGGATTAGATAATTGGACAAGTGTAATAAGAGAAGAAATTTCATTACCTGTTGGTGAACATACGATTAAAATAGAAACCGTAAATGGGGAATTCGATTTTCACAGCTTCACCTTTCATGATAGTGAAGAATTTGAAGTGATAGAGCAAGAGGGTGTTTATCGATCAGGGGCAGGTACATTTGCCAAATCTATAACTGGTGAAAATGGGTGGAGTAATTATATTGTGGAGGCAGATCTGCAAATTGTGGATGGTAAGGGCGATGGCGGAATTTTGTTTAGAACAAATAATCCAGGGCATGGTACAGAACTTAACCATAATAATGCAGACATGCTGCAAGGTTATATAGCGTACATCAATAATGAAGGCGTACATCTTGGAAAGTTCAATTATGATTGGGAGCATTTAGAAAGTGTTAATCTGAATGAACCTATTGATGAATGGCAGCATATGAAGGTAGATGTGAATGGAACCAATATCAAGGTTTATGTGGGTGATATGGAAAAACCAAAAATTAATTATACCGATCATAGTGATACAGCATTCACTCATGGCAAAGTAGGAGTTCGAAGCTTTTTTAGTGATACAAAGTATGATAATTTTCTCGTTAGAGCCTACCCTGATTATGATTCTACCGAGGAATTAATAGAGAAGTTTCATGATGAAGGGGATGTTGATCAATCTCTTTACAAATTGCTTTTAAATAAACTAAAACAAGCGCAAAAGCAACAAGATAAAGGCAAAGAAAAGCAAGCGGCAAAACATTTGAACGACATGATTAAACACTTAACAAAACAGAAAGAAAACGAAAAGATATCTGACTTTGCCTATCAAATAATTCACGATAGCGTACGTCAAATGATAGAAAATAAATAATAGACTAGCAAATTAAGACTTATCCATACATATGGGTAAGTCTTTTTTTATTAGCAAGAAATTGCATATTGCATCTTTCTTATTTAGATGTTTTTTTATATTGATTTGGAGAAATACCGTAATACTTTTTAAATGCTCTTGAAAAGGAATATAAATCAGAGTAACCCAGAGTCAGTGCTATTTCAGTTATTGTATGTGAATCATCAGTGATTAATTCTATTGCTTTCTCCATTCTTAACTTATAAATATATTTACTAGGTGTCATGCCTGTCTTTTTGGTATAAGCAGTAGTAAAGTGGGAGCGATTAATATCAATATATTTAGCGACATCTGTAACAGTGATATTTTCAGCAAAATGCATATCCATATAATCCTCACCTTTCTGGAGCCAGTCTGAAGCAGAATAGCTTGATAGATTTAATCGATTTGATTGTTGATACAATTGATGGAAAAGTTTATACATCATACTAATCAATAGTAAATCATCAGGTTCATCCGTATCTTTGAAATAATCGGATAGTTCTTTAACTGTAGTAACAATTTGATCATTTAAAATATTATGTAAACAGGAAGAATACTGTGTTAAGCCAATTCTATTTAGCAGAGGTATAGCTTGTTTACCATCGAAAGCAAGCCAAAACATTTTTAATTTATTATTAGGGTTTGTAGAATAATAATGTGTTTGATTAGGGAAAAGACAAAATAGATCTCCTTTGTTGATGACTGTTTCCGTATTATTTTGCTTAAAAACCCCTTCTCCCTCTAGAATAAAGTGAATACTGAAATAGGTAATTAATCGAGGTCCCATCTTATAATTTGGTTTAGCTAGATTATGACCAGATCTAATCGGCCAAAGCCCGCCAGACTTAAGTAAGGGGGTCGGATTATAATACCAATGCTCAGCAAATTCATGAGAAAATTCCTTCAAATTTTCCACCACCAATAATAATTGTTTGTTCAACACAGTAAACTGTGGCTTCTTCGTTAAACAATAATAATTCTTTCTAATTATAGCAAAAGCAGAAATAGATAGACAAGAATCAATGGAAGAATAGCCAATGATTGAGGAAGTTAATACGAATGATAAATTCGGAAATTTCAATAAAAAATCACATTAAAAAAGTGGTTACTGAAAAATCAAAGTTCTAAGCGTTCCAACAAAAGTTTGCTTCATAAAAATCTATATATAAACCTTTCGCAGGAATTATCTTTTATAAGATATAAAATTCTTACATGCTTTATTTATCGCAGTGTAACTGGCTCGATTGGTTCAACTAAGGTTCAGCGTAGGAGAGAGGAAGCTGACTAAGTTCGCGACGTCGTGTCGCAATGTCTGCACTAAGCACATCCTATGCGTCGAACCCCACTGAACGAAGTTTCACTTTATTTTTTGCTTTAATTAGTGGCAGGGTTAATTTTAGTAACAATTTGCTAAATCAAAACTAACAAATTAACATTTTTAAATTTTTATATGTGTGTAAAATAGTTGGTATAAATATATACTAATTTTTCAATACAAGTTGCAAAGGAAGCTAGTGAAAGTCAACCAAATTTATAGAAAAGAAGTCTTTCTTTGTGGGATTGTACGATTGTTGAAAGGTTAGTTAAGGACAAATCCTAAGAAATTAGCCAATTTGGAGGAGTATGGAATGGGTAATGAAAAAACAAATATTTTGCTGATAACAACAGATCAACAACATTGGAATACAATTCAAGCGTTAGGTAATAATGCGATTAAAACACCTAATTTAGATCGCTTGGCAGAAGAGGGGCTATCATTTGATAGAGCATATGTATCAAGTCCAGTATGTTCTCCCAGTCGTTCTTCTATTATAACAGGTGAATATCCATCAAGACATGGTTGCTGGAATATCGGAGTTGAACTGGATGAGAACCGCACTACTTTTGCTCAATTATTGCAGGGTGGTGATTATGCAACAGGATTATTTGGGAAAGCTCAT
Source organism: Gracilibacillus alcaliphilus (assembly GCF_016909015.1). Taxonomy (GTDB): domain Bacteria; phylum Bacillota; class Bacilli; order Bacillales; family Amphibacillaceae; genus Gracilibacillus; species Gracilibacillus alcaliphilus. The sequence continues at coordinate 85,375 of NZ_JAFBFA010000020.1, forward strand.
TTTAAACCAGTCTTAAAGGAAGGGAGTTTTGAAGCACCGCCACATATTCATGATCGAGAATTTTGGAGAGACTGGAATGGCCCATATTATGGTTTTGAACAAGTGGCAATGCTCCATGGACATGCTGACGAAGATTCTTCTCATGGTATGCACTATGGAGCTTGGCTGACTGAACAGGGTATTGATCCAAGCCAATATTTTGGACCTAAAGGCGGCTATCGGGAAGGTTCATGGGAGTTGCCAGAGGAATATCATTATACGCGTTGGACCGCTGATAAAACCATTAATTTTCTTGATAAACAAGATAATAGTAAACCGTTTATGGCATGGTGCAGTTTCCAAGATCCACATAATGCTTTCCTTTGTCCAGAACCATGGAATAGTATGTATGATTCGGAACAGCTTCCATCGTTTATCGAAAAAGAGGGAGAGATGCTTGATAAACCAATGCTTCATCGATATCTTTATGAAGATCGAATGGATGAATTAGGTATTCAAGTAACTGCTGACCCAGGACATGACACTGGTGGCTTGCAATGCCTGGGTCATACTAATAAAAAAATAGGATATGAGAGGGCTAGAAAATGGTTAGCCTCTTATTACGGGATGATTAGCTTAATAGATTACCATGTTGGGAGAATTCTTGATAAGCTAGATGAACTTGGAATGGCTGAGAATACAATGGTTGTTTTTACTTCAGATCACGGTGAATATGCAGGAAACCATGGCTTGTGGCTGAAAGGCCCTATTCACTATGATGATATTCTACGTGTTCCTTTTCTTGTAAGGTGGAAAAATCAGATTCCTGCAGGCAAGCGGACACAATCACTTCTTAGTCTTGTAGACCTGGCACCTACATTTCTAGAACTTGCAGGTCAGACAAAGGTGGAAACGATGCAGGGAGTGAGTCAGTTAACCACAATGAAATATCCAGATAAGCCGTCACGTGAATGGTGTCTAGTTGAGAATCGAGCAGAAGCTAATTTTTATGTAAAAACGTTAATAAGGAATAAATATAAATTAAATTACTATTTGGAACGAGAAGAGGGTGAACTCTATGATTTAGAAAATGACCCGCAGGAATTTATTAATCTTTTTGATGATCCTTCATATCAAGCGGTCAAGCTAAACATGTTTATGCAGCTTATTGATATTTATGGTGAGTTAGAAAAACCGATTCCAACCAGACAAAGCTTTGCATAGTTGTTTAACAAAAATGTTGAGATAGGTGAATAACGGAAACAACCAAATATAATGGAATAGGGGAATTCACAATCATGATAGAAAATGGATTTATCGCTGGTCTTTACCGTTTGAGTGAATGGGTAATGAAGCTGGCCTACGCGAACATTTTGTGGCTGTTTTTTTCAGTTGTTGGCGGTGTTGTCTTTGGACTAGGACCTGCAACTGCTGGCTTGTTTGCTGTAAGTAGAAAGATGGTTATGGGAGCAGATGAAATTCCTGTATTTAGAATATTTTGGAGTGTCTACCGAAAAGAATTTAAAAGAGCAAATATTTTATTTTTAATACTTATCAGCATGGGCCTATTATTATATTTTGACCATCGATTTTTTCTATCGCAACAAGGTCTTATTATTGATATAGTAAGGTACTTGATTTTAGGACTTTTTTTAGTGTATTTTCTTGTATTATTATTTATTTTTCCCCTGTTTGTCCATTATCAAATGAAATTGTTTCATTACTTTAGAAGTGCTGTCATATTTGCGATTATGCAACCTTTTATTACAATTTTGATGGCTTTAGGTTGTTATTTTATATATGAAATTCTACTATTTTTCCCTGGCCTGATACCATTCTTTTGTAGCAGTCTATTTAGTTATCTCTTAATGAAATTAGCTTATATATCATTTAGTAAAATCGAACGCAGGGAGGAAAATAAAAAACAGGTCATAGAAGAACAATTATAAACCATCACAGCTTAACTTTTTTAGGATATGTTTGTTTAAGTGTCATATAACTGTAACTGAACTAACACCTTTACTGTATAGTATTTTGAACCTCATCCATTAACTATATTAAATGTAAAGGTGTTTTTTGTTGCGTCTACATAGCAATTGTTAATTAGATGCCATCTTTAGCAGTCTATTGAATGGAGGTTTAAAAGTAAGTATGAATGTATAGCTATCTGCAATAAAAAATCAACCTCTCCAACATTCGGTTAACTCCGGGTATTTCTTTCTCCATTTTGTATTATTCACAAATCAAAGATTTCTAAAAAGGAACGATTTTTCTTATTGCCTTTAGGCTGCTCCTCAACCATTACATGATAATTATTACTGCAATATTTACTCTTTAAGCAATAAAAAATTTGATGATTCTAACAAAATGATAACGCGTGATCTAACAAATTAACATTTTAAAATAAATTTTAATAGCTTATATTTAGTCATATGAACAAGCACATTTTCATGATGCAAAACCTTTATTCATAGTAATGAAAGCGATTTTTAAGTGTGAAGGGGGGAAGCTTGGTATGTAATAAATTTAATCATTGATTTAACGTGACATGACATGAAATTTAAATGATCAAAGGAAATGAGGTTAAAAGCATGACAAACAAGCTAAGGCCGCCTGCAGTACCATTGGTAACTATTGATCCATATTTTAGCATTTGGTCGAATGCAAATCAATTACATGCTGCTGAAACAATTCATTGGACTGGAGCAACCCATGGAATGGTAGGAATGGCTGTAATTGATGGAAAGGCATGGCGATTCATGGGCGGGTATGATCGGCGTAGTGATTTTAAATCGTTAAATGCTCCAGCCATGCAGCAAACAGATATTACCATTAAACCACTATCAAGCATTTATACATTTAAAGCTGGTGGTATTACCCTAACTGTTGATTTTACAACTCCATTGCTGTTGAATGACCTCGACGTAATGGCTAGACCTACTTCTTATATTACTATCAAAGCTTTTTCAAATGATAAGAAAAATCATAGTGTAGCAATCTATTATGATGTCACTAGCGAGCTAGCGGTTGATGTTCCAATTCAAGAGGTAGTGGCTTCAAGAAAGCAGCTGCAAGATGGAAGTCAGATTCTCCAAGTAGGTACTGAAAAACAAAGAGTACTAAAACGTAAAGGAGATATGATTCGCATTGATTGGGGATACGCCAGTCTTGTTTTACCAAATGACACAGAAGCTGAAACGGCTATTGGATCGGTCGATATACGAGATCAATTTATTGAAACGAAAATGCTCCCGAAAACAGATGATATAAATTTTCCACGAACTGTAGATGATGACATGCCAATACTTGCTAGTGTAATAGATTATGGTGAGGTAGGCATAGAGGGAGTTTCACACTATTTTATGTTAGCTTATGATGATGTTTACTCTATTCAGTATTTTAACGACCAATTACCTGGATATTGGGCAAGGAATGGTCAAAGTTTTCAGGAGGTTGTGCTCAAGTCCATTCATGAATATGTAGCAATTATGGAAAAATGTAATCGCTTTAATGAAGCTATGATAGCTGAGGCTGAAGAAGCGGGTGGGAAGAAGTATGCAGATATTCTATCTCTATCTTACCGTCAGGCTATTGCCGCACACAAATTAGTTGAAGATAAAAATGGAGAAATATTATTTTTGTCAAAGGAAAATAATAGTAATGGGTGTTTAGCAACTGTTGATGTAAGTTATCCATCGATGCCATTATTTCTTCTTTATAATCCTGAATTAGTGAAAGGAATGTTAAGGCCAATATTCCAATATGCGAGTTCACAAGCTTGGCCATATGACTTTGCTCCCCATGATCTTGGTAGATATCCAATTGCAGATGGTCAGGCTTATGGAATGGAACTAAAAAGACAAATGCCCATAGAAGAATGCGGAAACATGTTAATCATGACTGCTGCTGTATGTTGGATAGAAGAGAGTGCCAAGTTTGCTTCTAGTTACTGGAGGCAGTTAAAAAAATGGGCAAATTATCTAATCAACTATGGTATGGATCCTGGAAACCAGCTATGTACAGACGATTTTGGTGGACATCTTGCACATAATGCTAACCTTTCTATTAAAGCAATTATTGGAATTGCAAGCTATGGATATCTAGCACGTTTAATGGGAGATGTGAAAGAAGGAACAACATATCTCAACAAAGCAAAAGAAATGGCTGTCCATTGGGAAGCTAAGGCTCATGATGGTGACCATTATCGTCTAGCATTCGATGCACCGGGAACGTGGAGTTTAAAGTACAATTTGGTTTGGGATAAGCTATTTCAATTACATTTGTTTTCTTCGGAAGTGAAAGAGAAGGAAATTGCTTGGTATCTGCGTAAAAGTAATCAGTATGGAACTCCTTTAGATAATCGAAAAACGTATACAAAAGCTGATTGGCTTGTATGGGCAGCGACATTGGCAAACGAACCTTCTGATTTTAAACAATTAATTACTCCAATCTGGGATTTTCTGAATGAAACAGATTCACGAGTACCTTTCACAGATTGGTATTATACAATCGATGGTAAAATTACTGGTTTCAAAAATCGATCGGTTGTTGGAGGATTATTTATTAAGCTGTTAGCAGATCGCATGACTGAATAAACATAAAGAAGTTTTCACACCTTTTGCTAGTCACCTCTCTCATTTATAAGTATCTCGTGAAAAGCAAAATAATTGCTAAGAGACTTAGGAGGTGATCCAAAAAATAATTATGTTACTTACTCAACTTTCGCACCTAGAAAAATTTAACGAAATCAATAAGCTCAAGTGCTTGTAGTTACTATAATAGGCTCCTTGACAAAGATTTAAAACAAG
>NZ_JAFBFA010000021.1 GCF_016909015.1 Gracilibacillus alcaliphilus
ATGATTGATTAAACTTGGTTAAGTATTTCAATCGTAGCATAGTCAATGGGACTTTTTGTGTACGAATTAATTATTTCATACACCAGAAAGTATATAATTTTTTCGGCTCTAAAATATTTGTTGGGATATAGAAAAATTCAAAAAATAAAACACGACATCTCCTAATTTTGTTAGACTTTGTTTAGACCAATAAACCAAAAACAAAAGGGAGATGCGTGTAATTGAATTCTAACATTTCTTAGCCAAGATTAGAAGAGTTTACGAATCGATGATGACTTATCGTAGGGCACTGACGGGAAATTGTCTGGTTTTTGACGCTTGTAGCCAAACAAAGGAATAGCATGAGCTGAAGATCCACTTGAAAAAGTGTTCTTCTTATTCAAGTTAGCTGAAGCCATGCCTGCGGAAAGCGACTTCTCGTAGCGGACATCTATCTTGGCTAAAAGGTAAAGGACTAAATGCTCTTCTAATTCGAAAACACTGACTCAATGCTTGCGATTGGTTCATTTATACAAATGAACCAATACGTAGGACAACTTGAGTTTTTATTAATGGTGATATATATGTTGCAGCTAAATCTTACACTTCTTGGCATGTACTTGCATGATCAATAAAATACATGCTATTCTTTTAATAGATATGTTTATTCCTTGTGAGCATTAGGGGAGAGAGGCTGACAGATATGAAAATCATAAAAAAAATTCCAATAAAAAAAGTAGTAACAGATCATAGTAAAGAACAGTTAGCGGAAGAATATCAAATCAAGATCTTTAAACTGGAGCAAGAATGTGAACAGCTCAAATTTGAACAAAAGAAAATGGAACAGCAGACGGTAGGAAAGAAAGAAGACATTGCAGCTAAATTCAGCAAACGTATTGCCAGTCGACAAGACCATATTAAATGGTATAAATATAAATTAGAACAACTGCAAGTTCTGCCATTAGGAAGCCAAGTTCAAGAGGGCGAAGTAGAGGCACTGATTGAAATTGAGGAAGGCATGAATTGGCAGGAAGTAATGGAAGAAAAGTCTATTACGATCAAAGATGGTATAATTACTAAAATTACATAAATAGGAAGGTGGTACTGTGCGTATGGAATATTTAAAGGTAGGAAAGATAGTAAATACCCATGGAATAAAAGGCGAAGTAAGGGTAATTCGTATTACAGATTTTGAAGAACGGTTTGAAATAGGAAATGTGCTTTGGATCAAAAAGAAAGATGAAGAGCAATTGCAGCAAGTAACCATTGACGGCCATCGCCTGCATAAAAATTTTGATCTATTGCATTTCGAAGGATGGAATAATATTAACGACGTAGAGCCGTTTAAAGATTCCCTGCTTGTTATCAATAAAGAACAGTTAGCTGATTTAGCAGAAAATGAGTTCTATTATCATGAAATAGTCGGCTGTGAAGTAAAGACAACAGACGGTCTATGGATTGGCAAGGTAACAGAAATTCTCTCTCCTGGAGCGAATGATATATGGGTAGTGAAAGGGGAAGGAAAGCAGCATTTAATTCCCTATATCGAAGATGTCGTTAAACAAGTGGATGTAGAGAATGGCGAAATCACGATAGAACCAATGGAAGGACTATTAAACGAATGAAAATAGATATTTTGTCACTATTCCCAGAAATGTTTGCAGGTGTGCTGCAATCTTCTATCTTGAAGAAAGCGCAGGATTTAGGGGCTTTTCAGTATCAAATCACTAATTTTCGTGAGTTTACGGATAACAAACATAATAAAGTAGATGACTATCCCTATGGTGGAGGAGCCGGCATGGTGTTAATGCCTCAGCCTATTTTCGATGCTGTTCACCAAATAGAGAAGATAACCAGCAAGCCGAGAGTAATCTTAATGTGCCCTCAAGGGGAACGATACAGCCAACAGAAGGCAGAGGAGCTCGCCAAAGAAGAACAGCTTATTTTTATTTGTGGTCATTATGAAGGCTATGATGAGCGAATTCGGACCGAACTGGTGACAGATGAGATATCGATCGGTGATTATGTGTTAACAGGTGGTGAATTAGGGGCAATGGCAGTGATCGATAGTGTAGTTCGCCTGCTGCCAGGGGTATTAGGTAATGAGGCGTCTGCCGTACAAGACTCATTCTCTACTGGCCTGTTAGAACATCCTCATTACACAAGACCAGCCGATTTCAGAGGTATGAAGGTGCCTGAGGTATTGCTGTCAGGCAATCATGCCCACATCGAGGAATGGCGTCGAAAAGAAGCTTTGAAACGAACTTATTTTCGCCGAGGGGATTTACTGGAAAATATCGATTTGACAGATCAAGAACAAGAATGGATAAAAGAATGGCAATCCTCACGAAATAATAGTTGAAATATCACTATGATTATGCTATATTGATATTTGTGCTTAAGTGAACGCTTAAGGTGAATAAACGATGTTCCGCTGGCGTAATTAGAACGTTAAGAACATTGGTTTGGAAGGAGTGTAAGAGAATGCAGAAATTAATCGAAGAAATTACAAAAGATCAACTGAAAACTGATTTACCAGCATTCCGTGCCGGTGATACAGTGAAAGTTCACGTGAAGGTAGTTGAGGGTACTCGTGAGCGTATTCAGGTATTTGAAGGTGTTGTAATTAAACGACAAAACGGTGGAATTAGTGAAACATTTACAGTTCGTAAGATTTCTTACGGTGTAGGAGTGGAACGTACATTCCCATTGCATTCACCACGAATTGATAAAATCGAAGTTAGCCGTCGCGGTAAAGTTCGTCGTGCTAAGCTTTATTATCTGCGTAAATTACGTGGTAAAGCTGCGCGTATCAAAGAAATTCGCTAATTATGTTGATGTAAAAGGAGCTTGAGCAGTCAGGCTCCTTTTTATCAATTTCAAAAGGACTAGCTTTAGTGCGACCTCTTTTACTGATATAATGATGGAAACATCCGTGAATAGAGGATAATTATATTTCGTTCGTACGGTGCAAAAATTCTATACTTTCTATCATTTTTTTAATAATTGAGTAACCAAGGTGTAAAAGGAAGGAATCTTTATGGCAGAGAAGAAGCAAGATTGGGTTGATTGGGTTAAAACCATTGTGATTACAGTGGGCATCATCTTCATCTTACGGATGTTTATTGCTATACCGATTGTTGTGGACGGCCCTTCTATGCTGCCGACATTGGTAGATAAGGACCGAGTGATTGTTAATAAAATAAGCTTAATGTTTAGTGAGCCTGACCGTTTTGATGTCGTTGTTTTTCATGCTACGGCTCAAGAAGATTATATCAAGCGAGTTATTGGCTTACCAGGCGACGCGATTGTTTATCAGGATGATCAACTGTATGTCAATGGGGAGCCGGTTGCAGAGCCCTTTATTGAAGCAGAACGTGCGGATGAGCAATTTAATTATACCACTAATTTTTCTATGGCAGATATCCCTGGAAATGAAGAAGTTGTGCCAGAAGGGCATGTCTTTGTTCTAGGGGATAATCGTCCTGATTCAACAGACAGCAGGCATCTTGGATTTGTACCAATTGATCAAATAGAAGGTATGGCCAGTTTCACATATTGGCCACTGAATCGCTTTGGGCTTGTGAGATAATAGATCAAAACGAAGATATGACGGTGACAATCCCATTGTTCTACTCTGAACTTAGATATAAAAATGTGTAAAACTCCTATGCATATCTATCAAAAATCAGTGAAAATCAAGGAGGAACCCTTGATATGAAAGGTTTTGTAAAAAATGGTAATCCAGTGGTTTCCAGGTCATATGGCAAAGGCCAAAAGAGAAGTACAAGAAAAGTTAAAATTAGTCGACTTTGTGATTGAATTGGTCGATGCGAGAGCTCCATATTCCTCACAAAATCCACTATTACAACAAATACTAAATCAAAAACCGAAGATGATGGTATTGATGAAGAAAGACTTGGCAGATCCGGAGATGACGAACCGATGGCTTGCCCATTTTGCCGAACAAGGCATGATGGCCATTGCGGTAGATGTTAATCAGCGCCAAGATATTCAGCATGTAATCATGACTGCGAAAGAAATGGCGCGGGAGAAAATGGAACGCCTTCAGAAGAAAGGTGTCCGCCCCCGACCAGCACGAGCTATGATTATCGGTATTCCAAACGTCGGGAAATCGACCCTAATTAACCGTCTGGCACAAAAAAAGATAGCAAAAACAGGCAATAAGCCGGGAGTTACTAAGAACCAGCAATGGATCAAGGTGAAAAAAGATTTTGAATTGTTAGACACACCTGGTATTTTGTGGCCGAAATTTGAAGAGGAAATGGTTGGTCTGCGTTTAGCTGCGATTGGTACGATTAAGGATCAATTGCTGCCAAAAGAAGATGTAGCTGCTTTTATCATCCAATACATGCAAACCGTCTATCCGGATAAGCTGCAGGAAAGGTACGATATAACAGCAGCACAATCGGAAATGGTTGTAGTCTTCGAGGCGATCGGCAGCAAACGAGGCTGTTTAGAAGCTGGTGGTTCGGTTAATTATGAGAAAACCGCAGAAGTGATTTTACAAGATATTCGAAGTGGACATTTTGGCGAACTAACATTGGAACAGCCAAATGAAACAGTATGACCAGCGGTAAAATAAAGGAGCTGTCTTAGTAACAGCTTCTTTATTTTTTTGTTTTTGTGACGATAATAGAAGAAATGGGGATGATAGCATTGTCAACGAAATGGACGATTGCCGAAATAAAAAGTTATTTGTCAAAAGAAACGGTAGAAGCAGCTATTTTGGAACAATTACATAATGATGAGCGTAAGGGAGTACAGCAGCTGTTAAGCCAATATGACAAACGACAAGCACAACTCCAGGCACTATGGCTTCGATATGAGCAAATGAGCCAATTTGAGCAGAGATGCTGGAAGGCAGGGATGAAATATATTGCGGGAGTAGATGAAGTGGGGAGAGGACCATTAGCCGGGCCTGTGGCGGCAGCAGCAGTTGTCCTGCCAGCTGATTTTCAGTTGATAGGCCTAGATGACTCTAAAAAACTTTCTAAAAAACAACGAGAAACCTTTTATCAATACATCAAAGAGCATGCCATTGATTATCAAATAACCATGATAGATGCAGAAACAATTGATCAAATCAATATCTTAAATGCCTCTAAACAGGCCATGTACCAAGCAATCAAGCAATTAGATAAGGTCGAACATGTGTTAATCGATGCCGTTCAGCTTGAACAGCTTGCTGTAACACAGGAATCAATTATCAAAGGAGATCAAAAAAGCATCTCTATTGCAGCTGCTAGTGTGATGGCTAAAGTAACCAGAGATAGATATATGGAGGAACTGCATCAGCAATTCCCAGCCTATCACTTTGATCAGAACAGCGGATATGGAACACGTCATCATCTGGAAGCTATTCGAACATATGGTACAACTCCTTATCACCGGAGCAGCTTTCTAAAATCACTTTAAGAGGGTATTCACACATCTACTTTTTGAACACAAAATGGAGAACAGAAAGGAGGAGGTAGCAGTGGTGCAAATGCAGCGATTTTCCTCTTCATTGCCAACCAATAATATTAGGCAGGTCAATCAGGGCAGCACTTTGCGTCCAGGTCAATTACTTACTGGCAAGGTATTAGAATTATACCCTAACCAGCGGGCTCTAATTGAGCTTGGAGGTACCAAAACGCTGGCACGAATTGAAACGGCATTATCAGCCAAGCATAACTATCTCTTTCAGGTTACATCTACAGACAATCTGTTAAGCTTGAAGAAAATAGGCGAGATTCCTGCCACGAGGGCAGAATCATTGAGTGCCACACTGTTACGGGATTTAGGGATGCCAGCTAACCATACGGCTCTTAAAACGTTTATTCAGCAGCTGGTTAACAATAACATCCCTTTTACGATCAGAGATGCCCAACAAATCGCCCAAATATTGGATCAATTTGGGTCTGTTCCTGCCAATCGGGACCTTTTGTTTCAAATGGTTCAACAGCAATTGCCGATTTCTGCAGAGGTCTTTCAAAGCTTGCGTGCAGCACAAACTAGTTCTTTTAGGGAACAAATTACACAGCTGCAGCAGCAATTAAATCTGCAGGCTAATCAGCGAGGAGTCGGACAACAACTAGCTCAGCAATTGGCACTGTTTCAATCTTTGCCCAATACACAGGCACAGCAAGCCTTACAGCAACTGGTGAAAAGCAACTTTTCTCTGCTTCAGCTAATAGTAGCGCAGGCAGATGGTCAGCAATCTACACTTATTAGTCAGCTTGCCGCTGGAAATCTGCCGGCTGCACAAGACATCGAGACACTGCTTGCACGTCTGAATCAAGTATTACAGCAACAGCTGCCGCTAAAGAACAATCATCGTCAAGTACTAAGTCATTTTATTGAACGGCTTGAAAGTGCAGGAAATCAAACAATGATGCTGCCAGTGATGAAGCAACAGGTATTCAATCATTCAGTCCTTTTGAGCGTGACTAATGCCTTGTCTGCTTCTGATCGCCAACAATTACAGCAATGGCTTCAGACCGCTAATACTTCACAGGTACAAAATCAACAAGCGATATCATTGTTAAAGCAGCTGCATGCTGTGCAATTATCAGAAACTGATCAACAAGTATTACGATCGTTTGTGATGCAGGCAGATCAAATATATCCGGCCGCTCTTAGCCAAAAAGACAGATTTGTTCACTTATGGAAGTCATTTAATCAAATCAGTGGGATAAGAGATGAAGCAAAAATTGCCAACCTTGGCCAGCCTGATACAACCAATATATCTCGTTTATTAGCATTGTTATCAGATCGTTTATTTAGCCAGCACTCTATATTTGATCAGTCATCGATTGCTGCAGCAGTATCAAGAACACAAGCAGACACTGTTCAATCCGTGATTCAGCGAGTTGGCCAAGTTTTACAAGGCATACACCAGAATTTATCAGTAACGGATCGCCAGATATTTGAGCAATGGTTTACTCAAGCAACGGCTAACACAGGGCAAAATCAACAAATTGCTGCGGTACTGAAGCAATGGGCAGTACAGCATGCCAATCAACAATTCATCGCTCAGCAGCTGCAGACGGCTTTAGGCGATCAGCAGACTGTTACAAAAGAGCAGCTGGTACAAATGATACGAACGGCTCTGCAGCTGTCGGATACCCATGCACCTACTGATCGTGAACAAGCAGCACAGTCCGTAAAGCAGCAATTATTGACGATTCAACAGCAGCAGCCAGACTTAGCTGCGAATAATGTACAACGTCTGATACACAGTTTGACTGGTTTACAGCTAAATATGGTGCAAACCGAACAAAGTATGCTTCATATCCCTGTTCAGATACCAGGGGAACGTCTCGGGCTGGTGGAAGATATCAATATTCAGTTTGAAGGGAAACAGTCATCAGATGCTGAAATGATTGATGCAGATTATTGCCGGATTTTATTTCATTTACAGCTGCACCATATTGGAGAAACCATCATGGCTATGTCTATTCAGAAACGAGTTGTACATCTAACGATTTATAATGAAAATCCGGCGGTTACGTCATTGGTAGAACAATTTAAGCCGATGTTAAAAACCAAATTGTCAGAGCTTGACTATCACCTTTCCAGTGTTACACACAAACCGATCAATGAAGTGGAGAAGCCTGGTCGTCACGAGAATCAGACTATATCAAGCAATGAAGGGATTGACTATCGGATATGAAAGAGGAAATCTATCGTAAACGAGCAGCAGCATTACAGTATGATGTTACAAGAGAGCAGAGCCCAAAAGTCACGGCCGCAGGGAAGGGGTATGTCGCTGAAGAAATTATCGAACGAGCAAAGGCGAACCATATTCCCATTCAATCAGACCCTTCATTGGTAGCCTTGTTATCTGAGCTGAATATAAATGAAGAGATTCCAGAAGAATTGTATCAAGCTGTAGCAGAGGTATTCGCCTACATCTATCAGATTGATAAAAATGTTCCGAAATAAGGTATTTTGATGAAGTATTACAAAACCGGTATTTGTTATGGCAAAACAATTAAACAGGAGGGCAACACAAAAGCCTGCTTTTTCTGGAATAGAGACAAGCTGAATATCTGATCGGATGGATATAGATATATTTTAATAGTGCATGCTCAAAACCAAAAAGTCCTGAATAGACACCACTATCTATTAAAATCTTGGTTGTACTCCTAATTTTTTTTGATTGTTTTAGACAATTTTTAATATAGTATTTCTTCATTACTAGTATTATTCTCTAGACAATGACTAGCATCTTTTTATACAATATACATGCAGTGATAAATTGATGGGAGGATGAAACATGAATATTCATGAGTATCAAGGCAAAGAAATTTTGCGAAGTTATGGTGTTACTGTGCCTGATGGTAAAGTAGCCTATACCGTAGATGAAGCTGTATCAGCTGCCGAGGAATTAGGCACGGCTGTAACAGTAGTTAAGGCACAAATTCACGCAGGGGGCCGCGGAAAAGCAGGAGGCGTGAAGGTTGCTAAAAATGTAGAAGAAGTCCGTACATATGCAGATGAGATTCTTGGCAAAACGCTAGTAACTCACCAGACAGGTCCGGAAGGCAGAGAAGTTAAGCGTTTGCTGATTGAGGCAGGCTGTGATATTCAAAAAGAATATTATGTAGGTGTGGTATTAGACAGAGCTACTTCGCGTGTAACCATGATGGCCTCAGAAGAAGGCGGTACAGAGATCGAAGAAGTAGCGGCAAAGACACCAGAGAAAATCTTCAAAGAAGTGATTGATCCAGTAACAGGATTATTGCCATATCAAGCTCGTCGTCTAGCTTTCAATATTAATATTCCGGCTGAATACCTATCGAAAGCGGTTAAATTTATGATGGGTTTATATCAATTATTCGTAGAAAAAGATTGCTCGATTGCTGAAATCAATCCATTAGTCACAACTGGAGATGGAGAAGTGCTCGCATTAGATGCAAAACTTAACTTTGATGATAATGCGCTGTTCCGTCAAAAAGATATTGTGGCATATCGTGATTTAGATGAAGAGGATGAGAAGGAAATCGAGGCGTCGAAATATGATCTAAGCTATATTGCATTGGATGGTAACATTGGCTGTATGGTTAATGGTGCTGGCCTTGCGATGGCAACAATGGATATTATCAAACATTATCACGGTGATCCGGCGAACTTTCTAGATGTTGGGGGCGGTGCTACTGCAGAGAAAGTTACCGAAGCCTTCAAGATTATCCTATCTGATGATCAAGTGAAAGGGATTTTTGTTAATATCTTTGGTGGTATTATGAAATGTGACGTAATTGCAGAAGGGGTTGTACAAGCTACCAAAGAGGTCGGCTTAACCATACCTTTAGTTGTTCGTTTAGAGGGAACCAATGTAGAAGCAGGGAAGCAAATTCTCGCAGATTCTGGATTGAACATTACACCAGCAGAATCGATGGCAGATGGCGCAGAAAAAATCGTCGCATTAGTAAATGAAGCACAATAATCAATATCTAGACAGTAAAAAGGAGGAGCCATTCAGATGAGTGTTTTTATTAATAAAGATACAAAGGTGCTAGTGCAGGGAATAACTGGTTCGACAGCACTTTTTCATACAAAGCAAATGCTAGAATATGGTACCCAGATTGTTGGGGGTGTCACACCGAAAAAAGGTGGTACAGAAGTAGAAGGTGTACCTGTGTTTAATACTGTATCAGAAGCGGTGAGCCAGACTGGCGCAAATGCCTCTGTCATATATGTACCAGCACCATTTGCAGCTGATGCCATCATAGAAGCAGTAGATGCTGAATTGGATTTGGTCATCTGTATTACAGAACATATTCCAGTGATGGATATGTTGAAGGTTAAACGCTATATGGAAGGTAAGAAGACCCGTCTAGTAGGTCCAAACTGCCCTGGTGTTATTACGCCTGAAGAGTGTAAGATTGGTATTATGCCAGGCTATATCCACAAAAAAGGCCACATTGGCGTAGTTTCTCGTTCAGGAACACTGACATATGAGGCTGTTCATCAATTATCAGAAAAAGGATTCGGTCAATCTACTGCAGTAGGTATTGGCGGGGACCCTGTAAATGGGACAGATTTCATTGATGTCTTAAAGGCATTTAACGAAGATCCAGAAACCGAAGCAGTAATTATGATTGGAGAAATCGGCGGTACGGCAGAAGAAGAAGCTGCCAAATGGGTAAAAGCTAATATGACAAAGCCTGTAGTAGGCTTCATCGGCGGTCGTACAGCACCTCCAGGGAAGCGTATGGGACATGCTGGTGCGATTATTTCAGGCGGTCAAGGAACGGCAGAAGAAAAAATTAAGACCATGAATGCCTGTGGTATTGAAGTAGCAGAAACCCCGGCTGTTATGGGGGAGACTTTATTAAATGTATTGAAAGAGAAAGGTCTTTTTGATAAGTGTAAAACACATTTTTACCAAGCTTTGGGAACATACACTATAAAAAAGAATGAAAATGACTTTACCTCTTGGGAGGGTATGGATATATGGCACAATATCTTGTAATTGTGGAATCACCAGCAAAAGCAAAAACAATTGAACGTTACTTAGGCAAGAAATACAAAGTGAAGGCATCGATGGGACATGTACGCGACTTACCAAAAAGTCAAACAGGTGTCGATGTAGAGAATAATTATCAACCGAAGTATATTACCATTCGTGGAAAAGGACCTGTATTAAAAGAACTAAAAACAGCTGCTAAGAAAGCTGATAAAATATACCTGGCAGCTGACCCCGATCGTGAAGGGGAAGCAATCGCTTGGCATTTGGCACATAGTTTAAATATTGATACGAATAGTGAATGTCGTGTTGTTTTTAATGAGATTACGAAAGATGCGGTTAAAGAATCCTTCAAGCATCCTCGCAAGATAAACATGGATTTAGTTGATGCCCAGCAGGCAAGACGAATTTTAGATCGGCTGGTAGGTTATAATATTAGCCCGTTATTATGGCAGAAAGTTAAAAAAGGGTTAAGTGCAGGACGGGTGCAATCTGTTGCGGTTAAAATGATTATTGATCGTGAAAATGAAATCAAGCATTTTAAACCAGAAGAATATTGGAGTATCGATGCCAATTTCTTTAAAGGAAAACAAGCCTTTGAAGGCAGTTTTTATGGAATAGATGGGAAGAAGAAGGCTCTTAAATCAAAAGAAGATGTCGATAAAGTATTAGCTAGCCTGGATGATAAAAGCTTCTTAGTATCGAAAGTAAATAAGAGAGAAAGAAAACGCAATCCTTCGCCTCCGTTTACAACCTCTTCACTGCAGCAAGAAGCGGCAAGGAAACTAAACTTCCGTGCTCGAAAAACAATGATGGTTGCTCAACAGCTGTATGAAGGGATCGACCTTGGCAGAAGTGAGGGAGGAACAACAGGTTTAATTACCTATATGCGTACCGATTCGACTAGGGTTTCCGATACGGCACAGTCACAAGCAAGAGAATATATTGAGGCAAACCATGGAAAAGAGTATACCGGTGCAGCTAAAAAAGCCAAAAACTCAGAAGGTGCACAGGATGCCCATGAAGCGATCCGGCCTACTAACGCCTTTAGGGATCCTCAATCATTAAAGCAGACGTTGTCTCGTGATCAATATAAGTTATATAAATTAGTTTGGGAACGATTTATTGCCAGTCAAATGGCGCCAGCAGTAATGGACACGATGACAGTTCATTTAACTAATAATGGGGTGGAATTCAGGGCTACTGGCTCCAAAATCAAGTTTAAGGGGTTTATGGGCGTATATATCGAGAGTTCAGATGATCAAACAAACCAAAAGGATAAGTGGCTTCCTGATCTTCAAGAAGAAGAAACAGTCAAAGCGGAGAAGATCACTCCAAATCAGCATTTTACACAGCCGCCTCCACGTTATACAGAGGCCAGATTAGTCAAAACAATGGAGGAAAAAGGGATTGGGCGTCCGTCCACTTACGCACCTACACTAGATACCATTCAGCGCCGTGGGTATGTTGCTTTGGATAACCGTCGCTTTGTCCCAACCGAACTAGGTGAAATTGTTACGAAGCTAATTGAGGAGTTTTTCCCTGAAATTATTGATGTGGCCTTTACGGTAAAAATGGAAGGTGACCTAGATGCGATAGAAGAAGGAAAAACCGAGTGGATTGCTATCATCGATCAATTCTATCAAGGCTTTGAAAAACGCTTAGATATAGCCCAGCAAGAAATGGAGAAAGTGGAAATCCGCGATGAGCCAGCAGGTGTCAACTGTGAGAAATGCGGTCATGAGATGGTCTATAAGATGGGCAGATATGGTAAGTTTCTTGCCTGCTCAAACTTCCCAGATTGTCGCAACACTAAGCCGATTCTAAAAGAGATTGGTGTGAAATGTCCTGCTTGTAAGGAAGGTAACATTGTCGAGCGAAAAACGAAGAAGCGAAGGACATTTTACGGCTGTGATAATTATCCAGAATGTGAATTTATTTCATGGGATAAACCAGTAGGAAGAGACTGTCCAAAATGTAACTCTATGCTAGTAGAAAAGAAAAACAAGAAAAAGGCTCAAGTACAATGTTCGAAGTGTGATTATAAAGAAGAAGAACAAGGCTGATCGCCTCCAGCATGTTAGTAAATATGAAAAAGAACCGAGAACAGATCATAAAGCTCTGTCCTCGGTTCTTTTTATTTTCGCACCCCATAGACACAGGTATTTGCAGTTACGTTGCGCTGCGGCTGACCGTTTCGCTTTCCGAGGGGCATGCTCTTCAGCTAATTTTTGTCAAGAAGAGCACTTGACAAAAATGGATCTTCAGATCATGCGAATCCGTGTCTAGTTGTAAGTGCCAAATACTAGGTGACTTCCGGTCATGCCCTACGATAAGTCATCATCGATTCACAAGCTCATCGTGATTCCTTTATCTCAGTTATGCCCGTTCAGTCCCTACGTTTTTATTTGGCACTTGTCACTTTTCCAACGGAGTCGAAACGGTCGGACTTCGCTATGGTCTGTTTCTACAACGTTTGCGAGTTTTAACATCTTCTGCTAATTCATCAAGAAATGATAAACAGAACAGAAGTTTAGAAAGTGAAGAATATGGATCAATCTATAAAGAGACTTTCTTGTTAGAGATGAATTGGACAACTAGGGATGTTGACCATAACGTTGCTTCATTGATTGTAGGTATAAGGATGAAAAGAACCTTGATGGTGATGTTGTTCATTTTCTTTCATAGAATGCTTCCATCAGAAATAATGAGATAAGCTATCCCAAAGACCGTCCAGCCATGATGCTATTTCTCGCATGAAGTGTAGAACTATTTTCCAGCGCAGGGCAACTGCGTAGACTCCTATGGGAACAGGACGAGCTGAAGATCCACTTGAAAAGGCGATCTTCCTTTTCAAATTAGCTGAGGCCGTCCCCATGGAAAGCGAAGTGGTTGGCAGGAGCGAACCTTCGCACGTTTATTAAGTCAAAATAATGATAAGGCAGGTGTAACAACGGAGAGGAGTTATGTGTGAAGGTTGAGCTTTATAAGAAAGTATAGACAAAAATGCCTCTCCATGCTTGTCCTTTCAGAAATATGCTGTACGTTCCGTTTGTTAATGATTGTTCATATTCGAAAAACAATGATAAGATAATAGTAGTCAGTTAGTTAATAACGATGTGAATTGAAGTTTATCAATGATTGTGTTACTATTTTAACGCATTAAGAGGTGGCATATGGATTACAATAAATATTGGCTTTCATTTTTGGAATATTTGCAAATCGAGAAGAACGCCTCGCCCCTGACAATCCAGGCGTATGAAAAGGATGTCAGCAACTTTATTCAATTCTTGATTAATGAAGATGTTCCAGCCATAAACGAAGTAGATTACTTCATGATTAGAGCCTATTTGACAGAGTTATACAACAAAGGGCTTTCTAAGCGATCTGTAAACCGACAGGTCTCGAGTTTACGTTCTTTTTTCAAGTTTATGATGAGAGAAGGAATCGCGGCCAACAACCCATTTGCCCAACTACAATTATCGAAAACAGATCAGCTGATTCCTGATATGATGTATCAGGAAGAATTAAAGCTTTTGTTTGACTCGATCGATACTACGACGCCTTTAGGCAAACGCAACAAGGCATTATTAGAAGTTTTGTATGGTACAGGGATTCGTGTGAGCGAATGTGTACAACTGCAATTGAAGAATGTAGATTTAGAATTGCAGACAGTCTTGGTGCTGGGTAAGGGAAATAAAGAGAGGTATGTTCCTTTTGGAAAATATGCCTATAAGTCATTATTGGAATATATCGAAGCAGCAAGGCCGGCCATGTTAAACAAAAATAGTCGGCCTCAAGATTATTTATTCTTGAATGCCAAGGGCAACCCGTTAAGTGCAAGAGGTGTACGGACGATTTTGAACCGGCTTGTGGATCAAGCCTCGTTAACGATGGATCTACATCCGCATAAACTAAGGCATAGCTTTGCAACACATTTATTAGATAATGGGGCCGATCTGCGCGCGGTGCAAGATTTGCTTGGTCATGCCCATCTATCATCTACTCAAGTGTATACACACGTTTCAAAAGAACGCTTAAAAAATGTATATCAACACGCCCATCCAAGGGCACGTAAATAGGAGGAAGGCTTAATGGGATCATTTCATGCAACAACTATATTTGCGATACAACACAAAGGTAAAGCCGCTATGTGCGGGGATGGACAGGTAACCTTTGGGAATCAGGTTGTGATGAAGCACACCGCCAAGAAGGTAAGGCGTCTATTTAGAGATAAAGTACTAGCAGGATTTGCTGGTTCAGTGGCTGATGCCTTTACCTTATTTGAAAGTTTTGAAGCCAAGCTGGAGACCTTTGACGGTAACTTGTCAAGGGCAGCCGTTGAATTGGCAAAGGACTGGCGAAATGATAAATACTTGCGAAAACTAGAAGCTATGTTGATTGTAATGGATAAAAATGAGCTCTTATTAATTTCTGGTACTGGTGAAGTCATTGAACCTGATGACGGCATTCTGGCAATTGGCTCAGGAGGAAACTATGCCTTAAGTGCAGGCAGGGCGCTTAAGCAACACGCCCCTGATATGGAAGCAAAGGAAATTGCCAAAGCTTCTTTAGAAATAGCAGGAGAAATTTGTGTGTTTACAAATGATCAATTAATCTTAGAAGAAATTGAATAATTAGAGGTGAGCAAAATGTCAGTGAACTTGACTCCAAAACAAATTGTGGCGAAGTTAGATGAATATATTATTGGACAACAAGAGGCAAAAAAATCAGTAGCAGTAGCATTGCGAAATAGATACCGCCGTATGCAGCTGCCGGAGGAATTAAGGAATGAAGTAGTACCGAAAAATATCCTGATGATTGGTCCAACAGGGGTAGGTAAGACAGAAGTGGCCAGAAGATTAGCCAAGCTGGTTGGTGCCCCTTTTATAAAGGTCGAGGCAACCAAGTATACTGAGGTTGGTTATGTTGGGCGTGATGTTGAATCCATGGTACGTGATTTGGTGGAAATGGCCATTCGCATGACGAAAGAGGAAGCGGCCGAGCAAGTGAAGGATAAGGCAGAAGAACAGGCCAATCAGCGAATAGTTGAATTACTTGTGCCGTCAGGCAAGAAACGGCAGCATGGTGCCAAAAATCCGTTCGAAATTTTTATGAATCCTAATCAACAGCAAACTGCAGAAACTGAAGATACTCCAGAAAAAGACTCGATTAAGCAACAGCGCCAGCAAACGAAACGTTTATTAGACCTGGGAGAGTTAGAAGACAGGATGGTTACGATTGAAGTAGAGGAGCAGTCTCCTAATATGTTTGATATGCTGCAAGGTTCTGGTATGGAACAGATGGGGATGAATATGCAAGATGCTTTTGGTCAGCTCTTCCCTAAGAAAAAGAAGAACCGCACACTTCCAGTCAAAGAAGCCAGAAAGGCCTTGACACATCAAGAAGCCCAGAAATTAATCGATATGGATCAAGTTACACAGCAGGCCTTGGAGAAGGCAGAACAAACAGGGATTATTTTTATTGATGAGATGGATAAGATAGCCGTTAAGCAGGAACAATCTGCGAATGTATCTCGAGAAGGGGTACAGCGTGATATCTTGCCGATTGTGGAAGGATCCTCTATTGTGACGAAGTATGGTCCAGTTAAGACAGATCACATGCTTTTTATTGCGGCGGGTGCTTTTCATATGTCTAAACCTTCTGATTTGATCCCAGAATTGCAGGGGCGTTTCCCTATTAGAGTAGAATTTGAGAAATTGACTGTAGCAGATTTTAAGCGAATACTAGGAGAACCATCCAACTCATTAATCAAACAATATAAAGCATTACTGGGCACAGAAGGGATTACAATCTCCTTTACAGATGAGGCAATCAATCGATTAGCAGAGATCGCTTATCAAGTAAATCAAGAGACAGATAATATCGGTGCCAGACGCCTGCACACCATATTGGAGAAGCTGTTGGAAGAACTATCATTCGAGGCCTCAGATATTGGTATAGGCAATATTGAGATCACTGAAAACTATGTTAATGAGAAGTTGAAATCTATTGCTACAGATAAGGACCTCAGTCATTTTATTTTATAAATTGGATGGTGAACGAAATGAAATTATTAGATAAAACAAGGGAGATTAATAAGCTTCTGCAGACAACAGATGGTAATTCCGTCGATTTCAAAGAAATGTCAGAAACGCTTCGTGATATCATATCTGCCAATGTATTTATCGTCAGCCGCAAGGGAAAGTTATTAGGATTTGCTATTAACCAGCAAATTGAAAACGAGCGTATGAAAAAAATGCTGGAAGAGAAACAATTTCCTAAAGAATATACTGACAACCTATTCCAAATCACCTCTACTACTACGAATCTAGATATAGACAGCCCATATACGGCTTTTCCCGTAGAGAATAAGGATCTATTCCGTCAGGGGCTTACAACTATCGTTCCTATTATCGGGGCAGGAGAACGTTTAGGGACACTAATTCTCAGCAGGTTATCTGATGGCTTTGGAGATGATGACCTTATCTTAGCGGAGTATGGGGCAACTGTTGTCGGGATGGAAATCCTTTATGAAAAGTCTGCAGCAATCGAAGAAGATGCAAGAAGTACTGCCATTGTACAAATGGCAATCCGTTCCTTATCGTATAGTGAACTAGAGGCTATTGTTCATATTTTTGAAGAACTGGATGGCAAAGAAGGCTTACTCGTTGCTAGTAAGATTGCTGATCGTGTAGGGATTACCAGATCGGTGATTGTTAATGCCTTACGCAAACTAGAAAGTGCAGGTGTTATTGAATCACGTTCATTAGGGATGAAGGGAACCTACCTAAAGGTATTAAATGAGAAATTCCTGGATGAATTACAGCAACAACACACCATTTCTTAACAGTCAGTGCAACGGTCAACAATACTCTTTATGTTTGAAAAGGAAATGCAAAAATGCTTACCTAAGTGAAATAGACTTCTTAATAGAGGTTGTTTTTAAACCAGCATATTCTGACAAGCAGCACGATCTATAGGAATTCTGGTTGACTCTCTTATATAATGATTTTAAAATGAATAAACACATAAGCGAAGCTAGGTCTTTTGTCGTGTGAAATTGACGATAAATCCTAGCTTTTTTACATGTAACAGTTTTTTAGATAAGTTTTCAGCAGTTTTTGTTAAATTATAGCGAATTTTTATAGGGAATTTTCCTTTTTTTATATTACTTTTTACTTGTTTTATTTTTTGTAAAGGGTATAATTACTTACTGATTGTCGTTTTTGTTAAAAAATAATAGTAATAATGGATCAATTTTTAAAAAAATTGTAATAATTTAATAAAAATATGACGAATAGTCATAGACAATAGTCAATTTTTACTTTACAATATTTGATAAATGGATACATATTGTGACCGTCGAATCATAAAAAGGAGGATTTTATGAGTTTGTTTAGTGGCACCATTCAACAACTAGAAAAAGCATTACATTATACTTCAGTAAATAACCAAACGATTGCTAATAATATATCAAATGTAGATACACCAAATTATAAAGCAAAAAAAGCCGTATTTAATGATCTATTAAAGTCAGAATTAACGAATCAATTTCAAGCGAAAAGGACAGACTCGCGTCACCTGGATTTTTCGTCAGAACAAAGTTCATTTAGAATTGTGTCGAATTCAAATACTACATACAACCATAACGGCAATAATGTCGATATTGATCAAGAAATGACGGAATTGGCAAAGAACCAAATTCATTACCAAGCACTTGTTGATCGTATAAACGGTAAATTTAACAGTTTGCAAAGCGTAATTAGAGGAGGTAATTAATGATGACATTTTTTCAAGCGATTAATACGAGTGCTAGCGGGCTAACGGCACAACGGTTAAGAATGGACACTATTTCCTCTAACATAGCTAATGCGGATACAACACGGGCAACCCTTAATCCAGATGGTACCTATGAACCTTATCAGCGGAAAATGACTGTTCTTGGGGAAAGAGGCCAAACCTTTTCTTCAGCGTTGTCTAGGTTGCAGTCTGGCAGCGAGTCTACTAATAAAGGTGTAAGGGTAGCACAAATCATAGAAGATGAAGAACCATTTAAAATGGTGTTCAATCCTAATCACCCAGATGCAAATGAAGAAGGATATGTTGCCTTGCCAAATGTTGATCCATTAAAAGAAATGGTTGACATGATGAGTGCGACAAGATCCTATGAAGCAAATGTAACATCACTAAATGCCTCAAAGACAATGTTGATGAAAGCTTTAGAAATAGGAAAATAATACATAACTAAAAGGTGTGGTGGAAGATGAACATCTATTCATTAGAAAATATACAAGCAAGACCGCTGCCAACTTCAGAACCGCGTGTAACGGTAGGAGAATCACAGCAGGCATTTGCAAAGCAGCTAAAGCATGCAATAGAACACATCAATCAGGCACAAATGGCCTCAGACCAAAAAACAGAAGCGTTGGCTAGAGGAGAGATCGAAGATTTGCATGATGTGATGGTGACAGCACAGAAGGCAAGTGTCACATTGCAAGCTGGAGTTGAAATACAGCGAAAAGCGGTGGACGCTTATAATGAGATTTTGAGAATGCAAGTTTAAGAGGTTTAGTAGACAGATCCTAACACGTAACGATTTTGGGGGCAGAACATGAAAGAGAAAATAAAACAGACCCGGGATCAATTAGTTAATACATATAAGTCATTATCCAATAAACAACGAATCGTGTTATTGAGTGGTATTGGCTTAGTTTTAGCTGTAATCATCCTAGGTACGATCTTTACCACAACAAAAAATGATATGGTAGTTCTTTATAATGATTTATCATTGCAAGAAGTTGGACAAATCACCGAAGAACTTGAGGCAAGAAAGGTAAACTATCAAATCACCGATGCCGGGACTGGGGTAGAAGTTCCGCAAGACATGGCTGATTCATTATTAGTTGATCTTGCAGCCCAAGGTATTCCTGACAGTGGCAATATTGATTACTCATTCTTTGCTGAGAACAGTTCATGGGGTGTCACAGATAATGAATTTGAAATCATGAAACTGGATGCCATGCAGACAGAGATTGCTAATCTAATTACACAAATAGATGGTATTAATGGGGCAGAGGTCAAACTGAACATGCCAGAAGATCCGGTGTTTGTATCCGATCAGCAGCAGCCGGCTTCAGCCGCAATTATGATTCAAACGGCAGCTGGATATCAATTTGAACCAAGCCAGGTCAATGCATTGTATCATTTGGTTTCCAAATCGGTTCCGAATCTTTCTACTGATAATATCGTCATTATGAATCAACATTTTGAGTATTTTGACATGAATAATCAAAATAACTTTGGTGCAGATCAAACATATACCTCTCAGCAGCAAATAAAAAACGATATTGAGAGAGACATAGAGCGCAATGTACAACGAATGTTAGGTTCCATGATTGGTATGCATAAGGTTGCTATTTCTGCCACAGCCGATATCGACTTTACCCAAGAGCAACGGATGGAAGAGCTAGTTGAACCAGTAGACGAAGATAACGAGACATTACCTGTCAGTGTAGAGACAATTACTGAATCATTTACCGGAGCTCCTCCTGAAGAAGGGGCAGCTGGGGTAGGGGATGGTGAAATTGCGAATTATCCTGCTGGTACGGAAGGTAATGTCGGAGACTATGAAATGGTGAAAGAATCGGTTAACAATGAAATGAATCGAATTCAAAGAGATATCATCGAAAGTCCATACAAGATCAGAGACTTGGGAGTTCAGGTGGCTGTGGATAATACCCGTCAGCTGGAGAATGGGGCAATCGAACAATTAACAGCACAAGAGCAAGTGGCTGTAGAAGAAAGTATTGCCTCGATCTTAAATTCGATTATTACTACCTCCATTGATAAATCTTATGGAGAATTTGAACCAGAAGAAAAAGTATCGATTGTGTTTCAACCGTTTGAAGGAATGGAAACGACGGAAGCACCAACTCCTGCAGCGGGTATTCCTTTATGGGTTTATATAGCTGGAGCAGCTGTATTAATAGCGATTATTGTGGTTATTTGGTTATGGCGCAGAAGCAAGTCAGAAGAGGAATATGAAGAAATAATTGAGGAAGTCGAAATTGATTCCCCAGAAATTCCGTCCACATTTGAGCAGACAGTACCGCCAATGGAAACGAATGACGATTCGGATACCAATGTCAGACGAAAACAATTAGAGAGATATGCGCAGGATAAGCCAGAAGATTTTGCTAAACTATTGCGGACTTGGCTGTCAGAAGATTAAAGGGGGATAATAATTTTGGCTAAAAGGAAAGAATTAACTGGAAAGCAGAAAGCAGCTATTTTATTAATTTCTCTTGGCCCAGATGTATCGGCTCAAGTTTTTAAACATTTAACACCAGAAGAGATTGAAAAATTAACGTTAGAAATCTCCTCTGTAAAAAAAGTGGATGGCGATCAAAAAGAAGAAATTTTAGAACAGTTTCATGAAATCACGATGGCTCAAGATTACATTTCACAAGGTGGGATCGGCTATGCCAAAACTGTACTTGAGAAGGCTCTAGGTGAAGAAAAGGCACAAGCAATTCTGAATCGTCTAACCTCTTCTTTACAAGTAAAGCCATTTGATTTTGCCCGAAAGGCAGAACCTAATCAAATTATTAACTTTATTCAAAATGAGCATCCGCAAACAATAGCACTGATTCTCTCTTACTTAGATTCCGAACAGGCTTCCCAAATATTATCGGAATTGGCACCAGAAATGCAGGCCGACATTGCTAAGCGGATTGCATTGATGGACTCTACTTCACCAGAGATTATCGCTGAGGTAGAACAAGTGTTAGAAAGAAAATTATCAACGACCGTTTCACAGGATTACACGCAAACTGGCGGAATTCAAGCTGTAGTTGAGGTGCTGAATGGAGTAGATCGAGGCACAGAGCGAACGATCTTAGAGGCATTGGAAGTTGAAGACCCAGAATTGGCTGAAGAGATTAAGAAACGTATGTTTGTATTTGAAGATATTGTTATCCTCGATAATCGTGCGATTCAACGTGTTATTCGTGAAGTGGACAACGATGATTTACGCTTAGCATTAAAGGTGGCTAGTGATGAAGTGAAGGAAATTGTCTTCAGCAATATGTCCAGCCGTATGGTAGAGACATTTAAGGAAGAAATGGAATATATGGGACCTGTTCGTTTACGTGATGTGGAGGAGTCACAATCAAGAATTGTCTCTGTCATTAGAAGATTAGAAGAGATTGGAGAGATTGTGATCGCCCGTGGCGGAGGAGATGATATCATTGTCTGATTATTCTATCCCTTTAAGAGACGTTCGAATAACCAAGCAAGAACCAGATCAGCAACCTGTTAACGAACAGGAAGCAGTCGATCAAATAGAAAAACAAATCCAAAAGAAACAGCAAGAACTGCATGATTTGCAGCAAAAAATAACAATAGAGCAAGAACAAGCGATGCAAAAGATGGAGTCGTGGCGGAGTAATTGGGAGCAAGAACGGATCTCCTATGTGGAGCAGGCACAGCAAGAAGGCTATCAGCAAGGTTTTGATCAAGGAAAAAAGGATAGCTATCATCAATTTCAGCAATTGTTGGATCAAGCCCAAGAGACACTATTCATTGCCAAAAAGGAATATCAGCGTATCATTTCTGAAAGTGATGAAACCATTATTCACATCGCACTGGCAGTTGCAGAAAAAGTATTACATACGGAGCTAACGGAAAATAAAGAACAGTTTTTCCCAGTTGCTCAGGCACTCATCCACCAGGTGAAGGACCATCCTGAGATCAAATTATATGTACCAAATGAGGTATATCCGATGTTTGTCGAACAGAAAGAGGAGTTGGCGGCGATTGTTCACCATCAAGCAGGTTTTTCTATCTACCCAATCATGAGTGAGAACAAGCAGCAAATCATGATCGAAACACCATTTGGCAAGGTAGATGCTTCGATTGACAGTCAGTTGGATGAAATTCGCAATCACTTGTCCAAAGTAACGGAGGAAATTACTAGTGAATGTCACGAAAGTGTTGAATGAAGTAGAGCAGGTTGATACCTATAAGCGCTATGGGAAAGTGGATCGCGTTATAGGGCTATTAATTGAAGCAAAAGGGCCAGAAGCCAGGATAGGTGAACTTTGTTATATACACACTATGCAAGCTGGGAGAAAAATCAGAGCAGAAGTCATCGGTTTTTATGAAGAGAAGGTGCTGTTAATGCCTTATACGAGCGTACAAAACATCGCTTCTGGCTGTCTGGTTGAAGCAACCAAACAATCATTACAAATCAAGGTTGGCCGTTCTCTAATTGGCTGTGTACTTGACTCAACAGGCGAAATGCTAAATGGCACCCCTTTACCGAAAGGCTTAAAAGAGTATCCAACTGAACAAGCTCCTCCGAATCCCTTAGAAAGACCACGAATTACGGAAGCTATTCCAATCGGTGTCCGAGCGATAGATGCTATGCTCACTGTTGGAAAGGGGCAAAGAGTTGGGATATTTGCAGGTAGTGGTGTAGGTAAAAGTACGCTTATGGGGATGATTGCCCGAAACAGTGAAGCTGATATTAATGTCATAGGCCTGATCGGTGAACGGGGACGCGAAGTAAAAGAATTCATGGAGAAGGATTTAGGGGAAGAAGGATTGAAGAAGTCGATTGTGGTGGTGGCTACTTCGGATCAATCAGCCTTAATGAGAATCAAAGGTGCCTATACGGCCACTGCCATTAGCGAATACTTCCGGGATTTAGGGTATAGCGTTAACCTGATGATGGATTCAGTTACCAGGGTCGCAATGGCACAGCGCGAGATAGGTTTGGCAATCGGCGAGCCGCCTACTACGAAAGGATATACACCATCTGTTTTCGCCTTACTGCCTTCTTTGCTAGAACGTGCAGGAACAAGTGACAAAGGTTCGATTACAGGATTTTATACAGTGCTTGTAGATGGTGACGACTTTAATGAACCGATTGCGGATACGACCCGTGGTATTTTAGACGGCCACTTTATTTTGGATCGAAAGCTCGCAGAAAAAGGTCAATTCCCGGCCATCAATGTACTTCATTCGGTGAGCCGTGTAATGAATGAAGTTGTATCGAAAGAACAGCTGCAGATTGTGCAATCACTGCGTACGATGTTAGCTACATATGAAGATAATGAAGAGCTAATTCAAATTGGTGCCTATAAAAAAGGCTCGAACCGGATGGTAGATCAATCCATTCGCATGCATCCAGAAATAATGGACTTTTTAAAACAAGGAATAGATGAGCAGGTCAAACCAGATCAGATAATGGAAAGAATGAAGACTTTGATCACGAAAGGATAGGGCAATATGGAAGAGTGGCAAGGTTATGAGAAAATTAGACGGTTTAGAGATAATCAAAAACAACAGACGGAACTGAAATATAAGGAGTCAGTTGCTGTATTTGAAGAACACGCGGAGCACCTATATGAACTATTGAAGCAGAAAGAATCGATTGAAGAAGCCTATAAAAAATCATTAGTTGAGCCAACAAAGATCGCAACCTTAAGTTCTTATCACCAATATTTGCATTTTCTGACACCAGCCATTTTGCAAGTGCAGCAAAAGGTAGATCAAGCCAGGGGTGAGATGCAGAAATTACAAGAAAAGGTGTCAGAGGACTATATCGAAGTAAAGAAGATCGACAAAATTATCGAAAAGAAAAAAGAAGCTTCTTATCAGATCGAAAAAAGAAATGAAGCCTTAATGATGGATGAAATATCATTAAGACAGTTTATGCATAAGTAAGGAAAGGTGAGGTCATGGCTAAAAAGTCATCTACAAATACAGAAAAAAAACCAGGTGTTTTACAATGGTTGATCGTCATTATCGTTCCTCTCCTTTTCGCCATTATCATTACTGTAATTATCTTAGCAGTAATGGGTGTGGACGTTGCCAAACATACAAAAGAAGCCTTGAATAAGGTTCCCTTTATCCAAGAACTTGTCACAACTGATGAGGAAGCATACTATGAGAACCAGATCACCCAAAGAGATAGATCAATTGAGCAGTTAGAGACAAAGGTAGAAGAACTGGAAGCAGAGTTGGGAGCAAGGGAAGACACAATAACTGGCTTAGAGGAAGAGGTCGCAACTTTGTCTACCGAAACGGTTGAATTAAACGGCAGTGAAGAAACAGAAGAAGAACAGGAAGAAGATCAGCATATCAAAGAATTGTCCAAGTCATTTCTTTCTATGAAACCGAAAGAGGCAGCACCAATTATTGAGAATCTAGCAGATGATATCGCCCTTCCACTTTTAAATATGTTGGATTCTGAAACAAGAGGCAAAATCTTTGCCCAAATGGACGTGGAGGTTGCGGCTAATTATGCCAGCCTGCTAGCCTCACAAGAATAATAGAATAGGCCTGTTGAAAGGAGGTGAATCAGAAAGGATGAAACTAACGGATGTATTTGCAATGTCAGGAAATGCTGGGATGGAATTGTTTCATACAACAGCGGCCAGTAACCCATTGATTAGAGGACAAGTTCAGTCTTTTCAACATGTGCTTGAAAGTCAAACACAGCAGCAACTAGGAGACTTAACACCAGCATTATCGATCAGACAATTATTGCATGCGGACACAGGAGAGGTCGTGTCTCTACCTTCGTTACAAGGCTTGTACTTAACAAAAGAAGAAGTAATAAGCCTGCTTAAGGATGGAAATACCTTAGAAGAGATTGCAGCGATCAGTGAGGCCAAACGATCAGAAGTGTCAGAGAAAACGGAAGAACCAAAGACAGAAGAGCTGGAAATAAAACCAGATGAAACAAAAGTGTCAACAGTGCCTGAAGAGCTGGAAGAGTTACCAGAGTTCTTAGTTCAATCTTCTAATCTAGAACAAGCATTATTACCTGTCTTACAGCAATTGCTAGAAAGTTTGTCCATCGATATGTCAGAAGAGGGGCTGCAAGAGATGATCGCAGCAGAGGAAATCGAACTTCTGCAGCTGATCCCCGTCTTAAAACAAGCGGTTCAGTCAGACCAGAAGATAGAAGCACTCTTTCCTTTGATAGAAGCAGAAGTAAATCAACCGGAACAAGAACTTCATCTGCCGGCATTCGTCCAAGCATTGGAAGCTGTATTAAACAAATGGAGCAGCAGCCAGCAGAACAGCCAAGTGTCACCTACAGAGGCAAAACACATGTTAATACTATTAGAGCGCTGGATACAGCTCAATCCGGCTGCACAGAAAGTAATAAATTTTGTTGCAGAAACCAAATGGACAGAGCAGGAAAAGGCGGTATGGAATAAGTTACTGATCAACTATCAGACTAGGAAGAGCATGTCATCACAAACTGGTTATACAAAAGAAGTCACAGCACAAGATATAACGAAATGGATCAAACATGCATTAGAGCAGACAAAAGGTATGGAAGCACTGGGCAGCAGACAGACAGACTCTTCTTTTATATATCAACAACCATTAATGTCTAAGGCTCAGCATTATGTGATTCATTTGCAACAGACAAATACAGAACAACAAGCGGTACAAAACCAATTGATTCAACAATTTCAGCGAGTAATGCAAAAAAGTAATTTTATGCAGTTTGCTAATGGCAACTCCCAACTAACTATTCAATTGCGCCCGGAAAATCTTGGAGATATTACGGTGAGGCTCGTACAAATGAATGGCGAGATGATGGTCAAGATGTTGGTAACTTCACAAACTACCAAGGAGTTATTAGAAACAAATATGAACCAGTTGCGCCACTTATTCAGTCCGCAGCAAGTAACGATTGAAAGGCAGGAAGCAATTGCTTCACAGACGACGGAAAACCTGACCAAAGACCAAGATGACTCACAAGAGCAGGAAGAGCAGCAAGACCAACCGAAAGAAAACCCATCATTTGATGAGAGTGCACAAGACTTTCATGAGATACTGATGGAAATGAAAGTGTAGGTGAATCATGTGACATCGATTGATCCAACGTATTATCTGAATAACCAGACTAATCAGAGGCAAGTGAGCAGCAATCTAGGAAAAGATGAATTTTTAAAAATATTAATGACTCAATTGCAAAATCAAGATCCTTTGAATCCGATGGACGATAAGGAATTTATCTCACAAATGGCTACTTTTTCTTCATTAGAACAATTGATGAATATGTCTCGATCCATTGAGCTTCTAGTCGGTAACCAAATGGTCTCACCTGTAATCCAGTATAGTCATTTAATAGGCAAGCAAGTGTCGTACTATAAGATAGATGAAGAAACAGGGAAGGTTGCGGAACCGAAAGAAATGGTAGAGAGTGTAGTTACATCCATCTCCCAAAATCAAGGTTATGCAGTGATAGAATTACAAGATGGCACCAAAATATATACCGATGAGATTCTTAAGATCTCTGATATCTCAGAAGAGGCAGGGGAGTCCCAAGATGGAGAATAGAATTCATGCTTACCATCCTCCCATTATTGCAAGTCCAAAACCGGCAGCAAAGCCGCAGCCAGTAGCCAGCTCTTTTGCAAAGGTTCTAAAAAGTGAGCAATCCATTACAATTAGTAAACATGCCAACGAGAGGTTACGGACAAGAAATATTGCAATAAGCGAAGATAAGTGGTTTCAAATGGAGCAGAAATTAGAAGAAGCCAAGCAAAAAGGGGTTAAGGAGTCTTTAGTGCTTTTGGATAATGCAGGGTTAATTGTTAACGCGCAGAACAAAACGGTGATTACTGCATTAGATAAGCAAGAAATGAATAGTAAAATTTTCACTAATATTAATGGAACTATTCTATTAGACTAGGCTGGACCCAACAGGGAAGCCGACCACTGCAGAATGACAGAAGCAGTGTAATGGAATAAGAAAAGGAGAGAATCAATTATGTTACGTTCAATGTATGCAGGTATCTCAGGAATGAAAGGTTTTCAAACAAAGTTGGATGTCATCGGCAATAATATCGCGAATGTAAATACAACAGGATTTAAAAAAGGCCGGGTAACTTTTCAAGATATGATGAGTCAGCCTATGTCAGGAGCAAGTGCTCCAACAGATATCCGTGGTGGTCTAAATCCATCTCAGGTTGGAACAGGTGTCCAATTAGGTGCGATCGACAATATTCATACAGGTGGTAACCGGCAGACGACAGAACGCCCGCTTGATATTCAGTTAGAAGGGGATGGGATGTTAGTTTTTGCTAGATATCCTGGCGGTCAGGAAGAGATTCAGTATTCTAGAGCTGGTAATCTATATTTAGATGATGATGGATACGTTGTCAATCCTAATGGCCAATATTTAATGGGTTTCTCAACGAATGGTGCTCAACCCTCATCTATTGATGATATTGATCACACCACTGTCGGTCAGATTCAAATTCCTGAATCGGCAAGCAGTTTAAGTATCCAAAGTAATGGCTTGGTTACCTATTTAGAAAATGGGGAAACAAGAGTAGCTGGGCAAATCGCCTTAAGTAAATTTTCTAATGCCGGCGGTTTAGAGAAAGTTGGCGCTAATATGTATCAAACATCACAAAATGCTGGGCAATTTGAAACCGGAGAAAATAATAGTATCTATTTTCAACCAGAATCAGATGGTACAGCAGCTCTCGTATCGGGTGCTTTAGAGATGTCTAACGTCGACTTATCAGAAGAATTTACCGAAATGATCACGGCACAGCGCGGTTTTCAGGCAAATACAAGAATTATTACTACGTCGGATGAAATTCTGCAGGAGCTTGTTAATCTGAAACGATAAAAAAGGGGGAAGAGGGTTAAGGATGCTCTCCTTAACCCTCCTGCATGTATGATTACCTTAACCAAATTAAATAACCAAAAATTAACGATTAATGCTGTTTATATTGAACGGGTCGAAGAATTACCCGATACAACAATCACTCTGGTCAATAATAAGAAAGTTTTTGTAAAAGAGTCAGGAAAAGAAGTAAAGCAATTGGTCACTGCATTCTATAAAGAAATAGGCTTATTTCGTTTTCCACAAGAGGTAGGTGAACAGGGTCATGAGTTCTAAATTAATCAAAATCTTAGTCAGTGCACTGCTTATTATTGTTGGTGCAGGAGCAGGTGCGTTATACATTGTTTTAAGCGATGAACCAGAGCAGACAAGCAGCGGTATGACCCTTGACGAGATGGTGGAAAATTCCTACACAACAGAAGAGATTCGGACAGATTTGCCAGATGGGAAGTTTGTCTTGATTCAGTTTCAATTTATTACTGATTCTACTAAGGGGTTAGAGGAAATTGAAAAGAGAGAATTTCAAATTAAAAATGAATTTATAAAACAGTCAGCTGAGTTGTCAGCCAAGGACTTCAAAGAAGATTTAAGCAGTTTAGAAGAGAATATGAAAACAGCTATGAATGCCCATATGGAAGATGGAGAAATTGCCGAGGTACTAGTTATTAATAAAGTGCTTCAATAGATGTAGCTCCGAAATGGAGGTGGAAGAATGGCAGAAGAGATACTCTCACAAAATGAGATTGATGCATTATTATCCGCATTATCCTCTGGAGAAATGGATGCCGATCAATTAAAAGAAGAAGAAAAAGATAAAAAAGTAAAAGTATATGATTTCAAACGGGCTTTGCGATTTTCTAAAGATCAGATAAGAAGTATCAGCAGGATGCACGATAACTTCGCTCGGCTATTATCCACCTATTTTTCTGCTCAATTAAGGACATATGTTCATATCGCAGTAACTTCAGTGGATCAAATTCCGTATGAGGAATTTATCCGCTCTATCCCAGCAAAAACAATTCTTAATGTCTATAGTGTCGAACCACTTGATGGCAGAATTATTTTTGAATTCAACCCGAATATAGCCTATGCCATGTTAGACCGCTTGCTGGGCGGTAAAGGAAACAGTGTCAATAAGATTGATAACCTGACCGAAATTGAAACCACCTTAATGTCTCAGCTGTTTGAGAAATCTATGGATAACCTGAGAGAGGCATGGATGTCTGTCTCAGAAATCGATCCGGTCCTTGAGGATTTTGAAGTCAATCCCCAATTCTTACAATTGGTTTCACCAAACGAAACTGTAGTCGTTGTATCCTTAGATACAACGATTGGTGACAGCAGCGGAATGATCAATATCTGTATTCCTCATGTTGTTCTAGAGCCGATTATGCCTAAATTATCAGCCCACTATTGGATGCAGAACGAGGCAAATATCGAAAGAAAGCCAGAAGAATATTCAGCATTAAATCATCAAATTAAACAGACAACTGTAAATCTATCGGTTCTATTAGGAAAGACAAAGATCAGCTTAGAACAATTTTTATCATTAGGTATAGAGGATACAATTAGATTAGATCAAGCAGTAGATCAGGAATTGACATTATTTGTTGATCAAAAACCAAAATTTTTGGTGCAGCCAGGCAAGAAAAAGAAAAAAATGGCTGTACAAGTATTAGAAGAGTTCAAGGGAGGGGATTAGGATGATGAACGATGGAATGTTATCCCAAGACGAGATAGATGCGTTACTTAATGGATCGGTTGACAGTGATGATAATGAGACATCTTCCGCCAATGAGTATCTATCCTCAATAGAGACAGACGCCTTAGGAGAGATCGGCAATATATCCTTCGGAAGTTCGGCCACTACATTGGCCACTATTTTAAATCAAAAAGTGGATATCACGACACCAACTATAACTACCATTAAGAAGGAAGAGTTAGCAAATGAATTTCCCGTACCATATGTCGGTATTGAAGTAAAATATACAGATGGTTTTACAGGTGCGAATTTATTTGTGCTGGAGTCCAATGATGCAGCGATTATTGCAGACTTGATGTTAGGTGGAGAAGGCAATCCAGAATCAACGGAATTGAATGATATTCATCTTAGTGCCGTTCAGGAAGCGATGAACCAGATGATGGGCACAGCTGCAACAAGCATGTCAACTATATTCAATAAAAGAGTGGATATTTCACCGCCAGTTACTTCAGTGATGGACGTAGCGAAAGAAGAGTCACCTAAGCTAACACCAGATGATGATTTATTGATTAAAGTTTCTTTTCAGTTAAAAATTGGCACGTTAATCGATTCTAAAATTATGCAATTATTACCTGTTTCTTTTGCGAAAGAATTGGTAGATGAACTATTGTATCCAGAACAAAAAGTGGATACAGCAGCAGAATCTTTGACTGAAGAGTTAGTTGATACAAGTGCAAGTGAAGAAGCAGTCACAGAGGAGCCTGTTGTTAGCGAGGCAGAGCCAGCTGGTCAAGCCACCATTCAACAGACTGTACCACAAGAACAGACGCCTATACATATAGAAAATCAACAGACAACCCCTGTTAAACCAGCACAAACGGCAGCTTTTTCTAGTTTTGAAGAGGTAGAACTGCCTCAACATGAACAACGTAATTTAGATCTATTAATGGATATTCCATTACAAGTAACTGTGGAGCTTGGCAGAACGAAACGTTCCGTGAAAGAAATATTGGAATTGTCTTCAGGGTCGATTATTGAATTGGATAAACTTGCCGGAGAACCAGTAGATATATTAGTAAATCAGAAATTAATTGCCAAAGGCGAAGTAGTAGTAATTGATGAGAACTTTGGCGTGCGCTTGACAGAAATAGTTAGCAAAGTAGATCGAATCCAACAATTAAAATAGATATTAAGAGAGGTAGATAACTATGGCAAAAAAAGTATTAGTAGTAGATGACGCAGCTTTTATGCGAATGATGATCAAGGATATACTTACAAAAAATGGATATGAAGTAGTAGGAGAAGCTCAAGATGGGCAGGAAGCAGTCGACAAGTATAAAGAGCTAACACCAGATTTAGTTACCATGGATATTACTATGCCAGAAAAGGATGGCATTGCTGCACTAAAAGAGATTAAAAGTCTTCATGCGGATGCGACTGTTATTATGTGTTCAGCAATGGGACAACAGGCAATGGTCATTGATGCCATTCAGGCAGGAGCGAAAGATTTTATCGTTAAGCCATTCCAAGCAGATCGCGTGATTGAAGCCATTTCTAAAGCAATGGGGTAATCAGGTGAAAAAAATATCCTTTCAAATCTTGTTCTGTATCTTTAGTATGGCTTGGCTGTTCTCAGGTTCTTACATCGAGTCTGCAGCTATGGTAAACGATATGTTTGATCAAGAACAGGCGCCGTCAGAACAAGAAGAACCAAATAATGTCGACCAAGGTCAAGAGGAGCCGGTGATGGAAGAGGCTAACCCCAGCTTCCTAAGTAGTCTGCTTCGTTTAGTATTAGCATTGGCAGTGGTTATTGCTATTATTATTTTTATCTCTAAGTTCCTCCAGAAAAAGAACAAGTTATTCAAGCGGCAGCAAATAGTGGAGAATTACGGTGGCATTTCCTTAGGGCCTAACAAAACAATTCAAATCATTAAGATAGGCAATCGTTATTTTGTAGTTGGTGTAGGGGACAACATCGAATTATTAATGGAAATTACCGACGGGAAAACCATTGAACAGTTAGAAGCAGAAAGTGAACCAAATGAGTCACTAGATAAACTAAAGACAAAGTTGTGGAATATGAATCAAGAACCTAACAGCGAGGAAAATACCAAGGCTTTTTCCACTTTATTTAATAAGGAGATAAATAGTATGAAAGACGGTCGCAGAAAGGCATTCGAAAAATGGAAAGAAAGAGAAAAAGACCATGATCATTAGTCTGATTGATGTATTCTCAGGCAGTGACCCTGGTAATATTTCGACATCGGTTCGACTGTTACTGCTTTTAACCGTACTGGCTATTGCTCCAAGTCTATTAATCTTAATGACGAGTTTTATCCGAATTATTATTGTATTATCATTTGTTCGAACATCACTTGCTACCCAACAGATGCCGCCAAACCAAGTATTGATAGGACTTGCTTTGTTTATGACATTCTTTATTATGGCACCGACTTTTCAGGAAATTAACCAAGATGCGCTGCAGCCATTGTTTAATGAGGAAATAACACTAGAGGAAGCCTACGATAATGCCAGCATGCCAATTAAGGAATTTATGTCTAAACATACAAGGGAAAAGGACTTAGCTTTGTTTATGAATTATGCCGAAATGGATCGGCCGGAGTCACTTGAGGATATTCCACTAACAACATTAGTGCCGGCTTTCGCGATCAGTGAACTCAAGACAGCCTTCCAAATGGGATTTATGATTTTTGTGCCATTTCTGGTAATTGATATGGCCGTTGCAAGTGTATTGATGTCAATGGGGATGATGATGTTGCCCCCAGTGATGATTTCATTGCCGTTTAAAATATTATTATTTGTATTAGTGGATGGGTGGTATTTGATTACCCGTTCCTTACTAGATGGTTTTTTA
This sequence comes from Gracilibacillus alcaliphilus, assembly GCF_016909015.1. GTDB lineage: Bacteria > Bacillota > Bacilli > Bacillales > Amphibacillaceae > Gracilibacillus > Gracilibacillus alcaliphilus. Next base: position 32,711 of record NZ_JAFBFA010000021.1, read on the forward strand.
CCTTTGTAGGGGATATTCAAAAAGTCCGATAAAAATGACACGGCGAATTTCTGCGTTGGCTTGCTTTTCCGCTACTCACGTATTAAAAGCATACGCTCCGTGGCTCAAAGTCTGCGCCGCCTAGAACTTCTTGGTCCTTTTTACCGAACTTTTTGAACTCGCACTTATAAGGATATTCATGCACTTTAGGATGTATAGGAAAGGGATGTTTAACAAGTGAGTGGTGAAACAGTTATTTCATTAGCAGAGCAGGGAATTTATACAATATTAATGGTTACTGGCCCACTCCTGTTACTGGCATTAGTGGTCGGCTTGCTAGTCAGTGTCTTTCAAGCAACCACGCAGATCCAAGAGCAGACACTTGCCTTTATTCCAAAGATTGTTGCTGTATTACTGGGGATTGTATTTTTCGGTCCATGGATGTTAGCCACCATGGTTGAATTTGCTTCTAATATTTTTCAAAACATCAATCAGTTTGTGAGATAGACGATGTTGGAATTGTTAAATATCAATCAATTACCTGCTTTTATTTTAATTTTAATAAGGATTATGGCTTTTTTGGCAACAGTACCAATTTTTTCTTACCGAAATATTCCAGCTCAGTTGAAGATAGGGGTCGGTTTCTTCATTGCTTGGGTTACGTTTTATGCATTGGATATACCGGAACTAGCCGTTGACGGTATGTTCTTGCTGTTAGCTTTAAAAGAGGCGCTTATCGGCTTAATGCTAGGTTTACTGGCATTTCTTATTCTCACGGCGATTCAAATAGCCGGAGGATTTATCGATTTTCAAATGGGCTTTGCCATAGCCAATGTGGTGGATCCACAGACAGGCGCCCAAAGTCCGATCATCGGCCAGTATTTTTATACCATTGCGATTTTGTTTCTTTTAACAGTGGACGCCCATCACTTGTTTCTGAATGGCGTGATGTATAGTTTTGAAGCATTGCAGTTAGACCAGCCGATCCAGTTGGATAATCCGGAATTTATTTTACAAGTGTTTAGTCAGATGTTTTTAATGGCCTTTCAGTTGGCTTTACCGATTGTCGGTTGTTTGTTTTTGGTGGATGTTGCTTTAGGGATGATCGCAAGGACAGTGCCACAGTTGAATGTTTTTGTGGTTGGACTTCCTTTGAAGATCTTGGTATCTTTTGCAACTTTGTTTGTATTTATGGCCTTTTATATTACTATCGTCCAACGGTTATTTCAATTTACTCTAGAATCGATGCAAAACCTTATGCAAATACTTGGGGGAGGCTAACTATGCGTTTACCATTAAATCTGCAATATTTTGCTGGTGAAAAAACAGAAAAGGCAACCCCAAAGAAGCGACAGGATGTAAGAAAGAAAGGACAAGTAGCAAAGAGTCAGGATGTAAATACGGCCATTTTGTTATTCTTTGTATTTATCATTTTGTTAGTGATTGGCAATTCATTAAAAAATGCCATGACAGAGATGTACAATAAGTCGTTTACGGAGTATATCCACCATGAGGTGACGGCAATTGAGATACATAAAATGTTTATCGATGTGGTTTCACAGATCGCACTGGTACTAGCACCAATTATGTTAATTGCTGTCGTCGCAGGTCTAGCTTCGAATTTCTTACAATTTGGTTTTCTATTTTCAACAGAACCATTAAAAATGAAATTAAACAAAATTGACCCTATCCAAGGGGCAAAAAGAATTTTTTCTGCAAGGGCACTTGTAGAACTGGTTAAATCTGTGTTGAAAATTGCAGTTATTGCTACTATCACTTTCTCGATTATTTGGATGAATCGTGGAGAGATTATGATGTTAACGTATAATGAAGTCAACATTTCGTTAGCATTCTTTGGGCAATTGACGATCCAAATGGGGCTGGCTACTGCCATCGCCTTACTTATTATTTCTATACTTGATTACAGTTATCAAAAGTATGATTTCGAAAAGCAAAATAGAATGTCCAAAAATGATATCAAAGATGAGCATAAAAATATCGAAGGTGATCCCTTAATTAAATCGAAGATCAAAGAGAAACAGCGACAGATGTCCATGCAGCGGATGATGAGTGAAATTCCCAATGCAGATGTAGTGATTACCAACCCAACCCATTACGCGATTGCGTTGAAATATGATGAAGACAAGGCAGACGCACCGTATGTTGTTGCCAAAGGGGTTGATTTTGTTGCGATGCGGATAAAGGACGTTGCAAGAAACCATGATATCATGATGGTAGAAAATCGCCCTTTAGCAAGAGCATTATATAATGAGGTAGAAATAAATCAAGTTATTGGAGAAGAATATTTTAAAACAGTGGCTGAGATACTGGCTTATGTGTATCGTGTGCAGAAAAAGGCATAAGTCGTGGAGTGAAGTGTGAGTTGGATATAAAGGAGTTGCAAGAAAATGAAATCTAGAGATCTATTTGTTTTATTAGGAGTTATCTCCATTGTTGTTATGTTAATTATTCCACTGCCAGGGTGGTTATTAAGTATACTTATTTTATTGAATATGTCTCTAGCACTAATTGTAATCCTTGTAGCGATGAATACAACGGAAACATTGCAGTTCTCCGTGTTTCCCTCTTTATTACTATTGCTTACCTTATTTCGCCTAGGTATCAGTGTATCCACTACTAGATCGATTCTTTCCGAAGCGGATGCCGGCGGTGTAGTAGATACCTTTGGTTCCTTCGTTATCGGAGACAATCCTTTGGTTGGTTTTGTTGTATTTATTATTTTGGTTATTATCCAATTTATTGTTATTACAAAAGGTAGTGAACGTGTATCAGAGGTTGCTGCCCGATTTACTTTAGATGCTATGCCTGGAAAGCAGATGAGCATTGATGCCGACCTGAATGCCGGTTTAATTAATGAACAGCAAGCTAAAGAACGCCGCGAAAAAATCGAAAATGAATCTGATTTTTATGGATCAATGGATGGGGCCAGTAAATTTGTCAAAGGGGATGCCATTGCCAGTATTATCATTGTAATTATCAATATTATTTTTGGATTGATTATTGGGATGACACAGATGGGCTTTAGTTTTGGTGAAGCGATTGATACCTATATGCGCTTAACAGTAGGCGACGGATTAGTTACACAGATTCCAGCTTTGCTTATTTCGACGGCTACAGGTATCGTTGTCACACGTGTTGCCTCAGATAGTAATTTAAGTACCAATGTAAGTAAGCAGCTGCTCCAATATCCTACCATGTTATATATCGCAGGCGGTACAATCTTTTTGCTAGGGCTTACCCCTATTAATTTCTTTTTGACAGGCTCGATTGCTGCCGTGTTAATTATAGCAGCCTTTCTACTGTCACGAAGGTCAAATGTGGAAGAGCCATCGACAGAAGAAGAACTGGCTCAAGAGGAGTCAGAAGAGATGAAAGCACCAGAGAATGTGATTGGCTTAATTAATATGGATCCGATTGAGTTTGAATTTGGATATGGCTTAATTCCATTAGCAGATACGAATCAGGGGGGCGATTTGTTAGACCGAGTAGTGATGATTCGGCGCCAATTAGCAATAGAACTAGGATTAGTTATACCAGTTGTACGTATCCGTGATAATATTCAATTAAACCCAAATGAATATCGATTGAAAATCAAAGGAAATGAAGCTGCTAAAGGTGAGTTGCTGTTAGATCACTATTTGGCAATGAGCCCAGGGATTGAAGATGATGATTTAGAGGGGATCGATACGGTTGAACCTGCCTTTGGTCTTCCCGCAAAATGGATAACAGAGGCAGTAAAAGATGAAGCGGAAATGTCTGGTTATACAGTAGTAGACCCACCTTCCGTTGTATCGACTCATATTACCGAGGTCATTAAGCGGCACGCTCACCAGTTAATTGGCCGTCAAGAAACACAGCAATTAATCGATCACTTAAAAGAAAGTAATCCAATTTTGGTGGAGGAAGTAACACCAGAGCCATTAAGTGTAGGAGATATTCAGAAGGTATTAGCCAAACTGTTACGTGAACATGTCTCGATTAAGAATTTACCTGTTATTTTTGAAACATTAGCTGATTTCTCAAAAATGACAACCGATACCGATCTATTAGGGGAATATGTAAGACAAGCATTATCTGCCCAAATTACAACCGAACTGTTACATGGTAAACAACAGCTGAAGGTCATCACTGTTTCCGGAGAGGTAGAGAAATTAATCGCAGAACATATCCAACAAACAGAGTATGGAAGTTATCTAGCAATGGATCCAGATACACAACAAAGAGTTATTCAATCTGTGTCAGAGAATGTCGAAAACATGAGTTTACAAGAAGAGACACCTGTTATTATCTGTTCTCCAACGATCAGAATGTATTTTAAACAGTTATTAGATCGCTTCTATCCTCATGTTACAGTGCTTTCCTATAACGAGATTGAGCCTACAGCAGAAATCCAAAGCATCGGGGTGGTGAATGTGGCATGAAGGTAAAAAAGATTAAAGGTGAAACAATGCCAGAAGTAATGCAGGTGGTCAAAAAAGAATTGGGCCCGGATGCCGTTATTTTAAATTCAAAGATTGTCTATGAGGGTGGCTTTTTAGGTCTATTTAAAAAACGCAAAATTGAAGTGCTTGCGGCTGTTGATCATGCCGCAACACCAAAGAAAAACCCGGTAAAACAAAAAGTAAAAAACAGACAGAAGCTAGAAAAAGCGGCAACCATTTCTGCGCAGGATAGTCTTTTAAAAGAATTGCGTGAGATGAAGAGTATGCTGAAAGAACAAAAAAATGATGATCTGTTTGCTGCTCCTTATCAAGAAGCCTATCAACATTTGTTAGCGGCAGAGGTTGACTCATCAATCGCACATGAGATCATCCAAGCGATTCAGCACCGATTTGAGTCCAAAGAAATAGATATGGATCAATTATCTAACCAGCTTGCATTTGAAATCAAAAATCGCTTGGCACAGAAAGGCAACTTTGGCGGTGATGCTTTTGATAAGCAGATTATCCATTTAGTCGGTCCGACAGGTGTTGGTAAAACAACTACCATTGCCAAACTGGCAGCTGAATGTGTACTAAACCGTAAAAAGAAGGTAGCGTTTATTACCACTGATACGTATCGGATTGCAGCGATTGAACAATTAAAAACGTATTCCAAAATACTTGATGTACCGATTGAGATCGCTTATAACATGAAAGATTATCAGAAGGCAAGGGACCAATTTAAAGATTATGATTATATCTTTGTTGATACGGCTGGACGGAATTTCCGCGATGATAAATATGTGGATGAACTCGGTAAAATAGTTGACTTAACCTATGAAGTAAATACATATTTAGTGCTTTCATTAACAACAAGAGCTAGTGATGTTGAGGTAATTTATCAACAGTTTAATAAGATCCCGATTAAACAGGCGATTCTTACAAAAGAAGACGAAACAAATACCTATGGTACAGTACTTAACTTATGTTTGAAACATGACGTCGGTTTGGCTTATATTACCAACGGACAGGATGTACCAGATGATATTCAAGAGGCTTCTATTGACCAAGTTGCTAATCTAATTGTTGGTGGTTTGCGTAAATGACAGATCAAGCAGAACAACTAAGAAGAAAGTTACAGGATAGCCACGCTGTTATACCACAGGCTAAAACACTGGCAATTGTTAGTGGGAAAGGCGGGGTTGGTAAATCGAATATCGCCATAAATTTTTCATTACTGTTGGCAAAAAGATCAAAAAAAGTCTTATTAATTGATCTAGATATAGGAATGGGCAATATCGATATTTTGTTAGGAACTAACGCCAAATACTCTATTTCGCATTTATTTGAGCAAAAAGTCACGTTTTTTGATATGATAGAAACAGGGCCAAATTGCTTAGATTTTATAGCCGGTGGCAGTGGATTAAACGAGATATTTCAACTGAATCAGCAAAAATTAACTTTTTTTATTCAGCAGTTGGAGCAAGCGGTGAAAACCTATGATTATATTATCTTTGATATGGGGGCAGGGGTAACCAGGGATACGATCGAATTCATGAAGGCAGTGGATGAATGTATACTTGTAACAACTCCTGAGCCAACATCTATAACAGATGCCTATTCTATGATCAAACATGTACTGATGGAACGAGAAACAGCCTTTCATGTAATTGTTAATCGAACACGCAATGCCAAGCAGGGGATAGAGGTAAGCAATAGATTAATAGGTGTGGTGAAGCGTTTCTTAAATCAGTCTATTCATCCATTGGGTTCTGTACCTGACGATGAGGCAGTTGTAAATGCTGTCATTGCTCAAGAACCATTTGTACTGCATCAACATAACTCACGGGCGGCAAAAGCCTTAGAAAGCATTGCCAAGCAATATTTGAATGAACCTGTCGAGCCAACCAATCGTTCAGGGTTTATCAGGCGATTAAAAAGAATCTTTACAGAAAGGTAGACTGCCATGGCCAAAAAACAAATCTTGGTTGTAGATGATTCCGCATTTATGCGCAAGATGATCACAGATATTTTAAGTGCCTCCGATCAGCTGGAGGTCTGCGGTACAGCAAGAAATGGGGAAGATGCCTTAAAGAAGCTGATTGAATGGAAACCAGATGTAATTACACTAGATGTAGAAATGCCGGTAATGGATGGCATTTCTACCTTGCAGGAAATTATGAAACGTCAGCCGACCCCAGTAGTGATGCTCTCCAGTCTAACAAAACAAGGTGCGGATAAGACAATGGAGGCGATGTCTTATGGAGCTGTTGATTTTATTGCCAAACCTTCCGGAGCAATCTCTCTTAATATTAAAGATATCCAAGAGGAGATTATCAGTAAGGTTGAGCGAGCTACACAAGTCAGCCATTTTCGCTGGCTGCCTGCTGAGAAAGCAGTCTCAACGAAGAGAAAGAATACATATAAAGCAATTCAAAGTGATCATCCGATTGTGGCGATTGGATCGTCTACAGGGGGACCGCGTGCATTGCAAGATGTAATCACAGGTTTACCCGCAGGTTTTCAGGCGCCTGTTGTGATTGTACAGCACATGCCAAAAGGGTTTACTAAATCCTTAGCAGAACGACTTAATAAGATGTCTGCGCTGCATGTAAAAGAAGTCGCACATGGTGATGTCATCGAAAAAGGACATGTTTATGTGGCACAGGGGGCGAAGCAATTTAAAGTGATTTCTGCAGGAACGCAATTGATTGCCGATGTAAAAGAATCAGAACCAGTAAACGGTCATCAGCCTGCCGTAGATGTTCTGTTTGAATCGATTGCCAGTATCAGACACTGCCACCCAATCGCCGTCATTTTAACAGGTATGGGAAGCGATGGAACCAATGGCTTAATTCAATTAAAGAAGCATCATCCGAGAACGATCGCGATTGCACAGTCCGAGGCAAGCTGTGTTGTTTACGGAATGCCTCAAGCTGCTGTGAAGACGGGGTTGATAGATTACACGGAAGATCTGAACGATGTAAGTGATGTATTAATACAAAAAGTCCCTAACAAGAGGTGATAGGTGGATGGAAGTAAATGAATATTTAGAGGTGTTTATTGAGGAAAGTAAGGAACATATTCAATCATTGAATGATCATTTATTAATATTAGAAAACGACCCTGCCAATATGGAAACAGTCAGTGAAATCTTTCGTTCTGCTCATACATTGAAAGGTATGGCTGCTACAATGGGGTATAGAGATATTGCGGACTTGACACATAAAATGGAGAATGTCTTTGATGCAGTTCGAAATAATCAAATTAGTATTCATTCGGAAATAATGGATGTATTATTTCAAGCTGTTGATCAGCTGGAGGGAATGGTTTTAGACATTGTGGATGGTGGCGAAGGTGCCGCCGATGTTCAGCAGTTAGTGACTCAACTTCAAGCAATTGAGAATAAGGAAGAGATTCCAAAGGCAAGTGCAGGTTTTGCATCAGCCGATATCGTGGATAGTAAGCCAGAAGCTGCAGATACAATATTCAGCCCATTTGCCAATCTGGATGAATTTGAGCAGACAGTCTTAAGGCAATCGAAAGAAAATGATTGTAATAATTTAGAGATAAATGTAAGGCTGGCAGAGAATTGCTTGTTGAAAGCAGCTCGTGTTTATATGGTTTTTGAAGTATTGGAACAAGTAGGCGAAGTAATTAAATCTGATCCAACCGTACAGGAATTAGAAGAAGAGAATTTTGAGAGCTCTTTTCATGTATTATTGATTACCAAAGAAACAGCAGATCAGGTAAAAAATAAGATTCTTAAGGTTTCAGAGGTTGAGGAAGTAGTTATCCAAGAGTATGAGCTGGCAGAACCGTCAGAATCAGCTCAGCAAGAGGAAACAAAACTGGACGAATCGAAAGAGGAACAGAAGACAGCCGCACCGAAGCAGCAAGAAACGACAACGAAAACAAAGAAAGCACAAAATGTTGTGAGTAAGACCATCCGTGTCAATATCGATCGTTTGGATGCATTAATGAACTTATTCGAAGAGTTAGTGATTGATAAAGGTCGCCTGGAGCAAATTTCTACCAATTTAAGACATAGTGAATTACAAGACACTGTCGAGCATATGTCAAGAATCTCAAATGATTTACAGAATATTATTCTGAATATGAGAATGGTTCCTGTGGAGCAAGTATTTAACCGATTCCCGCGCATGGTACGCCAATTATCCAAAGATTTAGGCAAAAAGATTGACTTGCAAATCGTAGGAGCGGAGACAGAACTGGATCGAACGGTGATTGATGAAATTGGCGATCCTTTAGTTCATTTAATTCGCAACTCATTAGACCACGGGATCGAAACACCTGATAAGCGAATACAAGCTGGCAAAAATGAAACAGGAAAACTGTTGTTAAAGGCATATCATAGTGGTAACCATGTTTTTATTGAAATTTCAGATGATGGAGCTGGTATCAATAAAGAAAAGGTACTTCACAAGGCAATCGAGAATCAGGTGGTCACGCCAGAGGTGGCGGAACAGCTTAGCGAAAAAGAAATCTATCAATTAATTTTATCCAGCGGCTTTTCGACTGCTGATCATATCAGTGATGTTTCTGGCCGCGGTGTTGGGTTAGATGTTGTTAAGAATACGATTGAGTCTCTTGGCGGCATGCTGACAATCGAGTCAGAGGAAGGGTCAGGCTCGTTATTTTCTATTCAGTTACCACTTACCTTATCGATTATTTCTGCCTTACTGGTGGAAGTAGCTGATGAAAAATATGCAATTCCACTCTCTTCAATTATTGAAACGGCGATTATTCATAAGGAAGATATCCTCAATGCTCATAATAAGCAAGTCATTGATTTCAGAGGCAAGGTTGTTCCCCTGCTTGATTTAAAGGATGTCTTTGAAGTCCCTGTAGAAAAGGAAGAATCAGACCTGTATCCAGTGGTCATTATTCGTAAAGGGGATAAAATGGCTGGTCTGATTGTCGATACATTTATTGGACAGCAGGAAATTGTACTTAAATCCTTGGGAGAATTCTTAGGGGATGTCTTTGCTATTTCTGGTGCCACGATCTTAGGCGATGGTCAAGTTGCTTTAATTATCGATACAAACACAATTATCACTTAGGGGGGAACAAACATGGATGGAAATGCAAATATATACAAATGTATTGTGGCACAGCTTGATAACCAGGAATATGCCATACCAGTGGAGAAGGTGGGCGCCATTGAACGGAAACTGCATATGACGCGTGTGCCTAAGACAGCGCCTTGTGTGAAAGGGGTTATTAACCTTCGTGGTGTAATTACACCGATTGTCCATCTCCGCGAACGGTTTGGCATGACATCTTCTGTAGAAACAAATGAAAGCAATCGTATCATCATTGTACATATGGAGAACTATGATGTTGGTTTGATTGTTGATGCAGCATACGATGTGCTGGATATTCCTCAGAATAAATTAGAGCCGGCACCACAAGTTATCGGTGCAGTAGACGTGGATTATATTAAAGGCGTTGCCCAGGTAAACGATCGTTTGATTATGCTGTTAGATTTAGAAAAGGTACTGGACTTAGAGGCATTGCAAGCCATGAAAGGGAAAGTAGGCCAGCTAAATGGTTGACATGAATAATTTATCCTCACTCCATCTGGATATATTAAGTGAAATTGGCAATATAGGATCAGGTAATGCCGCAACGGCTTTATCCAACCTGTTAAATAAGAAGATTGATATGTCTGTCCCTGCTATTAAAATTGTAGAGTTCAATGAATTAATGGAATATGTTGGCGGACCTGATCAAGTGATTGTCAGTGTCTGTCTCAGAATTCAAGGAGAAGCCCCTGGCAGTATGTTTTTTGTCTTACAGCCGGAGGAAGCAAATTTACTGGCGGAACAGTTAATAAACGTAAATGTATCAGATATCATCGAGGATGAGATGGCGCTTTCTGCTATATCAGAGGTAGGTAATATCCTATCAGGTTCTTATCTATCGGCTTTGTCCGATTTCACCTCTATTAATATGCAGCCTACTGTTCCGACATTAGTAATGGATATGGCCGCGGCAATTCTCATGCAAGGGATGATAGAGATTTCCCAAGAAAGTGATTATGCGATTATTATCGATACTTCCATTGTTCAAGAAGGCAGCCCGCAGCGAGAACTAATCAAAGGTCATTTCTTATTGCTGCCTGATCCAGACTCCTTCGGGAAAATTTTCGAATCACTAGGAGTTATAGAATAATGACGCTAATAAAAAACGTAGTAAAAATAGGTATTGCCGACTTGAAGGTAACAAAAGCACCCAATACACTTAAAACATCTGGATTGGGATCCTGTGTCGGTGTGGTTATTTATAATAGCAAGGTTGCTGGTTTAGCGCATGTGATGCTGCCAGACTCTACCTCTTCGAAACGCCCTATCTCCAATAAATTGAAATATGCCGATACTGCCGTAGATATGTTAATGGAGGAATTAAAAAAACGAGGAATTTCGAGGACTGGTTTAAAGGCAAAATTAGCTGGCGGTGCCCATATGTTTTCCAATCAAAACAGTAATATGTTGAAGATTGGTGAACGAAATGTAGAGGCAGTGCTTCGGAAATTGAAAGAATATCAAATCAGGGTTGTAGCTAAGGATGTAGGCGGCAGTAAAGGGCGAACGATTGAGTTTAATATTGATACAGGTATGTTGGAGATTAGAACCGTTCATGAAGGTGTTAGTCAAATCTAACCTTGACAATCAGAACAAACAAGACTTTTCTGGCAGGTTAGCAGATCCAAAACAGAAGGTGAAATTTACAATGACTACAAGAATTGGGGTGATTCGATGGTGAAAGAGGCAGCTTCTGAACAGATACTTTGGGAAAATTGGCTGACTAAAAAACGCGAGGAAGATGCAAATCAATTAATTGAATATTATATGTATTTAGTGAATTATCATGTCCAACGAATCACTGCAAATCTGCCTAGGAATGTAAATAAGGATGATATTAGAAGTTTGGGGATGACAGGGCTGTATGATGCCCTTCTGAAGTTTGATCATACTCGTGAGTTAAAATTCGATACGTATGCCTCTTTTCGCATCAAAGGTGCTATTATTGATGGCCTGCGTAAAGAAGACTGGCTTCCGCGTACAACAAGAGACAGGGTGAAAAAAGTAGAGCAAACTATCGAATTATTAGAACAGCAATTACAACATGAAGTAACCACAGCAGAAATTGCAAATCATATGCAAATTTCAACCGATGAAGTGGAAGAAATCATGAAGGACAGCTTTTTTTCCAATTTGCTATCTATAGAAGAAAAAAGTAAATTGGCCACAGATGAGACACGTGAAGCGATTGGCTATTTGATTCCCGATGATCGAGAGCCTAAACCAGAAAACCATCTTTTAAAACAAGAGAGTTATCAAACCTTGGCTGATTGTATGAAACAATTAAATGAAAATGAACAATTGGTGTTAGATTTATTTTATGATAAAGAGCTCACTTTTACTGAGATAGGCAAGGTTCTGCAGTTAACGACTTCACGGATTTCACAAATCCATAAACAAGCGATCACCAAAATTCGCCGTTTGTTTGCACATTACCAATAGGTTGTATGAAGGTAGCGCCCCTTCCATACTATGTGCCCTTTCTAAATTGGTCTATTTTCAGAAAGTACAAAAAATAAATTTCTGTGTTTTCGGAAAATGGACCAAGGGTATATATAGGAAACGTACGTTATCTGTTACTCAATTGTCACACTCTGAAATGCTGTATACAAATCGATAGACACCAAGTACTTGTAGTGGCTTTTCCCGACTTCCTGATAAAGGAACTAGCGCATGTTTTGTATGCTACCGTACTTTGTGATCAGATATCTTAGCGTGTAAGGTATCGTGAGCAAAGCAACCGCTGCGGCTGACCGTTTCGCTTTCCGACGTACAGGACGTACTAGTGCAGACGTTGCGATTGTCGTCGCGATGTGGTAGGTCGGAGCAGGTTTTCACGCGCTTATTCAGTCTAAATAATGATAAGGGAAGGGCAATAATGGTGAACAGGTTTATACATCATAGCAAGCTGTGCCGTGTTTGTTTATGTGTGCGAAAGTTGAGTCTGTTTGAAAACGAATAATCGTATATTTGAACAGGTGCACAGACAAGGAAATTGACAGAAATAAGGTGTTGTATATGGTATACATTTTGTTATTAATAAGCTTTTTGATTCATGTAGCAACGTTTATCATCATCAGGCAGTTCAAGTTAAAATTAGATACATACGGGGATATGGAGCAAGATATCAAAGAGCAGGCCAAAGCCATCGAAGATACATTAGCGGTGTATTTGATTGACATAAGACAAGAAAACAATGAACTGCTGCAACGTTTGGAGAACGCCCGTCATATTCAAACGGAAACAGAACAACCAGTAAATAATGTAGCAGAAGATCCGCAGCCAGCAACAGAAGCACCGGTTGAACAGGAACCTGTAGCCGATCTGCCCCTTTCGCCACCTGATTTTCAGCCGATTACGGTGGACGATAAGGTCGAAGATAAAGTAGAACAATCGCTTGCTGCTAAAGCCTTGCACTTACAGGCAAAGGGCTATACGGTAGAAGAAATTGCGAAACAACTAAATAAAGGAACAACCGAAATTGAATTATTACTGAAATTCCAACAAAAAAATCAATAAATCGCTTGCTTGACCTTAATCGTTGTGTTATATTTAATGACGGTGTTAAATACACACGTTTGTGGAGAATACAGGAGGTGCTCTTTAGAGTCCTTGTATTTAATGACACAAATGGAGGATAATAAACCAAAACTAGGAGGAAAAATATCATGGCAGTAATTTCTATGAAACAATTACTAGAAGCTGGTGTTCATTTTGGACATCAAACACGCCGTTGGAACCCAAAAATGAAGAAATATATCTTCACAGAACGTAACGGCATTTATATCATTGACTTACAAAAGACAGTGAAGAAAGTAGAAGAAGCATATAACTTCATTAAAGAAGTTGCGGAAAATGACGGTACTGTACTTTTCGTAGGTACAAAAAAGCAAGCACAAGAATCTGTGAAAGAAGAAGCTATCCGTTCTGGAATGTATTTTGTAAACCAGCGTTGGTTAGGTGGAACTTTAACAAACTTTGAAACCATCCGTAAACGTATTAATCGTTTGAAAGATATTGAGAAAATGGAAGAAGACGGTACTTTTGAAGTATTACCTAAAAAAGAAGTAGTTGGTCTTCTTAAAGAGAAAGAACGCTTAGTGAAATTCTTAGGCGGTATTAAAGAAATGAACAAAGTTCCTGATGCGTTATTCATTATTGACCCTAGAAAAGAACGCATTGCGGTAGCGGAAGCTCATAAATTAAATATCCCGATCGTTGGTATTGTAGATACAAACTGTGATCCAGATGAGATTGATTATGTAATTCCTGCAAATGATGATGCGATTCGTGCAGTAAAACTTCTTACTGGTAAAATGGCAGATGCTATTTTAGAAGCAAAACAAGGCGAAGTAACAGAAGAAGCTGACGTTCAGGCAGAAGCAGTAACAGAAGAAAAAGAAGCAGAAACTGTAGAAGAGTAATCAAAGGTTTTGGTGATAAGAGGGAGACCTTTTATCACCTTTTTTCAAGAATAATAAACGAGTAACTTTAAAGTGATACGCTCATCGGCAAGTGAGGTTTAATGGGACGTATCAGTCGGTTAGTGTCGTTTGTTCTTTATGCCTTTTTGCAACAAGAGGCAGGGGGTATACAGAATAAAGTAACGTATGATAAGTTTTTTTAATGACAATACTCGATATTACAAGGAGGAATAGGTATTATGGCAATTACAGCTCAATTGGTAAAAGAACTAAGAGAAAAAACTGGTGCTGGTATGATGGATTGTAAGAAGGCACTTCAAGAAACAGATGGAAATATCGACGCAGCAATTGATTACTTGCGTGAAAAAGGTATTGCAAAAGCAGCAAAAAAGGCAGATCGTATTGCTGCAGAAGGTTCTGCTTATATTGAAATATCTGGTAATGATGCGGTATTATTAGAGTTAAACTGTGAAACAGATTTCGTAACAAAGAATGATCAGTTCCAACAATTAGCTCAGGATTTGGCTAAACATCTTTTAGCTGCAAAGCCTGCGAATGTGGAAGAGGCTCTTCAACAATCATTCCAGGGTGGAGAGGATACAGTAGAGGCATTTATTAACTCTAACATTGCCAAAATTGGTGAAAAGATTTCTTTACGCCGATTCGCTATCTTCAACAAAACAGACAATGATGTATTTGGTGCTTATATTCACATGGGTGGTAAAATCGGTGTTGTCACTGTTCTTGAAGGGACAGACAATGAGCAGGTAGCCAAAGATATTGCTATGCATATTGCTGCGATCAACCCTAAATATTTGTCTCGTGACGCTGTTTCTGCAGAAGATATAGAAAAAGAACGAGAAGTATTAAAAACACAAGCATTAAACGAAGGAAAACCAGAAAAAATCGTTGAAAAAATGGTAGAAGGCCGTCTTAATAAATTCTTTGAAGAGATTTGTTTATTAGACCAAAGCTTTGTGAAAGACCCAGATCAAAAAGTAAAACAAGTAGCTGCTAATCACAATGCTACTGTTCAATCTTTTGTTCGTTATGAAGTTGGCGAAGGTATTGAGAAACGTGAAGATAACTTTGCGGAAGAAGTAATGAGCCAAGTGAACAAAAAATAATAAGCAAAGAATGAAATAGGTATCCTGCCGGACAGCAATATCAGGCAAAGGCCGTTTCCTTCTTTACTTTTTTAACAAGAGGGGCACATCGTGTCCCTTTTGTTTGAAAAGATTTAGTTTTTGTAGCATAATAAGATGGGACAAAAAAATGTATAATTACCTTTCGCTGGTGATTTACATTGCTTTATCACAGTGCTGGCCGTATGTATAATCTCACCAGCTTTTATAAGCAGGATGAGGGATAACAAACGCTTGTCATTCTGATAAATTGGCAGATCCTCAGTGGGACGAACAGGAGTCTCACTCTTATATTATTTACATACATGGAGGTAATTATGACTATCGCTAACTATAAAAGAATTGTGCTTAAGTTAAGTGGGGAAGCACTAAGTGGAGAACAGGGCTTTGGTTTGGAGCCATCCATCATTCAATCTGTAGCACAACAAGTAAAAGATATAGTAGAACTGGGAGTAGAGGTAGCCGTTGTTGTTGGAGGCGGTAATATCTGGAGAGGTAAAGTTGGTAGTGAAATGGGGATGGATCGGGCTAATGCCGACTATATGGGCATGTTGGCGACAGTGATGAACTCATTAGCATTACAAGACAGCTTAGAGAATGTTGGAATCCCAACACGTGTACAAACATCTATCGAAATGAGACAGGTGGCAGAACCTTATATTAGACGTAAGGCAATCCGTCATTTAGAAAAGAAACGCGTGGTTATTTTTGCAGCAGGAACTGGGAATCCTTATTTTTCGACAGATACAACAGCAGCCTTACGAGCGGCTGAAATTGAAGCTGATGTGATTTTGATGGCGAAAAATAATGTAGATGGAGTTTACACAGCAGATCCTAAGGTTCATACAGAAGCAGAAAAATATGATCAATTGTCTTACTTAGACATTCTGAATGAAGGACTTGGTGTGATGGATTCTACTGCTTCATCCTTATGTATGGATAATAATATTCCATTACTCGTATTCTCTATTTCAGAGAATGGCAATATCAAAAAAGCGGTAATGGGTGAAAATATAGGAACTATTATAAAGGGGAGCTAAACATGTCTGAACAGTTAATGAAAGAAACGCGTGAGAAGATGGAACAAGCAACAAAGGCGTACTCTAAGAACCTGGCTACTGTACGAGCAGGACGAGCTAATCCGGCCTTGTTAGACGGTGTACAAGTAGAATACTATGGTGCTCTTACACCATTGAATCAACTGGCTTCTATTTCAGTACCAGAGGCACGTTTATTAGTCATTACACCATTTGATAAATCCTCTATCTCTGATATGGAGAAAGCAATCCAAAAGGCTGATCTAGGTTTGACACCTTCTAATGACGGGAATGTCCTCCGCATCAGTATTCCGCCATTAACGGAAGAACGTCGTAAAGAACTGGTGAAAGTAGTTGGAAAATATGCCGAAGAATCTAAGGTGCAAATTCGTAATATTCGACGTGACGCCAATGATCAATTAAAGAAAGATGAGAAAGCAGGCGACTTAACAGAAGACGATTTGCGGGCTTATCAAGAGGATGTTCAGAATGAAACAGATAACTACATCAAGAAAATTGATCAATTAACTAAAGAAAAAGAACAAGAAATTATGGAAGTTTAAGCAAAAACAAGGTAGAATAAATGATAAGTGTAGAAGCCCTCTTGCCAAGAAGAGGGTTTTTCCACTTATATATGAATATACTAGCTAAGGAAAGAATGGCTTTGTTATAATGGAGGAACATGTATGCATTTGTTTAAGCTTCCTTTTAAGAAAATAAGAGAAAAAGAACAATTATTGTCAGCGGAGATCAATGTACCCGAACACGTGGCAATTATTATGGACGGTAATGGAAGATGGGCGCAAAAACGCGGACTTCCGCGCATTGCAGGCCACCGTGAAGGGATGGACAACGTGAAACGGGTAGTGAAGGCTGCTAATCATATGGGGATACATATATTAACACTCTACGCCTTTTCTACGGAAAACTGGAAGAGACCTACCTCAGAGGTAGAATATATAATGAAACTGCCAATCGATTTTCTTCAGCATTATTTACCAGAGTTAATTGAAGAAAATGTCCGCATTGAAACAATCGGTGAAATTGAACGTCTTCCGAAAAATACGCGGGCGGCCATTTTGCGAGCGAAGGACCAGACGGCTAATAACACGGGATTAATCCTTAATATTGCAATTAACTACGGCAGCAGGGGCGAAATGCTCCACTCGATTAAGGAGATATACCAGGAGGTACAAGAAGGTAAATATAGTATCAATGATATTACAGAAGAAACATTGAGCAAGCATTTATATACGAAAAATTATCAAGACCCAGACCTTTTGATACGGACAAGTGGGGAAGTGAGGCTGAGTAACTTTCTTTTATGGCAATCTGCCTATTCCGAGCTATGGTTTACAGAAACGTTATGGCCGGATTTTGGACCAGAAGAGTTTGGGAAAGCGATACAAGATTTTCAACAAAGAAAACGTCGGTTTGGCGGGATATAAGGTGTGAATGGCGAATATGAAAATAAGAATTATCACAGCTATCATTGCAATACTATTTTTCTTCCCTTTTGTATTTTTTGGCGGACTGCCTTTTCAAGTTATTATGTATATTATTGCAACTATCGGCTTTTTAGAATTATTACATATGAGAAAAATGACGAAATACCCTATTCCGACGGCGTTAGGTGTGTTGTTGTTATGGGCCTTACTATTTCAGAGTGACTACCTGTTTTTCGCCTCCCGAATGGAGTTGCTAATGTTTTTTGTACTTGTATTGTTGGCCTATACGGTATTGGTAAAAAATAAATTCACATTTGAAGATGGTGGCTTCCTTCTTTTAGCTTGTATTTATGTTGGATTTGGTTTCTATTATTTTATCCAGACACGTGAGGTTGATAATGGACTAGTCTATATTTTTTATGCTATTCTAGTTATACTTTCGACAGATACGGGTGCTTATTTCTTTGGCAGGGCATTTGGCAAGCATAAATTATGGCCGTTAATCAGTCCCAATAAGACGATTGAGGGGGCACTAGGCGGTATTTTGTTAGCAACTGTTGTGGCGGTTATTTTTCATTTGTTCTATCCTGTCAGCCATTCTGTTTGGATCGTAATTATTGTAACGATCATTGCCTCAGCCGGTGCACAAATAGGGGATTTAGTGGAATCTGCAATTAAGCGTCAATTCGATGTGAAAGATTCCGGTAAGCTGTTACCCGGGCATGGCGGTATTTTAGATAGGTTTGACAGCTGGCTGTTTGTCTTTCCTTTGCTGCATTTTATTCATTTTATTGGATAGACACGTATTGCAAGTGAATTTAGCGTTAAAATTGGGGAGTTATTATAATGAAAAATATTACTTTACTAGGTGCAACGGGTTCGATTGGTATGCAAACCTTGGATGTATTAAGAGAACATAAACATGAATTTAGATTATATAGCTTTGCATTTGGAAAAAATATAGAACAAGCGGCTAGGATTATTCGTGAGTTTTCTCCAGAGATCGTAGTTACACAGGATTTGCCTATTAAACAACAATTAACACCATATATCGATTCATCCAAGGTCCTGATCGGTACAGAAGGATTAGAGCAAGTCTGTGCAGATCCAAACACAGACATTGTTGTTAATGCGGTAATGGGAAGTGTAGGACTTACAGCGACACTTACTGCAATTGAACATCAGAAACGGATTGCTATAGCTAACAAGGAAACGTTAGTAACAGCAGGGCACTTAGTCATGGAAGCTGCGAAAAAACATAATGTACAATTACTGCCTGTGGATAGTGAGCACTCTGCTATTTTTCAATCGTTAAATGGAGAGTCCCATCGAGATATCGATAAGTTGATTTTGACGGCATCAGGGGGCAGTTTCCGCGATAAAACCAGAGAACAATTGCAAGGAGTGAGTGTTTCTGATGCACTGAATCATCCAAACTGGAGCATGGGTGCCAAGATAACAATTGATTCTGCCACGATGATGAATAAGGGCTTAGAAGTAATTGAGGCTCATTGGCTGTTTCAAATTCCATATGAACAAATTGAGGTGCTTCAGCATAAAGAAAGTATTATCCATTCCATGGTTGAATATACTGATAAAAGCATACTCGCACAGTTAGGGACACCTGATATGCGTGTGCCAATTCAATATGCACTATCCTACCCTAACCGATTACCACTCGCTTCCTCCAAGAGTTTAAATCTTGCAGAAATAAGCACTTTACACTTTTCCGAAATGGATCAAGAGCGGTTTCCTTGTTTAGCATATGCCTACCAAGCTGGGAAGCAAGGTGGTTCTTTACCAACGGTCTTAAATGCGGCTAACGAAGCTGCTGTAGATCTGTTTTTACAAGAAAAAATAACATTTTTAGAAATCGAAGAAATTATTGAGCAGGCGATGGGTGCTCATCAAGTTATAGTAAATCCAGGTTTAGAGACAATACAAGCTATTGATCAAGAAACACGTGTGCAAATATATGATAAGTATGAATAGCACGAGATAATAGAAAGGGAGTGCTTTTGATTGACAACGGTAATAGCCTTTATTTTGATGTTCGGTCTATTAGTAACCGTCCATGAGTTTGGCCACTTTTATGTTGCCAAAAAGACAGGCATGCTTGTAAGAGAGTTTGCCATTGGATTTGGTCCAAAGGTATTTGCAACAGTAAAGAATGAAACTTTATATACGATCCGGTTGCTGCCAATGGGCGGCTATGTAAGGGTAGCAGGTGAGGACCCTGAAATTGTTGAACTTAAGCCTGGTCAGCATATTGGCTTAAATTTCAATGATGAAGGTGAAGTCAGCCAAATTATTGTCAATAATAAAGCCAAACATCCAGAGGCATTTGTGATAGAAGTAGAGCACATTGATTTAGACCATGAATTAAGGATTGAGGGCTATGAAGTCAATGATGAAGAAAAGTATTCTTTTCGTGTAAACGATAAAGCCGACTTTATTATGGATGAGAAGGCCACACAAATAGCTCCTTATAATCGTCAGTTTGCTTCTAAAACAGTGGGACAAAGGGGCTTGCAATTATTCGCAGGACCTTTAATGAATTTCCTATTATCGATTGTTCTTTTTCTGATTTTGGCGAATATTCAAGGGATTCCGGTTGCGGATGCCACGGTTGGATCGATTGCGGAAAACAGCCCAGCTGAGGAAGCAGGTTTTGAACCTGGTGATAAGATCACAGCCATCGATGGGCAAGCCATTGAGAAATGGGATGATTTCCGTTCTATTGTAGAGGTCAATCCAAATAAGGCCTTAAACATGGAAGTAACTCGTGGAGATGAAATGATGGAGATCGAAGTAACACCTGCTCTTATTGAAATGCCAGATCAATCGCTTGGTCAGGTCGGGGTGACACCGGCATTAGAGAAATCCTTTGTTCGGTCAATTCCTTATAGTCTGGAAGAGACATACACCTGGTCAACATTAATTCTAACCAATTTAGGTAAGTTAATTACAGGACAATTCTCGATCGACGTACTTTCAGGCCCAGTTGGAATTTATGATGCTACTGATCAAGTAGTAAAAACTGGTTTTTTAAACTTTATGACATGGACAGCAGTATTAAGCGTGAATCTAGGTATTATTAACCTTTTACCGCTACCTGCGTTAGACGGTGGAAGACTTATGTTCGTAGGTTTAGAAGCCATTCGCAGGAAACCAATTGATCCACAGAAAGAAGGCGTAGTCCATTTTATCGGTTTTGCATTATTGATGATTTTAATGCTGATTGTTACTTGGAATGATATACAGCGTTTGTTTTTATAAATGTGTAATTAAATTGAAATATTCATCAGTGGGATTGCTCCCGCTGATGCTGGTTTTTAAGCGAGATGTTAACGGGCCGCTAGTATCGTAATAAACCGAGTGCAACTGTGGTAAACATTGGCATACTGCTTTCCTTAGGTACAACATCATAAATAGCATTGGATTCAATGAATGAGGTGAGAATAGAAGATGAGACATAGTCAAACATTAATACCAACACTTAAAGAAATACCAGCTGACGCAGATATTAAAAGTCATCAACTATTATTGAGGGCCGGATATATTAGACAGACAGCTTCTGGTGTATATAGTTTTCTCCCGTTAGGAAATAAAGTATTACAAAAGGTAGAAGCAATTGTCCGGGAAGAAATGGATAAAGCTGGTGTGGCAGAAATGCTAATGCCTGCCTTACAAGCCGCGGAGCTATGGAAGAAAACCGGACGATGGTATAAAATGGGTGGTGAATTAATGCGATTGCATGACCGTCATGACCGGGAATTTGCTTTAGGCCCTACCCATGAAGAAGTTATTACTACCTTGATTGCCGATGAAGTAAAAAGTTATAAACGCCTGCCGTTAAGTATTTATCAAATTCAAACCAAGTTTCGTGATGAACAGCGTCCACGATTTGGCTTGCTTAGAGGAAGAGAATTTATTATGAAGGACGGTTATTCCTTCCATGCTACAGCAGAAAGCTTGGATGAAGCCTATGAAAATATGTATCAAGCCTATACAAAGATATTCACCCGCTGTAATCTTAATTTCAGACCAGTTATTGCTGACTCTGGTGCAATGGGTGGAAAAGATACCCATGAGTTTATGGCCTTATCAGAAGTAGGCGAAGATACGATTGCTTATTCCGATCAGTCTGATTTTGCTGCTAATATTGAAATGGCTGAAGTGAACATTACCTATCCACCAAGTGAGGAGCCTTTAAAAGAATTAGAACTAATTGATACACCAGGACAAAAAACAATGGTGGAAGTGTCTGCATTTTTGCAGCTTCCTTTAGAGCAAGGTGTGAAATCTTTGCTATTCAAGGTGGATGAGCGTTTTGTCTTAGTATTAGCACGGGGTGACCGCGATATTAACGATATTAAATTGCGTCATGCCTTAGGTGCAAAAGAGGTGGAATTGGCCAGTGTGGAGGAGACAAAAGAGCTATTGCAGGCAGAGGTAGGTTCTATTGGCCCTGTGAACGTGCCAGAAGGAATCGAAGTGGTTGCTGACCATGCGATAGCAGCTATGCGTAATCTGTATTGCGGAGCAAATCAAACAGATAAACATTACCTTAATGCCAATGCAGATCGCGATTTCCACGTAGACGGGTATTATGATTTATGTTTTATCAAAGAAGGAGATCCATCACCAGATGGTAAAGGAACGATCCAATTTGCCAAAGGAATTGAAGTAGGACAAGTCTTTAAACTCGGTCAATTCTATGCAGAGAAGCTGGGCGCACAATATCTGAATGAACA
The DNA here is from genome assembly GCF_016909015.1 of Gracilibacillus alcaliphilus. Taxonomy (GTDB): domain Bacteria; phylum Bacillota; class Bacilli; order Bacillales; family Amphibacillaceae; genus Gracilibacillus; species Gracilibacillus alcaliphilus. Next base: position 55,051 of record NZ_JAFBFA010000021.1, read on the forward strand.
AGGAAAACAAGAAATCATGACTATGGGCTGTTATGGAATCGGTATTTCACGTACTGTCGCAGCCATTGTAGAGCAACACCATGATGAAGATGGGATTATTTGGCCGATGGAAGTAGCACCTTATTTGACCCATTTAATTGCGGTGAATCCTAAAAAAGAAGAACAATCAGCATTAGCAGAACAAATTTATGTTGAGCTGCAAGAAGCAAACATTTCTGTTCTTTATGATGATCGTCAAGAACGTCCAGGCTTAAAGTTTAAAGATAGTGATTTGATTGGCTTGCCTGTTCGAATCACTGTTGGAAAAGCAGCTTCTGAGGGATATGTTGAATGTAAGCTGAGAGAAAGCGGCGAACAATTCGACGTCCATATCTCAGAGTTACAAGATAAGCTAAAAGAACTGCTGTCATAGATAACACATCCCTTGTCTGCACGATACAGGCAAGGGATGTATTTTTATGGGGGAAGAAAAGTGGTGTGACAAGGAGACTATACTAGATTTTCTTAACCTATAATTATTATGTTAAAATAGTAATCGACCATAAAGTAAAGGAGCTTGTATATGAGTATCTCTGGTGAGGAAAAGTTTCAATTATTAATGAAGCAGATTGGCATAGCAGATGATATGAAAAACAGGTATTTTCAAAAGGCCTATATTCGGAAATTAGAAGTTTTTAAGTCCAATCAACAATGGTGCTTTCATTTTCGTCTCGCCGAGTCAATTCCAGCAGATATATATCAGTTATTTATTTTGAAGCTTACAGAAACCTTCTCATCGATAGCCAAGGTATCATGGACAATTGAAACAGAATCTCAGGAACTCGATGAACAAGAACAATTTAAATATTGGCAGATATTTTTGTCCGAGCTGACACGACATTCACCTAAATACCGTAGCTTTGAGAAAAAGAAACCATTAATTAACGATAAAAACATTATGTTAACTGTAAGCAATGAAATTGAAGCAAACTGGAAAAAAGACTTACAGCAAACCCTCGATCATTTTTGTGAAAAAGTCGGAATCGGTAAATACACCATCGACTTACAGGTTTCTGCTGAACAGGAAGAACTGGAGAAGTTTCAACAAGCAAAAGCAGAAGAAGACCGTAAGAAGGTAGAAGAGGCATTTAAACAGCAAGTGAAACGGGCAAAAGAGGCAGCTAATGAAGATAAACCAAGCGGTCCAGTTCAGCTTGGCTATGCGATTAAGGAAGCCCCGGTTCCAATGGAATCTGTGACAGAGGAAGAGAAGAGCGTTGTCTTTCAAGGTTTATTATTTGATGTGGAAATCAGAGAATTACGTTCTGGTAGACATTTGTTAATGTTAAAAGTAACGGATTATACGGATTCTTTTCAAATCAAAATGTTTTCCAAAGGCGATCAAGATGTGGAAAAGTTTAATCAGTTAAAAGAAGGAATGTGGGTCAAGGCTCAGGGTGTAGTTCAAACCGATAATTTTACCCATGAATTAACAATGATGGCCAGGGATATCCAGCAGGTTTCTTCTGTTACACGTGAAGACAAGGGGTATAACGACAAGAAACGAGTGGAATTACATACCCATACCTTAATGAGTCAAATGGATTCGGTTGTCTCTGCTTCTAAGTTAATTGAACAGGCCGCTAAATGGGGGCATCAGGCGATTGCCATTACCGATCATGCTGTGGCTCAGGCCTATCCAGAAGCCTTTGCCGCCGGAAAGAAACATGGTGTCAAAGTGCTGTACGGTGTGGAAGCCAATCTAGTCGATGACGGGGTACCAATTGCCTACAACGAAGCAGACCGTGTATTAGCTGACGATACCTATGTTGTATTTGACGTGGAAACAACAGGACTATCTGCTATTTATGATACGATCATTGAGTTGGCAGCAGTTAAATTATGTAATGGAGAAATTATTGATCGCTATGAATCTTTTGCCAATCCTCATCATCCTTTGTCTGATACGACGATAAATCTAACAGGTATTACGGATGATATGGTAAAGGATGCTCCAGAGGTAGATGATGTCTTAAAAGAATTCCATGAATGGATGGGCGATGCTATTTTGGTAGCACATAACGCCAGCTTTGATATGGGCTTCTTAAATACAGGTTTTAAGCGGATTGATTTAGAAGAAGCGTCCAATCCTGTAATTGACACATTGGAGTTAGCAAGGCTGTTATTTCCAGAATTGAAAAACCACCGGCTCAACACATTATGTAAGAAGCTAGATATTGAACTGACACAACACCACCGTGCCATCTATGATGCCGAGGCAACGGGATATTTACTATGGAAATTCATTAAACTATCATTAGAACGAGATATTGTGAATCACAATCAATTTAATCGCCATATGGGTGAAGGAAATGCCTATCAGCGATCACGGCCATTCCATGCAACTTTGTTGGCAACAGATGAAGAAGGATTAAAAAATCTATACAAATTAGTGTCACTATCCCATATTGATTATTTCTATCGAGTTCCGCGAATTCCGCGCTCGAAATTACAGCAGTATCGCAATGGCATCCTAGTTGGCACAGCATGTGATCAAGGTGAAGTCTTTGAAACTATGATGCAGAAATCGAAGGAGCAGGCCGAAAAGGTTGCCGAATTTTATGACTTTATTGAGGTGCAGCCGCCAAGTAACTTTGTTCATCTTTTTGACAGGGAATTGGTGCAGAACGAGGCACAATTATTAGATGTCTTGCGTAATATTGTTCAGCTAGCAGAAGATCTAAACAAACCATGTGTAGCGACAAGTAATGTTCACCACTTAGAAGATAATGATAAGATTTATCGGCAGATTTTGATTTCTTCTCAAAATGCGAATCCGCTCAACCGTCAAACACTGCCAAGCACCTATTTCCGAACGACAGATGAAATGATGGAGGCTTTCTCTTTTTTAGGAGAAGAAAAGGCGGAAGAGATCGTTATTACTAATCCAAATCAATTAGCAGATCAAATCGAAGAGGTCAAACCAGTAAAAGAAGACTTATATACGCCTAATATTGATGGAGCAGAGGAAGAAATCAGGGAATTAAGCTATAACTTTGCGAAATCTGTCTATGGTGATCCGCTGCCTGAAATTGTTGAAAAGCGTATCGAAAAGGAATTAAAGAGTATTATTGGTCACGGTTTTGCGGTTATTTATCTAATTTCACAGAAATTGGTGAAGAAATCATTAGATGATGGCTATCTGGTTGGTTCCCGTGGATCGGTGGGTTCGTCGCTGATTGCGACGTTCACCGAAATTACCGAGGTGAACCCGCTGCCGCCGCATTATGTCTGTCCATCCTGTAAGCACAGTGAGTTTTTTAATGATGGTTCTGTTGGTAGTGGCTTTGACTTGCCAGATAAGGTCTGTCCATCTTGCCAAACCAATATGAAAAAAGATGGACAAGATATTCCTTTTGAAACCTTTTTAGGGTTTAAAGGGGATAAGGTTCCCGATATCGATCTTAACTTTTCTGGTGAATATCAGCCTACTGCCCACAACTATACGAAGATACTGTTTGGAGAAGATAAGGTTTATCGAGCAGGTACCATTGGTACCGTTGCAGAAAAGACAGCCTATGGTTATGTCAAAGGGTATGCAAGTGATAAGGAAATGACGATCAAACAGGCGGAAGTCGATCGCTTAGTGAAAGGCTGTACCGGTGCCAAACGGACGACAGGACAGCACCCAGGAGGTATTATTGTGGTTCCGGATGATAAAGAGATATATGATTTTACACCAATCCAGTACCCTGCTGATGACCGTAATTCGGAATGGCGAACGACCCATTTTGATTTTCATTCGATCCATGATAATTTACTGAAACTTGATATCCTTGGACACGATGATCCGACCGTTATTCGGATGCTTCAAGATTTGAGCGGGTTAGACCCACAAACTATACCAGCAGGAGATCCGGAAGTAATGAAGATCTTCTCAGGACCGGAAGTACTAGGAGTCACTCCAGAGCAAATCATGTGTAAAACTGGTACATTAGGTGTACCGGAATTTGGAACGCGATTTGTACGACAGATGTTAGAGGATACCAAACCAAAGACATTTGCCGAACTGGTAATTATCTCAGGATTAAGTCACGGAACCGATGTATGGTTGGGAAATGCTCAAGAACTGATCAATAACGGTACATGTACTTTACCAGAAGTAATTGGTTGTCGAGACGATATTATGGTGTATCTCATGCATAAAGGATTAGAATCCTCCATGGCATTTAAAATTATGGAATCCGTCCGAAAAGGAAAAGGACTCCAACCGGAATGGATCGAAGAGATGAATAAGCATGATGTGCCAGGATGGTATATTGAGTCTTGTTTAAAGATCAAGTATATGTTCCCGAAGGCACATGCCGCCGCTTATGTATTAATGGCGATTCGGATTGCATATTTTAAAGTGCACCATCCAATCCTGTTCTATGCTGCTTACTTCACAGTCAGGGCGGATGATTTTGATCTGGATACGATGATCAAAGGCTCAGAGGCTATTCGTAAACGAATTAAAGAAATTAATGAAAAAGGCAATGACGCCTCACCAAAAGAAAAAAGTTTACTTACTGTATTAGAATTAGCGCTGGAAATGAATGAACGTGGTTTTTCCTTTAAGAAAGTTGATCTTTACCGTTCATCTGCTACAGAGTTTCTCGTGGATGGAGATAGCTTGATCCCACCCTTTAATGCCATAGACGGTTTGGGTACCAATGCAGCTATTAGTATTGTAAAGACACGTGAAGATGGTGAATTTCTTTCTAAAGAGGACTTGCGTGAGCGCAGCAGGATTTCTAAGACGGTGTTAGAGTACTTAGAGCAGCATGGATGTTTAGACGGAATGGAAGAGAAGAACCAGTTATCCTTGTTCTAGTCGAATTAACCATGATAAGTCTTGCGTTCATAACAGCTTTATGCTATATTTTATATAGACTTGATTTTGCTTGGTACAAGAGTGGCTTGCCACTCTTTCTTTATAGCCAGCAATGAATGAACGATATAGGGTTTCTTATCATCCCTTGCCACCTTGGCAAGGGATTTATCATTCTATTTCTTGATAGTTGGATATATATTGTCTGACCTGATACTGCTTGATAAATATCGGTCTATCTAAGTTCCATGTGAGAGAATGGAAAATGCTGGAGATGATGATAACTAGTATAGAAACAGTTTGTTAATGAAGGAAAAGGAGGTTTCCATATGGCAGAAGTAGCACAAACAGTAAAGCAGTTAGTACAACCAATTGTAGATGAATTTGCCCTAGAGCTTGTGGATGTTGTCTATGAAAAAGAAGGATCAAATTGGTTTTTACGAGTATATATCGATAAAAATGGTGGCGTAGACATTGAAGAATGTGGCCAAGTCTCTGAGAAGTTAAGCGCCATATTAGATGAAGAAGATCCGATCAAAGAGGCTTATTTTTTGGAGGTATCCTCACCAGGTGTGGAAAGACCGTTGAAGAAGAAGGAAGACTTTGAAAAGAACATTGGCAAACATGTATATATTAAAGTATATGAACCGATTGCCAAGCAAAAAGAGTTTACAGGCGATTTACTTGCTTTGAAGGATGATACAGTTACCATTCGATATCAAGATAAGACAAGGCAAAAAGAAGTAGACATTCCATTAGCCAAGATTGCAAAAGCACGATTGGCTGTTATTCTGTAATAAAAAGGGGGAGATATTGTTGAACAAAGAGTTGTTCGAGGCGATTAATTATTTAGAAAAGGAAAAAGGAATCGACAAGAATATTCTAATTGAAGCGTTAGAAGCAGCCTTAATCTCAGCGTACAAGAAGAATTTTAAATCTGCAACCAATGTAAGGGTGGACTTAAAGGAAGAGTCAGGTACAATGAGAGTATTTGCACAGAAAGACATTGTTGAAGAAGTGGAAGATCACCAACAGCAGATATCATTGGAAGAAGCGCATCAAATTAGCCCTGCATATGAAGTAGGTGACGTAGTGGAGATTGAAGTTACGCCACGAGACTTTGGAAGAATTGCTGCACAGGCAGCCAAGCAAGTAGTGACACAAAGGGTGCGTGAAGCAGAACGCGGTATTATCTATAATGAATATATCGATCGCGAAGAAGACATTATGAATGGAACTATTCAGCGTATGGATGGCCGGTTTGTCTATGTCAATCTAGGTAAGTTAGAAGCCAAACTGCCAGAAGCAGAGTGTATTGCTGGAGAAACTTATAATATTCATGATCGTATCAAGGTATATGTCACCAAGGTAGAGAACACAAATAAAGGACCGAGTATTTTTGTGTCAAGAACACATCCGGGGTTATTAAAACGTTTATTTGAAATGGAAGTTCCAGAGATTTATGATGGAACCGTTGAAGTGAAATCTGTTGCCCGCGAAGCTGGTGATCGTTCCAAGATCTCTGTTCATGCGGATGATCCAGAGGTAGATGCAGTCGGGTCTTGTGTCGGTCAAAAGGGACAACGAGTACAAACAATTGTGGATGAACTGCACGGAGAGAAGATCGATATTGTGGAATGGTCAGAAGATCCGGTGGAATACGTCTCCAATGCATTAAGCCCATCTAAGGTAATTCGTGTGTTAGTAGATGAAGAAGAAAAGGCAACGACTGTTATCGTGCCAGATTATCAGCTATCCTTAGCAATTGGTAAGCGTGGTCAGAATGCCCGTTTAGCTGCCAAATTAACTGGTTGGAAAATAGATATTAAGAGTGAAACAGAAGCGAAAGAAGAAGGCTTGATTAGCGAAACAGAAATAAAGCAAGATCAAGAAACCTTACAATATGAAGATAGTCTAGATTTTGAGACATCATATGAAGATGAAGATGAGGATCTGTTCAAGTAAGGGAGGCATTAGCATGACAAAAAAACGAAAAGTACCTTTAAGAAAGTGTGTCGTTACACAAGAAATGTTCCCCAAAAAGGATTTGATTCGCGTCGTGAAAACGAAAGAAGGCGAAATATTTGTCGATCCAACTGGTAAGAAGAACGGGCGGGGGGCTTATGTTTCCAGGGATCTACAAACTATTGCAAAGGCAGAGCAAAATCGTACATTAGCTAAACAGCTTGAAATAGATATTCCGTCAGAGATTTATGAGCAATTGCGTCAAGAAGTGGAAGGTAAGTAATCATGGCGCAGCAGAAATCTTATCTGAATCTGTTAGGGATAGCCACTCGGGCAGGCAAGTGTACCTTTGGTGAAGAACAAATTGTGAAGGAAATTCAATCCAAGAAATCAAAGTTAGTTCTTATTGCAAGTGATATCGGTGATCAGACACGCAAGAAATTGACGGATAAATGCACGTCCTATCAAATTCCTGTTTTCTTTGTAGATGATCGCGACACCCTTTCACAGGCGGTAGGAAAATCAGGTCGTGTAGCTGTTTCCATTCATGAAAATGGATTTGCGAAGAAATTGATTGCATTGCTTGATGAAAATATTCGGAGGTGAACGTATGTCAAAAATACGAGTATATGAGTATGCAAAGCAAATAAATAAAACTAGCAAGGAAATTATTAACAAATTAAAAGAATTAGATGTATCGGTGTCTAACCATATGTCTACTATTTCAGACGAAATGGTGAAGAAATTAGACGAACATTTCAAGCCAAAAACGGAGTCTAAACCAGTGAATAATAAAGAAGCAAAGCCGAAAAATAACCAGAAAAAACCACATAAAAACCAAAATAAAAATCAAAACAGAAACCAAAAAAACAAACAGCAACAACATCAAAAACAGGCACCTGCTAAACAAGACAATCAGGCGAAGAATACACCTGAAAAAATCACTTATTCTGGTTCCGTTACAGTAGAAGAATTAGCTGGTAAATTAAATAAGGGAACTAATGAAATCATTAAAAAACTAATGTTCTTAGGAGTAATGGCAACTAAAAACCAAGATTTAGATGATGATGCCCTTGAATTGATTTGTGGTGAATTTGGTGTAGAAGTAGAAAAAGAATTAGAAATTGATAAGGCAGACCTTGCTACCTATATTATAGAAGATGAGCCAAGTCAATTGAAGGAACGCCCTCCAGTTGTAACAATTATGGGGCATGTTGACCATGGTAAAACTACACTTCTTGATGCTATTCGTCATACAAAGGTAACAGAAGGAGAAGCTGGCGGAATTACACAACATATTGGTGCTTATCAAGTACGGGAAAATGGCAAAAAAGTAACCTTTTTAGACACACCAGGACACGCTGCCTTTACTAGTATGCGTTCACGCGGTGCACAGGTGACCGATATTGCTATCTTGGTGGTAGCGGCAGATGATGGTGTGATGCCACAAACAGTAGAAGCCATTAACCACGCTAAAGCTGCAGAAGTACCAATTATCATTGCGGTTAATAAAATGGATAAGGAAGGGGCAAATCCTGACCGTGTGATGCAGGAATTAACAGAATATGAATTGATTCCTGAGGATTGGGGTGGAGATACGATTTTCGTACAGCTTTCTGCCATTAAGGGTGAAGGAATCGATGACTTATTAGAAATGATTCTACTCGTTGCTGAAGTGGAAGAGTTGAAAGCTAATCCAAGCCGATTAGCAAATGGTACAGTTATCGAAGCTCAATTAGATAAAGGACGCGGTTCAGTAGCTTCCTTGCTGGTGCAAAATGGAACATTAAATGTCGGAGATCCTATTGTTGTCGGCAATACTTTTGGTCGAGTTCGTGCCATGGTTAATGATATTGGCAAACGAATTAAATCAGCAGGACCATCTACACCAGTTGAAATAACCGGCCTAAACGATGTTCCACTTGCTGGTGACACTTTTGTAGTATTTGAAGATGAACGGCAAGCCCGTCAAATAGGCGAGATTAGACAACAGCGTCAAATTGAAGAAAAACGCGGTTCCCAATCTCGTGTCAGCTTGGATGACTTATTTGAACAGATCAAACAAGGTGAAATTAAGGACATTAACATTATCATCAAAGGTGATGTACAAGGTTCTGTAGAAGCCTTAGCCGCCTCCTTGAAGAAAATTGATGTAGAAGGTGTGAAGGTTAATATTATTCATATGGGTGTAGGTGCCATTAAAGAATCAGATATTATCTTAGCTTCTGCCTCTAATGCTGTTGTAATTGGCTTCAATGTGCGTCCAGACAATAATGCGAAGAAGGCAGCAGAATCTGAGAACGTGGATATTCGTCTGCATCGCGTGATTTACAAGGCGATCGAAGAAGTCGAAGCTGCCATGAAAGGTATGCTTGATCCTGAATTTGAAGAGAAAGTAATTGGTCAAGTTGAAGTTCGGGAAATCTTTAAAGTATCGAAGATTGGAACTATTGCTGGCTGTTATGTGACAGAAGGCAAAGTAACAAGAGACGCTGGTATCCGTTTAGTACGGGATGGTGTGGTTATTTATGAAGGAGAGATCGACACCCTTCGCCGGTTTAAAGATGATGTGAAAGAAGTCGCTCAAAACTACGAGTGCGGGATTACTATCAAAAACTTCCATGATATCAAGGAAGAAGATGTGATGGAAATCTATGTAATGGAGGAAATCCAGCTTTAATGTTACTATACGCAGAAGTGGAGATCTTTTTGCCGACATGCCATTCACTAAAAGATAAACGGTCCATTCTGAAACGTATAAAAAAACGCCTCAGTCAGACACTGAATATAACGATTGCCGAAATGGATTACCAAGATTTATGGCAGCGAACGATGCTTGCAATAGCAACTGTTTCGGATTCGAATGAAATCAATGAACAGGTGATGCAGCAAGCGTTCCAAATAATAGATTCCTTCCCAGAGGTTGAGCGCACATTAACTAATGTGGAAAACAGATAATGTTTAACTATACACAAGAGGTGATTGGAATGAGTGAATTACGCTCTAATCGAGTAGCCGAGCAAATGAAAAAAGAGCTGGGCGATATCATTTCTCGAAAAATAAAGGATCCTAGAGTAGGCTTTGTAACGATTACAGATGTAGAAGTTACCGGAGATCTACAACAGGCAAAGGTATTTATTTCTGTCCTGGGTGATGAAAATAAGAAACAAGAGACATTAATTGGCCTTGCCAAAGCAAAGGGTTTTATTCGTTCCGAAATCGGCAAACGAATTCGCTTGCGGAAAACTCCAGAGTTAATGTTTGATTTCGATGATACGATCGAACGTGGAAATCGCATTGAACACATTCTCAGAGATTTAAATCAATCTAATGATTAATCAGGAAAACCCTTGTTCCGACAAGGGTTTTCAGATTGCCCTCAGGACTCATATTGCCGTTGCTGAGAGTGGCGATTTGACCATTTAGAAACGAATTATTACATAAAAGTGCGTGTTCAAAAAGTTCGAAAAAAAGACCAAGAAGTTCAAGGCGGCGTAGCCTTTGAGCCACGGAACGTATGCTTTTAATACGTGAGTAGCGGAAAAGCAAGCCAACGCAGAAATTCGCCGTGTCATTTTTATTGGACTTTTTGAACAACCTTTAGAAGTGAGGAAATAACATGGATGGTATTTTAATTTTGTGGAAGGAAAAAGGCATGACCTCCCATGACTGTGTCTTCAAGGTGCGAAAGATGTTACAAACAAAAAAAGTAGGGCATACGGGGACTTTAGATCCAGAGGTAGAAGGGGTACTTCCGCTTTGTCTGGGAGAAGCGACCAAAATCGTTCCTTATCTAACGGATACAACCAAGACTTATCGTGCGGTGGCAATGCTTGGTTTCTCTACCGATACTGAAGACCAGACGGGCATGGTGCAAGAACAGAAAGCTGTGGATATACCAGTCACCACGCAAAAACTACAAGAGGTTTTGCAGCATTTTTGCGGAGAAATTAGCCAGCAAGTCCCCTTGTATTCAGCTGTGAAGGTTAATGGGAAGAAACTATACGAATATGCTCGGGAAAATCAGCCGGTTGATCGTCCTTTTCGCCAAGTAACCATACATGATATTCGATTTCTGACTGCCAATTATGATAAAGTAAATAAGGTACAATCGATTGAATTCGAGGTTACCTGTTCCAAGGGAACCTACATTCGCACGTTGTGCTTAGATATCGGGAGAGCACTCGGTTACCCAGCCCATATGGCGCATTTGATCCGTACAGGTACTGCGGGTTTTACAGAAGCTGACGCTTTGACATTAGCTGAGTTGCAAGTACAGATAGATAAACAGCAGGAGCCGCCGTTATTGCCGATCTCGAGGGGGTTGTCCCATTTAGATGTACTGGAAGTTGATCAGGCGACAAAGGAACGGATACGTCATGGACAAAAGCTGTCTTTGCCTGCGCAATTGCCGCAGACTCTCTTTTTTCAAATGGTATACGATGGACAGTTGTTAGCCATCTATCAGCTGCATGAGACGAAGGAGCAATTAAAGCCTGCTCGTGTATTTCAATTTTAGTTCAATTAATGGAAAGTAGGTGAGAGATATGGAAATGAAGCCTCTTGCATATCCACATCAATTAACAAAAGGAGACTTACCTGAAACAGTAGCTGCAATTGGTTTTTTTGATGGGGTTCATCAAGGACACCAACAAGTTATCCAACAGGCAAAAGAAATAGCAGATCAGACGAATCGTGCTTCGGCAGTGATTACCTTTGATCCGCATCCTTCTGTTGTTTTGCAGAATAAACAGGAAGCAGTGCGCTATATTACTCCTATCGAGGAGAAAATTGAAAAAATAAAAGAGCTAGATGTCGATATCTTATATATTATTCGCTTTGATCCTTCCCTAGCACAGCTTTCACCAGCACATTTTTTGGAGCATTTTATTCATACATTACATATTACCCATTTAGTAGCAGGCTATGACTTTACTTTTGGTCATAAAGGTGCAGGTAATATGATGAATATCCGAGAATTGGCTGGGGATGAGCTGGAAGTGACAAAAGTAGACAAGATTGAGCACAGCGAGGAAAAAATTAGCTCGACTCGAATTAGAAAGGCTTTAGCTGAAGGTGATGTCGAAATGGTGGAGAAACTGTTAGGACGCTCTTATTCGATGTCTGGTGAGGTAATACATGGTGATAAACGTGGCCGAACTATTGGTTATCCAACAGCAAATATTCGGATAAACGAGAATTACTACTTGCCGGCAATAGGTATATATGTGGTGGAAATTAAAGTTGATGGCCAGATTCATTATGCGATGGCCAGCTTAGGCTATAACCCGACCTTCACCGAAGATCGAGAGAACGAGAAGCTAGAGGTGCATATTTTTGACTTCGATGATAATATCTATGGCCAGAATGTGACAATCTACTGGAAGAAGTATTTAAGAGCCGAAGAGAAATTCTCAGGTGTGGAGGCATTAATTGAGAAACTCCAAGAAGATGAACAACGCTCGCGGGAATTTTTCAGAGAATTATATCATTAAACTTAATTTTTGCACCAAAGAAATGTATATAATCCATAGAGACAAGTAAAGAAAGTGTCACAATGGCTCGGTTAAACAAAGAGAAATAAAGAGCACGACTGATTTTTCTTTCGTTTCATAAATAAAACTCTTGCTTTTTGTCGCGAAAAGGTGTAATCTTTATTACGGAAACCATCTGCTTGGCAACGCGAGTTCTCCGACGCTTGCTAGGGGATTGGTGTTTCAGTTATATTAATAGGAGGTGAACAGGATGGCTTTAACACAAGCACGTAAGAATGAAATTATCAATGAGTACAAAACTCACGAGAATGATACAGGTTCTCCAGAGGTTCAAATTGCTGTCCTTACTGAGGAAATCAATACTTTGAATAACCATTTGCGCACTCATAAGAAAGATCACCACTCACGTCGTGGTCTATTAAAAATGGTAGGTAAACGTCGTAATTTACTTAACTACCTTCGTAACAAAGATGTTGCGCGTTATCGTGAACTAATTAACAAATTAGGTTTACGTCGATAAGCAGGTGTAAAGCGGGAGTGATCCCGCTTTTTCTGTATGCAAAAAAGAACCCGGATGTCTGTTCAAGGAATAAGGGATAAATACAGAAAAAAAGGAAATTACTATAAAGAAATAGAACTATTAAGTTACATATGGAACAAACAATGCTAAAATGATATGTATGAAGAAATTTGTAAGGCTTTTTTGAGAGGAGAACGATAATGGTAGACGAAAAAAAAGTATTTTCAACTGAGATCGCTGGACAACCTTTTCGTGTTGAGATCGGTGAACTAGCGAAACAAGCGAACGGTGCATGTATGGTACACTATGGTGATACGGCAGTATTAGCTACAGCAACCGCTTCTAAAGAAGCAAAGGATGTTTCCTTTTTTCCATTAACTGTTAATTATGAAGAACGGTTATATGCTGTTGGGAAGATCCCTGGTGGCTTTATTAAACGTGAAGGACGACCAAGTGAGAAGGCTATTTTAACTTCTCGATTGATTGACCGCCCGATCCGTCCATTATTTCCCGATGGTTTCCGTAATGAAGTACAAGTGATTAGTACGGTTATGAGTGTAGATCAGAATCTACCTTCAGAGATAGCAGCAATGATTGGTTCTTCTATTGCGTTAAGTGTTTCTAATATTCCTTTTGCTGGACCGATTGCCGGTGTAGTAGTTGGCAGAGTAGATGGTAAATTCGTTATCAACCCAACGTTGGAAGAGCGAGTGAAGAGTGATATCGACTTAACTGTAGCTGGTACAAAAGACGCGATCAACATGGTAGAGGCTGGTGCAGAAGAAGTACCAGAGGAGATTATGTTGGAAGCCATTATGTTTGGTCATGAAGAAATTAAACGTCTGATTGCTTTCCAAGAAGAAATTGTTGCAGCACTTAATGTGGAAAAGATGGAAATTAACTTGTTTGAATTAGACGAAGAGTTAGTTGCAGAGGTAAATAATAAGGCGAAAGAACGCCTGGTAGAAGCGATTCAAGTGCAAGAGAAACATGCACGTGAGGAAGCGATTGAACATGTCAAACAAGACATTCTAGCAGTTTACGAAGCGGATGAAGCAGAAGCAGATGTTGTAAAACAAGTAGCAACGATACTTGATAAGATTGTGAAAGAAGAAGTCCGTCGGTTGATTACCAAAGAAAAAATTCGTCCGGATGGCCGCCAAATTGATGAAATCCGCCCGCTAACTTCTCGCATTGGCGTACTTCCGAGAACACATGGTTCAGGATTGTTTACTCGTGGACAAACGCAAGCATTAAGTGTGTGTACACTAGGTGCACTTGGGGATGTACAAATTCTTGATGGTCTTGATGCAGAAGAATCTAAGCGTTTCATGCATCATTACAATTTCCCTTCCTTTAGTGTGGGAGAAACAGGACCGATTCGTGGGCCAGGTCGTCGTGAGATCGGACATGGTGCATTAGGAGAACGTGCCTTAGAGAAAGTAGTTCCTGATGAAAAGGATTTCCCTTATACGATTCGCCTTGTATCCGAGGTATTGGAATCTAATGGTTCGACTTCACAAGCAAGTATTTGTGCAAGTACGTTAGCTATGATGGATGCCGGTGTACCAATTAAGGCACCAGTAGCTGGTATTGCCATGGGTCTGGTCAAATCTGGTGAAGACTACACGATTCTTAGTGATATTCAAGGTATGGAAGATTTCTTAGGGGATATGGACTTTAAAGTAGCAGGTACAGCCCAAGGAGTAACCGCCCTGCAAATGGATATCAAAATCGAAGGTCTGTCACGTGAAATTTTGGCAGAGGCTTTGTCACAAGCGAAAAAAGGCCGAATCCATATTCTTTCTCATATGTTAGAAACGATTAAAGAACCGAAAACAGAACTTTCACTTTACGCTCCAAAAATCTTAACAATGGATATTAATCCAGATAAAATTCGTGATGTTATTGGGCCAAGTGGTAAACAAATTAATCAAATCATCGAAGAAACTGGTGTTAAGATTGATATTGAGCAAGATGGACATGTCTTTATTTCATCTACCGATACAGAAATGAATAATAAGGCGAAGAAATTAATCGAAGATATTGTTCGTGAAGTAGAGGTTGGTCAAATGTATCTTGGCACGGTGAAGCGAATTGAGAAATTCGGTGCCTTTGTTGAATTATTTAAAGGCAAAGAAGGATTAGTGCATATCTCTGAGCTCGCTGAAGAAAGAATTGGCAAGGTGGAAGATGTTGTTTCCATTGGTGATCAAATCATGGTAAAAGTAAAAGAAATTGACCGTCAAGGCCGTATTAACCTGTCTCGTAAGGCAGTATTAGTTGAGCAAAAGCAAAATAACTAAGAGAGAAGAAGCTGGACAACCAGTTTCTTTTTCTTTTCAAATGTATCTTGGGCGAATGTTACCATATCGATTTTTCCGGACATGGAGGTTTCCATAAGTTTTAAGACGGGAAACGGGGGGTTAACACCTCGATAAGTTTTGCAAGAGGTCTTGCTGATGGCGTTTTATGTCTTCGCCAAGAATAACTCAACTCGCGGCTGTATATATGTGAAATTTATAGAATATAGGGGGATCTTATTTGCTTCATCGAAAAGAACTTCAGAATGGAATGCGGATTGTGTTAGAAGAAATACAAACAGTTCGCTCTGTAACAATTGGAATCTGGATCAAGACAGGTTCACGAAATGAGAGAAATAGTGAAAATGGTATATCTCATTTTATCGAGCATATGCTGTTTAAAGGAACAACTAATTATACACCACAGCAAATAGCTGAAGCATTTGACGCAGTTGGCGGTGAAATAAATGCCTTCACTTCAAAAGAGTATACCTGTTTCTATGCCAAGGTGTTAGATACACATAAGGATATGGCGATGGAAATCCTTGCTGATATGTTATTACACTCTGTGTTTGATGAGGAAGAAATCGAACGGGAAAAACAAGTAGTCTTAGAAGAAATCAATATGACAGAAGATACACCAGACGATATTATTCACGACCATTTGGCTGCAGTCGCGTATCAAGAACATCCGCTGGCAAAGCCGATTCTGGGATCAAAGGAGTCGGTTCACCGCTTAGAGCAGTCGCAGCTGTTTCAATACGTAAAAGACCACTATACTGCTGATCATATTGTTGTGTCTGTTGTAGGTAATGTCGATGCCTCATTTATGGATAAGGTGGAACAAACCTTACAAGTAGAAACGACCTCAAACTCATTACAAGAGGAGCAGCTGCCAACCTTTCATGCTGGATATATCCAAGGGCAAAAGGAGACGGAACAGGCTCATTTATGCCTTGGTTTTGAAGGTGTTTCCATTAGTGATAAAGATATCTATCCCATGCTGATTGTGAATAACGTGCTGGGTGGCAATATGAGTTCGAGACTTTTTCAAGAAATCAGAGAGAAATCAGGTTTGGCTTATGCCATTTACTCGTACCACAGCGCTTTTATCGACAGCGGGATGTTGACCATTTATGCAGGCACATCAGAAAATCAGTTGAAACATGTACAAGATAAGATTTACACGATTATTCATCAATTGCGTACACAAGGAATAAGCAAGAAAGAATGGTCCAATAGTAAGGAACAGTTAAAAGGCTTGCATATTCTCAGCCTCGAAAGTATGAACAGCAAGATGAGCAGGAATGCCAGAAATGAGTTATTGCAGAGAGAACATCCATCCTTAGATGAGATAATGAATCGAATCGATCAAGTGCAATTAGAAGATGTGGAGAGACTGTTGAATGGTTTGCAAATAGAACAAGCCGCTCAAGCGATGATAACACCTAAATAGCACTGGAAAGGAGAATATCCTTGCGATTTAATGATTTAGGCAACAAAGAGTTAATTGATTTAACATCAGGTTCACGATTAGGGGTATTGGGTCAGACAGATTTGGAAATTGATGAAAAGACGGGACAAATTATTTCGTTTACGATTCCACAATATACGATGTTCGGGCTTCGCAAAACAGAGGTTTATTCCAGGATTGATTGGAAACAGATAAAGAAAATCGGCGATGATATGATTATCGTCGAAACAGATAAAGGATGAGCAGAGGTAGTGGAAGCTCATCCTTTATCTGTTTTTGTATAATTAATGATAATAAAATGGCTGTCAGAAAAGAGAGGGCTCTATAAAAATATGTGAAAGAAGAAGGTGATATTCATGAAGAAAACAGAGATTTTATCCTATGCAGAAAGAAAATATAATACAGAGCCTGATTATCCGTGGACGAAGTACCCAGACTATGCTGTGCTCAGACATGAGAAAAATAACAAGTGGTACGGTTTACTGATGCGTGTCGCTAGGAATAAGTTGAATCTAGAAGGCGAAGGTGAAGTGGAGATACTGAATGTAAAATGTGATCCGGATTTAGGTGGTTTTTTTAGGAGACAGAAGGCGATTTTGCCAGCTTATCATATGAATAAAGACCATTGGATTACGATCCTGTTAGATGGTTCTCTTTCTAATAATGAAATTTTCTCTTTATTGGATGGCAGTTATGTCTTGACAAAATGATATAATAAGAGCCAATGTTTATTTGCTGCTGTGTATGTTGCCCATACGGGTTGTTATGACGAGAGTCCAGAGTCCGCTTCGCCGTCCATCATTTCATTTAATATATAAAATAGGGTTATTTGCCTCTTCACTTCTGTACCACAGTTTACATATGATACATTGAGATAGAGAGGTTGGTGAAGGAAGAGATGGATAAAACAAAACGATTAGCAATTATTGGCGGTGATGCACGATACCTGCCAATGATTCATGCGTTAAATAGGGAAGAAAATTTACACATTCAATTATTAGGATTTGAACAGGTAGAACAGAGTTATACACAAGCGATGAAAACCGAATTGACAAATTTAAATACAGATCAATTAAAAGGAGTTATTTTGCCTATTACTGGGATAGATGATGAAGGGTATGTGGAAGCCGTATTTTCTGATCAATCCATTCAACTGACAGAAGAATGGTTTCAATCTTTGCCAGAGGATTGTGTGATCTTTACCGGGATATCTAACCCGACACTGGATCGTTATACGGAAAATGCTAATTTACAATTAATCGAATTGATGTACCGGGATGAAGTAGCAATCTATAATTCTATTCCCACTGCGGAAGGAACCGTGATGTTAGCTATTCAACATACTAATGTAACGATTCATCATGCTAACGTATATATATTCGGTTATGGGCGAGTTGGTGAAACAACCGCTAATTGCTTTGCTGGCTTGGGAGCTAATATTTCTGTTGTCTCTAAGTCTGGTGCCGATTTGGCTCGCGTATATGAGAGAGGCTGGCAAGGATACAGTATGGAAGAGGCAGGAAAGTATATAAGTGATTGTCAAATATTAATTAATACTATTCCAAGTAAAGTGGTAGATGCTTCCTTGCTGCAGCAAATGAACAGTCAGTCGCTGATAATTGATTTAGCTTCTAAACCAGGGGGAATTGATTTCAATTATGCCGATTCCATCGGGATAAAGACGATCCATGCATTAGGTCTGCCTGGTATGGTGGCACCTAAGACAGCAGGGGAAATTCTGGCCACGCAAGTGATTCAGCTAATGGATGATCCCCAGTAGAGTAACATTTATCCTTAGCAGTCATATACTGAGTTAGGATGATAGCCTAATTCATTTTTTATCTACTGCTAGGAGGTTGTGTTATGGATCTAAAAGGAAAGAAAATTGGTTTTGGTTTAACTGGTTCTCACTGCACCTATGCCGCCGTCTATCCGCAAATGGAAAGGTTAAGGGAGATGGGGGCAGAACTGGTGCCGGTTGTTTCCCAGACTTTTCAAGATACAGACAGTAAATTCGGTCAGGCAAAAGATCATATGGACCGAGTTCGCGAGATTACCGGAAGAGAACCGATCAAAACCATTGTTGACGCAGAGCCGCTTGGACCGATTGAGCCATTAGATATTATGGTATTAGCACCTTTAACTGGCAATTCAATGAGCAGGCTGGCTAATGCTATTACAGACGGTGCGGTTCTAATGGCTACAAAGGCGACCATCAGGAATGGCAACCCTGTTGTAATCGGAGTGTCTACCAATGATGCTTTAGGACTAAATGGTGTGAATCTAATGCGCTTGATGGCCACTAAGCTGATGTATTTCGTTCCATTTGGTCAAGATGATCCAGTTAAAAAGCCTAATTCAATGGTTGCCGATATGACATTAATTCCAGAAACCGTACAGCTAGCTTTAGAACATAAACAAATTCAGCCAGTAATTATTGAAAGAGCGAAGTAATTATGATCTAATAATTAAAGAATAACTAATTATATGTTATGATATAGGCAGTATCGTATCATTATGAAGAATTATCATGAAACAATCTGTTTTATCAAGATGCAAATCATCCGTAAACCTTATTAGGTGAAGTAGCACTCTGATAAAAATTCGCTGCTCATCAGTGATGGAGAAAAATTGCACGGATGGAAGTCTTATTTTATGATAAGTTTGCAGATGGATAGCCAGCTATTCAGCACTTTCATTATGATCACAAGATAAATATTAATATACCGTGGAAGGGGACACATAACATGACATCAGAACAACAATTTAATGTAGCAGTAGTAGGGGCTACTGGTGCAGTAGGGGTAAAAATGCTGGAAACATTGGATCAGAAGAACTTTCCTATTAAGAACTTATTGCTTTTATCATCTAAACGATCTGCTGGTAAAGAAGTAGAGTTTCAAGGGAGAACATATATCGTGCAGGAGGCAACACCAGAAAGCTTTGAAGGGGTAGATATCGCTCTCTTTTCTGCAGGCGGCTCCGTTTCTAAGGCATTGGCACCAGAGGCAGTCAAACGCGGTGCTGTAGTGGTCGACAATACTAGTGCATACCGTATGGATCCAGACGTACCATTGGTTGTACCAGAAGTAAACGAAGAAGATATTGCGAAACATAATGGAATTATTGCTAATCCAAACTGTTCTACCATCCAAATGGTGGCTGCGCTGAAACCAGTTCAGGACCTGTTTGGCTTATCAAGAGTTCTGGTTTCAACCTATCAAGCAGTATCTGGTGCTGGTAATGAAGCCGTAGAAGAATTGAGAGAACAGTCACAGGCATTGCTTAATGGCGAAGCAGTAAAAGCAGAGTTATTGCCAGTATCTGGTGCAGAGAAACACTACCCAATCGCATTTAATGCACTGCCTCAAATTGATGTATTCCAAGATAATGGTTATACATTTGAAGAGATGAAAATGATCAATGAAACAAAGAAAATCATGCATGATGACGCGATCCAGGTGGCTGCTACTTGTGTAAGGTTACCATTTTTTACTTCTCATGCAGAAAGTGTTTATGTAGAAGTGGATAAAGAAGGTGTAACGGCAGCAGAATTAAAAGAAGCGATCAGTCAAGCTGCTGGTGTGGTATTGGAGGATGATCCGGCTAACCAAGTCTATCCAACTCCTCTTTCTGCATCAGGCAAAAGTGAGGTATTTGTAGGGCGTATCCGTAAAGACCTAGATAATGAAAAAGGTTTCCACTTATGGGTTGTTTCGGATAATCTCCTGAAAGGTGCGGCATGGAACTCTGTGCAAATTGCGGAATCTTTAGTGAAAAATAACTGGCTTACTAAATAAAAGAGGTGGAGGAATGCGAGTTTTGGTTCAGAAGTTTGGTGGTACCTCCGTCCGAGATAAAGAATCCAGAGAAGCAGCCATCAAACAGGTGCAAAAGGCATTAGAACAAAACTATAAAGTAGTCGTAGTGGTTTCAGCTATGGGAAGATACCCTGATCCGTATGCGACCGACACATTATTTGCTTTGGTCGAAGGCAGGCTGTCTCAGCTGTCTAATAAAGAGAAGGATTTACTGCTCTCTGTAGGAGAAACTATTTCAGCAACTGTTTTTTCGCATGATCTTTTATCACATAGTATTCAATCAGTTGCTATTACTGGCGGAGAAGCTGGAATTATTACAACAAGTAATTTTTCAAACGCCCAAATAAAGTCAATTGATACAAAGAAAATACATGAGTTATTAACTTATCATCAAGTCGTTGTTGTAGCTGGTTTTCAAGGCAAGACAGAGAACAATGAGATCACAACGATTGGCAGAGGGGGAAGCGACACCTCTGCCACAGCATTAGCTGCCTCTTTACAGGCGGAATATGTTGACATCTTCACCGATGTGGAAGGTATTATGACAGCAGATCCAAGGATGGTGCTGAACGCCAAGAAGATTGACACGATTTCATATACCGAAATTTGTAATTTGGCTTATCAAGGGGCAAAGGTGATCCATCCACGTGCAATTGAAATTGCTATGCAAGCCAATATCCCGATTAGAGTGAGATCTACGCGACGGGATGATGAAGGGACACTTATAACCAATCTACCAGAGACTCCGCATACAGCGGATGTACAGGATCGTTTGGCTACAGGAATTGCCTATGTTAATAAAATTACCCAAATTAAAATTGAAGAGATAAAAGAACCGGCAGAACTACATGTCAATGTCTTTAAAGCGATGGCGGAAGCTGGTATATCGGTGGATTTTATCAATATCTCACCAAACGGGCTGATATATACAATCTTTGAGAGAGATGAAAAATTGGCTTTACAAGTATTAGATGAGCTAGACGTGCGCCCGGTGGTCACCAGAGACTGTGCCAAAGTCTCGATTGTAGGGGCTGGTATGTCTGGGGTACCTGGTGTAACTTCCGCTATTGTGCAAACATTAAGGGAGCAGCGGGTGCAGATTTTGCAGTCGGCAGATAGCCATCGTACGATTTGGGTGTTAATACAAAATGAATTTTTGGAAAAGGCGTTAAATGCCTTACATGAAACCTTTCGATTAGAATAATTAGCTTTTTTTCGTAAATGCTCTGTTTGTATCACATAACACAGAAGAAAAATGGTAGAATTGCATTAAACTATTGATAAATTAGTCATTTCATGGCATAATTACTTCGCCATTTTCTATACAAGTGAGACTCCTGTCAGTAGAGAGAGGTTAGCGACGTTGTAAATAAAATGAGGCGTATCTGGGAGTTGGTGTTCGTTTCACCCTAACAACCTAGCCTACTTCGCCATCTTCAAGGCTGGAAGCGAGGGGCTTACGGGCCAGGCGAACTGCAACGGGATAAAATAAATCGAAGAATTAAACTTAGTTGAGGGGCACAGGAAGGAGCTGGTGACATTATGAATTTCGGCAGATTATTAACTGCAATGGTGACACCCTTTGATCAAGATAACCAGATTGATTATGAGATAACGACACAATTGGTAGAGCATTTACTGAGCAATGGTACAGATGGACTTATTGTAGCTGGTACGACAGGAGAGTCGCCAACCTTAAGTCATGACGAAAAACTGGCATTGTTTGAACATGTGTTGAAAGTAGTCGATGGACGTGTCCCCATTATTGCAGGGACTGGAAACAATAACACGCAGGAATCGGTTGCTTTGACGAAAGAGGCAGAGCAGCTGGGAGTAGATGGGGTACTAATTGTCGCTCCTTATTATAACAAACCAAATCAAGAAGGGCTGATTCAGCACTTCTCCACCATTGCTCATGCAACCAAATTACCTGTCATGCTGTATAATATTCCATCAAGGGCAGTTGTTAAGCTGAATGTAGAAACGGTTGTCGCCTTATCACAGGTAGAGAATATTGTATCAGTAAAAGACTCGACCGGAGACTTGGATGCCCTCGCATCCATTATTGAACAGACCCCAGATGATTTTACGGTATATAGTGGTGATGATTCCTTAACACTGCCGATTCAATCGATAGGTGGTGCAGGTGTTGTATCTGTATCTTCCCATGTAATCGGAAATCAAATGAAAGAAATGATGCTATTATTTGAAAAAGGAAAGGTCAAAGAGGCGGCGAAACTGCATCGTCAATTGCTGCCTATTATGCGTGCTCTTTTTATGGCACCATCTCCTTCACCTGTCAAATCAGCACTGCAGCACCAAGGAATTCCAGTAGGATCTGTACGCCTGCCATTAGTTCCATTATCACCATTTGAAGAACAAAATTTATTTAGAGTACTAGACCCCTTTGCGTAAAAAGATTGCCATGTGCAGTCTTTTTTTTTGAATAAGGATAAAAAATTAGTCATTCCAGAAAGAAATTGTATATTCCTTACATTCCCTCATCACACGGCGCATTCCTGCATAAGTCTACAACTATCCCCCTCGTTTTTTCATACAACATTAAGAGATCGTCTAGAAGGCCAAAGAGTTTTTGAAGATAATCCTGTCTACTGCAACATAGCGGTTAAAAAAAATAGCTCTTAAAGTGTAATGGACATGGAGTCAAGTAAAACCAGTAAGAAAGACAGAAAAAGTCGTTTAAAAGAGTCGTACAGGGCAAACATATAGAGATAATGGAAACAAAGATAACGTAAGGAATGGACAAGCATAGGACTTGATCGTTGTTTTATTTAGTTTTTGGTACCTTAATCCACCAAAGGACAATCTAAGTGGAGTCCCTTCCAGAAGCAGAAAGTGTTTGTAAGAAGAAGGAGATAAACAATCCAAATACATATCTTATTGTGTCTTGTGTCGTTTTTGTGATTTTGTCTGTTGCAATGGTCAAAATGAAGAGAAGCGTTTCGATATATATACGATATGATAAAGATAACAAAGGAGGGATGATAGCCATGGGATCAAAAAAAGATCGTGAAAAAAGGCTGTTACTACTTCTATCAAAAAACCAAGGCTATATGACCTCAGAAGAATTAGCCCAATTACTGGAGACTTCTCAGAAGACGGTATATCGAGTAATAAAAGGAATAAATGACAATTATTCTGATGGGGTACTTATAGAATCAGAAAAGGGGAAAGGCTATAAATTAAATTATGAGAAATATATAAGTCAATACATTACGCAGTCAAGCCGGAAAAGTAATTATTCACCTGCAGAAAGACGAAACAGGATAATGGAAAGACTTTTATTATCATCACCTCGATCAGAGAAGGTTTATGAATTGTTTGAACCATACTATGTCGGTGATTCGGTAATCTTTAATGATGAACAAAGGATAGCCAGTAAACTAAAAGAATACGATTTAACTCTTGAAAGAAAACAGCGGACACTAGCTGTTATTGGGAAAGAGGCAAATATAAGAAGAGCGATAGCTGATCTCATTCAAATGCATAATATTATTGATATTGATGAACTAAAGAGTAATCAAGAATTAAACTTCAATAATTACGATGTTTTGTTCATTCTCGATCAATTAAGGGTGATAGAGGAACAATTAGACATTACTATTCCTTATCCTTACAATGTAAATATTTTTTCGCACATCTATATATTAATTAGTCGATCGAGAAAAGTCGGTCTATTAAAATTGTCGGACAATCACAGTATATCTGAAGAAGAACAGGAAGAATTACAAAATGATTTATCGTTGTATAGAGTAGCAAAAACAACGATTTCTAATGTGGAAAACTATTTGCATCAGGAGCTGCCAGAGGTAGAAGTTTATTATCTATACCAATATTTAGTCTCCTCTAGGATGCAAGGAATTGTTAGAAAGATGACGAGTTTCTCTACTAAAGTTGTCGAAGTCACACAAACTTATTTAAATGAAATGAGTGCTTACTTAAATATTTCCATTAACAGTGATTCCATTTTTCTTGATTTAGCTAATCACATCAAGCCAATGCTCAATCGATTAGTACACAATATACGGGTGAAAAACAGTCTATTAGATCAAATCAAGATTACCTATGAGGATATTTTTGAATATGTATCGGAGGTATCGAAGGTTATCAGCGAAAAATATAACTTGCCCGTTATAAATCAAGATGAGAATGGCTTTATCACACTTTACTTTGCAAGAATCATCGAAACGAATCAATTGCCGATACGAACATTAATTATGTGTACAACGGGAGTTGGCACTTCTGAATTATTGAAAGTAAAAATTAAAAAAAATTTCCCTGAATTGGAAGTAGTCGATGTAGTATCAACCCGAGATTCAAAGAAATATCTCGAACGTTATCCGGAAGTAGAATTAATTCTGACGACTACTCATTTGAATGAAAATTTACCAGTCAAAACGCTATTGGTTAGCGCCATGCTGACGGCAGATGATCAGAACAGAATTCAACAAAAGATAAAGGAGATTAATAATGAAAAATAAATCCCTTTTCAATATATTGTTTCATCGCAAGTTTGATTCTAGAAGTGATATGTATCATTTTATTGGTGAGAGAGTTAGTCATCATTCAACGCTATTGACTTCTGAAGTAGTGGATACCCTTTTACAAAGGGAACAAGCAGGTAATATACAAATTGCCGAACATGTCCTATTGCCTCATTTTGAAAGTTCCAAACTGAAGGAAAGTCAAATAGTAGTTGTTCATTTACATGAAGCGATATCGAAGTGGAATCAACATGTAAGCGATATAAAACTAGTCATATTCATTCTGCTAAAAAGAGACGAAACACTGGATACAAAAAAAGAAATAACTAATTTTATGCGAAACTTAGCAGATCAAGATTATATTGAAAAACTATTACATGCAGATTCAGAAGAAAGCTTCACCCAAATGATTATTCAATAGGAGGAGAGAGAATATGAAAATAGTTGGAGTAGCAGCATGTACAGTGGGGATCGCCCATACCTATATTGCTCAAGAAAAATTAGAAAATGCCGGCAAGGCAGCTGGTCATGAGATTGCAATTGAAACACAAGGGACAATTGGAACAGAAAATGAATTAACCAAAGAACAAATTACAGCAGCGGATATTGTTATTCTAGCAGCAGATGTGAAAATCGCTGGACGTGAGCGATTTGAGGGGAAACGAATCATTCAAGTGCCGACAGAGGTCGCTGTAAAATCACCAAATAAACTGATTGAAAAAGCAGCAGAAGTTGTCAGAAATAAATAATAGTTAGGTGGGGAGGATGTAACATGGAAGTTAAAGATATTGTCGATTTAAAAACAGTTAAAACAAATATGAATGCTAAAACAAAAGATGAAGTACTAAATGAATTGGCACATTTACTGCTGGAAAATGGATATATTACGGAGATTGATGGTTTTATGAGAGATATCTATGCTAGAGAAGCAGAAGGGCAAACAGGGATTGGAAATTATATTGCCATTCCTCACGGAAAAAGTGCTTATGTAAAAAACATAGGTGTAGCAATTGGGATTAACAAGGAAGAGATTCCATGGGAAACGCTTGATGGAAAAGGCGTTAAAGGCATCATTCTATTTGCAGTTGGTAATGATAATGAAGGCGCAAATAGTCATTTGAAGTTATTATCATTATTTGCCCGAAAACTTGGAAATGATGAAGTTGTTAAAGATTTGCTTCATTCAAATAGTTCAGCAGATGTAATGGAAGCATTTGCTTAATTGAGGAGGAAGAGAACATGAAAATAGTTGGGGTAGCAGCATGTACAGTGGGGATCGCCCATACCTATATTGCTCAAGAAAAATTAGAAAATGCCGGCAAGGCAGCTGGTCATGAGATTGCAATTGAAACACAAGGGACAATTGGAACAGAAAATGAATTAACCAAAGAACAAATTACAGCAGCGGATATTGTTATTCTAGCAGCAGATGTGAAAATCGCTGGACGTGAGCGATTTGAGGGGAAACGAATCATTCAAGTGCCGACAGAGGTCGCTGTAAAATCACCAAATAAACTAATTGAAAAAGCAGCAGAAGTTATTGAAAAAAAATAATCAAGTAAAGCTATGGTAGTGTCAAAAAGAAATATAAAAACTCTATCCACATGGAAAGTCTGATATGAAAGCCTGACAAGCAGGATTAATCCTTGATTGTATAAGAGCTTAATCTATTAGGGGATATTTTAAATTTTCGCAAATGAACCCATTCGACAGTTTTTTTATGAAACATTTTTGACAGTACCCGAGCTATTTAGGAGGGTAGGAAAATGAATAAAATGAAAGAATTAAATCTTAAAGGGCATTTATTGACGGCGATTTCATATTTGATTCCAATTGTTTGTGGAGCAGGTTTTTTGATAGCAATTGGGATGGGATTTGGAGGTACTAGTCAAGGTGAATTAATACCAGGAGAATTTTCCTTTTGGGATGCTCTAGCAACAATGGGAGGGGCAGGTTTAGGTCTACTGCCTGTAGTTATAGCTACAGGGATTTCTTACTCTATTGCAGGAAAACCCGGGATAGCACCAGGTTTTATTATCGGCTTAACTGCTAATGCGATTGGTGCTGGATTTATTGGCGGGATTTTGGGCGGATTCTTATCCGGTTATCTTGCCGTAGCTATTTTGAAATATTTTAAAGTGCCAAAGTGGGCTAAAGGATTAATGCCAACTTTAATCTTGCCATTTTTTACTTCCATTATTGGTGGTTTAATCATGGTCTACATTATTGGCTCCCCAATCGCTGCTCTGACATCGCTATTAACTAATGCATTAGACAGTTTAGGATCTTCTTCTTTATTAGTATTTGGCGGGATCGTAGGCTTATTGAGCGGGATTGATTATGGTGGTCCAATTAATAAAACGGTATTTGCTTTTGTATTAACCATGCAGGCAGAAGGTATTAATGGCCCAATTACAGCATTGCAATTAGTAAATACCGCAACACCAATTGGTTTTGGGTTAGCATACTTTATAGCAAAATTGTTTGGGAAAAAAATCTATACACCAGCAGAAACAGAAACTTTAAAATCAGCCGTTCCAATGGGCTTTATAAATATTGTGGAAGGTGTCATTCCAATTGTTATGAATGATATTATTCGTTGTTTGATTGCAACAGCTATTGGCGGAGCTGCAGGTGGCGCCGTATCTATGGTATTAGGTGCTGATGCAACTGTCCCATTTGGCGGTGTATTGATGTTACCAACGATGTCTAATCCATTGACAGGAGTTATAGCACTACTAGTAAATATTCTTGTAACTGGTTTGACCTTGGCCTTAATTAAAAGACATGTGAATCAAGATGAAATGAACGTAGAAAAGGAAATGGAAGAAGAAGATATAGATTTAGATGATATTAAAATTTACTAATTCTGTTTAGCAAGTTTTCAGTTAATCGATAAATTTAGAAATATTTAAAAGAGAGGGTAAACAAATATGGAAAAAGTAGAATTTTCACCATCGCTCATGACAATGGACTTAGATAAGTTTAAGGAGCAAATTACTTTTTTAAATAATCATGTAGATTCCTACCATATTGATATTATGGATGGGCATTATGTTCCCAATATTACATTGTCCCCTTGGTTTATTGAAGAGGTACGTAAAATAAGCGACTTGCCTATGTCTGCTCATCTAATGGTGACAGATCCAAGTTTTTGGGTGCAGCAATTGGTTGATATGAAGTGTGAATGGATTTGTATGCATGCAGAAGTGCTTGATGGCCTGGCTTTTCGATTGATTGATCAAATACATGACGCTAGGTTAAAAGCAGGGGTAGTATTAAATCCTGAGACACCGATTGAAACAATCTTTCCTTATATTGAATTAGTAGACAAGATCACGATTATGACAATTGATCCAGGTTTTGCAGGCCAACGTTTTATTGAAAGTACACTAGATAAAATTGTAGCCTTAAGGGAATTGCGTGAAGAAAAAGGGTATCAATACGTCATTGAAATGGATGGATCATCCAACCGCAAATCATTTAAAAGAATTGATGCAGCCGGCCCGGATATTTATATTGTTGGACGAAGCGGTTTATTCGGATTAGATGAAGATATTGAAAAATCATGGGAAATCATGTGTAAAGATTACAAAGAAATGACAGGAAAATCAATCGTATAAAAATGTGAAGAGGCTGATATAAGAATCTGTAAGGCAGATTGTTTACAAGCCTCTTTTCTTGGAAGGCCAGAAAGAATATCCAATACCACTAGCTATTATTAGCTATTTGAAATAACCTCCGCAGAAGATATGGAGAGCAAAGCAACCGCTGCGGCTGACTGTTTCAAAGCCTGTCTGTAATCAAGAGAAAATGGAGGTATGACAAAAGTGAAGATTGACTCGAAGTATTCAGCTGTTTTTTTTGATTTGGACGATACTTTATATGATTTGATGTCGCCCTTTACAAAGGCCCTTCAGAATAAACTTCCTCATGTATATTACGCGTTAGGTGATGATATAGATGAATTCTTTTTAGCTACTCGCCATTATATAGATGGTTTATGGAAAGAGTACCTTCAAGGTCTTAAAACTCTGCAAGAAATCAGAATTCAGAGATATCAAATGGCTGGGCGAGATTTTGATCTAACGATAACTAAAGAGGAAGGAATAAGTTTACAAACGCAATACGAAAGAGAACAGTCACAAATTACCCTTCCATCAGAAACAGAAGCGCTTTTGCGTAAACTGAATAATAAGAAAACGTTGATTGGAATTATTACCAATGGAACCGTTAATGGACAAGAAGATAAAATACAAACATTAGAATTAACTCGATATTTCCCCAAGGACAAGATGTTTATATCGGATGAAATTGGATTGGCAAAACCACAGCCGGAAATTTTCAATTATGTGTATGATCACTGCCAATTACAGGATTATGCTTGTTATTATATAGGCGATTCCTGGCATCTGGACATAGAGGGTGCATTACAAACTAATTGGTATCCAATCTGGTTTAATCACCGAAATAGAGCACCGAAACGTAAAACCGAGGGCTACTATGAAATTACATCATTTAATCAATTGGATATTTTGTAAAAAAGTTAAGCATACAGTGGCGATTTATTCGTTGTTATACGATGACAAATAAAGAGAGCAGCTGAAGTTTTCATAGCTAGTAAGTGGTGTCAGTTCAAGACCTGTTAATTTTGAACAAACTTTTACAAGATAATTATAGAATGAAATACGCAGACCCGTTCATACTAATTAGTAACTTACGTAAGAAATGAGGTCATTTGTATGAATGAGCAAAATCCAGAGGTAAAGGAGAAAGACACCCCTTCTGCTTCCACACTTGTCGAGAAGATCCAGCAATTGGGGCAATCCTCTGTTCCGACTGCACCGGAATCTAATATTCATGTGCTCTCGATCATTGGTCAAATTGAGGGTCATGTCCAGCTTCCGCCCCAGAATAAAACAACGAAATATGAGCACTTAATTCCACAATTAATTGCGATTGAACAGAATCCAAAGATTGAGGGGCTGATGGTGATTTTAAATACAGTCGGTGGCGATGTGGAAGCTGGTCTCGCTTTATCGGAGATGATTGCTTCTTTATCAAAGCCAACCGTTTCCGTTGTATTAGGCGGCGGGCATTCTATTGGTATTCCGATTGCGACTTCAGCAAATTATTCTTTTATTGCGCCGTCTGCAACGATGACGATTCATCCAGTTCGTCTGACTGGCTTAGTAATCGGTGTTCCACAGACCTTTGAATATATTGATAAAATGCAAGATCGTGTAATTCAGTTTGTGACAAGCCATTCTAAAATTAAAGAGGAAACCTTAAAAGAGTTAATGTTTGAAAAAGGGAACCTTACCAGAGACATTGGTACTAATGTGGTTGGGAAAGAAGCGGTTAAATATGGTTTAATTGACGAAGTGGGTGGAATTAGCGGAGCTATGACCAAATTAAATGAACTAATGAAACCAGTGGAAACAACAGAGGAGCTGATGCAATAATGCTTTATACACCTTTAGGTTATGATGATATTTATGGAGCTGATCAATGGTTGGGAGATTATGAATTTATTCGGTTCCAAGGTAAACAATGTTGTGTACAGAAGCTGTCCAATGGAGAAGTTCGAATGATTCAGCTGTTATCTACTAATCCAAACGATTATTTGTTAGATACTTTCACTCCCGGTAATATTATAAACAATCAGTAAGCTCATGCCCGTTTTTCCTTTATTACAGGTTATACCTGCCAAGGGGAGACGGGTATTTTATTTATAAAAAATCACGATTGTCGTCCAAATAATAAAAATTCTTCTTCTTTTGTTAGCAATTCAATAGAATGTTCGTTCTATTTGTGAATCTGTGTTATAATGGATTTCGAAATGAAATGGATAAGCAAGTTTAAGAAAGCAGATATGGAAACATGTCTTTTTGGTAAATGAATGGAATTTCTTATTATTTGCTTTTATAGTTAAATTTTCTTAATGTGTCTTATATCCGTTTAAATCATTTACCCTTGCTTTTAGTGGCAAGGGTCTTTCATACCATTCTAGATAGAGTATAGCAAGTTGGGGAGTGGCTTAATTGGCTAAAAACAAAAAAAGAAGAAAAAAACAACCGTTAAAGGCAACCATAAAAATAGAATTGATGGGGTTATTGCTTATTTTCTTGGCATTGTTAGGAAGTGGTGCGACTTTAGTTAGTGATGGCGCCATACCAGCATTGTTAGAAAATGCACTGCGATTCCTATTAGGTTCTTGGTATTTTGTTGCGTCTGTTATTTTATTTATTGTCGGTCTGCATGTGATGATTAAGCGGAAATGGCCAGTGATGTATACACGAAAATGGCTTGGTTCTTTTATTGTAATTACTGGATTTGTCTTAATGACACATATCTTAACTTTTCAATCCGTGTTTACAGAACCGGCCAGCTATCCGCCAATCATTCCACAAACTTTCACTTTCTTTGTTGAATTTGTTCAAAGTACAAGGACGTCTGATTATGTAGGCGGCGGTATGCTTGGTGCCGTTTTATTCAGTGTTTCGTTTTTTCTTTTTTCCAATGCAGGGGCAAAAATTCTTGCCGTGTTTATGATGGTTATCGGCGTGATCATTTTCTGCAACCTATCGATTACTGATTTATTTACTGCCGCCTCAAATGACGTAAAAGGATGGTTTGAGAAACTAAAAGGCAGCTTTTCCGAGAAGAAATCTGCATTAAAGGAAAAGAAAGAACAGAAGAAACAAGCAAAAGAATTAGAACAAGCAGTTGAGGAAGAGCAGCCTGGTGAGCAACTTCCAGATATTGCTTATGCTAATCAAGAGCTAGAAGTAATGGAACCAGAACCAATTGAACCGGCAGAACCGTTAGAATCAGAAACACCCGAAACATCTGAGACACAAGTACCATCCAGCGATGAGAAGGAGACGGAACCTGTACAATTTCCGACTTCTGAGTTTGAGAATCAAGATTACCAACTGCCAAATATGAATATGTTGAATTTACCTAAACACGCAGGAAAACAACAGGAGAAGTCACATATTCAACGTGTGGTACGTAAATTGGAGACAACCTTTCAAAGCTTTGGCGTTAAGGCACGTGTCACCAAAGTTCACGTTGGTCCAAGTGTGACCAAGTATGAAGTATATCCGGAAGCCGGGGTAAAAGTCAGTAAGATTGTCAATTTACATGATGACTTAGCTTTGGCGCTTGCAGCAAAGGATATCCGGATTGAGGCACCTATTCCAGGGAAATCTGCAGTGGGGATAGAAGTGCCAAACGAAGAGACAGCAATGGTAACATTGCGTGAAGTGTTGGAAGCGAAAAAAACACAGCTGCCAAATAAGCTTGCTTTTGCACTGGGGAAAGATATTTCAGGAGATGCAGTTGTAGCGGAACTGAACAAAATGCCCCATTTACTAGTGGCAGGGGCAACCGGTAGTGGTAAAAGTGTGTGTGTTAATGGTATTATTACCAGTATCTTGATGCGAGCTAAGCCACATGAAGTAAAAATGATGATGATTGACCCGAAAAAGGTGGAATTAAACGTCTATAATGGTATCCCACACTTATTGACACCAGTAGTAACGAATCCGCAAAAGGCAGCACGGGCCTTGAAAAAGGTAGTGTCAGAGATGGAGAGAAGGTATGATCTCTTTTCTGAGACTGGTACACGGAATATCGAAGGATATAATGACTATGTACAGCGTTATAATGAGGGGGAGGAAAACCAGCAGCCACAGTTGCCTTATATTGTGGTGATTGTAGATGAATTAGCCGATTTAATGATGGTTGCCTCCAATGAAGTAGAGGACGCCATTACCAGATTAGCGCAAATGGCACGTGCGGCAGGTATTCATTTGATTATTGCAACACAGCGCCCTTCAGTGGACGTATTAACAGGTGTCATTAAAGCGAACATTCCGTCTAGAATCGCCTTTAGTGTTTCCTCACAAACCGATTCACGCACTATTTTAGATTCAGGTGGTGCCGAGAAATTGCTCGGACGAGGAGATATGCTCTTTATTCCTGTTGGTTTGTCCAAACCACTTCGTATCCAAGGTGCCTTTTTATCAGACAGTGAAGTGGAGAAAGTTGTCGATCACTGTATTGAACAGCAAAAAGCACAGTATCAAGAAGAAATGATACCGGAAGAAGAAAACGAAGTCGTACAGGAAGTCGATGATGATCTATACGATGAAGCGGTACAATTAGTATTGGAAATGCAAAGTGCAAGTGTGTCGATGTTACAAAGAAGATTTCGAATCGGTTATACGAGAGCTGCCCGGTTGATCGATGCCATGGAGGATCGCGGTATTGTTGGGCCTTATGAAGGTTCGAAGCCGAGAAGTGTGTTGCAAAGTCAGCCTTCAGAAGATATCACTCCACCTTCTAGTCATTAGAAGGGTGTCGAAATATACAAAATATTCTTTATTCTTGTCTGTAAAAGTGGTATATTGGAATGAAATGAGACTATAACTTTGGTAATAGATCGGGTGATAGAAGAGGTGTTATCTAATTTGGACAAGAATACGACAAGGGCAGCCTCCAATCATATCAAGAAATTGGTTGAAGACGGTTTTTATAAGGAAAAAGAAATGCTCCCTACAGAATATGAACTCGCCAAGCATTTTAATTTATCCAGACAAGAAATTCGGGATGTTATTCATATTTTAGAGGAAGAGAAAGTGTTACTGCGCAGACCAGGTGTAGGAATTTTTGTGAATGCCAAGCCGATCCTATCCTCAGGGATTGAACAGTTAGGCAGTGTTACTGAGATGATTATCCAAGCCGGCAAACAGCCAGGTGTGCAATATATTTCAGCGGAGATGGTAGAACCAACAGATCAAGACCGTAAACGATTTGAGCCATTGGAATTAGAGGAACTCGCTCAAATCGAACGAATCCGCACAGCAGATGGGGAACCAGTTGTATACTGTATTGACCGTGTCGATTACAGGCTGGTTCCATTAGATATGATTCACAGTCATGAATCCATCTTTCAAGCATTGAAGAGTTACGCCAACAAAGATATTGATTATGCAGTTGCTCATATTGAACCGATTGGCTACCATGAACGAATTTCACCACTGCTGCATTGTGAACCAGATCAAGCATTATTATTATTACGTCAGATGCACTATACAAAAGATAATGAACCGGTTTTATATTCGGCTAATTTTTTCCGAGCAGATGTCTTTAGTTTTTATGTATTAAGAAAAAGATTAACCTAAAAAGTCACTTTTTGAACAATCTCTTTAAAGTTTTCATTTTGAACTCGACAGGAGAATGGGAAGGCGGGTGAAGTAAATGAAGATTATAGAGTTGCCCATTGTATTTGACTTTAACGGACAAAAGAATTACATCTATCCCAGTTTGATTGTATCGGATCATGAACTAACGCTAGTGGATACAGGATATCCGCACTTTTTGCCTGACATTGAAGAGGAAATAGCCAAAAAGGGATATGACATAAGAGATGTGAGTAATATCATCATTACACATTATGATGACGATCATATCGGTTCTTTATCTGATTTCAAGACGAAATACCCCTGGATTCATATTATTGCCAGTGAGGTAGAATCTGCCTATATTAGCGGTGAAAAGAAAGCAGAACGGTTGGTTCAGGCGGAAGCAATGCTGGCACGAATGTCAGCAGAAGAAAAAGTGTTTGGTAGCTGGTTTGTACAGCAATTAAAAGCGTTACAACATGTTCCAATTGATCAGAAGGTAAATGATGGTGAGATGATCTTAGATAATCAATGTCAAATTATAGCTACGCCGGGTCATACTTCCGGTCATATTTCTTTATATTTTCCAAACTTGCAAAGTGTTATTACAGGTGATGCCGCCGTGAACGAAGGTGGTAAATTGGCTATTGCCAATCCCGGCTTTTGTTTAGATATAGAGAAGGCGCAACAATCTTTGGCAAAAATAAACGAACGGAATGCTGCCTATTACTATTGTTATCATGGCGGAAGATATACTCATACCACAGACTGAAGCGAACTTGTGGATTATTATAATAAGCATATAGAAGTCACTTCGAGAGGTGTATATGGTTGGATTCATGATGAAAGAGCAATCGGAAATAGGTTTGTTCATAAGAATTATGATTAACTCAACTTTCGCACACTGAAATAGACAAGTAACCCTTGATATAGTTAGGTAAACCTGCCACCCATTGCTGTACTTGATTTTTTATTAATTTT
>NZ_JAFBFA010000022.1 GCF_016909015.1 Gracilibacillus alcaliphilus
CCCCTCAAGATGAGACTTCCCATCTATTCGATAGAGTAAGATCCCTCAGAGACGATGAGGTAGATAGGTTCGGGGTGGAAGCATGGTGACATGTGCAGCTGACGAATACTAATCGATCGAGGACTTATCTATACACCTTTTGTTTGACCTTGTCTTTCTTATCTAGTTTTTAGGGTATATAGAGACAATGGAAGATCGATTAAAGACGGTCACATCCTGTGACAACATCGATCGACTTGCGTCATGCAAGCCTGGTGGCAATAGCGAAGAGGTCACACCTGTTCCCATGCCGAACACAGCAGTTAAGCTCTTCAGCGCTCATGGTAGTTGGGTTTATCCCTGCGAGAGTAGGACGTTGCCAGGCTATACTTATGTTAGCTTTGTGGAACAACATATATACAGTATTTTCCACAGTAGCTCAGTGGTAGAGCAATCGGCTGTTAACCGATCGGTCGTAGGTTCGAATCCTACCTGTGGAGCCATATGCTTCCATAGCTCAGCGGTAGAGCACTTCCATGGTAAGGAAGGGGTCGCCGGTTCAAGTCCGGCTGGAAGCTCTGCTTTAAATATGTATTTATTTAGATTGGCCCGTTGGTCAAGCGGTTAAGACACCGCCCTTTCACGGCGGTAACACGGGTTCGAATCCCGTACGGGTCACCATAATTATTTAGGATTACATGATAAAAGGAAGGCTTGTTAAGATCACGACTTCCTGTCATAACACATGCACTAGCACATCCTGTATGTCGGAGGATTAGCTCAGCTGGGAGAGCACTTGCCTTACAAGCAAGGGGTCGCAGGTTCGAGCCCTGCATCCTCCACCATTTTATGCCGGCCTAGCTCAATTGGTAGAGCAACTGACTTGTAATCAGTAGGTTGGGGGTTCAAGTCCTCTGGCCGGCACCAGAGTTAACTCTATATAGTTATTATACATGGAGGGATAGCGAAGTTGGCCAAACGCGGCGGACTGTAAATCCGCTCCCATCGGGTTCGTAGGTTCGAGTCCTACTCCCTCCACCATTGTATAAAAAATGCTGAAGTGTATATAATAAATTTGTACACTTATTTTATAGTTATTGGGCTATAGCCAAGCGGTAAGGCAACGGTTTTTGGTTCCGTCATGCGTTGGTTCGAATCCAGCTAGCCCAGCCATTTTCTTTTCCTAAAAAATACATAGTAGTGTGAGAGCCA
Organism: Gracilibacillus alcaliphilus; assembly: GCF_016909015.1. GTDB lineage: Bacteria > Bacillota > Bacilli > Bacillales > Amphibacillaceae > Gracilibacillus > Gracilibacillus alcaliphilus. The sequence continues at coordinate 1,192 of NZ_JAFBFA010000022.1, forward strand.
TTAGCTCAGTTGGTAGAGCATCTGACTTTTAATCAGAGGGTCGGAGGTTCGAATCCTCCATGGCTCACCATATGTTATAAAAGCTGGGGCCTTAGCTCAGCTGGGAGAGCGCCTGCTTTGCACGCAGGAGGTCAGCGGTTCGATCCCGCTAGGCTCCACCATAATTATAACCATTCAGCCATTCCTCGTAGATGTGAACTGCACCCCAATTGTTAGACACAAATCTAATAATTGGAGGTGCAGTTTTTTATGGCTAAATTCACCAGTGTTGAAAAAATACAAGCAGTCATTCGCTTTCAAAGTGGTACAGAAGGCGTAAAGTCAATAGCTAAATCCATGGGAGTTGACCATTCTGTCCTCTTAAATTGGATTAAACAATATGAATATCACGGGGAAAAAGCTTTTGAAAAACGCTATACATCTTACACATTGCAGTATAAACTAGATGTACTTAATTATATGAACGAACAAGGGACATCTATCTGGGAAACAGCAGCGATCTTTAATATTTCTACGCATGCCACGCTTTTACAATGGAAAAAGCAATTGGAGGAAGAAGGAATAGATGCCCTAGAACCAAAGAAAAAGGGCGTCCATCCATGAAAAAAGATTCTGATCATATATCTCAAAAGCAAAAACCGGCTGAAGGGACTCCAGAAGCATTACAAGCAGAAATAGATCGTTTACGTATAGAGAATGCCTATTTAAAAAAGTTGAATGTCCTAGTTCAAAACAAGGAAAAATCACCAAACAGGACAAAGCGCAAGTAGTCTATGAACTAAGGCATGAATTTCCTGTGAAGGTACTACTGCAGCTGACAGAGATTCCACGCAGCACGTACTACTATATAGTAAGTAAATTGGAACTCCCAGATAAAGATGCGGAGTTGAAAAAGCTGATTCAAGCTATCCACGATGAACATCAAGGACGTTATGGATACCGCCGTATCCGGGACGAGCTATGGAATCAAGGGCATAAGGTAAACCATAAAAAAGTCCAACGCATCATGAAAGAATTAGGTTTAAAAAGCCTAGTTCGAATGAAGAAATATCGCTCTTACAAAGGAACGGCTGGCAATATTGCACCAAATATTTTAGATCGGAATTTTAATGCCAAAAAGCCAAATCAAAAATGGGTAACGGATATTACAGAGTTTAAATTATTTGGGGAAAAGCTCTATCTTTCACCTATGCTAGATTTATATAATGGGGAAATCATTGCCTATACAATCGACTCTAGACCTACTTATTTACTTGTATCGGAAATGTTGGAGAAATCATTTAAACGGTTATTAGAGAAAGTAAACTGCTTATTCATTCTGATCAAGGTTGGCATTGCCAAATGAAACAGTTTCAGCACGTCTTGAGGGAAAGATCGATTACGCAAAGTATGTCACGTAAAGGCAACTGCTATGATAATGCCGTTATTGAAAACTTCTTTGGCATTATGAAATCAAAATTTCTTTATTTAAACGAATTCGAAAGTATAGAGCATTTTAAACAAGAGTTAGAAAAATATATAGAATACTATAATAACAAACGAATCAAGGCAAAACTAAAAGGCCTGAGCCCGGTGGTACAATGCCGAATTCAGACCTTAGTAGCTGCTCAAGTAAAATTATCTGTCTAACTTTATGGGGTCACTTCAATGAGGGTGGTTTTTTTATTTGCCTTCTCCTCCTTTCCACCTTTCCTTCTTTATTCCAAAGTACATATCTGACAGCCTTAACGCTTTTTAGAGCTGTACTTACAGATCAATAAGAGCTGTGTTAAAATGATGAAAAATGAAGCTTGCATAAATATTTTGAATGGATGCCATAAAAAAATAATAACGTGGAAAAATATTACCGCTTTCATTTTGGTTACAGAAATACACTATAACAACCACAACAGAATGGAATTAAAAATGCTGGGAGAGGCAAACATGATAAAACAGGAAATACAAGATTTACTAACATAAATTAGCTTTTGAAGAACTGTCTGTTTGGGATCAAGCAATGAACCAGACAGTAGAACCATGTAATGTGGGAGAATCATCAAATCGCTTAGACAGCATGAATTTGGTTATTTGTCGATAAGTCTAATCAGTAAAAAGGATAAACAGTTTGACTTATTAGGAGGTAATGGGCCATGAAGAGACAAAATCAAGATGCTTATCCGTTGTATGCACAGATAGCGGATGATATGCGTTTAAATATTCAAACAGAAAAATGGGCTGAGGGCGAGCGGATACCAACTGAAATGGAACTGTGTTCGCTGTATCATGTCAGTCGAATTACTATCCGCAAGGCAATGGATGAGTTGATGAAAGAGGATCTGCTGATTCGGATCCGTTCCAAAGGGACATTTGTAAAGGAAGCTTTTCAGGAAGAAGATCATTTTACGGTGATTAAAGGATTTACGCAAGAACTGCAAGAGCGAGGTAAATATGCCAAGACAGTAGATGTTGAGGTGCAATTAGTAAATGCGGATAAGCGAATTGCCAAGTACCTTAATACAGAAATCGGCAGTCAGCTACTGCGTCTGAAACGTGTGCGAGGTGACGAAGATGCAGTGTTTGCTTTTTTTATTACATATATTGTTTATGATCGTGACTACTCTTTAGATCCGAACGATTATTATACATCTTTCTATGCTTATTTGCAGACAAAAAATATTGTGGTTAACGAGGAACGGGAGTATGTAGAGGCTGTTTCACCAAATCGGGAAATACAGCGAAAATTAAAAATCAAGGCGTCAGAGCCGGTGTTGAAGCGTGTCCGTTTTACCTCACAGATGGATGAGAACTTTTATGAATATACAGAATGCTTTTATATCGGTAAGAAATATCGTTATTATCTTGACTTTCATTAAAGTATACATTCTATAACAAAGCTGATTAGCCCTAGAGGCAGTAGACTTTGAAAAAAACAATTTCAGTCCTTTTCCCTGTGCTATAATGTTATGACAAAAGAACAATAGCGGAGGTATGTTATGTATGATGCATTTCCAAAGACAAAGGTAAAGGTAAAAGGAGGGTGTAATGGCTATGCTGCGATTCGCGAAGAATTACAAGCAGCGGAAGGTAACCTAATTGTTATTGAATGCTACCCAACTATCAACGAAGAAGAGATTTTGGAGCAATTAATAGCACCTTTAGAGCCTGACTTAATCATACAGGCTTCAGAACAATTCTATCCAGCAGAAAGAATCAAAGCTATGATTGAAAGTAATCTAACAGAGGATCGGATTTTTGGTGTGATTAGCCACCACCAATTTCAGGATTTTATTGACAGCCAACAGCAGGAGATATTACAGCAAAAAATCCAAGCTGTTCTGGCAAGCGATCGTACGGTAGTGATCTATGGAGTCGGAGCTTCTTTGCTCTATCCAGCTGATCTGTTAATTTATGTGGATATTTCCAGATGGGAAATCCAGAAGCGATTTCAATCCGGTGAATATAGTAACTGGCAGGCCGATAATGCCGGGGAAGACCCCTTGCGTATGATCAAGCGCGGTTATTTCTTTGAATGGCGTGTTGCGGATCGGTTAAAACAGCAATTATTTGATTCAATTGATTATTTTCTAGATACCCATCAGCCAAATCAGCCTGTAATGTTAGAGGCTTCAGCTTATTTTCAGGCATTAGAACAAGTTGCCAGCCAGCCTTTTCGTTTAGTACCATTTTTTGATCCTGGGGTGTGGGGCGGCAACTGGATGCAGGAAACATTTGAGGTTGAGCAAGATCAGGTCAATTTGGCATGGAGCTTTGATGGTGTCCCAGAAGAGAATAGTCTGCTGCTAACGACAGACAAGATACGAATGGAGATCCCAGCTAATAACCTTGTGTTCTATCAGCCTGCTGCCTTATTAGGCGAACGAGTCTATGCTCAATTTGGCAAAGAATTTCCGATTCGCTTTAATTATTTGGATACAGTAGGGGGAGGGAATCTAAGCCTGCAAGTGCATCCATTAGAAGAGTATGTACAAAAGACCTTTGGCATGTCCTATACGCAAGATGAGAGTTATTACATTATGGAGGCTAAAGATCAGGCCTCACTTTATTTAGGTGTTAAAAATGGAACCAATAAAAAAGAGTTAATCGAGGCGCTGCAACATGCAGCATCAACAGGCGAGCGTTTTCCTGATGAACAGTATATTTACCAAAGGTCTGTCAAAAAACATGACCACTATTCCATTCCAGCGGGGACCATCCATAGTGCTGGGGCTGATACTGTGGTATTAGAGATAAGCGCTACTCCCAATCGCTTTACGTTTAAACTTTGGGATTGGGATCGGCTTGGTTTAGATGGCTTGCCTCGTCCTGTCCATTTAAATCATGGAGAACCAAATATTGTGATATCGCGTGATCAAGACTGGGTAGAGCAGGAGCTGTGCAATCCATTTGAGATGATAGCAGAGCAGCCAGAGTGGAAGGAAGAGCGTACAGGGTTACACAAAACGGAATTTATTGAAACAAGAAGACATACTTTTACGGGCAAGGTTTTGCATCAAACCCATGGAAGTGTCAATATGTTGAATTTAGTAGAAGGGGAAGAAGCCATTATTGAGAGTATAGACGATGGTTTTGCACCGTTTGTTGTACACTACGGGGAAACCTTTATTATTCCGGAATCAGTGAAACAATATACGATTCGGCCTTATGGCAGGAGTATAGGTAAAAAACTAATGACGATCAAGGCATTTGTGCGCTAAAGCATAGGAGGAGGAATAGTGTTCCAATTATTTTATCTATGTTTAGATATAGGCGGCACCGAAATAAAGCTGAACATACTAGATCAAGATTATCAACGTTTCTATCCAGAAGACTATCACTACCCATCCCATGCACAATCGAGTAAACAAGACATTCTCGATCATTTTACCGTCATTATCGAGGAGCAATTACAGAACTTCAAAGGCTCGATACAGGGAATAGGTTTTGCTGTGCCTGGTCCATTTGATTATGTTTGCGGCATTAGTTGGATGCAAGGATTAGGAAAATATGAATCTCTCTATCAAGTTAATATAGCAAACTTTATTCAACAATGGTTGATCTCAAGAGGGTATCCGAGCGAATTTCCAATTTGTTTTGAAAATGACGCAGTTGCCTTTGCGTTAGGAGAATATCTCGATGGTGCAGCCAAACAGGCGGAGAAGATAATCTGTCTTACTCTCGGTACAGGATGTGGTTCCTCTTTTATTGAAAAAGGGCAAGTGGTTCGCAATCGCTATGGATTGCCAGACAACGGCATGCTGTATCAAGAACCTTTCTTAGACGGTGTGATCGAGGATTATTTATCGGCTCGTGGCTTAACTAGAATAGCGCAGCAATTTTCGTTGAGAGCTAAGGATGGATTAAGCTTATCAAAGGCAGCAGCAGCGGGATCAATCGAAGCCAAGCAGGTGTTTCATCAATTTGGATTAATGATTGGAACAGCTCTCCAGCCTTATGTGCGAGCTTTTCAACCAGATTGCCTAGTCTTAGGCGGGCAAATTTCAAAGAGCTTCACTTTGATGAAAAAAGGGATAGAAGCAGGATTAGATAACCAAGCGTCACTAGATATAATCGCAAGTCCGGCTGGTTCATGGAGTACCTATAAAGGTTTATGCTATCAATTAAACCAGTCTCAAAAATAGGAGGGTGAAAAATGCGAAAAAAATGGAAGTTACAACTGATACATCATTCACACACGGATATTGGCTATACCGATCGGCAAGAGAAGATTGAGCGGCACCATGTGGACTATATCAAAGCAGTGATTGATATATTGGACGCAAGTGAGGATGGCACGAAACCAGAATGGCAAGGATATAAGTGGACATGTGAAAACTATTGGCAGGTCGAGCGCTTTTTCGAACAAAGTGATGACAGTTATAAGCAAAAGTTTATTCACTATGTAAAAGCGGGGAAAATTGATATTTCATTAACTTATTTAAATATGACGGAACTAGTTGATAATGACATCTTAGATAGTATGTTTAAAAAAGGGAGAAGTTTTTCTGATCAGCATCAGCTTGACCTCGATTCAGCAATGACGGCAGATATCAATGGGTTTTCGTGGGGCTATGCGGAAACGATGTATCAGAATGGAATCATGAATTTGTTTTCTTGTCTTCACACCCATCATGGCATGTTTCCACTCTATCAGAAACAACTTCCCTTTTGGTGGGAAACACCTAATGGGAATAAAATTTTAGTCTGGAATGGTGATCATTATCAAATTGGCAATGATTTTATGCTGATTCCAAATAGTTTTCGTATAGATAAAGGGACAGAGATGATCACATCGGAAGAACAGCTGGATATTGCCGAGCAGCGCATTTTTGCATACTTGGAGAACCTGGAAGAAGAGGATTACCCCTTTGATTTTGTTCCGAATATGATTTCAGGAATTGTGACCGATAACGCGCCACCTAATCCGCGTTTAATAGAAAAGATACATCAATGGAATGAGAAGCATGGGGAACAAGTAGAAATAGAGCTGCTTACTCTGCACCAATTCTTTGACTTTCTGCGTGAACAGAAGCTTGATTTACCAGTTTATGCTGGCGACTGGGCAGATTGGTGGGCAGATGGAGTAGGATCCACTCCTGCACCTACTAAAATTTACCGAGATGCCCAGCGAAAATATCAGCTGTCGAAGAAACTGGGTCCACAGGGAACGCTTGGCTATCCTGCCTTATTACAAGAAGCGGAATATCAGTTGATGCTGTATGCAGAGCACACCTGGGGGTATGCTTCTTCAGTCAGTGAGCCATGGAATACCCTTGTCAATGATTTAGATTATCGTAAGGCGGCCTATGCCACTAATGCTAATCGTTTTATTTCACAACATATGGATCAAGTACTCAGCCATTTGGGAGAGGCACCGCCGACCGTCGATCGCGAAAAATATTTCAAGGTGATCAATCCGCATGATTACCCAGTAACAGATTATACATCGGTGTCCATCAAGCATTGGGAACATATCGATGGCAGATATCTGGCATGGGATCGCAAGAATTATATTGATGTGATTGATTGTCAAACGAATGAGGTACTCGCTGCACAGCTTACCCCGATTCCTAGTGGTGATTTAATTGAATTTGCCATTTCATTGGGAGCAAAGGAAACGAGACTGGTGAAACTGGTTAAAGGGGAGGCGCCAAAAAAGCCGAGGATAGCCAACCATGCGCATATTGGCACTGATCGAGTCGAAGATCTTGCTCCTTATCCAGGATATGATGGGGCGCTCAACACACATGTGGTGGAAACCAAACACTATATATTAACCTTTAATCATTCCACAGGCATCACGTCGTTACGGGATAAAATGCATGACAAAGAGTTGATTCATAAAGACGCCCCATATGCTCCATTTGCGGGTGTATATGAAAAAACACCAATAGCAACAGATGCCTGTACAGAAAGAAGGCTGATGGGACGAAATCGTAAAGGGAGGTTAGCCGAACGTCATATTGCTAGTTTGAAGCATATTGAAGTGACCAAAGATGGCAGCTTATTCACCACGGTTCAGCTGGATTTTGACTTGGCAGGTACACAAATGTACAGCGTTATCCTGAAGATATATAAAGACCTACCAAAAATTGCGGTGACAGTTAGAATCCAAAAACAAAATGAATGGGCACCGGAAAACCTTTATATACCACTGCCCTTTAGTGCTGATGAAAACGGTGAATTATTTATCGAGAAGACAGGGGCGGTGCTCCGGCCAGTGATTGACCAACTGCCGGGAACAAATACAGAGTTTTACTCCTTGCAGCATGGGCTTGCCTTTACAGGCGAAAAAAGTGCCCTTGTAGTTGCGATCCGGGATACCCCTTTAATTACCTTAGGGGAACTTGACCATCATCCGATTGAAATGGCTAATGACCAGCTCCATCATAAAAATCGCCAGCCGGTTTTCTCTTGGGTGATGAATAACTTTTGGGAAACCAATTTTAAGGTTGATTTGTCCGGATTCTATGAATTTGACTATCAATTATACTTGGTTTCTGAAGCACAAGGTCCTGCACAATTAATCGAAAAATGCCGTCAACTAAATCAGGGCTTAGTGTCATTCCCTGCCAATCCAGAATAAAAAAAGGAGTTTTCCGATGAAAACATTGCATGTTGTTTTTAAAACACATTTAGATATTGGTTTTACCGACCTAGCTGAAAAAGTGATGGATCAATACCTTTATGATTTTATTCCACGGGCGGTAGCGATAGGGAAGGCGCTGCCAGATCAATTTACCTGGACCACTGGTTCTTGGCTGATTGCTCATTATTTCAATCATCCATCGGTCTCCACAGAGGCCAAAGAGCAATTAGCAGCTGCGATTGAATCCGGCACAATCAAGTGGCACGGCCTCTCTGTTACTACCCATACGGAATTAATGGATCGTGAGCTGTTTACGTATGGCCTCTCCATTTCACAAGGTCTGGATGATCGTTTCCAACAGGAAACGATTGCCGCTAAGATGACCGATGTTCCTGGTCATACGATTGCGATGGTGCCATTGATGGCAAAGGCAGGTCTTAAATATTTGCATATTGGCGTCAATGCAAGCTCTGCTGTGCCAAATGTGCCGGAATTATTTGTTTGGCGAACGCAGGATGGTTCGGAGATTGTGGTGCATTATGCTAAAGATTACGGACAGACCTTTGCAAGAGAAGGCTGGGACGATATGCTTTACTTTGCTCATAGCCATGATAATCAAGGGCCACCAGCCGATGCGGAGGAGGTACTGGCACTCCACCAGCAGCTTAAACAGCAGTATCCAGATGCAGAAATCAGAGCTTCCAGCTTAGACGCTTTTGCAGCAGCCGCTTGGGCAAAAAAGGATACACTGCCTGTCATAGAAGAAGAAATTGCCGATACATGGATTCATGGCATCGGCTCAGCACCTGCAAAAATTAGTAAGTATCAACTCCTACTGCACTTACGTGATAAGTGGCTAGAGGAAGGGAGCTTGTTAAGGGATAGTGCCAGTTACCGTCAGTTTTCTGAGCAATTACTGCTTGTTGCAGAGCATACATGGGGGGGTAATGGGAATGTCTTTCTTCCCGACTATCGAAATTACTTAATCGATGACTTTCAGCAAGCACGTGCTAAGGATAAGCTAACCTTTAACCACAGCCAAACAAATAAGGACTTCTTTGACTTAATGACGTCGATCAGCACCAATATCGATGATCCGGAACAAGCCCATAAGCGTTCGTACAAATTGTATGAGGCCACCTGGAAAGAACAGGATAACTATGTAAAAAAGGCGGTCGCCAGTTTGCCCACAGAACTGCAGCAGCAAGCCAAGCAAGCCTTTTCCGATTGGGAAGCAGATATTCTTCCGTTGGCGGAGACAGCACAGCCGGTTACAGCAGGCCAAATGTATCAGTTTGGAGATATAGAGTTGGCCTTTTCGGCGACAGGGGCACTGCAAGTGCTTAATGTCAAGCAGCGTTCTCTGCTGGAAGAGGGAAAGAAATTTGGTGAATTATCGTACCAACGGTTTGATTTTGCTGATTTCAGTCAGTTTTTAAGTAAATACAGCCGTCTTACACGCTGGACGAGTTCTTGGGCCTTAGTCGATTTTGCCAAAAGGGGAATTGAAGCTTATGCAGACATTCGTCATGAGTTGCTGTTTCCCTATGTAAAGCAATCCTCGCTGAAGCAACATGATCAACAGGTAACCATCAGTTTTGATCTAGCCTTTAAAGAAGCTGCTGTCCATAACTATGGTCTGCCAAAACAGATACGTCTAAACTATCTATTGGATTTGGAAAAACAGACCCTGCAAGGTGAACTGCGCATGAAGGAGAAGATCGCCAATCGGATGCCGGAAGCCTACTGGCTGGAAACGACTTTATCGGTGGCCAATCCTTATCGTTGGCAGATGTATAAACTAAATCAGCCATTGTCTCCTTATCATGTTGTCGAGAATGGCAACCGCAATATGCATGCCTTGTCGAAGGAGGGACTAACCTATACAGGAATAGAAGGAAAGCTGTCCCTACGTTCCCTAGAAGCACCATTATTCTCCTTTGGCCGCCGAAGCTTGTTGTTATTTGACAATGCTCAGCCTTCCTTGAATGAAGGCATTTATATTAATTTGTTTAACAATGTATGGGGAACCAATTTCCCAGCATGGTATGAAGGAGATATGTGTTATCGTTTTGAAGCGGATTTGCAGGTGTACTAAGAAACATAAAAATAGCTTAGAATCTTTTCTGTTAATAGATTTTAAGCTATTTTTTAATTCTGACGCAACCATCCATAAACCTACCGTTTCAAGGTTTTGCGGGAGGCAAAGAAGTCTAAGTGAGAGATAACGGACACTAACCCCCGATAAGTTTCGCTTTATCTAATCTTGAGAAATATAAGATTAATAATTTTTTTAAAAATACCGACGCAGCTGCTGATGGTTGTAAGGGTATTCACAAAAGGAATATAATACAAAATATGAAAACCTATGATACACTTAAAGTATCTAAGTTCATGCTCCAAAGGTTGTGCCTTGTTTCATTTAACGTGCAACATAATCGAACGAAAAATTTAAGTCTATGGCTTTAGAATAAATGGTTTCAACAGACTGTTTGAATAAATATGTGGGGAGATAGTTATGGAACAAAAAATACTTGAATTACTCAATCAAATATATCCAGTAGACATTATCAAAGTGGAAGCGGTAACAGATGAGATGTTCCGTTGTACTTCTGTACAGGGCAATTATTTTGCAAGAATTACCAACTATAAAACTTATGAGGCACAGTTAGAGGAAGTTACGTATACCAACTTTTTATCTCAAGAAGGGTTTGGTGCTTCCCCTGCTGTCTCATCTCTAAACGGTAAAATAGTAGAGCGGGTCATACTTGATAATCAAGAGATTTTAGCAGTTCTCTATCAGTCGGCTCCCGGAATACATCTGCAAAGAAACCAATGGGATGCCAGTGTATTAAAAGAGTTAGGTCGACATATAGGAAGATTGCATCACTTGTCCAAGAAATTTGAACAGATACATCCTGTCCAATATATCAATGATTGGCATCATAATGAGGAATACTCTTTTCTTAGATATATCCCTCAAGAAGAGGGTGTGATTAGAGGTATTGCACAAGAAGTTTTATCAACTATAAAAGAAATACCAAAAAATCAATCAAATTATGGATTATTACATGGTGATATATGGTTAGAAAATGTTTTGGTTGATAGTGAATCGAAGATGGCGATGATTGATTTTCAAGATTGTGAGAAACATTTTTATATCTTTGACTTAGCTGTTCCAATATATAGTGCGTTGGAGTACTCGTTTGTGGGCGGAGGTAATATAGTGGAATAAGGGCATGGTATTACACAAGCAATCATTGATGGGTATCGGGAGGAGAATAACTTAGATCAAGACATGTTACAGAAGCTTCCTCTATTTATAAGATTAAAAGAAATATTTGAATACAGCTTAATGCATATGTATTGGGATAAAGAAAAGTTAACAGAAGAACAAATAAGAATAATGAACCATTTTAGAATGAGGTTGGAACAAAATCATACACTGCTTAGCATCTAACGTTAGCAGTGTATGATATTTTGCATAAAATGAACCCTTTATAAGTCTCAATGAGAGAGCTGTGTTTTTCCCGCTTCTTTCTATATAAATCACTCATTAAGTTATGCTATAATTAACTGTAAAATATATAAGATGCATAGTTGCAAAAAAGGTGAGAGCGATGAAGACAACCAGAGATATCGAAGAGCAGTACCAAGTTACGCGACAGACATTACATAATTGGATTAACGAAGGGCTATTAGCGACACCGCAAAAAGACTGGCGCGGTTGGTTTAGCTGGTCAGAAGAAAACGAAAGGCAGATTAGACATCTAATGGAGATCAAAGAACAGCAGAACAATCAAACGATACAACAAACAGCAGCAGAAAAACTGAAATTAATCAACCGCCGTTATTTAGGCTCGAAACAAAAGATTCTCAATTTTATCGAAGATACAGTGGCCAAACATACTTCTCATATCCATACAGTGGCCGATATTTTTGGCGGAACAGGGGCAGTGGCCGATATTTTTCGGGCGCAAGGAAAGAAGGTAATCGTTAATGATATTTTATATTCTAATTATGTTGCCTATTTAACTTGGTTTGGCAATGAAGAAGTCGATTATGACAAGATCACTTGTTATATTCATGAGCTTAATCAACTTCCGGCAGATCAGGATAACTATGTATCAGAGCATTTTGGCGACAGCTACTTTTCTTTAGAAAATGCACGCAAGATTGGGGCAATACGTGAGCACATCGAACAGATTACTGATATCAATGAGCGGGAAAAAGCCTTTCTAATTACATCCCTGTTATATGCGATGGATAAGGTCGCCAATACAGTCGGACACTATGATGCCTATCGCCGTACAATGGACAGTTTTAGGCCGATTTATTTACGTGTACCAGAACTAAATCATAATCAAAATAATCAAATATACTGCCAAGACGCCAATCAGCTGGTACGTGATATCAAGGCTGATCTTGTCTATATCGATACCCCTTATAACTCACGGCAATATGGGGATGCCTATCATTTATTGGAGAATATTGCGAAATGGCAACAGCCGGAGGTTACTGGTGTGGCCAAGAAAATGGTCGATCGCAAACATATCAAGAGTGATTATTCGACGAAACAAGCCCCATTGGCCTTTGATGACTTAATTCAGCATATAGAGGCGAAATATATTGTCGTTTCTTACAACAATATGGCCCAGAAAGGAAATGGCAGGTCGAATGCGAAGATTTCTAATGAGGAAATTATCAGTTCTTTAGAAAAACGTGGATTGGTGACGATCTATGAAACTCCTTTTCAAGCATTTACGACAGGAAAAACCAATATTGAAGACCATAAAGAATTACTCTATGTTTGTCAGGTCGGTGTCAAACAGCAAAAAACGATGGACAAGGCGGACTATGCGATGTCAGCGATCAATTATACCGGTGGAAAGTATAAATTGCTGCCACAGCTTTTTCCGTTATTTCCTGACCAGTATGATAACTTTATTGATATCTTTGCCGGCGGTGCTAATGTAGGCATTAATGCTGATCCAAAAGACAAGGTGTTTATTAATGACCGAGAAGAACGAGTAATTGAATTGTATGAGCTGTTAGCCAAAACACCCAAAGACGAGATATTGGCAATGGTAGAACGAACGATCAGCCGCTATCAGTTGTCAGATACCAAGAACAAAGGCTATGCCTTTTATGGATTGGACTCAGCCAAAGGGCTGGCCGTCTATAATAAGGAGAAATTTATCCAGCTAAGAAATGATTATAACCAAGGTGTGTATGATGAAGATCCATTAAAACCAATTGTCTTTTATGTGCTGTTAGTATACGGATTTAATAATCAAATTCGCTTTAATGCTAATGGTGCTTATAATTTACCAGTCGGCAAGCGGGATTTTAACATCCGTATGGAACAAAAGTTAATTCGTTTTATTGAGGCACTGCAGGCAAAATCGTTTGTCTTTTCTACCAAGGATTTCCGTGATTTCGACCAGATCGGCAAAGATGATTTTGTTTATCTTGATCCGCCATACCTGATTTCTACGGCTAGTTATAATGAGAATGGCGGCTGGGGAGAGCAGGATGAACGAGATTTATTAGATTTTCTTGATCGCTTGCATCAGCAGGGAACGCGCTGGGCTTTATCCAATGTCTCGATGCATAAAGGACAAGAGAATACGATGTTATTGAAATGGGCAGAGCAATACCATATGCATATACTAGATTACCATTATAATAATTCTAACTATCAATCCAAAGCAAAACATAATAAGACACAGGAAGTATTAATCACCAACTATTAACAAATATGCGGAGGGCTAGGATGAAGGTCAAAGAGAAGCAAGTTTTTAACTTATATGATACCAATGGCAGAAGAAAAGATGTGATCAATGCCTACAAGATCTACACGGAAATTCTTGAACAAGTTTACGCAGAGAGTGAATCGGAGGTGTGGGGCCGCTATCCAGAGGCCTCCACCCAATTCCGTTTTTATGAATTAGCGATTGAGCGGTCACCGGAAATCTTTAAACAACACACCAAATATGATCAATTTGTAGAAGCGATGGCAGATCCTGCAATTAGAGAGGCTTTTGAACAGACAGAAACTAAAGACTTGAAGCGTGATCCTGAATTAAAGGAACTGTATCAACTTTTAGATACCCATATCGAAAAAAGGGCTCGGCATTATTCGAGTAATTTAGTGAAAATTGGCTTGGCCGACGAAAAGCGGCAGATTTCATCTATCGGAAAGTCATGGATTCATGGTAAGCCGATTAGTCGAAGCAGACTGGAAGAATTATTGCCGATAGACGACACCAACTTGATTTTCTTCCGTCAGTTATTGAAGTTAAGGGTTTATACGAATGAAGGTACTTATTATTATTCGCCGATGTTGATGGCGATGTACATATTATTAAAATACGAACGTGTCAGCCAAGATTTATTTATTACCTTGATTCAAATGATGAGTCCTTATCAGCCAGTGGATGTAGCTGCCTTTGTCGAAGATTTCCTGGAAGGCTCCGCCCAAGTAACAGAACGGAATTATATGGATTATGAGCATGATGAAGCCTTGGAAGAGGTAGCAGCAGCTTCAATCCCGATGTCGCAGGATCTTTTTGCCAACCATTTTTCCAGCGGGAAAAGCGAAAAGACTATTTCGGTATACTGGGAGTTTTATCAGTTGTTAATCGCCTTCAATATGGAAACGACAGCCGTTCAATTGGAGAAACTGACAGAATTCTTTGCAGATCGGCAAAAGAAGGCAATGATTAACAAGGCATTTGGCTTCGGACGTAATCTGTTTCAATTTGACAAGAAAAATAAGAAAGATGTCACCCGTTTTTTAGAGCAGAATAAAGAGGTGGATATTCTGTCGAATGAAAGAATTAATGAAAAACTCTTTCTGCAGTTTCAGGCCTCTAAACGCCATGACCAAATTCAGGAGTATGGTGATGTGACACAGCGGGTGATGCGGGTTACAGGTTTGATCAGCTTTAAGAATCAAATTGTCGAATTAGCACAGCGTGAACTATGGCAGAAGGTCTTCGACAAAATCGATATAACAGCGCTGATTTTTCGGCCTTCTACCGAGCAAGAATATGAAGTATATGAACAGGATATCGCTGCTTCGCCATTTTTCAACCATCGAAAATTAGAAGAAATTATCGATTATCCAAAGGACAAGCTGAACCAAACCATTCAAGAAATTAAGCAGGAATTACAGATAACAGAGGAGCAAGATATTCGTGATACCTTGCTTACGAAGACAAGTATGGCTTTTCAGGAGCATATTGAAACAAACTACCCGAAAGAAAGAATCCTTGAGATACTGCCGCTTTTCTCTGATCGAAGGAATGATAACAAAATTCAGAAAATGGTTGCCGAAAGTACCGATGTTCCGACGATCTTTGAATATATTGTCGGAATTGCCTGGTATCATATTAGCTCTGAAAAATTTGACCTTTTCTCCAGTCTCAATTTGTCCTTAAATGCCGACTTTGAGCCTGAGACCCATGCTGGTGGCGGATCAGGTGATATTGTGATTGAATATGACAGTCATATCTTGATGCTTGAGGTAACTTTAATGAACAAGCAAGCACAAAAACGCGGCGAATGGGAGCCGGTGCTCCGCCATGCTGCCAACTTAACGATTGAATCCGCACCAAAACCTGTTACAACCCTGTTTATTGCCGATGAATTAGATGAGAATACCATCAATATTTGGCGAGCAGTGGCTATGGTGCCATTACAATCCTCCAGACAAGCCGATAAATTTGCCGAATCCGTAACAATCATGCCGTTGAAAAATAATGAACTGGCCGATATGCTGGCACAGGATAAGGATGACATGGAGTTCTTCCAGCAGATTCAGCAGTCATTCAAGCAATTGTCAATCGATTTTGACAGGAACTGGCGTGAAGGGATTATTTCTTCATAAAGAAAGCATTCACCTTGGATGTCTTTTCCTAACTTCTTATTTCTCATGAAATTTTAATCTTACTCTTATGGTGTTCTCATTGTTGCCGGGTAAGATGTAATTAACAAGAAATAAGGAGGAAAAACAAATGAATAAAAAAATTGGAATGATTGCTGGAGTAGTCGCATTAGCAGGAGTTATCGGGACAGGTGTTTACCATGCAGAAGCAGCAAGTTCAAATGAAGGAAAAGTAAAAATTGTAGAGACAGAAAACCTCACAATGGAGGAAGCAACCAAAAAGCTTGAAGAGGAATATCGAGGAACCATTAAAGAATTAGAGCTAGATCAAGAAGATAATAAACTATATTATGAAGCAGAAATCATCGTTGAAAATCAAGAATATGATGTAAAAATGGATGCTGTAACAGGTGAAGTGGTCTATGAAGAAATCGATGATGATAGAAATCAAGAAGACAAGCGACAGGATACAATAGCAAACCCAAATAATAATGGTAACAGCAGTAATTTAATTGCACAAGAGGAAGCAATAGAGATTGCGAAACAACAATTTGATGGAAAAGTTGTCGAAATGGAATTAGACTATGATGATGGCCGCTATGTTTATGAGCTAGAACTTGTTAATGGACATCAAGAAGCAGACATTGACATCGACGGAGAAACAGGAAATATTCTTTCATTGGAAATTGATTATGAAGATGATTGATAAAAAATAAATGGAATAGGACGTTCAAAAAGTCCAATCACTGTTTTTTCTGCAAAACTTATACGCTAGAGTGTGAAAGAGTCTGTCGCAAAAATGTAGATGTTACATTTTTTGCGACAGACTCTTTTCATCACTAGTGTCCAATAAAGAAATTCTCATAAAAAGCGAATCATTTTTCCAGAAACGTTGAGCTTTATTATATCTTTTATTTATTTAACTTCAGCAAATCGTCACCTTCAGTAGCTTCTTGCTGGTCGATGGTGGTTACCTCGTTATACTCATTTGTATTCGTTATGATCACCATTACGGTCGGGTCATAACCAGCCCTTTTTATCGTATCTATGTCAAAAGTTCCGAGCAGATCGCCTTTCTTTACTCGTTGTTCTTGGGTGACTTTCGAGTCAAAACCTTCCCCTTTCATATTGACGGTATCAATACCGATATGAATTAAGATATCTGCACCCTGATCGGTATGAATACCATAGGCATGTTTGGAATCATAGGCAACCGTAATTACGCCATCTGCAGGTGCTATTACTTGTTGTTTTGTCGGATAGATGGCAATCCCTTTCCCCATCATTTCAGAAGAAAACACTTGATCATCGACGTCTTGTAATGGAACAAGTTTACCAGTAAGCGGGGCACTGATTAGTGTTTCTCCTGTTGCTGGTGTGTTTTCTGCCGGCTGGTCTTCGCTTGCTGGTTCCTCCGAGCTCTGATCATTTGCTGATACAGTTAATTTTCGTTTGCCGTAGACAAATGTTAAAGTAAAAGCGATTGTCATACTAATCAGAATACCTATCATAAACATAGGGATGGAGTTTGGTGCAATAGAAATAAACCCAATCACACTGGCTGGTCCCATTGCTACTGCTAATACATGAAAGAAACCGATAAAGGCAGAAGCAATTCCTGCACCGATCATTCCGCAAATAAATGGGAACTTCAGTTTTAAATTAACACCGAAAATGGCTGGTTCTGTAATACCAAGCATAGACGATACACTGGCAGAGGACGCTAGTCCTTTTTGTTTTTTATCCTTGGTAATAAAGAAGATCGCCAAACATGCGGCACCTTGAGCCACGTTAGCCATAGAGGCAACCGGGAAGATAAAGGAACCGCCCGTTGCCGCTACATCGGCAAGCAGCATCGTTTCAATCGCTGGAAAGCTTTGATGTAATCCGGTAATTACAATTAAGGAGTAGAATGTACCGAATACTCCTAAACCAAATCCTCCCGTTGTTTGATAGAGCCAAACAAGGCCGTCTGTTAAACCGTCAGATAAAGAACGCATAACCGGTCCTACTAAAATAAATGTTAAGAAACCAGTAATAATAATCGTAAACATCGGTGTAAAGGTAAAATCAAAGGCATTAGACATCCGCTTATGGAAGAAATTCTCGATATTCGCTAATATCCAGGATACGGCTAATACCGGTAATACGGATCCCTGATAACCTGCCTGTGCGACATCTAATCCAAAAATATTCCAATAATTCATCGTGCCAGTTTCAATAGCCTCAGCTACGCCGTAACCATTTACTAAGTCTGGCATTACCATCGCCATCGCCATGGCAGCACCTAAATACGGATTACCGCCAAACCGTTTGGTAGCCGAATAACCGATTAAGATGGGCAAGAAGGCAAATGGTGCGGAAGCTAATAAGTTAATAATAGCTGCCACATCTTGGATCGCTGGAAACATTTCTACAACAGATTGCGGTCCAAATAAATCCTGCGAGGTTAAGACGTTATTTAAGGCCATCAATAAACCACCAGCAACTAAGGCTGGAATAATTGGTACGAAAATATCAGATAATATCTTGATTAAAGCCATAATCGGGTTTGTCTTCTTTCCTTCTTCCGCTACCGCTTTCAAATCCTCTTTAGAAGCTTCCTGAATGCCGATTAGGGCTGTTAATTCTTTGTACACCTTATTGACATCACCAGGGCCAATAATAATTTGAAATTGACCATTTGATTTGAATGTCCCTTTTACATCTGGGTGTTCATCTAATGTCTGTTGGTCAATGTTGTTATCATCTTTTAAAACTAAACGTAGACGTGTAGCACAATGAGCAGCTGCCTGGATATTATTTTCGCCAAGTGCTTGAATAATATCTTCTGCAACTTGTTTATGATTCATGAAAAAGCCCTCCTCCTATAACCATTTTTCTTATCATACAAAGAAATTATATTTGTGTCAATCGTTTATCACAAAATAAATATTTATATTATTTATTCTGTTTAATTCGTGTTTTTATATGATATACGTTTGACATAATAGGTGATTTTGCATATCCTCTATGTAAGGATTTTATTTGATATTATAAGGAGATGACGGAATATGAAATTTATAACAGAATGGACAACACCTTTGCGTTATAAAGCCTATCATCAATGGCCGGCTACCTATATTGATTTGCTTAAATCAACCCTTCACGATTCGAAATGGAGACTGTCATATCATATTCAGCCAAAAACAGGATTACTAAATGATCCGAATGGTTTTTCTTACTATGATGGAAGATGGCATCTGTTTTATCAGGCTTATCCATTCGGTCCGGTTCATGGTGTGAAGTCATGGTATCATCTGCTATCTGATAATTTGGTCGATTGGGAGCAGCAAGGCTATGCACTGTTACCAGATTCTTCTTACGATAGTCATGGTGTCTATTCTGGTTCTGCAATTGCGGTGGATGATCAATTATTTCTTATGTATACGGGGAATGTGCGAAATGAAAACTGGGAGCGCCATTCTTATCAGTTAGGGGCTTGGATGAATCAAGCAGCAGAGGTGAAGAAGCTGGCAAAGCCATTGATCGAACATCCTCCGGAAGGGTATACACATGAATTCCGTGACCCGCAACTATTTCGTTATCAGGATCACTATTTGATGGCAATTGGTGCTCAGACAATAGAAGAAAAGGGTGTTGTTTTGCTTTATCAAAGCAGCCAGTTAACCGATTGGGAATTGCTTGGTGAGTTACATTATACAAATGAGGATATGGGTTTTATGGTCGAATGTCCTAATCTTGTATTTGTTAATGAACAGCCTGTACTATTGTTTTGCCCGCAAGGTTTAGATAAAGAGATAACCCCTTACCAGAATATCTACCCTAACATGTACGTAATCGGTGACTCTTTTGACAAAGAGAAGATATCCCTAGAAAATACTTCTGAATTAGTGAATCTGGATGAGGGATTTGATGTCTATGCAACGCAAGCTTTTCATGCCCCGGATGGCCGTGTATTAAGTGTTGGCTGGATTGGCTTGCCAGAAATAGATTATCCAAGTTTTCAAGAAGGCTGGGCGCACTGTCTGAGTATTGTGAGAGAATTGACGGTAAAAGATCAACACTTATACCAAACACCAGTGCAAGAGATGCAAGCATTGCGCCAACAACACCAGACTTACCAAGGCTCTTTGCCAAAAGAGGTACAGCTGCTAGCTGCTCCTGAGCAAAACAGTTATGAATTAAGGCTGGAGTTAGACGCTAAGGCGACGGGTACACTTTATGTATTTGCAGATAAACAGAATCAAGCAGGGTTACGGCTTTCATTCGATGCGAAACATGGTACAATAATGATGGATAGAAGTAAGGCCGGCGTGATGTTTGGCGAATCTTACGGCTCTGTCAGAACGGCTGTATTACCGAAGCAAACCAAGCTGACATTACATGTTTTTGTTGATCGTTCAGTGTGTGAAGTGTTTGTCAATGATGGTTATCGTGTCATGACTAGTCGTGTCTTTCCACAAGCCAATGCCACCAATATTTTTCTGCAAGGTGGAGAGGGGTTATATACAGGAGATCTTTGGGTTTTGCGATCCATGAATAAATCATAAAGGTGGTCACTATGGGGGTTAAGTTGACAGATGTAGCGAAGAAGGCTGGCGTCTCTGCGACAACTGTTTCAAGAGTTATTAATAATTATGGTTATCTTAGTCAGAAGACTATTGATAAAGTACATGCGGCAATGGAAGAATTGAATTATCAGCCTAATTCAATGGCTCGTTCTTTACAGGGAAAAAGTACACAGCTGATCGGTTTAATTTTCCCTACCGTATCACACCCGTTTTATGGTGAACTAGTAGCCAAGATTGAAACAAAATTGTTTGAACAAGGCTATAAAACTATTTTGTGCGACAGTGCAAATAATAAGGAAAAAGAAAGAGATTATTTAAAAATGCTGGCAGCGAATAAGGTAGACGGCATTATTGCCGGAGCGCATAATTTGGGAATAACGGAATATCAAGGGGTAGATTTGCCGATTATTTCGTTTGACCGCCATTTAGCGGATGGCATTCCAATTGTCTCCAGTGATAGTTACCAAGGCGGACGTCTGGCGACAGAGCAATTGTATCAAAGAGGCGGCCGGAAGATTGCGATTTTGACAGGTACTAATGAATCTGCTTCTCCAACGAATCGCCGCTTGGAAGGTTATCAATCTGTTATCGAAGAGCACAATCTGCAGCCAATGATCTATCAGTTTCCTCCTGATTATTCACCGTTTTTAAAAACAACAGAAATTAGGCAAATTTTAACGAGAACAGAAATCGATAGTATTTTCTGTACAGACGACTTAACGGCGATTTTGGTTATTAATACCGCACAGGAATTAGGGTTGAAAATCCCAGACCAATTGAAGGTGATTGGCTATGATGGCACCGAATTTGTCCAGAACTACTTCCCGCATTTATCTACGGTACTGCAGCCAATCGATCAGTTCGTGGATCTTTTGATTGATTTGTTAATGAAGCGGGTCGATAACGCAGATATTGTATTGGACGACCTTTATCAATTGCCTGTAAAGTTTATTCAGGGACAAACGAGCTAAAGCTGTCAGCACTCTAAATGTGTTGGAAACATTTATCAGCTAAACAGTATGTCTTGTTTGTGTGTGTAATCTGCAGTGTAATGAAATCATTCCTGCAGATTTTTTTATAAATAAAAATGGGATTCATCCCCAAAATGTTTGGTTTTATTGGTATAATAGTAATGGTTTGCTTTTATAGAGGATGTTCAAAAAGTCCAATAAAAAAATGACACGACGAATTTCTGTGTTGGCAATAGGGGAACTTCTGCTAAAACCGTCCACATCATGTGAACAACGCAGAAACTTCCTGTGCAAATCCGCTACTCACGTATGAAAAGCATACGCTCTGTGGCTCAAAGGCTGCGCCGCCTTGAACTTTCGACGTGCAGGCGTTGTGACAGGACGTCACGGGTTTAGCCTGCCGACGTACAGGATGTGCTAGTATCAGTGTTGGTGTTGCAACACGAGGTTGCAAACTTAACCGATGATGGTCCTTTTTACCAAACTTTTTGAACAGGCATTTAGATAAACACGAAAAGTATTTTTTAGAAAATGAAACCTTCATCGTATTCTATGCGTATTAAAAGTAACCGCAAATGTCGCGGAGGTATTTAGATGATAGAAGAAAAAATCGCACATTATATCAAACAGGTAAAAAAAGGTGATCAATCTGCATTTGAGGACATTGTTGATTATTATCAAAATAGGGTTTTCGCAATCTGCTATCGAATGATTGGCAATAAACAAGAGGCAGAAGATATTGCCCAGGAGGCATTTATTCGAGCCTATTACAACATTGAATCCTTTGATGAAAATCGGAAATTCTCGACTTGGTTATATCGAATTGCCACGAATTTAACGATTGATAAAATCAGAAAGAAGAAACCCGATTATTATCTTGATGCAGAAATAAAGGGAACAGAAGGCATTAATTTATATGGTCAATTAGCAGCAGATGATCCATTGCCAGAAGAAGAAATAGTTAGTTTGGAAATGCAAAGTCATATTCAAAAGGAAATCATGGCACTTCCGCCTAAATACCGAAGTGTCATTGCGTTACGCTTTTTAGATGAGCTCTCTCTGAAGGAGATTAGTGATGTGTTGGAAATGCCAGTGGGTACAGTAAAAACGAGAATCCATAGAGGTAGAGAAGCTCTTAGAAAAAGGCTTCGCCATCTGTAAGGGGTGTTAATGGAAATGAAATGTAATCAAGAAGTCGTTAAGTTAATGCATCAGTATTTAGATGGTGATATAACGAAAGAAGCAAAACAACAATTACGTGCTCACTTGCAAACATGTACAGAATGCCAAGAGCACTTCAAAGAATTAAAACGAACTGTTGCATTGGTTACCGCAACGACGGAATTAAGGACATCTTCCAATTTTACACAAAATGTGATGGCTGCATTGCCGAAAGAGAAGAAACAAATAACAGCGAAACGATGGATTAAGCTGCATCCTTTCTTTACGGCAGCAGCAGTGTTTTTCATTTTTATGTTTACAGGATTATTATCGGCATGGAACCAAGATGATCAGCTCAGTTATTCAAAAGCAGAGGGAGTCATTGTGAAGAATGGTACGGTGATTGTTCCAGAAGGAGTAGTGCTGGAGAATGATTTAGAAGTTCGCAATGGCGATGTAGAAGTGCTGGGTGAGGTACATGGTGATGTAATAGTGATGAATGGCGAGCATCTTTCTGCCTCTGCTGGAAAAGTGACGGGTGAAATTAAAGAAATCGACCGCCTGTTTGAGAAAGCATGGTATAAAATAAAAGATACAGCTCGTAGTGTCTTTCATTTAGATTAGCAGTGGTTCTTTGCGAATCATTGCTTTTCTGTATAGCTGCGAATGGTAAGAAAAATGAGGATAAATGCTTATTCAGGGGGATACTAAGAGGAATTGATTGCAAATCTGATTTTAGATACAGACCGGAAGAGTAACCGAGCACACTTGAATAAGTGCTTCTGAACCTTGATAAAGGTCAGAAAATTCCGTTGCTGGAAGTGTCAATTGATACAATAATCTCATCACATGGCCGTTACACCTTTTCGTAATGAATTGGTAATAATATATAGAGTGAAGTTATAAAGCTAAGTGTGCTATAATATGAATGATTATACTACTAAAATAGGAAGAGGATTCGATGGAGATAAGGTTGTGGTGGCGTGTTTAGCGGTGACTGGAACTTTTTAAGCATTTTAAGAGTACTTTTAGACATTGCAATTGTTTGGTACGTTTTATATAAATTATTGATGCTGATTCGCGGAACGAAGGCGATTCAGCTGTTAAAAGGTATATTTGTTGTTATATTTATTTATTTATTAAGTGTATTTTTGGATTTAGTGACAGTAAGAAGGATCATTTACCAAGTGATCATGTGGGGACCTCTCGGAATTATTATTCTATTTCAGCCCGAATTGCGCCGGGCATTAGAACAATTGGGCCGGGGAAGTTTTTTCTCGCGTAATACTACCTCAGAAGAGCAGGAAATCAGCCAATCAATTGAAGCGATCGTGGAGTCTTGTGAATATATGGCGAAGCGACGAATTGGTGCATTAATTACAATTGAACGCGAAACAGCGATGGGTGATTATATCTCTACTGGTATACCGATTAATGGTAAATTGACCAATCAGTTATTAACGAATATCTTTGTGCCTAATACCCCGCTCCATGATGGTGCGGTGATAATCGATAAGGATCAAATTGTGGCAGCAGCCTGTTATTTGCCTTTATCCGAAAGTCCGTTTATCTCAAAAGAATTAGGAACAAGGCATAGGGCTGCATTAGGTATCAGTGAGGTGACCGATGCGATGACAATTGTTGTTTCTGAGGAAACAGGCAGTATTTCCTGTACAAAGAATGGAGAATTGCATCGGGATATTACATCAGAGAAATTAGCAGAATTATTAGATCAAGAATTAATTGGTAAGCTCAAGTCCTCGGCGACAAAAGGTTGGAATTGGATGGTGAAAAGAAATGAATAAATGGTTGGAGAAACCATGGGCGATTAGAGCAGTAGCCTTAATTCTTTCTGTATTGCTCTTTGTTGTCGTTGCATTTGATGAGAATGTATATGATAATGATGGACTGGATTTATCATTAGGAAATACAAATGAGACACAAACTTTAGAAGATGTTCCTGTACAAATCCATTTAGATCAAGAGCAATATGTAGTAAGTGGAGTACCAGAAACTGTTACCGTATCTTTACAAGGATCGCTTACCCTGGTAACATCGACAGCCAGACAGCGCAACTTTGATGTTTTTGTTGACCTTGAGGATCTGGGAGTAGGGACACACCGTGTAGCACTGGATTACTTTGGCATACCTGACGGTCTAAATGCTTATATAGAGCCGCAAGAAATAGAAGTAACCATTGAAGAACGTCACAGCCAGTCTTTTAATGTGGCAATTGACACGGTCAACCGGGAACAAATTGCCCCAGGTTATGAAGTATCCAATATTTATGCTGAGCCAAGTGAAGTACAAGTGACCAGTTCAAAGAGTGTTATTGATAAAATTGCTATCGTGAAGGCTTTTGTAGATGTAACAGGCCTTGATGATACACAGACTATCAATAATGTGCCGGTCAAGGTATATGACAATCAAGGTAATGAGTTGAGTGTAAGAATTGATCCGCCAACGACCAATGTTACCGTGGATGTAAAGAATCCGAGTAAAATGGCGCCAATCTCTGTAGAAACGGAAAATGAACTGCCAGAGGATATGCAGCTTGTATCTATAGAGCCGGAAGCGGAAGAAGTCGAGGTATTTGCTGCGGAGAGCTATTTAGAGCAATTAAACGAGATAGCGACTGAACCAATCGATCTTAGTCAAATCACAGAAAGTGATACGATAGAGGTAGAGTTAGCCCCTTCTTCAGAGGTGAGACTGCTTGGTTCAGAAACCGTTAATGTGAATATAGAAGTGGAATTAATAGAAGAAGAAGAGTTGGAAAATGTAGCAATTGATTATGATTCACCAGAAGGGCAGACAGTGACATTTGTAGAACCATCATCGGATAATATGAATGTGACTATGAGGGGCTACCCTTCTGACATGTCCGAAATCAATGCCGATGATTTGCAATTGTCTATTGATATCGGAAATCGGTCACCTGGCGAACATCAACTGCCAGTGAAGTTTGAAGCACCAGAGGATGTACCGGACAATCTGGAATTTGAATTGGAATTTGATGAGGTTACGGTCAACATTCAATAGTACGAGCCATTAGCGGGGGTTTTTGATGTCCCGCTAGATGGTTCGCATTGTGAAAAGAAGAATCTGAGATAAAGTAGCTAATGGCGAAGAACGCTAAAAGGAGAGATTATTGAAAATGGGTAAATATTTTGGAACGGACGGGGTCCGGGGTGTGGCAAATGAAGAGCTGACACCAGAACTAGCCTTTAAGTTAGGGCGATATGGCGGATATGTAGTCACAAAAGGTTCAGAGAAGCCTAAGGTGCTAATCGGCCGGGATACAAGAATTTCAGGTGCAATGTTAGAAGGAGCTCTTTTAGCTGGACTACTTTCTATTGGTGCAGAGGTTATGCGCCTAGGCGTTATCTCAACTCCAGGGGTTGCCTATTTGGCAAAAGTAATGGATGCACAAGCCGGTGTAATGATTTCCGCCTCTCACAACCCTGTAGAAGATAATGGAATCAAGTTCTTTGGCTCGGATGGTTTTAAACTATCAGATGAACAAGAGCTTGAAATTGAAGCCCTCTTGGATCAAGAGGAAGACAATTTGCCAAGACCAGTTGGTGATCAATTAGGACAAGTTAGTGATTACTTAGAAGGTGGTCAAAAGTACATTCAATACTTAAAAGAAACGATTGATAATGAACTAGACGGCTTACACATTGCCTTAGATTGTGCGCATGGTGCAACTTCTGGCTTGGCTTCTCAGTTATTCGCTGATTTAGAGGCAGATATTTCTACTATCGGCTCTTCTCCAAATGGCTTGAATATTAATGATGGAGTAGGTTCTACACACCCTGAAGCATTACAAGCCTTGGTAGTAGAGCGAGAGGCCGATATTGGCCTTGCGTTTGATGGTGATGGTGACCGTTTGATTGCTGTTGACGAAGAAGGAAACATTGTCGATGGTGATCAAATTATGTATATTATTGGCAAGCATTTCAATCAACGCGGGCAGCTGCGCCATTCTACAATTGTATCAACAGTGATGAGTAACCTAGGTTTTTATAAAGCACTAGAAGAGAATGGCATGAAGAGTAATAAGACAGCTGTGGGAGATCGCTATGTGATGGAAGAAATGCGTAATAACGATTTTAATATAGGCGGAGAGCAGTCAGGTCATATTATTTTCTTGGATTACATTACAACTGGTGATGGTATGTTATCAGCATTGCAATTGGTTAATGTGATGAAGGAAACTGGCAAGCCTTTATCTGAATTGGCAAATGAAATGGAGAAATTTCCTCAAGTCTTAAAGAACCTTCGAGTAGTGAAAAAGAATGAAGTCATGATGAACCCAATCGTGAACGAAGCTATTGAGAAGGTAGAGCAAGAGATGAACGGCAATGGACGTGTACTGGTTCGTCCTTCCGGTACAGAGCCTTTAGTACGTGTAATGGTGGAAGCACCAACAGTAGAAGACTGTAACCGATATGTAGATCAAGTTGCAACGGTTATTCAAGAAGTATTGGGATATGAAGAATAAGCAGAAAAGAAAGAGTTATGCACTGGCATAGCTCTTTTTTTTGGCAGGGGGGAATAAGTTGTAGTAAAAGCCTAAGCAATGGATCAAACTGCCAATCTTATACTTGCCAATAGAAACCTGTTATTTAGCTGAAGCAAAGCAGGGGTTCCAATTTAGGATTGTGTTAAAGAACTAATACTATTTTTCTATAATTGTTTATTCTTTTGTAAAATCTTGCATTATTTCTAATGGTATAGAACTATAGATGTAAAATATCCGTTTCACCTCAGAATGAAGTATGATATAGTAGTGATAAGGAACTATTTTTTGAAACATAGATGTGTTTGTACTCAACCCAGAAAGTAGAAACAGGCAGAATACACGAACAATGTTAAAGTAAAAAGGTCGAATAGTGTATATGCCAAAGCGTATAAAGTTAGCTAAAGGAGTGTTCAAATTGGATATGTCTGATAACGGATACACAGAGCAACATGCGCAACGATTAAATGATAGTTTTAAAAGATGGATGGGGCGAGATTTAATCCAAATAGAGGAAAGCAAAAGTCTTCTGCAGCAATTACTTCATAGCAATATCTTCATTTTATCACACGGGACAGAACCAGACCCTGTACTTAATTTTGGAAATCAAGCAGCATTGAACTTATGGGAAATGGATCGGGCCACTTTTGTAAAAACTCCGTCTAGACTTACGGCTGAACCTGTGAGGAGAGAGGAAAGATCAAGGTTTATCAAAGAAGTTACAGAAAATGGTTTTACTGAGAACGATGCAGTTATTCGCGTTTCTAGTACAGGGAGGCGATTTTGCATTAAACAGGTAATCACTTGGAATATAGTAGACGAGAATAATCACTATTATGGTCAGGCAGCTACTTTTTCAGATTATGAATACATATAGTGCGTATTCAAAAACAATAAAAAAGGCTCCATAACCTAGGATTAGTCGATCGTTCAAGAGGACAAGATTTACAGATCTACAGCAATTAATATGGGTAATATGTTTATGGCTGGTTTGCTGCTATTAGTAATCGATGTACTTATTGGCCTTTCAATAAGTTACGCAAACGATCATAAATAGTCTGTAGCTGGTAAAATAAACAAGAGATGATCCCATTATGGCCTGGAGATCATCTCTTTTTCATGTGTTGATATATCCCAAATAAGTAAAAACCTTTGTTAAAACGATATTTTTGCGTGAAATTACTCATAAGTATATCTCTGATCCCACTCTAATAGTGGTCTCAATGTAAAGATAACGCAGCATAAATGACAGATGATAACGTGAATAGAATTTGTACAGATTATCAGTGTCAGGTAAGTTTTTATTGTCAAGTATGATTAGAATCGGGGGCAATAAAGCAGTGCTTTTCTATCAAAGGAATTTTTATCCTCCTGCTGATGGTTAACAGCGCGATAAACGAAGGCTTTTCATTTATTGAAAAATCCCAAAAAAAGACGAATTGGGAGGGACATTTTATGCTGGAACTTTGTATTATTGATGATGAACCTTTAGTATTGAAATATTTGGATTTTTTGTTGCATAAAATAGACGGAGTGCAAGTCAGGGGTAAATATAGTGATCCGAAAGATTTAATCAATCATGCCCGGCATCAGCATATTAATGTGGCGTTTATGGATATACAGCTGCCGGGTATGACTGGGATAGATTTAGCGGAGCAACTATTAAATATTCAGCCTTCCTTACATATTGTTTTTGTAACAGGTTATAATGAATATGCAGTGAAAGCGTTTGAATTAAATGCATTAGATTATATCATGAAGCCTGTAAAAGAAGAGCGTTTACGGGCAGCTATTAACCGAATTAAAGAGAGAAGTAATACACCATCTGTCCATAAGGCATCTTCTGCGGATTATTCTATTAAAAATCTTGGTGCACTACATATTTATAGAGACGGCCACCCTATCGAGGTAAAATGGAGAACATTAAAAATAAAAGAACTATTTGCTTATCTAGTCCAGCATCATGAGAGAAGCATTCCAAAAAGTGAATTAACCAATTTACTATGGCAGAATTTGTCATGGGAGAAAGGTCATTCGCAATTGTATTCGGCTGTCTATCAGATTAGAAAAATGGTCGAATATATTGGTATTCCGCTCAAGATTGTCAGTCAAGATGAATTTTATCGAATAGACATGAGCAAAACACAGGTTCAATCTAACGAATGGAAAATTTCAGCATTACTATTGTTAGAAGCAAATGACGTATCTATACATCCGTATCTGGAGCTGCTAACAACATATTCAGGTCATTATCTGGAAGACATGCAACAATCGTGGGTTTTGGAGAAAAGAAATGATATAAGGAATATATGGTTTCAATTAATTAACCATGTAATCGAATATATAAGTCACCATGAGGAGGAGGCAGTGTATACTTTACCAAAGTTGCAAACATTAGTGAAGTTAGATGATGAAGCGGTGAGCTTAGTACAGAACAATTTAAATCGCTAAAGGGTCCCAGTTCGTCACACAGTTATCCAAATCAGTTATGAAAAAGTACAGGGGAGATTCATTTTCAATATGACTCGGAAAAAAATAATAATAGTGTTGTTATTCCTTATCTTGCTTACCAGTTTGCGCTTTGTATGGTTAGACTTGTTTGATATAGGAAAATCCAGTTTCATTCAGCAGGGACAGGTTCATTTAACAGAGCAGGAGCCGGAAGAACAATCGATTATAAAGCTCAAAGGAGAATGGGGTTTCTATCCTGAGCAATTAATCACCCCAGGTGAAGTAAATCAGATAACTTCGGCTCAGGATAAAGTGTATATGGAGTTTCCTGATCAATGGTTTACATATATACAGGATAAGAAATATACATACGGTACATTCCATTTAGAGGCAACCGTTGATGAAACATTTATTCAACGACCATTAGCGATTTATATACCTAGGTTTCCTTCCGCTAGCAAAATATATATCAATGGAGAACTAGTAGGTGAGTCTGGAAATCCATCCATACAGACAGAGGATTTTTTATCGAGGTCACTTCCATATCATGTTATTTTCCAAACGGAGTCACCGCAGCTTGATATTTTGATCCAGGCCAGTCATGATCAGCTGCGAACTACCTATAGTGCGCAGCCTCTATTATTTGGTACAGCAGATGATATCTACAGTATGATGTCTGTTTCCACATTGTCCAAAATTGTGGTGATGATTTTCACACTATTGCTTACTATCGCCGCCATTTTCTTGCTTAGCATGAGATATAAACCAAAGCTGTCTCTTTATTTCAGTTTGCTGATGATTAGCATATTTCTGATGGTGCTGCTTGATCCTGAAGGAGTTGCGTTACTTAATATATCGATGGATACAACACTTCGGGTTAAGTCAACGCTCATTGTGTATATATTGATCGCTATCTTTTTAGTCAAATTCATTCAATATTTTTTACCTGACTATGCACTAAAATCTTTAAATCAAATCTTACCTGTTTTGTATGCGATATATGGATTACTTGTGATCATTTTACCTGTGTCGATCATTTTGGAAAATCAATGGATACTCGGTATTGTTCTAATACTTAGCGCAACCCTTGCTACTGTGCAAGTTAGCCGGGCAAATCTGGCTGGCATGCAGAACATTTTTATATTAATGTTAGCTGGTCTTGCTATATTGAATAATGTAGTATGGTCATTTGTAAAGCATAGAATGGATTTAGTACTTAATTTTTATCCACTGGATATTTTAATGGCGTTGATTTTGTTTGAAGGTTTTTGGATAGGCATGTTTTTGCAACATGTAAAAGATATTAAAGAAAAAAATAGAAAACTGCTTCTGGCAAATAAAAGCAGAGATGATTTTCTAGCGAATACCTCACATGAAATGAGAAATCCGTTGCACAGTATGATGCATATTGCCCAATACGTGTTAGACAATCCGGAAAATAAAATAACGAATAAAGATCGTCAAGACCTTATTTTGCTAACGCAAATAGGCAGAAAAATGTCGATGCTGATCAATGACTTGATTGATCTGTCACAAATAAGGGAACATAATTTACGATTGGACAAAAAAGCAGTTGACCTTCATGGCCAAATTAGGGTTGTTATGGATATGCTGGCACATGTGGTAGAAGGAAAACCATTGCAAATTATCAATAAAGTAAGCCCATCCTTTCCAGCGCTTGATGCTGATGAAAACCGCTTAAACCAAGTACTATTGAATTTGCTACATAATGCGGTCAAGTTTACCAAAGAAGGTACGATTGTGATTCAAGCAGAAGTGATTAATGGTATGGCAGTTATAGAAGTGGCGGATTCGGGTAAAGGAATTAACGAGACAGATATCGACAAAATATTTCTATCCTATGAGCAGGTCAGCCATGAAGATAACTCATATAATACGGGAACAGGCCTCGGTTTAGCAATTACCAAGGAATTGATTGAGTTACAAGGCGGTACAATTCATGTTGAATCAGAAGTGGGGAAGGGGACTGTTTTTCGTTTTACACTTGCGCTATTTGAAGGGAGTCCTTCTGTAGCAGTAAATAATAATAAGCTCAAAGGGGAAGCAATTACGACAGTGGAAGAACAGCCTCAGCCTGTTAAAGTGTCAGAAACAGCTAATTTGCAGTTTAGAGTGCTGCTTGTTGATGATGAACGAATCAATCTAACAGTCATATCAAAAATATTAGATACAAACCGATATGACATTATGTTTGCTGATAACGGCCCAGATGCATTGGAATATCTAAACGAACAGCAATTTGATTTGGTGATTAGTGATGTAATGATGCCGGGGATGTCTGGTTTTGAGTTAACGAGAAGAATCAGGGAACATTATAATTTATCAGAACTACCTGTATTACTGCTTACAGCACGTGCGCGTCTAGAAGATGTGGAGGCAGGTTTTATAGCTGGAGCCAATGATTATGTGATCAAACCTATTGAACCATTAGAATTACGAGCACGAGTACGGGTGCTGACCGATTTGAAAACAGCTGTTATCGAGCGATTGCATATGGAAGCGGCATGGCTGCGAGCTCAGATTAATCCACATTTTATATTTAATACGATAAATGCCATTTATAGTTTGATGGAGTTTGATCAGAAAAAAATGCGAGAGTTATTGGATCAATTTATCTATTTTCTGCAAACAAGTTTTGATTTCCAAAATACAAACAACCTCGTTTCACTGGAGCAAGAATTAAAGTTAGTAGATGCTTACCTTACGATTGAAGAGGCCCGATTTGGGAACAGAATGCAGATTGACAAACATATCGAAGTGGACAGTGCCTCTATTCTTGTTCCGCCCTTAATAATTCAAACATTAGTAGAAAATGCGGTAAAACACGGAATATTAAGTCACCAACAAGGCGGGAGAATTACGATCGAAGCAGTGGATGCGGGGGAAACATGTGAGATTCGGGTGAAAGATGATGGTGTGGGGCTCCCGGAGGAAGTGAAAGAGATGTTACGTGCTAAAGTCCGAGTTGGTACATTTGGTATTGGTTTATGGAACACAGAGAAAAGGCTGCAGCAGTATATTGGTAAGGGATTATCTATTACAAGTGAGGCCGGTAAAGGAACGTCGATTAGTTTCCAGCTGCCGAAGGGGTGATTGTTTGTAAAACTTTTGGGCTGTTGCACAATGGGAGTTACAGGGTGCGACAGTCCCTCTTTTTTTAAGTGCATGACTTATTCTTTTGTCTTTTGATAAGATGACAGCTTTATCTTATCTTTTCAGGCTATGATTCTAGCTGTTGAAGCCAATTTAGAAAGTTGAAAAAAGTTATCTTAGTGAGTGCTCTTTCCCATCACTAGCAACAATCAAAAGGAACTATCCACCATACAAAAAAAGCTGTTACAAAATGCAGCATTGCTTTTCAGTTTATGAGCAGGGCATCTCTTTCCTTTGAATGGAACTGTCAAAACGCTTGTGTGAAATGAATCGAAAGCACGCAAGTCAGTTTTTTTCATGATCAACATATTAATAAATCATACATAATATAGTAGTAGCTTATAAAAATGATTGCGAAAAAACGCTATATGTTTTAAAATGGAATAGTCGCTTAAAAAGACAGTACTCAAAGATAGAAAGGAGCCTTGTAAGGTAGCAGCAAGAAGAAGCGCCAGGGCTATGACGACCGGAATGTTCATAGCTGACGAGGTGGGGGTTTATCGAAGATGATCGGCGGATGCCTCCCGATTGCACATCTCAATCGATAGGTTATTATCTGAAAACAGGCAGGCAACTTCCTGTACAAGGATAGTGACGAGATGATCAAAATTATTACACGAGAAAGGGGCAAATAAATCGCCCCTTGTAAATAAGTAAATTCGTATAAACAATGCTGTAATAGTTTGCCTTTTCTTAAAGGAATCTTTTTTCAAGTGGCTGTTTTACGTTTTTTAAAGGTGGTCGTTTGTTTGCCCCTTTCCGAAGGAGGAAACAAGACGATGTGCGGTATTGTAGGTTATATTGGAGTAGATGATTCAAAGGATATTTTATTAACAGGATTAGAGAAATTAGAATATCGAGGCTATGATTCAGCAGGAATTGCTCTGTTAGATGAGAACGAAGTATACGTGACAAAGGTAAAAGGCAGAATTGCAGCTTTGCGTGAGAAAGTAGACGCAAACACTGCAGCAACAGTTGGAATAGGTCATACACGCTGGGCTACACACGGTGAGCCGAGTGAAGATAATGCTCATCCACATCAAAGTGGATCTGGCCGTTTTACCTTGGTACACAATGGTGTAATTGAGAACTATTCCGAAGTGCGTGATCAATTCCTTGCCGATGTTCCTTTTAAGAGTGAAACAGATACAGAAGTAGTGGTACAGCTGATTGAATACTTTGTCGCTCAAGAAGGCGATGTGTTAGCTGGTTTCCGTGAGGCATTAACTGTACTGAAAGGTTCTTATGCCCTAGCATTAATCGATAATCAGAATTCTGATCAATTATATGTAGCGAAAAACAAAAGCCCATTGCTTATTGGTTTAGGAGAAGGTTTTAATGTGGTTGCCAGTGATGCGATGGCTACATTAAAGGAAACCAATCGTTATGTGGAAATTGAAGATAAAGAAGTGGTATTAGTCCGTCGTGAAGGTGTAGAAATTCAGAAGTTAGATGGTTCTGTCGTGGAGCGCGACGCTTATGTTGCCGAAATTGATGCAGCTGACACAGAAAAAGGAACCTATCCACACTTTATGTTAAAAGAAATTGATGAACAGCCAGTTGTTATCCGTAAAATCATTCAGGAGTATCAAGATAATGAAGGTGACATCAAGCTGGACAATGATATTCGTCAGGCTATGCAGAGGGCTGACCGCATATATATCATTGCCGCTGGAACGAGTTATCATGCCGGTTTAGTTGGGAAGCAATTTCTTGAGAAACTAGCTAATATTCCAGTAGAAGTGCATATTGCCAGTGAATTTTCTTATAATATGCCGCTTCTTTCGGAAAACCCGTTGTTTGTGTTTATTTCCCAAAGTGGAGAAACAGCAGACAGCCGATCCGTTTTAGTACAGATTAAAGCGTTAGGGCATCCGGCATTAACGATTACTAATGTGCCAGGCTCTACCCTTTCTCGTGAAGCAGATTATACGTTGCCTTTGCATGCAGGTCCTGAGATTGCAGTAGCGTCTACGAAGGCATACACAGCCCAAGTTGCCGTATTAGCGATCTTGGCTGTGGACAGTGCAAAAGCAAAAGGTATGGACCTATCCTTTCATCCACTGCAGGAACTAGGTATTGTGGCAAGTGCGATGGAAGCATTAACCGACCAAAAAGAAGAATTTGAGCGAATCGCTAAGGAATTTTTTGCAACAACCCGTAATGCCTTTTATATCGGGCGTGGTGTGGATTACTATGTGGTACAAGAGGCAGCATTGAAGTTGAAGGAGATCTCTTATATCCAAGCAGAAGGTTTCGCAGGCGGTGAATTAAAACATGGAACAATTGCCCTGATCGAAGAGGGGACACCAGTTATCGCCATCTCTACCCAAGAGAATATTAACTTATCGATTCGCGGAAACATACAAGAGGTGGCTGCCCGCGGCGCCAACACTTGTATTGTAAGTATGAAAGGCTTAGAGAAAGATAGTGATACTTTTGTCGTGCCAGCCGTTCATGAGTTGCTGACACCATTGGTAAGTGTAATTCCAATGCAGCTGCTTGCCTATTATGCGGCGTTACACCGTGATTGTGATGTCGATAAGCCAAGGAATTTGGCGAAGAGTGTGACGGTGGAGTAGGAATTTTGGAGTTGTGATTCTGTTTGTAAGTTTAAAATAAAGTCGCGACGTTTGCAAAAAAGATGCGATGTTTAAAACAAAGTCACGATGTTTATAAAAAAGTTGCGAAGTTTCACCCCTTTGGATATGATTGTCTAAAGGGGTGTTTTTGTGGGGAAACGAAAAAGAACATCTAAAGTCGATAAGTGGATTAAAGAAGGTAGAGGAACTGGCAGTGGGGCAGATTATCAGCCTTGGCTAAAAGTTCAAGATGTTTCCTCATTAGGTCGGTCAACGAGATTAAAAGGTACAAAAGCCGGTAGACAACATGAGTTTTTATCGGATTTGGAACGAAATTACTTTTATTTGACTGAATTTTCCGATGTTGTCTTAGATATTCGTGAACAATTTCCTTTATTACCACAAGAAGAGACGATTGTCATTGCGGAAGCGCTTGGAATAAAACACCCAGCTGATCCAAAAACAGGCGATCCAATTGTTATGACAACGGACTTTTTATTAACAGTTGATAAGGGAGAAGGTGTATTTGAAGTCGCTCATACTATCAAAATGAAAGACAAGCTATTAGAAGAACGTGTGTTAGAGAAATTCGAAATTGAACGTGAATACTGGGAGCGTAAAGGCATTAGTTGGGGTATTGTAACAGAGGAAGAAATTGATAAGATCGTGGCTAGAAATATTAGTTATATCCATGATTATTTTGATATTCGGAGCTATGATGTATATCGAGAAATGGCTAACCAACATATAGAGGATTTATCAATGTCTCTTATGAATCGTTTGTTGAATAGTTCACGAAGTATCCGAGAAATCACTAGTGAGTTTGATGCAGATACACACTTGCCTTTTGGAAGTGGTGTCACGTTGTTTTATCATTTGCTTGCTAAAAAAATAATGGTTACAGATATGTACAAGGCAATTGATTTAGAGCAATCAATTGATATTAAGTATATTGATGAAAGTAAATTGGAGAAGGTGAAATACGGATGATTTATATTAATCAGGTATTTCAATATGTAACAGATTCAAAAAGAATTCGGGTAATAGATATGGAAGAACCGCATGTCTATATAGTAAATATTGACACGAGCAGTGCTATGCCACGTAAAGAGCTATACTCTAGTCTAACCACAGATATCAAGCAAGGTGAACTGTTAGCGATTAGTGATCCTTATGCAAAAGTGATTTCCGAAGCTGATTTAACAGAAGTGCAGATTCGTAAGCGCGAAGAAGATTGGGGAAATATACAAAAATACTGTGTCCCCAATATGCCAGATTTGCTCCAAAAACAAGGAAGAGAAAGCAAGATTCGTGAAATCGTTCAAGAGAGCAACTTAGGCAAGACAAAGGTTAAAAAGCTACTAACTCGCTATTGGCAGCGTGGCATGACCAAAAACGCCATGTTACCTGACTACTCTAGTTCAGGTGGTAAAGGGAGAGCAAAAGCTCTAACAAATGCAAAGGTTGGTCGTCCTAGAAGAATAAATATAAATAATGAATATCAAACCGGTATTAACATTACAGAAGAAGTAAAGGTTCAAATTGAACACGTTATCAATAAGTACTACAGGAAAAAGAATAACTACTCTTTAAAAGATGTTTATAATTTTATGCTACGTGACTTCTATTCTGATCGCTATTCAGTTTCGTAAAAGTACGAAGAAGACCCAAAAAAAGATATTTAGTCGTTCCGAGAATTTTACGAAGGATGGCACGTAAAGAATCAGGCTCCACTATGGAAAAGCGTAAACAGGAAATGATGTCGCGGGGGTACTAATTATTCTAGTTTCGGTACCATCACGGTAGAAAGCCTACTTAGTTTTCCCACTGTAACATACAGATTGCAATCAAGTATATTAACTCTATAAGGAGTGAGGTATTAAATGAAGAAAATATTACTGACAGTAACCCCCTTTGTGGATTATCCAGGGTCTATTCCCAATGAATTCGTATCTCGGCATCTTGCGAGGCAGCTTATTGAAGAAGGCTTCGATGTCCACATACTTGCAAATAAATCGCAAAGTAAAAACTGGCCAAAAGAAGCTAAGGTCATAAATGGCAGCATTACGAAACCTGACGATACTCCTCTGGCATTTGAAAATATAGATGCAGTATTTCTCGCAGGAGCTATTCCGGAAACTGTTTACGAAGCTGTAAATATGGCTAAAGAAGCTGGTGTAAAGAAAATAGTAACATTATCTTCACATGGTCCTGAAATAGAAATTCAATTTCCCCCCGACAGCTGGTATTGGTTAGCTATTGATGTGGTAGTTGAGCGTTCGGAGATTAAACATACGCGTATTGTTCCTTCAAATATTATGGCTTCTACTCTGGTTGGAGACCATTATTCAGCTGGTAAAAGTTGGGCAGAACATATAAGAGAAGATAGCCTAATTCAAGAGCCATACGTTCATACAAAAGTCCCTCTGATCCATGAAGAAGATTTAGCATTCGTAATTTCTAAAGAACTTCAACAAGTCAATTTATCTAATAAAACACTGCATGTTTATGGGCATTCTATAAGCCCTTTGGAGCGCAAAAAAATCCTAAGTGAAGTATTAAATAAAGAAATAAAATTCAAAGAATTAACCTCAGATGAGGCTTTTGAATACTTCCGCCAGGAAGGGCTTGATGAGTATGAAATCTCTCACAGATTAGGAGTACTTGAATCCATTTCAAATAACCCAGTTGAATTTAACTCTGAAATTACAAATATTATTAATAGACCTCTAAAAACATATTCTCAATGGGTTAAAGAGCATACTTCATTCTTGAATGGATAAACATAAAATAAATGGAAGGGTAATCGCATAACAGCACCTAATGCCCCACGAACGAGGCGCGATTGTTGAAGATCACATCAGAAAATGATCTAACTTTTTTATAAAAATTGAACACCGCAGCGTAAAGGAAGAATCCATTTTGATCAATCTTTTTTCAAAATGGTTTCTTCTTGTTTACGGTGATATAAGGGTTTGTGAGGAATTTCTGATCAAACTTTATTTTAAAGCTACACTGTTGTGTGGCTTTGAAATAAAGTTGCGACGTTTGTAAAAAAGATACGATGTTTAAAACAAAGTCACGATGTTTATAAAAAAGTTGCGAAGTTTTACCCCTTTGGATATGATTGTCTAAAGGGGTGTTTTTGTGGTGAAAAGAAAAAGAATATCTAAAGTCGAAAAATGGATTAAAGAAGGTAGAGGAATTGGCAGTGGGGCAGATTATCAGCCTTGGCTAAAAGTTCAAGATGTTTCCTCATTAGGTCGGTCAACGAGATTAAAGGGTATAAAAACTGGCAGACAACATGAGTTTTTATCTGATTTAGAACGAAACTACTTTTATTTGACCGAATTTTCCGATGTTGTCTTAGATATTCGTGAACAATTTCCTTTATTACCACAAGAAGAGACAATTGTCATTGCGGAAGAGCTTGGAGTTAAACACCCAATTGATCCAAAAACAGGCGATCCAATTGTTATGACAACGGACTTTTTATTAACAGTTGATAAGGGACAGGGTGTATTTGAGGTCGCTCATACTATCAAAATGAAAGATAAGCTACTAGAAGAACGTGTGTTGGAAAAATTCGAAATTGAACGGGAATTCTGGGAGCGTAAAGGCATTAGTTGGGGTATTGTAACAGAGGAAGAAATCAATAAGACAATGGCTAGAAATATTAGTTATATTCATGATTATTTTGATATTCGGAGCTATGACGTATATCGAGAAATGGCTAATCAACATATAGAAGATTTATCAATGTCTCTTATGAATCGTTTATTGAATAATTCGCGTAGTATCCGAGAAATTACTAGTGAGTTTGATGCAGATACACATTTGCCTTTTGGATGTGGTGTTACGTTGTTTTATCATTTGCTTGCTAAAAAAATAATGGTTACAGATATGTACAAGCCGATTGATTTAGAGCAACCAATTGATGTTAAGTATATTGATGAAAGTAAATTGGAGAAGGTGAAGTACGGATGATTTATATTAATCAGGTATTTCAGTATGTCACAGATTCAAAAAGAATTCGTGTAATAGATATTGAAGAACCGTATGTCTATATAGTTAATATTGACACCAGCAGTGCTATGCCACGCAAAGAGCTATACTCTAGTCTAACCACAGATATCAAGCAAAGTGAACTGTTAGCGATTAGTGATCCTTATGCAAAAGTAATTTCCGAAGATGATTTAACAGAGGTGCAAATTCGTAAGCGTGAAGAAGATTGGGGAAATATACAAAAATACTGTATCCCCAATATGCCAGATTTGCTCCAAAAACAAGGAAGAGAAAGCAAGATTCGTGAAATCGTTCAAGAGAGCAACTTAGGCAAGACAAAGGTTAAAAAGCTACTAACTCGCTATTGGCAGCGTGGTATGACTAAAAATGCTATGTTACCTGACTACTCTAATTCAGGTGGTAAAGGTAAAACGAAAGCTTTAACGAAAGAAAAAGTTGGTCGTCCTAGAAAAATAAATATAAATAATGAATATCAAACTGGTATTAACATTACAGACGAAGTAAAAGACCAAATTGAACACGTTATCAATAAGTACTACAGGAAAAAGAATAACTACACATTAAAAGATGTTTATAACTTTATGCTTCGTGACTTCTATTCTGATCGCTATAAGGAGAACGGTGAACTGAAGTATCGTATTTGGGATGCTACCCGAATTCCTTCATACCATCAATTTTACTATTGGTTCAAAAAACTAGAAGACCCAAAAAGTGATATTCAGTTTCGTAAAAGCACGAAAGAATATGAATTGAAGCATCGTCCGATTTTAAGTAATTCTAAATCGGAAACAAATGGTCCTGGAACTAGATTCCAGATTGACGCAACTATTGCGGATATTTATTTAGTTAGTTCGCTTGATGTAAATAAAGTAATTGGACGACCAGTTATTTATGCGGTACTAGATGTGTATTCACGTATGATCACAGGTCTCTACGTTGGACTAGAAGGTCCATCATGGATTGGTGCCATGATGGCTTTAGATAATATGGTTGCGGATAAAGTAGAATTTTGTAAGCAATATGGTATTGATATTACACCTGAGCAATGGCCAACACATCATTTGCCTGAAATTATTATTGCAGACCGAGGTGAGTTTGAAGGTTATTCGGTAGACAACTTAATTAATAATCTTAATATTAAAATTGAGAATACTACGGCTTACCGTGGAGATTTGAAAGGGATT
Organism: Gracilibacillus alcaliphilus; assembly: GCF_016909015.1. Taxonomy (GTDB): domain Bacteria; phylum Bacillota; class Bacilli; order Bacillales; family Amphibacillaceae; genus Gracilibacillus; species Gracilibacillus alcaliphilus. Next base: position 41,796 of record NZ_JAFBFA010000022.1, read on the forward strand.
GTTGAAAGAAAATTCCGCACGTTTAACGGGAAGGTCAAGCAAAAAGCACCTGGAGCCATTCAAAAAGAATATCGAGAGCGTGGAGATCAGGATTATCGTTTAAATGCTACGCTGAATTTAAAGGAATTTACGTCTCTTATTATTACAATGGCACTGCATCATAATCAAAAGGTCATTGATAAATACCCTATTGAAAAAGAAATGGTTGCCGAAGGATTAGTTCCAACGCCGATTAATTTATGGAATTGGGGCATTCAAAATCGCACAGGAAGGCTAAGAACAATTGATAGAAATATTCTTCGTTTGAATGTGCTACCACGAGGAAAGGCGACAATTTCAAGGGCTGGCATCAGGTTTAAAAATCTCTTATATGGTTCTCAAAGAGCGATTGAAGAACATTGGTATTTGAAGTTGAAAAATAGAAGTGTAGAAGTTGTTTATGATCCTCGAAACGTTGAAAAAATCTATATTCCCCACGATGATGGAACAGACTTTGAGACGTGTATTTTGTTAGAACCAAGTCAGCAATATAAAGAAGATTTCTTAGAAGAGATTATCTTTCAACAACAACTTCGGAATGAAATAGAAGGAATAGAACGTACAAATCAAATTCAACTGACGATAAATACAGATGCAGCAATGGAAGAGATCATTAAGAAAGCTGTGAAAAACAAAAAACAATCTTACAACCAACCGACGAGTAAGAAAGCCAAAATAGCTTCTATTCGCGATAACAAGGATGTTGAAAAACTATTAAACCGTGAATCTGAAAAATTTGATTTATCACCAGATAAGGTTAGTGAATCAGCCGAAGTAATCGACTTCGTTATAAAAGAGAAGAACGGTGAAGATACACTACCAAAGAAATCAACCTCACGCCTAATGCAAAAATTAAAGAAGAAGCGAGATGAGGAACTTGGGAAAAACAAATGACATGGTTGTCTTAAAGGGAGAATTTGAGAAAGGTGTCTATAAGGAACAATCTTTAAGTGAATATACCAATAATCCTTTTATCGAGGCTCTTCCGCCGATATTCAGTGAGGATGATGTGCTAGAGCGATTTATGGTCACCCCACGAATTAGTGAGCAAGATAAATTAAGTGAATCCAATATTCGTTATCACGTATTAAAACGTGTCAGGAACTTTATCCAGCCATTGCCGATTCATTTTGAAGTGGAACGTCGGTTGTCCACTTTGATTCGACGGGGTTATTTAGCACGAAATCCATTAGATACAACATTTCTAGAGCGTGTTCGAGTGTTACATGAATTACGTGAAGAAGATGATCTTGCACATAAGCATATCAAGGAGCGTTTAAATTATATTCGCTCAACTGCTGATAGCTTATCTATTATCGGTATTTCTGGAATTGGTAAAACCACAGCGATTGAACGTTTACTGCTCATGTATCCGCAAGTGATCAAGCATGAAACTTATGAGGGACAACCTTTTAATCGCACACAAATTGTTTGGCTTAAAATCGATTGTCCATATGATGGAAGCTTATCAACGCTTTGTAAAAGCTTTTTCAAAGCAATTGATGATCTACTTGGTACTCGTTATTTAGAAAAGTACGGTTATTTAAATCGAGTCACATCGACAATGTTGTTGCACATGACATCTTTGGCAAGTATGTATGGTATTGGTGTTTTGGTCATTGATGAAATCCAGCACTTACTACATTCAAAAAATGATCAGGAAGAAATGCTGAACTTTTTTGTAACGCTGTCCAATACAGTTGGTATTCCCACGGTCTTAATCGGTACTTCTAAAGCGCAAAAATTATTCAAAGGAAACTTTAGACAGGCAAGACGAGCTGCAAGTGATGGAGCTATTATTTGGGATCGTATGTTGGAGGATAGTGAAGAATGGGAGTTCTTCCTTGAAACGCTTTGGGAATTACAGTGCTTAAAATCCTATTCCGAGCTTACAGAGAATACGAAAAAGGCATTTTACTATGAGTGCCAAGGAATTACTGCTGTCGCTGTCAATTTGTTTATTCTAGCACAAGAACGAGCTTTATTCGATGAGGATAACCCGGATGAAATCATCGCACCACAAGTATTAAAAAAGACTGCTAAAGAAGATATGCAAACCATTCAACCAATGATGAACGCTATTCGAACGAACAATTTGGCAGACATGATGAAATATGAAGATATCATGATCAATCTGGATGAAGTCATGCTGAATCATAAGCGAAACACAGAAATAGCAGGACGTATTCAGGAGGCGTTTAAAGAACGCCAAAATACAATCCAGTATAAACGTCAAGATACGATTGAAAATTTAAGTGTTGAAGTAGCAGCCCTTGGTATTTTTGATCGATTGAAAGATAACGACATTAAAAAATTGGTACAAAAAATAGTCGAGGAATATCCACTTGATACTGATTTTCACCAGCTTAAATCAGATGTGATTGAGCAGGCGATTGCGTTAAATCAACAAAAGAAAGATCAAAAGGCAAAGGCAAATGTAAAAAAGTCAGAGGTTCTACCATTACTGAAGCTAAGAAAGCGGGCATTGGACAAAAAGCAACACCCTTATGAATTGTTGAAGGCTAATGGATACATCAAAAATCCATTGGAGGAATTCTACTAGGAGGGAATCAAGTGCTGCCATTCTTTACTGATCCTTATCCAGATGAGTTGATTTATTCAGCAATAGCACGTTATCACTTTTACAGTGGAAATATTGATTACAAAGATACGTTGGAAGAAGTATTTCAAAGTCGTTCTGTGATACCAAGTTTAGAGATTGGTAGTCATTTTCATTCCTTGGCTGGACAGATGGGAAATCATTTTTCAGTAGAGAATTTACTAGCGAAACATACCATTTACCCGTTTTATGCCCCGTTCCTTTCCAAGCATCGACAGCAAGATATTATGCATGATGTCCAAGGTGATGGAAAGGGTCTGTATACACGGCTGGGCATGGTTGCCGGAGGTATTTGCAAGAGAGACGGTTTATACTATTGTTCACGATGTGCTCAATCTGATATTGATACATACGGTGAACCGTACATACATAGGGAACACCAACTACAAGGTATAGACATATGTGCGCATCATTATTTACAACTAAGAAAATATCCAGAGGATTTTAACGAGCAAAGTCGAATCAAATTTATTCGCTTTGAGGCAAAAAGAATGGATTTTTCTACTTTACAGGAAGTGAAATCTTCTGATCATTTTGATATTCAAGTTAAGCTAGCACAAATGGCATATCAATTGTTAAATGTTGATATAAAAACGTTCTCGCGTGAGAAGGTCTTTAATAGGTATCGATTACTCCTCAGAGAAAAGAATTTGCTTACTCCTTCAAATCGAATAAGGCAAAATGAGTTATTTGAAGCATTCCAAGCAAAGTTCCCAAAAGAGTTTCTAGAAAAGCACGATTCGGGGCTAAATGAGGAAAATGAATACAATTGGTTAAAGGTATTAACCCGCAATGAAAAACGCCATGTGCACCCTTTGCGCCACCTATTCTTTCTGTATTTTTTAGACAAAGATGTAGAGGAGTTTTTGCATGTTGAACAAGATGAAGGTCCTTTTGGGAACGGTCCGTGGCCATGTTTAAATAAAGCTGCTGATCATTATAAGCAACTCGTTATCCATCATGTAGAGATTACAAGAGATTTTAAATCAATCGCCCCCATTGGTACGTTTCAGTGTTCCTGTGGCTTCATTTATGCTAGAAAGGGCCCTGTTAAATCGAACGAAGATAAATGCCGTATTGGACGTGTAAAAGCGTTTGGAAATGTCTGGATGGACAAGTTACAAGTCATAGCAAAAAACAAGGATCTTAGCATAAGAGCAATGGCTGAAATGCTTGGAGTTGATTCTAAGACTGTGAAGAGGTATTTATTATCCATGGATAGGCAAAAAGAAGAGGTTGAAAGCATAGTAATTCCTCCAACATTCCAACAGTATCGACAAAAATTACTTGAAGGGATACAACGATATCCTAATGATTCAAGAACACAAATTAGAGAGCGTTTTCAAAAGGAGTACGCCTATTTGTATCGCCATGATAAGGAATGGTTATTTAAACAGTTGCCTAACATTCGCACGAAGGAAAAACCACAAACAACTGTGGATTGGGAAGTTCGTGATCGTGAATACTGTTCCAAAGTCAAAAAGCTTTCCAAAGAACTCATAATGTTAGATAAGCCCGTTCGAATCACTATTTCGATTGTTGGAAAACGTCTTGGAATATTATCGAACTTAGAGAAACATCTCGATAAGCTGCCGCAAACGAAAAAATTCCTAAATGGGGTCACAGAAACGATACAGCAGTTCCAAATCAGGCGATGTTGTAAAGTTATAGACCAAATGTTGCTGGAACAAGAACCTGTTAGGTTATGGAAAGTGCAACGCATTGGTGCGGTGAAATCACAGTATTTTCATGAAATAAAACCGCATTTGGAAACATATTTGCAGAGAAAACAGGAAGTGGATAATGATGAGCACACGACAGGTTAAAATTAAATGGCCGTTTAGGAAAGGTGAAAAAGCAAGACTAATTTGGATTGGTGATCCCTTCCGTTTTGATAATAAAATGATGCTACATGCGTACTTTATGTCACGGGGAATTACCGAAAAGGTACTGTTGGACTGGGGCACATTACCTTGCTTAGCCATCCAGCATTTTTATAGTGATGGGTTAATTACTACAAGTCAGCCACCGCAAGGAGCACGGGAAGTAGATATAACAATATATCCGGGCAGAGTGCAGTATTATGAGAAGCCATGGAACATACAGGGAAGTGGTGACCCTGCAATTTCTCGCAGTTTTATATTTTCCTTTGATGGCAAAAATGTCATTCTGCCAGTCATTGAAGTGTTGCGGAGTATATTAGCACCAAATGGCTTTCTTTTATATCGCTTGTTTGAATCGAATTCCTTTCCCCAGTTCTTCACAGAAACATACGAAGCAAATAAGATTCATCTTAGCTTTTCATCACTATATGAATTGAAGTACACAAAGACAGCATTCGTTTACCAATTGGTGTGGCTGCTAACGAATCGTGATTTACGACAAGTTTATGAAAACATTTCCTTCACATGGTTGCAGGAACAAACATTAAAGTTTAAATGGAATTTCAGACAACCGATTACAATAACTGCTCGTGTAAAGGAAAATAGAAGCACGTGGACGGTATTAAAAATCGTTAATGTAAAAAATAAGCATATTTCATATGACAATATCTCTATTTCACACCCAGAAATACAAGATAAAAGGAAGTCGAAAGAGGCGAAGAAATATACATATCGTACTTTAAATAAAACTGACAAGCAAGAAGGGTTTACATTAGATGAAGAAGTTGATGGATCTACAGATGACTTTGATCTTGTGCAAATGAATCGTTTGAGACATGAATATACTTCAGTCCCAAACGTCAAACGGATCAAACGTGGTTTTTCAAAGCAGCGTATGGAAGAGGATGAAAACACCAAAAGATACTATGGCGTCAACGATTCCATTCGTTCTACAGCAGATGTCGGTGGACAACAACTTGAAAGAGGCTTGGAACACCAAATGTTGCATGAGATCCAAGCTCAAGGGGAGCTGCAGGACTTTATAAATGTCTTAAAAATATTGGAGCAGGACTCAGAAGTAAAAGCAATTCGGGCATTTATGGATGTGTTACCAGAGGGGTTAGGAGAGCGGAAGTTTACAAAGCTTAGCGACGGCGTTACAAAAAGACGTTATGTAATCGCTGAGGTATTTATGGTGAATGGGGGACGGTTTAATATTATCGAGGTAGAACGTGAACATCGTTCCTTATCAACACTTATTTTATCGTCATACTCTAACCAAGATTGGAGTTCTACCTATAATCAAATACTTATAAAGCTTGTCAATGCTAGTGGCACTTGGACTCGTAAGTCATTAGCATACTTTGAAAGTGTGGGAATTAACATAACAAAAGCTAAACATAGTAGTAATGGGATTCGAAATTGGGCTAGAATTTTATTAGGAAAGTTCTTATAATGTCTCCCATCCCCTTACTTTAGAGAAAACTGACTTCGGATAACTTCAATAAACGGGCCACGCTCGACAAGTTCTGTTATAAACGCTATATTGCGTGAAATACAGGGGATTATTAGTAAATCCTAACTTTACAACTGAGGATGGGAATGACGGAGCCATGTTTCCCGAAACCATCCGTCAATACTCCTGCATGCGTCATGACTGACAGGTCATGGGGTTTGAAGTACAGGTAGATTCGGCAGAACGAAGGCTGAAGCCATTCCTTTAGAAAAGGTATGCCAACGGATATGCCGCACGGCTGAAAAACTGGATATGGTGAGAATGGTTTCCAGGAAGGGAACTGACGAACACCCGAACATACAGGTCTAAAGTTTGACTATAGGGAAACCTATAGGCCATCCAACGATGGCGTGAGTGGTGTGGAGTAAAAATTGGCCCTCTGAAACACGCTATACCGAACAAAGGCGGTATCCAGCTCACAGGCTTACAGGGAACACCTACGTCCAGAACGGAAAGCTAGGTTGTAAGGGACTTGGAAAACAAGGATCATTGAGACAAGGACTGTCATCCGAAATGGTTGCTATAAGGCTTATGCTGAAAAGCATTGATCCTTGCGAGGGTAGGGGTACGACTGATGAATCTCCTGTAATGGGAGTGGAGGAACAGCCCCAAGTCTAACGGGAAAGAATGATCATTTTCCATACGTGCATTGCACCGATCGGGTAAGAACGTGGGAACATCACTTCCGTAAGGAGGGATACCACAGTGCAAGCTTTACGATACTGGGATTATTACGATATGACGGAGACGTTTACGGATTTGTACGACAAAGCCAATCAACAACAATCATTTTCCCATCTGTTTGATGTTATTACATCTCGAGAAAATATTTTACTGGCTTATCGTACAATAAAATCCAATAAAGGATCCGAGACGCCAGGAACCGATGGAAAAACCATCACAGACATTAAAAAGTTGTCGGAAGAAGAATTAGTGACAGAAGTTCAAAACAAACTCGAAAACTATCGCCCGAAAAAAGTCAGACGAAAATGGATTGAAAAAGATAATGGTAAGTTGAGACCTCTTGGGATTCCCTGTATTCTAGATCGAGTCATCCAACAAAGTTTCAAGCAGGTGCTTGAACCGATTGCTGAAGCTCAATTCTATAATCATAGTTATGGGTTTAGACCGCTTCGGTCAGCGCACCATGCGATGGCAAGAATCCAATTCCTTATCAATCAAGCACACTTTCATTTTGTGGTTGACATTGATATCAAGGTTATCACCAGTTAATCATTACCACCAGTTAGTTGATAAAATATAAAATTGTTTATAAGCAATAGTTACAAAACCTGCTTGAATTATTTAATAGTCTATTTTCTAACTGGTGATAATTATTAGTATTATTTTATTAATCCTTTAAGTTTTTTTAGGATTTCAGGATCTTTCCATGAAGCTATCGGTTCTTCAGCATTATCTTTAAAAATTAAATTTCCAGCGGCTTCAACAGCTTTCATCATTGCATCCGATCCAATTTCAAGATATGCCTCTGTTGTTTGAATGGATTCATGTCCAAGAAAGCGTTGAATAACCGGAAGACTAGCTCCATTTAAGAGCATATGGGTTGCCTTGGATCTCCTCAGCATATGAGAAGATACTGTTTTGTTGGTGAGTGAGTCCAGTTTTTCTGATGCTGCAAGTGCATATTTTTTAAGTATATAATCTATGCCGGAATCTGAAATTCTGTCACCACACCGGTTTCTAAACAAAGCGCCATTTTCAAGTAGGAATTTCTGCCGAAATTGCTTCATAAGTTTTACGGTATGTTTGGTTAAATATACTCTGCGATATTTGGATCCTTTACCAAAAATGACAACAGAATTTTCTTTCCCAAATGAAAAATCCTTCAAGTTCATGCGGACCGTTTCATCTACCCTTGCCGCAGTATCATACATGACATTAATAAGGATAAAATGCTTGTAACCAGCATCCGTGGATATATTTATGGATTCAAGTATTGCCTGATATTCTTCAATAGTTAAAAAATCTTTTTTTGGTTTTGGTGCTTTTTTAATTTTTATATCTTTTGCGTTTAAATAAGCATTGGCATAAACCGGATTAATATCAGCTGCAAAAGAAAGAAAAGCGACAATTCCAGCTCTGCGCTGATTTCTGGTCGATATAGATACACTTTTTTCGGTTTCTATATATGACAAGAACATTCGAATGTAACTCTTATCAAAATGAATGACATTAATATCCTCAATCTGGAGGGTTTGGCTTTTCTTTAGCCAGAGGACAAACTGTTCAATTGCTGTATAGTAAGACCTCAGCGTTTCAGGAGACATACCTGCTTCGTTTTTCACATAAGAGACAACAAAATATTCAAGCATACTAGGAAATGTTTTATTCATTAAACTCACCCACCTTTTCGTCAAAAATGGATGATACAAATGATGTATATTTCTCCATTTTTTCTAAGGTATCCTGAAATAGATCGTTTGTTAGCCATAGATATTCTTGTGTACAGTAAATTGATTGATGTCCCATGAAGGTTGAAAGCGACATCAGGTGTACATTGATATCCCCAGGCATACGGGATAATTTTTGTAATGAATGGACTGCAAATGTGACTCTGATGTCATGCATCCTAGGACCGAATCCTTTTCCTTTATGCTCTATTCCTGCCATATTTAAAAACCGTCTGAAATAGATATACGCTCTTTGAGATGAAACTTGTCCATTATTATGGGGAGATCCACTATCAAAGAAATATCTCCCTACACCCTTTCGGGTTTTTGATTGTTCTAGGTACTTACTACAGGCTTCAAAAAGTGAATCTGAAATTGTTACAATACGTAGATTATCATTTTTAGCACGATTAATGTGAATAATACGTTGTTTCAGGTCAACCTCTTCTACTTTTAATCCTGTGACTTCAGAAATTCGCATTCCGGTACAATAAAGCAGGGTAAAAATACATGACATACAACTTAACATATTTGGTGTTCCTGTGTATTTTTGTTTAGGTTGATAATTTCTGGATTCATACAGCACCCTTGCAATTTCGTCATGTGAAAAAACATATGGCACAAAGGTATTCTTCCTACGTTTTATCAAAGCAGGTACAATATAAACATTTTTTGTTCTGAGTACCGATGTAAGGTAATTACCAAAAGAGCGTATAATAGAAGCTTTTCTGGATGCAGTTGAATTTTTTCATCTGGTCCGATAGTAAGGAAACCAATGACAGTCTCTCTCTTTAAACAATGTTCTTGTTCTGGATAATCCATACAGTACCTGTCAAACAGTGACATAACAGGAAGAAATGACTCAGGTTTACAACGGTTTGCATTGACTTTATACTCAATGAAAGAAACAATACAGTCTGCCAAATAACTTCTGAAATAAGTAGTATCACAAATGTAGGTTTTATTCATAAGTTGGCACCTCGAGTTCACAGAGGCGAAGATGATTAAAATCAACTTTTGAATAAATCCTGGTGGTATCAACAGATGCGTGCCCTAGCGTTTTGGAAATTTCCATAATACCGGTATCATTGGAGAGCATGTTTGATGCCAGAGAGTGTCTTAAGCTGTGGCTTCCGTGTTTTCTTCCGTTGATGTTAATACCGGAACTTATAAATGCATTAGATATCATAGTTGATATCGTTACAGCTGAACCGAGTTCAGAACCGTCGGCTTTTAGAAATACTTTTTCACTCGTAAAAGCAGATCTTTTATTCAGAAGGTAATCAGTTAGCGCATTGCCAGAATAACCGTTGAATTTATGTGTAAGTAACTGTTTGGTTTTGGACTGAACAATACAAATCGTTTCACTTTCCCAATCTATATCAGAAATTTTCATGTTCCAAATATCTCCGGCACGGAAACCATAAAGCGCAATAAGTAGAGCAATTGCATAATTACGTTTTGGATTAATACCACCACTATATCGGATATAATCTAACAACTGAAAGATTTCTTCTGGGGTATAAACAGAAGGAATCTCTGTATGATTACGATGTTTATTTGAAGGAAACAATGGACTGTAGTCAGAATATATATATTCCTTTTTATTACAATATACAAGAAAACGCTTCAATACTTTTAACTTGGATTTTACAGTTTGTTTTGAAAGATCGGAAAGCGAATAAAAATATTGTAGTAAAAGACCATCGCTAATATCTAATAATGAACATGTTGTTAAAAAAGTATGAACCGTGTTATATGCATATCTTTGGGAATTCGGAGAGTACTCAAGTTCTTTTATGTGTTCCATGTAGCTATCTAGACATATTTTATCGAAGTTCGACAACTTTTTCCTTATAGATGACCCCTCCATTGATGTTCCTGGCATTGATTGATAGTTGAAATAATAAATAAGTGAATGAAAAGCATGACGGATTCGATATTCTTTTACGGGTAGTACTGATGGATCTTCAAGAAGTAAATTCCTACCACATTTATGAATCAGATAATTATTGATGCTTTGCAGGTTAAACTCAGTTTCAAAATAAATAGATTTGATAAAACGATTCCAATGCCACCTATAATTGATATAGATGCTCGACTTGGTAAAAAGCTGTTTTTCAAGACAATTGCAAGCATTGTCAATAAGGATTGTAGTTTTCATGATTGTTATCCTCCATAACGAATTTCAGTGTTAAAACTGATAAACTCATTATAGTAGGAAATATGATTATCACCAGTTGGGATCTTATAGAATTTAAAAACCTATTGTTTTTCCTATTAGTATTTATAAACCCATCAAAATTCAAGTCATAACTGGTGGTAATGATAAACTGGTGATAACTTGGATGTCGACGTCTAACACCCAATATCTTTGTTTACTTTCTTTGCGAATTTTCGCCACAGCTTGATGCGCATTTCGTTTTGGGCGAAACCCAAACGAACAGTCTTGAAAATCCGCCTCAAAAATGGGCTCAATGACGATTTTCATTGCCATTTGTGCGATTCTGTCCTTTACCGTCGGAATGCCTAACGGTCGTTTCTTCCCATCATCTTTCGGTATATAGGTTCGTAGCACGGGGTGTGGATGATAGGCTTTCTCCTTCAGTTCCATATAGAGTTCATTCAAAAATTTCTTCTCTCCATAATCGCTGATATCTTCCAAGGTTTGGTTGTCCACCCCACTACTTCCTCTATTTCTTTTCACTCGTTGCCATGCTTCCCATAAGATATCTGGACGATACATCTTATCATACAAGGCATGAAACCGCCGTGTCTTACTTTCCTTGGCACAAAGGTATAATGTTCGTTGAAGTTGTCGAGCTTTTACCTGATTGGTGTAGTTAGCTATTTTAGCATTCACTCACTCTTACCTCCTTCCAACATGTGAACGAAGTAGGGTATTGGTTTCTACCGTCCTTCCCTAGATCACGTTGTGTTGTCATGATCATCTCTGGTACTATGACCCCCTCCGACTTCCTCTCAGTCCATCCACCATTTCACTTAACGCTTATAGGTTTCTGTTTTACTTCTTGTAGAAGTGACCGAGGAGGATATCCCCAGTTCCGTTTATCACTTTCTTAACATGTCGCTCTCCATACCCCGAGGGATTCTTCGGTGCTGATATACCAAGTTCTTTACACCTTCCATGGTCTTCGCTTATAAGACACAAGCTCGACTTCCCTTCTTCCTTTTAGAGGGTTGTAATTGACGAGGCTGCAAGATTCACTTGATGTTACAACCTGTTAAGTTGCTCGCACTCCGTAAAGAGTACTTTGTCACGAGGCTTCAACCTTAGGATTTCTCCACCAGTTGCCCGTCAGCTACCGAGCGTCTTGGCACTTACTCGGGTTGGACTTTCACCAACTAGCAATGAACGGCTTGCTGGGCACGCGACTTTAGAAAAAGTCAGTTAATAAAACAGTTTAATAGTAACCGAAAAACAACAATTGATCATGAAACTATTGCTTCAGCATTGGATGGGAAAGTTGCAAAGGATATTTATAATAAAAGAATTCCTATCAATCAATATAAGAAGAAAGATTTCCTAATGTGACAAAAGAAGATGCTGTAAACATGAGAAACGAGTTATTACAAATTGTAATTGATCAGCTAATTGATATGGAAAAAATTAATCATGATGTATATCAATCTCTAATTTCTGGTGATTTAGATTATGGTTATGCCTACCCCCTTGAAATGAATGAAGATATAGATGGTTATCCCGTAGGATTTAAAAAGGATGCAAAAAATTATTTAAAAGATAGTATAAGGAAAGAACTTGTTAGACTTCGAGAATAATAAGTAAAGTTAAAATATAGTGAACTTGGAACAGTGCAAATATATACTGTGTTGGGATAGAAGGGAGTTGTCCGTTAGGTTTTTTCCTTTTCAGCTCCCCTAATTATAATCTCCTAATTCGTCTGTAAAGTGGAGACGAATTATCGATTATGTAAAGGGTCTTCGTTCTTCGGATGTTATGAGTCAGCCAAGTAGGATAAGGGTGCGTAAGAAAGCAATTAACGCTTTTAACGCACCCTAATTCATTGGGCTTCCCCAAAACATATACGAATCACTTGATAGTTTTGCTACTTACGCCACTTGACATTAATCGATGCGAAGATTCTCTATATGGTGACCAAAAAGGTCAAAAAAATTATAGAGAGGTTGATCTAAATGGAAACCATTTTAGAAGTAGTTCGCATTGAACAAATTATTCGAGAGGCAGAAGAAGGTGTTGATTACATTATTCGTAGTCCAGAAGACGGAGCAAAGATAGCATCTCGCTTTATTGGTCGTGATGATCGTGAAGTGTTTTTTGTTATGTGTTTAAATACGAAAAATAATGTTATCGCAGTTCATCGTTGTCATGTAGGTTCGTTAAATTCCTCACTCGTTCATCCACGTGAGGTGTTTAAATCAGCGATACTTAATAACGCAGCAAGTGTAGTTGCAGTTCAGCATCCAAGTGGCGACATTAAACCGTCTATGGAAGACGTTAAAGTTACAAGAAGATTAGTCGAGGCGGGAAAGTTACTAGGCATCGAAGTTCTTGACCACTTAGTCGTAAATAGTGATAACAGTTTTACAAGCCTGAAAGAAAGAGGCTATATTTAAAAGGGAGAAACAACTCCTTTTTTTAAATTGAACACCCGTCAGGACCACAAACATCACCATCTGAACCAAAACTTTTCAGCGTAGGCTTACTCCCTTCTTCTTCAGCAATCTGCTTTAATGCATTTTCAAAGACTTCTTGGGGCTGACCGCCTGAAATAGCATATTTACGGTTAATAACAAAGTATGGAACGCCAGTCATTTGTAATTTAGATGCTTCCATTTTATCATTTTCAACTTCAGCTAAATATGCATTTTCATCTTCTACAATTTCTCGTACGGCATCTTCATCAAGACCGACTTCTTTTGCTAAGGTGATAAGTTGCTCATTGTCTGGAAGAAATATAATTTCGGTAAATACCGCATAAAATATACGTTCCTGATATTCCTGTGCTTTACCGATTTCTTGCGCGTACTTTGCGACACGGTGTGCGTTCAATGTATTTTGCCACATCATGTTGTCATAACGATAGTCAAGTCCTAAGCCCTTTGAGTTGTACTTTCTACCATTTGGTGAACCTGAGCTGCAGGCTGTCCTGTTCGTTTACTTAATGCTTCTAATGTAGTTATTGTTGGGGTAGTCGGTCCATCAGGAACTAATTCATATGCTTTGTAAGTAATCTCTACATGACTTTTTAGTCCAGTAGCTTCTAAAGTATTTTCCAGTTCGCGTTTAGCGATATAACAAAATTGACATACATAATCTGTCCAAGCTTCAATCTTAATCATTTCTAATTCCTCCTTACAATATTCAAAAACAGTGAGAGGAGAAAAGGCAATGCTCTTCTCCTCCTAAAGATTAATTTCTGATTGTTTTCAATGCAGTAGACCAAGCTACAACTTCGCCCAACATTGTATTTATGGTATCTTCATGAAATGGTGCTGGATTAAATGTTCTCATGTCTTCAAAATCAGTAAAAAGACTTAACCCCGGTTGAGTTCCAACTACCGCAACTTTTGGAACAGATAGTATTGATCGTAAGTTATTCGCTGCAGTCACACCAAGTGTAGAACCATAGCCAACAATTCCAGCAGCTTTATTATTCCACTCAGGGTATAAATAATCGATAGCGTCTTTCAGTCCTGAAGTAACGCCTTTATTATACTCTGCTGTAACAAATACAAACCCATCCAGTTCGCTGATTTTCTCTGACCAAACTTTAGCTTCTGGAGCTTGATAATCAGTTGACAAAATGGCAGGGACAGGCTCGTTGAATTGTGGTAAATTGTATTTTTTAATGTCCACTAATTCATATTCAGCATCTGTTCTTTTGTCGGCAATGGATTTAACCCATTCAGCAACTTGAATATTTACTCTTGCATCTCTTGTACTTCCTGTAATAATACCAATTTTAACCATTTTATTCCTCCTAATGTTGTGTGCTAAAAATGTGCTTTATAAGCAATATTTATAAGTTAAGTATTTGCTTACAATTGAATTGTATAACATAATAAAAATAAGCAACACCAATAATTTCTTCAATCTGTTGGTTATACGACACATTGAAGAAACTGTATAAAAAGTAGGAGTGAATTTTTATGACACAATCAAACACAGATCCCCGAGTTCTTCGTACACGTAAATTAATCATGGACTCATTTACTAATCTCTCCGATAAAAAGGAATTTACCGATATTACAGTAAAGGATATTACGACGGAAGCGATGATTAATCGTGCGACTTTTTATTATCATTTTGAGGATAAGTATGATTTGTTAGACAAGGCGTTACCGGAAGTGCTAATGGTTAATTTAAGTTCTAATATGTATGAGGAAAGCGAATTTAATGAAGAAACAATTATTAGTATTTTCTTAGCTACAACGCGGTTTCAAGAATCTTTGTCAAACCGTTGTAAAAGTGGATATGAAGAAAAAATTGCTCGCTTTGTTAGAGAACAGCTTGAAATCATTCTTTATAAAATGTTATTAAAACAGCGCAAAAACAAAGATAAACAAACCCTGAAGGTTATTGCTGTTATATTAAGCTGGGGAATTTATGGAGCTTCCGAAGATTGGAAAAGAAATAATGAGAAGCTGTCACCAGAAGAATTTATCAAATTAGCAATACCTTATATCATGTCTGGGATTGATGTTTATTCTAAATCAACTTAAAACTAATTTAGAATCGTATTAACAGAAAAAATGAGGTCTATGGATTTTTTAAATAGTTTTCTTCATCTGTTGGATAAACAACATATCTGCATTTCCATTGGTATAAGAATCCATTTAATCCTGTTCCAATTAGGTTACATGGCAAATGGAAAATAGAAAAGGGGATCAAGTCAAGATGATAAAACACTTACCTAAAGTAGACCTCTACTATGTATCAGATCCAATTTGTTCCCACTGTTGGGGATTGGAACCACAGCTCAATAAGTTTGTATCTCAATATGGTCACTACTTCAATTTTCACACCGTAATGGGAGGAATTTTAAAAACATGGGATGAATTCGTCGGTGGGAAGAGGGTACTTTTTAACCCTCTTTCCATACTAAAATCCGAATACCCTTTTATTTAAATTAATTTATTTGAATTCGCCTAAAAATAGGAAGAACCAATAGCATTCTAATCATGAATAGTTTAGAATAAATAAGTATATAGGAAGGAGGACTCCAAATGAATATGAACATCTTTATTATTGAAGACGACTCCCTGCTCTTAGAAGCATTAAATGAAGGGTTAAGCCAGTGGTCATACGAGGTAAGTAGCCCAAGTGATTTTTCTCATGTAATGGAAGACTTTGTAGCGCATCGGCCTCACTTAGTCATGATTGATATACAGCTTCCTAAGTTTGATGGGTTTCATTGGTGTAGAGAAATACGTGCAGTGTCCAAAGTTCCCATTATTTTTCTTTCATCAAGAGATCATCCGATGGATATGGTGATGGCCATGAACTTAGGGGCGGACGATTATGTTCAGAAACCATTTCATATGGATGTCCTTCTCGCCAAGGTTCAGGCAATTCTTCGTCGAACCTATACGTATGAAGAAGCATCCTCCGATGTCATTGAATGGAATCAAGCCATTATTGACTTAAAAAGTGGCGGGATTTATAAGGACGGGCAAACCATTGAACTTACAAAAAATGAATTTTTTATTCTCTCGGTACTAGTCAAATCAAATAATGAAATTATCTCGCGTCATGAATTGATGAAAATGCTCTGGGATGATGATCAATTTATTAATGATAATACGCTGACAGCCAACATCACAAGATTACGACAAAAGCTCTCCTCTCTTAATTTAGCCAATGGAATTGTGACGAAAAAAGGGCTCGGGTATATGGCCGTTACACTATAGGAGGGTCCAAATTGTTTATCGCTTATCTCGTTTATAAAAAGAGTTGGATTGCCCTAATGGGGTTACTCCTTCTACTTACCAACGCTTTAATTCTATTTGATGCGGGCATTCGTGTGGAGCCCTACTCAATCATTTATTTAAATGGGTTGTTTCTAACAACCTGTGTTGTTTTTTTTATTTGGAGATACAAAAAAGAAACCGCCTATTATAAATCCCTGCTTACGCTTTTTAACGATCTGGGCGATGACTGGTTTGAAAGAATTCCTTCTCCTCATAGCCGTTTTCCGGACAGCATTGTGTATACACTTTTACAAACAATTTATGAGTATGAGAAAAACAAACGTCGTGAGGATCACTCCTCTCAACAAATGGACCATAATGATCTTGCATCATGGGTTCATGAAATGAAAACGCCCCTTACAGCGATGAAGATAACCATTGATGCTCACCGTTCTAATGAGTTAGCTCAAAAGCTAAATGCGCCCTGGTTGAGGATGCACTTATTAATTGACCGACAGCTTTATATTTCGCGATTAGCTAATTTAGACTCAGACTTACTCCCAGAAAAGCAGGAAGTGCAAGATTTGATAAGAGAAGAGGTTCGTAAGCTATCAACATGGTGTATGGAAAAAAATATATCTATTGATTTGACGGGGAACACCGCGTCTACCGTGTACACTGATAAAAAGTGGTGCGGGTTTGTGATCAGACAGCTTTTAACGAATGCGATTAAGTACAGTCCAACAGATGGAAATATATTCATTCACATTGGCCTCCATGAAAATGAATCCGTCATCTTAACAATTAAAGATGAAGGGCCTGGCATTCAAGCACATGACCTGCCACGCATATTTGATAAAGGCTTTACTGGAGAAAATGGGAGGGTTCAGCACTCAGCGACGGGCATGGGACTTTATCTTGCAAAAAAAATAAGCGTGAAGTTACACATTCGACTTGAAGTTGCTTCGGTCGCCAGCGAAGGTACATCGATTCAAATGATATTCTCTAGTGATAACCCATTTGAGCGGATGAGACGATCATTACTTTGAAAATAGGCATTAATGAAGTAGTTAGGATATTTAAAACCTGACTGCTTTTTTTGTGGCCATGCATGGCAATTAGCTAGGTGAGGAAAGCCCAGTATGGGGTCTGTAGTTACCAACCGCTAGCCAAGGGCAAGGGTATCCATCGTGAGGTGAAATCTGAAGGAAGCTGGATCACTCTGAAAAAGTTAAATATACTATAATAATAAGAGGATAGTTAGTTTAATATAATAGCTAATCTTTTTCTATGCATACTAGAATTATATAATATACTTTTAAATTTTAGTCTCATATGTTTAGTTTATGATTCTATATTGATGGAGGTTGTTATGATAGTACAGGAAGTGTTACTTGATGATAATAAAAAAGATACATGCTTCTTGATGAAGGAGGCATACCAGTAGTCCCAGTAATGAGATATTTAAAATATCTAGATACGACATGGAATGTAGTAATACTCAAAAAATGTATTGTTATGCTTTAAATGGGGTATTTTCGGTATGTTTACAAGGAGCATTTTTTCCATTCAACAATCGGGTGTCATTCTTGAATAAGGATTGAGATTGACGTCAGACTCCTATACAATGGCCTTGTGTAGTTCTTTATTTTAGTTTTGCGCTGATTGAATTATAAAAAAGAGCGAACACTTTTTAATTGTTCGCTCCTAAGCATCGTTGTATTTAAACCAAAGCATGCGGTACATAAGGTTCTTCTAAACTCTTGATTTCTTCAGATGTCAAGTTGATTGTTAGCGCTGACTCCGCATCCACGAGATGGCTTATCTTGGTAGCCCCAATAATCGGTGAAGTAACCTCTTCCTTTTGTAAAAGCCATGCAAGTGCGACCTGTGCTCGTGGAATACCACGGTTCGCAGCAACCTCTGCCACTTTTTCCGCCACTTCCCGATCAACTTCTTTGGTCTTGGTAAACAGAGCCTTTGCTACTTGGTCATTCATTGATCGGGAGGTCTGCTCATTCCAATCTCGGGTCAATCGGCCTGCAGCAAATGGTAAATATGGCGTAACGCCAACCCCATCATCCTTACAAAAAGGCAGCATCTCTCTTTCTTCCTCTCTATAAAGCAAGTTAAGTCTATTTTCCATGGAAATGAAACGAGTCCAACCGTTGAGTTCTGCCACATGTTGAGCTTTTGCGAACTGCCAAGCCGACATGGACGATGCTCCGATATACCTTACCTTGCCTGCCTTAACTAGATCATGAAGTGCCTCCATCGTTTCTTCAATTGGTGTATTAGGATCCCAACGATGGATCTGGTACAAATCGATGTAGTCAGTACCCAAGCGTCTTAGGCTATTTTCAACCTCCGTCATGATAACTTTACGGGAAAGCCCCATTGCGTTGGGACCTTTACGCATCGGGACGAATACTTTTGTAGCAATGACAACTTCGTCTCGGTTAGCGAAGTCCTTTAATGCTCTTCCAAGAATTTCTTCACTTGTGCCGTCAGAATACATATTAGCGGTACTGAAAAAGTTTATGCCTAATTCAAGGGCCTTTTTTATGATTGGTCTGCTCTTTTCTTCATTTAGTGACCATGGCGCATTTCCTCGCTCTGGTACGCCGAAGCTCATGGTTCCAAGACATAACTCTGAAACTTCCAAACCAGAATTTCCAAGTTTTTTATATTTCATTTTTATAATACACTCCTTCTGTAATAGATCAAAAATTTAATGATATTTTTATAAAAATTACTCGTTATACTCTCCTTTCTGAGTTCAACTTTTGTCGTTACAGACAATATATCCTTCATGCATATCGATTAGGTTGACATGTCAACCATAAATATACACTACTAGACTTTGGTTGACATGTCAACTGTGATATACTACATTTATGAATAAAAAAATGATAAGTGAAGAAGAAATGCAAATATGGCATATTTGGAAAAGCTCTTATAAGAACATTTTTGGACGCGTAGTAAAAGACATGTCTGAGCAAACCGGGCTATCGGAGGGTGACTTCGGTATATTGGACCGGTTAGATCTTTATGGAAAAGGCAAGCTACGCCAACAAGAATTAGCAGTCTCAATGGATTGGACGAAGAGTCGGTTGTCCCACCATTTAACACGGATGGAAAAACGCGGACTTGTTTCAAGAGAACCATTAGAAACTGAACGAGGCGTTCAGGTCATTATCACCTCTTTTGGGAAAACAACATTAGATGATGCACGGCCCGTAGTTTCAATGGCAATACGCAAACATTTCTTAGATTTTTTAACTGAACAAGACATTGAATCGATTACTAAATTGGCGGAAAGAACAAAGACAAATTCTTCATCGCCTTGTAAAAATTCACCATCTTAATTGCAATTTTTGATGTTATTCAAGAACATTATCATAGGAGGCGAAATCTTTTTACAATCAAGTGGAAATCAGAAGTATGTTAGAATCGAAAATGTCATACTTATTGTACAAATTTGACTGATTTTCCATTAAAAGCAGTCTTCCGCAAGCGGGCGCGATTGTTGAGCAACATAGGTAGAAAATAATCAAATATTTTATAAACCAACAGTAAAAGAGTGATATATATTGTACATGTACAATAGGTATCACTCTTTAATTTTTATGACTTTTTACGATTTAGGTCTTGATAATAAGAAAGGGGGTGTCCGATACCACTATAAGCTTCGAAAACTATGAGGACTGCATTTGAGGGAAAGACGATGACGTGACTCAAGAAGGCCTCGCCGTTTCAACGGAGAAACCTGATTTTTTGGAAAGTGACAAAAATATCACATTTGATTGCATTTTATCACCTAAAACTTACGACTTAGAGCTACAAAAGAATTACACTATCTATAGGATAACTTGATTGGAGTGTATAGAATGGAAAATCAAAAAACACCGAAGACAGTTCTAATCGCTGAGGGATTACTTAAATCTTATGCCTTAAAGGGAAATGCTCAGCAGGTGTTACAAGGAATCGACCTTCGAGTGATAGAGGGTGAGTTTGTTGGAATTATGGGACCTTCAGGCTCAGGCAAGACAACTCTTCTAAATACCTTAGCTACAATTGATCGTCCCACAGAAGGAAATATTTTTATAAATGAGCAAGAGATTTCAAAAATGAAAGACACCCAACTATCAAATATTCGGCGAAAGCATCTAGGCTTTGTTTTTCAGGATTACAATTTGCTTGATACCTTAACGGTAAAAGAAAACATATTGTTACCTGTTTCTTTAACAAAAACAAGCAAAGATCAGGCCGAAAAAGAGTTTAATGCAATTTCGGGGATGTTAGGAATCAAGCAGTTAGCCAATAAGTACCCTGCCGAAATTTCAGGAGGTGAAAAGCAACGCACCTCTGCAGCACGAGCGTTAATTCATTCGCCCTCCATTGTTTTTGCTGATGAGCCTACCGGCGCCCTTGATTCAAAAGCAGCCTCCAATTTATTAGGAAATTTAAATGAGATTAACCAAGCACGACAGGTCACCATTGTTATGGTTACTCATGACCCGTTGGCATCTAGCTATTGTAAACGTGTAATCTTTCTAAAGGATGGAAAAATTTTTTCTGAATTGTACCGGGGAGAGAAAACAAGAGAATCCTTCTTTAAGGACATTCTTGATATGCAAGCCGTTCTTGGAGGAGGTAACCAGAAATGACTACACAGAAATTAGTGATCCGCAGCATACGAAAAAACATCAAAATGTATTATCTCTATTTTTTCGCGATGATTTTCAGCATAAGTTTGTATTTTATCTTTTCTACACTACAAAATGACCAAACTATTGTTACTATGGTTGAAGCTAGCATGAACTTCTCAACGGCCTTTCAAGTCGCTGGAATATTACTCATTTTCATTACCATTGTGTTTACGATGTATGCTACGAGCATCTTTATTCGAAGGCGTAGTCAAGAAATCGGATTGTATCAGTTAATTGGCTTGTCTAAGGCTTGGATCACTCGGGTACTGATCTTGGAACAAACGATTCTCGGTCTAGGAGCTTTACTTATCGGAATATTAGTTGGAGCTTTGCTCTCGCGACTCTTTCTTTTACTGTTTATGAACCTGATAGGTATTGAAGCGGTGGTTGGCTTAACCTTCTCCAGTCAAGCAGTGATACAAACAATTGCTGTTTTTACTTGCTTAATTGCTGTTACATCCTTACAAATTATATGGACGGTTTATCGCAGCACACTACTACAATTGTTTCAAGCAAATAATCAAAATGATTACTTTGTCAAACGTCCAAGCATCGTTTCAAGCATTTTAGGGTTAGCAGGATTAAGTCTAATAGGGTTTGGCTATTATGTGTCTACCTTGATTGTGGACCATGCAGATTTGCTGATGTTTCTTATGTTATTAGTTCTCGCCAGTACCATACTCGGAACCTATTTAGTCTTCCGTACGACAATAAGCTGGATATTATATGTTTATCGAAAAAAGCAAAATGGAAATCTCGGCTTGTATAATAGCCTGTCGGTAGCACCTTTAATGCACAGAATGAAAGGCCACGCCAATTCGTTAACCTTAATCACTGTATTGTCTGCCATGACCATTACGATGATTTCACTTTCCTATTCCTTATATTATTCAACCGAAAAAGATGTGAGATTGGCGATGCCTTTTGATTTTGCAGTGGAAAATATGCAGGCGGAAGCCGCTATTATATCAAGTAAGTTAGAAGAGGAGCAGATTGAATTCGATCATTATGAACTAGATGCCATACGATTTGATGGCGCATGGGTAGAGCAGGATCCAAATGTAGACAATCGTCACAGAACGTTTATGCTTTTCTCAGCAGAGCAGATGGTGCAGGCCGGACTAGATGTGGAGAGTCCCCAAGATGGTGAAGCAATCTATCATAATACGCGAGCCATTATAGAAGGAATGGAGAATTCATATCCAAAATACGTAGAGTACCCATCAAATGATGAAGTTAATCGACTAACAGTTTCTAATTTTAAGCTTGAAAACGTAATGAATTACAGATTCTATGGCGAACAATTACTTGTTTCTGAAGAAACCTTCAAGAGAATGAAAGACAGCATACAAGAGAATGAGTACAAAGAATTTTTGGCCTTTGAGGTGTTTCACTTATTGGATACTGAGAAATCAGACACCGCCTCTGACATCTTTCTAACGAATGTGGACAGTGACCTGTATATCACTGACTTTTATTCCGCATACGAGGGATCGCGTCAAAACTACGGGCTCCTCATTTTCATCGCCGGCTTATTAGGCTTTGTGTTTATCCTTTCAACGGGAAGTATTTTGTACTTTAAACAAATGACAGAGGCTGAACAAGAAAAAACCCATTACCGGACACTGCGACAACTCGGATTTCAAGTAAACGAAATGATGAAAGGTATCGTCCGTAAACAGCTCTTTGTTTATTTAATTCCTCTGGGAATTGGTTTAATTCACGCTGCTTTTGCTCTTAACGTAGGTTCTGTTCTCATCGCCGCAAGTATGCTCACCCCAATCATCATTAGTATGGCAGCGTATATTGTCATCTATTTGATGTTTACAGTGGTTACCATTCGGTATTACAAAAGCATCGTCACAAATGCTTTATAGAAAGGAAGAAAAGTGATGAAAAAGAAGATCTTAATTTCTTGTCTCATTGTGGTCGTTGTCATTGCTAGCCTATACCTCTTATTTCGCGAGCCATTCGATCGTTTTAATCCATTGATTGAACAGGAATATGTATATGTTGAGGTTCAAGATGAACCTGCAGATGATAACGGAAGATATAAATATAGGGAGCAGGGTGTCACCGAAAGTGGAGAGACTAAACGAGTGGTATTCACCACCAGTACTAGACTCGATCAAGGCACACTCTTAAGAGTGCTCGCCAAAGGTAGCTACACACTAGAATATCAATTTATAAATGAGGATGAAATGCCATAAAATCAAACGTTAATAGTGGTTTAGTTAGGTTTATTAATGACCTTTTCATGCTGGAATACTAGTAAATAGTTCGTCTCAAGTCTTACTTAAAAAAGCATATTACAAATGGCTTTAATCCCAAAATAATTTACCTGGTGTTATTTAAAAAGAAGTGTGGTCAACCAAAATGTACCCTGTAGAGTAGACACTAAAAAAAGACTACTCTACAGGGGCTTTTTGTGTACATTTGTCTGAATTGCTTGGTGAGATCAAAGTATATCCGTTATTAATGAAGCCAAATGGTGAAATTTATAGCTCTGATTTTAGATTTGATAAATTGTTATTGTTTATTAAAAGACGTAACACTGATAATGGAATCAATTGTTGGATGTGCTGAATTGAAAAAATGGTTTAGAAACCACTGAGTTTTATAGAGTCTTTGAAGTAAAAGCATGTTCATTTTAGGATTACATAAATAACCAATCTGATTTTAATAAAATGACTCAAAAAATATCAATGAACTTTTACGCTATGGAAGGTCAAATAATAGCTTATGGTAATAAGAAACTGACGTAATTACTTGTTTAATTAGGTTTCACTCGTTGCACTAACAGGGTGCTTTAGTTTAAAGAACTTTGAGCGCATGTAATGATAACGATAATCAACAAACGAAGCGCTTTAACGCAATAATACAATCCATAAGCATTAATCTCTTTCCGATTTTTCCTGAATGGGAGAGAGAAAAGTTGAAGAAGAAAGATCTGTGAGGAAAATGATTGAGTTAGAGCGAGAACCCTTGATATATTTGAGATAAAAGAGTGGAAGAGAAAAGATTTACTTTTTATTCTGATCTTTTTTCTACTACTTATGGAAAATCAAAGTTACCACACGACAAATTTTGCAAGGCGCATATCGAATCAAAAAAGGGTATCAATCGGAGGCCATGCAGCAGCAAATCCTTGATAGGTTATACGTCCCAGTAAGAGCGCGTCGCTTGCAAATAGTTCATCATGCTTAAATTTCTCCGCTTCCTTAACATTTACCAATCGACAAAATCGTACTGGCGGAGCGGCCCAAAGGTATGTTTTCAATTTGTAGAAAAGGATATCGAGCAACTGAAAGAGGGGCAACTTCTTGTTAAAACACTTTTTGTATCTGTTGATCCGTATATGAGAGGAAGAATGGAAGATCAAGAGTCGTATGTGGCACCTTTTTCATTAAATGAAGTGATTGAATCCAAGTCTGCTGATTTCAAACAAGGTGATGTGGTGAGTGGAATGTTTGGTTGGCAGGAGTATTATAATGCTAAAGAAACAGAGGTGCGGAAAATAGATCCATCGATTGCTCCGATATCAACTCATTTAGGTATATTGGGTATGACTGGTTTAACTGCTTATTTTGGTTTACTGGATATTGGGAAACCGAAAAAAGGAGAAACAGTCGTCATCTCAGGAGCAGCGGGTGCAGTTGGTTCCGTAGTTGGGCAAATAGCGAAAATAAAAGGTGCACACGTAGTTGGCTCGGCTGGTTCCGATGAAAAAGTGGCGTTCTTAACCGATGAATTAGGATTTGATGAAGGGATTAATTATCGAACTAACGATATCGAAAATGCGATAAAAGAAGCCTGTCCTAATGGAGTTGATGTGTTGATAATGTCGGTGGAGAGATTGCGAACGCTATATTTACACATTTAAATCGTTTTGCACGTATTCCAGTCTGTGGTGCCATTTCGTCCTATAATCTTGAGGAAGTAGATGTCGGACCACGTATACAAAGAACGCTAATAAAAAAGAGTGCTTTAATGCAAGGATTCACGGTTGGAAATTATGCCGAAAGTTTCACGGAAGGCGCAACACTATTGGCTCATTGGTTACAAGAAGGTAAGCTGCAATATCGGGAGACGATACAAGAGGGGTTTGAGAATATTCCGGAGGCTTTTATTGATCTTTTTAAAGGGAATAACATAGGGAAACTACTGGTGAAAGTAGCAGATCGTTAATATTCATAAAATGTATCCTTTTTTTATAGAGGGAAAGCTGCTCAAATATAGTTGTTCGGTGGAATCATGGTGGATTCCACCGAACAGAGTTATCATTCTGAGAAGCATAATTTTGCCGCGAACCATTTTAATGCGAATAAGCAGAATTCATAATAATATCGAAACAAATTTTTAAAAATAGAATAGATTTATTGTTTTTTATTGCTATCATTCTCTTAACTATATTAGATGGAGGGTGAAAATGACAGTTAATATCAAGGCAAATGAAAAGAGAAGCTATGGCAAAAGAAATCACATGATGTATGGACACTTTATGGAACACTTCCACAAGTAAATTTATGACGGTATTTATGATCTCGCAGTCATTTATTTCACCACGAACACGCCAATTTTGTCCTGAAGCTCATCTGCAGCTCTGGATAAGTTATGTGCGGAAGATGCAGTCTTTTCCTCAAAAGCGTGGGCTTGTTGTGTAACCGTCGATACATTCTCTGATTTTTCCGCTGTCATCTTGGAAATGTCAACAACAGATTCAATCATTTCCAAACTGTTAAAGGTGCTTTTGGACATGTTTTTTATATCAGAAGTGGTTTCCAATATTTTCCTATCCACCTTATGGACAGCTTCTTGAATTTTGGAAAATGAATGCCCTGCTTCATTTGCTTTTTGAACGCCTTCCTTCACCACAAGTGTTCCTGATGCCATTTTTTCTATCATTGTGTCAAGCAAGCGATGGTTTTTCTCAATTAATGTGCTGATTTGCTGTGCCGAACTGTTGGCATGGCTTGCAAGCTTTCGCACTTCCTGCGCTACTACAGCAAACCCACTGCCATGCTCTCCTGCTTGTGCTGCCTCTATAGCTGCGTTTAATGCCAACAAATTCGTTTGCTGTGAAATGTTGGAGATTAATGCCATCGCTTCGACAATTTTCTTGAATTGATTTTCAAGAGTTTTCGCTGTTTCTGCGGTGTCATTTACCGTTTCGTTCAGCCTTCTGATGATTTCAATCGTTTCCGTGACAATAACTTCTCCGGCTTGAGCTAGTTCCGAAGCTTGTTGGGACGATACGATGGTTTGCTCGTTGCGATTCGACGTTACTTCCAATGTATCTTCAATCTCTCGGATTGCGTCAGAGGTAAGCTGAATTTGATGAAGCTGAGTGGTAGCTCCGACAGATATTTCCTGTACGGATTCGGCCATTTCACGGATTGAATGAATGTTCTGTTCCGTATTTTCCGTTAACTGTTCTGAAGTATCGGCAACGAGCCGTGATCGCTCCGAAACGCTTTGAATTAATGAATTTAGCTTCCCCGCCATCAGATTAAACGTGTCGGTGAGCTGACCAAGCTCATCTTTGGAATGGTTTTCGATCTTTTCTCGCAAATCGCCATCAGTTATTTTAGTTATGGCGTTAATTAACCTTTTAAGTCTTTGAATCACTAATATGCGGATAACAAAAAAGATCATAACAAGTGGAATAATGGTAAAATACAGCGCCTCTATTATAGAAAATAAGCTCGTTCCTGGAATTACCTGGCCAAGATATCCAAGCAACGGAGCGCCTAGTAATGCACTAATAATCAAACTTATGAAAACAGCTAAAAGCAGTTTGTATTCAATACTTTTGAAAAAGCTTACTTTCTCAATGGAAAGAGTGTCAATTCTTGGATTTTGTTCGGTTTTAGGCATATTCATGTATCCTCCTGAAAATATTAATCA
This sequence comes from Gracilibacillus alcaliphilus, assembly GCF_016909015.1. Lineage (GTDB taxonomy): Bacteria > Bacillota > Bacilli > Bacillales > Amphibacillaceae > Gracilibacillus > Gracilibacillus alcaliphilus. The sequence goes on from NZ_JAFBFA010000022.1 coordinate 68,798, forward strand.
CCCCTTATCAAATCTGATGTTTACCGTCCATTAAAAGTCGTAACGTTTGCTCAAGACCTTTCCGGTAAGGAGTTGCAGGTATGGGACCGATGCGATTCTCATATTTTTCTCCACTCAACACAAATCCCTTTTTTGTCAAATACATAATCTCCACGACTTCTTTCATAAACGAATCAAACACCCCAATTAAACGAATGGAGTTTTTAGTTAAAGGAATCACCATTTTTCGATTTTCAGTTACCTCGCGAGCGATCTGTATAATTTCTTTACCTGAAATCAATCCCACTCCAGGTATATTCCAGTTCTCTCCATAAGCATCATCTCGTTCTGCAATATTTACGATCATTTTGGCTGCATCCGGCAAATAAACATATTCCCGCGGTGTTTTTAAATTTCCAATAAAAATGGAAACTTTGTGTGCAGCCATCCCTTCCAATGTTGGCTGCAAGTAAGCATTTTGAGAGGTTATACCATAATAATCCGGAAGTCTGACAATTAATGGACTTGCATTCTTCCATTTATTACTGAATATTAAATCCTCGAATGCTACTCTTAATTTTCCCTTCTTCGTATGTGGTTGTTTAGGATGGTTTTCATCCCCCTTTGTACTTTGATATCCATATACATAGATTCCATCTACTATAACGATTTTTCTACCTAGAATATGGGATGCTTTCATCACACTTTCTCCTAGTAAAGAAAGCTTTTCTTCCATCTCCTGATAAGCTACACCAGCACATGTGAATATCACTTCTGAATCCTCTGCTGCGTCAACTATGGTCTGATAATCGAATAGATCACCCAATTTGTATGATAATCGCTTATTGAAGTGGTGTTTTTCTATTAATGCCTTTAATTTTGTCTCAGAACGTCCAAAAGCAATGACATCGACCCCTCTAGTCAGTAACTCTGATACGATGACCTGACCCGTAGCACCAGTAGCTCCCAGTACAATTGCCTTATTCATTTTTAAAACCCCCTATTATTGATTAATCAATAACTCCAATTGATATATTTACTGTGACTCTTGATTCGCAACGCTTGATCTTGCTGATGGTGTATGAGCTTTTCGTTGAGCAATGATAACGAGCAGTGCGCCAATGATTGCAAAAACTGCTCCTCCTATGAACACCCAGCTGAAGCCGCCAGTGAGCGCATCCGCCATGTTATCTCCTTGAGAAATAAGGGAATCGGTTCGAGTGCTAGAGAGAATGATAAGAATTGTTATACCGAGTGCTCCACCGATTTGCTGGCTGGAGTTAACAAGTCCTCCGGCAAGGCCTTTTTCTCTTTGAGCCACACCATCGACGGCAAGTGTAGTACTCGCTACAAGTGATGCTCCCACACCAACTCCAACTACAAGGGTCGGACCGAGCAAATGAACCATGAATGAAGCATTACTAGGTGCAAAAGACAGCCATATTAAGCCAGTCGAAAACAACAAGAGTGAAAAAACTAACGTCCGTTCTATACCTATTTGCTCCATAACGACTGGAACCATTCCAGCCCCAATGATCAATGCGACAACGAGCGGAAGCTGTGCAAGTCCCGTTGTAAGTGCATCATATTCCAAAACATTTTGCATATACACTGAAAGTCCGAAGAATAGACCAATGGCTGCACCGCCAAGCAGTAACATTGCTACATTTCCTTTTGTTACGGAAGCATTACGAAAAATACTGAATGGTACAAGAGGGCCTTTAGCCCGCTTTTCAATAAATACAAAAGCAATAAGTAGTACAATACCAATTAGAATGAGAATCAACATTGTCATCATTTCAACTTGTTCTCCCGCTGAAAATGCAGTAATAAACGCCAGCAAGCCTGCTGTCACGGTCACTGCTCCTAATACATCTGTTTTCATATTCTTCGTTTTCGTATCCTTGGTTACCAGTATAGGTATAGATACAATGATAAGAAGCGCAATCGGAACATTGATGAAAAACACGGAGGACCAACCGAACATGGAGATTAAAACGCCACCAAGCAAGACGCCTGCTCCGCTACCAATACCGGCTACGATTCCCCAAATCCCCAATGCCTTGGCACGTTCCTTCGGTTCTGTAAAGAGCATCGTGACTAGTGCCAAAGCGGCAGGCGACAAGAAGGCAGCTGATACTCCTTGGATTGCGCGTGCGACCAAAAGCATTTCAATGGAAGTTGACAAGCCCGCCATCGCTGAACCCAGCATAATACCGATTGCCCCCACCATGAAAATTCTTCGATGTCCGAAACGATCAGCCAAACGTCCACCGAGTAAAAGCAAGCCTCCCAGAGGAACAACAAAAGCGACGATGATCCAGCTTAATGTATCGGTATGAAGAAGCAGGTCATTTCCTATTGATGGTAGAGCAATATTCACAATGGATGAATCTAAAACAACTATAAATTGAGCAAGGCTAAGGAATACGAGCGCTAAATAGCGATTAGAACTTCGCTGATTGGTATTTCTTTGATTTTGAACAACACTTTTCATTTCATTCACTCTCCAATATTATTTATTGATTGATCAATTACAATTAAACCGACAAAATAATAATATAACGCGAATACCGCATGGTCTCACTTGATGCACACAGATGCCCTTCATTCCTTTACTTATCATCATCCCCTTTTTATTATTGATTGATCAATTACAAAAACTAAAATAAACACCTCATTTGACTCGGTAATTTATTTGGATTACATATCAAAAAGCTCAGGAAGGTCTATGAAATAAGAAATATTACATAAAATTCCCATGGCTATAAATACGGTAACTTCACGTTCAGGGTTCTCAATTCCTACTGATTTAAATCTCTCCAATACATAATTTCTAATGCGGGATAGCCACTTTTTTGTACAATTTCGGACAGCTTCATCCGTTACTGAAATTCCGATCACCTGTAAAGCGATTTCGTTAGGATGGGATACCGTAAGTTCTTCATAAGCTTGAACCATTTGAACACCCGTTTGTTCGGATTCTTCCGTAATATTTTTAAAAGATTGAAGAATTCTATCAAAGGCTCGCTCTAAAGCGGCAATAAATAAATCTTCTTTTGTTTTAAAGAATCGAAAAACATATGGCTGCGAGATCCCGGCTTTTTCTGCAATATGTGAGGTGGTTGTATTGTAATACCCTTGTTTTGCAAATACTTCGATCCCTGCTTCAAGAATTTCTTCCTTACGATTTTTTTTAATCGGACTGACCATTGCTAGAACCTCCCGCTATTCATTAGTGATTAATCAATAACATAATAACCAACTTTGATCTCTAATGCAAGTGTTAATTAGTAAATTTGTTTTGAATGGGGGAGAGAACTACCTGGCCAGTCAATATCTGATTCCTTGTAACACTAAGTCAAAATGGTGTGGCAAACCGGACAAATATCTTTAGAAACTAAAATTTATTCCGACTGCTGCGTTTTCTTCGGGAGTTGCGTTCCAATAATTATATCTGACGCTTACAGCCTCGAAGTGAGACAGGTCATCTGGTGTCACAGGTTTGGGAGGATTGCTCACTGGTCTTCCTATCTCTTGAAAGAATTGTCCCATTTTATTCGTCACGATAATATGAAGAACTGCGGGTTTGCTGGAAACGTTTCTCCAAGCGTGCTGTGAATTCCCAGGAATGTGTATATAATCACCTGTTTTTGCCTTGATCCATTCGTAGCCCTGCGTATCTTGCCTTAAAGCCTCTATCTCGCCAGATATGACGATAAACCCCTCCGTATCACCGTGACTATGAAGGGGAATAACACCACCAGGCGGGAGCTCACCCTTCATGACGCAAAAGTCATTGTGCTCATCTTCTGGCATTGTTAAAAACTCTACGACAGGTCCGAAGACATCTAGGATCAGTCCGGACGTGGGATTCTTTTTGGTACTCATGTATTTCCTCTCCTTTTTACGCCTCAAAGCGCAACATTTTTTTCCATTAGAAGCTCCTATTGTTTGATTTTTTTCTTATGCTTTCAGTTTAATTCCTTGTAGCAACATCTTTTTTATCTCGCTTTTGATTTCGACCTGCCCATTACTAAACCTCCTTATCATTAATTAGTGATTGATCAATAACATAATAACTAACTTTATTCTCCAATGCAAGTGTTAATTTGTTTAAAAAATACTGACCATTATCAGCGAGATTAGGACATAACCTATTCTCTTCACATCAAATAATAACGATGCAATAAGTATGTTGTGCAATATAGGGATACCGTTCACTAACTTAAGTTTTATGATATCGAGTGCAAAGTATCCGCTCCGGCTGATCGTTTCGCTTTCCGAGGGGCATTCTCTTTAGCTAACTTTAGCAAAGAAGAACACCTTACCAAAGTTAGCTGAGGAGAAAAACCCGTGGAAAGAAAAGTGGACATTCGGAGCGATTGTTACGTAATGATAGCCTCTCAACAATTACTACGAAGCAAAATAAGCTAGTAGGTCTATTTGAATAATCGTTTGGTTTTTGTCATGATCCATTCTTTTGTCCCAGCTTCATTATCAGCGGAGTAAAGAGTGAATCGATTTTCAGCAATTAATGGATCCATATTCTTGCATTCAACTAGCGATTGTTCTTTTTCCACTCAAGCGTTTTGTTGTTTGACTTCAAGTGTACACTGTGTTATAAAAAAGAATAAAAAGAAGCCTGCTATCACAATTCGTGTAGGCAGTATATTGGAGGCAAAAATAAAAACTGTGCGAGGAGAGAGATGATATGCATAATGAATTGGAGGAGACACACCCCTCAGACGTTGTTGATTTAAAGGATACTGGCTTTGGATATACCCTCTCTGTCATCGGTGGGAAATATAAAATCATTATTCTATATTGGCTATTGGAAAACGAGGTGATGCGATTTAATGAGTTAAAACGTAGCATCTTGAATATTTCTTTCAAGACACTAAGCGTGACGTTAAAAGAAATGGAAGCTGACGGTATTGTCGTACGTAAAGAATATCCTCAAATTCCTCCCAAAGTAGAATATTCGCTATCCGATCGGGGACGATCGCTTCTTTCCGTTGTAAACATGATGTGTGATTGGGGCGAAATGAATTCAAGGTAGATCATTTCCACGCTTTCTGTATTCACATACTTCCACTTTCCTTTCTGGTTTATACGTTCCACTTCTCTATTTGAGGATGGTCAGGAAAATGAGACTATTAAATGCTGAGCCCACTTTCCTGACGCTTTCCTCGTTTTTTAAAACCAAATGGGTATCAACATAAAATTCTTTGTTATTTATCCCATTATCCTTACCTATTTTGCAGGGTTTTTTCATCTATCGTCGGATAGTCCGTATATCCGCGGCTGTCCCCGCCATAAAAAGTCGCTCTGTCCGGTTCATTCAATGGAGCATCAAGCTTCAACCGTTTTACTAGATCGGGATTCGCCAAAGCCCAGGCGCCAACAGGAGTAATGTCAGCAAGTCCTGCGTCAATGTCGACAGCGATATCTTTCAGCGGACGACCTGCTCGGTTCACCAGCAGAGTATTCGGCCATGCGGAACGAATTTCACTAAGCAATTCTTCGTTTCCGACATGTAACATATGAATATAGGCGAGGTTCAACTTTGCCAGCTCCGGAACGAGGTAACGGTATACATCGAGAGCGCTACTTCCCTCATCAACGCCACCAAGCGGAACCTCTGGAGAAATACGAATTCCAGTACGTTCTGCTCCAACTTCATCTACAACCGCTTTTGCAACTTCTATGGCAAAGCGAGCGCGATTCACAATAGAACCTCCATATTCATCTGTGCGATGATTGGAATGTTCACTAATAAATTGTTGAATAAGGTAACCATTTGCACCATGAATCTCCACTCCATCAGCACCAGCTTTTATAGCTGCCGCAGCTGCTATTCTATAATCTTCGATCGTTTCTTTTATTTCTGCTTGGCTCAATTCCCTAGGAACCGGGATATCCAACTTTCCATTGTTAGTGAACATCTGGATGCTGGGTGCAATTGCTGACGGTGCAACGGGTTGACGATGATGGGGGGTATTATCCGGGTGCGACATCCTCCCTGCATGCATCAATTGAATGAATAGGTGACCACCGGAAGCATGCACCTTATCGGCAATCTTCCGCCATCCTTCCACATGGTTATCTGTGTAAATACCAGGAGTCATAAGATATCCTTGCCCATCATCAGATATCTGGGTTCCTTCACTTATCAGTAAACCCAGGGAGGCACGTTGCCCATAATATTCTGCACTTAAATTTCCTGGTGTTCCATCAAAAAGCGCACGGTTACGAGTCATCGGGGCCATCGCTAAACGATGGGGTAGTTTTAAATTTCCAACAGTTACTGTACTCCATAAGTTAGTCATTTTTCATCACTCCTATAAATGATTTGTGTCAACCCAAGTGTCCGGGTTATTTGTTTAAAGATTTCTTAAAAACGTTAGATATTCCTGCATATTACGTTCTAATTCATTTTTTGAGGGTTCTTCACCGTAAAATGCATGAATGGAACGATAATCAGCCTTACAATAGAAAAAGGTTGTTTCAAATGGAATAAGTATTTGCTCTAAGGTATGACTGTATCTTCCATCTTTACTGTAGTCATTCGCAGTGCTCCCTGCCGAAACAGCTAATGCTATTTTTTTATTTTTTAATTTATCACCGCCATTAGATCCGTGAGCCCATCCTTCAAGAAAAACATCGTCCAGCCATTTTTTTAGAAGTGGTGGACTACTAAACCAATAAATGGGAAATTGCAGAACCAGATTTTCGTGGGATTCAATTAGCTGCTGTTCCTGTTTAATGTCAAGGTGTTCTTCCGGATATACCTTATACAATTCATGTACTGTGAACTCTTTAGGTTGCTTTTTTAACTCTTCCATCCAGTACTTATTGACGATGGATGATTCTATGCTTGGGTGAGCTACCACAATAAGTGTCCTCATTTGATCTATCCTCCTTCCCTTAAATTTTGTTGCTCTTTGAGTATAGAATAAGAGTTTGCAATATGTAAGTACGCACTTTTAAGTCAGGTACTTACGTAGAAGAAAGTGCTTTTGCTCCCAACTTTAGTTGGTGTGGGCAATGGCGCTGATTTCAATTAGTTGCTCATCAAAATTAATCCCATCGTACATGTGATAGAAGAGGTACCAGTGGATCCTGCTTCGTCTATTATTCGAGAGGCAGTGATCAAAATTGGGCATATGAAACATCCTTAATGATTGAATGAAATGCTCGATAGTGAAGGATAGAATAACGATGGTTTGCAATGATGCCAAAATCAGTACACAAGAAATCAGTGACTTGTACCAAACAGGCTGGTCAATCGAAGGGCGAAACAACATTTGGTGCTGAAAAAATTGCACGAAAAAGCGCCGTAATGCTGTCTACAACCAGCTTTATCAAGCAATGGTCGCTTTCCGCTTAACGATACTGATCAAGCATCAGCTCCAATGCTTCTCCCTTGATAACAAAGTAGGTTCATGGAAAATGGAAGAGTGAAGAGGGTGTAGAGCTTATGTATTTAATATAATGTAATTCAACTCCTAAACTATATTTAATATTGGCCTTAACTAACCTTTTGTCAATCAAATTCCAGCAATTATTCAATCGAATGTATTAGAAAGAGGAAGAGAGAAATGGAAGAGAATCTTTTACTCTTCTTTATTCAATTTCTTTTTCTGTTCCAACTACTAGGAAACAACTCTGCAACCTTTTCCAATTCGACACCAGCTAAATTCTGGTAGAAAAATCGGATGTTTTAGGGAAGAACGTAGTTACATAATAGAAATAGAGAAAGTGTATCCGAGACAGGAGGGCAGGGGAATGGAGGGGGGTGTGAGGGAGGAACTAAGTTACCACTGAACATATACAGTTCCAAAACGTTACGATAATTAACCTTAAAAAACTTCCTGTATACTATTAGTGGCTCTCTATTACGCAAAAGATGACTCAAACCCACCTCGATACTTATCCATATAACCAGATGAATCGATTTTAGTACGTCCTGGGTGGACGGATCCATATGTCTGACGGAACCCCAAGGCCCTGTAATTGATTACAGATATCCCGGGGCATGACAGCCAAGCTTGTGTTTTTGTATAATGATATTCCTCTGCACTAAGTTTTAGGATGGCTATCTGGAAAGTGTGGAATTACCGGTAGGCCAGGTGGAGAGTGCTTGCTCAGCAACAGCCTCAAGCATGTCGCGACTGAAGCCAGCCTTGGCTTGGACAGCCATTCCGTGGAGCACTGCCATCACGAATGCAGCTAGTGAAGCACAGTTTGTGGTCACCGGCAAATCTCCCTCTTGCTTTGCCCGTTCGAAGCGATCACGCAGCGATGCCTCTCCGTCTGTACGTGCATTGATCAGGGCACACCGAATAGATTCGGCATCGTCAGAGCCAGCCAAGGCGCCGTGGACATATAGACATCCCTTGCGATCCGGGTAACGAGTATGCAATTCGGCCGACCTGAAGAGGAGGTGTGCGGCCACCTCCCGCGAGGTTGGCAGTTCCAGCGCTGCAGGGAAATAATCCAGGTAGTGCTCGTAATAATGAGCCAACGCTTGGCGGAACAATTTTTCCTTGTTGCCAAACGCCGAGTAGAGCGCAGGTCGTTCGACACCTGTAGCCTGCGTGAGGTCTGTATATGATGTGCCTTCGTAGCCTTTGCGCCAAAACACACAAACTGCCGCGTCCAGTACCTGATCCACATCGAATTCACGGTTACGTCCCATCAGTCAGATCACCTCGCTTTTTTATAACAGTTGATATTAAAAGGGCTCATGTCCAATTTTTATACTTTATCATAACACACATTACGGATTGAAGCGAGCCTGGGCAAGGACACCTACGGGAGCGAACGATCGTCAAAATACTCTGCCGTCTGAATTGCCACACATCAGGCACCAAACGCGGTCGCGTTTTGTCTAATCTCGACAGAACACAACACATCATACTAACATAATGCCTACACAAAAAAGTCTAAAAACAGAATAACATAATAACCATTATGTTATTGACAAATCGAACCGAATCGTATACCTTCAATAACATAACGATTGTTATGTTATTCGGCCGGCCATATGTGTGAAAGAGTCCAACAACGTACTTAGAGGTTCTTTTTATGTAAAAAACAAGGATGGGCTAAGCGAAGATTTTACAAAATGAGATACCGCTAGCCCAGATAGCTCTATACTCGTGCTAAGAATTTTTTGCTAAAAAGTGATTAAAATTTCTATTAAATGGAGAGGATAATATGTCGACAAATGAAGGAAAATTCAGTGGTAAAGTTGCTTTGGTTACAGGGGCAAGTCGAGGGATAGGGGCTGAAATAGCCCAAAAATTAGCTGCTGGCGGGGCCGATTTTATAGGTGTTCATTACGCCAATAATAGGGATGCTGCTTTAAAAGTTGTTGATGATATTAAGGCGTTGGGTTCAAAGGCTGTAGCTCTGGAAGCAGAATTAACCAAGGGTATTTCCGGTGTAAAAAAGCTTTGGGCCGCATTTGAAGATGCTGTTCGTTTGGAGTTAGGGACTGTGCACTTGGACATCTTAGTCAATAATGCAGGTATTTCACCAGTCTTTCCGTTTGAAGAAACGTCAATTGAAACGGTTGAAGATACGATTAATGTTAACTTTAAAGCTCCGTACTTTATTACTCAAGCAGCGAGCCCTTTTTTGCGGGACGGCGGAAGAATCATTAACATTTCTACTGGTTTTACTCGAGTTGCTGCTCCAATGAATACCATTTATTCAGCTTCCAAGGGGGCCATTGAGACACTTACTTTGGCCTTAGCTCCACATTTTGCATCAAAGGGCATTACTGTTAATGCAGTAGCGCCTGGAGTTACGGCTACTGATATGAACAAGGATATGCGCGCCACACCAGAAGGACGTGCTGAAGCAGCGGCATTTTCCGCATTCTCTAGAGTAGGTACCACTGAAGATGTTGCTGATATTGTTGTATTTGTAGCATCCGAAGAAGCACGATGGATCACAGGGCAAGTTATTGATGCTTCTGGAGGAAGTAGGCTTTAAGAATAGTAACAAAAAATAAAGAATTTGATGTTAAAAGGTTTTTAGTATGATTTTACAGAAATTGATGCAGAGTTAGATACAGTATGACTGGGTTGCATCGATTAAAGAACAGGTTAACGTCTAATAATATTGATTATGTATTAAATAACTGAATTATTAAACTATCCTCCCTATTAGCAGAACGACGGGGCCGCTTAGGGCCAGATAATGGATGAAAGTTTATTAAACTAAGAATTAGGTTAGTGAAAAATCAGTACGAAGGAATTTTATGTGGTCTATAATGATATTGCTTTTTCAATATCATTATAGACTTTTTGTATAGAGGTCAGCTACAGAAAGAAGTGATATTAGAATAATTACTTCGTTTTGAATTTTAAATTACCTCATCAGAATGTGCGATGGCTGAGATTTCAATCAGTTGCTCTGGAAACGCCAAATAAGTTACACCGATTAGGCTGCCTGCCGGTCGATGTTTATCTAAGTATTCCTTGAACAAAACGATGACCTGGTCAGAGTGTTCTTTCGGGTTTGTTAGATAGATTTCCACATAGGATAGGTTGGACTTTTTGACCCCTAATTTTTTCAGTACACGATCCAGGTTTTCAAGTGTTTGTCGAGTTTGGGTTTCAATATCGTGCTTGCCAACAAACATACCATCTTTATTGTGTGAAAATTGACCTGAAACGTAAATAGTGCCGTTAACACTATAGCCTTGGCTAATACCATGATCCCAAAGATCGTGATTATAGGTTCTAACTTTACTCATTTTTCTCTCTCCTTTATTTGAAAGTAAGATAAGTATATAATGAGTACAGTGAAAAAAGTAGTACGCACTTTATTGATAGCTACTATGAGAAAGGATAGTGTCAATATGAGTATGGCTGATTACAAAGAAAAGGGTAATATCCAAGAGACACCTTTTGGTTATACATTGAAAGTAGTTGGAGGTAAATGGAAAATGCTTATACTTTATCTCTTAGCGGAAAATCAACCCGTTCGTTTTAATGATATGAAAAGAAGAATAGGAGTTATTACCTTTAAAACATTAAGTTCTCAACTTAAAGAATTGGAAGCAGATGGGATAGTTCGAAGAAAAGAGTATACTCAAATTCCACCAAAAGTGGAGTACAGCCTCACACAAAAAGCAGAAACCCTATTACCTGTGTTAGAACAATTATGTGAATGGGGAGAAAAAAACCGCAATAGTTTGTAAAATAATCGACTTAAACTCCCTCTGTTAGATTCAATTTACTATATGGTACGTTACTTCAATAAGCTAAAGGTAGCAATCATGATAATTATTTCGATCTTCAACTATTGGGCGCAAAGAACTGAAACCGGACACTGGATTTTCTTTCGCTACTTTCAAATCCTGCCAGACAAGCTTTGGAGCAGGAGGGAATTACAACCTTACAAAAACTTTCGAGTTTTACTGAACGCGAGATTTTACAACTACACGGTATGGGACCAGCATCTCTACCTATTCTCAAAGCTTCTTTAGAAGAAAAGGGACTATTACTCAAATCACTATCTTAAACAAACGGGCGCCGCTCGACAAGTTCTGCTATAAGCGCTTCGAAGCGTGAAATGCAGGGGATTACTTAGCGGATAATCCTAACTTTACAACCAAGGATGGGAATGACGGAACCAAGTTTCCTGAAACCATCCCGTCAATACTCCTGCATGCGTCGTGACTGACAGGTTACGGGGTCTGAAGTACAGGTGGATTCGGCAGAACGAAGGCTGAAGTCACGATGTTTATAAAAAAGTTGCGAAGCTTTCCCCCTTTGGTTTTATTTAGCCAAAGGGGTGTTTTTTGTGGCGAAAAGAAAAAGAACATCTAAAGACTTCTTTTGAAGAATTGTGTATCACCCACAATTAATCTTTTTCCGTACGAATTAATCTCTTTCCGCAAGTATTAATGTTTTTCACCATTAGAGAAAGATGGTTGAGAGAAAGGATGGAGAGAGAAGATTTGAGAGAAAAATGAGTGAGTTAGAGCGAGACCCCCTTGATACGTATGAGATAGAAGAGCGGAAGAGAAAAGAGTTATTTTTTCTTCTGCTCTTTTTTTTCTTGTTTATGTCATTCCTTTTTCTATAACTTACGGAAAAACATTAATTACGCACCATTATTTGTAAAATTGGGTTGGGGTTAGGTGTGACAAGGGATTGAGGTGGATTTGGAGGGAAAAAGAAAGTTATTGGGGGACATTGTGTATTACTTTTTCTTTTTCCTTGCATAAAAATCGGCTGCTTTTTGGCGATTTCCGCATAATTCCATGCTACACCAGCGTCTTTTTCCTGATTTTGATGTATCGACAAAATAGAGAAGGCATTTTGGATGTTCGCAATTCCTAATTCGATGGGTAGGAATTGTATCCAACGTTTGAATAATTGAGTGGATAATCATATATAGCACGTGTTCTCTAGTTGTTAGCCCTTCATAGACCAATTCTAATTTGTCAGACTCCGAATCAATAGTTAAGCTTACCTTCACTTGTTTAGTAAGCCTTTTTAATTGCTCTGTAACATTTAGAGAAAGTTTTCCTTGTTGTTCTAAATCACTTAAAATCATTTTGCTAAGGTCACGAAGCGATCGGAGCTCGACTGTTAGCGAATTAAGCAATTTATCTTCATTTTTTAAAGCCTGAAAATCTGACTCTCGTAATAGGTTATTTTCTTCAAGCCATTGAAGAGTACTTGATGGTTCGATAAGGATATCAATGTTTTGGTTTTCGGAGATATACGTCGTATTTACTAGGTTTATCCATGCCGTTCCACCTAATAAGAATAGTGATTTGTTCATATATGTTTCACCTCAACAATATTATAACCTTTAAAAAAGATATTTACAAGTTAGAAAAAGTGTAGTAACATACGATTATATAACCGGTAAAATCAATTTATAAAGGTTATATTAGGAGGTGAACATAGCTTTATACTGATAACAAGAAAAAAATTCTAAATGTTTGTGTTCATTTTGAAGGGAGAGAAAATAATGTGGATTACGAGATTTTTGATTTAGGTGACGTAACCTTACAATCAGGAGTGACGTTACCGAACGCATTTCTGGCTTTTAAGACTTATGGCACTTTGAATGAAAAGAAAGATAATGTGGTCATCTTTCCAACTGCTTTTGGCGACCAGCATGTTCAGAATGAATGGTTGATTGGAAACGACATGGCACTTAATCCGGAGGAATATTTTATTATCGTTCCAAATCTGCTAGGGAACGGATTATCTTCGTCCCCTAGTAACACGCCTGCTCCATTTGACAAGGCTAATTTTCCACAGGTAACCATCTTTGATAATGTTAAATTTCAATATCGGCTGGTGACCGAAAAATTCGACATTCAAAAGATTGCACTCGTGGTTGGATGGTCCATGGGAGGGATTCAATCATTCCAATGGGGAGCAAGTTATTCCGACATGGTGGAAAGAATTGCACCTTTCTGCGGAAGTGCAAAGACTTGGTCGCAAACGTATGTGGTCCTGGACGGAATGAAAGCTGCGCTCATGGCTGCAATTGGCTTTGATTCGAGTAAACTAAAGCAGTTGACTTCTGCAGACATGCGTGCCGTTGGGCGTGTTTATGCGGGATGGGGAATATCTCAGGCGTTTTACAGAGAGGAACTTTATCGAGAAATGGGATTTGATTCATTGGAAGAGTTTGTAGCTGGTGTCTTTGAACATAGCTTTATGAAAATGGATCCATACAATTTCCTAACCATGTTATGGACTGGACAAAACGCAGATATTAGTGCAAATCCTGACTATAACGGAGATTTCGATGAGGCCCTCAGAAACATTAATGCGTTTGCATGCATCATGCCAGGAAGTACGGATCTCTTCTGCACTGCGGACGAGAACAAATACGAGGCGAAACTTATACCTAATGCTGTTTTTAAACCTATCGAGTCGACTTGGGGTCATTTTGCTGGTCGAGGAATCAATAGTACCGATAACAAATTTATTGATGATAACCTAAAACGCTTGTTGGCCCTTCGTAAAAACAGATAGATGAAATTGTAAGAAATCCTAATAAAAAATCTAAAGGAGATGTAAATAATGAAAATTAGTTATCATAAACAGAAGGTCGGGGATGTAGAAGTTTTTTATCGTGAGGCTGGGCCTAAGGATGGTCAAGTGATTTTACTATTACATGGGTTTCCAAGCTCTAGCCATATGTTTCGTGATCTCATTCCCAGATTGGCAGAAGATTACCGTGTCATTGCACCAGATCTTGCTGGGTTCGGTCAGACAATAACCCCACCGCGTGGTCAATTTAACTTTACCTTTGATAGTCTGACCCAAGTTATGGAAGGCTTTACAGATGCATTAGCTCTTGAAAAATATGTGCTTTATGTGTTTGATTACGGTGCACCAATTGGTTATCGTTTGGCAATGGCTCACCCGGAAAGGATCCAAGCGATTATTAGTCAGAATGGCAATGCTTATGTAGAAGGATTTAGTGACACTTGGGGACCATGGGAGAATTATTGGCACTCTCCAACAGCTGAAAATCGTGAAGCATGCCGGGAATCCCTGACACCCGAAACCATCCGCAGTTTTCAGTATCTTCATGGGACGGATACTAGCCTTGTTTCACCAGATGGTTATTCACTGGATATTGCTTACATGTCACGGCCAGAGGCTGAAGAAATCCAACTGGATTTGATTGGTGATTATAGAACAAATGTGGATCTTTATCCTGATTTTCAGGCCTATTTCCGCAAATATCAACCTCAATTATTAGCTGTTTGGGGTAAAAATGATCCTGCCTTTCTCCCTGCTGGAGCTGAGGCTTATAAGCGCGATATTCTATCTGCAGAAGTCCATTTACTTGATACTGGGCATTTTGCTCTTGAAACACATGCTACAGAGATCAGTGAGCTAATTCACCAATTTCTAAAAAAGATATTTTAAACAAACTAAAATCCCAAACAAAATTTGTTATAAAAAACTCTTATTATACTGTAGTATAGAATCCATTTTGGTCAATCTTTTTTTCAAAATGGATTCTTCTGTTTAAGGTAATTTAAGCGTTTCTGAGCTTTTTTGATTAAACCTACATAACAAGGTAAAGGACCAATGCCAAGGAAATTTAAAGTAACAGATAATGGTGTGAAAATACTAAAACAGAATACTTTGGAATCCTTATCATCTTCTCGGGAAAGAGACAATAGATTTGATTTAGCTCTTGCAGACATTCCATTCTTAACTACAGAGGAAGTTTTGACAGCACTTCAAAATAGAAAAGATTTTCTTTCTGAAGTGGCTAAAAACATAAATAAACAATTTGAATCTCAAGGTGGACTAAGACTACCTTTTCACGTACAAGCGTTATTCAGACACCCTCTTTTATTAATTAAACATGAAAATGAATTTATGGATACCTTAATATCGGATTTATTAGAAAAAAATGTTGATAGGAGAATGGATAAATGATCGTAAAGAATTTCTCGCCTTTTTCTGGCCAACACTGTGAAACTACTGCTACCGGTAGTTTATTAAAAAGTTTAGGAATTGATATGTCCGAGGCGATGTTGTTTGGTATTGGTGAAGGATTAGGCTATATATTGGGACATGAAAAACATGGACTTTCCATTTCTTGGAGGAAGGGTTAAACCAGATCTTCTTACCCGTAACATTGTAAATAACTTAAATCTTCAAATGGAAGTAAAAGAGACTTCTTCCTTAAAAAAGGCACGGGAAAATGTTAAACAGAACATAGATAAAGGAATTGTAGTAGGATTAAAGCTTGACAGTTATTACTTGGATTATTTCACTAATAAAGTACATTTTGCTGGTCATTATGTGGCTATGTATGGATATGACGATAGTTTTGCCTACCTAGTTGATACAAAACAACAGGGTGGTACGGTAAAAACAAGTCTTGAAAACTTGGCATTGGCAAGAAGCGCAAAAGGTCCAATGTCTTCAAAAAATCTATCTTATACCAAAGAAAAACGAGATTGCACTAAACTTACAAAGTATGATTATATAATCCTCCTATAAAAAATTTAGGGTATAAAGGTACTAAGAAGACTAGCGCAGAGATTAATAAGTGGTTTGAGAGAAGCAAAAATATTGAAGATGACTTAGTATTAACAGCTACATTAATGGAGAGCGGGGAAACCGGGGGATCTCTCTTTAGAAATATGTACAGAGATTTCCTAAAAGAATGCTTGATTATATTTGATAGTGCTCCTTTACAAAATGCATATAATCTCTTTACCGAAATTGCGCCTATGTGGGAGGAAGTTTCTAAGCTTATCAGAAAAGCTGGAGAAACGTATGAAATCCTATTCTTAAATCATGCTTCTGATATTCTTATAGAGCTATCTAGCAAAGAATACGAAGCAATGAATCAACTATCAAGAATCAGTTGATTGTAGTGTATCCAGAAAAATAGAATTTAGAGAAATATGGATTCATGGTTACTGTCTTCTAATACTCGTGGCGGAGATGTGGAGAAGATGATTCTCACCCTCAATTAAAATAAGGCCGATTGTGGAGCAACATAGATAGGAAATGATCAAACTTTTTTATAAAAACCAAATTGAAATCTGTTGGAGAAGAATCCATTTTGATCAATCTTTTTTCAAAATGGATTCTTTTAATTTAGCGAAAAACGAGGGCTAGCCAGGTATTTTTGATCAAACTTTATTTAAAAGCTACATGTTGTTGTCTCCCCCGTAACTCTCTCTTACAAAAATGTAACTCTTATTGCAAGATGTAAGTAAGTTTTACAAAGACGGGTTATCGAAGCAGTTTATGTATCGACCTTATGTCATACTTTTATCAGAATCGGGAACGTACTATTTGTACAGCTTCTCGGTTCTTTTTTTGTTTGGAGAAAAGAGTGAGAAACTAAGCGTGACAAGTGTTGGAGATAAAAGAAAAATGTAAGCGCGTGAAAAAATATGAAGTAGAGAGTAAGAGAAAAACGTGATGATTCTTCTATCTATCACCTTAATTCCCCCATCTACTCTGTAAAACCGAGTTCCATTTTTCGAATCTTTCTCGATGGTTTTTCGATAAGATATGATGAAAGCAAGAGCAACTTAAAAGAGAGGAGAGATTACATTAAATAAGAATGGGGTGCTTCAACATATGGGAGAATCTCGTTCCAAGGTAAGGGACATCGAGGAACTATATACCGACGGAAACGAGAATCCATTTTTGATTCGATTTAGAATGTTAGGAATATATGGTAAAATATAAATAGATAAGAGGGATTTGGTGAAATAATGTACTTACACTAACGGGGCAGTTTACTTTAATAAAACAAAAAAAGAAGGTGAATCGTTTGGGCTTAACATATCAAGAGTATGGAGATAAGAACAGTCCATTAATGTTGTTTATACATGGAGGTGGAGTAAGTAGTTGGATGTGGGATAAACAAATACAATATTTCAGTAATTATCATTGTATTACGATAGATTTACCAGAACAAGGTGCAAGTAAAAATACAGAGAAATTTTCTATTCATCTAAGTGCAGAAAAGGTTAATGAGATAATAGAAAAAAATGCAAAGGGCAAAGAAGTTATTGTTGTTGGCTTCTCATTAGGTGCACAAGTTACTATTAAAATGCTGAGTCTTAATTCTAACTTAGTAGATTATGCGATTATTAACAGTGCATTAGTAAGACCCCACTCAATTATTAAAAAAATGATTCGACCGTCGATAAAATTGTCTTTCCCCTTAGTTAAAAATAAGTCATTTTCAAAACTTCAAGCCAAAACACTCTATATCAGTGAGGAATACTTTGATAAATATTACAAGGAAAGTTCTCAAATGAAATCAGATACACTTATTAGAATATTAGAAGAAAATATGTCGTTTGAAATACCTGAAAATTTTAGTAAAGCGGAAGGCAAGATACTGGTTACTGTTGGAGAAAAGGAAAAAGCAGTAATGAAAAAATCAGCGAAAGATTTAGTTTCAAGTAATTCAAATTGCACGGGGATAATTATGCCTAAAGTAGGTCATGGAATTTCTTTATTAGATCCTGATTTCTTTAACCAATTGATAGAAAATTGGATACAAGAAGGTACTTTACCTCGAGAAGTAGCATTTATAAAGTAAAGGATGGTCTTATACTAAACCAGCTAATAGAAGTGCTTCTGCTTTTTCACTATAGGGTGCATGAATTAATTAAATATATATAATTTCATTGATGGTGCAAGAGAACTTGGTTATACCATTGAAACGGAATAATTATATATAAGGGTTTGTCAAATAAAGTGTGTAAGTTATTCTAAATACTTTAACACAAGTTCATGAAGGTGATCATGAATTAATAGCTGATTCATGACCATTGCCCATTGTTGAATATGGCCGCCTTCCCATTTATTTTCAAGTTCTTTTTGTTCGTAAATACAAGACTTTTAGAAGGGCGTTCTCGTTTGGAATGCTCTTTTTTTTGTCACTTTTCTAAAGCTGGAATGGATACTTTCTACAACATTCGTAGTGTACATGATTTTGCGTAACGCACTTCCATAATCATAAAGCTGCTCCACATAGTTAAAATTTCTTGTCCATATATCGATAGCTCCTTGATAGAATGCCCACTGTTCAAAGGCACTCAAACAAGCCTTAAGACTTGGTACTCCATAAGACGCGATGTTTGTAAAAAAAGTTGCGATACTTGCCTCTTTCAATTAAAAAATTCTAAGTGAGTTTTGATCGAAATTTTTTATAAAAATGCACAAACCATTCACAAGATCAATGCTTACATCGTGGTTCTTACAGACATCTTTCAATGTATCCATATTTGATTTCACTCTATGTACACAGCGCTCTCTTATATGATATGGTTACCAAAAATTACATAATAATCAAATAAATTTATGATTAAACATACGAAAAGGGGAGTATATCATTATTGATACTTCCCTTTACATTGCTATCAATTCTTTATTTTATCTTTACATGTTCTTGTTAACATTTATTTGTTAGAATTAAAATACTTAAAATGTGGATAAAACACAAATCATCTATAGGAGACATTTCAAATGAAAAAAACGGTTTTAATAGTAGAAGATGAACATATTTTACGGGAAATTAGTAAAGATTATTTCTTAGATGCTGGTTGTGATGTTTTGGAAGCAAGTGATGGTGCGGAAGCAATAGATTTATTTGAAAATTTTAGCATTGACCTAATTATTTTAGACATTATGATGCCCAAGTTAGATGGATGGTCAGTCTGTAAGAGAATCCGTGAAAAGTCTGTTGTCCCTATCATTATTTTGACAGCACGATCAGATGAAGAAGATACATTATTAGGATTTGAGTTAGGCGCAGATGACTATGTTACAAAACCTTATAGTCCACGTGTATTATTGGCAAGGGCAAAACGTTTACTGGCGTCTCATTCCCACACTCCCAACAAAAAGGACTATCTTTTGACTAGTCAACATATTGAAGTGAATCTTCAATCTCATTCAATAAAAGTGGATGGAAAACACATAGCATTAACACATACTGAGTTTGAAATATTAACATATTTAATGATGAATAAAAATATTGTTATAACTAGGGAACAATTAATCAATCAAGTATGGGGGTATGAGTATGCCGGAGATGATCGAACAATCAATACGCATATGCGGAATTTAAGAAATAAACTTGGAACAAGTGCAAAGCAAATTAAAACAATGGTTCGAGCTGGCTATAAATTTGAGGAGAAATCATGAAAAACCGGATAGTATTGAAGTTATTTCTTTTAACAACAGGATTATGTTTGTTTATCTTACTAGCTATATTTGTTGGACAAACATTATTTTTTGAACGATTTTATGCCGAGGAAAAAGTCAATCAATTAACAGAAGCTATTGCATCTTTTCGTCAAGAATATCTAAATATTGATGAGGAGGATAGGTTGCGACAATTGGAACAAGACTTTTACCAAGAGCATAATGCTTGGATTGTCGTGTTAGATGAAAATGGCAACATAAGAGGAACAGAAGACTATTTTGTTGAACTAGAAAAAGCATTTATATTTACAGATACAAGCAAAAATAAGATAGAAAAAATGTATATTGAAAGTGAGCCAATCAAAATTCCTATTTATTATTTAATCAATCAAGAGGAGTTTATAAATAAAGAGAATACTCTTAACGAATATCCAACTGTTGAAGTTCAAGGGTTAAAGAAAGACAATACCATTTATCCGTATCAATTGTTTTGGAGATCTGATGATACTTTTGGTAGTGTATTTGATAGATGGGAATCGGTTCAAGAGGCGCGACCTCAGCTAAGCACAGATACTATTGACAGCGTTATTGGCAGCGTGCTTGATAGACAAGGATCCTATTCCTATACACTATGGGAAAACAGGCAACTTTTGCAAGAAGTCGAAGAGTTTGACGATACTTCTCTTGCGATATTTGGTCACGTTAAAGATATTCATATACCAGATGTAACTCATAATATATTTTCCAACCCCATATTTCTCGACAAATTAAAGGAGTTCCAGGTTGACCTGCTGCTAAATAAGAATGTAGATGGATCTATGTCAATAAATTGGACAATAGAAATGGTGAATTTTTTAATTTCCTACCGCGCTCCGCTTGCTCCCCTCTGTGTTAAAGGAAGGGGAA
>NZ_JAFBFA010000023.1 GCF_016909015.1 Gracilibacillus alcaliphilus
CTTCAGCGCTCATGGTAGTTGGGTTTACCCCTGCGAGAGTAGGACGTTGCCAGGCACTTACAAAAACTCCTTAGTACATACACTAAGGAGTTTTTGTTGTATCGTAAAAAGGGACTTTTTTGATTAATTGTTTGAGGGAGGAATGTTTTTCATCAACCATGCGTATAGCGTGTATAATGAAGAAAAGAGTAAAAAAATTTCTTTGCCCATATCTTTTTACAGCATATAATCGTTTCTATTATAGAGAAGCGTGAAAAGGAGTGATTGGTATGTGCGCTAGGCCTAGCACAAATCGAAAGAAAGAAGATACCGTATTAATGGCGATTTATCATCCGCTTTCATATTACTGTTTTTTTCTGACGCAAGACAAGTGGGATGGTGAAGAATTAATACAGGAAACCTTAAGTAAAGCCTTCGTCAATTATGGCGCCCCTAATACCTGGAATGTTAGCTTACTGAAGAAAATAGCTTACCATACTTGGATTGACCAGAAGCGGAAAAAAAGAGAAGAAACAGAACAATTAGTGGAACAGGGATATGAACTAAACAGTAATTATGAAGAAGTAGAAGCACTTGCAGAGCAGTTGTTATCAAAGATGACAGTTAAGCAATTAGTCGTCTTTTTACTGAAGGATGTTTTTCAATATCAAATAACGGAAATTGCTGAGAACTGTGGAATGACTGAGATGGCAGTGAAAGCCATGTTGAGCAGAGCCAGAAACCATCTCGATAATAGAGAAGACATTGATTCATCTGATCAGCTTCCATTATTAGAAGAACCGGCAGACCAACTCATCTCCGTTGTTATTCAAGTGATTCAAGCCAATGATCCCACCCAATTGATTCAATTGATTCCAGAATGGTTTAGGGGAGATCAACCAACATTACGTTTGTATCATTCCACACATCGTCCTTCTTCTTACGCTCTCTTGATGACGGCATAGGGAACTTTGCCTTTTAAAGGAGGATGTACATGAACACAGTACCATATGTAATTGAACAATCAGATCGTGGGGAGCGGTCTTATGATATCTTTTCTCGGCTATTAAAGGATCGGATTATTATGGTTAGTGATGAAATAAACGACCAGATGGCGAACACTATTGTCGCACAGTTGCTATTTCTTGCTGCTGAAGATGAGGAAAAAGATATCTCCATCTATATTAACAGTCCAGGTGGTTCTACCTCTGCAGGCTTTGCCATTCTTGATACCATGCAATATATTAAGCCGGACGTCTGCACCATTTGTACAGGATTAGCAGCGTCATTCGGGGCAATGTTATTATTAACGGGAACGAAAGGTAAACGTTTTGCCCTGCCAAACAGTGAGATTATGCTGCACCAGCCACTAGGCGGAGCGCGTGGTCAGGCGACAGAAATAGATATTTCTGCTAAAAGAATTATAAAGCTGAGAGAAAAAATTAATCAAATGATTGCTCATCATTCCGGTCAATCCGTTGAAAAAGTAAAACAAGATACAGATCGTGATTATTTTTTAACGGCAGAAGAGGCGAAGGAATATGGCTTAATTGACAAAATCATCTAATTCAATGAAAAAAGATTTACCGCTTATATAGGGTAAGTCTTTTTTTACCGTAGAGAAGTATAGAAGTTTATAGGTAATACGAAGGTTTTCGTTATAAAAACTTGGCGATAAGCCTTCGTTTTTCTAATAGTAAACAACACACAACCGATGGACTTGATAGGCTGCGTTCTATTTTTTCACGTGAAACAATTTAAAAAAATCTATTATTCTTTGTATAATTATTAGTAGATTGATTACACTAGCTAATGGAGGTGTGATCAATGAATCATCATAAAACACATTATAGATGCGGTGTATGTGATCAACGAAAGAGTAATGGTATCTTTTTGTATCAAATGTATCTTTGTCAAGAGTGTGAACAAGAGATTCTTGCTATTCATCCGCATGACGATCATTATCAATTCTATGTAAAGAAATTACGTGCTATTAATCAATCAACCCATACTATATAATAGAGTCACTATCAGAGGTTATTCAAAACTAATATGTCTTGACTTCAGGCAGCACTATAAATGATACGTTCAGATATTCTGGATGTAGCAGACGTCGCTCTTGGGGATGGGCAGAAATACGCTAGTATCTTCTTGCTTTTTCAAAAACGGTGTGAATATGAACCAAGTGCAATCACTAAGTCAGGCTTTTTGAGCAACCTCTCTAAGTGTTTTATCCACTGTACTAGAAAGGGTATATATATGTTAAATAAGCAAAAACAAGCACCGCTTTATGAAGCTGTAAGAACATTTATTGAAAGAGACCCTATCTCTTTTCATGTTCCTGGTCATAAACATGGTCAGGTATTTTCACAACAGGCTAAAGCTGAACTGCAATCCATGCTAAAATGGGATCTAACAGAATTAAATGGACTAGATGATTTGCATGCACCAGAAGGGGCTATTGCGGCTGCACAGCAATTAGCAGCGGACTGGTTTCAGTCTAAACAGAGTTATTTTTTAATTAATGGCAGCACAGTTGGTAATCTGGCAATGATTTTAGCTGCCTGCCAAGCTGGTGATCAGGTATTTGTACAACGAAATTGCCATAAATCTATCTTACATGGAATGGAATTGGCAGGTGTGCAGCCGATTTTTTTACCGCCTGCTTATGATTTCGAGAAACAAAGGTATACAGCACCCTCAACCAATATGATGAAACAAGCCCTGAATGACTATCCAGAGATAAAGGCGATGATTTTAACCTATCCCGATTATTTTGGTGATATATTTCCTTTAAAAGTGCTGATTGAGACAGCTCATGCCAACGATATCACCGTCCTGATTGATGAGGCGCATGGCTGTCATTTTTCCCTTCCTTTTGTTCCAGTTCCATCGGCCGGGGAATTGGGAGCAGACATAGTGGTGCAGTCTGCTCATAAAATGACACCATCCTTAACGATGTCAGCCTTTCTCCATGTGTATACGGATCGAGTACCGATGAAAAAGGTCAGTTATTATTTGCAGATGCTGCAATCCAGCAGTCCTTCCTATCCCTTAATGGTTAGCTTAGATTTGGCACGCTGCTATTTGGCAAACTATACAAGTACACAATATCAAACAGCCCTTGACTACATAGCAGCGGTTCGCAGCAATTTGGAAGCGGCGCCGTATTGGGATATCGAAACAAATGATGACCCATTCAAATTAACGCTGCGTATCAAGGAACACCTTCGAAGCAGTGATGTTCAGGCACTTTTTGAAGAAGAATATATTTATTTTGAATTAAGCACAGATCGGCACCTACTGTTTATATTTGGTTTAGAGCCAACTTTTCCTTTAGACGGTCTGCAAAAGAAGCTAGAGAGAATCAAGCATAGATTAAAAGGGTTAAAACATGCTAAAATAGAAGTAAGTCATTTATTTTTTCAAGATCGAATTGCACCCTTGGCGTTATCTTATCATCATATGCAAGCCCTAGATGTTAAATGGTGTACGTGGGAGGAAGCAGCGGGACAAATAGCAGCAGAAGCGATTATTCCCTATCCGCCAGGTATTCCCTTGATTGCAAAAGGAGAGCGAATCGAAGCAGCAACCATAAAAAAAATCAAGCAGTTATTCCAGTTGAATATCGGTTTTCAACCAAGTCATCGACAGGAAGGAATCTATATATTTGATATGCCAGAAGGAGAATGAATGTGTTTATAACATTTGAAGGTGGAGAAGGAGCCGGTAAAACGACTATTTTAAAGCGATTGGCTCAACGCTTAACGGAGGAGGGTTACCAAGTACTTGCTACAAGAGAACCTGGTGGGATTCCGATAGCAGAAAGTATTCGTGATGTAATCTTGGATACGAAAAATACGATGATGGATGCGCGGACAGAGGCTTTGCTGTATGCGGCAGCCCGTCGTCAGCATCTAGTAGAAAAAGTAAAGCCGGCGTTAGAAGCAGGCAAGGTCGTGTTATGTGACCGTTTTGTAGACTCTAGTCTGGCCTATCAAGGTGCAGCTCGGGGACTGGGAGTTGAAGAGGTATTTCAAATTAATCAATTTGCTATTCAGAATCATATGCCTGATTTGACTTTGTTTTTTGATATTGATCCAGAAGCCGGCTTACAGCGAGTCATGACCAATAAAGAACGGGAACAGAATCGACTCGATTTAGAGTCTCTGGCTTTTCATCAGCAAGTATATGAGGCTTACCAGCAATTACTTCAGGAATTTCCAAATCGCATCGAGAGAATTGATGCAAAATTTGATATAATAAAAGTAGAGGAACAAGCATATAACAAAATTAAAGCACATCTAACCTAAATAAGGGAGAGATTGAAGTGAAATTAATATTGGCTGTAGTGCAGGATAAGGACAGTAATCGCCTGATTGACGCACTAGGAGAACACCAGTATAAAACGACCAAACTATCTTCAACAGGCGGGTTTCTAAAGGAAGGTAATACGACGTTAATGATTGGCTGTGAGGATAAGTTCGTTGACCAGGCATTGGAAATTATTCAAGATAACTGCAGCAAGCGGGAACAGCTGGTTTCTCCTGTATCGCCAATGGGAGGCAATGCAGATTCTTATATTCCGCGGCCTATCAATGTGGAAGTAGGCGGAGCTACTGTATTTGTAGTACCAGTGGAATCTTTTCAACAGTTCTAAAAGAGGTTATTCAAAAAGGCAGGTTGGGATACATTATGAAAATTACCCAAGACATACGAACGCAATTAGATGCACTGCATAAAAAGGATACACAGACACGGGCTGCAGGTCAGCGTTTTGATACGGTGGTGAAACAACAATCGACGCAGATGCAGCAGGCACAGCTGCACAAGCTAATGTCCGACTTGACTGCCCAAGGCCAAAAACTCGCTCGCTTTCGTTCCTTCCGCGACCTTGCCTCTTACAAGCGATTAGTAAAAAAATTTGTAAAAGAAGCCATTGACTATGGTATGTCATTGAAGCAATCGCATAGCTTTACGCTGGAAGGGGACAGCCGTCAGTTAACAATTGTTGAAGAAGTGGATGAGAAACTATTAGATTTAACAGAAATGATAATGGATCAGGAGAAGAATACCATCCAAATCTTAGATTTAATTGGAGAAATTAAAGGGCTTCTCGTTAATTTATATACATGATAGGAAGGTGGATGGATGGTTCTTGTCCGTCCACCTTGTCTATCTGGGGAAAGGTGACCTCCATTGGTATTATGGATGGTTCATCTCGTGATAAATTTATTTATATTTGAACACATATTCTACACAAGGAAGTAGGCTATACCATGGAGATTCATTGGTCCAATATACTGGAAACACAGCCCATTGTTAGTAAAATGGTGATGAATAGTATTCAGAAAAATCGTATTTCACATGCATATTTATTTACTGGTGATAAAGGCACAGGCAAGTTGACGTTAGCACAATTATTTGCGATGAGTATTTTTTGTCAGAAGCGGACGTCTGGAGAACCTTGTTATCAGTGCCGTGATTGTAAACGAATTAAGAGCGGTAATCACCCTGATTTACATATGATTTATCCAGACGGCGCCAGTATAAAAAAAGAACAGATTCTCCATTTACAGAAGGAATTTACGTACACAGGACTTGAATCTAATAAGAAAGTATACATTATTTCACAAGCCGATAAAATGACCGATAACGCCTCTAACCGGCTGTTAAAATTTTTAGAAGAGCCAAGTCAGCAAACGACAGCAATTTTGTTAACGGAGAACAGTCAGTCCATCTTATCCACGATACGGTCAAGATGTCAGATTCTTTCCTTTAAACCCTTGCAGCCAAAACAACTGGAAGAGAAGCTTCAAGAAGAGGGGCTTTCATTAGCAAATGCCCGTCTGCTGACAGCGGTGACGAATAATTGGAATGAAGCAATGGAGAAGAGTAAGGATACTTGGTTTGCACAGGCACGAAAATTAGTGGTACAATTAGTAGACATGCTTCAGCATAATCCAAATGAAGTGCCGATTTTTGTGCACACTCAGTGGATGCCTCATTTTAAAGAACGAATCCAATTGCAAGAAGGACTCGATCTATTATTGTTTTGGTTTAGAGATATTGTGCATTACCATTTAGATGAGACTTCTGAATTGGTATTTGTACAGCATCGTGAGAAAATAGAAGATGCTAGTATGGCTTGGTCGATAATACATGCGGCAGATTATTTACAGCATATCATGCATGCCAAGCGTAAGTTAGAACAGAATGTGCATCCGCAATTAGTAGTGGAGCAGCTAACGCTTCAAATACAGAGGTGAAATAATTGGTAGAAGTAATTGGTGTCCGCTTTAAGAAAGCGGGTAAAATATATTATTTTGATCCAGACGAGACCACGATTTTAACCAATGAATATGTTATCGTGGAGACAGTCAGAGGAATAGAATTTGGGAAAGTTGTTGTATCCAATAAGCAGGTAGACGAGGAAGATGTTGTCCTGCCATTGAAGAAGGTCATCCGCATTGCCAATGATAAGGATAAACTGGTTGTGGTAGAGAATCGAGATATCGCAGAAGAAGCTTATCAAACTTGTCAGCAGAAAATCAAAGAACACGAACTGGAAATGAATCTCGTTGATGTGGAGTATACGTTTGATCGAAACAAGGTTATTTTCTACTTTACGGCAGATGGACGGGTAGATTTCCGTAATTTGGTGAAGGACTTGGCCTCTGTTTTTAAAACACGAATTGAATTACGCCAAATTGGGGTACGTGATGAAGCGAAATTGCTGGGCGGTATTGGACCGTGCGGCCGAATGCTTTGCTGCTCTACTTTCTTAGGCGATTTTGAGCCTGTTTCAATTAAAATGGCAAAGGACCAGAATTTGTCCTTAAACCCGTCCAAGATTTCGGGGTTATGCGGCCGTTTAATGTGTTGTCTAAAGTATGAGAATGATGATTATGAAACAGCTAAGAAAGAGCTGCCTGATCTGGGAGAAGAGATCAAGACGGCATATGGACATGGAAAAGTAGTTGGACTAAACATCCTAGAGCGTCTGATTCAAATCGAAATCCCTGAGAAAGAACGAGTAGTAGAATATACATTAGATGAATTGATAGATGAAGGAGTTATCAGTACCCAGGGCACAGAATAATGGGGTGGAAGAGACGTGAAGAAAAAGGAATTATTTGAACAAGTATCTGATATGGAAGAACAAATCGGTGAATTATACCAGCAATTAGGTGACTTGAAACAGCATTTAGGTGAAATGTTAGAAGAGAATCACCGTCTAGAAATGGAAAATCATCACCTTAGACAACGTTTAGACCATGAAACGGAAGCCCAAGAGAGTGAAGAGCAAGGTAATGAAGGTGAAACAGGTATTGGAGAAGGGTATGATAATCTGGCAAGACTCTATGAGGAAGGTTTCCATATCTGTAATGTCCACTTCGGAAGCCCAAGACAGGACGGCGATTGTCTTTTCTGTTTACTATTCTTAAACAAAACAAAATAATGAGATGAGGCAGGCTGACAGCAGGATAGAGATGTCAGCCTTTTGTCTGATATACCATAAGAAACAAGGAGTAAGCTTATGCAACTAAAAGATGATGAACGCTTGGATGATTTAGTAGTGGATCAGTCGATGCAAATTATTCAGAGCCCTACTGTTTTTGCTTTTTCTACAGATGCCGTATTACTAAGCGAATTTGCTTCTGTTCCCAAAAAGCGAGGAAAAATATTAGATCTATGTACAGGAAATGCCGTTATACCTTTATTATTAGCACGGAAAACAATCTTGCCAATTACAGGAGTGGAGATTCAAGAACGATTATATGATATGGCATGCCGCAGTGTGGAGTTAAATGATCTCCAATCGCAAATTCAGATCATCCATGGTGATTTAAAAGAGATGCCTGCTCATTTTAAAAATAATAAATTTGATTTAGTGACCGTAAACCCACCATATTTCCCTACGGCGAATATCCATCATCTTAATAACAATGATTTTTTAACAATAGCCAGGCATGAGGTCTTCTGTTCATTAGAGGATGTAATTGCCGCCTCTAGCAAGCTTGTTAAATCTGGCGGGAAGTTAGCGATGGTACATCGCCCTTCACGCTTTGTCGATATCATTACTTTGTTGCGTCAGTATAAAATAGAGCCGAAACGGGTTCAATTTGTTTATCCCAAGATGGGAAGAGAGGCCAATATCCTTTTGATTGAAGGGATTAGAGATGGCAAGCCTGATCTGCGTATGTTGCCGCCGCTCTATTTATTGGATGAACACGGCCATTATCTGAAAGAGTTAGAAGGGATCATGTATGAAAGAAACTAATCAGCATGTGGTGTATATATTGAAATGCAAAGATCACACCTTATATACAGGCTATACCAATAACATTAAGCGCCGCTTGGCTATGCATGAACAAGGTAAGGGTGCGAAGTATACCCGAGGCAGATCCCCGTTTGAATTACAATTTATGCAGTCCTGCTGTACGAAGTCTGAGGCCTTGCAGCTTGAAGCCAAGATAAAGAAGCTGACTCGCAAACAAAAGGATCAATTGATTAGAGAGCATAAAGAAGGGTATGGTACAGATGCAAATCCAGAAGAGCTATCAAAATGAGAACAGGGGCATACTATATATTGTGCCGACACCAATTGGCAACTTAGAAGATATTACTTATCGTGCTTTACGGATCTTAACCGAGGCGGACGTCGTTTTGGCCGAGGATACACGAAACACAGGGAAACTGTTACATCATTTTGAGTTGAAAAAGAAAATGATAAGTTACCATGAACATAATAAGGTATCCAGACAGGCTCAGATTATCACAATGCTACAGGAAGGGCAGAAACTGGCTTTAGTTAGTGATGCCGGTATGCCGGGAATATCGGATCCAGGGTACGAGATGATTCAAGCCGCTATTCAACAGGATATACATATAGTGGTCTTGCCTGGTGCCAATGCTGCTATAACTGCTTTGGTCGGCTCAGGATTACCAACAGATACCTTCTTTTTTTATGGCTTTTTGCCAAGAAAGGCAAAGGATCGCGAACTAGCATTTGATGATTTAGCAAAACTGGATACCACGTTTATTCTATATGAATCTCCACATCGAATCGAACAGACAATGCAGGATTTGGCAGAACGTTATGGCAATCGACAGGCTGCCTTAGTGAGGGAATTAACCAAGAAGTATGAAGAATATATTCGCGGTACTTTGCCGGAAATAGTGAAATGGCTCTCAGAACATCCCATTAAAGGGGAGTGCTGTATTGTGGTAGAAGGAAGGGAAGAACAGCAGGGAGAAATATGGTGGACAGATTTAACCTTGAAGGAACACGTTGAACAAATTATGGATAAAGAAGGCTGTTCAAGCAAAGCAGCGATTAAACAGGCTGCCCAAGATCGCCAGCTGCCAAAGCGTGACGTGTATAGCGCTTTTCATCTGGAAGAATGAAGACATTATCTATCCATTTTACAAAAAATGGGTGTGGTAGCTGTGCAGATGAATCGGTTTTTGTTATACTTATATATGAATGTGAAACCAAAATCAGGAAGTGGATAAGTTCCGCCAAATGCCTCGTTTCGAGAAAGCAGCTTTTATTTTTCTGGTGGAACTGATTTTATAGTGAGGAAAAACGCGACCATGGACATGATCGCGTTTTAATTATATGGATAGAACAGACAATATCAGCAAGTGCCGCAACAAAATGATTTTGCCGATAATTTACTGTATGATGATGATTCATCCCAGTCATGTTGGTGCGCCATTCAGTTGCCAAGTTCTGCTGTATTGTCCCCTGTTTAAGCTACAGCTATATAAAAATTTTTTGTCAGGTTAATCTTGGATTAGCTAAGTTTTTTTTGAATTTCGTCAATAAGTTGTTTTGCGCCTTCTGGGCTAAGGATAAGTTTACCATCAGCTAGTGTAAAGTTATCATCAGAAATGTCACCAGTAATTTGACAAGTCATATTAGGTTTATATTTTTGTAAGATGATGCGCTCGTCGTCTACGTAAATTTCAAGAGCGTCTTTTTCTTCAATTCCTAGTGTACGACGTAGTTCGATAGGAATTACAACACGACCAAGTTCATCTACTTTTCTTACAATACCTGTTGATTTCATTTATTTCTCTCCCCTTTGATAAATTTTCGGCATTATTCGACACCTACAGCGTAATAATACCATTAGTTCCCAGTAATGTCAAACGGTTTTTGTATTATTTTTCAATATTTCTAAAAAAAGTAGGTGAATAAAGGGTTTTCAAGGTTATTTTTTCAAAAAATTAAATAAAATAAACAATTTTTCAAATAAAATTCGACAAAATATCATCGTTTTTTCGAAATACAAAGGAGAAAAAACAACAGAAAATCTTGTTATGTAAGGCTTAAAAAGAATAATTTATAAAAATAAATATAAATAATGTGGTTTATGTTATAATGTTCAGGGAAAAAATGCTTTAATAGGTTGTTCAGAAAGCCCAATAAAAATGACACATCGAATTTCTGCGTTGACAATAGGGGAACTTCTACTAAGGTCGTCCGCATCGTGTGGACAACGCAGAAGTCAACCCATCCTGTGCAAGTCCGCTACTCACGTATGAAAAGCATACGCTCCGTGTCATAGCTGCGTCGCCTTAAACTTTCGACGTACAGGATGTGCTAGTATCGGTGTTGCAATACGATGTTGCGAACTTAACTTTTTTATCGAACTTTTTGAACGCGCACTTTAATAATGGAATTTTGTTAGAAAAATCGCTACAATAAAAGCAGACTGCTTATAAAAAAAGAAAATATAAACGGAAGAGCATCTTAGATAATTCATTTTCTGATGGAGAATAGAAATAAGGAGGTAAAACATGTCTCAGCAAAAGAAAACTTTCTATATTACAACACCAATATATTATCCTAGTGGTAATTTACATATTGGCCATGCCTACAGTACGGTGGCTGGAGATGCCATGGCACGTTATAAAAGGCTGCGCGGCTATGATGTACATTATTTAACAGGAACTGATGAACACGGACAGAAGATCCAAAAAAAGGCCGATGAAGCAGGCATCACACCTCAGGCATATGTCGACAATATCGTGAGCGGCATTAAAGAATTATGGCAAAAGCTCGATATTTCTTATGATGATTATATTCGCACCACAGAAGACCGCCATAAGAAAGTGGTAGAGAAAATTTTTGCACGTCTTGTCGAACAAGGAGATATTTATTTAGATGAATATGAAGGTCATTACTGTACTTCTTGTGAGTCTTTCTTTACCGAACGACAATTAGTCGATGGCCACTGCCCGGATTGTGGCGGACCGGTTGAATTTGTAAAGGAAGAATCTTATTTCTTTAAAATGAGTAAATACGCCGATCGTTTATTGGCGTTTTATGAAGAAAATCCGGACTTTATTCAGCCTGAGAGCCGCAAGAATGAGATGATTAATAATTTTATTAAGCCAGGTTTAGAGGATTTGGCTGTTTCTCGGACCTCATTTGACTGGGGAATTAAAGTTCCTGGTAATCCGAAGCATGTTATCTATGTCTGGATCGATGCCTTGACAAACTATATTACAGCATTGGGCTACGGGACCGATGACGATTCCCTTTATCAAAAGTTTTGGCCGGCAGATGTCCATTTAATGAGTAAGGAAATTGTTCGTTTCCATACGATTTATTGGCCAATTATTCTGATGGCATTAGATCTGCCATTGCCGAAAAAGGTATTTGCCCATGGCTGGATTTTGATGAAGGATGGTAAAATGTCGAAATCGAAAGGGAATGTTGTAAATCCAACTGATTTAACAGACCGCTATGGTTTAGACGCTTTGCGATATTATTTATTACGTGAAGTACCGTTCGGTTCAGACGGTGTCTTTACGCCAGAAGCATTTGTGGATCGTACCAATTATGATTTAGCCAATGACTTAGGTAACTTATTAAATCGTACAGTTGCGATGATTGATAAATACTTTGATGGAGAGATTCCAGCATTTCGTGCAGCTGAGGACAACTTTGATCAACAGCTGGAGGCCTTAGCAAAAGAAACGATCGAAAATGTCGAAGAATCCTTAGATAATATGGGCTTTTCGATCGCCTTAACCCAGATTTGGAAGTATGTAAGTCGAACCAACAAGTATATTGATGAAACAGAACCTTGGGTATTGGCAAAAGACGATAGCAAAAAGGAACGTTTGGGTAATGTGATGGCACATTTGGCTGACAGTCTGCGTCGCATTGCGATTCTATTACGTCCGTTCTTAACACAAACGCCATACCGTATCTTTGACCAGTTAGGTATACAAGTTGAGGCATTACACACATGGGAAAGCCTGGCTGAATTTGGTGTGATAGAAGCAGGTACAAAAGTAACTAAAAAAGACCCTATTTTCCCTCGTTTAGATGTGGAAAAAGAAGTACAAGAGATCAAGGATTTAATGACACCGCCAGCGCCTGAACCTTCAGAAGAGGAGCAGGAAACAAAAGAAGAAATTACCTATGATCAATTTATGACGGTTGATTTACGTGTCGCTGAAGTGTTACACGCAGAAAAAATGAAAAAAGCCGATAAATTATTACGTCTTCAATTAGATCTTGGTACAGAGAAGCGTCAAGTTATTTCAGGTATTGCCGAATACTATACACCAGAATCACTTATTGGTAAGAAGGTCATCTGTGTCACAAACTTAAAACCAGTGAAACTGCGTGGAGAGTTATCAGAGGGCATGATCTTGTCAGGCGAGGATAAAGACGGTTCCTTATCATTAGCAACAGTTGCAGGCGATCTGCCAAATGGTTCCGTCGTGCGATAGATAACAAATAAGAGAAACGCTTATCTGAATATAGGATAAGCGTTTCTCTTACCCTATAGAGGAGGTTCCTACCCAATGTTATTTGATACACATGTTCATTTAAATGTTTCTCATTTTGATGAGGACCGTGAAGAAGTACTGGCACGTGCCGAACAGGCAGGTGTGAAATACATGGTAGTGGTTGGATTTGATCATGAAACGATCCCAAAGGCAATAGAAATGGCTGAGCAGCATAATCATATTTATGCTGCAGTGGGGTGGCACCCAGTAGATGCCATTGATATGACAGCTAAGGAATTGGCTTGGTTAGAAGAGCTTTCTAACCATCCAAAGGTGGTGGCACTGGGTGAGATGGGATTGGATTATCACTGGGATAAGTCACCGAAGGACATACAGAAAGAAGTGTTTCGGAAGCAAATTCGACTCGCGAAGAAAGTAAAGTTACCGATTATTATTCATAATCGTGAAGCCACCGAAGATATCGTGGAGATATTGCAGGAAGAGGATGCCAAAGAGGTAGGCGGTATCATGCATTGTTACAATGACTCGGTTGAGTATGTGGACAGCTGTTTAGAGATGAATTTTTATATATCATTAGGCGGACCAGTTACATTTAAGAATGCCAACTTACCGAAAGAAGTAGCCAAGTATGTCCCCGCTGATCGTTTGCTAATCGAAACGGATTGTCCATTTCTGGCACCGCATCCTAAGCGTGGTAAACGGAATGAACCAGCCTATGTGCAGCTTATTGCCGAGCAAATAGCTGCATTACGTGATATAAGCTATGACGAATTGAGCCAGCAAACAACAAAAAACGCCAAGCGGCTTTTCCAAATTCAGGACTAATACAAGCCTTTCTCTCTTGCATGTGTTGACCTGCAGATCAGAAAAGGTCAAGGAGAATATTTCCTTTGGTATAAAGGGTTTTGCCTCTTTTTTGACTGGTGTTACACTATTGTAAACTAAATGAAATATTAAGTCTGGATAAATAGTCAAACCTTTTGAAATCAAGAGGTTGGCTATTTTTTTGTGATATGGACCTAGTTTGACACCTTTATAAGAACTTTATATAATACAACGGCGAGTAAAAGAAAGGGGAGCCGTTCATGAAAGGGTTTAGTATTCGTCGAATCTTGAACAACAAAGACTTCACATTTGCACTTTCATTATTTGTAATTATTGGATTTATTAGTTATTCTTTTTTTGAATTATCTAAAGTGGAAGTCACTGTTGTGCAAGCAGACGAGCGTACAGACATCCGTACACATGCAAATGTCGTAGGGGATGTACTGGATGAGCTATCAATTACTGTATCTGAACATGATGACATTTCACATAGCTTAGACACGCAATTAGTTAACAACATGGAAATTGAACATACAATAGCTAAAGAAGTCATTGTAACGATTGGAGAAGAGGAACAACAATTCTTTACTACAAGCGCTACAGTGGAAGAGTTTTTAGCAGAGCAAGGAATTGAAGTAACAGAAAATGATAATCTATCTGTTGCACTAGATACGCCTATTGACGATCAGTTAGCATTAACCATCGATAAGGCCTTCCAAGTAGCTATTCATGATCAAGATGCACAAGAGGATGTATGGGTTACACCTGGAAGCACTGTCGAAGAATTACTAGCAGCTAATGAGATTGAGTTAAGTAAATTAGACCGTGTACAACCTGAACAAGATACCGTCGTTGAACAAAACGAAGCTATTCATATTGTACGTGTAGAGAAGGTTACAGATGTTATTAAAGAGAAGCAAGAGGCAAAGGTAGTAAAACGAAATGATGATTCGTTGGAGAAAGGTACAGAAGAGGTTGTCTCAGAAGGCAAACCTGGCACGATAGAGAAACATTACGAAGTTGTATTAGAGAATGGGGAAGAAGTGTCCCGTAAACTAATTAAAGAAGAGGTTACGCAAGATAGTGAAGACCGCATCTTGGCTATCGGTACAAAAGAAGAAGAACCTGAGCCGGAATTAGCGGATGAGCCAGAGGTTACTGTGGCACAAGAACAGGAACCAGCTAAGGAAGAAACAAAACAAGCGCCGAAAGAGGAAAAGTCTCCAGCACCTGAACCTGAGACAGTAACAACGGCCGCAGCAGATACGTCCGAATCAGCGGAGGCTGAGCCTGTTTCGCGAGGGGAAGAACCAAAAGAAGAGGGGAAGACTCTTTATATGCAAGCGACAGCCTATAACTGGGACTGTTCATCTTGTGATGGCCGTGGTTTGACTGCTACCGGCTACGATTTAAAGGCAAATCCGAATGGTGTGATTGCAGTAGATCCTAGTGTAATCCCATTGGGAACGAAAGTCTGGGTAGAAGGTTATGGCTACGCCATAGCAAGGGATACAGGCGGTAATATTAAAGGCAATAAAATTGATCTGCATATGCCATCTTCAGAACAAGCCGTAAATTATGGTGTGCAAAATGTCCAAGTGAAAATCATCGATTAAATATAACTTAAGAAGCTGTTGCGCTATCAGGTAGCTGATGGTGCAATAGCTTTTTTGCATCCTCCATAATAAACCGTTATGTTGTATTGTGAAGGCAATTAGCTCTGAAGCTGTGAGGACTTTGTGGTACACTATATACAAATTGTTATCGATAGTTGAATGGAGGATAACAGCTATGGAGCAGCCCTTGTTAAAGATAAAAGAAGTCATTGTTGTAGAAGGAAAAGATGACACAGCTAAATTAAAGCAAGTATTTGATGTAGATACCATTGAGACAAATGGTTCTGCTATTAATAAAAATATATTGGAACAAATTGCACATGCCAAGGAAAAGCGAGGCGTCATTGTTTTCACAGATCCGGATTATCCTGGGCAGCGGATCCGGCAAATAATTGATCAACATGTGCCTGGTTGTAAGCATGCCTTTTTATCAAGAGAAGAGGCTATTTCACGGAAGAATAAAGATAAAAGCTTAGGTATTGAGCATGCCTCCTTAGAAACGCTGCGTCAGGCTCTAAGTCAGGTATATGAGCTAACAGAAGGAAGGGCATCAGATATCAGCAAATCCGATTTGCTGCGGTTCGGCTTGATTGGCGGGAAATATGCA
The DNA here is from genome assembly GCF_016909015.1 of Gracilibacillus alcaliphilus. Classification (GTDB taxonomy): domain Bacteria; phylum Bacillota; class Bacilli; order Bacillales; family Amphibacillaceae; genus Gracilibacillus; species Gracilibacillus alcaliphilus. The sequence continues at coordinate 15,811 of NZ_JAFBFA010000023.1, forward strand.
AGCGTGCGAAGAGCACAACTAAGCAAACAGCTGCGTATTGGCCATACCAATGGTAAACAGCTATTGAAGAGGCTGCAGATGTTTGAGATAGAAAAAGCAGAATTTGAAGCAGTAATGAAGCAGATTATACAGGAGGAACGTCAATGAGTGATTATAAGGCAATCGCAACACCAACACGAACAAAGGATATATTGGATAAATATGGGTTTTCATTCAAGAAAAGCTTAGGTCAAAACTTTCTTATTGATGTCAATATATTGCGCAATATTATCCAACATGCGAATATTTCCGAGGAAATAAATGCAATCGAAATTGGTCCGGGAATAGGTGCGTTGACGGAACAATTGGCAATTGCAGCCCATAAGGTCGCTGCGTTTGAGATTGATGGACGCCTGCTGCCCATTTTGTCTGATACTTTATCAGCTTATGATAATGTGCGAATTATTAATGAAGATATTTTGAAGGCAGATATTTCCAACTTGTGGAATGATTATTTTCAAGATGATCGTCCGGTAAAAATAGTGGCGAACTTACCATACTATATAACAACGCCAATATTAATGCACCTCTTGATGTTGAATCTGCCGATAACAAGTATTACCGTCATGATGCAAAAAGAAGTAGCGGAGAGGATGGCTGCTGCAGAAAACACAAAGGAATACGGTTCTTTATCTATTGCTATTCAGTATTACACAGAGGCTAGTGTCAAAATGACAGTACCAACAACCGTGTTTATCCCACAGCCAAGGGTTGAATCAGCTGTCTTGCATTTAGAGAAGCGGCAGCAGCCGCCAGTAAAAGTACATGATGAGAACTTCTTTTTTGATCTTGTACAGGCGAGTTTCCAACAAAGACGGAAGACGCTGCGTAATAATCTGTCTCGTCACTTTAAAGATATATTGACAAAGGAACAGATTGAAACTGGTTTTCAAGCTGCAAATATAGATGGAACGAGGCGCGGTGAATCATTAAATATGGATGAATTTGCTCTATTAGTCAATTACTTCTATGCCCAAATAAATCAATAAGGAACTTAGGGATACCATTCCCTAGGTTTTTTGTAGGATCAGAAAGTATATAATTTTTCATGCGTACATTCTTATTCAAGAATAGCCATGTCCAGCTCCCAGCGCCAAACTTTAGATATGTCACGTCACGCCCTACGATAAGTCAACATCGACTCCTTCCGCCGCTGTGTTTTCTTTATCTCCGTTGTGACGCTCCAATCTCTACGTTTTTAAAAGAACGCTTTGCATGCCTGTCGTTCCAGAAATAGCCGTTTCTGTCCTTGTCAAAGGTTAAATGGTTGCTGACAAGGAGTTGGAAGCTGTATCAAGCGTTATTTGCTTAAGCAGTGTCGTCTTTGTACATCAGTGAAAGTGAATTTTCAGAATCGAAATGGACATGGCTATTAGCTATAACAACGATTAAGTTTCTTTTTGTATATTTTACCCATTTATCGAAGCCAATAGTTCTGCCTTATTAAAAATAAAAATTTATCTAGCAAAAAGTATATAAACAAGCAATTTTCATTGACTTTCTTAACTTTCTTTACTTTTTAGCTCTATCGAATACATAATTTTCTTAGAATAAGGAAAACTAATTAGGAAATATGCAAATTTTTTTATTGACATGGATTAAATAATCTTGTTATAATAAAAGATTTTTGGTTGACTTTTTTACGAATAGCTTGTATAATAGAACGTAGTGAGGTGGAGTGTAGTGGCTAAAACATTAGTTGAAATTAAACAAGGTTTAGAAGGAAACATAGGCAGACGTCTGCGAATTAAGGCAAATGATGGAAGGAAGAAAATCGTTGAACGCTGTGGTGTATTAGCGGAGATGTATCCTTCGGTTTTCATTGTGGAACTTGATCAAGATGAAAATGCATTTGAACGAGTTTCTTACAGCTATGCAGATATTCTTACTGAAACAGTTGAACTAAGCTTTACTGAGAAATTAGAAGCAGTATCTGGAGAACAGTAAGGACACCTTACTGTTCGGTTGTTAGATGAGCTAATTATATAAGTAAGTACAAAAGCTTTCGTCATCATCAGAATTCTGGTGACGAAAGCTTTTGTTATAGAGGATGTTCACTAAAATGATAAGCAGCGGATCTCTTCGTTGATTTGCTTCCCCTTTGGCACACAGTATAAGAAGGAAATATATCAGAACAGTTGCTATCAATTGTTCTTCTCCCCTAATTTTGCCGTGAATGGCCGGATGGAAAAGGCATAAACTATACTTGTCGTTAATAACGACAGAAGGGGAGTTGCTTCAATGGCTAGAAGACGTGGTATGATGTCGACGGAGTTTAAGGAAGAGCTTGCCAAGGAATTAGGGTTTTATGATACGGTGAAGAAAGATGGCTGGGGTGGCATTACAACAAGAGACGCTGGAAACATGGTAAAAAGAGCTATAGAAATAGCAGAGGAAAGTATGCAGAAGAAATAACAGTGAAAAGGGCAGAGTCAAAGACTTTGTCCTTTTTGCGCTTTTAACAGATTTTATGGTATCTTTACATAAAGTGAAATGATTACACGTACTAAAAGGACTTGTCATTTCTTCAACTATCTGCTGGTTAGGACAGATAGGGACAATTAATTAGAATCAGAAGGTGAATTGAGTATGTATATTTCAGAGAAAGCTCCCGCCAAAATTAATTTAACCTTAGACGTACTCTATAAACGGGAAGATCAATATCATGAAATAGAAATGGTGATGACAACAGTCGACCTCGCTGATCGGCTTGAATTTTATTTGTTAGAAGAGGGTACGATAGAAATTGTTAGTGAAAACCGGTTTGTACCAAACGATCAACGAAATCTGGCTTACCGAGCAGCCAAGTTATTAAAAGATCGCTACCAAGTCAATAAAGGGGTACGCATTAAGATAGACAAGCTGATTCCTGTTGCAGCCGGTCTGGCTGGAGGAAGCAGTGACGCAGCAGCAACATTGAGAGGGCTGAACCGTTTATGGGATTTGAGGATACCTGTGTCTGAATTAGCGGTATTGGGATCAGAGGTAGGTTCGGATGTGTCATTTTGTGTATATAACTCTACCGCACTTGCAAAAGGACGAGGCGAAAAAATTATCGAGCTGCCGGCTCCGCCTCAATGCTGGGTAGTATTGGCGAAGCCGACACAAGGTGTATCAACACAATCGGTTTATCAGTCTTTACAGTTAGACCAATTGGATCACCCTGATACGGAAGGCATGATTCAAGCAATTAACCAGTCGAATTATCAAGGTGTATGTGACCGATTGAAAAATGTTTTGGAAATTGTCACATTACCGAAAAATCCCGAAGTAGAGCAAATTAAACAGCAAATGAAACGATCTGGTGCTGACGCTGTATTAATGAGCGGCAGTGGTCCTACGGTCTTTGGCTTGGTACAACAGCAAAGCCGTGCCAATCGAATTTACAATAGCTTAAGGGGTTTTTGTGAGGAAGTATATGTCGTTCGTTTATTAGGCACCTCAACAAATACTTGATTAAACACGAATAAAATGTTATATTATACCTTAAAATATTCGGATTTTGAGGTGTGATAATGAAAAGAAGTGATCGACTTGTTTCGATGACCAATTATTTAGTAGAGCATCCGATGAAATTAATTTCTCTGCCTTTTTTTTCAGAGAAATGTGGTGCAGCGAAGTCATCGATTAGTGAGGATTTAGCGATTATCAATCGCATGTTTATTGCTGATGGTATTGGTTTTCTAGAGTCAACCTCTGGTGCAGCTGGAGGTGTACGATATATACCAAGTGTAGATAGTGAAAGAAGCGAATCAGTTATTAATGTCTTATGTCAAAAGTTGGAAGACCCTGAACGGATTCTGCCAGGGGGTTATCTATTTATGAGTGATATATTGGGTGATCCAGTGACTGTGAAAGAAATTGGCCGGTTGTTTGCCTCCCGTTTTGCTAATTTGAAGATTGATTCGATTGTTACGGTCGCAACAAAAGGGATCCCGTTAGCTTATGCAGTTGCAAGTTATTTAAATGTACCAGTTGTGATTGTGCGTCGTGACCCCAAGGTAACAGAAGGGTCTACTGTCAGCATTAATTATGTTTCCGGGTCTTCTAAGAAGATTCAAACGATGGTATTATCCAAACGAAGCCTAGAGCCAGGGGAGAATGTCTGTATTATTGATGATTTTATGAAAGCAGGCGGAACCATCAATGGGATCAAGAGCTTGTTAAAGGAATTTGATGCCAATGTCAAGGCTATCGGCGTACTAGCTGAAGCCGAAGACGAAGAAGAAGAGCGTGTAGTGGACGATTATACGTCGTTACTGCAGATAAAAAATGTAGACTCCAATAATCGAGAGATTGAAGTAACAAAAGGGAACTATTTCTTCAACAAATAATACTGGTTAGACTGGTTTGGAAAATGGAGGGACTATTGCATAGCTGTTGACAATATAACGATTGTCACAGCTGTGCAATAGCTTAACTGGCCTAGTAAATAAATCCACAAAATGACAGCGCTTTATCCCTCTTACCTCCCTTTCTTACTAAAAATCAGAAAAATTAAAATATTTTCAGATTAAAGAAGGAAATTTAAAAGTTATGTTGAATTATTGTAATTAAGTTCTTATATAGGGAAAAGGTGGTGAGCCATAATGGAAATAACTGACGTAAGATTACGCCGCGTGAATACCGATGGCCGGATGCGTGCCATTGCCTCCATTACATTAGATCATGAATTTGTGGTACACGACATTCGTGTGATTGATGGAAAAAATGGTATGTTTGTAGCTATGCCTTCAAAGCGTACCCCAGATGGAGAGTTCAGGGATATCGCACATCCGATTAATTCTGGCACGAGAGCCAAGATTCAAGACGCTGTTTTAGAGGCGTACGAGAATGCTGGAGAGGCCGAGGTGACCTACGAAGAAGCTGGTGTTTCATAAAAATGAAAGAAAACCTAATCATTTTTTGGTTAGGTTTTTTTATGTGGAAAAAAACCTTGTCCTGCTTCTATATTTGTGCCGTATAAACTGGAGGAACTTCCCAATCACAGCTTGTTATTCCTTACTTTTTTCAGGGATCTTTATTGAAAATAAGCCATTTTTCGTTTATAGTCATAATTGGAGATTATTGTACCTTTATCAATAGATATAATATAGAGAGATTATAAAATAGAACGGAGGAACTAATTTGTCAAATCGATACGCGATCGTTCTTGCGGCAGGCAAGGGTACGAGGATGAAGTCTAAATTGTATAAAGTGCTTCATCCTGTGCTGGGGAAACCAATGGTTCAGCATGTAGTAGACCAATTACAGCCGTTAGGGCTTGAAGAAATTATCACAGTAGTGGGTTTTGGTGCAGAGCAAGTACAAGAACAATTAGGAGATACCGTACGCTTTGTAGTACAAGAAGAGCAGCTAGGAACAGGTCATGCTGTCCAACAAGCAGAAACACATTTAAACGGCAAACAAGGAACAACTATTGTTGTATGTGGAGATACTCCTCTGTTAACGAAAGAAACGCTTCAAGCGGTATTAGAACATCATGAACAGGAAGAGGCCGCTGTAACCATTTTAACTGCCCAAGCAAATGATCCGACAGGATATGGAAGAATTGTGCGTGATAATCAAGGTCAGGTAAGTAAAATCGTGGAGCAAAAGGACGCAACAGCAGAAGAACTAGCAGTGCAAGAAATTAACACTGGTACGTATTGTTTTGACAATGTTTTGTTGTTTGACGCATTAAAGCAGGTGTCAAATGATAATGCACAAGGAGAATATTACTTACCAGATGTAATAGAAATTGCTCAGCAGCAGGCACAAAAAGTGTCGGCATTCCAAACCGCTCGGTTTTCAGAAACGATTGGGGTGAATGACCGTGTAGCCTTGTCACAAGCTGAGTCACTCATGAAACAGCGTATTAATGAATATCATATGAGGAATGGTGTGACCATTATTGATCCGGCTCATACCTATATTGGTGCGGATGTAGTGATTGCACCAGATGTTGTGATTGAGCCAGGTACGGTGCTAAAAGGAAGTACAGTCATCGAATCAAACGCTGTAATTGGCCCTCATTCCGAAATAAATAATTGCCATATTGGTGAAGGAACGGTTGTACGCCATAGTGTAGCCAATGCTAGTCATATTGGAAAAAGGGTTCAGATCGGCCCGTTCGCCCATATCCGTCCAGAGGCAAATATTGGTGATGGGGTGAAAATAGGTAATTTTGTTGAAATTAAAAAGGCAAAGGTAGATAATAATAGTAAGGTATCACATCTGAGCTATATTGGCGATGCGGAAATAGGCAGTGATGTCAATGTGGGCTGTGGCACTATTACAGTAAATTATGATGGCAAGAATAAGTTCCAAACCATTATTGAAGACGAGGCGTTTATCGGTTGTAATGCTAATTTGATCGCTCCTGTAAGAATTGGTAAGGGAGCTCTTGTAGCAGCAGGTTCTACCATCCATGAAGATGTACCAAGCGATGCCTTATCGATTGGCCGGGCAAAACAAGTAAACAAAGAAGATTACGCAAAGAAATATAAATAAACAGCACATGGAGGTATAGAAATGTCCTATAAGGATTCATCCTTAAAAGTATTCTCATTAAACTCAAACCCAAAGTTAGCTGAAGAGATTGCAGCCAACATTGGTGTAGAACTAGGAAAAAGCTCGGTAACAAAGTTTAGTGATGGTGAAATCCAGATTAATATCGAAGAAAGTATACGAGGTTGTGATGTATATGTGGTGCAATCCACTTGTGAACCAGGTAATCTGCACATCATGGAATTACTGATTATGATTGACGCTTTAAAAAGGGCTTCTGCTAAATCGATTAATATTGTGATCCCTTATTATGGCTATGCCAGGCAAGACCGTAAGGCTCGTGCGCGTGAGCCGATCACGGCAAAGCTTATTGCCGATTTATTACAAGTAGCGGGTACGACTCGTGTGATTACCTTAGATTTGCATGCACCACAGATTCAAGGCTTCTTCGATATTCCGGTTGATCAGCTGGTAGGCGTACCAATCCTATCCAGCTACTGGCGTAAGAAAGATTTTGAAGATGTCGTTGTGGTATCGCCAGATCATGGCGGTGTGACACGTGCTCGTCAGCTAGCTGAGAGATTAAAAGCTCCCATTGCTATTATTGACAAACGCAGACCTCGTCCAAATGTGGCAGAAGTGATGAATATTGTCGGCAATATCGAGGGAAGGACAGCTATCTTGATTGATGATATTATTGATACAGCTGGGACAATCACCTTAGGAGCTAATGCCTTAATCGAGAATGGAGCTAAGGAAGTCTATGCGTGTTGTACACACCCTGTTTTATCAGGGCCAGCCATAGAGCGTATCGAAAATTCTCCAATCAAAGAATTAGTAGTGACAAACAGTATTCCTCTAAGTGAAGAGAAAAAAATCGATAAGCTTACACAATTATCGGTAGCACCTTTGATTAGCGAGGCTATTATTCGTGTCCATGAACGTAAAACGGTAAGTATTTTATTTGATTGATAGTCCGAACGATGTAAGCAAGTTAGCCAATGCGTGTGTTATCAATGTACCATCAGCGTTTTCCTTATACTTAGTTTTCCATGAAACGATGATATCTATATGAATATAGTGCAAAATAGGTTTAGTCTATCCCATTCGCGGGAAATATATAAGATATAAGTGATAAATTATGGAGGGTGATGTATTGTGGCAGTAGCATTAACAGCTAATAAGAGAGAAGACTTAAAGACTTCAAATACGAAAGCACTAAGAACATCAGGAGAAGTTCCAGCTATCATTTATGGTTATCAAGTAACACCTCAAGCCATTTCTGTTAATAGCATTGATCTATTAAAAACAGTGAGAGATGAAGGAAGGAATGCGATTATTTCCCTTCAAATCGATGGAGATTCCGTTGACGTCATGTTACACGAGTATCAAATCGATCCAATTAAGGATTCATTAGTACATGTAGACTTTTATGCTGTTAATATGAAGGAAGAGAGAGAAGTACAAGTACCAGTCGTGCTGGAAGGCGAAGCGGTTGGTGTGAAACAGGATAATGGTGTATTACAGCAGCCATTGTACGAAATCTCAATCTTGGCAAAACCGGGTGATATCCCTGAACAGATCACAGTTGATGTTTCTGAACTGGGTGTTGGCGACAGTATCCTAGTATCAGATGTTAAGGCTGGGAGCAACTACGAGATCGTGGAGGATGGCGATACAGCAGTTGTGTCTATTCTCGTTCCAAACGCAGAGCCAGAACCAGTCGAAGAACAGGAAGAACCGGCAGAGCCAGAAGTTATTAACCAAAAATCAAGCGATGATGATGAAGAATAAATAGATGAGGAAGGCGCAACGATAATAGTTGCGTCTTTTCACCGTTTTCAATTCAGTGTTAAATAATCGAGTTAAACAATGCTGAGTGGCTGGTAAATGCCTTGGAGTGGCCAGTAACCAATTAAATATCACACCACTCTTTTCCACATACGTTAGGCATGATTTTTTCGAGGCATATAGAAGTATATGTTGTGATATACTAATCGTAAAACTGTGTATAAAAGGAAAAGTTGCCAATTGTAATAGGGATAAGACAGAACAATATGGTGATGGTTGGGGGAGCAGGTAATGAAGTTTATATTTCTTCATGGATTAGGGCAGACTTCATCGGCATGGGATGAGATTGTCGGTCATATTGGACAGGATCGCTGTGAAGCGGTTTCACTATATAATGAATTGACAGCAGATCAAGATCTCACGATAGAACGGCTTGATCAGAAGCTGACGGATTATTTGGCAGCCATCAGGGAACCGTTTATTCTATGTGGGTTATCTCTTGGAGGCATTTTAGCGTTACGCTATGCAGCGGAACAGCATACAATGTTGAAAGGGTTGATTCTTTCAGGGACACAGTATCAAATTGCCAGCTCTCCCTTATTTACATTTCAAAACATGATATTTCGAATATTACCGCAAAAAATGTTCACCCGTATGGGTTTAACAAAAGCCCAGGCCTTGCAATTAATGAGGTCGCTGCATACATTAGATATGCATAAACAGCTGGCTTCTATTCAGATACCAACATTGGTACTTTGCGGTGAGCGAGATAAACCAAATAAAAAAGCGGCAATCGAATTATCAACAAATATACCAAATGCCAAGCTGGAGCTGATTGCAGGCGGAGGCCACGAGTTGAACACAGAGCTGCCAGAGGTATTTAGTGAGGCGATTGAACAGTTTATGACTGTGTCATTTTATTCGAAAGAGACAGTTTGATCAGAACGCCTCTGTGGCAGTCATGCTTGACGACAAGATCTCCGTTTTTCTGATAATGCCTTGAATGTTTATTTATGTTACACTATAACTTAAGAATTCTATAAAGGAAGTAGTTCAAATCATGAAATGTATTGTTGGTTTAGGAAATCCAGGTTTGAAATATCGAAAAACAAGACATAATATCGGCTTTATGGTCGTGGATGAGATAGCGAATCGCAATGGTTGGAAGTTAGATAAACGTAAATTCAACGGTCATTATAGCATAGAAACTCTCGGTACCGAGAAGGTTATTCTGCTTAAGCCGCAGACATATATGAATTTATCTGGTGAATCTTTGAAGCCGTTAATGGATTATTACGATCTAACAGAGGATCAAGTGACGGTAATCTATGATGATCTGGATTTACCATTAGGTAAGATCAGACTTCGTCAAACAGGCGGTCATGGCGGACATAATGGCGTACGATCTTGTATTGAACAATTAGGCACAAAACAATTTAATCGCCTGCGCTTCGGCATTGGTAGGCCAGATGGACCTATACCGGTAATAGACTATGTGTTAGGAAAATTTGATAAACAGGATCGAGAGGTATTGGAAAAGTCCATCGCTGCTGCAGCGGAATCGATGGAAGCATGGATGTCGAAGCCATTTCCACAAGTAATGAATGAATATAATCAATAGTCTGTCATCTTGCTGAATAACTTGGATGAGTGTTGGTTAAGATAATAAGTAACCTGATCTCATACAAAGGAGAGGCCAAGATGACTATCAATTATGTTTGTAAGCATTGCAGAACAGAGCTGGGAAGTCTTCAGTCACAAGTGCTTGATTTAGAACAAATCGACTGGCAATTATTATCTGATAAAGAGAAGCAGCAATTAATGGCATATCACCAGGATCAAACCATTACCTTTCAGGTCATTTGTGAATATTGCCAGCAATTGTTAGAACAAAATCCACAATATCATGAGCTTGATTATTTTATTCAATAATATATTATAGGTTACACAGCTTTGGTGGCTTGACCAAAGCATTTTTGCGTGAATATGCCCGTATATGTAAAATGCAGTCGAATTTGGTCGATATAGGAAATAATAAGGAAGTCAAAGTATGACATAAGACTTCAAACAAAAAGGCTTATGCCTCGTTACCAGTTATCATGTCCATGATTCCCTTGGATATTTTGATTATCAAGGGGAACATGGTCAGTTATTACTGTAATAAAAGAACTATAAGAGGATGTTTAAAAAGTCCAATAAAAATGGTGCATCTAACTTCTGCGTTGGCTTGCTTTTCTGTTACTCACGTATGAAAGACATACGTTCCGTTCCTTGGAAAAGAAAGTCACTTTTCCGGCGTGCAAGACCATTTGCTCAAAGCTGCGTCGGCTTGAAATTTCGACGCATAGAATGTGCTAGTATCGGTGTTGCAACAAATGTTTTTGATGGGACGAGTAACCGCAGTCTTATAATGTTGCGAACTTAACCGATGATGGCCTTTTTCACTGGACTTTTTGAACACGCACTATAACGGGAAGAAAAACAGGGGGAGCGTTATGTACGAGTTAAAACAGGCTTTAAAACAACATGATGATGTGCACTCTGTAATAGATGGCGTTGCATCGGGATTGAAGGAGCAGTTTATTGCAGGATTATCTGGTTCTGCTAGAAGTGTGTTTGCCACCTTACTGCAAGAGTCAACCAATAAAAAAACATTAATTGTGACACATCAATTAACGCAAGCACAACAACTGTATGATGATATCATGGAATTTGCAGAGCATTCCCATGTTTATTTATATCCAGTCAATGAATTATTGGCTTCAGAGCTGGCGGTATCCAGTCCGGAATTACTTAGTCAGCGTATTGCCGCCTTAACACAGTGGCTGGCTCATGAGGAAGCCATTCTAATTGCACCAGTAGCTGCTCTCAAGCGGATGTTACCGCCGTTAAGCTATTGGGAACAATATCAATTAACCTTTGAGATGGGGCAAATCCTTTCCATAGATCAGACATTATCCCGATTAGTAGATATGGGATATGTGAGACAAGATATGGCGGACAGCCCGGGAGAATTTAGTTTGCGTGGTGGAATCATTGATATTTATCCATTAACAGAGCGCCAGCCGCTGCGTATAGAGCTGTTTGATGATGAGATCGATTCGATTCGTTATTACGATGCAGAATCTCAGCGGTCATTAGAAAAATTGGATAAAGCAGTTGTTTTACCAGCAACAGAGTTATTGCTGAAGGAACAAGATTTGGTAGCGGCTTCACAAAAAATAGAGGCTGCCTTATCGCATTCCATCAAGAAAATCAAGAATAAAGCAGATCAACAGACACTTATGGAAACGATTCGGAATGATATAGATCGTTTAGAACAGTGTGAACGTTTCGAAGGTATGAAGAAATATGTATCCTTCTTCTATGATAATCAATATAGTTTACTAGATTATCTCCCAGAAGATGGGCTGATTATTTTGGATGAGATGAGTAGAATACAAGAGACGGCATCTCACTTAGATACAGAGGAACAGGAGTGGTTCAAGGATAATTTACAACGCGGCAAAGTGGTGCATGATGCCCATCTGTCTTTTGACTGGCATACAGTGTGGCAAAATATGAAACAAACACGTATCTATATGTCTGTCTTTCTGCGCCATATTCCTAATACCGCTCCTGCTAATATTGTTAGTATTTCCTGCCGTGCCATGCAGCAATTCCATGGCCAAATGAACTTATTACAAAATGAAATGGAGCGGTGGCATAAGGCCAATTATTCCGTGATTATTTTGGCACCAGATCAGAACCGAATCGAGAAGGTTCAATCTGTCCTGGATGATTATCAAATGAGTGCAACAGTGAGTGCGGCTATGCCAAACCTGCCGCTTGAGCACCCAGTAGTCACAACAGGAAGTATCAGCGGCGGCTTCGAATTGCCTATGCATAAGCTGGCGATTATTACGGAAGGTGAATTATTTAAGCAACAAACTACAAGAAAAAAGCGGAAACAGAAAATATCCAATGCTGAGCGGATTAAAAGTTATCAGGAACTGAAGGTTGGCGATTATGTTGTTCACCAAAACCATGGTATTGGCCGCTACATTGGTATTGAGACACTAGAAATCAATAATTTGCACAAAGATTTTATGCTGATTAAATATTCTGGTGATGATAAATTATTTGTACCGATTGATCAAATCGATTTAGTACAAAAATATGTGGGATCAGAAGGCAAAGAACCGAAAATGTACCGCTTGGGCGGTAATGACTGGAAGAAGGTAAAGAGCAAGGTTCAATCCAAGGTAGAAGACATAGCAGATGACCTTATGAAGCTTTATGCTGAGCGAGAGGCAGCGAAGGGGTATGCCTTTTCGCATGATAATGAATTACAGCATGATTTTGAAGGCTCTTTCCCTTATCAAGAAACCGATGATCAGTTACGTTGTGTGGAAGAAATTAAACAAGACATGGAGAAGGAAAGGCCAATGGACCGTCTGCTTTGTGGGGATGTAGGCTATGGTAAAACAGAAGTTGCCATTCGTGCGGCTTTTAAGGCAATCGCAGATGGAAAACAGGTAGCAATTTTGGTTCCTACGACAATTCTGGCACAACAACATTATAAAACAGTGATGGAACGCTTCCAGGACTATCCGATCAATATTGGTTTGTTGAGCCGTTTCCGTACAAGAAAACAACAAACAGAGACGCTCAAAGGGCTAAAAACAGGAGCGGTAGACATCGTTATTGGCACACACCGTTTGCTGTCTAAAGATGTAGTCTACAAAGATTTAGGCTTATTGATCGTCGATGAGGAACAGCGTTTTGGCGTGAAGCATAAAGAGAAGATCAAGCAATTAAAGACCAATGTCGATGTGTTAACATTGACTGCTACACCAATACCGCGGACATTGCATATGTCGATGTTAGGTGTCCGTGATCTGTCTGTTATTGAGACACCGCCGGAGAATCGTTTCCCGATTCAGACGTATGTGATGGAATATAACGCACCCTTAGTAAGAGAAGCTATTGAACGTGAATTGGCAAGGGGCGGGCAGGTTTACTTTTTATATAACCGTGTCGATTCGATTGAGAAGATTGCCCAAGATATTCAGGCATTAGTACCAGATTCCCGTGTGGCAGTAGCCCATGGCCAAATGAATGAAACGGAGCTCGAAAGCGTGATGTTCTCCTTCTTAGAGGGAGAAGCTGATGTCTTAGTCAGCACCACGATTATTGAGACTGGTGTAGACATTCCGAATGTCAATACCTTGATTGTGTATAACGCCGACCGGATGGGTCTGAGCCAGCTTTATCAGCTCCGCGGCCGTGTAGGGCGCTCTAATCGGGTAGCCTATGCCTATTTCACTTATAATCAGGATAAGGTATTAACCGAAGTATCCGAGAAACGTCTGCAAGCCATCAAAGAATTTACCGAATTAGGATCCGGGTTCAAGATTGCCATGCGTGACTTATCGATTCGAGGCGCTGGGAATATTCTAGGTGCTCAACAGCACGGTTTTATTGATTCGGTTGGTTTTGATATGTATTCGCAAATGCTGAAGGAGACCGTAGAGGCGAAGAAACAAGGCAAAACAATTGAAGAGGTACAGCCATTTGAGGTTGAGCTAGATTTGAAAATGGATGCCTATATTCCAGATGATTATATTGCCGATGAGAAGCAGAAAATTGATATGTATAAACGATTCCAATCTGTTTATTCCCAAGAGGATATCCATGACTTGCGTGACGAGTTGATTGACCGTTTCGGCGATTATCCAGAACCTGTGGAGAACTTGCTGCATGTGTCCGCCTTGAAGATGATGTTGAAGAAGGAGCGAGTGGAATCTGTTACAGAACGCAAGCAAACAATCGAAGTAATTGTCGAGGAAGAACGAAGCAGAGAGCTGGATGGAGCCAAATTATTTGAATTTGCCAACCAGTACGGCAGAATTGTTCAATTAGGTACAGAAGAGCGCAAGTTGAAGATTGAATTTAAGTTCGATAAACAGCAATACGTGAAGCGATATGATATCTTGGCTGAGTTTGTCGAGGCTTTACGTGATATGAAGGCCGTACCTGCTGTTTAGTTTGAGATACGTTGAATACGAGAAGAGGCTTAGCATTTTAATTGAAAAATTCGATGCGGAAATCATTCCTAAAGAGAAGGTACTGCACCTAAAAAGAAGTGATCAAGTAGATTATCGGTATGTGTTTGCCGTATTGAATATTAGTCATCCAGATAAACTAACTGCTCTGTTTACACAGGAGGAGAAATTAGAACATCAAGAAGATGTAGAAGATAATATCAAGCATCCATTTGACTTGTCGAATGTGGAACCGGGTACCGAAGATTATGTGCAGTGGGGAATAGACTGGATGGAAGGGCGTTTAATCACACTGGCATTAGAATCTAAAGATGGGGAATATATTAGTGAATGGTAGATGCATGCAGACAGCAGCAAACTCAATGCTTATCTAAGTGCTCTTACTGGTGCAGTTATACAAGAAAAGACGAAGGAAAATGGCACTTTTGATTCAGAATCTTTTGAGTACTACTTAGACAATCTGCAGGCTTTCGATTTCTTAGGTAAAAAATAACCCATAGTTCAAGATTTGTGGACGTTATGGCAGAAGTAATCTGGCTATAGGCGGCCGAGGTGGATATTGGCAAGGACGATAGCCTTTAGTTGATGTTGGAATGAAGAAAACAGCAATTTTTAAAATGATACGGTCTTTTGTCGAGTCATTACATGACGTGAAGATCGTACCTGTCAACTAAGTGAAAAATTCCCCGAAAAAAGGTATAGTTTCCAGATTAATTCAGCATACTAACCTTACAACATAATTAGCTGTTTGTTAAATTATGTGTATTAAGCGAAAGTGAGGTTAATGATGAATGAAGGCAACTGGAATTGTACGTCGTATTGATGATTTAGGCAGGGTGGTCATCCCAAAGGAAATTCGTCGGACGCTTCGAATTCGAGAAGGGGATCCTCTGGAGATTTTTGTCGATCGGGATGGGGAAGTGATCTTGAAGAAGTATTCGCCTATTAGTGAGCTAGGAGACTTCGCAACCGAATATGCAGAAGCATTGTTTGATTCTTTGCATATATCTGTACTTATTAGTGATCGAGATGAGATCATCGCGGTCGCGGGTGAATCGAAGAAAGACTACTTAGGCAAACATATTTCCAAGCAAATTGATCAAATATTAGATCAGCGTGAATCATATATGCAAGATACGGCATCATCAATGGAAATTATCGAAAATAAGGAAGAATCATTAGGATCCTATGTGATCCACCCGATTATCGCAAGCGGCGACCCAATCGGCTGTGTAATGTTGTTTAGCAAGGACAAGAAACCGTTTGGCGAGCTGGAGAAAAAGGCCGCACAGACAGCAGCGACTTTTCTGGCGAAACAGATGGATTAAAAGAATGTTAGAAGAGCCCCTAGAGTCAGGAGATAGCCTGACTTTAGGGGCTTTATTCTCTTTGCGGTAAATGTAATCCTAAGACTTTTTGATACAATACTAATGAATAAATGTAGTAGATAAAATCGCAATAAAATCAGATTTTATTGCGATTTGTGTTTATATTATAGAAAATAGACAGATGCTCGTTTTTATAATGTTTTTTCAGCTGCTTCTACCGTATGTTTTAATAAGGTAGCTATTGTTACGGGTCCTACCCCTCCAGGTACAGGAGTGATAGCGCTAGCCGCCTTATAACAACTTTCATATTCTACATCGCCAATATTCCCTTTGTTATAACCTGCATCAAGGACTACAGTCCCTTCTTTTAACCATTCTCCTTTGAGGTAATTAGGTTTTCCAATAGCGGCAACCACTAGATCAGCTTCTTTTAATATGTCAGGAAGGTCATTTGTTTTTGAATGGCAAGTCGTAACCGTAGCATCTCTGTTTAAGAGTAAAGATGACACAGGCTTACCTAAGATTGGGCTGCGCCCCACTACTACAGCGCGTTTTCCCTCTATAGGAATTTGATAGAAGTCTAATATTTTCATAATTGCCGCTGGCGTACAGGAAGGATAATGTCCAAAACCTAGAGCTGTTTGTCCATATCCAACGCTAGTCACACCATCAACATCTTTTGCTATGTCAATTGCTTCAAAAGCTTTACGTTCATTAATGTGGTTCGGTACTGGATGTTGGAGAAGTATACCATGAACATTTGAATCGTTATTTAACTCTTGGATAGCTGTAATGAGTTCTTCCGTTGTCGTTTCCTCAGGAAGTTCGACTTGAATGGAGCCTATGCCGATCTTTCACAAGCTTTCCCTTTCATCTTTACGTAAGTTTTTGATGAAGGATTATCACCTACTAAAATTGTTGCTAAACAAGGCTTTACATTGTGTTTCTTTAATAAGATAACCTTTTTTTTAATTCCGCTCTTATCTCTTCAGATATCACTTTTCCAACTAGAATAAGTTTCTCCATGTATATCCTCCTCGTTTGTAACTTATGTAAACTACAAAGATAGAATATCATAGCAAGTATAAAAGTCAATATTGGCATACTTGATAATTTTTAGGGGTATCTTAACAATAAATAAATGAATACGAAACGGAAGCGCTCAATTAGAAATAATTTTCCCTGATATTAGTAAAAAAATTATAATTAATCAACCTGGCTGTAATATGGGTTGATACTCGTTAAACATAAAATTTCCTGTTCTTCTAAAATGGCTCTTAATGGTGTGCCTTTTCTTACAATAAGGTAAGATTGCGGTGCAGAGAGATGCAGTACCATTTCTTTAAGTCTTTGTAATTCGAAGTTTCTTGTTCCGGACAGGGATGACATAGCCGTTACCCTGACCGAGATATCATAATTTGATGAGAACCAAGTTTCTTTTGTTCTGCAATATGTGCAATTTTATGAGACGTATCAAAAACAGGATTTCCAAAATCAATGAATCCCAAAATTGATTCGATACATAAATAAAGGCTTGGGTAGGCTCTTTTATGAACTTTCTCCGGGTTTCCAAAACTATACTGTCAATCAAAAACCCATCTGACTCAGATGGGTATATTTACTCGTTAAGCTATTTCATGCTGTGATAAACTCATATAGTCATCAGAGCTAAATCTCGTCGGTAGAGCCTAACAACGATTCCAAACCGAGTCTTTTATACAGTTCATAAGGTGCACTGTTTTGTTTCATTAAAGTAATTATATGATGTTTCATTAAACTCTCAATCTCTGGATCTTGCAGTTGTCTCTCTTGCTTAGGATCATTTCTAATATCAAATAGCAGATGTTCTCTTTCTGGATGTGGCATTGTATTTTTAATTTTTAATAGTTTACATCCTTTGGTAAAATCAAATGGTTCTGCTAATTCAAGGTTTTGCAGCATATCAACTGGTGTATGTCTGAAACCAAATAAAGGAAGTAATGTGTAGTTGTAGAAAGGCTGATTCTTATTGACAGGAGCTCTCATATAAACATACCTCCCATTTGTACAATTTACATGGCCACCATGTATTCCAAACAAAGCTGCTTCACGCACTGTTTTGTCGACGCAGATAACATCTTTTAGCGGAACCCCTATCATTTCCTCGGGAATTTCTACATTAAAATAATCTAAAATGGTTGGTGCAATATCAATAGTTTGTACTAATTGATCATTTTCGATGGCTTGCTTTTTACTGCGCGGATCCCAAATAAATAGCGGGATGTGTGCAATTTCATTATAATGCGGCATAATATTTTTAGCCCACCAACCATGTTCACCAAGTAAAAAGCCATGGTCGGTATTAATGATCAACATCGTATCTTCCCATAGATGTAATTCATCCATTGCATCGATGATTTTGCCTAAATAGTGATCACACATACTAATAACGGCGGCATATTCATTTCTTATATGTTCTACCAGCTCCGGTGATTCGTCTACCTGTTTATAATCAGGCCAGTCAAAGTGCGGGCCGTTGTATTCATGGGGATACAACTCTTTATATTTTTCCGGACTAAAAAAGGGTTCATGAGGACTAAAACATTCTAATTGTAAAAACCAGTTGTCTTCTTGGGCATTTTTATTTATATATTCCAGCCCTAATTCGATTGTTTGGACAAGCGGGTGATCTTCCTCATTCTGCATATATGCTCGATTAATCCAGTCTTGACGGCACCTTTCTGGATCTCGGTTGTTTAGCGTTTCCGGAATATCCGGATCGGCAACATCTCCTTTCCAGCTATCACCTTCTTGTCCGCGCACACCTTCCCACGTACTGAACTTAGTATGATACGTAGAAGCATTTTCTTCCCAATAATGATAATGATCTGTCACTAAATGTGAATGAACACCTCTTTGTTTTAACAATTGCGGCATGGAATTGTCAAAAGGCTCTAAAGGTCCCCAGCTTCTATGCAAGAAATTATATCTTCCTGTATGCATTTCGCGTCTAGCTGGCATACAAGGGAGGCTTCCGGCGTAACAATTGGTGAATGTCACTGTTCTTTCTGCTAATCGATTAAAATTAGGTGCCTTTACCCAGTCACAGCCATAAGGGGGCAGCATATGACGATTTAACGAATCAAACATAACCATGATTGCCTTCATAAAATTAAACCACCTTTTCTATTTTATGCTTTTTCATCCACTTTTTAATTTCCTCTTTCAGATCTGCCACTATTTGCGGGTGTGTTTCAGCAAGATTGTTTCTTTCACCTGGGTCATCATCTAAATTGGATAAGTGGACCGGATCTGCCTGCTTTCTACTAAAGTCTAACATACCATTCAGCACTAACTTCCACTGACCTTGACGGACTGCAAGCTGGCCATTATACTCCCAAAAAACCTGTGTATGTGTCTGATATTCTGTTTCGCTAATCATTTTGCACACACTTTGACCATCCATCCTATGATTATCCGGCATTGCTATTCCAGCTAACTCTAAGAAAGTGGGGAAGACATCCATCATTGCACCGACTTTGTCACACACTTTTCCTTGTGGCAGCAGGGAAGGACTGCTTAGAATAGCAGGCTCTCGAATGCCGCCTTCAAACAAACTTGCTTTATGACCTCGGAAAATCCCCGCAGATCCTCCATAATATAAGTCTTCCGTTCCATCTAGATAGTTCCTGGATTCAGTAGAAGGTCCATTATCGCTGGAAAAAAAGATAACCGTATTTTCGTATTTATTGACCTGTTTTAGCGTATCTATAATTTTTCCGATTCCATCATCCATTGCTGATATCATTGCAGCCATTATTCGTTGATCGGCAGGCAGATGAGCATATCTGTCTAGATATTCTGGGGGGGCATGCATTGGATAATGTGGCGCATTATATGGAACATAAAGAAAAAAAGGCTCGTTGTCTATCTTTTCTATGAATTGAATGGATTTTTCAGTAATCACTTCCGTTAAATATTGACCATTACACCAAACTTCTTCTCCATTTTCCCATAGATCGTGAACTGGATTTACCCCGTTCTGCTGTTCCCAGTAAAAAATATGCGAATAATAGTCTACACAACCTGCAAGAATTCCAAAAAACTCATCAAATCCATGCTTATTTGGTCCGTGTTCATTTGTTACCCCTAAGTGCCATTTGCCAAAAATTCCAGTCTTATATCCATTATTTTTTAGTAAACGTGCTAAAGTTATTTGATCCGTTCCTAGTCCTTGTGTACCTCTTTTTCCGCCAAGTATCTGACTAATTCCGGTATTTACTGGATAGCGGCCGGTCAGTAATGAAGCTCGGGATGGGGAACAGACGGGTGAATTAGAATACCAGTTTGTAAATCGAACGCCTGATTTGGCTATGCTGTCTATATGGGGAGTCTTGATATTCTGTGATCCATAACAGCCTAAATCACCGTAGCCCAGATCATCAGCGTATATAATAATAAAATTAGGCTTGTTCATGGACTAATTCCTCCCTATAAAGATTACATCTAACTTGGCGGTCATTTGACGTACCATATAAAGGGATTGAGACAGTTTTACAAGACTCTGTGACAAAAGGACATCTATACTGGAATTTACACCCTTGTTTTGGTAAAGTTGTATCTGCAAACTCGACGATTTCTATTTCTTCCACCTCTGTTCTCCATGGATCTGGAGAAGAATGCAGCAGAAGCTTGGTATAAGGATGTTTTGGAGCATTAATTACTTCTTCTGCATTGCCGATTTCTACAACTTCACCTGCAAATACAACCATAATACGATCTGCCATATAGCGGGCACTGCCAAGGTTATGTGTGATTAATAAGTAGGATAGTTTTTTTTCTTCACGTAAGTCTAGCATTAAATTCATAATATCGATGCCAATCGATACATCTAGCATCGATGTTGGTTCATCAGCCACAATCACTTCCGGTTCTAAACCTAACACTCTTGCAATCACTGCCCGTTGTTTTTGTCCGCCCGATATTTGATAAGGGTATTTATCAATAAAGTCCTCAGCAGGGGTTAGTCCCACCTGTGTTAGTAATTCTAACACTCTTTCCCGCACGGTTCCCTTTGCTTTCTTTTTTAATTCAAGAGGTCTGCCGATAGCGTACCCAATGGTATGGTTAGGGTTAAGGGCAGCAAAGGGATCTTGGAATACCATTTGAATTTTTTCGGGTAGCAGCCGCTTAAATTTTCTGTTATTAATATTTGTGCCATCATAGAGGATTTCACCGGAAGTAGGTTTGATTAAATTAGTTATCATACGAGCTGTTGTACTTTTTCCACTGCCAGATTCACCTACTATAGCTAATATTTCACCTTTTCGAAGATTAAAGCTAATATTTTTGACGGCTTGAAATTGGTCTTTTTTAAACATGACTCCAGAAGAAAAAATCTTATTTAGTTCCTTCACTTGTAGTTTGTAATTGCTCAAAACGGTGTCCTCCTTCTTGGTAAAGATGGCATGCAATAATTCCTTTGTTATCATGCAGTTTCTCAGGTTCTTTTTGTTTGCATTGCAGCATGGCGTAAGGGCATCTCGGGTGAAAACTGCAGCCGTCAGGAGGAGTAACGAGATCAGGTGGGTGCCCTGAAATTCCCTTTAATCGCCGTTTCTCCCCTTTAAGAGGAGGAAAGGACTCCAACAAACCTTGAGTATATGGGTGCCTTGCTTGCTCCATAAGATCCTCTCGTTTGGTTACTTCAACTAACTCCCCGGCATACATTACGCCGATCCGGTCGCAAATTTCTAACATTAAAGGTAAATCATGCGTAATAAATAAAATAGAAAAACCAAAGTCCTTTTGCAGTTCTAAAATTTTATGAATGATTCCGTTCTGAACGACCACATCAAGTGCTGTTGTAGGTTCATCCATAATAATCAGGTCAGGCTGAAGAGCTAAAGCCATAGCAATAACAACTCGTTGTCTCATTCCGCCCGATAATTCATGTGGAAAGTTTGCCAAACGTTCTTCGTTAATATCAACCAATCTTAGTAAATATTTTGCATGGTTAATCGCCTCTTCTGCAGACATAGCCTTATGGGCCAGTATAGCGTCAATGAGTTGCTCCTGGATCTTAATTACTGGGTTTAAGTTATTCATGGCACTTTGCAAGACGATGGATATGTGGGACCACCTTAATTTATCAAATTCTGCTTCTGATAAGTGTGTTAACTCTTGACCGTTTAATGTGATGCTTCCAGCTGAAATCTGGGCTGGGGGGCGTAATAAACGGCTTATTCCAAAAGCTGTGGTAGATTTTCCGCAGCCAGATTCCCCAACTAAACCAAATATTTCTCCCTTTTTAATGGTAAAACTTACGTTATGAACAGCTTTTACTTTACCTCTTGGTGAGTCGTAATCTATACATAAATTGTTGATTTCTAATAGATTAACCAATATAGTATCCTCCTCTGTATGTGACTATAAGGCAGCATTTCCCCGATTCGCCTGGAAACGATCCAATATTCCGTTACCGACTAAAATAAATCCAAAACATAAGCAAGCAATTGCAAGTCCCGGTGGAAGTATCCACCACCAGGCATTAAACAATACGGCATTATTGGCATGCGCCAAAGATAAAATGGTTCCCCAGCTAACAGCACTTGGATCACCAAGTCCGAGAAAGCTCAATCCAGCCTCAGCTAATACGGCTTGGGTTGTTACTAAGACTAAGTTTGCTAGAATAACAGGAATAATGTTTGGCATGATTTCACGAAACATTATTTCTAGATCTCCCATTCCTGCCATTCGTGCAGCTTCTACATAACCGCTTTCTCTCTCGGACATTGTTTGACTTCTAATACTTCTCGCCATATAAAGCCAGCTTAACAGGCCAATAATTAAGATGGTGTTTGTTACACCCATCGAAGGTAGAAAAGAGGCCAGAATAATCATCAAGGCTAATGTGGGTATGATTAAGAACAGATCGACGATTCTCATTAACCCTTCCCCGATCCAACCTCCTTTGTACCCAGCTACTATACCAACAAGTACACCAATACATGTAGTAATAGATCCAGCTACAATTGCTACTAACAGTGATGTCTGCGTTCCATAAATCATCTGAGACAGAATATCCTGACCATAACTGTCCGTGCCCAGCCAATGTGTAAATGAAGGAGACAGCCATGCTTCAAATGCTATATAATTTTTTTCGTAAGGTGCAATATAGGAACCGAATATAGCTATTACGATAAAGCAAAATATAATAGCTAACCCTAACACACCCTTTGTGCCAGGTATTAACTCCCAAAGATAGGCTAATATACTTTTTAATTTCTTCAAGATAATCCCTCCTATTGCAATGCCACCCGTGGGTCTATGATAGGATACATTAAATCTGCAATTAAATTGGCAATGATCACCGATATAGCAATAAACAAAAAAGCACCTTGGATAAGTGGAAAGTCATGGTTGAGAATAGCATTAAAAGTCACTAATCCCACACCTGGATAGGAGAATACAATCTCCATCGTAAGTGCACCGCCTATCACATGTCCTAATGTGATCATTAGTCCTGTAAAAGATGGTAATAACGCATTTCTAGCTCCATAGGTATATTTCCGTCTCCGGTTAGACAGTCCCTTTGCTTTGGCTAGCAGCATATAATCTTCAGATAAAACTCTTATCAGATTATTTCTAAGAACTAATATGTGCCCGGCAAGGGAAGCAATTATCATTGAAATTACTGGTAGAGCAGCGTGATGAATAATCGTTGTGATTTTTCCCATGAAGGATAAGCTGTCAAAATCATGAGGGATAGCCTTACCTAAAGGAAATAAATCTAAATGAAAGGAGAATATCATAATCATAATGATACCTATCCAAAAATACGGTACAGAGTTTAGGAAAAAAGATACGAATAAGGAAATATTGTCAAATAGAGAGCCTGACTTCCACGCTCCTTTTATGCCAATCATCCAGCCGATACCATAGCTTAGTATGGTGGCTATTAGCACTGTACCTAATGTCCAAGGTAAGGCGCTTAACATGACTTCTGTAACGGGCGCTGGGTAATTTACATAAGAAACTCCCATATTTCCTTGAAATAGTTGAACTAAGTATTGTTTATATTGATAAAATAAATTAGTGTTATCTAAACCAAACTGTTCTCTAAGTGCCGCAGCAACCTCTGGTGAACCTAAGGCCATTTCAGAGGCGATAGTATCAGCAATATCTCCACCCATTAAACGAGGAAGCAAAAAGTTAACCGTTATAGCTACATATAGGGTGACTAACGCAAATCCAACTCTTTTTAAGATATAACCTGCATTCAATCCCAAGATAGTTTTTCCTCCCTTCTGGGGCAGTACGTAACCGCCCCAAATCATACTTATTTAGGTTCGACTTGACTTAGTGATATTGCGGAATAGACAGGAACGTCTTCATTGTAATTGGTGAAGTTATCTACACGGTAGGGGATATGTCCACCAACGTTATACATCACTGCTACCGGGGCTTGTTCGGCAATACGATTTTGAACTTTCTTATACAAATCTTGACGAGTAGTTTCATCAGCAACAGAAGCTTCATCCAGCCACTGATCAACATCATCATCGCTAAATCTCATGTAATTTAGGCCAGGTGTATTCTCTCCCTCAGGAGCTGTCATCTTGCTGTGGAAAACCTCTAATGCTGCTTGCGGATCAGGTGGGAACTCAATCCCATTTTGCAGTAAATCATAATTACCCGACATAGCCAGTTTCGTTAGTTCAGGCCAAGTAACCAGTTTCACAGTCGTTTTGATCCCAACTTCTTGCAGCCATTGGGTAATCATTGTCCCTTCTTTATTTTGAGCTGGGGCGTTGGAGGCCATATTATAAGTAAATGCCAGTTCCTTGCCATCTTTTTCAAAAATACCGTTAGTATTTTTTGTATAACCAGCTTCCTCTAGTACTTGGATAGCTTGTTCGATGTTGAATTGATAGGCATCATTTTCAAATAAAGCATCATCCACCATTTCATTAAACACTTTTGGTAAGAAACCTGGATTTGCTGGGAATACGGAGTTCATTTCTGCTTTTTCTATTAAAGTAGTACGATCAATAGCAAGCTGGATAGCTCTTCGGACTGCTTCATCATCCAATCCAGGCCTTTCATTATTCATAATGACGCTAAACACATTTAATCCAGGGTACACCTGCATTTTGGCAGCTGAATTTTCTAATAGCTTCGGAATACTAGGCATGGCAATCGTACCGGTGGAAGCATCTATTGAGCCTTCTTCAAGCGATAAAGTAAGTGTTGACGCATTATTAAAACGATTGACGACTAGTTCATCAATAGTTGGAACATGACTATGATGATCTGCATTTTTTTCAAGAATAATAGCACTTTCATTTACACTTTTATATTTAAAAGGGCCTGTACCGATAGGTTCTTTATTTAAATGAGTGGAGGGATCTTCTCCGTCAAAGCTGTGCTTCGATACAATTTCTACCGTTGAAAGATAAAAAGGGAGGGACGGAAATTTCTCATTTAATTTAAATGTAATCGTGTTTCCATCAGCAGTAACTTCATTTAACCGTTTGTCACTCCATATTTGATACTGGTCTAATACTTTATGTTCTTTCAAGGCATGGAAGGTGTATAATACATCTTCGGCTGAAAACTCTTGGCCATCGTGCCAAACGACATCGTCTAGAAGTTCAACAGTGTATGTTTTTTGATCTTCTGACCAAGTACCAAGTTCTTCAGCTAAAACAGGCATCAATTCCCCCTGAACAGGATTAAAATAAAACAATGGTTCATAAATGTATTCAAATAAACCCTGCCAATTACCATTCACTAAAAAGGGATTAAAGTTTGACACTTGTTCTGGATTAATCGTTTCTCCTAAATGAAATTGAATTTTTCCATCAGAATCATTATTACTTGATATTGCAGGATTATTAGTCGTACAACCAATCATGAGAATTATCATGATTGTAAACGAAAATGATAATAGCCATCTGGTTTGTTTATTTTTGATCATTTTTATATGAACCTCCTTAAAAAATTTTTGTAACTGTTTTCCATCCCGTTTCAGAATACCATCCCTCCTCCCATTTGATTATCACATATGGTAAGGTAATCCTTTTTTAAAGTAAATGAGCGTTTTTTGACATTGTGAACATCTGTCTTAATTGTTTTAGAGGCAGTTGAATTTTTGTTGATGTACTAAAATTGACATGATATATCAGGTAGAAAAGGCATGACTGCAGCAAATCCCTTTTTGCCTTAAAGTACAATTCAACTAGGAAACTAATGTATATTCAAATATTGGGAAAACCTTAAAGTCAGCTTCATTGATAAATACCTCCTTTCCTGCAATTGATAACAAACTTCCATCTGCATGACATATTTTTTGAGCTTCTTTGTAATTCTCTTTTAAGTGAATAAAAACTATTTAAAACGAATTAAGTTTATTATTCACATCTTATTACTCGGTTTTAGAGAACAAAAAAAGCCTTGCTTGATTGAATACAATCAATCAGCAAAGGCCTTCGGTCGTCCGATCAGCATTGATAATTATTTTTAACCCATTCTACTCACATTTATGTTATATGTCAATAGTCTTTCATTTATATAAAAATAAGGTCTATCCATTAAATTTGCCAAAATGCCACTGACAAAATTGCTCATGTTGAAGTTGATTAACCTAATCACTAAAAGGGTTTGAATAACATAGCTTAAATTAATGCGAGAAACGAATGACCACTTCCGTTAAAAAGGGAGATTTGCTCTTTTTATTATAGATAAAATAAGGTTATGCTGCTCTTCTAATTCCTCTAAAAAAAGCTTGAATCTAATGTAAACTCTGCAACTATCGTTTTATCACAATCTCAGATGATAATTAGTATATTTCTTTGGAATCTAATTCTTTTGGGTTGTTTTTTTCTCGAAATTTACCTGGGGTCAGTCCCTCATTTTTTTTAAATATCCTGATAAAGCTATGTGTATTATTATATCCAACTGTTTTTCCGATATCCTTTACACTGAGAGAGCTATGAATTAATAAGTCTTTTGCTTTTTCAATCCGTAAAGAAATTAAGTATTCCATAAACTTAACACCTGTTTTTTGTTTAAACAAACGACTGACATAAGAAGAATCAAGGTTTAATTTATCCGCAATACCATTAAGCGAAATTTCCTTATTATAATTTTGATTTATATAGTCCACAATTTGATTGGAAATATCCGGATGATTCTGATTTAATTGCTCTTTTAGTAAGCTTATAAGTTCCTGTGTATATTTTGTAATCCATGCTTCTAGTTGATCCAATGTATCGAACTGCATGACTTTGTTGTATAATTCAACATCTTCATCAGATGTTCCCGTTATACCTAATTCTGCGCTTTCATGAGTTAGTGAGGTGAGAAGTTCTAATATAATATGCTGGGCCAAAACAAACGGATAATTTTCATATTTTCTAATAAACACAAAGAACTCATCCAGAGTTTGCGTGATCTTAGCGAAATCAGCCCCTTTTACGGCAATGATCATCGATTGTTCAAACTCTCTTCTTTTTTTAAATATCGTACTATCCATGCTTTTCTCCGTTTTAAACTGCCACGAACAGATAATAGAACAATTTCCTTTATATGCTCTTAATTCCAATGCTTGAAGTGCAGCTTGATAGGAATCAGCAATATGCCCAAATTGTTTAACATAGGCCCCAATCCCAATGGAAACCGTTATATCTAAATGTTTCTTAATTTGCTGACTAATTGTTTTAAAAGCTGTTAACGCTATTTCATAAAGTTCTTTTTCGTTATATTTTTGGCAGCTATTACAGACTATAATAATGTCTGAACTATCACTATTGATACAAACTACATTGAATTTTTCAGATAATATTTCCTCGGAAATTTTTTCAATAAAGTATCTGTATAAATTCTGATCGATTTCCGGATACTTTTTGATAAAATCAGCATAATTATCGATAATCAATACACTTGAAAAATAATCTTCATCAGAGAAATTAATTCCATAATCTCTCAATTTCCGTCGCTGATCCTCGTGGTGATCTGTCCGTGTATGCAGTATATTGGTTAAAAAATTCTGTCTCATAACAGGTAAATTTTTTTGCAATTCTTCTTTTAACTTTTCTTCTTTTTTTGAGAACTCTTCAATGGCGGATAAAATAAATGGAAATTCCCTTTCACTAGATGTTCTTAGCCGTTTTTCAGACAGGTTTTGTTTGGCTCCAATGATTTGAATTAACGTTTGTATTGGGTTATAGATTCGTTTCCCGATTATAAGTGCAAAGCACAGTGAGATTATAATGGAAATGCTCACTAAAGCAAGCATAAACCAATTGTTCACTTTCGTGTGCGAATAGAGCACATCGGTAGGGACGAGATAAATGTATTTCCAACCAGTAAGTGGTGATGTTACAATAGAGAATCTGTAGTTATCTCCCATATAAGCATCATCAAAATTATTTATTTCTTTATCTAATTGATTGCTGACACTTGATAATTTGTCTGGAGCTATTGATATCCCTTGTTTAATATCAAATCCATATGTTCCATCGGGATGAAGCATCCATATTTCTTCTCCCTCTCTCATTAGTTCTGCTGAGGGGCTTTTAAACAGGACATTTTTATTTAGATTCACAATAATGGCACCAGTGTTATACTCGTTTAACAATGGGAGAGGCCGGATGAGTGTAACTGGGAATGAATTTTGACTTGGGTTATTCAAGTTTATCGTATCTGAAAAAAACCATTGTTTTTCATTAGTCATTTCATTGAATGAGGTTAATAAATCTTTTTGCTCAAATTGATCTATAGGTTGTAACCCTGTGATTGCAGATTGGACCATATTAACATGTTTATAATAGACATATAATGAATCGATATAAGGGGAATTGATATAAATTTCTCTGAGTTGATATTGGATGTGATCTAATAATGGTTGTATAGTGTCCAAATCTTTCATTTCAATCGCTTTTGCTAATGTATCATTATTGGCTAATTGAATAGACATAGCGTCAATATGGTTTAACTGGTAATCCATTAATCGCCTGGTTTGCTCTAATACTTGTAAGCTTGATTTATCTATTTCTTTTTGCAGTGTATGTTGACTATGCCAATTTCCAAACAGCCCAACAAATAAAATGGGTATTACAACAAGTGCACATAAACTTAATGAGATATTTAACAAAAGTCTTCTGTACTTTAGGTTAAAGAAAAAATTTTTCAACACACCATTCCCCATCCTCCCATTTGTTCACATAGCTATGCTGAATTATTAAAATAACTAAATGAAAACGTAATCATTTTGTTGTACTGTTAACATCCGCAAAAGCCAGGGCGGAGGCAATAGCTGCAATACGTTAAACCATTTCAATAACCGTCATCGAAGATGAAATTCCCTTACCAAATGAGATATTGTCTGGTTAGACGGAATAAAAAAGTAATCTTCTGAAAAATATTTTAGTTTTATCTTATATGTAAACAGTGGAGATAGCAACCGAAGATTTTCTCATTTGTATTCTGTTGAAGGTAAGTTGGTGATGACAGGCGCAGGAAAAATCTAGCAAAAATATCTTGTTTAGCAGAATCCTTTATTCTGATTTAAATAAGGAGACGTTTTTAACAAATGGTCCTAGAATTGACAATTAGGAGATTGCTGAAAGACAGCAGCAATAGGAAATCATGCAGAGAAGTAGGGTTGACTAATCACGTTGGTTAGTATATTATCCATATTAATCTAATTTTGTAGATTGCGATGAAGAAAAATAGTAGACAAAATAGGCACGATAGAGAGCTGATGGCTGGTGAAAATCAGTGTGTTCATTTTGTTGAATGGGTTTCTGAGCAACCGAACTGAACTGACAGTAGGTTTGGCGGAAGGTCTCACCGATACAAGAGACAGTGTATCGACTAGCTTGTGTAGTCTGTACATAGAGTGCACTTATAAGGTTGTTTATAAGTGAATCAAGGTGGCACCACGGGTTCTCCGTCCTTTTTTACAGGATACGGAGGGCTTTTTTTTAATAAAAAATGGAGAGGTGATGAAGAATGAGCGGCATAGAGAAAAGCACAAAGCTAGATTTAGAACGCATTGTTTTTATTGGCAGAACTTATGAGGAGTATATCGATATGTTCTCCCTGTCACCGGATCAGCTAAAGAACAAAAAGATCCTTGATTGCCCGGCAGGTGTCTGTTCCTTTACGGCAGTTGGCTGTAAAACAGGATTAGATATAACAGCCTGTGATATTGCCTATGATCATGCAGGTGAGGATTTATACCGTAAAGGACTGCAAGATGTGGAGCATGCAATGAAACATATGGAGACAGCCAAGGGTAATTATAAATGGGATTATTTTAGTGATATAGCGGAGTTAAAGGAATATCGCTTAAGTGCCTTACAGGATTGTGTTGCAGATATGCAACAGTCCCCGGAACGCTATATCCCTGTAACTTTGCCTGTTTTACCGTTTCAGGAGAAGACATTTGATCTTTTGCTCTCTGCCCATTTCCTATTTATGTACTCCGATCGATTAGACTATTCTTTTCATATTGATTCACTAAATGAAATGCTGCGGGTGACAAAGGAAGAGATTCGCATCTTTCCATTGGTTGATTTAGCAGGAAATCGATATGAGCGGTTAGATGATGTGACGGCTTATCTGAGGGCACAGGGGCATCTGGTTGAAGAAGTGCCAGTTGGATATGAATTTCAGGAGAATGCTAATTCGATGTTGAGGATAAGGAAAAGCATCTAAATCTAGATAATAGTACAGAAATAGACTTAGACGCCAAGGAATGAGGTGTGAAGAAGATAAAACATCTCCTTTAACTTTTACC
Organism: Gracilibacillus alcaliphilus; assembly: GCF_016909015.1. Classification (GTDB taxonomy): domain Bacteria; phylum Bacillota; class Bacilli; order Bacillales; family Amphibacillaceae; genus Gracilibacillus; species Gracilibacillus alcaliphilus. The sequence continues at coordinate 46,293 of NZ_JAFBFA010000023.1, forward strand.
ATACTTGATTGTAGAGTTAATGGTGAAAAACCGGCTAAGTTTATTTCTGTGTGCTCTTTTTTTATCCATTTATCTGTCTGTGATGATGAATATATAAAGTGGGGAGAAGCCTAACCTGAAAGGTAATACGACTGAATTCCTAGAAAACAATAATATACCCTATGAGATTAAAGGCGATATATTCCCAAAGTTGCCTTAGACAAGGCACTTTATTGCTGCGCATAAATTGGAAGAGAATGTTCTCTATTTAACGATATAGGTAAATGAATGTTAATGTGATATTATAAATAAAATGTTAAGAGAATGCTGCATATCTAACTGTTAACAACCTTACAATTAATTAATTTTGCAGAGTTTACTGTAAATAAATTCTTCCAATAGTAATGGAGTAACATTAAAATCTTTTTTTGGAAGTGATAATTTGATTTTAAATGCAGCCGTTCATCATGAAGGTGGCAAAAGGAGTGAGGTACTTTGTTTAAACATTTATGGAAGTTTTGGCCTCGAAAAATAATGAATATACTAAGTCAAGCAAAGATTCCAATTATGGTTAAACTCTTCTTTACCTTCTTAATTTTGCTGGTACCTGTATTTGTTTTTAGTTTACAATTAATTGAGGTTGGCAAGAATGAAATGAAATCGCAAATATCTAACAGTAAGATGGAGCAAGTCCAATTTTATAAAACGTCTTTAGAAGAGGAAATCGAGCGCATCGTAGCATTGCAACAGCAATATTTGAATGATAGAGATTTACAAAAGTTAAGCAGTCTCAGTTCTAGTCTTACAGAATACGAGCGAACTATCATCATTAATAGAATATACCAAAAATTAACCGTACTTAAAAATTCAAGCGCTTACATAGAAGATGTTGAGGTTAAAATACCATCCATTAATCGAAGTATATCACCAACTCGCTATATCAATGAGTATCATTTGAACGAGGATTTATATACAAACGAGTACGGTGTGATTCTAAAGAATGATCATATGTTTCTTACCATGGCTTATCCAGCTGTTAATGCTCAAACACCGCAATTTATCATAGAAATTCATCTATCCATTTCCTATTTGGAGCAATCATTACAGCAATTTACCATTAATGGGGGAGCGATTTTATTTAATCCCAATTTGCAAATGAGTACTTCGAATGATGAAGCCATTTCATCAAAAATAGTAGCTGCTTTTAAAGATCCAGATATTAGTCAAACGGAGGAACTTTCCTTATCCTCAATAGAGATTAATAATATAAATTATGTAACGATAAGTGGGAAGTTATCTTTTTCCGATACGTTTGTTATTGTCTATTTATTAGAGGATAAAATGGTAGCGACAATGAATAACTATCAAGGTTATTATTGGCTGTTGGGCGTAATAACTATTTTAATGACGTTAATGTTTTCCTACATTATCTATCAATTGATTCATAAGCCAATCAAGGTACTTGTGCATTCGTTTAAGAAAGTGGAAAAAGGGGAGTTTGATTTTAAGATTAAAAGCATTTTTAATGACGAATTTAACTATATTTATAAGGGGTTTAATCGTATGACGAGCAGTCTGCAAAGGCTTCTTCAAGAAAGCTATCTTCAACAAATACATCTTTATCAAGCCGAATTGAAACAATTACAAGTCCAAATAAATCCACATTTTTTATATAATAGTTTTTTTATTTTGCATCGAATGATCAAATACAAGCACGAGAAAGCGGAGGCTTTTTCAAAGCATCTTGGCCAATATTTCAAATATATAACCAGAAATGCTAATCAGGAAGTAATGTTAGCAGAAGAATATCAGCATATGATTTCTTATCTTGAAATCCAACAGCTGCGATTCTCTAATCGTTTAGAAGTATCTATTGAACCGCTGGAACAAAAATATAAACATATTAAAGTGCCGCGGCTTATATTACAGCCAATTGTTGAAAATGCATTTGAGCATGGATTACAAGATAAAGTATCAAATGGTAAACTATATACTTATTGCACACAGCAAATGGATCATTTCATCATTTGTGTGGAGGATAATGGTGAGATGACAGAAGAAATCGTAAAGGAATTAACAGCCTCACTCTATTCGGAACAAGGAGAGGTAACCGGACTGTTAAATGTACATCGGCGCTTGCAATTAGAATTCGGATATGAAAGCGGGATCACTTTTTCGTTAGGCAGATGTGGCGGCTTGAAAGTGATGATTAGCATTCCCATGAAAGGAGAGTATGATCATGTATAATTTGTTAATTGTTGATGATGAACCGATCATTGCAGACAGTATCCAGCTTTTGTTTGATAGTTTGGAAGAGCCTAAGCTAAATATTTTTACCAGTTATAATGCTTATGAGGCACTAGAACTTATGAATGAGAATGATATTGACATTGTGCTATCTGATATCAGAATGCCAGGAATGGACGGAATAGAACTCCAAAAGGAAATTTATAAACACTGGAAAAATTGCAAAATGATTTTCTTAACGGGTTTTAATGATTTTAATTATATACAGACAATCATTCGAAACGGTGGAAGTATTGATTATATTTTGAAAAATGAAGATGATGAAGAAATTATCCATGCTGTACGAAAGGCTGTTGCTAAAATTGAGGACGAAAGACAACAGGAACAATTATTACTTAAAAGTCAAGCAAAGATAAAAACGGCCTTACCTGTCATGCAGAAGGAATATCTTGTGGAATTAATTCACAATCAAGATCTAGCTGCAGAACAAGAAAAATTGTCAGAGTTGGAAATTTCCCTTGATCCCGATCAGGATTTAATCATGGTATTAGGCCGGATAGGCTTTACTAAGAATAACCAACCAGCTGTCGAAAAATATCTTGCTGTTTTACAACAGTTATTTACGGATGGTGCAGACCAATTGATGCAGCTTGCTACTATTTCTTATGATAAGCGCAGAATTATGCTGCTTATCCAGCCATTATTATCTCACAGTTGGTCAAAAGTAGCAGAAACAACGGCTTCGAAAGTCGAGGTAGCACAAAATCAAATGAAGAAACAGTATAGTATACCCATCTCTTTTTCTTATACTGTTCATCCCTTTCCCTGGCAGCTTATTGGTGAGTCTTTCTATCGGTTAAACATGATGATAGCTAGAGAAAGGGGTAGCAAGAAGGAAGTAATGGTACAAGATCGGGATCAGGCCAACGTTGATGTGTGCCGGCAATTAAACGTGAATGATCTGCTGCAATTGGAGGGTTATTTAGAATTAGGCGAGAAGCAATCTTTCCATCAACTGTTTTTTTCCTTATATCGCCAAGCTGAGAAAGATGGAAACAGGTCCTTATATGAACTCCTAACAGCCCTGACCAATATTATCCTCCAATACCTTAGTAAACATAATTTATATTCGAGTCTGCAGATTGATGTAGATGAGGTAATGGATCATACCCATCCTGTCAATCGATCGTTTGATCAGGCATTTCATTATCTTGTTGATTTAAGTGAAGTGATTTTTAGTAACCGAGAAAAAATGTATGAGGATTCTTATATACAGATGATTGTTCAATTACAAAATTATATTCGTCATCATCTAAATGAGGATTTATCGCTGACCAAGCTTGCTGAGCTTGTCCATCACAGTCCAACATATCTATCTAAATTATATAAAAGGAAGACAGGCCAATTATTATCAAGCTATATTGCAGAACAACGTATGGCATTAGGAAAAGAATTATTAATAACTACTAACCATAAAATCCATGAAATTGCTACTTTGATTGGTTATGCCCCACCTTACTTTATTCGCCATTTTAAAAAAATGTACGGTGTTACACCCCAGCAATTTAGAGAGAAGATATAGTTATTTATTAACTCAACCTTCGGAGTGATCTAAGCTTGATCCGTTCCGAAAGTTGAGTTATTCATACATAGAAAGAAGTTAACGTGAGAAAAAAGTAATCATCTTTTCCGCATTTCATTAAAAAAGAAATTTTACCCTGGTGCAACCATCCGTAAGACCTCGCTGATGGCGGTCTCACTTTATGCTGATTTTGCCTCCCATTCTTCTGCACAAACGGCATGTCCCAAAGACGGATATTTTCCTCTAATGGCTGAATCTAACGATCATCATTCATCTTATTGTTCAAATTCTGACTGGCTACTATACTTTTGTCTTGTCTTCCATATTCATGAACTCTGCAATTTTGCAATTGAAAAAGGACAACAAAAGTCCATAAAAAACAAAATAGTCTTATAGATTAATTTAGAAAAAGTAAGATAATAAGATAAAGAGAGCGCTTTCTTTTTAATTATGAAATAAGGGGGAAGATAGTTTTGACTAAACTGACGAAATTGTTTCTTATCCTGTTGTTTGGGTGCCTATTTATCGTTATAACTGCTTGTTCGAATTCTGATACTACAATTGATGATAACAGTAGCAGTGAGAAAGATAAGGAGCCATTTGGTAAGTATGATCCAGCTATTGATGTCTCATTCGTTAGATCCATCGATTCTACGTTAGATTTGGCTTTGGTTGATGGGGAAACAATCGAAGATAACGTCTGGTTAGATTATTATCGTGATGAATTAGGGATAAACGTTACCTATGATTGGACGGCTTCAGCAGGAGATCAATTTGATCAAAAAATGAACGTATCATTAGCTTCTGGTGATATCCCTGATTTTGTTTCTGTCAATGCGACACAATTAAATCAATTAGTAAAAGCAGACATGATTATGGAACTAACGGACCTTTATGAAGACTATGTAGCCCCATTTGCAAAGGAAGTATTAGAATCAGATGGTTCAGGTCCATTTGATGCGGCAACTATCGATGGGCAACTATGGGGGTTACCAAATATGAGCTCTTCCATAGATGGCGCAGAATTTGTCTGGGTACGTACAGACTGGCTGGAAAAGCTGGGACTGCCTGAGCCAAAAACAATGGATGATTTATTAGCTATTTCGGAAGCATTTACAACACAGGATCCAGATGGAAATGGAAAGGATGATACGACAGGACTCGCTGTTACCAAAGATTTATGGGATGGTTATGCAGGTCTTAAAGGATTCTTTAATGGTTTCCACGCTTATCCGAATATTTGGATAAAAGATGCATCAGGAGAAATAGTTTATGGATCGATTCAGCCTGAAGTCAAAGAAGCATTACAAACATTACAAGATATGTTTGGTTCGGGACAGATTGATAGGGAATTTGGTGTCAAACCAGGTGACAAAGTCGCTGAGGATCCAGCAGCAGGCCGAAATGGCTTACACTTTGGTCAGCAGTGGACATCGCTTTGGCCATTACAAGCCAATCGTGACAATGATCCAAATGCTCAATGGAAGGCTTACCCGCTTGTATCAGTTGATGATCAGCCGGCAAGGCCGCAAATCACTTTAGGTACCACTTCATGGTGGGTAGTAAGAAAAGATGTAGAGCATGAAGAAGCTATAGTGAAGATGTTTAACGGCTTTATTGAGAAAAATTGGGGAGAAACAGCAGAATTTGATAAATACTATATGCCAGACGGAGCAGAGGGGACATGGAAGCTATCTCCGCCAACACCGTCTCCTCCGAATAAAAACTTAGATGCCTTTTTAGCTATTCGTGAAGCCGTTGGGAATGACACAACAGATCAATTAGAAGGTGAAGCTAAAGTAATTAATGGTCGTGTGAGTGCATTTGAAGATGGTGATGACAGTCTTTGGGGGTGGGAACGTATTTATGGTCCTGAAGAGGGTGTTTTTGGAATCATGGATGAATATGTAAACCAGGACTTATTTATGAGAGATGAATTTAATGGTGCACCAACGCCAACAATGGCTGAGAAAAACGCCACTTTAGAACAGCTGCAGAATGAAGTATTTACAAAAATCATCCTAGGAGACGCAGATATCGATGAATTTGATAAATTCGTGGAAGACTGGAAAAGTCTTGGCGGTGAGCAGATTACTCAAGAAGTTAATGAGTGGTATCAAAATGTGAACTAATTGAATGCAGAGATAGAGGAAAGTGTGGAAATATCTACACTTTCCTCTATCCAAAGGGGGGAGATTTCTTGAGGAGTTCACAATTACCTTTATATCTCATGGTAATACCTGGTGTTTTATTAGTTCTAATATTTTCTTATGGCCCCATGTTAGGTATTGTCATTGCATTTCAAAATTTTATTCCGGCAAAAGGGCTGCTTGGGGACCAAGAATGGATTGGGCTGGATAACTTCCTATATGTACTCGAATTACCAAATGCGTTCCGGGTATTGTGGAATACACTATATATTGCTATTTTGAAAATTATTTTTGGACTAATTGTTCCCATTGCCGTAGCCATTTTAATTAATGAAGTTCGGGTGATGTCATTAAAAAGAACGATTCAGACTACCATCTATTTACCTCACTTTTTATCATGGGTTATTCTTGGTGGAATTTTGATCGATATTTTATCGCCTTCTGAAGGAATTGTTAATATGATGTTAGGTTGGGTTGGCATTGAACCCATCTTTTTCTTAGGAAATAATAGTTGGTTTCCTATTACTCTAGTCGGATCAGATATTTGGAAGGAGTTTGGCTTCGGAACCATCGTCTATCTAGCTGCCATTACGGGAATCAACCCGGAACTATATGAAGCTGCAAGGATTGATGGTGCTAATCGCTGGAAGCAAACGCTTCATATCACACTGCCAGGTATGAGGATGGTTATTGTTCTAATGGCAGTATTGAGTTTAGGCAACATTCTTAATGCAGGTTTTGAGCAAGTATTTAATCTATATAGTCCACAAGTGTATGAAAGTGGAGATATTATCGATACATTTGTTTATCGAATTGGTTTAATGGAGGCTCAGTATGGTGTTGCAGCTGCAGTGGGCTTATTTAAGTCAGTAGTATCCTGTATATTAGTTTCGCTAGCCTATTATTTAGCGTATCGATTTGCTGATTATCGCATTTTCTAAGGGAGGGATTAGGTTGGAAACAAAAGGATATAAATATTTTACATGGTTTAACAACGTCTTTTTAATCCTGCTCGCTTTAGCGTGTCTTTTTCCGCTTATACATGTATTAGCCCTTTCATTTAGCTCCAGTTCGGCAGCAGCAGCCGGTGAGGTTATGCTATGGCCAGTCGAATTCACGTTGAGCTCTTATGAATATGTAGCTGCCAAAAGTGAGTTTTGGCGATCTATGTTTGTTTCCTTTCAACGGATTCTTTTAGGTGGAACGATTAACTTTCTAGTAACTATTCTTTTAGCATATCCCATTTCAAGAGAACCAAAAGAATTTAAACCGCGGACCTTTTTAGCATGGTTTTTGTTTATGACAATGCTTTTTAATGGTGGTTTGATACCTTGGTACATTGTGATTAAAGAGGCTGGGTTATTAGATACGATATGGGCTCTGGTTTTACCAAATGCTGTACCAGTATTTAATGTTATTTTATTAATTAATTTTTTCCGGCAGTTACCAAAGGAATTGGATGAAGCAGCATATGTAGATGGTGCTGGACATTGGACGATTTTATGGAAAATCTATATTCCGCTTTCTTTGCCAGTACTTGCGACCGTTACCTTGTTTTCATTAGTCATGCATTGGAACAGCTGGTTTGATGGATTAATCTTGATGAACAAACCCGATAATTATCCATTACAGAGCTTTTTACAAACGGTTATTATTCAACAGGATTTATCAATGATTACATCTGGTGATCTTGAAGGGTTATCAGAAATCTCTGATCGAACGCTAAAGTCTGCCCAAATTTTCCTCGGGTGTTTGCCTATTTTTTTAGTTTATCCTTTCTTACAGCGTTATTTTGTAAAAGGAATTGTAATTGGGAGTGTCAAAGGATAAGCTGCTCTAAAATCAACGGAGGATTGTTCTAGCAAGAACTATTAAACATATTACGATGAGGAGAAAAAGTATGTCTTATTTTTATTGGAACGATGATACTCTTTATTATGATGGAGTGAAAATAGGTTCTATCATGAACAAACCAGATGCCGCTTTTTTATATACAGATAGTGTGGAAGAACTTGATGATGGCGTCTTTATATGGAAAAGAAAGCTAAGACATGATCAAAAGGATTGGAGTATCCTTCCAAGTCATGAAATGTGTTTTGAAATCGCCTTCCACCCTGTATATCAAATGATTCCAGGTGTAACTTATAATGGAAATGGTTGGGGAGAAGGATTAGAACCAAAAGGGTTGGAGTATAAAGGGGAAGCTTGGCAATTTGCTTATCATCGAACAGCAGTACCAGGAGGGACGTTTAGTGTAAATGATCAGTATAGTGTTGGCATGTTTGGTCACTATGAGGGGATTGATTTTTCTTGTTCATTACAGCCAAATGAACAAGGAACGAGGCATAAGTTAATATGGCCGGAACAAGAACAACCGTTAACCTATGTGAAACGAGATGGCTATGGTGAGCCCTATCGCCATCGTTGGCCTCTAGTAACAGACAACGAAACCATTCTGACTGCTGTAATTGTAGCAGATACAGTAGATGGTTCAGCCCCGGCTTGGAAAAAAATGCTTCAAGCTGCATGGAGGTTAAATATCCATCCAACAGCAACCACCTTTGATACAGATTGGATTTGGGATGTTGGAATAGCATATGCCAAAAATAGTCTGAGAGTAGAAGAGGGTAAATTTAAAGGATTTTCTATCGGTGTTCATTGGAATGATAAACAAGAAGAATGGGAACAGGCTAGGAAATATGAAATTGGTTGGTGTGGGCAAAATGCCTCACTTGCTAATTCAATGATTTATGATTATATGAAGACGAAAAATAAATCTTCCTTAGAAATAGGTCTATCAACCTTAGATTCATGGGTGGAGCATGCTAGATTACCAAGTGGTATCGTGTATTGCCATTTTGAAGCAGTTATAGATGGTGACACAACGGCAATTCAGGATGCTTGTAATCTAGGAACAGCTGCACAGCAGTACTTTGAAGCTTATGAATTATGTCAACAACTTGGAATAGAGAAAACAGCGTACAAAACACTAGCCTTAGAAATAGGTGACTTTACCGTCAGTCAAATGACCACGGACGGAAAGATCGGAAAGTCCTGGGATATACATGGGCAGCCATATGATCGAGAAGGAACGGTTGGTGCATTCCTGTTAACACCATTAATTACTGCTTATCAATATACGAAAAAGGAAAAATACTTAGACACAGCGATTAAGGGCTATGATTATTATATGAGCGGACTAATGGAAACAGGCTACTCCACAGCCGGTGCATTAGATACTTATTGTATCGATAAAGAATCCGCTATTCCATTATTGGAAACTGGTTTGGCTTTATACAAGTTAACTAACGATGCAAAGTACCTGGAACAGGCAGAATATGCGGCATGGTATTTGGCTACCTGGCAGTGGCACCATAAAGTGCATTACCCGAAAAACAGCATATTGCATCAATTAGACTATGATACATTTGGTGGTACAAGTGTTTCCACTCAACATCATCATATCGATGCCTACGGATTAAAATTTGTTCATGCATGGTTAGAACTTGGTGAATTAACAGGCGATCGTATGTGGAAGGAACGTGCAAATGCAGTGTGGGATAATGCTGTAATTGGTGTCTCTGATGGGAATTTAGAGATCTTAGGAAAAAAACGATCTGCCGGCAGTCAGGATGAGGGGTTTTTTCAAACCAAATGGGGCAGTGAATTTAGTGTATCCGAGTGGCTAGTAGCATGGCCAACGGCATTTCGATTAGAAGTGTTACGGCACGGATTTAGGCGCAGTTAGAACTGTTTGTGCAGTGGAACAACTTTTATCGCAGTGTAACTGGCTGTATGCCTCCCACTTCAAGAAATAAGGGAACACGTCATTTCTAAGTGGGAGGTTCAACAGTCAGTAACGGCCCGATTGGTTCAACTAACGATTCAGTAGGGATGGAAAAACCCCACTGAACGAAGTTTCACTTTATGCTAGACGGAAAATTCCGAAATGTTTTGCATAGTGTTGATTTTTTAACTCGGTCCAACCATCCGTAAGCCCTCACATCAGGGCTTGGTGGGATTTCAAAGAAGTTAACGGACCGAACGCTAATTACCAGATAAGTCTCCCGTTAAATAAAAATGATGTTAAGGAGAAGAGATACATGTTAAATATGGAATGGCTTGAAGGGCCGCATGGTACCGAATTTTATCTAGATGGAAAGAAGCTGGGAACGGCTGTTTCTGATAAGCAAGCAGCAGACTCATTTGTCTTGGTGGAGGACGGGGTTGTATGCTGGACGAGGCGGACAGCTACGAAGGTGAATTCGATGGTAATGCGGTTCGAGGCAGATTATGTTGCAGATTATCAGTTAATACCTGCGTTGCAGTATGATGGCAATCAATGTTACGTGGAGGATTTTATCGATGTAAGAAATGCCGCTGTAGGTAATAAAAAGTTAGAAAAAAAACATGAACCTACTTATTTCGTAGGAAACAAAGAACCTTCATCTGATAAGCCTTGGCGTTTTGGCTGGCACAGGATGAGTGTTCCTGGTGCAACCTATTCAGAGGGAGAAAATGTATCTGTGGCAATGTTTCTGCCAAAGGGGCAAAGAGATGGTGCTTGTTCCCTTTATATGAAAGAGGGAAAAACAATTCATGACATGTTATGGCCTGAGCAAGATGGCCCCTTACCGGTTATAACTGGAGGGCAGCGGGTCGAAGACTTTTGTAAGCCGATCGAAACACGATTTATTTTCCAAGTCATGCTTGTTTTGAGTCCGATAGAACAGCCGCGTTATCAGTGGTGTAAGTTATTGAAGACAGCATGGAAGCATGATTATACACGTCAACCGCCAGTCCGCTCTTACCAGAATTTATGGGATATAGGTATTGCTTATGCTAAAAGTTTGTATACGGAAGAGGAGGACGGATTCTGTGGTTTTAGCATTGGTTATACATGGAAAAATGGAGAATGGATCAAGCGTGAAAAGCAGAAGTATGAGATCGGCTGGTGCGGTCAAAATGCTTCCTTAGCTAATTCACTCCTTGTTCATGCACAGATGAATGGGGACAAGAATGCTGCAGAAATGGGCATTCGAGTACTCGATGCCTGGATAGCCGCTGCCCGTCCAAATGGTCTTATTCCCACCCACTATGATGATAACATCTACACGAATGGTTTTGATAAGACGATAGATGCTTGCAATCTTGGAACGGCTGCTATTCAATTTTTTGAGGCGGAACAACTTGCTTTCTCATTAGGATATAAACGTACAGCGTATGGGGAGATGGCACGTAAGATTTGTGATTTCACTCTGCAAATGATGAATGAAGAAGGATTTATTGCTAAAAGTTGGCTGGAATCAGATTTGTCTCCAGCCATGGAAAAAGGCAGCACAGGATCTTTTCTGATGTTGGCTTTATGTGAAGGAGCGCGCTTAACGAATAATCAAGATTATTTGGCTGCAGCAAAACGAAGCTATTTATATTATATGAACGAGTTAATGTCTAACGGCTATACGACAGGGGGAGCTTTGGATAATTTAACTATTGATAAGGAATCAAGCATCCCTTTGTTAAAAAGTAGTCTAATACTATATCAAATAACACTGGATCCTCAGTACCTTGTCTTTGGTGAACACGCGGCATGGTATTTATCTACTTGGCAGTGGCATTATTCCAAACCATTTCCAAGCGACAGTTTATTAGGACAGCTTGCTTATGATACATTTGGCGGGACAGCTGTTTCTATCCATGGCGGAATGGATCCTTATGCCCTCTTTTATGTACATGAGCTGTATGATTTAGGGGAGTACACGCAGCATACACAATGGCTGGAGAGAGCTCATGCTATTTGGGTACATGGTCAGCTGGGAATATCTGATGGAAATCTGAGGCTGGACGGGAAAGCACCTCGTCCTGTGGGCAGTCAAGATGAATCAGTAAACTATACTTATGGTTCCACAGAGAATAGGCCAACACAATGGCTTGTTGCTTGGCCGACCGCTTTCAGGCTGGAAGTTTTGAGAAAAATATTACCGAAAGGGTCAGTGTTTGCTGATAGGATATTATAACCGTTAGACAAGAAGCTATCCGTAGACTCCGGGTATAGAGTAAGCAGGACTATGGGTCAATATAAAGATTATTTTTGTATGAAAAGATTGGAAAGGAAGGGGTATAGATGCGGACATTTTATAAAAATGATAGAGAAGGCGATGATTGCTTTGACGGCCTGTCAGTGGAGCGGCCTTGGAAAACAATCTCCAGAGTTAATGAATCTACATTCCTTCCAGGAGACCGAATTTTGTTTCGATCAGGCGGCCAGTGGCAGGGGATGTTGTGTCCAAGCGGGTCTGGGAAACAAGGACAATCGATTGTGGTGGATCAATATGGAGAAGGGGAGAAGCCGCTGATAGCTGGCAATGGAGCAGAGGCTGCGGTGAAGCTGGACAGTGTGAGCTATTGGACAATTCAACATATTAGCGTAACCAACTATGCAGCGGAAAGAGCGCTCCGAAATGGTATTGCGGTTTATGGAAAAGAAGGAGCGGTTACTGCAGGGATTCATATTAAGAACTGCGAGGTGTCAGATGTTACCGGCGAAAACCGGCGGAATCTGGATACTTATCAAAGTATGTATTGGAATTCAGGCATTTATGTCAGTGTTCCGGGCCGTTCCTCGGAAACTTGTCATTTGGATGATATCGTTATTTCCGGGAACTATATTCATGATCTAACAACTAGTGGTATTCGGATTAATTAGCATGAAGATTTTATCATAGATATCTATCATACTGGTATTGTGGTACGGGATAATCTTATCCAGCGCACAGGTTCTGATGGAATTATCGTGGCAAATAGTATCTCACCTCTGATTGAACATAACCGGTGCTATGATGCGGGAGCATTGGGTAATCTAACGGATACGAGATTGATCGCAGGAATATGGGTGTGTGCTGTCTCCGATGCGTTGATTCAATTCAACGAAGTAGCAAGAACCAGATTGTTTGAAAATGACGGAACTGCATTTGATACAGATTGGGGATGTGCTGGTACGAACATTTTTCAGTATAATTACACTCATGATAATGAGGGTGGCTTCTGGTTGGATTGTGCGGGGATTAATCATAACGAGAACTATGAGGGTACGATTCTAAGACATAATATTAGTGTGAATGACAGACGTTGCATTGTTCAGAGGGATGACGGATTCCATGCGAAATTTGATCAGAATGTATTTTTCCAGTATGAAGGGACACTGGATATCTGTTCCCAAGCTGCGGGTCATTCCCATCATTTTAAACACAATATGTTCTATTTCCATGATACACCGCCTGATGGCTGGAAATCATTTGTATATGAAGGAAACTGCTATTATCCTTGTGCCGCCAATCCAGACGATCCTTTAGCCAGTACAAAGGAGCCTCCTGTTACCGAAACTTTGCCATCAAAGGCTGCATTGGATGGTTTGGACAAATACGAAATTTTTCATAGATTGTGTACTCAGTAAATGAATCCTTGAGATTGCAGACAGGAACGAAGTTTTGGCTCCTTAGTACAATTTTCAAAAGATATTAATAGAAGTTGTTGATGTATATGGATAGACTGTAAATCATAAGGCTTTGGAAATTAAAGCAAATGTCGCTTAAGCAGACAGATTAATACAAAAATTTTATTTTTAGTGTGTGTTCAAAAAGGTCGATAAAAAGGACCAAGAAGTTCAAGGCGGCGCAGCTTAGAGCAACGGAGCGTATGCTTTTAATACGTGAGTAGCGGAAAAGCAAGCCAACGCAGAAATTCGCCGTGTCATTTTTGTTGGACTTTTTGAACAACCTCTTTTAGTGACTTTAGTAGGTAAACATTGGAGTCATGCAATCTTTTTCAGCCGACCTGCTCTGATGAAATATATCAAAAGATTCACTCCCCTGGCTGTTTACTCTTCTTTCAGACAATGTTAAAGTAATATAGGCTCAAATGGGCATGATATTAGGAAAGAAGGGAACATCGGCTATGAAAAAAGGCTTTACCTCTAAGTCATTAAAAGAATATATATACATTATTATCGGGGCGACGATTGTCGGACTTGCTTATAACATCTTCTTCCTGCCGGCTCGTCTGGCAGCTGGCGGGATTTCAGGTGTGAGTACGATTTTGTTTGAGGTGTATGCGGTCAACCCCGCTATTGTGCAATTTGCCATTAATATTCCGATTTTCTTTATTGGTTTGTTTACCTTAGGAAAAGAGTTCAGCTTTAAGACGTTAGTCGGTACTGCTTGGGTACCACTTACTATTTTTCTAACGGCAGATATACCGTTGACGATCACCAATCCGTTTCTTAGTGCCCTCTATGGCGGTCTTATTCTAGGTGCAGGATTAGGAGTTGTCTATAAAGGAGGGGGCTCTACTGGCGGCACCACGGCGATCGCTCAGGTGGTCAAAAAGTTTACTGGTATCTCCAGCGGATATTCTCAATTTATTGTAGACGGTCTGGTCGTGATTACCTCTATTATTGTATTTAATATTGAGCTAACGTTATTTGCGTTGCTGGCGATCTATATTTCAGGTAAGGCAATTGATTTTGTGCAATTACGTACTTCTTCTACTAAGCTGATTATGATCATTACGGAAGAAGAGGATAAGGTGCAGCAGCTTATTCAGGAGGGGATTGATCGTGGACTCACCAAGATCCGTTCGGTTGGCGGTTATTCCAAGTTAGATAAAACGATGATTCTTTGTGTAGCAGAACAGCCGGAAGCAGTGCAGTTAAAGCGGCTGCTGCAAAATGAGGCACCAGAAGCCTTCACTATTTTTATTAACGCTTCTGAGATTCTTGGCAGGGGCTTTTCGCTCGATCGTTATTATGGGCAGAAGTTGTAAAAGGAAATCCATTTTTTCTAGGATGGATAATGCTGTAATAGATATATCAGTAGAGTAAATTCCGTTATTAGGCCGTAGATACATTTTAGTATATAAAAAAATACAATATAAGTCTATTATTTCCTTAAGAGACCGTGTATGTTTTAGATATGTATCTGTAATACAAATAACTTCATCTTTGAACTAATTGCCGACATATGATTTCAGGAGGGGAAGAACATGTCTAACATACCAGAATGGTCGAGATCTGCTGTAATCGCTGCTTTGGCCGATAAAATGGTCTCATTACATGTAGATTACCCGCTAAGGGTTGCAGTAGATGGCCGATCTGCTGCAGGAAAGACTACATTATCCGATGAGTTAGCTAAAGCAGTCCAAGAGCGAACACGCGGAGTGCTTCGAGCTTCTATTGATCATTTTCATTATCCAGGGCATAAAAAACGTTCACAGCAAGGAGAATGGACCGCACAATCTTATTACGAATATGGATATGATTATACTCATTTGCCCATTTCGTCTTGCGGCCTCTTGGGCCTGGAGAAAGTCGAAGATGCCGGCTAGCCCTTTGGGATTCATTTCACGACAAAGAGGTGCCAGAGCAATGGCACCATGTAGGAGATAGAGATATTGCTATTATTGATGGTATATTTCTTCTCCACTCGGAGCTCGCTGGTTACTGGGATTATGTCATATGGCTTGATATTGATAATGAAACCATGGTGAAACGGGCTCTGCAAAGAGATGTGGCTTGGGTTGGTTCGACTCAAGCCGTTGAAGAGAGGTACCGGCGATTTTGGATTCCTGCGCACGAACGCTATGAACAACTGACCTTAGCGCCTTCTCGTGCTCATGCCTTTATCGATAATCAAGGCTTCACAGAGCCTAAACTATTACGTCTTTCAAAATGAGGCTTGCAGAGGAGACATATGAAACATAGTAATACGTATCGAGATCTCTATCAATACGTTAATAGGCCGCCATTCAAAAGGCAGTCTATCATTTAGAGGCTAGAGCTTAAGGAAAGAAACAGCCATTTCCTTAAGCTCTATTTTCATTGCCAGCAAATTTTTGCATACACTATGTTATAATAGCTAATAATTTAGAAGTAGAGGAAGAACCTAATGACACGATCGAAACAAATCTATACAGGCGCCTTTGCCTTAATGGTTGCGGGACTGTTTAGTAAAGTAATTAGTGCTTTTTACCGCATCCCCCTACAGAATCTTACTGGTGATGTCGGATTTTATATGTATCAACAGCTATATCCTATCTTAGGGATTGCGGCAATGTTTGCTTTATATGGTTTCCCATCTGCGATTTCAAAATATCTAGCAGAGTGGCCAGCGGCAAAACATCAACAAATCTATCGGCGGATTCTATTTGTGATGATAGGATTTAGTTTGCTGCTGACTATGCTTTTTCTAGTGGTCAGTCCAGTATTAGCCTTGTTCATGGGTGATCAGCAGTTAGCTGGTCCTTTGAGAAATGCGGCTTGGGTTTTCCTAGCTGTTCCGTTTGTGGCCTTATTCAGAGGAGTGACACAAGCAGATCAATGGATGGAGCCCACCGCTTATTCGCAAATGGTGGAGCAATTTATTCGTGCCTTTGTAATTATCGGAACAGCTATACTGATTTTTAACCATCAACTGGATGTATCTCAAATTGCGAATGGTGCAACAATGGCTGCAGGTGCTGGTCTGTTGACCGCCTTTTTGTTTTTATGGCCATTTTATCTGCGTCATATTCGTTTACAAAAGGGAATCGCACCTGTACCACAGCCGACCATCCGTTTTCTCTTTCGTTCGATTGTTCTCTCTGGCGTGGTTATTAGTTTAAACCATATGCTGCTGTTATTAATGCAGCTGGCAGATGCTTTTACGATTGTCCCAGCCCTGTCTGCTTATGGGGAATCTTTGGCAGAGGCCAGAGAAATCAAGGGTATCTTTGACCGCGGACAGCCGCTGGTACAATTGGTAACTGTGCTAGGCTCTTCCCTTGCTCTAGCCCTTGTTCCACAAGTAACCGCCTTGTCATGGCAGATGGATCGTCAAGGCACATTGATAAAAATGAGAACGACGATTAAATATTGTATTTTATTATCAGTGGGTGCTACTGTAGGTTTGATCATTTTGTTTCCAGAAGTCAATCAACTCTTTTTCCAGAATCAGAGTGGAACAGCCACTTTACGGGTTCTCGCCTTGGCTATTTTATTTTCTTCCTTAGCGGTAACGCTTGCGTCCGTGCTGCAAGGATTCGGTTATATCAGATGGACGGCTTTTATTCTGCTGGGCGGGCTGGTGATCAAGCTAGGGTTAAATTATTTTTTGGTTGCTAAGTTAGGGATCATTGGAGCAGCTATCGCCACGGTAGTGACGCTTGCTTGTATTGCCTCAGCCTATTATCGTCTATTATCGTCGCGCATGAAGCTTGCCCATCTCTTCCCAATGCCCTGGAGGCAAATGCTGCTGGCCAGTGGCGCGATGGCAGTCGTATTATCTATTTTGAAATGGGTTATGCCGTCTTTTGAGGGCAGGCTCAGCTTATTGCTGTATGTGCTTGGCTGTGTGTTAGCAGGCTTGATGATATATGGTATAGTGATTATTAAAACCGGAGCATTGGATGAAAAAGAACGGAAACGACTATCTTTGCGGAGGAAACAGTAAATATAATTTTAAGAGGTTGTTGAAAAAAGTCCAAAAAATGACACAGCAAATGTCTGTGTTGGCGGTAGGGGAACTTCTACTAAGGTTACCCACATCATGTGGGTAACGCAGAAGTCAACATTTCCTGTGCAAGTCCGCTACTCACGTATGAAAAGCATATGCTCTGTGGCTTCAAGGCTGCGCCGCCTTGAACTTTGACGTACAGGATGTGCTAGTATCGGTGTTGTAACACGATGTTGCGAACTTAACCGATGATGGTTCTTTTTATCGAATTTTTTGAAAATGTACATTATATAGAAAAAAGGTGACAACGATGAAACCAATCATAGAAATAATTGGCCTTGGCGGCGGTGATATCGATCAGCTGCCGCTAGGTATTTATAAAAAGTTAACGCAGGAGAAAAATTGTTTTGTACGCACCGTCGATCACCCTGTGATTCAGACATTAATGGAAGAAGGAGGAATTTTCCAATCATTTGATACCATTTATGAACAATATGACCGTTTTGAAGAGGTCTACCGGCATATTGTTGACATACTGGCAGAACAAGCGGGGGATATCGGGAAAGTCGTTTATGCCGTGCCAGGTCACCCGATGCTGGCGGAGCAAACCGTACAGCTGCTCTTGCAGCACGCGGATGTAGAAGTAAAAATACTAGGCGGTCAAAGCTTCTTGGATGATCTGTTCTCGGCACTGCAGATCGACCCAATTGAAGGGTTTCAATTTGTCGATGCAACGTCTTTCAGCCGGTCTCAGTTGACATACCAGCAACACCTTGTCTTCTGTCAAGTTTATGATGCCTTTATTGCTTCTGAGGTGAAGTTGACCTTATTGGAAGATCTGCCGCCAGAACATCCTGTTACCATAGTCGAGGCGGTTGGAAGTCAGCAAGAGTCAATCAAACAAATTTCATTAGTAGAATTAGATCAACAGATGGAATTGAGCAATTTAACTAGTGTGTATGTCGCACCAGCTGCCAAAGAACAGCTAAACCATCAGTTTCATCGCTTACAAGAAGTGATAGCCGCCTTAAGGGCGCCTGGTGGCTGCCCATGGGATCAAAAACAAACACACCAAACATTAAAAAAATATTTGCTGGAAGAGGCCTATGAGGTTTTGGAAGCGATCGACCAGCAAGATGATGAGGCCCTAGCTGAAGAACTGGGTGATGTGCTCCTACAAGTGATGCTTCACAGTCAAATTGGAACAGAAGCAGGATTTTTTACGATTGATGACGTAATATATAGTATTACCGAAAAAATGATTCGCCGTCACCCGCATGTCTTTGGTGATGTGGAGGTAAAGGATGAGCAGGAAGTAGTTAGAAATTGGGAGGTCATTAAGCAAACAGAGAAGGATGAGCCCAATACGATTCTATCATCTTTGACAACAGGGTTACCTGCCACTTTGCTGGCGGAAGAAATCCAGAAGAAGGCCGCCAAGGTAGGCTTTGATTGGAAGGAGCCGGAACCGATATGGGACAAAGTGTATGAAGAATTAACTGAGTTTAAGCAAGCCCTTCAACAGGAAGGACGCGAACAACAGGAGAAAGAATTTGGCGATATTCTATTTGCAATGATTAATCTAGCAAGATATTATAAACTTAATCCAGAAATTGCATTAATGCGTACTAACCATGTATTTAAAAAACGTTTCCAGTATGTAGAGAAGAAGGTGCAGGAGAGTCAGCAAACTTGGCAATCATTTGACTTAGAAGCGCTGGATCGCTTTTGGGAGGAAGCTAAGCAGCTGGAACAGAAATCATAGATCATCAGGAGGGAATCATATGCGTTTAGATAAATTTCTTAAAGTATCTCGTTTAATTAAACGCCGGACACTGGCGAAAGAGATCTCTGATCAAGGCAGGATTACCGTGAATGGCAACGTGGCGAAGGCCTCTACCAGTGTCTCTGTCGGCGATGAATTGAAGATTCAATTTGGCCAGAAGCTTGTAACTATTGAAATCGATCAATTAAAAGAAACCGTCAGAAAAGAGGAAGCCACTCAGCTATATACGACGAAACAAGAGGAATATATTCAGCAATAAACGTTGAGTAATAATTGATATATGGTGAAAAGGGTATATGTGCTCGGTGAAAAACTAGTTATTTTTCACGTACTATTACTGTTCTAAACTTGTCCATCTATTCATAGATTAATAATGGATAAAGGAGGGAACAGTAAAAATGAATTATTATGAAAAAAAACCGACCCCAACGTCACAATTAGAGCACCAGGTGAAGATGTCGAACCGCCGTTTACTAGAGATAGATGGAGTGAAAGAGGTAGATAGCTTCGATAGTGAAGAATTTCTCCTGCAAACGGTAATGGGTTATCTCGTTATCCGAGGGGAAAATCTGCAAATGAAGAACTTGGATGTAGAGTCCGGTATTGTATCGATAAAAGGGAAGATATATGAGCTGTCTTATTTAGATGAGCATCATGGGGAGAAAGCTAAAGGCTTGTTTAGCAAGCTATTTAAATGACATTAAGCACACAGTTTATCACGCTGCTGGCTATGATATTGTCGGGTGTTTATCTGGGGATGGCCTATCACACCTTCAAGCGTTTTGAACATTTATGGATAAGCAGCATACTATGGAAGTATCTGCTGGAAGTATTATTTTGGTTGATACAAGCAATTGTACTGTACACCATCCTATTTATAGCCAATGAAGGGATTGTCAGATTCTATTTGCTGTTAGCAGTTCTTTGTGGGTATGCCATGTTTAAGGCATTGCTGGAACGACTGTATCATCGAATGCTTGAAGTATTGATTCATGTGGTAAAAAGTATCTATCGCTTTATTTATCGTCTGCTTCGTCTGCTGATTATACAGCCTATCGTCTGGATTGTGACTATGTTAGTGGCTGTCGTTCTCAAACTGCTCACCATAATTTGGGTAGTCATAAGGTGGTTATTATCTCCTTTGTTTTGGCTAGGGGGGCATGTCGGAAAAATCTTCTCAAAAAATGCGAAAAAATATCTACAGCTTTTTAAGTCGTTTTATAGTAAAATAAAGAGAAATGCAAAATAAAGATAGAGGAGGAAATGGATCGTATGGCTAGACGAAACAAAGTATCCCGAATAAATGAAGCATATTTTGACCAGCATGATGCTCAAGTCAAGCGTCAAAAACGACGCAAGAAGAAGTTGTATAGAAGACTTATGATATTTGGTATTGCCGCTGCAATTATTATGATCAGCCTCATTTCCTTTCACGTGAATCAGCGCTTGAAGCACCATAATATGCAACAGCAGTATACAGAATTATCCGATCAACTAGCAGATATGGAAAAAGAGGAAAAGCAATTAAATGGTGAGATAGAACTCTTAAACGATGAGGAATATTTATTACAAATAGCCAAAACTAACTATTTCTTCACAGAAAAAGGCGAAATTGTATTTAAATTACCAGAAGAAGAGCCATCTTATTGACACCGCTTTACTTGCTTGGCTATAATATAATTGCAATATATATTTTTTTAACATTCTAAGGAGGAGCAATTTTTTTATGTCAATCGAAGTAGGCAGCAAGTTACAAGGTAAGGTAACAGGTATCACTAATTTTGGAGCATTCATTGAATTACCAGGTGGTAAGACAGGGCTTGTTCACATTAGTGAGGTTGCCGATAATTACGTAAAAGACATTAATGAACATTTAACTGTTGGCGATGAAGTAACAGTGAAGGTTCTTAATGTAGAGGATGATGGTAAGATCGGTTTATCTATTAAGAAAGCGAAAGATGAACCAACTCAATCTAATCGTCGCAAAAGTCAAGGACATTCAAAAAATAACCGTGAAAGAACCGAATCATTTGAACAGAAAATGAATCGCTTCTTAAAAGATTCTGAAGATCGTTTAGCAACACTAAAAAAACACACAGAATCCAAACGCGGCGGACGAGGAGCGAGAAAAGGCTAATAACTTGCTGTCTATGAAACGTAGAAGATGGATGTGACTCGTGAAGATATAAGTCAAGAGAAAAATAGCCTCCCTTATTACCAATGGATAAGGGAGGCTATTTTTTATCGTTTTCCGATAGAAGCTTCCCTCCTCCGTCGTATGAAGGGTGAAACCCAACGATAGGTGGGAGATGAATGTCGGAAAACGATAAAGCCGGCATCTTTGCAAATGACAACTCCTTGGGGCTTAAACAGCTAAGTAGAACACAGCCTCTTTGCAAAAGCCCAATCCCTAGCGCTTAAACAGTTAAGTAACCCCCGGTATCTTTGCTTGCCGATACGTTATTTTTTTATCATTCCCTACAAAAGAAGAAGGGCTGTTGCACAATGGAAACTACATGGTGCGACAGTCCCTCTTTTTAGGTATATGATTTATGAGACCGTCAAGAAGTTCATTTCTATTGACCTCTCTATGGCTACTTGATCTCTTCAAATTTCAAAGGAGTGGACCTTTCATCAAATGCTGAGATTATATCTTAGCTGTTTAAGCTCTAGGAGGGGAATGATACTGTCCAGCATTAAGCACTCTACGCTTTTGTTCTGTAATGTAAAAAACCCTATTATCGATAAGCGATAACAGGGCATTTATTAGGATAGCGGCGGAGGGGATCGAACCCCCGACCTCACGGGTATGAACCGTACGCTCTAGCCAGCTGAGCTACACCGCCTTCATCAAAAAACCTTTGAAAGACACAAAAAATATAATACAACAGCTTGTCCTTTCTGTCAACGGTTTTCTTTATCTGTGTTCAGTGCCTGTCTGTTAGCGAGATAAAAATCATCTGGCGGTTCAGCTCAGGTAGGTGTGTGAAATGAATCAAGTGCGAGGATAGAGTTGAATTTTTTGAACCGTACCTAAACTAAAAAAATCGCTCCCTTGATATCAACACAGTCAGCCAAAAAAGGAGAGACAAGCCGTCTTAAATGGAAAGGAATCTGTCGGTTTCCTATATATTTAAAGAATGGCGTCGAACTTTTTAGAACTGCATTTTGCTTGTTTTGACAAAATCTCAAAACAAGCTGTGCTTTAATATGGACAGAGGAGTGATATTAATGAACACATATACGGAAAATAAACCAAAATCATTATGGACCAGTACACAAGAAACGATCAAGGCGACAAGAAGTAAACTATGGAAGCAATGGACAACCCTGATGTTTGAAAAGGGTGTGTTCATTTATATAATTGGCTTCTTATTAGGCAGGGCAGTTATTTTATCTACCCTTTCGCCATTTGTTATTGCTTTTGTAGCAGCGGTTTGGTTTCTGCGTCGGGACAAGGTGTTTCCTTTATTAATTTTTGCTATGTTAGGAGCACTTACATACAGTCTCCCGCACAGTATGTATATTTTGTTGGCCCTATCCGTATTTTTCGTTGTTTCTCTGTTTATACAGCAAGCAAAGGCGCTCGAGCGAATTTTACCATTCGTTGTGTTTGCTGCAGCTAGTATTCCGAGGATGACGATTTATTCGATGAATGTACCGATTACCTACATCGAATGGATTATTGCCTTAGTGGAAGGATTACTTGCTACAGTGCTCTTTCTTATTTTTATGCAGAGTATGCCATTATTATCACCAAAAAGATATAAACCAATTTTAAAAAATGAAGAAATTGTATGTTTCATTATTTTAATCGCATCTATTATGACGGGTGTGATCGGGGTAGAACTGTATCAAGCGCATATGGAACAAGTACTTACACGTTATTTAGTATTATTGTTAGCGCTGGTAGGAGGTGCAGCAATCGGTTCTACTGTAGGGGTGGTGGCGGGGCTTATTTTAAGTTTGGCAAATATTGCAAATGTGTTCCAAATGAGTTTATTGGCATTTTCCGGCTTATTGGGCGGTTTATTAAAAGAGGGCAGGAAAATAGGCGTCAGTATTGGGCTGCTAATCAGTACGCTGCTGGTTAGTTTGTATAGTGGTGCCGCTGAATATTTATCGATAGCCTTATGGGAATCTGCCTTAGCCATTATATTGCTGTTTTTAACGCCTAATAAACTCATTAAACAGCTGGCCAAATATATCCCGGGAACAATAGAACATTCCCGTGAACAGGAACAATATTTGCAGAAGGTGCGCAATGTGACCGCGCATCGGGTGGAGCGTTTTTCCAATGTATTCAAAGCGCTTTCGCATAGTTTTCAGACAACCTCTCATCAATGGCAAGAGCATGATGTGGAAGTAGACTATTATTTAAGCAATGTGACAGAAAAGACGTGCCAAACCTGCTTCAAGAAAGAGACATGCTGGGTGCAGCACTTTGATAAAACAT
Organism: Gracilibacillus alcaliphilus; assembly: GCF_016909015.1. GTDB lineage: Bacteria > Bacillota > Bacilli > Bacillales > Amphibacillaceae > Gracilibacillus > Gracilibacillus alcaliphilus. The sequence goes on from NZ_JAFBFA010000023.1 coordinate 69,979, forward strand.
ATAATTTAATGAAGGATGTCAAGGATCAACTCGAAGCGGACAAGCAGTTAAATAGTATTACCAATCGTCAATTCGAAAATCACTGTATTAAATCACGCAAAGTGATGGATACGATGCAGCAGGAGTTATCCTTTTTTCAAGCGAATCAGCAATTAAAGAAACAAGTCTTGGAGAGCCGGCGGTTTGTTGCAGATCAGCTGCAAGGTGTATCTGACTTTATGAAGAATTTTGCCGGCGAAATTATGAAGGAGAAGGAAAATCATGAACAACAGGAATTAGAAATAGTTGCTGCCTTAAAGCATGTCGGCATTGAGCTGGAAAAACTGGATATTTACAGCTTAGAGCAAGGTAATATTGATGTAGAAATGGTGATTACTTTTCAACAATATCATGGTGAAGCGGCCAAGCTTATTGCCCCTATTTTGTCGGATATATTGGACGAGACGGTCATTCCCGTGACAGAGGATATATCACCACTAGTGAAAGGGCATAGCTTCTTTACCTTTGGATCGGCACGGAAATACGACATTAAGACAGGGGTGGCTCATGCGGCAAAAGGAGGCGGACTTGTATCAGGAGACTGTTACAAAGCGATGGACCTAGGTGCAGGAAAGTTTGCCTTAGCAATTAGTGATGGGATGGGAAATGGGGATCGTGCTCATGAAGAGAGTACCGAAACATTACGCTTGTTACAGCAGATTTTGGAATCAGGTTTTCACGAGCAGGTGGCAATCAAATCGATTAATTCCATTCTGGCTTTACGAACAGATGATGAGATCTATGCCACTCTTGATTTGGCAATGATTGATTTACATCATGCCCTTGTCCAATTCCTTAAGGTGGGTTCCACACCAAGCTTTATTTTGCGACATGATCAAGTAGAAAAGGTTGAAGCTAGCAATTTGCCAATTGGCATTATTCAGGAGGTAGATGTAGATGTAGTCAGTGCACAGCTGCAAGCAGGTGATTTTCTCGTGATGATGAGTGATGGTATCTTGGAAGGGCCGAAACATATTGATAATGTCGATGAATGGATGGAACAAAAACTATTAGATATGGAAACAAGTGATCCGCAAGAAATGGCTGATATTTTATTAGAAGAAGTGGTACGTACACAAGGCGGTGAGATCGGTGATGATATGACGGTGCTGGTGGCAGAAATTAAAGAGAACCACCCGGAATGGGCACCTATTCGCTCCTTCCGTCATTTTCAAAGGGAAAATATCAGTTGATAAAGGTATATTTCCAAATTCTATTGGTGAAAATGAGATTATAGCTCATACCAATTGGAGGAGGAAGATACGATGAAAGCAGGTAATTTAAAACAAATTCTTTTAATCACAGATGGGTGTTCCAATCAAGGCGAAAATCCAGCCATGGTGGCCAGCCTTGTGGCAGAACAAGGTATTACCGTAAATGTGATTGGTATTTTAGAAGATACACAGAGTGAACAACCTGAAGGGTTAGAAGAGGTCGAGGATGTTGCAGTCAATGGCCGAGGTGTAAGTCAAATTGTTTATCAGCAGGCATTAACACAAACGGTGCAGACCGTTACCAAGCAAGCTATGACAGAAACCTTGCAAGGTGTAGTCAATCATGAACTGAAACATATATTGGGTCAAGAAACCACAATCGAAGAGCTGCCGCCGGAGCAGCGCGGAGAGGTTATGGAGGTGGTGGATGAATTAGGGGAAACCTGTTCATTAGAAGTATTAGTACTAGTAGACACCAGTGCCAGTATGGCAAATAAACTTTTAGCTGTGCAAGAAGCATTGATTGATTTATCGATTAGCATGAATGCGAGGATGGGAGATAATCGCTTTGCGGTCTACCAATTCCCAGGGCGGAAGAAGCCTATACAACAATTAGTAGATTGGACGTCTCGCTTAGATTCGATTTCTTCCATTTTCTCGAAGATTTCCAGCGGGGGTATTACCCCAACAGGACCAGCTTTAAAAGAGGCAATGTATCAATTCGGCAAGAAGTCATTGCGAAGGAGATTTAGGAAAGATGATCTCTCCAACATCGAAGAAGCCTGACGTTCGCCTGCGTAAGGGTCAAATAATTATCGGAAAATGGCATAAACGCCAATATCAAGTGATTCGCTTACTAGGCAGCGGGGCAATTGGAACGGTCTATCTTTGTCTTTATCAGAATCGGAAAGTTGCTTTGAAAATGAGCATACAAAGTGCAGCGATTACATCGGAGGTGAACGTGTTAAAGTCATTCCAAGCGGTCCAAGGTCATCACCTAGGGCCAGCTTTAATCGACGTGGATGACTATGTTACCTCAGCAGGACATCACTATGCCTTTTATATTATGGAGTATATATCAGGAGATACGTTAACTTCCTTTATTAACCAGAATGGCAATCAGTGGCTGAGTCCTTTATTGCTTGGCCTAGTCAAAGATTTGGAGGTGCTGCACAAACAGGGGTATGTTTTTGGAGATTTGAAGCTTGAGAATTTAATTGTCGCCAGAAATCCGGCGAAACTCCGCTGGGTGGATGTTGGCGGTACAACATGGAAGGGGCGGGCTATTAAAGAATATACCGAATTCTATGATCGGGCTTATTGGGGCTGTGGAACGAGAAAGGCGGATGCTGGTTATGATTTGTTTGCATTAGCGATGGTCATTCTGCGCGTGTATTATCCTGATGGTTTTGCACGTGGACAGAACCCTCGAAAAACCTTACGGCAAAAAATCGACCAGGCTGTCGATATCGAACCATTAAAACATTTGTTAAAGCAGCTGGTGGACCAAACGTTCCATGAAGCAGGCCAGGTTCATCGCTTTTTGCTTACCCATGCAATGAAACGCCAAACAACACGCGCGAAACAGGTGCAGCCGATTAATGAACCATTATATCCGGTAGTGGAGATGATTGGGGTGTTGACGGTTGGGGCGGGTTATTGTCTATATTTAATGCTATAGAGGTGGTTCAAAAAGTCTAATAAATATAATCCGATAAATGTTGGATTTGGTTTATTTCTCATTTTGCAATTTTTCATACGAAAATGCTGACTCAGTGCTTGCACATTGTTTACTTACGCACTGTTTTTGGGAAGAATAGAAATACACCAGTGCATTTCTGACCTTCCCAAAAACGGTGCAACTTTTTAGCCCTGCTAAAGATGTATGAATCATTAGAGGCACACGGATGAGCTCAATAAGGAGGGTGACTAAAATATTTATGGGGATCGGTGTCTTCAGGACATATAAAGATAACGACCAATATGGAGCGTCAGGGAAGACTATCTCTGTGTCTGGTGATGTAACTTGTGGTCATCCATATTTTGGTGTGGTGGATCTGATATTTTGACACTCCTCTTCCGGCAGTTAGATAATTAGGATAAACGTTCTCGCTGAAGTTATGTTAAAATGATACAGAAGAAAAACTTACATGGATGGAGTGAGGGTTTGTGAATCGATCAAACCTTGATGAACAGGTACGGCCATTTATGGAACATTATCAGCTGATTCGACACGGAACGAAGGTAATCATAGGTGTATCAGGCGGGGCCGACTCCTTGCTTTTACTAAAGTATTATACGATGCTGAGAGAAGAATGGCATCTAGAGATTATAGCGGTGTCCATTGACCACGGCTTAAGAGGTCAAGAATCAGCCCAGGATGTACAATTTGTAGCCGAGCTATGCAAGAAATGGGGCGTTACGTTTGTTGGCAGGCAAGTAGATGTGAATCAACGTAAACAAATGGAAAAGGAAGGAACCCAGCAAGCTGCCCGAATCCTTCGATACCAAGTATTTGAAGAGGTGATGAGGTCCTATCAAGCGGATTTCCTTGCCTTAGCACATCATGGAGATGATCAGGCGGAAACCGTATTAATGCGGCTGATTCGTCAATCCAATCCTGCTTCACTAACAGGCATACCGATCAAAAGGCCGTTTGCTTGTGGTTACCTGATCCGTCCATTTCTTACCCTATCCAAACCAGAAATCTATCATTATTGTGATGTTTATCAGATTGTGGCTAGGGAGGATCCGTCTAATCAATCTTCCACTTATATGCGGAATTTTCTTCGTAATCAGGTAATGCCACTTTTGAAACAGCGGGAACCGCAGCTTCATATTCGTATACAGGCGATGACGGAACGATTAACGGAGGATCAAGACTATTTAATGGCACAAACCGAGAAGATGCTAGCAGAAACAACCACTTTTTCCTATCCGATTGTTTTTTTTCAAATTGAAGCGTTTCAGACATACCCGATGGCTTTACAAAGAAGAGCCTTTCATCTAATATTAAATTATCTTTATCATGTATTGCCAGCCAATCTGCATGTACAACATGAGAAAGATTTCTTTGAACTATTAAGGAATACCAGAAGTAATGTGACAATTGACTTTCCAAACCGCTTGAAAGTGACGAAGAGCTATGATGTAATCCGCTTCCACTTCCTTTCCACGCAAAAACGGGACGGGGAAGACCATCGTCTTATCCATATTCCTGATACTATACCGCTAACAGACGGTGCTTTTTTGCAGGCAGCGTATACCTCGGTAGATATAAAAGAGGATAAACATACATTACAAATCCCTGTTGCCCTCACTTCTTTCTTTCCTTTGACGATAAGAACCAGAGAGCCAGGCGATCGAATAAGGGTAAGAGGTTTAGATGGCAGTAAGAAGGTCAAGGATATTTTTATTGATGAGAAGATTCCGTTAGAAGACAGAGGTAAGTGGCCGATTGTGGTTGGAGCAGATGGTACATTACTTTGGATCATTGGCTTGCGAAAAGCCGAGATAGATAAGCAGTTAAAGCAGGAGAAATATGTGGTATTGAATTACATAGAAACAAATAACAGGAGGCACCATGATGCATAGCGAAATAAAAGAAATACTAATTTCGGAAGAACAAATCCAGGAAAAATGTAAAGAACTAGGGGCGCAATTAACAGAGGAGTATCGTGGCAAATTTCCACTTGCTGTAGGAATTCTAAAGGGTGCGCTGCCATTTATGTCAGACATTCTCCGCAACATCGATGATCACTTAGAAATGGATTTTATGGACGTATCTAGTTATGGCAATGATACACGGTCTTCTGGAGAGGTGAAAATTGTCAAAGACTTAGACACGAAAGTAGAGGGACGGGATATCTTAATTATCGAAGATATTATTGACAGTGGCTTAACGCTCAGTTATTTAGTTGATCTATTTAAGTACCGTAAAGCCGAATCGATTAAAATTGTCACTCTGCTAGACAAACCAGACGGACGGACAGTGGACATTAAGGCAGATGTTGTCGGTTTTCAAGTGCCCAATGAATTTGTGGTAGGATATGGGTTGGATTATCAGGAAAAATATCGCAACCTTCCATATATTGGAGTGCTGAAACCAGAAATATACAGTGGAGAGGCATAAGAAATTTGTATTCTTTAGAGGTAATTAGTTGTCACAAAGTCTTTGGTTATGATACTATTTACTATAGTTTTCTCGTTTCGGGAGGAGGTAGGCAATGAATCGGATTATACGTAATGTGATCCTTTATTTCGTAATCTTTTTGGTTGTGATTGCGATTATACAAATTTTTACCGGCCAAAACAACCAAGCGGAACAATTGAAGCTTCAGGAATTTACCGAGGCATTGGACAGTAATGAGCTTTCTGATATGGAAATGCGCCCATCACATGGGATTATTCGCGTTTCTGGTACGATGAATGAAGGTGCAGAGGAAGAAACTCTTTTTTTCGCAAATGTACCTAACACTGTAACAATGATTGACTATATCAGTGAAGCTGCTCCAGATATACTTGTACAGGAAGAGGAAAGACCAAGCGGATGGGTAACGTTCCTTACAACGATGATTCCATTTGTTATTATTTTTATCCTATTTTTCTTCTTACTTAACCAAGCTCAGGGTGGCGGAAGCCGTGTAATGAACTTTGGGAAAAGCAAAGCGAAGATGTACAATGAAGAGAAGAAGAAAGTGCGCTTCCGTGATGTTGCTGGTGCAGATGAAGAGAAACAAGAGTTAGTGGAAGTTGTTGACTTCTTGAAAGATCCACGAAAATTTGCTGCGATCGGTGCGACGATACCGAAAGGGGTTCTGTTAGTGGGCCCTCCAGGTACAGGTAAAACCTTACTTGCACGAGCTGTAGCAGGGGAAGCTGGCGTGCCGTTCTTCTCTATCAGTGGTTCAGACTTTGTTGAAATGTTTGTTGGTGTTGGTGCTTCACGTGTTCGTGACTTATTTGAAAACGCCAAGAAGAACGCCCCGTGTATCATCTTTATTGATGAGATTGATGCCGTAGGTCGTCAACGTGGTGCTGGTGTAGGCGGTGGTCATGATGAGCGTGAACAAACATTAAATCAGCTATTAGTAGAAATGGATGGTTTTGGCGAGAATGAAGGTATTATTATTATCGCTGCAACCAACAGGCCAGATATTTTAGACCCGGCATTGTTACGTCCGGGGCGTTTCGACCGTCAAATTACAGTAGACCGTCCAGACTTAAAGGGTCGTGAAGATGTATTAGGCGTGCATGCTCGTAATAAGCCGTTGGCAGAGGATGTCGACCTAAAAACAATTGCTATGCGTACACCAGGATTTTCGGGTGCAGACTTGGAGAACCTTTTAAATGAGGCGGCATTAGTAGCTGCCAGGGCTGACAAAACGAAAATCGATATGGAGGCTGTAGATGAAGCAATTGATCGCGTAATTGCTGGTCCAGCCAAGAAGAGCCGAGTTATTTCTAAGAAAGAACGTAATATTGTTGCATATCATGAAAGTGGGCATACCATTATTGGAATGGTTCTAGATGATGCAGATATGGTACATAAGGTAACCATTGTACCACGTGGTCAAGCGGGCGGTTATGCCGTCATGTTACCGCGTGAAGATCGCTACTTTATGACGAAACCAGAATTACTTGATAAGATTACCGGTCTATTAGGTGGCCGTGTAGCTGAGGAAATTATCTTTGGTGAAGTAAGTACAGGTGCACATAATGACTTCCAGCGTGCTACTGGTATTGCACGTAAAATGGTTATGGAATATGGAATGAGTGATAAGATCGGTCCATTACAGTTTGGCAGTACTGGCGGTCAAGTCTTCTTAGGCCGAGATATGCAAAATGAGCAGAACTATAGTGATGCTATTGCCTATGAAATTGATCAAGAGATCCAGCAATTTATTCAGTCATCTTATGCTAGAGCAAAACAAATTTTGACAGAAAACCGTGATAAGTTAGAACTTGTCGCCCAAACACTGTTAGAAATTGAAACATTAGATGCTGGTCAAATTAAATCATTATTTGAAGATGGCAAGCTGCCAGATCCTGTTGTATCTGAGCAAGACGGAGAAGCGAAAGATGCGGATGCGAAGGAGAAAAGCAAAGATTATGATCCGTCCTCTTTAGAATTAAAAGTAAACATTCAGCCTCAATCAGAAACAGAGGGACAGAATGATGGCCCGACGGATGATAAGCAAGGCTCGGATGAAAATCCAGATAAAGATAATAAACAGTAATATAACAGGCTGCCTGAAAAGTCCATGATCTTTTCAGGCGGCCTTTTTCACACTAGTGGAAAGAGTAAACTGTTTCCATGGACAAGAGTTTTCTTTAGTTTGTAAGCTGAGGATTCTTAATTTAGCAGCAAATTATCTGCACAATGTGATGAAATTAACCGATTATAGTCTTTTTTACCGAAACTGGAGCATACTTATAAAATTAATTATGAAAGAGAGACAATTCACTTGCCGTAACGGATAACCAAACTATACAATATGGAAGTAAGTACAACTTATTTACAGTGCTAATATTCGTAAATACTTATTTTAAAGGTGAATTGTGAAGCATACTAAACCTCGATGGCCGGTTATCAGCAAGAACAAAAAATTCCACTGATAGCTGCCTCACTTTATGACATAATAAATGGAGGATGCAATGATTTTTGTTATAGATGTAGGAAATACCAACACAGTATTAGGGGTGTTTGCGGACGAGCGATTGGTTTATCAATGGCGGATGCAAACAGATAAGTATAAGACAGAAGACGAATATGCTATGTTTATTCAGTCATTATTAGCTTATGAGGGTTTAACATTTGAGGATATGGATCATATCGTCATCTCATCAGTTGTGCCGCCCATTTTATTTTCCCTCCAACGCATGGCCGACAAATATTTCCGGTGTAAGCCAATGATTGTAGGAAATGAAGAGATTAACCCACATTTGGAAATGATTTATCCTAACCCGAAAGAACTGGGTGCAGATCGAATTGTCAATGCTGTTGGAGCGATTGAGGAATATGGCCCTTCCAATATTATTATTGATTTTGGTACAGCGACGACATATTGTTACATTAATGAACATGCACAATATGTGAGTGGTGTGATAACACCAGGGATTAATATATCACTAGAGGCATTATATCAACATGCTGCTAAATTACCGAAGATAGAATTAAAACGACCACAGCACGTGTTAGGACAATCGACGGTAGAGGCGATGCAGTCAGGTGTTTATTTTGGTTATGTCGGCCAGGTTGACGCCGTGGTGAATCGGATTAAGCAGGAAATTGACGCTAACCCAAGAGTAATTGCTACAGGTGGACTGGCTACGCTGATTGCCAATGACTCTTCTGTGATTGATATTGTAGATCCATATCTCACGTTAAAGGGATTATATTATATTTACCAGAAAAACGAACAAACATTTAGGCAGTAGAAAGGAAGAAAATACATGGGTGATTTTTTATTAAAGGCAACGGGATTCAATGGAGAAGTCAGGGCCTATACTATTCAATCTACCGATACAGTGGAAGAAGCACGGGTGCGTCAAGATACATGGGCAACGGCATCGGCAGCCTTAGGCAGAACGATCACGATTTCTACCATGCTTGGTTCGATGTTAAAAGGCGAAGATAAGCTGACTGTAAAAGTAGAAGGGGACGGACCAATTGGTGCTATCATCGCAGACGCCAATGCAACAGGGGAAGTGCGTGGTTATGTTACCAACCCGCATGTCGATTTTGAATCGAACCAAATGGGTAAATTGGATGTCAGACGCGCGGTTGGGACAGAAGGAACTTTGAGTATTGTAAAAGATGTTGGTATGAGAAACCATTTTACAGGGCAGGTTCCGATCGTATCAGGTGAAATTAGTGAAGACTTTACTTATTATTTAGCAAATTCTGAGCAAGTACCTTCTGCAGTCGGTGCTGGTGTTTTGGTGAACCCTGACCATAGTATTTTGGCTGCCGGAGGGTTTATTGTTCAGATGATGCCGGGCGCAAGCGAAGATACAATTACGATGATTGAAGATAATATTGCAGCAATGCCGCCTATCTCCCAATTGATTCAAGAAGGAAAAACACCTGAAGAGCTACTGGAAATCTTGTTGGGAAAAGATAATTTCAAAATCCATGAGCAGGTGCCAGTTCAGTTCTCTTGTCCTTGTTCCAAGGAAAGGTTAGAAACGGCTATTCAAAGCTTAGGCAATGACGAAATCGATGCGATGATCACGGAAGATCATGGTGCGACAGCCTCTTGCCATTTCTGTAACGAGGAATACAAATTTACAATAGATGAGCTCCGTGCCTTAAAGACGAAAGAATAAATAAAACAATGTACCGAGAGGGGAGGGGTCTTTCGTTTTCGCGGCGAGCGGGTATTCTATCGATATTTTTTTATGATGAAAATAACAGCTATTACCATTTATTTAGTTGACAATTCCCTTCGTATCATGTAAATTATATATTAAACCAATAATATTACTTGGAATTGAGGAGGAACTTGAATGAGTGTGGCTCAAAATATTGCAGAATTGATTGGAAATACCCCTATTGTCAAATTGAATCGTACGGCAGACCCAGATGGTGCGGATATTTATTTGAAGCTGGAATTTATGAATCCTGGAAGTTCTGTCAAAGATCGTATTGCTTTAGCTATGGTAGAAGCAGCGGAAGAGGAAGGCAAACTAAAAGAAGGCGATACGATTATTGAACCGACTAGTGGGAATACAGGTATTGGATTAGCACTTGTTGCGGCTATCAAAGGATATAAGGCTATTCTAGTTATGCCCGATACAATGAGTTTAGAACGTCGTAATCTATTACGTGCATATGGTGCGGAATTAGTATTAACACCAGGTGCAGAGGGAATGAAAGGTGCAATTGCCAAAGCAACAGAATTACAAGAGAAACATGGCTATTTTATGCCGCAGCAATTCAACAACCAAGCCAACCCAGACGTACATGCGCGTACAACAGGTAAAGAGATTGTGGAGCAATTCGGTGATGAACAGTTAGATGCCTTTGTATCAGGTATTGGTACAGGTGGTACAATTACTGGTGCTGGGAAAGTCCTAAAAGATCATTATAAAGATATTAAGATCTATGCCGTAGAACCTGCTGACTCGGATGTACTATCAGGAGGTACACCAGGTCCTCATAAAATCCAAGGTATTGGTGCCGGTTTTGTGCCAAATGTATTAAATACAGAGATTTATGATGAAGTAATTACAGTTACCAATGACCAAGCGTATGAAACTGCCAGAGAAGCAGCTAAAAGGGATGGCCTATTAGGCGGTGTCTCTTCTGGTGCAGCTATCTATGCGGCGAAACAAGTAGCGAAGAAGCTTGGCAAAGGTAAGAAGGTGCTGGCAGTAATCCCTAGTAACGGAGAGCGCTACCTATCTACACCACTTTATCAATTCGATGAAGAATAAATGATATGAACGACCATCTTACCCCAAGATGGTCGTTTTTTGATGGGGTAAGCAATTCTAAAAAGAGGATGTTCAAAAAGCCCAATAAAAATGACACAGCGAATTTCTGCGTTGACGATAGAGGAACTTCTACTAAGATCGTCCACATCGTGTGGACAACGCAGAAATCAACACTTCCTGTGCAAGTTCGTTACTTACGTATGAAAAGCATACGCTACCTGCGCCGCCTTGAACTTCGACGTACAGGACGTACTAGTGCAGGCGTTATGACAGGACGTCATGGCTTTAGCCTGCCGACGTACAGGATGTGCTAGTATCGGTGTTGCAACACGATGTTGCGAACTTAACCGATGATGGTCCTTTTTATCGCCCTTTTTGAACACGCACTAAAAGAATAAGAAGGAGAGTTGCCCTGGAAGTATGTATCGCTTTCCATAGACACGCTTTTTCGGAATGAATGGACATTTCACTTGGATGTATAGATGCCAAAAGGCTTATTACTATCCACTACTACAGAAATATCCTCTTTTCTACTTTATTTAGCATTTTTTCTAAACCTTTTGCAGGCAGATGTGTTATAATATCTTGTTATTGAAGAGTTACTATTAAGTTGTAGCGTGAGGATGGGTTTTTATGAAGAAATGGTTGCGTACCAATGTGAAAAACTACTATTACCCTGAAAAAACATTAATAATGGGCATTCTAAATGTCACACCCGATTCTTTTTCAGATGGCGGTAAGTATACTAATATGCAGCCCGCAGTAGATCAAGCGCTTAAAATGGAAGCAGAGGGTGCAGATATCATTGATATTGGCGGCGAGTCTACACGCCCTGGATATACACCCGTAACCGAAGCACAAGAAATAGAAAGAGTAGTTCCAGTTATAAAAGCAGTCAAAGAGCAAATCAAGATACCTATTTCGATCGATACTATGAAGGCAAATGTAGCTCAAGCCGCTGTTGAAGCAGGCGCCTCGATTATTAACGATGTCTGGGGTGCTAAGAAAGATCCGGAAATGGCAGCAGTAGCAGCCAAGAGCGGAGTACCTATTATTCTGATGCATAACCGGAGAGATATTCCTTATAAGTCACTCATGGATGATATCTTATCCGATCTGCAGGAGAGCATTGATAAGGTACTTGCGGCAGGGGTTAAGCCGGAACAAATCATTATTGATCCTGGTATTGGGTTTGCCAAAACATATGAAGAGAACCTACAAGTAATGCAGCAGATGGAGCGGTTTAGAGAACTTGATTATCCGGTCTTATTGGGTGTATCCCGCAAATCCGTTATTGCTAAAACGGTAAATTTACCAGCAGATCAACGGGATGAAGCGAGTGGTGCCGCGGCGGCCTTTGGGATAACTAAAGGGTGTGAAATTATCCGTGTGCACAATGTGAAATTACATGCGAGAATGGCCCAAATGATGGATAAGCTAATGAATAAAGGTAGTGATATAAATGGATAAGATTCAATTAAATCAAATGACTTTTTATGGATTTCATGGTGTGTTCCCAGAAGAGAAAAAGCTTGGACAACGTTTTTTAGTTGATCTTACATTAGAATTGGACTTGCGCCAAGCAGGTGAGACCGATGATTTACAACATTCGATTGATTATGGCCTCGTTTATCAATTAACTAAAAATATTGTGGAAGGTCCCTCCAAGAAATTGGTTGAGACAGTCGCGGAAAATTTGGCAAGTGAACTATTGGCTTATTTTGATTCATTGCAGGCATGCAGAGTGAAAGTAATCAAACCGGATCCCCCTATACCAGGCTATTATCAATCTGTTGCAGTGGAGATATACAGGGAGAAGCAAGTATGAATACCGCCTATATTGCGTTAGGATCCAATATAGCACCGCGGTTAGACTTTTTGACTCAGGCAATTGAACTGCTACAGCAGCAAGAAACCATTAACATTACGAAGCAGTCTTCTATCTATGAAACAGAACCGGTAGGATTGGTAGAACAGGATCCATTTTTAAACATGGTCATTTCGTTAGAAACGGAATTAAAGCCAGAAGAACTGTTAGACACTTGTCAACAGATAGAACAATTACTGGGAAGAAAGAGAGACATTCGTTGGGGGCCAAGAACGATAGACCTTGACATTTTGCTGTATAATCAAACGTATATTGAATCTGATCGTTTACTAATACCACACCCAAGATTGCATGAAAGAGCATTTGTATTAATACCATTAGCTGAAGTAAGTCCTTCTCTCTATATAAGAGGTCTTGACCAGACTATCTCGGAGTTACTCACCCAATTACCGTTACAAGACAAAGAAGGAGTAATAGCATGTCAACCAATAGAAGGGGTAAACGAATCAAAGCCTTTCGAAAATTGAAAGGTTATACCCAAATCAGTTTTGCCGAAGCTATCGGTATGTCTGTCACTTATCTGGGAGAAATTGAAAGGGGCAGAAAAGAACCGACCACAGAGCAATTAAAGAAAATTACAGAACAGCTAGGAATTACCTTAGAAGAGTTAGATCCAGATGCATGAAAAAAGGAGGGGAATATGATGTGGAAGGTAGATGATATCACGATTAAGAATCAAGTTGTCTTAGCTCCGATGGCAGGTGTAAGTAACTGGGCGTTTCGGTTAACAGTCAAAGAATTCGGAGCAGGATTAGTTTGTGCAGAAATGGTCAGTGATAAAGGCATTGTCAGCAAAAATAAAAAAACGATGAATATGCTTTTTATTGATGAAGAAGAAAAACCAATGAGTTTGCAAATATATGGCGGCCATCGTGATACATTGGTAGAAGCAGCTCAATTTGTAGATAAAAATACGAATGCCGATATTATTGATATTAATATGGGCTGCCCAGTGCCCAAGATCACAAAATGTGATGCAGGTTCCCGCTGGCTGTTACAGCCTGATAAGATTTATGAAATTGTATCGGAAGTGGTACAGGCCGTAGATAAACCAGTAACAGTAAAGATGAGAACCGGGTGGGACAGCGATAGTATCTATGCCTTAGAGAATGCTCATGCCCTGCAAGAGGCTGGTGCCAAGGCAATTGCCTTACACGGCCGCACAAGGGAACAAATGTATGAGGGAAAAGCAGATTGGGATATTATCCGCCGTGTCAAAGAAGCTGTCCATCTTCCTGTGATTGGTAATGGAGATATTGATTCACCGCAAACAGCCAAACAGAGGTTGGAGGAGACTGGTGTGGATGCGATTATGATAGGGAGAGCAGCATTAGGTAACCCTTGGATTATGTATCAAACAGTTAAATACTTAGAAACCGGGGAATTAATCAATGAGCCGACACCAGCTGAGAAAATGAAGGTATGTCTACTGCATGCGGAACGCTTATTAAGGCTTAAGGGAGAGCGTGTGGCTATGATGGAAATGCGCAAGCATGCCGCATGGTATCTGAAAGGTTTAAAAGGCACCGGTAAGGTTCGTAATCTGATCAACCATATGGAAACGAAGGAAGAATTAGAGGAGTTACTGTATGATTATGTAGCGCAGCTGGAACAGAAGACAAGAGTTTCCTAGCGGCTAGCATTGACATAACGTTATTGCTTTTCTATACTAAAGCATGACTAAAATATTGCCGGTTTTTGTGATATACAAATACGATCTTTTTATTGAGGTGAAATAGAATGAGTGAAGAAATTAATGAGCAAATGCGGGTTCGCTTAGAAAAAATGGAAAGCTACCGTGAACAAGGGATAGATCCATTTGGCGACAAGTTTGTTCGTTCTGACTTAGCAGAAGAACTGCGTCAGAATTATGATGCTTTATCCAAAGAAGAGCTAGAAGAACAAGCGATTCAAACAACCGTTGCAGGGCGGATTATGACCAAGCGCGGCAAAGGAAAGGCTGGATTTTCTCATATTCAAGATTTAAGCGGTCAAATCCAATTATATGTTCGTAAAGACCAAATTGGTGATGAAGCATATGAAATCTTTAAATCAGCTGACTTAGGGGATATTGTCGGTGTAACAGGAACGGTTTTTAAGACAAACGTAGGGGAATTATCGGTAAAGGCAAAAGAATTTACGCTGTTAACTAAATCATTGCGTCCGCTGCCGGAGAAATTCCATGGTTTGAAAGATGTCGAACAACGTTACCGCCAGCGCTATTTAGATTTGATTACGAATATGGATAGCAAAAATACCTTTGTGTTGCGTAGCAAAATTATTCAATCGATGCGCCGTTATTTAGATGAACGAGGCTTCCTAGAAGTCGAAACGCCCATGATGCATAGCATTGCAGGCGGTGCCTCTGCCCGTCCCTTTAAGACACATCATAATGCTTTAGATATACCGTTATACATGCGAATTGCGATCGAATTACATCTCAAACGCCTGATTGTAGGTGGTATGGAAAAAGTTTACGAAATAGGCCGTGTATTCCGTAATGAAGGGGTATCCACGCGCCATAATCCAGAATTTACAATGATAGAGCTTTATGAAGCATATGCAGATTACAACGATATCATGAAGCTGGTGGAAGAGTTAGTAGCCCATATCGCAGAAGAAGTAACAGGTTCTACTATTATTACGTACGGCCAAGATGAGGTGGATTTAACGCCACAGTGGACAAGACTTCACATGGTGGATGCTATTAAAGAATATACAGGTGTCGACTTCTGGAAGCAGATGACAGATGAAGAAGCCCACGCATTAGCCAAAGAACATGGTGTGGAAGTAGATGGTAATATGACATATGGCCATATTGTCAATGAATTCTTTGAACAAAGAGTAGAAGATAAACTAATTCAACCGACCTTTGTTTATGGACATCCAGTAGCAATCTCACCATTAGCGAAGAAAAATAAAGAAGATGAACGTTTCACAGACCGTTTTGAATTGTTTATTGTGGGCCGAGAGCATGCCAATGCCTTCTCTGAGTTAAATGACCCAATTGATCAAAGAGAACGTTTTGAAGCACAAGTAAAAGAGAAAGAACAAGGAAATGATGAAGCGCATGAAATGGACGAAGATTTCTTAGAAGCTTTAGAATATGGAATGCCGCCAACTGGAGGGCTAGGTATTGGTATTGACCGACTTGTTATGCTTTTGACTAATTCTCCATCGATCAGAGACGTGCTGCTATTCCCACAAATGCGTAATAAATAAGCCAGTAAGCTATGCCTGAACAGGCATAGCTTACTAAAATCTAAAAAAAGTAAAAATTTATATTGACGTTTGAATTCTTTATATGGTATATTATTAAACGTCGCTGAAAACGGCAATTAAATATTGTAAACTTTCAGATGAAAAATAATCTTGAAAAGTTGTTGACAACAACCGTTGCAGGTGATAAAATATAAAAGCTGTCGCAAAAACAGCGAAACAACATTGATCATTGAAAACTGAACAAAACAACCAGTATGTAAAAGAAGAAAAAAGCAATATGCTAGCTTGTCAAAAGCGAGCACAAGACAACTAT
>NZ_JAFBFA010000024.1 GCF_016909015.1 Gracilibacillus alcaliphilus
AGCAAGGCATACGAAATCAAACCTTACGACAAGCTTATTTGGCGAACCAGCAACGAAGCACAAGAAAACAAAGAGACGTGAAAAAGGGAATCCGAGTGGCTGCCCTACTGCGTCAGCCGACCAAAGCTTCCATAGGTGCTAAACAAGGCAGAATACCTCTGTATGGGGCGCATTCATCCGCTATGGGTCAGCTAGTTAAAAGTTTTTAAATCATAGCCTTGGTGGTGCGTGATGGTTCTGGAACGGTAGAACCGTCACGCACCACCAAGGGGAACAAGCGATAGCGCGTTAGTCTAGGCAAGTGTACATTTTGATAAGACCTGAAATATTGGTGGGAAAACTATGTCGAGAAAAACTTGACACATACAAACAGTTAGTTAAAATTGAAAATACTAATGAATTCTCTTAAAATAAATATATTAAAGTGCGTGTTCAAAAAGGTCGATAAAAAGGACTATCCTCGGTTAAGTTCGCAACATCGTGTTGCAACACCGATACTAGCACGTCGTGCGCGTCGAAAGTTCAAGGCGGCGCAGCTTTGAGCAAACGATCTTGCACGCAGAAAAAGCGACCTTCTTTTTCAAGGAGATGGTCTTGCACGACGGAAAAGTGATTTTCTTTTCCAAGGAACGGAGTGTATGCTTTTAATACGTGAGTAGCGGAAAAGCAAGCCGACGCAGAAATTTGCCGTGTCATTTTTATTGGGCTTTTTAAACAACCTATTAAAGTAAAAGGGGAGACGTCTATGTCAGAGCAAGGCTTATTTGGTCCTTTTGGAGGAAGTTATGTACCTGAAGATTTACAGAAAGTGTTGGATTTATTAGCCAATGAATTTGTAAAGGCGAAAGAAGATCCGGCTTTTTTACAAGAGTACAAGGATATTTTACGAGAATTTGTCGGAAGAGAAAATCCACTTACATATGCAAAAAATCTTACAGAGAAGTGTGGTGGTGCCAAAATATACTTAAAGCGTGAAGATTTAAACCACACTGGGGCCCATAAAATTAATAATGCAGTTGGTCAAATCCTCTTAGCGAAACGAATGGGAGCCAAGCGGGTCATTGCCGAAACAGGGGCAGGTCAGCATGGGGTAGCAACAGCAACGGTTTGTGCGATGCTCGGAATAGATTGTGTCATCTATATGGGGAAACATGATATTAGCCGTCAGGCGCTCAATGTGTTTCGGATGGAACTGTTAGGAGCAACCGTGAAAAGTGTAGCTGCAGGTCAAGGTCGTCTGAAAGATGCCGTCGATGCAGCATTAGCGGATCTTATTGAAAACTATCAAACGACTTTCTATTTGCTGGGATCTGCAGTAGGACCACATCCGTTTCCATCCATGGTGAAATTCTTTCAATCGATTATTAGCGAGGAATCGAAACAGCAAATTCTGGAGCGTGAGGGGAAATTACCAACTGCTGTAGTCGCTTGTGCCGGTGGAGGCAGTAATGCTATTGGTTCATTTGCTCACTATATCGATGAAAAACAAGTCAGGTTGATTGGTGTGGAACCGGCAGAAGCACCCACATTAACAAAAGGTGTACCAGCCGTTATTCACGGATTTAAATGTTTAACACTGCTTGATGAAGATGGTAATCCGAGTCCAACTTACTCGATTGCGGCAGGTTTAGACTACCCTGGAATTGGACCGGAACACAGTTACCTTAAGGAGACAGGCCGTGCAGAGTATGTTACAGTATCTGGTGAGGAGGCCTTGACCGCTTTTAAATTGCTTTCTGAGACGGAAGGAATTATCCCAGCCTTAGAAAGTGCCCATGCGATTTCTTATGCTTGTAAACTAGCCAAAGAGTTAGACAAGCAAGATGTGATTATTGTTAATTTATCAGGACGTGGAGATAAAGATGTGCAGCAAGTATTTGAAATGGAACAGTCGAATTAAAGGAGGAGCAGTATGGCAGGGATAAAATATGAAATTATTAAACATGTAGCAGTGCTATCCGAAACGAGTTCCGGCTGGAAAAAGGAAGTCAATCTGATCAGCTGGAACGATCGGGAACCGAAATATGATATCCGCGATTGGTCGCCAGATCATGAGAAAATGGGAAAAGGGGTTACCTTATCACCAGAAGAATGGAATGCCCTTCAAGCTCATTTTCGCGAGGAATAAATAAGAACCCGACTATATAGTCGGGTTCTTGTCTTGATATGGAAGTTACGTTAATCAAGAAAATCCTTTAGTTGTTTACTGCGGTGTGGTTGGCGTAGTTTACGTAATGCTCTTGCTTCAATTTGACGAATACGTTCTCTAGTTACATCAAATAAATGACCAAGCTCTTCCAGCGTTCTAATTCTGCCATCATCCAAGCCAAACCGGAAACGGAGAATAATTTCTTCTCGGTCGGTGAGGGTATCCAGTATGTCTTCTAACTGTTCTTTTAACAGTTCATGAGCTGTGTGATCAGCAGGTGACCTGGCCTCCTGATCCTCGATAAAATCCCCTAAATGTGAACTTTCTTCCTCACCAACAGGTGTTTCTAAAGAGAGCGGCTCTTGAGCGATTTTTAGTATTTCACGTACTTTATCTGGATCTAATTCCATTTCTCTTCCAATTTCTTCTGGTGTTGGTTCACGTCCTAAGTCCTGTAAAAATAAACGTTGAACACGAGTTAATTTATTAATCGTTTCAACCATATGCACTGGAATGCGAATCGTTCGTGCCTGATCAGCAATCGCCCGGGTAATTGCCTGTCTGATCCACCATGTTGCATAGGTACTGAATTTAAAGCCTTTTCGGTAGTCAAATTTTTCAACAGCTCTGAACAATCCCATATTTCCTTCTTGAATTAAATCCAAGAAAGGCATACCTCGTCCTGTGTAATGTTTGGCGATACTAACTACGAGACGAAGGTTTGCCTCCACTAATTTTCTTTTTGCCTCCATGTCGCCCGTTTCGATACGAGAAGCTACTTCTACTTCTTCTGCCGTAGATAGTAAATTCACTTTGCCAATTTCTCTTAAATACATATGGACAGGGTCATTGATGTTAATCCCTAAAGGGGTATGATGATCCGCTAGATGGATTTCCTCTTCATCCGCTGTTTGCTTTATATTGGTATCATTCTCAGTCTCAACCGCCACATCAATACCTTGCTCTTTCAAAAAGGTATAAAAATCATCTATTTGTTCAAGTTCTATACCAAAATGAAGTAAAACGTTAGCTACTTCTTCATTATCCAGTACACCACGTTTTTTACTCATTTCCATTAATTTTTCTTTCGTCTCTTCCAACATTCGTTCAGATCCTTGTTTATGTGAAGATGTTTGTCTGACCATGAGACCCCCTCCAGTCCACACTTGTTGTTTTTATCACCTTATAGTCGTTCTGCCATGATAGACATGGATATACTTCACCTTTCCATTACGAATAAAAACAAAAATACCATTATATTTATCTGTATTTTCCAACTGAAAGAAAAGACCAGAAATATCTTTTTTTCTAGTGGATTTATGACTGAGGATATATGGAACCTTTCCGTTACCCTGTTTCACTAAATACGCTTCTCTTCCATTTTTATACATTCCATTTTCAAAAGGATTGTACAGGCGGTGGTTAATTAGAACTAGCACGATATTTGGTACATTTTTTAAAATATAATTGTATTTATCAAAGCAGAAAATCCTTTTCCAGAAAGGCAGTGCTAACATATCTTTTTGCTGTGCTCCAGACATCATTATTTCTTTCACTTGCTTGCTTTGTGCCAAGGTTACTAGTTGTTTGATTGCATGCTGCTCATTTTTCGTTCTCTTCAGAGTGAATGTTAGGGCACCTAAACTTTTACTTAACTTTCTGCTCTCCGCAATATTTAACAAATGAAGCATAGTGTATCTATTAGCTGGAGAATAAAAGAATAGCACTTCAAATGTGTACCCATTTCTTTTTGCCATTAGGGCACCTCTTAATAGAACACGACGGCTGTAAGTCCTATCTTCCAAACATATTAATGTATGATTTCTTGTTTTTATTGTCATCTTGTCTCCTTTAACTGTCTATTCTTATATAGATTACAAAAAAGCGGAATAGTATCATAAAATAGATTCCACATTCTTTAGGCAGTTAAGGATATACGTTTTTCCCCTTGTTCTAAAGACAAAAACGTATATCCTTAACTTAGAATAGGAACAAAATTGGGACCCGAATCTGAGTCTGGCATTTTCTTCACTTCCTTTATTATTATTTTTGGTCAGCTGTTATGTTTATCGATACATAACTAGGATATATCTACAGTGATTCCTCTGGATGGATGAGCTGAGCCAATTTTATGGTCTCATCAGGGCTAAACAAAATAGATACAAGTTGTTTCTCCATATCATAAAAAAAATAATTCACAATTCCCATCTAAATATCGAAACAATAGTAAAGTATCTCCAAGTAATGTTTCTATCGGATACACAAAGCTAATTCAAGTACCTCTGTTTTGTGGATAATAGATAATCACTCCTTCTTAATATTAGACTGAACGTTCGTTCTAAAATAATTCAAAAAAATAAATAGCACGTTAACTAAATAAGGTGGCTATAAATTTTTTTCTCTCTATTCCTATTTCTGTTTTGTTTCTAATTCATCTCCCCATATATAAGGTGTTTCTTGATACACATAATAATTTAACCAATTAGAGAAGAGGAGACTGCAGTGACTTTTCCATAGATGCTTTGGTTGCTTGTTAGGATCGTCATTTGGATAATAATTTTCTGGAATGGCTGTCTTCACACCACGAGCATGATCTCTTTCATATTCCTCTTTTAGTGTATCTGCTGTATATTCTAAGTGCCCTGTTGCCATAATATGTTTTCCATCTTTTGAAGCAAGCAAGAATACTCCGGCTTTTTCTGAAACGGCTATGATTTGCAATTTCGGATGATTGACGATTTCCTCCAAAGCAATATCGGTATAGCGAGAATGTGGAGCCAAAAATAGCTCATCAAAGCCTCTCACTAAGCGTTCATTTGGTGTAAGCACTTGATGTTCAAAAATTCCAAAACATTTTTTCGAAAGTACCTGTTTATCAATGCCATAATGATGATAAAGTGCTGCCTGTGCTCCCCAGCAAATATGGAGGGTAGATGTTACATGATGATTAGTCCAATCCATAATCGTCTGCAGCTCTTCCCAATAATCTACATCTGTAAATGAAAGGTGTTCAACAGGAGAGCCTGTAATAATCATTCCATCAAATGTTTTATCACGCACTTGCTCAAATGTTTTGTAAAATGTATCTAGATGATGCTTACTTGTATGCTTAGATTCACGAGAAGCCATTCGTAAAAAAGAAATCCGGACTTGTAATGGAGTATTTCCTAGATATCGCAATAATTGTGTTTCTGTTTTTTGTTTTTCTGGCATTAAATTGAGGATAAGAATGCTTAAGGGACGTATTTCCTGTGCCTCAGCTCTTTCTTCATCCATCACAAAGATGTTTTCCTGTTCTAAAATTTGCTTCGCAGGTAGTTCTTTTGGAATCTTAATTGGCATCTTATAACCTCCCTTTTGTAAATATCCTGTTACATTTCGATTCTATCTCTGATACCCCGCCTTGTAAGTACTAAACATAGTTCTCCAAATCATTTTTACTGAACGTTCGTTCTAAAATATTATCATAGAGTTTTTGGCCAGTCAATATAGTTAGTCTTTTTTACGTTGAATTGCCTCTTGCTATGGATCTGGGCTTTTACAGCAAGGAAGCAGCATTTATGCTAACATAGTTCTGCAATCTTACATACCGCTTGTTTATATCAGCTAGCTTTCGCTTGGATGGCCGCTTGTATGAAGCGAATCAGCAGACGCGATACCGTATAGAAAACTGTCGATTGCTTTTGCATAAAGATCAAGTGTTTCTTTCATGTTTAAATCCCTGCACGTATTATTCAATCCATATAATAAGGTATCGAAGATTTTGGCTAATAAGAGCGAGTCGTCGGGCTTTAATTCGCCTGACTGCATCCCTTCTGATAACAGCTTTTGGCTATAAGATATGCGAGTGTTAATAGTTTTATAGAGCTGATTCTGTATTAAGGAATTTGATTTTTCATGACTGAAAAATTCATCCGCAACATTAGTTAAGGGGTGGTTGTAATCATTGATAACAAAATGTTTGGCAATAGCGTGCAATTGTTCGGCAGTAGTGGAATATTGCTTTTTTTGGTCTTCCCATTGTTCCATCCATTCCTGTTCCCATTCATCTAGTACATGGATAAAGAGTCCTTCTTTGCTGTCAAAATGATAGTATATATTTCCCTTACTTATTCCTGTAGCTTCGGAAATGTTCTCCATCGATGTGGAGGCATATCCCTTCTGAATAAACAACTGTTTTGCTGCTTCGGTAATCTTTTTTTTAGTTAACATACTTTTAGTTTCTTTCTTATTCAAAAAGTTCACTCCTGATTGTTTATTATCTATGTTGCTGCGTTACAGCTGAAAACATATCTGCTATGTTTATGTTTCAGCGATTTTTCCATTAATTACTGACTTGTTGTTCTAAATCTATCATAATACAGGCATGTAAACAAGTAACCGATTGGCGAGAAATTAAAAGCATCCTTTTCAGCGCTTTTACGGATTAGGCATGATGCTTCTTTTATTAATATTATTCTTCATACTAGCAAATTGCACTGATATAAGATGTGGCGATAAGGAATCTAAAAACAAGAGCAATTGGATAAATTTGTGTTCTTAACCAATAGGAATGCTTCTTTCTAAACTTGGTAGGTTCACAGCTTGAAATTAGTGTTTGCTTTCGTTTTCCATCATAAACAAGAGATAAAATATAACATTAATGCCAGCGCAGCGGCTGCAATATCGCTACTCTTTCTTTTTTTGCTTTTTCTAAACAAGCTATCTAAGTTTTATCAAGCAAAGGTAAACAACATTATCCAAAGCAGCCCGTAAAATATATTTCGGCAGTGTTACTTGTGCCGTATTATGGGTATGTTAAAATGGAAAACATGTTCGTCAATTAGGAACAAGGAGTATGGAATTTTTCCATGAATCGAAA
The DNA here is from genome assembly GCF_016909015.1 of Gracilibacillus alcaliphilus. GTDB lineage: Bacteria > Bacillota > Bacilli > Bacillales > Amphibacillaceae > Gracilibacillus > Gracilibacillus alcaliphilus. The sequence goes on from NZ_JAFBFA010000024.1 coordinate 7,011, forward strand.
CAACAAGAAATTTTCTTATTTACTTATGCGTCAATAATCGTCGGAGCACTAGTTCTTTTAGGCGCCGTGTTTCCAGAGTAATTTGGCCAAACTGCTGGTGCTATTGGCGCAAGATTACAGAAACTTTCGGCTGGTACTATCTGACGATTTTTACTGTGATTTTTTTTCTTTATATTTTTGGGTATTAGTCCGATTGGAACACTCAAGCTGGGTAAGTCAAAGGATAAACCAGAGTTTAATGTATATGGCATTGTAGCACTTGCCTTAGCCTATTCACAGTTTAGGAAAGTGAGGTTGGGTTAATTTCTAGGACATTGCGGCCTGTTTTGGGGAATGCTGTAGATGGACCCATTAGCAGGTTTATTACTTGCTGCTGTATTAATTCTGGGGCCGAAGTTACTTATCCTTAATATGGTTACAAGTGCGACTGGGGATTACTTAACCACATTTTTATATACGTCTTCTATAAAGATGCCAATAAGGAACGAAAGTTATTAGGCTTGACACTTACACCGAATAAAGAAGGAGAAGAGTAAAGGTAAACTGGACGTTACAAATAATTATTGAAGTTATTCACTCTTTGTTCGAGCGATCCAGGATATTAGGCTTTAAAAAATGAAAAGTTAAACAAGTATATTTATAATCATACACTTCATTTGAGCGGTAATCACCGACAAATGGCGTTTTTTGAGTTCAAGTAACAAACTAAATGAAAAATTATTAGAAACATATGAATCAATTATCAAAGCTAGAGGTGGTAAATCTAGTGAGTATACATATCATAAATCCGATCTAATTTATCCTTGAGTAACTCAAAGCGAACAAAACGATCTTCCCGAATATACTCTTTATCCTTTATCATTAAAATCATGATAGGTGCTGTAAAGATGGAAAATTTCTCTGCAATTTCCTTTACTTCAGTAATCTCAATATGACCTAAAGAAATGAGGGGGTAATCGTCTAATAACTCTCTTAATTTGGGTAATATAGCATGACAGGTACTACAATTCGGTGTGGATACATATAGAAAACTTAACTCATTTTTATCAAGAAAATCTTCTACCATGTTTAATGTTGTCAGCTCCGTTATCTTTTTCATCGCACTTCTCCTTGCTTGAATAGTATTTCGACTGATCCCTAGGCTTTAGTATATCTTTCCCTGTCAGATATTTAATGTGCTCTTGAGTTTATACATTAATTGGTAAGGGTGAGAGGGAATTAAATTTAAAGAAAACTGGATTATGTCATCAATAAATAATCAACTTTTTTCGTTAACAGATATTACAAGTATTTTTAGCTTAATGATAAAATTGCATAAAATCAAGTGTTAATATAAGAGCATCTCCATGAACATGTTTGACAAATGAAGTTGGTAATTATATCATCTGTATAATTAATTAGTTATCTAGCTTAATATCATAATCAGTCCTATATTTTGTTGCAAGATAAATGTGTATATGATAACGTATTCATATAAAGTTAGATAAATATACATGAGGGAGGTAGAGAAAACATTGGAAGAATTTGAAGTAGATAAACTTCCTTCAGAGGAAATTGATGAGGAAACATTATTTATCGTCACACAAACATTCAAAGCACTGGGCGATCCAACTAGAGTCAGAATTCTTCATTTACTTTTTAAAAAAGAATGCTCTGTAAATGAGATTGCAGAAACATTGGATATCCGGCAATCAACGGTTTCTCATCAATTACGCTTTTTAAAGAATTTACGGCTGGTAAAATATCGTCGTGCAGGAACAACGCTTTACTATTCCCATGATGATGAACATGTGATGCAGATTTTGGAACAAATGATACATCATGCTTGCCATAGTTAACTTGATTGAACTTCTTGATTTTTTTAGAGGTTGTTCAAAAAGCCCAATAAAAATGACGCGGCGAATTTCTTCGTTGACTTGCTTTTGCGCTACTCACGTATTAAAAAGCATACGTTCTGTTCCTTGGAAAAGAAAATCATTTTTCCGGCGTGCAAGACCATCTCCTTGAAAAAGAAGGTCGCTTTTTCTGCGTGCAAGATCGTTTGCTCAAAGCTGCGTCGCCTTGAACTTTCGACGCACACGCGTGCTAGTATCGGTGTTGCAACACGATGTTGCGAACTTAACCGATGATGTTCCTTTTTACCGGACTTTTTGAACATGTATTTATAGAATGAAGAACTAAAGGTCTGAAAACTTCAATGTAGTGTTGGAGTTTTTGGATTTTTTATGTTGGATATTATCTAAAAAATGAATAGAAGGCAGTATTTTTCAGATACTATCTGGTGTATATAAACATATTATGAAACGAATTTTACATACCTTATAGGGGTATAGTATAGTGTGATTAAGAACCAATGAATTTGAACGAATCCATGGATAAGAGAGGAGAATAGATATGGGTAAGACAGCTGAACAAATGAAACCAATCGAGCAGAAGAACGTGTGTTGCGCGGAAGAAGGAGAACAGTCCATCACACATATATCAGATGAGCTTCAACGAAATGTAATGAATCGGATGAGCCGGATTGAAGGACAGGTTAAAGGTGTTAAACGAATGATTGACCGAAATGTATATTGTGATGATATTTTAACACAAATATCAGCGGCACAACCTGCATTGCATTCTGTTTCACGATTGCCTCTGGAAAGCCATTCAACACATGTGTGATTGAAAGATTAGAGAATAAAAATCCAGAAATTGTCACAGAGTTTATGACAACCATCTCAAAAATAATAAAATAAAAATTTTTCACTTGACAATACCTACCTGGGGTATGGTAATATAAAGGTGAATTAAAAATGTAGGAGGTAATTGACATGGAACATATAACACTTCATGTGCAAGGAATGTCTTGTGGACATTGCGTTAATTCAATCGAGGGCAATGTAGGAAAATTAGATGGAGTTGAATCTGTCAAAGTACATTTAGCAGATGGAAAAGTAGATGTAACCTTCCATTCAGACAAAATAAATGTAAAAGTAATTACAGAAGTGATTGAAGAACAAGGTTATGATGTTGCTTAAAATGAGCGGTCGTGCTTCAGCAGCACGATCTCTCTTTTAATAATTCAAATACCCTGTATGGGTATGTTGTGAGGTGAAAAGTAATGGGAGCGCAAAAGGAAGTAAGCTTACAAATTCAAGGGATGACATGTGCGGCATGTGCCAATAGAATTGAAAAAGGCCTCAGTAAGATAGAAGGCGTGGAAAATGCAAATGTCAACTTTACAATTGAAAAAACAAAGGTAGTTTATGATCCTGAAAAAACAAGTGTACAGGATTTTGAAGATAAAATTGAGAAATTAGGTTATCATGTTGCACACGATAAACAAATATTTGATATTTCGGGTATGACATGTGCAGCATGTGCCAATAAAATTGAAAAACGATTAAATAAAATGGAAGGTGTTTCTAGTGCTTCTGTTAACTTTGCTTTAGAAAACGTAGCAGTAGATTACGATCAAGGCCAAGTTACTGTCAACGATATGATCGAAGCAGTAAAGAAGTTAGGATATAGTCTAAAAATACAAGCATCAAAAGAAGAAACAGCAAATAATAAAGAGGAAGAAATACAACATCAAACAGGGAAATTTATCTTTTCTGCCATTTTAACCTTACCGTTATTGTGGACGATGGTGACACACTTTGAGTTTACATCGTTTATCTATTCCCCGGATATGTTAATGAATCCTTGGGTACAATTAGCATTAGCTGCACCTGTACAATTTATCGTGGGTGCGCAATTTTATAAATCTGCTTACAAAGCCTTGAAAAATGGCAGTGCTAATATGGATGTCCTTGTCGCATTAGGTACATCGGTTGCTTTCTTCTACAGTGTTTTCCTTGGTTACGAGTGGCAAGTACAAGGTCAAGCAGGTATGCCGGAACTTTATTTTGAAGCTGCGGCCGTTATTATCACGTTAATTCTTCTTGGGAAGCTATTTGAAGTTCGTGCCAAAGGAAGAACAGGTCAGGCGATACAGAAGCTGCTTGGCATGCAGGCGAAAACCGCCCGTGTGATACGAAATGGAGAGGAACAAGAAATTGCAATAGAGGAAGTCATTGTTGGAGATACCGTTATGGTACGTCCTGGCGAAAAAATTCCTGTAGATGGTCAAATCATTAAAGGTGAATCAGCAGTGGATGAATCGATGATTACTGGCGAAAGCATCCCTGTTGATAAGAAAACAGGCGATGTAGCTATTGGTTCAACAATTAATAAAAATGGATTATTAACGATTGAAGCTACGAAGGTCGGTAAGGATACAGCTCTTTCTCAAATTGTGAAGGTGGTCGAGGAAGCACAGGGAAGTAAAGCCGATATTCAGCGTGTTGCTGACCGTGTATCTGGGATCTTTGTTCCGATTGTTGTAGGAATTGCGATTGTGACTTCTCTTGTATGGTATTTCTTTGTAGCACCTGGTGATTTACGCTCTGCCTTAGTCCCTGCGATTACGGTATTGGTTATTGCCTGCCCTTGTGCACTTGGTTTAGCAACACCGACATCGGTTATGGCTGGATCAGGCCGAGCAGCAGAATTAGGAGTTTTGTTTAAAGGTGGAGAGTATTTAGAAAATACACGTAATCTGAACACGATTGTTTTAGATAAAACAGGAACGGTAACCAAAGGAGAACCTGAATTAACAGATGTTCTCCCAGAGCAAGGTTTTTCAGAAGAAGAAGTACTTGCTTTAGTAGCTTCTGCTGAAAATAATTCTGAACACCCACTTGCAGAAGCGATTGTAAGAGGTGCAAAAGCAAAGGGTGTGCAAATGACAGAAACAGATTCTTTTGAGGCAATACCTGGATATGGTATCCAAGCTTCTGTAGATGGAAAAATGATTTTTGTCGGTACAAGGAAACTAATGAAGAGAGAAAATATTGATGTCTCTTTTGTAGAAGATAATATGGCTAAGCTTGAATCAGATGGAAAAACTGCCATGTTAATTGGTTTGGAAAATCAATTAGCTGGCGTCATTGCAGTAGCAGATACAGTAAAAGAGACTTCCAAAGCAGCTATTCAGAGAATGCATGAGCAAGGCTTAGAAGTCATTATGTTGACGGGTGATAATCAGCGGACTGCCAATGCCATCGGAAAACAGGTCGGAATTGACCGTGTGATTGCAGAAGTGGTTCCAGAGCAAAAAGCAGATGAGATTAAAAACCTTCAATTAGAAGGCAAGAAAGTAGCGATGGTGGGTGACGGCGTTAATGACGCACCAGCATTAGCTGTAGCAGATATTGGAATGGCGATTGGTACAGGAACAGATGTAGCGATTGAAGCAGCAGATATTACTCTTATGCGCGGCGATTTGAACAGTGTGGCAGACAGTGTTCAAATTAGTGAAAAAACAATGCGTAATATAAAGCAAAACCTGTTCTTTGCCTTCTTCTATAACACTGCTTCCATCCCAATTGCAGCAGTTGGATTGCTTGCTCCGTGGATTGCTGGAGCGGCGATGGCCTTCAGTTCCGTGTCCGTAGTATTAAACGCATTACGATTACAACGCTTGAAGCTAAAAGGAGGCCAGTAAGATATGTCGATTAAAAAATGGGTTGTCTCAGGTATTCTTTATGTAGTTGTGGTTTTTGCAGGTTATAGTTTGATTACTGGAAATAATCCTTTTCAAAGTGGCGAGTTAGAACAGCATGATCAGCATAGTAATTCAGAAATTCAAATGGAGGGATAAACAATGAGACATCACGATCACCATCATCATGAGCACGCAGTGGAATCAGAGATAAAAGTAGGTGTAACCTATCATGATGGAAAAATAGCCATTGCATTAGAAGGTAAGAAAGGTACAGCACCGGAACTTGTTTTAGCACATGAAAAAGAAATGCATTTTATTATGGTTTCTAATGATTTAGAGGCGTATTATCATTTACACCCTGAGAAGGAACAAGATGGTCTCTATACCATTAATCAGCCTTTAAATGATGGCACCTATCAAGCTTTTGTAGATACTACACCGAAGGATAAGGCGTATCAAGTAGCTCCTAACACTGTTCAGGTTGGAGCAAAGAAAACAGATAAAGCTGACTTGAATCATGACGATCATTGGACCAAAGAAGTGGACGGAAAGACGGTTACTTTAGAGGATGTTAAAGCAGTGGCTGGTGAAGCAGTCCCTTTAGTTTTTGATATGCACGGAGAAAAACCTGAACATCACCTTGGGGCTTTAGGTCATGTAGTCATTGTTGATGAAGGAGTAGAGCAGTATATTCATGTTCATCCGGATGCAGACAATACAACCAGCTTTCATGCTCATTTTCCAAAGCCGGGAATGTATAAAATATGGGCAGAATTTCAATTTGCTGATGCGGTATACACCTACTCATTTATCATAGAAGTCAGTGAATAAATAGTGGAAGGAGGTGAGTTGAGAGATGTCCATGTATCAACTGGAAATCTATACAAGACCGACTTGCTCCGATTGCCAGGACTTGAAAAAATTCTTAGAAGAACATCAAATCCCGCATAAACAATATGACCTAGCAAAACAGCCTGGGAAAGAGAAAGAGTTAAAGAAGATAACAGGAAACCGAATGGTTCCCGGCATCGTTTTTTCTCAATCCTCTATGTTAGGTTTAAAGAAGAAAGTGAAAAGCATGACAGGATTTGAGCAAAATAAAGAGGAAATTAAAGAGCTATTAGAGGTTGTGCAAAAAGTCCAATAAAAATGTCGCATCGAATATCGGAGCTGGCGGTAGTGGAACTTCTGCTAAAGGTCACCCAACGCAGAAGTCAACACATCCTGTGCAAGTCCACTACTCACGTATTAAAAGCATACGCTCCGTTCTTTGAAAAAGAAGATCGCTTTTCCTACGTGCAAGATAGTTTCCTTGAAAAAGAAAGTCACTTTTTCTGCGTGCAAGACCATCTCCTTGAAAAAGAAGGTCGCTTTTTCTGCGTGCAAGACCATCTCCTTGAAAAAGAAGGTCGCTTTTTCTGCGTGCAAGACCATCTGCTCAAAGCTACGCCGCCTTGAACTTTCGACGCACACGACGTGCTGTTGCAACACGACGTTGCGAAATTAACCGATGATGATCCTTTGTATCGAACTTATTGAACACGCACTTATAGAAGTTAGCGCTAATAGGAATAAACAGATTCCATAAAGAAATGTACTGCATATTTCTTTGTGGAATTTAATGCTTGTATAACCAATTATGTTTATTAATATAAATCCCCTCCAGCAGGCATTCTTCTGGTCTGGGATTGTGGCTTTTATTGGAGCAGTTTTAGCTCTGTTGTTTGTCTGTTCAAAAAATCAGAGACTTCTTATGGAAAGAACCCCGTTAAAAGATGAAAGTAACTTAGATTATGATTGAACTGACAGGAATTTGCCGAATGAAAGCTTGTGTTAAATGAAAATTAACCGGTAAAGTGAACATTCGTACTTTCTATTCGATAAAGTCTAATTCCAGTGTGAAATAATCGATTCGTAATTGCCACTATAGTACAATGTAATTGATGTAATCAATAATCAAAGTATTAAATGGAAAGACAACCACAGAAGACGTGATTACTCATTATAAGTCACCAGAGTTAGACGAAAACGCCCCACTTGTTCCTGAAGGGAATTAGGTGGCTGACTCCAATGCGCCTATGTATTATTTATCGATAGATCCACGGGGAGAATTAGCCTTTGAAGGAGATACCTTTGGCTATGGCGGGGTGCCTTCTCACAATGTAGAAGTATTAACGGAACAAGCAGCCAATGTTTATAAAGATTTTCTCAGAAAGAAAAAAAGTATCCTATATTATTGCTGGAAAAGATCAAATTGATTATGAAATAATGCTGGATAAATTCTATCACCTTTTTAAGATCAAGCGCATGATGGTTGGGGGCGGTGGAACCATTAATTGGTCTTTTATTCAAAATGGACTAGTCGATGAAGTTAGTGTCATTTTAGCTCCTATTGCAAATGGCGACTCAGATGGCCGCCGTTTCTTTGTCACAAAAGAATCGTATTCCAGCATTAAAGAGACAGCTTTTCAATTGAAATCGGTTGAGGAATTAGAACATGGTACATTACGGATTCGTTATACTGTAAAAAAGAAGTAAAACACAATGCAGAAAATATCATCTACCATTTTTTGTTAAAAGGGGGAGTCAAATGGATCCATTAGATATAGTGATGCATGGAGATAGGATAGAACCGCACTTTCAGGCAATTTTTAGTGCGGATAGTCATGAAATTCTTGGATATGAGGTATTAGGTAAGCTGCAAGATCGTGGTCAATTGGTCAGTCTCGGTTCTTTTTTCCACGATTTAAGTGTCCCAGATGATTTTAAGATAGAGATAGATTTACAGATTCAAAGGCTGGCCATAGATTATTATTTGGAACAGCAAATGGATCAACATCTTTTTTTGAATGTGGGCGCTAATTATTTTGCAGCGGATACGGATGACCGTCTCTTAAATCAACTGTTGGAATATCAGGAAAAAGGCTTAGATTTGTCTAAGATAGTCATTGAGATTATGGGACATGAAGCGTCTAATAATACAGATTCACTATCCCATACACTGAAGTATCTGCAGACTTTTGGCGTGAAAGTGGTCATTGATGAATTAGGTACAGGAATCAGTAATGTAGAAGAAATTATGCTGTTAGAACCCGATATATTAAAGGTGGATTTAGAGGCACTTCAAAGTGAGTCCACATCCACCAATTTTAATGGAATGATCCATTATTTATCGATGCTAGCCCATAAACTTGGTGCTGAACTACTTTTTAATGGGATTACCTCTAACTATCAGTTTCATTATGCATGGAGGCATAATGGCAGATACTACCAAGGGGATTTGCTTTCAGAGGTAAGTCCTGTCTTTTTAGAGAAAGGAATGTTAAAAGACCGTTTCCGCCACGATATTCAGCAATTTATTGAAATTGAGCGGAATAAAGTACAGGCGAAGTTTAAACTTACTCATCGACTGAATGAGCAAGTAAGTGACAACTGGAAAGAGATAAAGAAGAATAAGCCCCTGGATGAGCAAATAGACAGCCTGGCAAAGACCATGGGAGATATCTTTTTTAGAATGTATGTCACAGATGAAGATGGATTCCAGCAGACGGTCAACGTGGTTCATGAGAAAACAGACTGGAGCTGGGACACATCGGCCAAAGGGAAGAACTGGAGTTGGCGTCCCTATTTTATTGAAAATGTTATCCGCATGAAACAGGAACAGATCGGTATCTTATCTGATCTATATAATGATATTGATACTGGTGAGCGGATTCGAACGTTCTCTTATCCATTAGATGAGCATTACTATCTATTTATGGATATTTCGCCGATGTATCTGGATGCCAACGAAGATTTGCTTTGGTAAACATACTTAGTCAAGCTCTATTTGTACAGCCTTTGCCAGATTGGAACAACCATTCTGATAAACATAGTTCTCTCATTAACAACCGATTTAGAATAGAACTTTGCTGCAGAAGACCAGCAAGTTGGGAGTCTATTGGCTTATAGAATCCCCTTATGATTAGAGATTATGGCCTCTAATCATAAGGTTTTTTTATGATGTTTTATCAAACTATTGGAAAAGGTCTTCTATTATTTTGCATAAAAACTAGGGAAAAGGATAGATGGTTAGGAATGAAAGGCCACTGGGCTATATTCTTCATGGCATAAAGTTTTGGGAGGCTGAATAAGGTTAGGATATCGTATAATAATGGAGAGAAATGCTTTGCTATTTTGAGGCTGCAGGCAGATTATAAGAGGTAATTAAATAAAGGAAGTGGAGCGATGTTTTTAGCTTGGAATGAAATAAAAAATAACAAGCTGCGTTTTATATTAGTGATAGGTGTATTGATGCTTGTTTCCTATTTGGTCTTTTTTTTATCAGGGCTGGCCAATGGACTGGAACAGCTAAATCGCGAAGCGGTGGATAAGTGGGAAGCTGATGGAATAATTTTAACAGAAGAATCGGATCTGCGTTTGCCGCAATCGCTGCTGGCAGAGGATGATTTTGCTGGGGAAGGAGCGGCAGATTATACAGCCTTAGCCCAGCTAAGTGCCATTGCTAATAATGGTGATCAAAAGGCAAACGTCTTTATTTTTGCAGTAAATGATGAATCCTTTATCATGCCAAATGTTACCGAAGGGGAAGTGTTTACAGAACTAGGCGAAGTGATTGCAGATGATACCCTGAAGGAGGAAGGATTTGCTCTTGGAGATGAGCTGACGCTATCTTCCACAGAGGAAACAGTGCAAATTGTAGGTTTTACTGATAAGGCCCGCTTTCATGCAGCACCGGTTTTGTTCACCGGTTTTGATACATTAGATCTCTTACGATATGGAGAAGGAACAGGAGGAGAAAGTGAAGCTGTCAATGCCTTCGTTATCCGGGGTGATCACTTAGATCAGATTCAGGTAGATGATGAATTGCAAGTGGTCAGCACAAACACATTTATCGAAAATTTGCCCGGCTATACCGAACAAAACCTCACTTTAACCTTGATGATTTACTTTCTGTTTGTGATATCTGCTGTTGTTTTGGCTATATTCCTCTATGTCTTGACTATTCAAAAAGTAAGTATGTTTGGTGTGATGAAAGCGCAAGGAGTTTCCTCGTCTTATCTTGCGTGCTCAGTTATTGCTCAGACATTTCTGCTTTCTTTAGCAGGTGTGCTCATTGGATTTATCTTAACGATGATAACGAGTATTTTTTTGCCAACTAGTGTTCCGATAGCTTTCCAATATATTGAGATGCTGATCTATGGAGTTATTTTAATGGCGGTGTCGATGATGGGGGCATTTATTTCGGTACAGACGATTGTACGCATTGATCCATTAAAGGCAATAGGAGGCTGAAGCAGCATGGCTATTTTAGAATTAAACAAGGTGCGGAAAACGTTTGGCGCAGGTCGAACCCAAGTAGAGGCGATGAAACAAACGAATTTTAGGGCGGAAAAAGGGGAACTAATTGCTATTATTGGCCCATCCGGATCGGGAAAGAGCACCTTCCTGACAATTGCCGGAGGATTACAAACCCCGACAGAAGGGGAAGTAGTGATTAATGGTGCACCAATGACCCGCTTAAAAGAAAAAAAACGAGCTAAATTACGATTAAAGGAAGTAGGCTTTGTATTACAAGCCTCCAATTTGGTTCCTTTTCTGAATATCCAGCAGCAGATGCAGTTATTAGATAAGGTGAAGAAAGACAATATGAAGCAAGAGGAGGCACAGCAGCTATATCAATCATTAGGGATTGAACATTTGCTGGGGCATTTTCCTAAAGATTTATCAGGCGGAGAACGACAGCGAGTAGCAATTGCCAAGGCGTTATATACGAATCCAAGCGTTATATTGGCCGATGAACCGACCGCTTCGCTTGATTCAGATCGTGCCTTTGAAGTAATGGATATGATCAAGGGAATTACAAAAGAAAAACAAACAGCAACGATTGTAGTAACACATGATACTCGTTTAATTGATGATTGTGATAAAGTGTATCAGATCACAGATGGAGAGATGACTCATCAATAATGAAAAATATAACATATAGAAAGACTCCCATCCTTTAGCTGTAGTGTAAACGATCCGCAAAATCGGCTGTCTCAGATAGAATAGCAGATTTTACGGCCGCTAACACCCGGATAGTCACTAAACCTTATCAAAAAACGAATTCTGATAGAAGTAGTACTAAATTGGGAGTCTTGTTTAGTATGGTTACAACTTAAATTGTTTCATCATTTCTTGTAATTCTTCTGATAAGTGTTTCAGTTCATCCGAAGTAGTAACTAAGGATTCGCTTACTCGTAACTGTTCTTCGGTTGTAGCAGATACTTCTTCACTAATAGCAGACGATTCTTCTGCTGTTGCACTTACTTGATGAATCGTAGCCGTTAGTATTTCTTGGGAATCTCTTAGTTGTTCAACAGAAGTTGTAACCTGCTGGATTTTTCCAGCAAAGGTTCCCATATTCTCCCCTACATCATTTAAAATAGCTTGTGTATCTTCTGCTTGGGTGACTTGTGCAATAAAGCGAGGTGTGGCTTCCTCCAGCACAAGCAAGGTGTCATTAATTTCATTGACAATCCCTGTTGTAATTTCTTCTACTTTGTCAATGGAGTCTTTCGATTGCGTGGAAAGCTTTCGGATTTCATCCGCAACAACAGCAAAACCTTTACCTGCTTCCCCGGCACGTGCTGCTTCAATAGCCGCATTTAAGGATAAGAGATTGGTTTGCTGGGCAATGCCGGTCAGCATTTCGACTACTTGATAGATATGTTCCGTACTTTCCTTTAATGTATCCACTTTACGAGCTAATTGTCCAGTCATGCTTTCACTGTCTTTCGTTTGCACCACTAATGCATCCAGTTTCTCTAGCCCTTCATGGCTATGCTCTAATACTTCGATTGCCTGCTTCTCCATATCTAGGTTATTTTGATAAACTTTTTTGGTTTCTTCATCAATGCTGGCTGCAAGGGTATTGCCACGTTCTGCTTCATCTGTTAGACCTGTGGCACCGCTGGCAATTTCTTCAGAAGCAAGTGCCACTTCTTTTGCAGCTTGTGATTGGGTAGTAGAAATCGATGTCAATTCGGTGGCTGCCTTCCATACTTTATTGGCAGATGTCTTTGTCTGTTCCATCATTACCGCTATATTTTGCAGCATAATATTAAAGCTGGCTGAAAGTTCCCCAATTTCATCTTTTCGTTTCGACTCATCAGATCGTACTGCTAAATCGCCGTCTTTTGCTAATGCCATTAGATTAGACATATTAATAATTGGTTTTGCGATATTGTTGACAATTTTTTTCGCAATAAATATGGAAATAAGAAAAGATAAGATAACAATACCGACCGTTATGTAAAAAATAAATGCAGTATCCTTCGTTAATTCGGCTTCGGAAACATCAGCTACGACATACCATTCGGTTGTTTCTGACGGCTTGAAGAATACGAGTTGTCCTTGTGATTCCATTGTATTTGCTTCTGTATCATGTGGAATTTGATAAGGAAAAGGCTTGGTAATTTCTTCTGAATTAAAAGAAAAAACGATTTCATTATTCTGATCGACTATACTAATGCGGCCATTATCACCAAAACTGATATCTTTAAAGGCATGGGCAAATACATCTGTCTGCATCTCGACGATTAAGATATAACTGCCGCCCCCAACCTTTAAATTTTGGCCAAAGGCAACCGTTGGTTCATCCTTGCGATTAGAAATCCCTTGTTCCATTCCTCCAAACCATACGGTTCCCTGCTCCATATCAGGCGTATTTTGATACCAGTCAGAAGAAAAAATATCGTCTTCTGTAGCAGTTTCCGTTGCAGAGATTAACTGTTCCTTATCTATATTTAATAAGTAGAGGTTAACATTGCTATCAATCATAGTAATCTGAGTGAGAGCGTCATCAATTGTTGACTTCAAGGAATAATACTCAAAATTATTGGTATCATCAAACGTATTCATTTGTGTCAGTGTGCTGCTGAAATTATCTGTCATCAATATTTCGGTTACACGATCTTTGTATTGCTGCATGACATAATCAAGTTTGTCTCCAGATTGAATGATTGTTTGTTCCTGAGCTTCTGTTACCTTATCTTTAATAATATTGTTGGAAATAAAGTAGGAAGCGACTCCAACGGCTATAACACTTACCAGCACCGTAGATAAGATGCTTACGAGAATTTTTGTACTTAGAGAGCGGCTTTTGGAAACGCTTGAATTTAGCGTTACAGCAGATTTCCTTTTAGTTCGTTTGATACCGCCTCTCCATTTTTGTCTAAGATGATCGAATTTTTGTTTGGATTGCTGCAGTAAAGAGTGTATTCTTTTTTTCATTGTACTAGTTTTATCCTCCTATGTTTTCATATAAATAACCCAAAATACCTAAAAATAGTTCTATTTCATTATATTATGGTACATAAGACTTTACAACTGAAAAATAAAAATAGTTCTAAATATCCAATTGATAGGAAGGAAATTACTGTTCATTCAAAATTGAAATTATCAGGTTCAGAAGAATAGAGGAAAGTGAGCAGGAGAAGGGTATAGACGAGACTGGATAGCGAAAAAATAGGAGGTTGACCCATCTATGGATCTTCCTCCCATTCTTTTTCGACAAATTTTCACACAAAGCCTTATTTCTTTTGGATAAAATTCAGAACAATATTATTTTAGTTGCAAGAATCACCATCACAAAAGGCACCTGGTTTTGCATCAAGCGGCTTAAGTGTTTGCTGTTCAGCTTCCGCCACTTTCTCGATGGCCTGCATAAAGGTTTCAACAGATTGAGCCCCTGAAATGGCATATTTATGATTAATCACAAAAAAAGGCACACCAGTAATGCCCAGTGACTGTGCTTCGGCTTGGTCTTGCCGAACTGCTTCTGCATAGCTTTCTTGCTGATCTATTATTTGTTTTACATCCTGTTGGTTAAATCCAAGCTCTTGGGTAATAGCAATCAATGTCTGTTTATCACTAACATCTTTAGATAATGTGAAGTAATGATATAGCACTGCCTCCACATATTCTTTACCTTTATTAATCGAAGCAGCGTATTTACTTAAACGATGAGCATGAAAGGTATTACCTTGTTTCATTGTGTCGAATTCAAATTTCAGTCCAACTGCAGCAGCTTGTTCCTTAATTTGTTGGGTGGTTTGTTTCGCTTGATTGATCGACATGTTATATTTTTCAGCTAATGATTCATAGATACTCTTTCCGTCATAATTCGGAGCCTGAGGATCTAGTTCAAAGCTTTTATAGGTTATAGTAATATCTAGTTCCTTTGGAAATCGTTCAATAGCTTGTTCCAAACGTCTCGTCCCAATATAACAAAAGGGACATACAAAGTCAGACCAAATTTCAATTTGCATAGGGAAACACCTCACTTAAGTTACATTCCTATTTTGCCATAAATAGTATAGTCAAGAAAGGAATTTGCCTGAGTGAGGTGTTCTGATAAGTCAGCTATTCGGAAAGAATAGAGGCCTATTGTTAAAGTGAAACAAGGTTAGGACTTATTTTGATTGGTTAGAAGAAGGTTTATCGTTATCGTCCGTTATGTCTTCGATGATTTGTTCTTTTAGTTCATTATAAATCTTGTCTTTAAAATCATCATATAATTCTTCTTTCATTTCATCATAAATTTCATCCTTAAAGTTTTCATAAAGTTCATCTTTCATTTCCTGATATAGATCATCTTTGAAGTCTTCACGTAAATTTTCGTTGAATTCATCCTTGAGGTCTTCAGTCAATTCATTCTTGAATTCTTCAGATAGTTCATCTTTCCATTCCTTAGAGAACTCATCTTTGACTTCGCTTTTTATTCCCTCAGATACTTCATCCTTCACATCTTCGGCAAGTTCATCTTTAAGGTTTTCGTTGAATTCATCTTTAAATTCTTCGGTAAATTCGCCCTTGAAATCTTTCACAAATTCATCCTTAAAGGAATTTTTCACCTTTTCTTCACGTCTCCGTCGATAGAGTCGCTGATCTAATTTCCAATCTTTACTTAACGTGATGACGACGGCAACAATCATCAAGATCATAATAATGGCAAATGGAAGTGCTGCAATTAAAGAAGCTGTTTGTAAGGCATCTAAGCCTCCTCCTCCGCTAAACAAAAGGACACTCGCTGTACCCGCAATTAAAAATCCCCAAATAAGTTTAATTGACATCTTTGGCTCTAGGTCACCCTTAGAAGTCATAGAGCCTAGTACATAAGCTGCAGAATCTGCAGATGTCACAAAGAAGATACAGATTAAAATAATCGCCAGTATATTGGTAATCATACTCAGTGGTAATTCAGCGAGTACAGTAAATAAAGCAAGTTCTACCTCTGAATTAACAAGCTGGGCGATACCGCCATTGCCGAATAATTCAATATTTAAACCCGTCCCGCCAAAAGTGGTAAACCAAATAACCGCCAGCAAGGAAGGAACTACTAATACACCAGCCATAAATTCTCGGATCGTACGTCCTTTGGAAATTCGGGCGATAAATAATCCCATAAAAGGTGCCCAAGCAATATGCCATGCCCAGAAGAAAATAGTATTGGTTCCTAACCATTCACTGTCAGAGAAAGGTGTCAATGTCAATGCCATTGGAATGACATTGGCTATATAGCCGCCTAAGGTAGTAACAAAACTCTCTGCAATAAATAGTGTTGGTCCTACAATAATGACAAACAGCAAAAGGCAAGCCGCCACAATCAGATTAATATTACTTAATACCTTTATCCCTTTGTCGATTCCGCGTGCAGCTGAAATCATAAACAATACCGTAATAATACTGATAATGATCAATTGCGTCCAAGGATTATTAGGAATAGGGGAAATATGGGAAAGTCCGCCAGATATCTGCATAGCACTTAACCCGAAAGTAGTAGCTACTCCAGTACATGTGGCAATTACTGCTAATGTATCAATTGTTTTTCCTGCCCAGCCATCCACTCTATTACCTAGTATAGGGTAGAAAGCTGAACTAATCAGCGCCGGCCGGTCTTTGCGGAATTGTACATAAGCCAAAGTCATTCCGACGATCCCAAAAATAGCCCAAGGGTGCATTGCCCAGTGATAAGAGCCATAACGTAAACCAGCAACAGCAGCTTCATGTGTTTCTGGTTCAAAGCCTTCTGGGGGATCCAGATAGTAAAGCATAGGCTCAGCCACTCCCCAGAATACAAACCCTACGCCAATACCAGCTGCAAACAACATCCCGATCCATGAGAACCATGAATATTCAGGCCTGTCATCGGGCTTTCCTAAACGAATTTTGCCATAAGGGCTCAAGGCGATCGCAATCGCAAAGAAGACAAACAGTGCCGTAATTAACATATAAAACCAGCCAAAATTGGTGATCATCCAATTAAGCCCGGATTGAGCTGCCTTATTTAAAGAACTTGGGGATAAGACACCCCATAGAACAAACATTGCCACTAATACAGCAGAAATAATAAATACAATGCCTGTCTTTCCAACTTTTTGATTATTTTCTCTCATATTTTTCTATGCCCTTTGATAAAAAGACATACGTCCCCCTTTCTTGTACACACAAAAAAATGTACGGTATGGAATATACCCTTATTTTATCCAAATAATCATAAAAATTTATGGTAAGTGATTTTTTTGGTAAAGGACGAATTTCGAAGCGTTAACAGCCATCTAGAATTTATCTTACGTGATGCAGTGAAGCGCGGTTGGTCGTTTGCCAATGAAACACAAAAGCTTTTGATTAAATGAACTTAATAATAATGATTCCTAATACAATGAAAAAAAACTTTGATATATGAGTAATATATGTTATATTACAAGTATAACATATATTGTGTAGAGAGGAGTGTGGATTCCTTTGATTATTCATCTAGACTTTGAGTCTAAAACACCAATTTATACACAGCTTACCGATCGCATTATTGCGGGTATTGCAAAGCAAGAGATTGTTCCAGGTGAACGATTACCATCTGTTCGTTCATTAGCAGCAGATATAGGAATCAATTTGCATACGGTGAACAAAGCGTATAAAGAGTTAGAACAAAAAGGATTTATTTTAAATCATCGTCAAAAAGGGGTTGTGGTTAATCCAGACGGAGTTCCAAAGGCAGATGTATCTTTTCAGAAAGAAATGAAAGAAATATTGCACCCTCTTATTGCAGAAGCCATTTGTCGAGATGTAAATAAAAAAGATTTTATGGAGCTTTGTGAAGAGATTTTTACTTCATATGTTCATAAGGAGGAAAGCTAACCGATGGATCAGATCATTTGGATTTCAATTATTTTATTCATACCTGTTTTTATTATTTTGATTGGTATGCCGTATTGGACACGACGGACAGAGAGTTTTGGAGTTTCCATTCCCTCTGATGTCTATGAAGATGAAAAACTAAAGAAAATGCGAAAACAATATGCTTCGTCTATGACTATTTTTAGTTTGGTTACGTTATTTATTTTTTATTTTATCGTAGGAAAATATGCTCCGAACGATGAAGAAGCAATGGGGATTGTATTATCAACAACCACAATTGGTTTTTTGATTATTTCATTTTTAATCTATTTGGCGTTTCATAAACAAATGAAGCAACTCAAACAGAAGGAGAAATGGAATAAACAAAGACAACAAAAAGTTGTACTGCAAACCAATTTTTATCAACAAAAATTAATTCATTCTAATTACTGGTTTTTAATCGCTTTTGCTATAGTAGCTGTCACACTATTTATTACTTTTACACAGTATGGGAGAATTCCTGAACGGGTTCCAATGCAATATGATTTCTCTGGCAAGATTACCAATTGGACAGAAAGGTCATATCGATCTGTTTTGATCATGCCGATGACACAAATCTATATGATTGCTTTATTCATGTTTATTAATTGGATGATTGGAAGATCCAAACAACAGCTGAATGCTCAAAATCCTGATGGGTCGATAGAACAAAACATTATTTTTCGCAGAAGATGGTCGTTTTTCCTAATTGCTAGTGGAATCTTGCTTACCGTTCTTTTTAGTGTCATCCAGCTATCATTTATTTATTCGATTTTAACAACTCTTGTGATTGTGATTTCGTTAATGATTTCTGCAATCATGATTATTGGTGCGATTGTACTTGCCATTACAACTGGGCAGGGCGGAAGTCGTGTGAAACATGTAAGAACGACAGATAATACAGTGGTAAATCAAACAGACGGTACAGTGGTAAATCGTGAGGACGATCACTATTGGAAACTTGGTCAATTTTATTTTAATCGAGACGATCCCTCCTTGTTCTTAGAAAAACGTTTTGGAGTGGGCTGGACAATAAATTTAGCAAATCCGCTTGCTTGGATCATTTTAATCGGAATTATTGTAATAGCTGCTGGTATTCCAATATTGCTAAGTAGATAGGTGAGGAAAAAATGGAAGTTTTTGCAGAGATAAATGGACCTCGCCTAATATATGTTCTTCTGTAATAGGATAAAAGAAACAAAGATACATCATTTAATGACTTCCAAAATATAGGGGGCTGCTTATGACAAAGCAAAAAAGTATTAAAGGACTATTCATTTATTTTTTGATTGGGAGCATTGCAATGTTTCCCTTATATCTTCTGGCACAATCGACACTATCGACAAATCCGACCGAATTAGAGCAAAGGAGGGAAATGATGGGGATTTCAGGATCTCCTGAAATGTTAGCCTTGCTCTCTTTAATTCCCAATTATATCTTAATAATAATTGCTCTTGTTATAGGATTTTTCACTGCTCATAAAGTTGGTTTAAAATCTGTGATTATTCACCCGAATACTAGAGAAAAGTCAAAGTCAGAGTGGATAACAGGTATTAAACTAGCTATCATACTCGGTTTGATTGCAGGAGTTGTTATAAGAGGAATCGATTATCTTTTATTACCGTTCTTACCAGATGGTATAACAGAACTATTACAACCTTATCATGCATTAGAATTTATAGCAGCTATACTCTACGGAGGGATTGTGGAGGAACTATTAATGCGTTTTGGGTTTATGAGCTTGTTGGTTTTTATTTTTTGGAAACTATTTGATCGAAAATCAGCAAAACCTTCGAGCTGGGTCTTTATCCTTGCCATATTCGTTAGCACATTATTATTTGGATTAGGTCACTATAGCGGAACTGCAAGTGTGACAGAAATGACCGGATTAATCTGGTTTCGAATGATCTTCTTGAATGGTTTTGCCGGCTTGTTCTTTGGTTGGATTTATTGGAAGCACAATCTAGAACTTGCCATGCTTGCCCATATGTTTACTCATATTTCCATGAATTTACTAATGTTGATTGTCACCTTTTTTATGTAAAATAAATGCGATGAAAATACATTTTGCAACTTTGCATGTATAAAATGTATCTATATGAGGAGGTAGACAGGAAAGGAGGCGGTTATATCATTGAAAAAAATCAATTGGATATACTGCCCAATTTGTAGTGCAAAAAACAAAATATATATTGATTTTAATTATCGTATTAATATTTGAGAGAGAAGAAATATATTATTGAGAAATGGGAAGAAGAGGGGAGTGTCACTATATTAGATAGTAACGATTTCTCTGTAAAGCGTTAGATTCCTATTGATCAAGGATATTTAATCGATTTTGTTGTGAAACTATAGTCTTTTCGATAAGTAGACGACTAGACACATGGATAGACTATTCATTTATGCACCTGTTTATGCTAATATAAATAGATGGTTAAAAACAGCGTTGAAGGGGACTGGTAAAGGCCAGTCTCCTTATTTGTCTATCAGTTAGGGACACAAACCGCTGCTGATAGGAATTTCTATTGATGGTGAGAAGTAAGAGGATGAATACATAAGAAACAGAGGTGCAAGATGAACATAGCAAGTATAAAACAAGACTGGTTTGGTAATATCAAAGGGGATGTATTAGCGGGAATTGTCGTGGCATTAGCTTTGATTCCGGAGGCAATAGCCTTCTCGATTATTGCAGGTGTAGATCCAATGGTTGGCTTGTACGCTTCCTTTAGCATGGCGGTTGTTATTGCGTTTGTGGGCGGACGACCTGCAATGATTTCCGCTGCGACAGGGGCGATGTCGTTATTAATGATTACTCTGGTGGCTGAACATGGTTTGCAGTATTTATTAGCTGCCACGATTTTGACAGGAATCATTCAAATTATTTTTGGAGTATGTAAACTGGCGGCGTTGATGAAGTTTGTTCCAAGATCGGTAATGAGCGGTTTTGTGAATGCCTTAGGTATCCTTATTTTTACAGCCCAGCTTATCCATTTTCAAGGACAAGGCTGGCTGATGTACCTTATCGTCGGTCTGACACTGGCAATTATCTATATTCTGCCGCGATTTACCAAGGCAGTACCGTCTACATTGGTTGCCATTGTAACAATGACGATTGTGGTGATTGCTTTGGGTGTGGATATGAAATCAGTAGGGGATATGGGCAATCTGAGTTCTGAACTGCCGGTATTCTTATTTCCGGATATTCCTTTGACTTGGGAGACACTGGCGATTATTTTTCCTTATTCTTTATCATTGGCCATTGTTGGTTTATTGGAATCACTGTTAACAGCAAATGTGCTGGATGATATGACAGATACGGAAAGTGACAAGAATAGAGAAAGCCGCGGGCAGGGAATTGCCAATATTGTTACAGGCTTTTTTGGCGGAATGGCAGGCTGCGCCATGATTGGTCAATCAATTATTAATGTAAAATCTGGCGGCCGCGGCAGGCTCTCTACACTGGTAGCAGGTGTATTTCTTATTGTTCTTATTTTTGTACTCGGTGATATTGTGGTGCAAATTCCAATGGCGGCATTGGTAGGTGTGATGATTATGGTGGCGATCAGTACATTTGATTGGACCTCAGTCACCAATCTGCACCGTGTACCAAAAACAGATGCCCTTGTGATGCTAACAACAGTTGGAACGGTTTTAGTTACGCATAATTTATCATTAGGTGTGCTGATAGGTGTTCTATTGAGCGCTGTCTTCTTTGCAGCCAAGATATCAAAAGTCAGGGTATCCACTCGTTTCGAAAATAATCAAAGAAGAAAAATATATCAGATCGAAGGACAAATCTTTTTTGCCTCGGCAGATGATTTGCTAGATAAGTTTGATTGGAATGAGCCATTAGATGAGGTCGTGATTGATTTAAGCCATGCTCATTTATGGGATGATTCTGCCATCGGAGCGCTGGACAAAATGGAATCGAAATTTGCACGAAATCATGTTAAAGTAAGCTATATAGGATTGAACGAAGAAAGTAAACAATTACAGCAGCGAATGAGGTAAATCAACACACCAGGTGAATAACCTGAATGAAAAGGGGTGGAACGAATGTATAAAAAGGTATTGTTGGCTGCAGATGGGTCTGATCATTCCATTCGTGCAGCTTCTCATGCTGTCCAAATCGCCAAAATAGCGAACGGTAAGATTGACATAATCTTTGCTATTGATGATAAAACATCCAAAGAGGAAGTGCTGCATAATGTGGACAGCCATATGATTAAACAAGAAAGAGAACAAAAGCTTGCACCAGTTGTTGACATCTTAGAGGAAAATCAGCTGGCTTATCAAATGCATATCATTCACGGTGACCCTGGCCCTGAAATTGTTCGTTTTGCCAATCAGCATGAATATGACATTGTGATAATTGGCAGCAGGGGGCTTAACCAATTTCAGACCATGATTCTAGGGAGTGTTAGTCACAAGGTTGCCAAACGGGTACAATGTCCGGTTTTAATTGTGAAATAGTCCTTCTTGATTATGGTGTAATTATCTAGAAAACTTTTAACCTTTCGTTTAAGAATGATCGAAAAGGTTATAGAATCCGACACCTTAAGGGTTTGCTAACGATTGGGCAGGAAGGAAATACAAGTCCCATACGCCCGTAACCTTGCTTCTATAGGAGGGGACGGGTGTTAAATGGCTGGATAAGTTGCATATCTAATGGATAAGTAATCAAGGGGGATAACGATGTATCGAATTTTAATTGTAGATGATGAAAAAGACGAAAGAAATGTCATTCGGTTTCTGTTAAATAAATATCAATTTCCTTTTGACATAATGGAGGCAGACAACGGAAAATCTGCTCTCGAATTATTAGAAGGGGAGTCTATCGATGTACTAATTACGGATGTAAAAATGCCTTTTGTTGATGGAATGGAATTAGCAGCTAGAGTCAGGGCGTTATCTTCACATGTAGAGATTGTTTTCTTTAGCGGTCATGATGATTTTACTTATGTAAAGAAAGCGTTAACATTAAGAGCTGACAACTATATTTTAAAACCAGTCAAACCAGGCGAGTTCAAAGAAACAATCGAAAAAGTATTAGAACATATCAAGGTGTATGAACAAGAACTGGAAGAGAAAGAGGCCAATAAAGATTTTATGAAGAAACATATCTTGTATCAGGTATTAAATCAAACACCAATAGAAGTATTGGAAAAGGATTATGCCTATGTGGATTTTTCTTTCTTGGATGACTATAACCGCATGATCCTTATTCATTCTGATCAGTCTTTCTGGGATACACTATCAGAGGAAGAAAATATCAGGCTGGATGAGAAAATAAGTAAGGTCATTTCTAATTCCAGGTACGACCTGATCAATTTGAATCCGAGTCAAGTCATCTTACTCTTTAAGGATGACTGCAACCGATTAATTGCTTATCGTCAATTAGCCAGTGATATTTGGCAGCAATTACATCAAGTATATCGAATCGGCTGCTTCTTCTCGGTAAGTGAAGAGATAAAAACAGGGGAGGATATCCTTAGCATATATAACAAGCTGGACAGATATCTTGACGATCGCTTCTTCCATCCTCATACCTATATTTATCCTGTGGATTCGCCAACGGTAGCTAGCCATGAATTAGGGGCAGAAGATGAACAGCTGATACAAGACATAGAACAGTCCATCCAGCAAATGGAGGAAGACAAACTAACAGAGGCAGTTCAGCGATTGATTCAAAAATATGAGCAGCAAGGCAGTACTTCCCATATCTATCTCCGCTTTTTATTCTCAAGGGTGCTTCAACTATTGTCTAAAATAGTACCGGAGTATAGTGACGGCAAAATCAACAAGGAAATTGAAAAGGTATATACCTTGCCGCATTTTGAGGATGTTCAACAATTGATATGGCAAGTACACCATAAGGCAGCACAAAAAATAAAAGAGGAAAAAAACTCATCCAAAGATAATATTCGTGTGGTTCAACAATATATTGCTGATCATATTTCGGAAGATTTAAGTTTAGATATTTTAGCCGAGAAAGCTTTTCTGTCTCCTGGTTATTTAAGTGATAAATTCAGGCAGGAAACAGGCTATGGGATTAATAAGTATATCAAAAATGTTCGCATGACAAAGACGAAAGAACTGCTGCGTGATACGAATAGGAAGGTGAATGACATTAGCAAAGCAGTGGGATATAACAGTGTTTCCTATTTTATCAAGAATTTTCGGGAGCATTATGGGATGAGTCCCAAGAAATATCGAGAAATGAACCAAGATAAAGGATGAAGCGAGGGAAATGAGCAGATTAAAGCAATGGTTTATTAACTTAAAATTTAGAAAAAAGATACTTTTCATCTGTGTGATTGCCAGTGGACTGCCTATGATGATGCTAGGCAGTATTTGGTATTATCAAGTGCAAGAGTTTCTTATTACACGTGAAAAGGAAAATCTGGCAGAAACGCTGAATCAATCGATACAGACGGCAGATTATAAGATTGATAATTACTTTAATTTTATTAATCAAATAGCTTGGAATGCCGAAATCAGGACAGGGCTTACCGCTGATTACAATAATAACTTTGAAATGTATCAGTTTTATACCGATACGCTTCATCCACAGTTATTTACTACTTTATCTTTACAATCGGATATTCAGTCATTGACAATTTATACGGATAACCAGATGCACCCTTACGGTCAATTCTTACGGCCGCTGACAGATATTGAGGATCGTGATTGGTTTAGTGGAATGGTGGAATCGAAGGAAGTTAATATGCTGGTGCCTGCTGAAGAGGAGTTTCTGAAGGTGCTGTATCGCATTTTTGATAGCAGCAGCAGGCCATTTCATAATGTTATCGAAATGAACATTGACAAGGAGCAATTTTTTGCTCCATTCACAGATTTATTTGAGGGAGATTATGGCCTTATTATTTTGGATAGCGAAGATAATCCAATATATATTCATACCAATTTTGCCAATGAGGCATTATACGAGCCTTTTTCCAATACAGAACAGATTAGAGAGTTAATCGCTGGTGACTTCGACAGGCAATTTGTCAGTGAACAGGCTGCATTATCTGCGTATCAGTGGACAGCTTACTTGTATCGGCCTATGTCTAATATTTCTTCTGCAACGTTTCCAATGAGGCTGACAGTGATTCTGGCTATTCTGCTTGCCGTAGTGGTGATGGTTTTGTCTATTTTCTTATTAGCAAGAGTAGTGGTGCGACCATTAGAGAAGCTGTCGAAGAATATGGGACAAGTCGAAAAAGGGGATCTATCAGTAACCATTCACAATAAAGGGACTGATGAGATTGGGAGCCTTATTCACCAATTCGGCCAGATGGTCTATCAGTTAAATCATATGATTAATCAAGTGTATAAGAGCAAGATTGCAGAACAAAAATATGAAATGAAGGCGCTGCAAGCACAAATTAATCCGCATTTTTTTTATAATAGTCTGTCTCTCATAAACAGTAAAGCAATTATGGCTGATCAAGAGGAAATCAGTCAGATGGCACAGCACTTATCGACCTTTTATCGAACGACATTGAATAAAGGAAAGAGTACGATCAAGGTGAAAAATGAGATAGACAACGTAAAATCTTATATTGATATTCAACGGTTAATGCATTCCAATTCTTTTGACGTAATCTATGATATCGATCAAGAGATCTTCGATTATTCGATGTTAAACCTGCTTTTGCAGCCTTTAATAGAAAATGCAATTGTGCATGGAATTGATCATAAATTGACAGAAGGAAAAGGAATCCTAGAATTGAAAGCCAAACAGGCAGACGGTCGATTAAAATTTGAGATAATCGATAATGGCAAGGGGATAGATCCTGCGACTTTAGCGACAATTCTTACGAAAAAAACAAAAGGTTATGGCGTCAAAAATGTACATGACCGCATTCAGCTCTACTATGGATCTGACTATGGTTTAAACTATCAAAGTGAGCTAAACAGCTGTACCAAGGTAACGCTGACTATACCGGTTATGTGTGAAGATGATTCGTAAGCAACAGGGTACTAGAACAAATTTAGCGTTGGGAGTCCACAAGTTTTGGCTTGTGGCTTTTTTCTTGGTAAGAAGCGTGTTATATGTAAGAAACAGCTAATAAATATTCCGGAAAAAGTTATATGAAAGTGGATTATTTTATATTTTAGATTGTTTATCTATCGATTAAAATAAACTTATCTGCAATCAATGGCCATGATTTGGAGAAAGAAAACATTAGGAGGAAAGAAAATGATAGCGAATTCATTTAAGAAATATAGTCTGCTATTTTTATTATTTATATTATTCGGGCTTCTAGCAGGTTGTGTACAGAGCTCCTCAGATGATGGAGAAACAACCACAGAAGATGGGAAGACAATTATCAATATTGGACGCATGACCTCGGCAAATCCTAAATTTCCTGAAGGTGATACGTATGAAGATAATGCCTATACACGTTTAGTAGAAGAAAAATTAGATGTGGAAATTCGTAATGCTTTTGAAGCAGAAGGTGAGGACTATGAAAGACAGGTTGCTTTAGCGATTTCTGCTGGTGATTTACCAGATATGATGGTTGTAGGTTCTCGCGATGAGTTACAAGATTTAGTCGATAATGATTTAGTGGAAGATTTGACAGATGTATATGAGGAAAATGCAAGCGATCACATTAGAGAAATTTACAATACTTATGATAATAAACCATTAACTGATGCAACTTTTGATGACCGTTTAATGGCCATTCCGTCCACAAATGGAGCTAATGCACCACAAATTGTCTGGGTTCGGTCGGACTGGCTCAAGGAATTGAATATAGAGCTAGATGCAGATGAGGATGGTGTCATTACATTAGATGAGTTAGCAGAAGTTGCCTCAGCCTTTGTCGAAAATGATCCTGGTGATTCTGGCAATCCAGTAGGTATACCAATGGCACCTTATTTGAATGCAGGGGACTATGGAGGATCAGCATTTACGATGAATTCGATTGCTGCCGTGTTTGACGGCCACCCGCGAAAACATTTAGTTGAAGAAGATGGAAGTGTAACATATGGTTCGACATCAGAAGGAACCAAAGAAGGACTGGCTGTATTACATGACTGGTTTGAGCAGGGTATCCTTGATCCGCAATTTGGCACAAGGTCGTTTGATGATATTTTAACTTTGCTTACCAATGGTCAGGCAGGTATTACAACAGGACCTTGGCATTTGCCGGACTGGGGGTTATCAACCGTTCGGGAAATGGATGGAGAGGCAGAATTTGCAGCATATGCATTAGGTGATGAGAATGGCATGGTTAATGTATTTAGAGAGGATCCAACTGGCTCTTTTGTTGTAATTCGGAAAGGGTATGAGCATCCGGAATTGGCCATACAAATGTTGAACCTGTTCTATGGTGAATTAGGCAATGAACCCGATATGGAGACCAAGTATCCTGAAATCGCTGAATATAATCAGCTAGGGGTAGATGGTACTGCCAGACCTATGAATATTGAAGTTTATCGTTCTGACAGTTCAATAGTAAATTACCAAGATGTGAAGTCAGTCATAGATGGAGAGATGTCTGTGGATGATATTATTTCAGCAGGATTAAGATCCAATACGACGTCTGTTTTAGAGTATCTAGAAGATCCTGAGAATGCAACAACAGCCAACTGGTCTACCTACCATTCACGGATGCTGGGCTGGGGCTTAATGAATAAATTGGCAGAGGAAGATCGATTTAATTGGATAGAGCCTGCTTATGTTGGTACGACACCAACGATGGAGCAAAAAGGAGCCAATTTATTAAAAATGGAAGAAGAAGACTTTATTAAGATAATAACTGGGGCAGAGCCGGTAGATTATTTTGATACCTTCGTAGAGAAATGGCACAGCCAAGGTGGAGATGACGAGGTCGCAGAAGTGGAAGAGGAATTGGCTAAACAAGAATAGGCAGTAAAAGAAGGGCTGATTTATCAGCCCTTCTGATTGGGAGGTATGCAAGGTGGAGGCAAATAATCAGCAGATACGAGAACGCAAGAAAGATGTAAAAAAGGAAAAAATCACATATCATGCTATGTTAATTCCCGGTATGATATTTCTGCTTATTTTTAATTTCACGCCAATGTTTGGCATTATTATGGCTTTTCAAGATTTCGTACCAGCAAGAGGTTTTTTTGGTTCAGAGTTTGTCGGATTGGATCATTTTAAGTATATGTTCAGCCTTCCTGATATAGGAAAGGTGTTTCGTAATACTATTGTAATTGCATTAGGGAAAATTATTTTTGGTTCATTATTGGCAATTGTATTTGCGATTTTATTAAATGAAATTCGGTTAAAATTTCTTAAAAAATCAGTTCAGACGATTGTATATTTACCACACTTTTTGTCATGGGTTGTTTTGGCAACGGTTGTTGTCAATTTATTTAATCTAGATGGAACCGTTAATCAGATTATGAGTTCTATAGGACTAGATAAAATCAATTTCCTCGGAAGTAATACATGGTTTCAGCCATTGTTAATCGGTTCCGATGTCTGGAAGGAATTCGGCTTTAATTCGGTTATTTATTTAGCGGCGATTGCCTCGGTTGATCCAGGGCTGCATGAAGCGGCAAGTATGGATGGAGCCAATTGGTGGAAGCGTGTTTGGCATATCACTTTGCCGGGGATGCTGCCAATCATTTTACTATTGGCTATTTTAAGCCTGCCAAGTGTTTTAGACGGCGGTTTTGATCAGGTGTATAACCTTTATTCGCCCGTTGTTTATGAAACCGGGGATACGATTGATACTTATGTCTATCGGGTGGGATTGATTGGACGTGATTATAGTTTTGGGGCAGCTGTCGGTTTGTTTAAATCAGTGATCGGCTTGATCCTCATCCTGTCTGCCAACAATATAGCCAAGAAATATACAGACAGAAAATTATTCTAGGAGGGGATTCAGGATGGTAGAAGGAAATACACTTTCCGGGAAACTCGGGAAATTTATCATCTATTTTATCGTTATTTCTTTGGGGTTAGTATGTCTATTACCCTTGTGGAATATCGTTGCCATATCCTTTAGCAGCGGGGAGGCAGTGGCAGCCAATTTAGTTGGACTGAAGCCGATCAACTTCTCGACAAGGGCTTACGAAATGATTATGGAGGATGCTCAGTTCTGGCGTTCTTTCGCTATATCTGTTCAGCGTGTGGTCTTAGCGCTTGCCCTTAACCTGATCTTGATTGTGTTAATGGCTTATCCATTATCTAAAACAAAGCAAAAGTTTAAGAGTAGGAATGTTTATATGAATATTATTATTTTTGCGATGTTATTTAATGGCGGTTTAA
This sequence comes from Gracilibacillus alcaliphilus, assembly GCF_016909015.1. Classification (GTDB taxonomy): domain Bacteria; phylum Bacillota; class Bacilli; order Bacillales; family Amphibacillaceae; genus Gracilibacillus; species Gracilibacillus alcaliphilus. The sequence continues at coordinate 36,002 of NZ_JAFBFA010000024.1, forward strand.
TTCCAACTTTTATTGTGATTCGCAGTCTCAATCTATTAGATACGATTTGGGTATTAGTCTTGCCGGGAGCTGTGCCGATTTTTAGTGTGATTTTGATTATGAACTTTTTTGTCGGGGTACCGAAATCGCTGGAAGAAGCAGCTATTATTGATGGAGCCAGTCCGCTGCAAATTTTGATCAGGGTGTATATACCGGTTTCTTTACCAGCTTTGGCAACCGTAGCTTTATTTAGTATTGTAGGTGGCTGGAATGACTTTATGACAGGGCTGATTTATATGACTCAGGTCAGCAATTACCCAATTATGACCTATATTCAATCGCTTACGATTGATATCGCGGAGTTGGTAAGGTCAGGTGCCAATAGTGACGCTCTACAAAATATTGCAGAAGTCTCTAATCGCAACTTAAACGCTGCTAAAATCGTTGTTTCTACAATTCCGTTATTGGTCATTTATCCTTTTCTGCAAAAATATTTTGTAACAGGTATTGTTGTAGGATCAGTAAAAGAGTAATAGCAAGGAGGTGTTCAGAGTGGCAAGCATACTAGGATTAGATGGGCCTGTCTACCGCTTTTTAATGAGAGGGGTGGAACTAGCCTTATTGAATATATTATTTATTCTGTGCAGTGTTCCGCTGCTGACGATTGGGGCAGCTATTAGTGCCCTCTATACCGTCACATTAAAGATGGCCAGAGGAGAAGAAGGAAGTATTGTGCATGGGTTTTGGCAGGCGTTTAAAGCCAATTTTAAACAAAGTACCATCGTATGGGGAACGTTAGTTATTGTCGGTACTACCTTAGCGTTGAACTATATCTTATTACCGCTGTATACAGGACATTTGTCTGTGATTATTTTAATGGGATTAATCCTGTTCTCTGTTGTTGGTGCTGTTTATTTCGTATTCCTTTTTCCGTATATGGCTAGGTATACATGCACGATAAAAGAGGCATGTGGGAACGTCTTAAAATTAAGCTTGGCTAACCCATATCCGACCTTATTAATTAGCTGTCTTGTACTGGGGCCTGCTATTTTGGCACTGTTTTCGTCCTACTTCTTAGTGTTATGTTTGTATCTCTATACCTTTATCGGCTTTGCTTTAATTGCTTATATTAGTTCATTCATGATGCGAAACTTGTTTGAAAAATATGAATAATGGAGGTAATGATGTTACACAACAAAATCAAACGTTTTACTTTATGTATAGGCTGTTTCCTAATCGGATCTATTGTCTTATTAGGATGTAGTTCTGAAAAAGAAAGCAGGGAAGACATGAAAAAAATTCAAATTGAATTGGTTCAAACAGATAAAGCCATGTATGATCCAGGCTCTGTGGTTAATCTGGAAATAAAAGTGAAAAACCACGAGGAAAAAATTATGCAGGATCTAACGGTACAGTTACATCCATCGCATTTAGAGACACCATTGGAAAGTGAGACAACTAATACCTTTGATTTGGAGCCAAACGAAGAGAAAGTAGTTCAGATGGAGTGGCAGTCTCCTGAGGAGGATTTTAAAGGGTATCTCCTGGATATAGAATTAGTAGATAATCAACTTGAAACAATAGACACAAAGACAACAGCTGTTGATGTATCGTCAACTTGGACAAAATTTCCGCGTTATGGGTATGTATGGGATTTTACAGAAGGCGTTAATACAAAAGAAAAGATTGACATCCTAAAAAATAGAAATATCAATGCATTGGAGTATTATGATTGGAAATATAAACATCATCAACCGATTCCAGAAGACAGGGAGCAAGAGTCATGGCTTGACTGGTCAGGTAGACCGATCTTTGCTGAATCGATTCGTAATTATATTCAGGATGCTCAGGAAGCTAATATGGTAAATCTGCCATACAATATGGCCTATGCCGTAGTAGATGGTTATGAGGAAGATGGCGTTAAGCAGGAATGGGCTCTTTACTATGCAGATGATAATGATAGGGGAACAGGTCATTTTCAATTTAGTATGTCTGCCACATCTTACTTATACTTTTTTGATATGAGTAATAAAGAATGGCAGGATTATATATTTTCTCGAACAAATGAAGTGTTTGAGATGTTTGATTTCGATGGCTGGCATGCTGATACCGTCGGTGAATGGGGCGAAATGCAAACAGAGGATGGACGTACCTTATATGTGAAAGATACGTATACCGAGTTTTTAAATCGAGCGAAAGCAGCGATGCCGGAAGATAAATATCTAGTCTTTAATCCAGTTGGTGCACAAGGAATAGAAAATGTTAATGTCAGTGATGTGGATGTACTTTATACAGAAATCTGGCCATGGGATCGAGATCTCGATGGGGAGCTGTATGATGATTATTATTCATTGAAAAAAGTAATTGATGTTTCCAGAGAACAAAGCGGTGGTAAGTCCTTAGTGATTCCTGCCTATATGAGCTATGACTATGGAGAATTAAACTCTGGATCTGCCTTTAATACGGCAGCTGTCATGTTAACCGATGTTACCACATATGCTGCAGGTGGGTCACGTATGGAACTGGGAGATGGGAACAATATGTTAAGTAATGAATATTTTCCCGCTCAACATCTGTTTATGGATGAAGAGCTTCAAGTAAGAATCGATCAATTATATGATTTTATTGTTATTTATGAGAATCTGCTAAGAGACGGGCAGGAAAATATAGAGAACGTAATTGATATAGCAGACTATAATCATTCGGCCAATGGAGATCCGGACAGCATTTGGACGTATGCCAAAGAAGATGAAGATTATGAAATCGTTCATATGATCAATCTACTGGGCGTAAGTGACAATGATTGGCGTGCAAATGAAGGGAAGAAAGAAACCCCGACTGTCATTGAGGATTATGAGGTTAAATATTATTTCAATGACGAAATTGAATCTGTATGGCTTGCCTCACCAGATAGGAATCAGAACCGCAGTATCGAACTTCCTGTGGAGACAGGAACAGATGAAAATGGAGACTATGTGCTTCTGGAAATCCCTTCACTTGAATATTGGAATATGCTCTACATGAAAAAGAAATAAGGAGGAAAAAACATGATTAAAAATGGGGTTATAACTGTTGGGTTAATCGGACTTGGGGGGATGGCAAATGCTCATCGCCGAATGATTTCTGAATTAGAACAACTACAATTGGGTGCTCTTTGTGATGTGAATGAAGATCTTTTGAATAAAATTGGAGAAGAAGAAGGGGTTAGAGCAGAAAAGCGCTTTAATGATATGGAAGCTTTAATTGCAGATCCCGATGTTGATGTTGTCATTTCCATCGTCCCTAATCATATCCATGCCAAGGTATTAGAATTATGTATTCAGTATCAAAAAGCAATTATGGCTGAGAAGCCATTTACATTAAATTTTGCAGAAGCCGAGGAATTGGCTGCTTTATATGAAAAACAGCCAATTCCATGTATGGTTGGATTCTCCTATCGTTATATACCATCATTTCGTTATGCAAAGCAGCTAATAGATGAAAATAAAATTGGTGCCGTTCGCCATATGGATGTTCGTTATCTGCAATCATTTGGTGCACCTCTATTTGAAGTACCGTATGCTTGGCGTTTTAATAAAGCAGTTACAGGTACTGGGGCACTAGGAGATTTAGGTGCCCATATGATCGATAGTGCTAGATTCTTTGTTGGTGAATTTCAATCCGTATCAGCGCTAATGGAAACATTTGTCCAGAAACGAAGAGATCCAAACAGTGGGGAAATGAAGGAAGTTGATGTTGATGATTATACTTGTTTTCAAGCAGTACTTGAAAACAATGTCATTGGAAACTTTGTCACAACAAGAAATGCAGTAGGATCAGGAAACCAGCATGAAGTAACAATTTACGGTGATTATGGTACGATTCATGTCAATTGTGAACGTCCAAATGAAATTGACATTTGTATTAAAGATGAAACAGATCATAAACCTGTTTTTAAAACAAATAAAGTGCCTGAAAATTATAAAAGGCAGCAACTGCAGGATTTTGCTGATTTAGTTACAAATAATCCACAAGAAGGAATGCCAACTTTTAATGATGGCTATCAAAATCAAAAAGTGCTTGAGCGAATCATTCAGTCTGCGGAAACTGGTCAAACTGTAAAAGTTGAATAATAGTTCTATGTCAGGTCAGAGGAGGATTTTATGAAAGCAAGTAAAGTAAATATTGGGATAGTAGGAGCAGGTTCATTTGCAGATCTATGGTATTTACCTATATTAAAAATGCATCCAGCGGTTCAGTTACAAGCCATTTGTAGTCCGAGTGGTGTAAATGCTGTGAAACTAGCACAAAAATATGATGTTCTCTCAACCTACGATTCTTATGATGAAATGATCGATAGAGAACATCTGGATGGCATTTGTATCGTTACGCCTAATCATTCACACCATGAAATTGCAATCGAGGCATGTAAACGTGGTATTCATGTGATCTGTGAAAAACCACTAGCAATGAATCACGAGGAGGCCCGTTCCATGCTTGAAGCTGCTGAAGAAAATGAGATTGTTCACGGCGTAAATTTCACCTACCGCGAAAATCCTGCAGTAAAAAAGCTGAAAGAACTTTTGAAGGATGAATTTATTGGGGAGCTATATGAAGGAAACTTTCAGTACACAGGAGCATATGGACTATCCGGTCCTCCTGGATGGAGAGGAACAAAATCTAAAGGAGGGATCGGCGGGGTTCTTGCTGATTTAGGATCTCACTTAATTGATCTTGTTCAATATGTATTAGGTGAAGAAGTGAGTCGGGTAACATCATCATTGTCTTTCTTACATGAAGGGAAATTAAAAACGATACATGAAATGGAAAGTCATGATCAATCAGCAGATTCCGTTTCTTTTCATGGGATCTTTCCTTCCGGTATACATGGTTCGTTTTACACAAGTTGGATTACTCCTCAAGGAAACAGAAATCAAACAATTGAATTGTCATTTAGCGGAAGTAAGGGAGCAATACAGTTATTCTCGAGTGGATTAGGAATACAGTTAAAATATGCTCATGGAAGAGAGTCATGGAAAGACTATCCTTTGGAGTGTGCAACAAAATGGGCAGACTCGAATGAGCCAAATGAAGCTAACTTTAGGCCGTGGCGCTTAACCAATCGAAATGAAATATGGAAATGGACAGATTTGATTTTAGAAAATAAAGCGAGTGGAAGAGTATCTTTAACGAGCATTCCTAATTTTAAAGATGGGTATTCTGTTCAACAAGTAATCGATGCGGTAATTCTATCAGCTGAACATAAAAGAGAAGTGTTAGTAGAAATAATGACATAGGCGAACAACGAATCAATGTCTAGTATGTTTTTATATTAAAAAGTGGAGGGATAAAGATGATAAATATAACAATATGGAATGAAAATAGACATGAAAAAATAAACCCTGAAGTACAAAAAGTTTATCCTGAAGGGATACACAATGCACTTGCAGCGTTTTTAAAAGGAGAATTTACGGTGCGAACAGCAACTCTCGATGACCCTGAACATGGATTAACAGATGAAATCTTAGATCATACCGATGTACTCATCTGGTGGGGACATATGGCACATGAGGAGGTTAATGATCAGATTGTTGAAAAAGTGAAAGAAAGAGTTCTAGATGGAATGGGATTTATCCCTTTACATTCAGCACATAATTCCAAAATCTTTAAAGTTCTAATGGGAACGAGAACAGGGCAATTAAAATGGCGTGAAGCTGATGATAAAGAAAGGCTGTGGGTGATCGAAGCTGGCCACCCAATTACGGAGGGAATTCCAGAAGTCATTGAACTGGAGAAGGAAGAGATGTATGGAGAACGATTTGATATACCTCAGCCAGAAGAACTTCTCTTTATTAGCTGGTTTACTGGAGGAGAAGTATTCCGGAGTGGATGTACCTATAAGCGTGGAAAGGGGAGAATTTTCTACTTCCGGCCAGGTCATGAAACATATCCAACATATTACCATAAAGACATTCAGAAGGTCATTTGTAATGCTGTAAACTGGGTGTCGCCTACTCTTAATAGTCCTGATTTGAAATTAGGAAATGTCCAACCGTTGGAGATTAAGAATTAATCATTTGTTTAGTCGGAAACGAATACATGGAGACTTAGATTTCTAAGTAACCACTGTAATTAATAATAAGTTGAGACTGTTGAGTACTCCTAAGTATTTCTCAGCAGTCTCTTTATATAGTAGGGTAAAAAATTTAAAAAATATATTAGAACGCATGGATTTAAGAACTATAGGAGAGCACATACCATGGAGAAAATAAATACAGCAAACCTGTCTTTATATACAATAACTTGGCCCATTTTTATTGAAATGGCACTACAAATGCTGTTGCGAACAACAGATATATTTATGTTAAGTAAAGTTTCGGATGAAGCGGTAGCAGCTGTGGGTGTTGCAAATCAAATTATTATGTTTGCCGTCATAACTTTCCAATTTGTTGCGATGGGTTCTGCAGTAGTTGTTTCCCAGTACCTTGGAGCTAAGAGGACAAAGAAAACGGGAAGGATTATCGGAACAGCTCTTGGACTCAATTTATTATTTGGACTATTCGTAAGCAGCATTGTTATCATATTCAATAAACCTCTTTTAGGAATTTTTAATCTCGATGCCGAATTGTATGAGATGGCTCAAACCTATTTATATATCACTGGCGGAGCACTGGTTTTACAGGCACTGTTCACCGTAACAGTAGCGATTATCCAATCATATGGTGATACCAAACGAACGATGTTGGTAACACTTGGAATGAATCTATGTAATATTATTGGGAATTATCTGGTCATATTCGGTCCGTTTGGATTTCCAAAGCTTGGTGTAACGGGAGTAGCTATTGTAACTGTTGTTAGTCAAATGGCAGGACTAATTGTTATTTTGCCGATCCTTCGAAAAGGTGCAGGTGCTCATATGGAACTAAGAAATATAGTCTTTTGGCAACGTAGTCATGTCTTTAACATACTAAAAATTGGAGTTCCATCTGCTGCAGTTTCTTTATCCTACAATGCTAATCAACTTGTTATAACAGTTTTTATCTCATCGCTTGGTGCCATGATGCTGACAACATATATCTATACAAAGAATTTAATGCTTATTGTGATGATAATGGGGCTTTCTCTGGCTAGGGGGATGCAGATTATTGTCGGGCATTTAGTGGGAGGCGGAGAGCAAAAGAAAGCTTATAAGAGAGTGCTCCAAACTTTGCTTAGGAGTATATTTATCACGTTAGCAGCAGTTTTACTTCTGAGTTTGTTTCGTGAACCACTCATTAAACTTTTTACGACATCTCCTGAGATTATCAAGGTCGCTTCTATTTTACTCCTTCTTGGGTTTGGCTTAGAGCCAGCAAGAAATTTTAATGTCATTTTAGAAAGATCACTTCAAGCTGCAGGCGATGCGCGCTTTGCTATGAACTCTTCTGTTTTAATTATGTGGCTGTTTAGTGTACCTCTTACTTATTTTTTGGGGATTCATATGGAATATGGGTTATTCGGAATTTTTGCCGCTTTTATTATTGATGAATGGGTGAGAGGATTGGTTCTATTTTTTCGTTGGAGAAGTAAAAAATGGAAAGGAAAAATACTTATTCAACCTAAAGATGAGAAGGTGTCTGTAGGATAGATAAAATAACGAAGGGAATTTCACTAAATGAAAATAAGAAGTCATGAATGATTTGAAGTTTATCGGAAGTCAAATTTAATGAATTTAGAAAGGATGAGTGATATGTGTTCTTATAAAATCGCCTTAAATACATCAACACTAAAGCCATTTGACCTTACTATTAAAGAGCAAATTTACATAGCCCAAAAAGCAGGTTATGACGGAATTGAATTGTGGGTAAAGGATATTGAGGACTATATTCAGAAGGGAGGGACGGTAAAGGAACTAAAAAAATATATCGATGATACAGGAATATCATTCGTCAATGCAATTGCCTTTTTTAAATGGTCAGACGAAGATGAAACGATTCGTAAACAAGCATTCATCCAAGCTGAACAAGAAATGCAATTACTTGTTGAATTAGGCTGTCAGGCCATTGCAGCTCCACCCTTTGGAAATGTAAAGGAAGTATCTCTTCCAACGATGGCACATCATTTTTCACAGTTAACAGAGCTTGCACGTGGTATAGGAATTGAACCTTACTTAGAATTTTGGGGTAAAGCCAAAAAACTATCGAAACTGAGCGAAGCTATGTATGTTGTACTAGAAAGCGGTGCACATGATGTTAAAATATTAATAGACCCTTTCCATATGTACACAGGTGGAAGTAGTTTGGATGATTTGAAATACCTAAATGCTAATTCTATCGGAATTGTACACGTGAATGATTACCCATCGTTACCTACAAGAGAAGAAATAACTGATCAAGACCGTTTATTTCCTGGTGATGGCATTTTTCACACAGAAGAATTCTCAAAGCTGCTTACTCAAATAGGTTACAATGGTTATTTATCACTTGAACTATTTACTAAAAATTATAGAGGAAAGAGTGCTTTAGATGTTGCTGCATATGGTTTGAAAAAGATAGAAGGCACATATGGTCAATCTATTGGGCGTAAGTGACTATGATTGGCGCGCAAATGAATGGAAGAGAGAAACCCCGACTTTCATTGAGGATTATGAGGTTAAATAGTATATGAATGATGAAATTATGTATTTTAATTTCGATCTAATTAAATCAGGAAAGTAATCTGTTGACTGGAAGGAAGATATGATTTTATTCCAGTCAACTTTTTTATACTATAGAAAAACATAGACTAGAACTTGTTATACTACTTTTGATAAAATTAATCCTTTAACTAATTATTTAGAACTACTAATAAAGGCTTAATAAAAATTTTATTGTACACTTTTATGAAATATGATATGATCTATTTGTCATTTTATTGCGAAAAAAAGGAGAACATCATGAAAAAAATGTCTAAAATAAGGTATAAATTACCTATTATTATGTTAGTCTTATTAATTATTCCAATCATACTCGTTGGTTTTTTTGCGTATCAAAAAACCGCTGTGTTAGAGAAGGCAATTATTCAGAAAGATGATATTGTCGAAATGTCGCCCAAATATCAAAAGGTATTTGAAGAATATGAGAAATATTTGACAGATATCTCACAATTAGAGGAGATCAATTTTGAGCAGGTGACTGGGGAGACCGGAAATACAAACACGTATCCTACCTTGCCAGCAGTAAATGATCCTGCCTTAACGAGTTTCTATGAAGAATTTCTGCTTGAGCAATACAAGGATGATCCATTTATCACCGCTTTATATATAGCGACAACAGATGGGGCTATATATTTTGGTGATACACAATCGGCTGATTTATCGAACTTTGATCCAGAAGATGCGAGCTGGTATAATACTGCAATGGAGGCACCAGAGACTGTTACATGGTCACAGCCTTACATAGATTCATTGACTGGCAACACTGTTATATCTTTATCCAGAACAATTGATAATGGTGACGAGATAATCGGTGTGATAGCAGCTGACTTTGATATGAACTTGCTTGCGCAAAAAATGCGTCAAGATATCTTGATCACAACACTTATAACAACAGTTGTTGCGACAGTTATTGGTCTTGTGATTATTATCTTCTTTGTACGTGGATTAAATTTTAATGTGAGGCAAATTATTGAGGAATTAAACCGATTAGCAGCTGGCGACTTGTCAGGTGAAAAAGTCAAAGTGAAAGGCAAAGATGAATTTGCTGACCTTGCTCTTTCATTAAATCAAATGAAACACAATTTATACCAAATGGTTAATCAAATTATGATGGCAACAGGGCAGGTGATGCAGCAAGGAACTGTATTAAATCAAGCCTCTGACCAAGTGAGAGAAAGTGCGGAACAAATTGCTGCCACGATGGAAGAACTAGCGTCAGGCACCGAGTCACAGGCTAATCATGCCTCAGACTTGGCCACATCTGTGGAACAATATAATTTGAGGGTAAAAGAAGTAACTCAGGATGGAGAAGTTATCGGAACCCAGTCGCAAGAAGTAATGAAGTTAAGCAAACAAGGGGAACAAGAATTGAACCAGACGATCGAACAAATGAAGGTAATCTATCAAATGGTTCATGAATCTTATCAAAAGGTATCCGGCTTGGATAAGCGGACAGAAGAGATTGATAAGATCGTGGTCGTGATTAAAGAAATTGCGGAACAAACAAATTTACTTGCCCTTAATGCAGCGATTGAAGCTGCACGGGCAGGCGAAGCAGGCCAAGGTTTTGCTGTCGTAGCAGATGAGGTTAGAAAACTGGCTGAACAGGTAACCAATTCGGTAACAGAAATCACAACTTTAGTTGGCAATATTCAAACAGAGTCAAGTGAGGTTGCCCGCTCATTAGAGACAGGCTTTAATGAGGTGGAAAAAGGTACACATCAGATTTCACGTACTGGCGAAAGCTTTGTCCATATTAACGCATCTATCACGACAATGGTCGATCAAGTATCTCATATGATTCAAGAGTTAGAATCTGTCCAACAAAACAGCATAGAAATGGGTAAATCAGTTGACGAGATTGCCGCAGTAAGTGAGCAATCGGCAGCAGCCGTAGAAGAAACAGCTGCTTCTGCGGAGGAAACCAATCAATCAATGGAAGAAATAGCAAGAAGTGCCGTACAATTAGAACAGTCCTCAGACAATTTAGTCAAAGAAATGGAGAAGTTTAAAATTGTATAATCTGTCAGTATAATGAAGAAGCTGCAGAATGATAAGCTGCAGCTTCTTTTTATGACAGAAGGGAAAGAATAGAAAAAGTTTAGTCAGTTTTCACTAATTTTCGTCACTTTTTATAAAATTTCAAAAATATATGACAAAATTCATGGAAAATTGCTATACTATGAGTGAGCAAAGATTGTTAGGAGGGTCATGCATGACAGTGAAAGAGATATATACTGCAGATTTAGCGGATAAACTATCCAATGGCGAGGAAGTACGTATCATTGATGTAAGAGAAGATGATGAAGTAGAACAAGGTATGATACCAAATGCACAACACATCAAACTTGGCGATGTGCCAGAGCGTTTAGATGAACTAGATGCCGAAACTCATTATTACATTATTTGTCGATCTGGGGCTAGAAGTTTGAGAGCGACCCAATATTTAGAAGCAAAAGGTTATCAAGCTACCAATGTCGATGGCGGCATGCTTGCATGGAAAGGCGAAACAATCATTCCTGAATAAAAGATAACTAAGAATTGTCAATATAAAAAGGTTCTGGCTGCTTAAGGGCTCAGAACCTTTCTTTATCTAGACAAATGGGCTTATAATGTGCCTTACATTATTGGCTTAAGTCTTCCAGCAAGTCTTCAAGTTTCATGCCTCGAGAAGCCTTGAGTAAGACTACCGTTTGTCTGTCCAGCAGCGGTCTCACGACTTCGATAATGTCTGTTTTTGAATCGTATGACTGTACTTCTATATTAGATTTGCTTGCTTTCATGCCTTTGGCTATCTCCCGGCCTAATGTGCCATAAGTAAATACATAATCTATCTCTTGCTCTGCAATGAAATGTCCTATTTCCTGATGAAGTTCGGCCTCAGCTACGCCTAATTCTAGCATATCTCCTAGAATAAGTATCTTTTTTTCATACCCTTTGAGAGAATGCACAAGCGAGATAGCCGCCCTCATGGAGGTAGGACTAGCATTATAGGCGTCATTAATAATCAATGATTGATTTTGACCTTGAATCGTTTCCATGCGCATAGCCGTTAATTGTAAATTGGCTAGTTGTTTTTTAATCACCTTTTGTTCCATACCTAGATGCTGGGCGGCTAAGATGGCAGCCATGGCATTTTTGACGTTGTGAATACCTAGGACAGGTAAGAATAAACTTGTATCAGGATAAGAATTTACCATAAATTCTGTCCCATCCCCTTTTAGTTCAATGGCAAGGGGATAGATATCAGAGGTTTTTGTTTTTCCAAAGGATTTACAGGTGAAGGAGATGTTCGGATCTTTTACTTTATCCTGCAACAATGGCTCATCTCCATCATAAATAAACAATCCATCTTTTTTTAAGCCAGTGGTAATTTCGAATTTAGCTTCTGCTATGCGTTCTCTGGATCCTAAGGTTTCCATATGAGATTCGCCGATATTAGTAATAATAGCGATATCCGGAGCAGCGATAGAAGATAGAATTTCGATTTGTCCGACATCACTCATTCCCATCTCTAATACCATGACCTCAGTATCTTCTTTCAGAGTGAATAGAGATAAGGGCAGACCTTGCTGACTATTATAGTTTCCTAGCGTTTTCTGTACTTTAAATTGTCCGCTTACGACTTGAGCAACGATATCCTTAGTTGACGTTTTACCATTGCTTCCTGTAATCCCGATAATCTTTACCCCTATTTGTTCACGATAACGCTTTGCTAAGTCTTGCATAGCTTGTAATACGTCATCAACAAATAGTAATGGTATATCCTCTGGTGGATTGGGGACATCTCTCTGCCAAAAGGAAGCAGCAGCTCCTTTTTGATAGGCTTGGTTGACAAAGCGATGACCATCCACATTCTCTCCAACTAATGGAATGAATAACTGTCTTTTCTCTAGTGTACGGGTATCTATGGAAGCTCCCTCCATTACGACTTCATTCCATGTTGGAGAGGATAGTTCTGCATTTGCCATATCAGCAATTTGTGCTAATGTTCTTTTGATCATGTGTAGCTACTCTCCAATCAATCCATCGTGTAACGAATGTTCATTTTCTCTTCGTGTTTCTCTAAAGCTAACTCAACTAGTTTATTAATTAATGCCGGATAGTCTAAACCACTGTGCTTCCATAACAATGGGAACATACTTACAGGAGTGAAACCTGGCATCGTATTTACTTCATTAATTAAAATTCTCCCATCTTCTGTTAGGAAGAAATCCATCCGGGCCAATCCAGCACAATCAAGAGTACGGTAGGCTTGAATAGCCATTTCTTTCATCTCTCTGTAGATATGTTCGTCAATATCTGCCGGAATAATCAGTGCAGTATCTCCGTCTTCGTATTTAGATTGGTAATCATAGAATTCTGTTTTTGGAACAATTTCTCCTGCAACAGAGCATTCTAATTCATCATTTCCAATTACACCCATTTCGATTTCGCGAGCAGTCACGCCTTCTTCCACAATAACTTTTCGGTCAAATTGGAGTGCCTCTGCAACTGCTTTATCCAATTCAGAGCGATCTTTACATTTGTTGATCCCTACACTTGAACCTAAGTTTGCCGGTTTCACAAAACAAGGATAGCCGAATGCTGCTTCTATTTGTCCGGTTAGTGCATCTTTCTTTTCTTCCCATTCTTTTTTTAGGAAACCAACGTATTTAACTTGTGGAAGTTCTGCCTGTGCAAAAAGGGCCTTCATCGCAATCTTATCCATCCCGGTTGAAGAAGCTAATACACCGTTTCCTACATAAGGTAGATTAAGTATTTCTAATAGGCCTTGTACGGTACCATCTTCACCATTGGGTCCATGCAGTAAAGGGAACACCACTTGCTGTACATCTTGGCTGTCTGCTTTGGTTAAAGCAAAAGGGGAGTCAGCTGGCTGATCTGCGATTTCCGTTAATAACTTAATATCTGTAACTGCTCCTTCAATCTTAGCCCCTGACATCCACTCTCCTGTGCCGTTAATAAAAATAGGCTGAATATCATATTGATCTTTATCCACTGCATTAATAACCGCCTTGGCCGTTTGTAGGGATACATTATGTTCGGCAGATTTACCTCCGAATAATAGGTGTAATTTTTTTTTCATAGTAAGCTATACCTCCAAAAATAGTAACTTTCCTAATTGCTTCTAAGTCCGCTTTCAGCTAATGAATCAGTGAAGCGGGAAAAGTAGTAAGCACTTGAATAAGTTTCGCTAACCATCTGTGGAAAAACCCTCCCCAAATGGAAGTCTCACTTTACCACGGTGTCAACCATCCGTAAGCCCCAGCTGATAGCTGTAAAGCGGTGATGCTATACCTAGTATACATCTTGTTTGGGGCTTTTCACAATCATGAATCTGATTTAAATCGATTTTGTTGCATGGATATCCAGTCTGAAAAACTGAGCTACGCTCGATATATCTGTTTGATATACAAAGATGGTGACATACCGGTAACTTTTTTGAATACTCTGCTGAAGTAATAAGGGTTGGCAAAGTCAAGTTTCTCACTTACTTCCGATACATTGTAATTTTCTTTTTGGAATAATTCGATTGCCTTTTCAATAATGCGCTCATTTTGATATTGTATCACGTTTTTGCCGGTCTGTTGTTTAAATAACATAGATAAATATGTATAGTTCATCCCTAAAGCATCGGAAATCTCCTGACTCGTTAATTTACGGTCTGTCGTATTATCGATTAGCTGAATCATCTTGGAAACGATACGGTTTGTTTTTTGATTCGCAATGGAGGCAGCCCTCTCTTGGTATAATTCCACAAATATTTGGTGTGCCTGCATGCTGGATAATATCGGCCGCATTGGATGTGCGGATTGAAATAAGTCAACCAGCTGCTGCAGTCGGGTCATGATATAACTTGGATTTCCTGCTGTTCCCAGTTTAGGCATCGTGAGCTTCATATTGTATTCTTCTTTTTGAATAATGGAAGTTTTACCAAGGGTAGAGTATTCTTGGACAGGAAGCTCTGTCGGCCTTGTGTAGAAATGGATATAATACCACTTGGAACCAGGGTGATAAAATTGTTCTCCCCAATGATGAACATTTTTTTGCAAATAGAGATAACCACCTTTTCTTATCGTATAGGAATGGTTTTCTTCGTTGACTTGGATTTGACCATCAACTACATAAACAAACACATTTAATTCTGGCAGCAGTCGGTCAGGATGTTTTAATCTGCCTTCGATATCCTCCATCACGCCAATTTCCTGTACTAGCGGGTAGCTGTCGGAAGTGAATGCAATGGTATGTTTCATGGTGATCCTCCTTTTTTCATCTGTGATTAACCTATTATAACAAAATAAGAAAAAAAGATATGAATTCTATTATCTTGTGGATGTACAAGGAGTTATAGATTTTAGATACTATAATAAAAGATAAAAAAAGAGGGAGAGGTCGTAGATATGATTCATTTACACGAAGGAATATTTAGACAATCACAGCAAAGAGGGAAGGAGTATTTACTATATTTAGATGTGGATCGTCTGATTGCTCCTTGTTATGAGGCCGCCGGACATAAGGCAAAAAAAGAACGCTATGGCGGCTGGGAGTCGAAACAGATAGCAGGCCACTCATTAGGCCACTGGTTATCTGCAGCAGCAGAAATGTATCAAGTGATCCATGATCAACAATTACTGGAAAAGGTACAGTATGCACTAAATGAATTGGCGAAAGTGCAAGAGATGGATTCAACAGGATATGTGAGTGGTTTTTCAAGAGACTGTTTTGATCAAGTATTTACAGGAGATTTTGAGGTAAGTAATTTTAGTTTGGGAAATTCATGGGTACCTTGGTATTCTATTCACAAAATCTATGCCGGGTTAATCGATGTCTACCAGTCTATGCAGCTGAATCTGGCGTTAGAAATTGTGCTCAAATTGGCAGAATGGGCGTATCAAGGCTTAAACCAATTAACAGAAAAACAGATGCAGCGTATGTTAATCTGCGAACATGGCGGTATGAATGAGGTTTTTGCCGATCTTTATCTGCTGACAAATGATCCGCGTTATTTACATTTGGCAGAGCGGTTTTGCCATCAAGCTGTGTTAGAACCTCTTGCAGATCAAGAAGATCAATTAGAAGGAAGACATGCCAATACACAAATACCTAAGGTAATTGGAGCGGCAAAATTATACAATATTACAGGTAAGCAAAAATATAAAACAATGGCGACATTTTTCTGGGAACAAGTCGTCCGTTATCGCAGTTATGCTATTGGCGGAAACAGTATCCGTGAACATTTTGGAATAGAAAATGAAGAAGAGTTAGGTGTGCTTACCACAGAGACTTGTAACACCTACAATATGTTGAAACTGACAGAGGTATTGTTTGACTGGGATCACTCGAGTCACTATTACGATTTCTATGAGCGAGCCTTATATAATCATATACTGGCTTCAGATGATCCTGATACGGGAATGAAAACCTATTTTGTATCCTCTGAACCAGGTCATTTTAAGGTATATCATTCACCTGACAACTCATTCTGGTGCTGTACAGGTACAGGTATGGAAAATCCAGCTAGATACAACCGGAGAATAATGGAGAAGCTGGGGAATTGCTTATATGTCCATTTATTTATCGCATCAAAGGCTTCGTTTGACGGAGGACAAACGGTTATACAGCAAGCGACAGATTTTCCCTATCAGTCCTATACTAATATAACCATCGAACAGTCGGGTGACTTGGATGAAATAGCTATTAGAAAGCCGTATTGGTTAACGAAAGAGACAAAGATTCACTTAAATGGTGAGCCTGTCCAAACAAGAGAAGAAAAAGGCTATATCGTATTGACAGGTGATTTTCAAAAGGGGGATACTATATCGGTGGAGCTGCCGATAGGATTACACCTATACCATGCGAAAGATGATCCTCATAAACAAGTTATTATGTATGGCCCGCTGGTGTTGGCAGGGGCATTAGGACAAGAGAATTACCCAGAAACAGATATCTTGGAAGATCATTTGGCATTAAATAATCATCCGCTGATTGAAGTACCGGTAATTACGACAGAACAGTCACTGGAACAATGGGTTCGTTGTATAGATCAACAAAAGCTGTTGTTTGAAATAGACGCTAATGTCCTTAGTACCGAAGCAGCGATCATGCTTAAGCCTTTTTATGCGATCCATCACGAACGATATACGATTTATTGGAATAGGCTGTCACAGGAACAATTAGAGAAACTTAGCCGCCGGAAAAGACAGCAAGAGTTAGACCGTTTGTCGATCATAGATGAGGTGGTGCCAGGTGAACAGCAGCCTGAAATCGAGCATCATTTGGAAACAAAGAATTCCTATACTGGCTATCATAAGTCGAGACACAGCAGTTGGCGTGCAGCAGCAAGACAGGGCTTTTTCTGTTATAGTTTGCGAGTGAAACCAGAAGAGACGATGTATCTGGAGGTAACATATAGTGCAGCAGAGACAGAGGATCAAGTAGGCAAGGTTTTATTTGAAGTTAAAGTAGATCAACATCTTCTTGCCGCTGTGAAATTAGAAGCTGGGGATCAAGCTGAGTTGTTGCAGTCATGCTATCTGATTCCAGCTGGGTTATTAAAAGATAAAACAAGTATAAACGTTAGTTTTGAGGCACAGAAAGATGGGAACACGGGCAAGGTCTATTATGTAGCTATTACGAATCAAAAACGTTTATAGATAATTATCCCCACTAAAGCTGAACTGCATGCAACGAACGTATGCAGTTCAGCAATGGGGGAGGATTTTAAACTGTTGTTCAGCACAGAAAGGACTTTCGTTGGTTAGAGGTGGCTTCGAAGGAAGAAGGCAACCTCTGTTATCAGTTGAAAATTAGTTTTTTAAATAGCAGGAATTAGCAGTAGAAAGAAGCTCCAACAATAATTAACAAGATGAAAAGTACAACGATTAAGGCAAAGCCGCCGCCGTAACCGCCGCCATAGCCACCACCGTAACCATTGCCATAACCGCCACATGGGTTGTAGCAACCACCGTAATAACTCATACTGATCAAACCTCCTTGTGTTTTGTCACTATACAATGTATGTTGGATTTGACCGAAAGTTAAGGTAAATGCCCATAATATCTAAAAATGGGCGCTAGGCTTGTTTGGTTGAGACAACAGTGGTTAACAAACTTATCAGAAATTAGCGTCTGTTACAATACTCGTTCGCAGAGTGTTTGCAATGGTCAGCTGCAGCGGTGTTGGCTGATCATAGGCGTGACGCGAAATCTCTAAAGTTTGGTGCTTGGAGCTGGACAAGGCTTCTTGTATATGAATGAATTACTGCATAATTATATACTCCCTCTTTAAAAAAAGAATGACATAACCACTTATTGGTAAATGCCATTCTTTTGTCCTGTATATTTACTTAACTATGCCGAGTTGTTTAAGACCGTTATAAATACCGGATTCTTCTACTGAAGTAGTTTGGCGATTGGCATAGGGGAGTAAATCCTTATCCGCATTTCCCATCGCAAAACCTTCTCCGACTATTGAAAGCATATCTTTATCGTTCATACCATCACCAAAGGCAACCGCGCCTTCTGTCGGCAGCTTTAAGTAGCTCAATACTTTTTTGACTGCTTCACCTTTATTTACGCTTTCTCGAATCACATCATATCCATGTTTAATTTCGTCAATATTTATTTTAGAGAAATAAATATCATGTCCATCGATATCATATTTGCTGATTTCTTCAGGACGTAAGTTGACAATTGTAATTCCGAGAATTTGCTTTCGATAACTTTCGTGATATGTTGCAAAATTATATAGCTGAAAATAATCGATAAATTCTTTCATATATGGTTTGTTTGCATCCGTCATCAGGTTTTGTTGACTCGTATAAAAAACGAGCTCATCATTGTTTTCCTTCGCTACTTGTAAATAAAAATCAATCACTTCTGTTGATATTGGTTCATCTACGATTGTATGACCGTCATGAATCGCAAGTGCTCCGTTATAGCCGATAAAAGAGTTAATATTTAATGATTTGGCAATATCTTGAATCTCGTGAATAGGTCTCCCTGTCGCAAGAAAAACTTCTATTCCAGCCGCCTGTGCCTGTTTAACCGCTTCTTTTGTTGAGGGCTCAATGGTGTGATCGCTGCGAAGCGTTGTTCCATCAATGTCTAAAAAAAGTGTTTGGTATTTATTCATTGGTTTACTCCTTGCTTAAAATGTATAGTTACCAAGTTCTTTTCCGCTTGTTTCTTCATAACCCTTCATATACTTAATGCGGCGTTGAGCGGCTGATTGATTCACTTGCTCATCTGCATGATAAGAAGAACGGACAAGAGGACCTGCCTCACAATGTGTGAATCCTTTAGTTAGGGCAATTTGTTTCAATTCATTAAATTCATCCGGATGGTAATAACGTTCCACTTTTAGGTGTTTCTTCGTTGGCTGCAGATACTGACCGATTGTCATAATATCTACATTGTTGGCACGAAGGTCATCCATTGCTTCGATAATTTCTTCTTTTGTTTCTCCAAGCCCAACCATAATACTGGATTTTGTCGGCGTGTTTGGTGCAATTTCTTTTACTCTTCTTAATAATTCTAGGGAACGGTCATACATGGCAATGGCGCGAACTCTTTTGGTCAGTCTCCGAACGGTCTCGATATTGTGGTTGAAAATATCGGGAGCACTGTCCATTAGTGTATGTAAGCTTTCATAATCTCCCTTCATATCAGAAGGCAGAATTTCGATGGTACAGCCAGGCACTCGTTCACGAATTTGACGCACAGTCTCAGCAAAAACAGCAGCACCGCCATCTTTTAAATCGTCACGTGCTACCGCAGTAACGACCACGTGTTTTAATCCCATAATTTCAACAGATTCTGCCACACGCTTAGGTTCACCCCAATCGAGTTCATTCGGGAGGCCTGTTTTGACTGCGCAGAAGCGGCACCCTCTGGTACAGGTATCTCCAAGGATCATAAAGGTAGCTGTCTGCCGTTCACTCCAGCATTCATGAATATTTGGACATTTCGCCTCTTCACAAACAGTATTTAATCGCTTATCGCGCATTAAATGCTTTAAGCGGTTATAAGATTTATTTGTGTTTATTTTAATTTTCAGCCATTCCGGTTTGCGTAAGTGTTCTTCTTGTTTTGACATATTATCGACTCCTATCTGGAATAATTCCATTCATCTGTTAAGTATTTGCTATGCATAAGTTCATTGACTGCTTGTTCTTGTTCATCGGAAAGCTTAAATGTCTCTAGCTGAATAGCCAAACCTTGCTCAAAACCGGCTTTAAACGCTTGCTTCGTTTCTTCTAATGATACGTTTCGCCCTGCTGCCTTATCAATATCGATGGCTTTATCGTCATATGCTGCACGAGCTCGCTGTTTGACTTGCTCGTTGCGATATACAAACAGATCATACAAGGTATCATTGTCAACAGATAAGGGAATAGAGCCGTGTTGCAAAATCACCCCTTGTTTCCGAGTCTGTGCACTGCCTGCTGCCTTCTTATTATCAACAACTAATTCATACCAAGAAGGTTCTTCAAAGCAAACGGCAGACTGTGTAGTTGCCAGCTTGTCTTCTGGGATAGCAAAGTCAGCAGCGATGCCTAGGTTGCGGAATCCTTCGAGCAGCCCTTGTGATAAAACAAGGTAGGCTTCTTTTACTGATTTCGGCATGCGTGGATGTTGTTCCGAGACAATGATGCTGTATGTAAGTTCCTGATCATGCAGTACGGCACGGCCGCCTGTTAATCTGCGAACGAGTTGGAAGCCATTTTTTTTGACTGCTTCAAGATCTATTTTATTTTTGGTTTTTTGAAAATATCCAATGGAAAGTCCTGCAGGCAGCCATTCATAGAAACGCAGAACAGGCGGTATCTTGCCTTCACTATGCCACTGGAGTAAGCATTCATCTACTGCCATATTATAGGCAGGAGTCTGTTTATGGGTGTCTAAAAAATACCAAGTCTCTGTCATAAACACTAGTTTCTCGAGCTATATCGAGAAAACTAATCCCCCTTTTATCATTATTTATCACGGTACAACCATCCGTAAGGCCCCATCTCAAAGTTTTGTGAGGTTTCAAAGAAGTATAAGTCAGGGATAACGACCGCTAATTCCCCGACAGGTCTCACTTTATCACGCTTCTAAGCAACAGCAAGGTTTAAGTGGGAAGACCCCGTTTTCTTTTCCGAGGAGTCTGAGCGCAAGCTCGTTGAATGCGGAGCTTATTTTAGGAGCGATACATGTCCACTTTTTATACTCCCTCTATATGCTATAAAAAAACCCCGCTGATAAAATTATTATTATATGATAGGATAGGTCATGTTGTACTACTTTTAACATCCTCTATTAATGGTACAGCCTGAACCCTTTTATGTCAAAGAATTCAGATGGGTAAATAGCCTGTCAATTATGTTATAGTAGTAGAGTATGTACAGAAAATAAGGGGATTTGCAGAATGAGTGGATTTAATGAACAGTTTCTTATCTCCATCGTGATTATCATGATTGGATATTTGTTAAAAAGGGTGCAATTGCTGAAAGAAAAAGATGGGGAAGCAATTGCCAGAATTGTCTTTAATTTAACCTTACCATGTTTAATTATTGTAACCTTTAATGATGTTACCTTTGCACCGTCGTTATTTTATTTAATCGTGATTGCCTTTGTTTATGGACTAATCTGTGCGCTCCTCGCCTTATTTGTCTTTAGAAAACACTCACGAGATGTAAAAGGAACCTTTGGTATGATGGTTCCGGGCTTAAATATTGGACTGTTTGCCTACCCATTAGTGGAAGGAATGTTTGGCTTCGAGGGATTAAAATACTTTGGTATGTTTGATGTAGGAAATGCCTTTATCGTGTTTGGCTTAACTTACATAATTGCAGGATATTATGCCGGAGGATCTGGCACATTAGAGGCACGGTCTATTTTACTGAAATTATCAAAATCTGTCCCGCTGCTTACCTATTTTTTTGTTAGTATCATAAACATATCAGGCTTTTCTTTACCGGCCAAAGTAATAGATATATCTAGTGTGATTTCCGTTGCTAATATGCCATTATCTTTATTATTACTTGGTTTGTACCTGAATTTTTCTTTTGCCAAAGGATATGGAAAGCTAATCTTTTCTTTTCTGGCTACCAAATACGGTTTAGGCTTAATGACAGGTATTGCTTGTTATTTATGGCTTCCTGTGGAAGAAATGTTTAAATTTACGCTGTTAATCGGCTTTATCTTGCCGACACCTGCCTCTGTATTACCGTATGCCATCATGTTTGGCTACAATCAGCGGCTAGTTGGTACGGCCTCTAATTTAACCATGATCGTCAGCTTTGTACTGATCTGGCTGATGGTAAATATCTTTGTCTAAGAGGTTGTTCAAAAAGTCCGATAAAAATGATGACGCGGCGAATTTTTGTGTTGGCGGTAGGGGAACTTCGACTAAGATGACCCATATCGTGTGGGTAACGCAGAAGTCAACACATCCTGTGCGAGTCCATTGCTCACGTATTAAAAGCATACATTCCGTTCCTTGGAAAAGAAGATCGCTTTTCCTATGTGTAAGCCCATTTTCTCTAAGCTTCGCCACCTTGAACTTTCGACGTACGGGATGTGCCTCGATGATGGTCCTTTTTATTGAACTTTTTGAACATACAATTTAATAAAAAGATAGGGGGGAGCGTATGTTTGATTTAAGTGTACTGGAATGGGTTATCGTGATATTTGCCGCTGTATTAATCGGTTTTTCCAAGGCAGGCGTGTCCAGTATGGGGATTTTGGTAGTGACAATCTTTATGCTGTTGTTCCCTGCCAGAGAATCAGTGGGTATCTTACTTCCATTACTAATTGTTGGTGATCTTTTTGCTGTTATTTTCTACCGAAGGAGTGCTGTTTGGCGTTATTTGCTCACTTTAATTCCTTGGGTACTGATTGGGATTATTATAGGTTATTTCATGTTACATGTAGTATCAAGCGAACAATTAAAACCGATTATCGGTGTCTTGGTATTGACCTTGATCATCCTGCATTTGGGACGGGAGAAATTAGGAGAACGGTTTGTCGAGATGCTGCCAGAATCAAAAGCTTTTACATATATTATGGGAATCTTAGCCGGATTTGCGACGATGATCGGAAATGCTGCCGGCGGGGTAATGTCTATTTATCTGTTAGTGAAAGGGCTTCCTAAGAAAGAGTTTGTAGGGACAGGGGCCTGGTTTTTCCTTTCCGTTAATTTAATTAAGCTGCCGTTTTATTTTTCATTAGGAATTATTACGACCGAATCATTACGTTTTAATGCCCTATTCATTCCTGTAATCATTATTGGTGCGTGTATCGGTGTCAAAATTGTTCAGATTATTCCACAAAAGGTATTTCAGACATTAGTGCTATTGTTTGCTGCTATCGGTGCGATTCGTCTGTTATTTGGCTAAATGATATGGTTTTGGTGAAGAGAAGGTAAGCAAAAGTCAGAAAAAACTAATCTCTTACAGCAACTGCTGAAATACCCCAGACTAGCGGAACTTTTAAAAAAAGTACAAACTGAACATAAGGAAATTTGCATGGATAGTCAGACAGTCAGGAAAAAAAGAATGGCTGCAAGCCAAATATGAAACAATTATCTAAGCGGTCTAAAAGGAAGTAGCCAATCCCAATCATATTATCTTAAAGTTATTGCCGAATCGTCTGTTTCTTGCAGCCTTGTTTGATGAAGAATAAGTGATCTTCTGCAGTATGGAGAAGATCACTATTGATAAATAAAGGGGCAAATCTGTTGTCATCCTTGCCCATCTATTGAAAATGTTAGTGTCCTGTCATGGCTTGCTGAATATCCTTTTTTAAATCGTCTGCATGCTCAATCCCAACAGAAAAACGAAGTAACTTATCACAAATCCCCCGTTTGTCAAGTTCTTTTTTTGGAATATCGGCATGGGTTTGGGTAGTTGGATAGGTAATAAAACTCTCTACACCACCTAAGCTTTCTGCAAATGAAATGGTACGCAACCTTTCTAAGAACGGTCCGATTAATTGGCTGTCCGTTACACGAAAACTAATCATGCCCCCTTTGCCTGGGTAGAGCACATCCTGTACATAAGGTTCTTCTCGCAAGAAGGCTGCTATTTCACGGGCATTGGCTTGCTGTTTCTCCAGACGCAGGGAAAGAGTCTTCATTCCGCGGATTAGTAACATAGAATCCAATGGAGAAAGTACGGCACCAATTGCATTATGTAAGTAGAAAACCCGCTCAGCTAATTCTTCTCCCTTTACAACCACAAGGCCTGCTAGTACGTCATTGTGACCGCCTAAATATTTCGAAGCGGAGTGGATCACGATATCAGCCCCAACTACAATTGGCTGCTGTAAATAGGGGGTATAAAAGGTATTATCAACAATAAATAAAAGCTGATGTTTTTTGGCAATGGCTGCAATGTGGGCAATATCTATTTCCATTAATAGCGGATTGGTAGGTGTCTCAATAAAGATTGCCTTTGTTTTGTCAGTGATGGCCTGTTCGATTTGATCCGGTTCCACATAGACTGGCTTGATACTATAAGCTTGCTCTAAATGTTCAAACAATCGATAGCTGCCGCCATAAATGTCTTCATTGATAACAATTTCATCCCCTTGTTTGAACAAGGAGAAGATTAATTGAATAGCTGCCATTCCAGAGGAACAGGCAAAGCCTCTTGTACCTTGTTCTAATGCAGCGATAGCCTCTTCAACAATTTGTCTGGTTGGATTAGCAGTTCTGGTATAATCATATCCTGTTGACTGCCCCAAAGTCGGGTGCTGATAAGCGGTGGATAAATAAATCGGCGCTTCGACTGCACCTGTTCGTTCGTCTTTACGATTGCCAATCTGAGCGAGCAATGTTTCTATCTTACTCATTTGTTTTCATCCTTTCGTTGTGAAAATAAAAAAGAAGTCTTCGATAAGCAGAAGACTTCTTGGATAGTAAGAAAGTGTTCTCTTATCTGTGGATCAAGATCCTCTGGAATTAGCACCATACATCAATATGCTGGTTGCTGAGGTGTCATCGGGCCAGTCCCTATACCTCTCTTGATAAGATGATTTATTATGGAATTTTGATACAAACATCATATAATAGATTGGATAAGATTACAAGTCTAATTCATAAAAATATTTTTAGCAAACCTGTTGACTTTACTGCCTGTATCGATTATAGTATGAACAATCAATGGCTTGGAAAAAAATGAGAACCTATAATTGTGAATGAAAGGCTCCATTTCTTCCTAAATAGGGTATGTCTCATAATAATGATAGAGTTATTTATTTTTTTGTTATTAATCCAAGTTTTCTCATCGGCATAATAATTAATGGGTAGAAATTTATTGTCAAAGGTTGTGAGGTAAGGTGCTAATGATTATTTTGGCTTTAGAAAACTTGGCAACCTGTATATTAGTGAAATTTAGAGAGAAACCAACAGTAGTGATTAGAGAGAAAGGGTGGGAACAACATGGGGAAGGTTTATTTAGTGGGAGCAGGTCCAGGCGATGAGGAATTAATTACAGTGAAAGGATTAAGGGCAATTCAAGAGGCGGATGTCATTCTCTATGACCGATTAATTAATTCCAAATTATTAAATGAAGCACGACAAGAGGCAGAGTTAATATTTTGTGGCAAAGAACCAAACAAACATGGATTAATACAGGATCGAATCAATGAGCAGCTCGTTTTTCATGCCCAACAAGACAAGGTAGTTACCAGGCTGAAAGGTGGTGACCCATTTATTTTTGGGCGGGGTGGAGAAGAGGCTCTTATCTTGGAGGAACATCACATTCCTTATGAGGTAGTACCTGGGATTACCTCAGGGATTAGTGCCGCTGCTTATGCGGGCATCCCTTTAACACATCGTCAAGTCAGTGGTTCAGTTAGTTTTATCAATGGGTCAAAGCCAGAAGAGAGAACAGATCAAGAGTGGCTGTATTTGGCAAATGGTGCAGATACATTGTGTTTTTATATGGGGGTAAAGTCATTTCCTGCTATTCGTGAAAAACTTCTGCAAGCTGGTTTACCAGCCAGTACACCAATCGCTTTTATTCATTGGGGCACTTTCGCACATCAGAAAACGATTAAAGGTGAATTGGGAACGATTATTGAACGATTACCTGAAATAAGCAACCCATCTATGGTAGTGATCGGAGAAGTGGTGCGATTATCAGATCAATTGAAATGGTTTGAAGAAAACCCTGAAAACTGGTTCGACTATACCAGCACACAAGTATAGCAGAAAAGAATCAAAAATTGGGTGCGAGTTCAAAACTAGCATGACCTGACAGGCATTGCTATCCATAAAGCTCTAGACGTCATATTTATTGAGCTTTTATGATGATTTATGATACAAAGGGGCAGACGTATGAAGAAAAAATTAAAACGACCTATTATAATGTTTGTAGTGATGTTTTTATTATCTATTTTTTCAGATCTCTTTAAAGGTAATGAAATTAGCTGGTTGGAGAATATGATTTTTTCAATATGTTTTGCTGTGGTTTATGAATACTTAGACTCTCTGTTTTTTGACTGGAGTTATGATAAAAATAAAAGCAAGACTTCTAAAACGTAAAGAAGTCTTGCTTTTATTTTTAATCATCTTTTAATGCCTCGGTGATTTGTTGTTGGTCTGTGTCCCAGTCCCATTGCGGATTAATCCGATCTAAGAATGCCTGGAGTTGTTCATCTGTAAGATCCTTTTTACCGTTAGAATTATTTAAATATGATTTCAGTTCCCAGTCGCCACCCTTTTTATTTGTGAAAGTCCGCCATTTAACTGTAAAGATGTAATCATTTCCATTGATGTCAGCATGAACAAGTAAGATATCTTTGTGTAAAATAAAATTGCTTAGTATCATGAGTTACACCTCCCTAATCATATCATATCATATCATAAATTAAGATGGGAGTGCTAAAAAGCGGAATGATTTGTTATGCTTCTTTGGCTACCGTCACTTTAGGAAAGAACCATAGGACGATAAAAGTAAGTATACCTATAACAAATAAACCTGTATAAACGGTGTGCAGGGCATAGGTTAAGCCATCTTGCATTAACACCAGCGTGTCGGCAGGAATTGTTTCACGCATACCCTCATTCAATAATACGTCAGTGCTAGGCATATCGGTATGATTGGTTTGTTGATAATAACTCTGCAGACGCATATTTAAGATACCTCCGAGAAAGGCTGCTCCAACTGCACTGCCTATGATCCGCATAAACATATTTAAAGAGGTAGCGGCACCTCTGGCTTGCCAGGAGACATTGTTTTGAATCGCAACGATAAAGGTAGTTGAAGTAAGTCCCATTCCGATACCGACGACAAAAGAACTGAATCCAGCATAAATAGGTCCTTTACTGGCATCTAGCAAAAAGAATAAGAAGGTGCCAATAAAGATTGCTAAGCCGCCCATAATGGCTGTTGATCGAAAGCCAATCCTTAATACTAAATGACCTGTCAAAGTGGCAGCAAGCGGCCAACCAATTGAAAGGGTACTGAGAGTGAAACCTGCGACAATGGCTGACTCACCCATTACACCTTGCACATAAGTTGGTAAGAAGCTTGATAATCCTAATACGACCATTCCAGATAATAGAGTGGCAATATTGGCTACAACCATTAACTTATTATTCCATAAATTTAATGGCATCATTGGTGATTTTGCCCTTGTTTCCTGCCAGATGAACAGCCCGATTCCAATAGCAAACAAGGATAGTAAGCTAATCGTTTCCCATGATAACCAATCCCAGTGTGTACCTGCTTGTACAAACACAACAATTAAGGCAGAAATAGCAATTAAAAACAAGCTTGATCCCAAGTAATCAATACTTTTATGTTCTTTATCCACTTCTTCGTGGAAAAACACAATAACGCCAATTAAACCAATAATCCCTATTGGAATGTTTATCCAAAAGATCCAAGCCCAATCGACATATTGAACAATAATTCCGCCTAATAATGGACCAGCAACAGAAGAGATTCCCCATACACTTCCTAAGTAACCTTGTACCTTGGCACGCTCTTGAGCACTATACATATCACCGACCATCGTTGTTACGATTGGCTGAATGGCCCCTGCACCTAATCCCTGAATTAAACGAAACACAATCAAACTGGTCATGGTAGTTGCCAAACCGCATAACAGAGAACCGAAAAGAAATATTAATACCCCAATAATAAAGACGGGTTTTCTTCCGAAGAGGTCAGCTAGTTTACCATATACCATTGTCGTGATTGCTTGCATTAATAAGAAGCTGGAGAAGACCCAGCTATAGAGTGAGAAACCACCTAAGTCAGATACAATGTTAGGCATCGCTGTTGCGATGATCGTTCCTTCGATCGCCGCCATAAACATCGATAATACTAGTGCTGTTAAGACAAGAGGGCGTTTGGTTTGTTTATGTATCATTGTCTAATCGTCCTTTACTACTATGTTATGATGGTATGAATATACTTATTGTAGCAGATTCACCCATTTTATGTGTACAGAGAGTCAAAAAATTGCGAAGGTTATGTTTAGTGTAGTTACGAATGACTTGATACAGCCGATTTTATAAGGTTATGCGCCCCAGAAGTCGGCACAGCTTTTTCTTTCTTAAAAATAGTGTATGAGACTCCCATCAGTGGGGGCTTCATTCACACTGATGGGTAGCAAGACTTAGCAGGGGGTTTGTGTCCGTTAATCCACTTAGACTTCTTTGGCATCTCCCCAAATTTAAAAGAAGGACTTAAGGATATTTGCACCGGGATAAAAAAACGTTTACATGTTTTGATAACAATTGAGAGAAAGATTGTGCTAAAATAAGAGAAATACATATTGATATGGAGGTCTGGCTGATGGCTTTGATTACATGTAATTTCTTTTCTGAAGTATTAAATATTTCTACAGCAATGACAGTTATTTTACCGGAAGAAACGTCTAGTCAAATTGGAATGAAGAATAATCGTAAAGATGGAAAAATACAAACCCTGTATTTATTGCATGGCTTTAGTGATGACCATACTATTTGGCTGCGTAGAACATCAATAGAGCGTTATGTTGCGGAATATGGGATTGCAGTTGTGATGCCTCAAGTTGATCACAGCTTTTACAATGATATGAAATTTGGAAAGAAATATTGGACCTTTGTTTCTGAAGAATTGCCACGCATAGCGAGATCCTTCTTTCCTTTATCCGATAAGCGAGAAGACAATTTTGTTGCCGGTTTATCGATGGGCGGTTACGGTGCTTTTAAACTAGCTCTCCGTCACCCGGATCGCTTTGCGGCAGCAGCCAGTTTGTCTGGTGCTGTAGATATTGCTGCTCGATATCAAATCAGCAGAAATAGTGATGAGCCGGTATCAGATCCACTTTACTATACGTTTGGTGATGAGGAACTGTGCGGATCAGATCATGATCTCTTTCACTTGTTGGAAATTTTAAAGAAGAGTAATACGGAACTCCCAAGATTGTATCAAGCATGCGGAACAGAAGATTTTCTCTGGGAAGATAACAAGAAATTTTATCAGTTTGCCATGGAATTAGATGTGCCAATTAAGGAGTCATTTAGTGAGGGTACTCATGAATGGGGTTATTGGGATGCACGTATCAAAGAAGTGCTTGAATGGCTGCCAATAACTAAATAATAAATACAAATAACAGCGATTCGACGGTTGGAAATGGCATCGAATCGCTGTCTTGTTTACGTAAGAATATTTGGTTAGGCCTGCATGATATCGGCAACTATTTGATAAGATTGTTTTCTCGCCTCAAGGTCATAGATTTGTGAGTTAATAATGACTTCTTCTGCTTCCGTTTCTTCTAAGAAAACTGCTAATTTCTTAGCTACTGCCTCCTTGTCACCAATAATAGTGGATTTACTGTTTATTGATTTTTCAACAGAGGCCTTTTCATAAATACTCCAAGCTTCATCTATGTCATCAATTGGGGGCATTAATTTAGACGGGGCACCGCGTACCAGTGATAAATGCTGTTGTTGCTGAGATGTAGCTAGCCATTTTGCCTTTTCTGTTGTTTCTGCTGCAATAATATTGACCCCTACCATGGCGTGTGGCTGTTGAAGCTGTTCCGAAGGCTTGAAACGTTCACGATAAAGGCGTAAAGCCGGAATCGTATAATCAGGTGAGAAATGACTGGCAAAGGCAAATGGCAACCCTTTTTCGGCAGCGAGCCGAGCACTGAAATCACTGGATCCTAACAGCCATATCGGTACATTAGCTCCTTCCCCAGGTATTGCTTTGACTCGAGCCGTCCCAGCAAAATAGGATTCCAGTTCTTCTACCTGATTAGGGAAATCCTCTGGGCTGCTGTTTAGAGTACGGCGCAGAGCAAAGGCTGTTGCCTGATCGCTTCCTGGTGCTCGTCCAAGGCCAAGGTCAATGCGGTCTGGGTATAGGGCGTCTAAGGTACCAAATTGTTCCGCAATGACAAGAGGTGCATGATTAGGTAACATCACCCCGCCGGAGCCGACACGAATAGAATGGGTATGGCTTGCTACATGACTAATAATCAATGAGGTGGCAGAACTGGCGATGCCAGGCATATTATGATGCTCTGCTAACCAATAGCGGTGATAACCTAGCTTTTCTACATGTTGAGCCAAGTCAGCGCTATGTTGGAAAGAGTTTGCAGGGTGAAACCCTTCTAATACAGGTGCCAAGTCTAATACAGAAAATTTCACTTCAGAAAAGATAGTTGACATTCGAATCACTCCTAGCTTTTTAATGTATGTAATGATACGCTGATGGAAGGGAAAGGTCTAACAATCTGCTTAGGAGGGAAACGATGCAACTGAAACGTATTTATCAACAGCCTAGTAAAGATGATGGTGTTCGAATATTGGTGGACAGGGTATGGCCAAGAGGGGTATCAAAGGAAAAGGCGCATTTGGATGAATGGTTAAAAGAAATAGGTCCATCCCCAGCCCTTAGAAAATGGTTTGATCATGACCCAAAGAAATTTATCGCATTTAAGGAAAAATATATTGAAGAATTGGAAAATGACACAGAAAAGGTGAAGGCTTTACATACACTCAAAGATTATATGAAAGAAAATAATGGAGAGATCACATTGGTTTATGCAGCAAAAGATGAAGTACACAATCATGCCGTCATTTTAAAGGAATTGATTACATGAAAAACGCTTATGCAGCTGCATAAGCGTTTTTCTTTTAAGCGCTAATTAGTTTTTAGTAACGTTAGCTGCTTGTGGTCCACGGTTACCTTCTTCGATATCGAAAGTTACGCTTTGACCTTCTTCAAGTGTTTTAAAGCCTTCGCCTTGGATGGCAGAGAAGTGTACGAATACGTCGTCTTGTCCTTCAACTTCGATGAATCCAAAACCTTTGTCTGCGTTAAACCATTTTACTGTACCTTGTACCATATTTCTTTTCCTCCTAGTGTGAAACTTTCACACAAATGTATTACTATTCTTGCTCTTGCCTCAAAACGAAAACTTTACGTTACGATACTTGAAGGTGTCATCGAACAAAATAGCTAACTGTATTATAGCAAGTAAATAGGTAAAAAGCAAGTCGATCAGAGAATTAATTTAAATTTACTATTTTTTGGGCTGGCTTGATAAAAACAACTGTCTTTCAAAAGTTTCTTGCATGAGTGAAAGAAGTTTAGTATGATGAATGGATGACAACTTATAGTTTTTTTAGAAAAGAGGGATGTTGGTGAAAAGTTCTATCTATTCATTAACACGACAACAATTGGAAGAATGGTTAGTAGCGCATGGACAAAAGAAATTTCGCGCCCAGCAAGTATGGGACTGGTTATATAAAAAACGTGTAGACAGTTTTGAGGCAATGCGTAACTTGAATAAAGACTGCCGGTTAGTATTGGAAGAAAACTTCTATCTAGGAACATTACAACAGGAAATTAAACAAGAGTCAAAAGATGGAACAATTAAATTCTTGTTTAAACTGTCAGATGGAAACCTGATTGAAACGGTATTGATGAAGTTTAATTACGGTTATTCGGTATGTGTAACGACACAGGTTGGCTGTAATATTGGCTGTTCTTTCTGTGCGAGTGGTATTTTAACCAAGGACAGAGATTTGTCAGCTGGCGAAATCGTTGAACAAATCGTTAAGGTACAGCAGCATTTAGATGCCAAAGAAGAACAGGAACGTGTCAGCCATATTGTGGTAATGGGAATTGGGGAACCATTTGATAATTATGATAACACAATGAATTTTTTGCGAATTGTTAATGACCAAAAAGGCTTGTCAATTGGAGCCAGACATATTACGGTTTCGACCAGTGGTTTGGCGAAGCGAATCTATGACTTTGCTGATGAGAATATGCAAGTCAATTTGGCGCTCTCCTTACATGCACCTAATAATGAATTAAGAACAAAAATTATGAAAATTAATAAGGCATTCCCTTTAGAAAAATTAATGGACGCAATTGATTATTATCTGGAAAAGACAAATCGCCGTATTACCTTCGAGTATATCTTGCTCAAAGGTGTTAATGATCATAAACAAGAAGCGCAACAGCTGGTGCAGTTGCTGAAAGATAAGCGCCATCTGTCATATGTAAATCTCATTCCATACAACCCAGTGGATGAGCATATTCAATATGAACGAAGTGAGAAACAGGCTATATTAGATTTTTATCAAGTTTTGTTAGAGAATGGAATTAAGTGTGGAGTACGGGTGGAGCATGGAACAGATATTGACGCTGCATGCGGACAATTACGCAGTAAACAGATTAAAAAGGACAAACAAAAGGCAACAGAAAGATAAAGTCAGTAAAGATTGCAAAATAAAAAATCCTTAAAAGGGCAACTGGTGGTGAGAATTTCTCATCACCAGTTGCCCTTTTATTTATATTACAGCTATTTACTGAATGACCAGGATCAAAAAAAGTTTCGGTAGTGATGACAGCTGTTTATAGGTGAAAGGCCACACCATTTATGTCTCGTGTAATATGCTAAAGTGAGCCTAAACTGTGAACGTGTTAGGCAGATGAAAAGTTTTTAAGGAACTGAGATACATGGCTTTAAAAAAAGAATAAAAAGGTCATACTGTTGACATATAAACAAATAACGATATTATAAGGTGAGCGAAATCGTTTGCGCAAAAACGGGTTTAATCATGGTGTTGATTGTCCGGCAGTCACTGATCGAGTTTGAAAGGCAAGCAGTCAGTGACACCCAAATAAGTTTCGCTACCCTTTCACAGGAAAATCTCTGTGGAAGGAAGTCTCAATTTACATGATAAATGGCGGCAGGAGGAATGGTTATGAAAAAGACATGGTGGAAAGAAGCTGTAGCTTATCAAATATATCCAAGAAGTTTTATGGATGGCAATGGAGACGGGATCGGCGATATCCCGGGGATCTTGTCTAAGCTGGATTACTTAGAGGATTTAGGAGTGGATGTAATCTGGATTTGTCCTATTTATCAATCACCAAATGATGATAATGGATATGATATTAGTGACTATAAAGCGATTATGGCTGACTTTGGCAATATGGGAGATTTTGATCAATTATTGCAAGAAGTGCATCGCCGCGGCATGAAATTAATTATGGATCTAGTTATCAATCATACCTCTGATGAACATAAGTGGTTTATAGAATCACGTTTATCGAAAGATAATCCATATCGTGACTATTATATCTGGCAACCTGGAGTCGATGGGAAAGAACCAAACAATTGGGAGTCTATTTTTGGCGGGTCAGCTTGGGAATTTGAGGAAGAGACAGGGGAATATTATATGCATGTCTTTTCCAGAAAACAGCCTGACTTAAATTGGGAAAACCCTCAAGTTCGTACAGAATTATATGAAATGGTAAATTGGTGGCTGGATAAAGGGATCGATGGATTTAGAGTTGATGCCATTTCACATATCAAGAAAGCACCTGATTTTCCAGATTTACCGAACCCCGATGGACTAAAGTATGTACCTTCATTTGCTGGTCATATGAATCAGCCGGGAATTGATGTATTCTTAAGTGAACTAGCAGAGAAAACAATCCATAGGTATGATATTATGACAGTTGGAGAAGCAAATGGAGTAGGGGTGGAGGACGCAGAGAAATGGGTAGGAGAAGAGAATGGATATTTCGATATGATTTTCCAATTTGAGCATTTAGGGTTATGGGAGATGAGTGACGAAGGTGGAATAGATATCTTTTCTTTGCGTAAAACACTGACGAAATGGCAAAAAGGCTTAGCTGGTATTGGGTGGAATGCCCTATTTCTTGAAAATCATGACCAGCCACGCTCCGTTTCTACTTGGGGGAATGATGGCACTTATAGAGAACAATCTGCCAAAGGTCTGGCGATGATGTTCTTCTTTATGCAGGGAACTCCTTTTATCTATCAAGGACAGGAACTGGGAATGACGAATGTGCAGTTCGATAATATTGAAGATTATAATGATGTGGCAATTAAAAATATGTATGCTAATGAAAGAGAAATTGGACTTCCGCACGAAGAAATTATGAAGAAAATCTGGCTCAGCGGTCGTGATAATTCTCGTACTCCGATGCAATGGAATGCAGATCAGCACGCCGGATTTACCACAGCTGTTCCATGGATGAAAGTAAATCCTAATTATACCGAGATCAATGTGGAAGAGCAGCAAGCAGATCCGGACTCTGTATTGAATTTCTATAAAAAAATGATCCAACTGCGAAAAGAAAATTCGCTGTTTGTGTATGGAGAGTACAATGTAATATTAGATCAGCATGACCAAGTCTATGCTTATACCCGAACTTTAGGTGAGCATGGGGCGCTAATTGTTGTCAATTTGTTTGAAGCAGAGGCAGTGGTAGAAGTACCAGACAGTATTCTAACTCAAAACCCGGTATTAGTGCTGGATAACGGTGAGATGGAGGAGATTTCGGAACGTTTGGTGCTCTCTCCCTATCAGGGGTGTGTCTATGTTTGGTAATAGACTTCCTTGACAAACGTCAGACAGTTCTATAAACTAATCTCAAAGTAAAACGGATCACAAACAAGCGTTTTTGTATATATGACGATGATGAGGAATAGTAATAATAATGACAAGTTTAGAGAAGTGGCGGTAGGTGCAAGCCATCCTTGCCATATTATGAACTCGCCTCAGATGTTACAAAGGTGAACAGAAATGAGTAGTCTTTGTCGTTTTCCGCGTTAAGGAAGTGAAGTGAGTGTTAGAGATAACACTAATGTTGGGTGGTACCGCGGGAATCTCTCTCGTCCCATTAAGGGATTAGAGAGATTTTTTTGCGTTGGAGAACATACGTTTGTTTACGGGTGCGACTTAATTAGGATGTTGAAGGAGGAACAGTGATGTCATTCGACCATATCAAAATAGAAGAGAAATGGCGCAACTATTGGTTGGAAAATAAAACATTTGCCACTAATACAGAATCAAATAAGGAAAAATTTTATGCTTTAGATATGTTTCCATATCCATCAGGCGCAGGACTGCATGTTGGCCATCCAGAGGGGTATACTGCTACAGATATCTTATCAAGAATGAAACGCATGCAGGGCTACGAAGTGTTGCATCCAATGGGATGGGATGCCTTTGGTCTTCCTGCAGAACAATATGCTTTAGATACAGGTAATGATCCGGCTGAATTCACCCTGAAAAATATTCAGACCTTTCGCCGTCAAATTCAAGAATTGGGTTTTTCTTATGATTGGGATCGAGAAGTAAATACAACCGATCCAAACTATTATAAGTGGACACAGTGGATTTTCCTTAAATTATATGAACAAGGCTTAGCCTATATCGATGAAGTACCTGTTAACTGGTGTCCGGCTTTAGGTACCGTGTTAGCAAATGAGGAGGTTATCGATGGCAAAAGTGAGCGTGGCGGGCACCCTGTAGAGCGCAAGCCGATGAAACAATGGATGTTAAAGATCACTGCCTATGCGGATCGGCTATTAGAAGATTTAGAAGAATTAGATTGGCCAGAAAGTATTAAAGATATGCAACGCAACTGGATTGGCCGCTCAGAAGGGGCAGAGGTCACTTTTCAAATCGCAGATCATAAAGGGTCTTTCGATGTATTTACAACTAGACCTGATACATTGTTTGGCGCAACGTATGCCGTCTTAGCACCTGAACATCCGTTGCTGGAGACGATTGTAACAGATGGGCAAAAGCAAGACGTACAAACCTATTTAGATAAAGTAAAGACAAAAAGTGATTTAGAACGTACCGATTTGGCAAAGGATAAAACAGGCGTTTTTACGGGTGCCTATGCGATTAATCCAATCAATGGCAAAAAGCTGCCGATCTGGGTAGCGGATTATGTCTTGATGTCTTATGGGTCTGGAGCAATCATGGCTGTACCTGCGCATGATGAACGTGACTATGAATTTGCTAAAGCATTTAACTTGGAGATTATTCCTGTTTTAGAAGGTGGAAACATTGATGAGGAGGCTTTTGTAGGTGACGGACCGCATATCAATTCAGCCTTTTTGAATGGATTAAATAAAGAAGAAGCCATTACAAAGGCAATCGACTGGCTGGTAGAAAACGGAGTCGGCGAGAAGAAAGTTACTTATCGTTTGCGTGACTGGCTGTTCAGCCGTCAGCGTTATTGGGGCGAACCGATTCCAATTATTCATTGGGAAGACGGATCCATGTCTGCTGTACCAGAGGCAGAGCTTCCTTTAGTACTACCGGAAATAGATGAAATTAAACCGTCGGGTACCGGTGAATCTCCGCTTGCTAATATTTCCGAGTGGGTTAATGTCGTTGATTCGGAGACAGGGATGAAGGGGCGCCGTGAGACAAATACGATGCCGCAATGGGCTGGAAGCTGCTGGTATTTCTTGCGTTATATTGATCCACATAATCCAGAGCAGTTGGCCGATCCGGAATTATTGAAGAAATGGCTGCCGATTGATGTATATATCGGTGGAGCAGAACATGCTGTATTACACTTGTTATATGCCCGTTTCTGGCATAAATTCTTATATGATATCGGTGTGGTATCGACGAAGGAACCATTCTATAAATTGTATAACCAAGGTATGATTTTAGGGGAAAATAACGAAAAAATGAGTAAATCAAAAGGAAATGTCGTTAACCCGGACGAAATAGTCGAAACACATGGAGCAGATACGCTTCGGTTGTATGAGATGTTTATGGGACCATTAGATGCTTCTATTGCTTGGAGTACAAATGGTTTAGATGGGGCACGCCGGTTCTTAGATCGGGTATGGCGTTTATTTATTACAGACGAAGGCAAGCTTTCTGAGAAAATCACAAACCGTGAACAAGCAGATACTTTGGAGAAACCTTACCATGAAATGGTGAAGGTGGTAACACAGAACTTTGAAGATTTACGCTTCAATACCGGTATCTCACAGATGATGGTATTTATTAATGAAGCCTATAAGGCAGATGACATTCCGAAGCATTATGCAGAGTCATTTGTTAAATTACTTTCACCAGTTGCCCCTCACATTGCTGAAGAATTATGGGAGCGTTTGGGACATAGTGGAACCATTGCCTATGAAGCTTGGCCTGCTTACGATGAAGCCAAGCTGGTCGAAGATGAGGTAGAAGTGGTAATTCAAATTCTAGGTAAAGTCCGTGCTAAAATGATGATTGCCAAGGATGCAACGAAGGAAGAGATGGAACAAAAGGCGTTATCACTAGAGACGATCCAAGAACGAATAGAAGGCAAAACCGTCCGTAAGGTGATCGCTGTACCAGGTAAATTAGTTAATATTGTAGCAAATTAATAGCAGGATGGAAGCAAGCGGGTGGTCTTTATAGATCAGCCGCTTCTGCCTTTTAACAGGTTGTTTAAAAAGCTTGACATCTAAAGAAAATGATGTTTTATTATTGTATATAGTGTTTATGTTAGGTATATATAATTATAGGGAACAAAAGGCTGGATATGACGATTTAGTTGTTAATTAAACGATATTTATATGTTGCCCTCATGAAGATAACGAACGCAGACACCTGGATATATCTTACTTTATAAAGGAATAAGCTGTGTCTAGTTGTGAACATGGAAGGGATACAATAATAAAAGAGGTATTGCCATGCAAATTATAATATCAAACAGTTCGAAAGAGCCTATTTATGAGCAAATTATGAAACAAATCCAAACGGCAATATTGACAGGTGATTTGGAGGAAGGGACAGCATTGCCTTCCATTAGGCGACTGGCTAAGGAATTACAAATAAGTGTGATCACGACCAAACGGGCATATGAAGAATTGGAGAACTCAGGGTTTATCTACTCCATTGTTGGAAAAGGTTCGTTTGTAGCTGAACAAAATCTGGACGTTATTCATGAAAAAAAGCTAAGGGTCATTGAAGAACAATTAAGTATGGTTATTTCCAACAGCAGGGAAATCGGCCTAACTTATGAAGAACTGCAAGAATTGTTGAAGTTGTTGTATGAGGAGTGAGGCGGGATGGAAAACGTGATAGAGCTTCGGGATGTCTCCAAGGCATTTAAGACATTCTTAATAAAGGACATGAATTTACAGATCAAACAAGGCTATGTGACAGGATTTATTGGAGCAAATGGAGCTGGGAAGTCGACCGTTATCAAGCTAATGATGAACCTGCTGCGGCCGGATAAAGGAGAGGTGACCGTGTTTGGCCTGGACCACGCTACTTATGCTAAAGAAATAAAAGAGCGTATCGGCTTTGTGTATGACAACAATATATTTTACAATGCCTTAAGTCTGAAAGATATTGGCAAAATCGTTGCACCAGCTTATAAACGCTGGGATCAAACACAATTCAAGAACTATATAGATCGATTTGAATTACCTGTTCATAAACCAATAAAGAAATTTTCTAAAGGTATGAAGATGAAAGCCTCTTTGGCAATTGCCTTGTCCCATAATGCCGAATTAATTATTATGGATGAGCCAACAGCAGGATTAGATCCGATGTTTCGAAGGGAACTGTTAGATATTTTTCAAGAATTGATGGTAGATGAGAAAAGGAGTATCTTTTTTTCGACACATATTACAAGTGACTTAGACCGCTTTGCCGATTATATTGCCCTGATTGATCAAGGAGAAATCCTGTTTAATCAGCCTATAGATGAACTTCAGACACAGTATGCGATTGTGAAGGGGAGTACCGCTTTGCTTGATCGAGATACGGAAGCGAATTTCATTAAAATAGATCGTTCCCGAAACGGGTTTCAAGCCTTAACAAATGATGTAGCAAAAGTAACAGAAGTCTTCGGGAACCATGTGGTGATGGAAAGGGCTTCCTTAGAGGAGATTATGTATTACGTGAGAGGGGCACGAAATCTATATGTTTAACTTAATTAAGCGAGATTTAATTATACAGAAAGTACAGTTGGTTCTATTTGTCCCATGCATCACTTTTCTTATTTTAATAGGTTCCCACTTGCCTGACTTCTACATCTTTATGTTTGCTGGAATTTTTATTCCCATTAATGCTTATTCCTATGATGAGCAGGCTGAAACAAATATTTTACTAAACTCTTTACCGTATACACGTAAACAAATTATTGCCTCTAGATATATTGGCGCTATTTTTTATATGGCATTATCTATTGGTTTAGCAAGTACCCTATTTTACTTGTTTGGCCGGTCCTTTATGTTGACGGATATAGCAATAGGGGCAGCTATCACGTTTATTTTATTTGCCTTTACCTTTCCGCTATTCTATCTATTAAAGCCAGGTTATATAGGAACAGTGATTTTGGTTGGTATTGTCTTGATAACTATTCTAAGTCCACATGCTGTCACATTTTTGCAAGACTATCTGATACCTATTGTTCATTATTTAGAAAGCATTTCGACCTCAACACTCTATTTAGGCAGTGCAGGTTTTATTGTAATAGTGTATACAGTGTCGTGGTTATTTAGTCAAACAGTTTATCAGCGCAAAGCTTTTTAACTAAAACTTTTACAACATGAGTAACAAACTTGCATAGGAGGTTGACTTCTTGACTGTGTTACTTACACGAGAATGTGATATCATCTGCAAGGCGTGTGAATCATTAAATCCACACAAATGAACAAAATTAGTAAGGTGACTAAAATTTTCAGTGGTAATGATGTCAGGACATGTTGGTTTTGAACAACCTCTTCAAACAAACAGCCATCGGGAACAGGGAAAATCTACCGATGGCTGCTTGATTGTTATTGTAAGCATAGTAAAAATAACTAGGCCGCTCCCAAAAACGCTGCTTGGTCATCGCTTGTGTAAACGCAAGTCCAAATTGGTTATCTGTTTCAATAATAACTCCCGGTATATCCTTAATACCCATTTCCTCAAACAACTGACTACATTCTTCTCTTGCGCTTAGCTTATTGGTTTGAAGTGTTTGTACATCTCCCTGATAAATTTACGGGCTTGGTGATAGAAATAATCATTCGCCTCGCTCCCGCCAACAAGGTATACTCCTTCATAACTTAATGGAGATCCTGTCAGGAAGCTTTGGTCCACCTTATACGTATACCCTTCGCTGCTGCTTACTTCACCAAAGTTATCGCTAACAATAACAGGGTGCATTCCTGCCTCCGTCCACTGCTTAATAAGGGAATCAACATCACTTCCAAGAAATCCCTCTGCAAGAAAGACAGTCACTTTAAGTGTATCCGCCACAAAATTTGTATTTTGCAGACTTACTGCCGGAGACGATTTCGTTACAGTAGATTCTTCTACGTCTTGTACGGCAAGTTCATACTCCGGATAATTTCCCATTTTGATATTTGTCCATAGATCACTTCTGTGAAAATCGGCATCTTCGCCCAGCTTTTGTGCTTCATCCCAAATTAAAGGATGGACGCCTAGTACAGGCTTGATATGGAATTTTACAAAATGAGCAACCACGTCTTTGTTTACAAAACGATAAGTGTGAACTCCGAAGCCTTCCATTGTTCGGTAATTCTTTGGAATGGCTCGATCAGTCATAATCCACATAGCCATATGTGTTGTCTCTGGATTACTGCCCATAAAATCCCAAAAAGTGTCGTGTGCCGTTTGACCTTGAGGGTATTCATCATCAGGATTAGAGATACCTGTAACCAAGAGATGATTTCCAATGAAGGGGAAAAGATTGTCGATAATGAAAATTCCTTAAAAGCCGGTGATCGCGGTCCAACCCTAATTGAAGATTTTCTCGCCAGGGAAAGACTGGCTCATTTTGACCGTGAAAGAATACCAAAACGGGTCGTTCATGCAAGAGGGTACGGTGCTTATGGAGAATTTGAATTGTACCAATCCATGAGTGATGTCATTATAGCTGATTTTTTACAGGACCCTGCCAAAAAAACACCGTTATTCGTGAGGTTTTCTCAAGTTATTGGTTCTCGAGGCTGTAATGAAACCGTACGTAATGTGTGAGGATTCTCTATTAAGTTCTATACAGATGACGAAAACTTTGATATTGTCGCCATCAATTTCCCGATTTTTTCATCCAAGATGTCATTAAATTTGATTCACTCTGTCAAACCGGACATCGATTTTAATTGCTGTTCTTTTTTTTGTTTAGGTCTTTATGTTCACTCATAAAATCGGTTCTCCTTTCGGTGGTAACTGTAACTATATTATATTTTGAGCAATAAGAGCTGAAAGTATGCAGCTGGTGAATGAAAATGAGAATTTAGTATTGCATATATTGTTAATATAGTATATATTGTATATATACTTTAATTTGAAGCAGTAAAAATAATTACTTAATGAAAGTTTGCTGTTTTTAAAAATTAAGATGAGGAGTGAGAAAGATGGAACATATAGTGGAATTAAAAGGTGTAAGCAAGCATTTTAAAGATTTTTCCTTAGAAAATATCAATCTAAATATAAAAAAAGGCTGTGTAACAGGATTTATTGGGGCAAATGGAGCGGGGAAGTCGACCACTATGAAATTAATGATGAATCTCTTACAACCGGATGAGGGAGAAATAAAAGTATTCGGACTGGATTATGCCAGCTGTGGGCGAGAGATAAAGGATCGGCTGGGATTTGTTTACGACAGCAATGTGTTTTATGAAGGTTTACATTTGAAGGATATCCGGCGGATTATTGCACCGGCTTATAAAAATTGGAGTGACAAGCAATTTTATAACTATATTCAGAAGTTTGAGCTGCCATTAAATAAAGCGGTTAAAACCTTTTCTAAAGGGATGCAGATGAAAGCTTCTTTGGCTATGGCATTATCCCATGAAGCTGAATTCATTCTGATGGATGAACCGACAGCTGGTTTAGATCCCGTTTTTCGGAGAGAATTGTTAGATATTTTACAGGATATTATGGCAGATGGAAGTCGAACTCTTTTCTTTTCCACACATATTACTAGTGATTTGGAACGGATTGCCGATTATATAACATTTATTCAGAAGGGAAACATTCTTTTCAATGATTCCTTGGAGGGTATACAAAAACAGTATGCTTTAATTAAAGGTGATCCTGCTTTACTTGATCCCGATACAGAAAAAAACTTTATCAAAATAGAGCATTCTTCGGACATGTTTCAAGCTTTGACAAATGATGCAGGGAAAATAAAAGAATTATTTGGGAATCAAGTCATGATCGAAGAAGCAACTTTAGAGGATATTATGTTTTATGTGAAAGGAGCGAATCATCAATATGTTTAATTTGATCAAAAAAGATGTCATTATTCAAAAAGCACAGATCCTCTTGTTTATTCCGCTTATCATGTTCTTTGCTATTTTTGCTAAGCATGTAAGTCCAGCTTTCATTTTTTTTGTGGCTAGTACCTTTATCCCGCTGAATGCCTATATATATGATGAACGGGTTGAATCTAATATTCTGCTTAATTCACTGCCATATACACGCAAAGAAATTGTTGCTGCTAGATATCTTGGCGCCATTGTCTATATGTTATGTTCAATAGGTGCGGCAGGTATTATTTTGCTTGTTTTTAATTATGAATATATGTTAAGGGATATAGCTATTGCAGCAGGATTATTCTTCTTGTTTACAGCTTTTGCTTTTCCACTATTTTATATATTAAAACCCGGATATATCGGTATGGTAGTTTTGATTTCCATTATCGCCTTAGCAGCAGTTATGCCGCCAGTGATTCGTTTTTTGGCGAAACATCTTACTTCCATTACAGAGTTTCTCACCAGTTTATCGATGACAACGATTTACTTTAGCAGTGCTGGTATTGCAATCGGTTTGTATCTTCTTTCATGGCTGTTCAGTCAATTTATTTATCAACGAAAGGCATTTTAACTTTTATAGTCAAGAATGTTCCATGTTTAGGAATGTTAAGAGCAAAAGCCAGGTGGAAAGGTGGCGATGAATTGGCTTTCGGTTCTGTATATCACTAATCATATTATGTGACCGAGCATAAGTTGTGGTTGAACATGTAATTGCAAGGGAAACGAATTATACGACAATCAAGCGCGAATTATTTCCGTATGTAAAATATCCAAGGTAGGAAAAAACGCGGGACCGTCTGGCAGCTAGGATGGGAATTTCCAGAAGTAACGTTCATGGAGGTGAAAAGTTACTTCCGTCATTGCTTCCACTTTAGGTGGTGCCAAGTGGTAAGTATTACAGCAGAGAATCTATCTTACTGGTATGTTCTCTAATAGATTCTCTGTTTATCCTTCAGATAATGATAGGTTGATTTTTCGGAATTATGAAGTGGGTTAGTCAGCCATTATCCTCATCTTCATAAAGAATTTTTAACAATTGCTGCAACTCATCGAGAGGCAAACCAATTTCTTTGCTATTCGAAATAACAGATCCCAGTTGTTCTTCAATTGCCTGGAGCTTTTTCTCGCGAATAACCTCTAAGTTTTGTTCTGCTACGAATGAGCCTTTTCCAACAATTGAATAAATGAATCCTGCTTTTTCTAATTCTTCATAAGCACGTTTGGTCGTGATGACACTGACTTGTAAATCTTTAGCTAACTTCCTGATGGAAGGCAATGCCTGTCCTTCTGCTAAATCGCCGGATAATATATTGGCTTGGATTTGTTTGGTGATTTGTTCATAAATGGGTTCTTTTGATCTATTTGAAATAATGATTTCCATGTTGATCCCTCTTTTTTTGTTCATCGATCTGCACTAAGAAAAGTAACCTCTAACAATATTAAGAGTACCTTAATATAAAAGAGTTAGTCTATATTATATAGGTAATATAGATATAAAAAAACATAAACATAATGAAAGAATAGCATTTTTTTGAGCAGGAGATCTGATTTTATTAATAAAACAGTTTTGAATGAAGCTGTGTTTGAAGGGAATCAACGTTCATTCTAAGAAATAATAGAAATGTGAATGGCTGGTTACCACTTGTAGAACATATTCTCACTATAAAAAATTCTATATTAAACTATTGACTTTTTATAAAAACAAGCGTAATATATTAAAAGTTGACTCAAGAATATTGAAATTAATATACTTATTGACAGACTCTACCTATTTTGTTATAATAATATTGCTACTTTAAAATTAGGTAGAAACATTGATCATTGAAAACTGAACAAAACAACCAGTATGTAAAAGAAGAAAAAAGCAATATGCTAGCTTGTCAAAAGCGAGCACAAGACAACTAT
>NZ_JAFBFA010000025.1 GCF_016909015.1 Gracilibacillus alcaliphilus
ATATTCCTTGACTTACCTAATGTTTTTAATATTAATCAATGAAAATTAGAGAAAAACAGCGATATTTTAAGAAAATGAAAGTATATTGAGGGAGGATTGAACCAAATGAAAAGTTTTTTTAAGAAGAAAGAAAAACAAACACTGGAAACAAAGCCGAAAAAAACGAAAGTACGAACTGCTGGTACACGTAAAAAAATAGTGACTTTTTTATGGATACTACTTCTTGGTAGTCTAGCCTTTGGAATTTACAAAAATTTTACAGCGATTGATCAGCATACCGTTCATGAAATAAAAATCATTGAAACTAGCATCATAGATACGAATGCGATTGAGAGCTTCACAAAAAACTTTGTGAAAGACTACTACACATGGCAAAACGAAAAAGAATCAATTGAACAACGGGTTGAAAAGATTAATGATTACCTAACTGAGGATTTACAAGCTTTAAATACCGATACCATAAGAGATGATATTCCTACTAGTTCGAGTGTCAGTGATATTGATATTTGGTCAGTATCACCCGAAAGTGATAATACCTATGCGGTTGTATATTCGGTAGAACAAAAAATTACGGAAGATAAAAATAGCGGAATAGTCCGATCCACATATCGAATTTTGCTTCATCAAGATAATGTAGGTAATTTAGTAATTACACAAAACCCTACCTTATGGAGCATACCGAATAAATCAGATTATGAGCCACAACAACCTGAAAGTAATGGAACAGTTGATTCCGACACGGTGCAAGAAGTGACCGATTTTTTGGAAACA
Organism: Gracilibacillus alcaliphilus; assembly: GCF_016909015.1. Taxonomy (GTDB): domain Bacteria; phylum Bacillota; class Bacilli; order Bacillales; family Amphibacillaceae; genus Gracilibacillus; species Gracilibacillus alcaliphilus. The sequence goes on from NZ_JAFBFA010000025.1 coordinate 772, forward strand.
TTTTTTTCTTTTTACCCGACTGCCACGAATAAAGAACTTGCTTATTATGTGAAAGATCAAGCCTTGCCATTAGTTAATCAAGCGTATGTCTTTTCTGAATTAATCAATCCTGTATTTCAAGAAGATGAGGATCAAATAAAAGTATCGGTTACTGTTAAGTATATTGACGAAGTATCGAAGGCCACGCAGTTTTCTCAATATAAACTCTCTCTAGAAAAAGATATAAATTGGATGATTGTTGAATAAGAAATTATAAAATCCTAACTTGTGATGTGCACCCTTAGAGTCGATCAAAAAATCTATTTCTAAGGGTGTTTTTGTATGACAAAATATATTTTTTCATTCAAGTTTCATTGCATTTGTTCATTTTATAAAACAAAGAAAGAGACTCACTCCAAAATGAAGGAGTAAGCCATAAACCGATGAAAATTAACCGAGAATAGATGAAAAAAATACACTGTTCTGTTTTGGAGAACGGCTACATGAAACCTTGATTCATTCGAATGGCAAAGGACACATAATCGATCAGTTTAGAGATCTCTCAATCGGTTAATCGGATTGGCAATAAGCGGTATGAGACTTTATGGTATATTGTGCATCTCCCGAATTTCATTCTTGGAGAATTTTTTTTGAGATACTCTCAGCATAAACAAACTCAAAAGCGTTGCCAGCAGGAGAATCAATCCCATTGGGATATGTTTATTTGCATGATAGAGAGAGGTGCTTAGAATGGGAGCAATGATTGCCGAAACTCCCTGCATCGCTGTAACCAGACCGGCAACTCCACCTTGCTGTTCATTACTTACGGAAAGAGAAGCGCCAGTCATAAAACCGGTCATCATGAATCCCGATCCTAATCCAAAGACAAAAAACGCCAAGTAGTAAAATGGAAGCTGCTTTGTAAGAAGGAATGTGACCATACTTGCAACGAGAATCAAGGAACCGATCAGTACCATGGGCCGCGGCTCCCATTTTAGCCATTTGGACTGAATAATCTGTGCAATAAGCACAGCCAAGCCTGTAAACATTAAACCGAAGGAAACCGTCACCGCCAACTGATCAGAGGGGAGACCCAGCTGATCCTGAAGATAGAACCCGCCTATGACCTGAATAGTGAAAAGCCCAATCATCGTTACTAACGCAACGAATAAATAAATTCGCAAACCGGGTTGTAATGGACTGACTTTCATCTCCCCTCGCTGGATTATCGGCTTTGTTGCGGGCATCAAAAACAGTGTGTAAAACAGGGCAACTGCTGTAATCACTATGCCAAAATATAACGGCCATAACAATCCGACTAAGCTAAATATACCGGCAATGGCTGGTCCAAAAATTAATCCCAGTCCGTTGGCGGCACTTATGATCGCCATGGCGCTACCTCTTTCCTTATCCTCTGTTACATCACCCATAAACGCTTGGGATGCTGACAGGATGGCCGGGATGAACATGCCGACCAAGCTTCGCGTTACGATCATCAGAAACAGCAACAGTCCGCCGCTAATCCATTTGTGGAGACCGCAATAAAAAGTGATCGTCAACAATAAAGTGCTGATGGAGAGGCCGATAAATCCGATCAGAATAACCGGTTTCCGCCCTTTCGCATCACTGATATTCCCCCATACTGGAGCCATAACAGCCGTCATAATCGATCCGGTGGATATCAAAATTCCAGAGTGGATTTCTTTTAACCCCAATTCTCGGATCAGCGAAGGGGTTATTGGCGCAAGAAGCATAACCCCCAACATTGCGACAAAAACACTGAAAAATACAGTGATCTTAATTCTACCCATTATTTTATCTCCCCAATAAATTAACATTTTCTCCTAAGGGATAGCTCTACTCTTGAACCATTTATTTTTGATTACCACGGTTTAAAAACCATCAGAATAAAAATAGTAATGAGTAGTGCGTTTTGTACCCAATCATGTGGGCCCTTTTTATTTAATAATTGTATATACTCCTGCGGAATATTTTCACCAAGGTGCTCCTCGGAAATATTCAACATGGATTTCATTTTAGGTTCTATGGTAAACGCACTGTAAATACCTAAAATGATGAATAAGCCTAGCGCCAACATATACCAAACTGTCTTAAACAATGACGGATTTATAAGCCCCATTAATAAGCCAGTGATTACAAGCAAGCCAAAGCCGATACTAGATAAAGGATTCAGTTTTCCAATGATTTTGTGAGCATTTTTTAACTCATGTATATTTCCGGCTGTTTTTAAAATCCGATTAAATACCAGAGCAGGTCCCACTCCAATAATGGCAGCAAAAATGTGAATTGCTACTAAAAAGGTATATAAATGCTGCATGTGTTTCACTCCTTAATCACTATTTTCTAAATTACGGTGTTACTTGATTTGAAATGATGTTTTCACTAATATGGATTATCGGTCGGGGTTCATTACTTTCCCTTCTTGAATTTTAGCCCTTTATAATCCATTTCTATGATCTGATCCTGCACATTTCTATTAAATTTGACACAATCCATTGTCCCTTCTAATAAAAAGATGTCTTTATCAATAGGCTTTAAACCAATTGGAGAACCAAGCACATATGTCTGAAGCTGATTCTTTTTTAATTCAACTGAAAGAGACAAGTTCATCGACTTTGATTGATAATGCCCAACGTACTGTGATACTTCTTCCTCCCCTACGGAATTGTCATAAATGACATGGGAAGCTTCTGGTGACCGACTCTCTATGAAATTAAATGCCCCATTCATGATGGCAGTTGGTGCCGTACTTAAAAAATTAGTGAGAACTATTCCTGTTAAACCTTTTTCAGCAATGATATACATCTGGGCTCCCCCGCCTTTGATACCGCCAGCATGTTCCACCAGTTTTGCTCCATGGTAATCGGGAACGATAGACAGGCCGTACCCGTAACCTTGTTTGATTATAGGATTTCTCCAGATATGAACCTCTGTCATCTGTTTGACACTATCATTTGTCAAAATCCGCTCTGCTCCTACCTTTCCGCCCGTCCGGAAAAGCTCCATGAATTTCAGCATGTCGGAAATGGTCGATTTCAGGAAACCGGAAGCTCGTTGCACAGGAGTGTCCCACCAGTTTGGGGAAGGAACGACAGCTATTTTTCCATTCTGCTCACGGGATACATAGATTTTTGTTACATCCATATCATGAAATTCATCCAGAAAAAAGGAGGTACGCTTCATCCCTAAAGGTTCTAAAATATGTTCATGAACATACTTTTCAAAATTTAGCCCGCTAACTTGTTCAATAATCGCTCCTAACAAGCCATAGCAATCATTACTGTAATGCCACTGTTCCCCGGGCTTACCCAACAACTCGAAATCCAATTGAGAGATATGAACGAGATATTCTTCATACGTTTGAATCGGCTGAAACGCTTCTTTATTGCCTCGGATTGTTGGATCATACCTGAAATCGTCCTCTGTCAAACTTTCGTACAATACCATCGGAAACGTTTGAAGATCAGGGATACCACTTGTGTGGGTCATAAAATGATGAATGGTCATTTGATCGACATATTTCCCATTTTTAAAGTGAAAATCAGGTAAATACTTTTTGATGGGATCATGCAACGAGAGCCTACCCTTCTCCTGTAATTGCATTAAGGCCACGCATGTAAAAGATTTCGTAATCGATCCAATGGCAAATACAGTATCACTCGTAACTTTTAACTGATTTTCTACATCACGGTAACCAAAACCCTTTTTATAAAAGGGCTCTCCATATCTTGCTAACCCGACGACAACACCGGGAAGGTGAGATTCTTTCATTACTTTTTCTGCATACGTTTCAAAAGAAGCGATCCAGCCGTCATTTTGCATTTCTTTCACCCCTTATCCTTGACGAACCACTGGGGAATTTCGCATTACCCTTTCGCTTTTCTAACCAAAGCCATAATCCCTGCAATTATAAAGAATACAGCGGGAATCATTCCGATTACTGAAACGATACTAATTATTACGGATATGATAATCAGTCCCCAGCCTGCAAGTTTTGGACTGCGATTTCCTTTCAACATCATTACAGCACATACTCCGAGCACCACGCCGATAATACCAGGCAAAATAAACATGGTACCAGCTTGACCCAACTGTTCCAGGGTATAAGCGTTTTGGCTAGCTGTCCAACCAGAATCTAAATATTGTAGAAAAGCCTCATTATTCTTGAGGTATAAAAAAACGACACCCGTTCCAACCATGACAAGACTAGTTATAACACCCAGGACACTTAATACGATTTCTACTGTACGTTTCATATGAATAAACCTCCATTAAAATATTATAGTCCTTCGAAAATTAAAATTTGAATGAATATATTTTAATTCATTCACGTAATGGCAATAAAGAATGCCGCTTATCTCTCTATTTACGACAATTAGTTAAACCTTTCATGATAAACTCTACAAGGTATTGAATAATCTCAGGAAAATGCTGAATCCCGATGTCTTCCTTATGGGAATCGATATAAGCTAAGGAGTCAAAAATAGCAGCTAATAGACCATCGTCAAGATCACTTCTTATTTTCCCCTCCGCTTTCCACTTTTTTAACAGCCCCACGAAAAAGTTGCGGATGGAATCATCATCTATACTTGGGTTTTCACGGAAGTGCTTTTCCAATTTACGGAAGACATCTCTGTTATACCATTCTTTCAGTATCCTATTTGTATGCATGACCTCCAAGCTTTGTGTCACGAATTCCTTCACAAGCGTGATGGGGTCTTCATTTACGTCAAGTGATTCTACAATTAGATTTTTTATTTGTTTGTTTTCACTCATATAAACCTCTAAGAAGAGCTGCTCTTTTGAGGAGTAGTAGTTATAAAAAGTTCCGACCCCCGTCCCTGCCATTTTGGTAATGTCTGAGATATTTGTGTCTTTATATCCTTTAGATTGGAATATAGCCTTACCACAGTTTAAAATTTCTGCCTTTATATCCTTCATGTTATATCACCTGCGAATGAATATTTTAATTTTCATTCATACAATATCACATTTGGAGTTACGGTGCAACTTTTTTTTCAAAGCAAATTTCCTTCGTTTCTGGAAGGACTTGCTTCAGCCACCTGACATATAAGGATTGCGTAAGTTAATGCAAGTATCTTTTACTTGCCTGCCATCGTAGTCAGAAAGCAAAAACTAATGAACAAATCACTTAAAGTAATTCTATATACCCTTCTGTTCCATGCACGCAAATTCGTTGCTCGTCTTTTCAGTTTGGTAGCATTTTTCACACCAACAACCGTTGCTTTGAAATAAAGTTTGATCAAAAATAGCACCCGAACCTGCTTTTTACAAAAAATTCAAAGAATCCATTTTGAAAAAAGATTGGTCAAAATGGATTCTACAGTTTTAAGGAATTATGTATTAAGTTTTGATTGAGATTTTTAATTTGGGGTTACCATTGTATTCCTAAAAATGAATATTTCTTAGAAGTTGGTAAAACATACTGATAAATATAAAGCATGAGGAGTGATCGAATGTCAACAGGACATATACATCCGAGCTTGCAACCCTTTGGGTCATTTATCAAAAAAAGACTATGATGGTAAGAGTGATTAAATTTTTTTCACATAACCAAGAACCAGAAGCTACAGATACAGCAGATATTCTGTTATCCCATGCAGTACTCAGAGAAGTGACTGAGTTCGAGGATACGCAATTAATGATCTTCCATATCCATGACCCGAAGTATGTTCATATAAATAAGTTGGTCTTGCCATTATACCCATTGACTGACTAGATAATCGCTCTGTAACTTTTTGATGATATGCTTCATATTTTTCTGGAGTTGAGAAGCCATGTACCTTTTCTCCTTGATCAGTTGCTTCAACTACCATTCCAACAATTTTTTTATGTTTACCTGGTGCATATTTTATTCCATCCACTGTGTCAACTTTTGGATCCTGATCTGGATTCGATGTTAAACTAGCTGCATTTGTTCTACTTTCAAAACTAAAAACTAAAGAGAAAACTTCTACTAGGAACATTAAAGCTAAAGACAGATTACGGATTATTTTTCTTTTGTGATCATGATCAACTATTTTCGGCAATCAAATCACCTCTTGCTTTAATTTAACACGATGTGTTATTATCATTTCATCATAGTGTGATTAAACCTATTTTTTAACCGAACAAGTTTATTATATGGTTTTGTGAACAGTTTGGGGGATAAGGGAAGAAATCATAGAAATGAAACGAAGATAGTCATGGGCAGTGCCTACTTTTTTTATGGAAAGGAGATTGAAATAGATGGATCTTCATTACGAAATTAAAGGAAGCGGAAAGCCGGTTATACTACTTCATAGTGGAGCTATGGATTCACGTGACTGGGAATTCATCACACCACATCTTTCAAAGTCGTTCAAAGTGATCACTCTTGATGTCCGGGGTGCAGGGAAGTCACCTGTTCCGAATGAACCCATTGATTATGTTAAGGATCTTAGAAAACTCTTGGATCATCTTAAAATTAAGAAAGGTGCCCTCGTTGGACATTCCCTAGGTGGACAAATTGCAACTGATTTTACTCTGACCTATCCAAAAAGGGTGTCTCAACTGGTATTGGTCGCTCCAGGCCTGTCGGGGTTTAAATTTTCTTCCGAACATGCGGAATTAGAGAGCCGAGTTTCTAAAGCTGCACCAGATGTTGAGAAAATGACTAATATAATATTAAGCGAGCCTTCCTGGAGCGTTTCTTTTGGAAAAGCATACGATTTATTGCGCGAAATGATGATACACAATATTCAAAAGACCTTTGATTGGAAAACATTCGAAACTGTTTCCTCTAATTCAGCGATGGAAAGATTGGGAGAAATTAAAACGAAGACACTTTTTATCATAGGCGAGAAGGACTCAGAAGATCTCTTTAAAATCGCACAATTATATAAGGAAATTCCCAATATTAACTTTGTGCGTATACCTGGTGCTAATCACATCATCACTTTGACCCATCCTGAGGACGTTTCCGACCACATCAGTCATTTTTTGAACTTACTAGAATGGTAATATCACGAAAACACAGATAAGGGATCAGGTTCGGGAAAATCGCAAGTGGAAGCAATCGACCCACTATAACGTTATCCTTAATGTGGTTACCGTCAGAAAGTCTTTAAAGACTACTTATCATTTAAGTTTGAGACTCCTAAATGGCTTGAGGTAGATGAAATACATTGAATATGCCTTTGAAGTTATAGTCCGTTTGTGTTATAACGAGCTACACTTCAAAGAGCATTTTGTTGAACAGTTGCATGAAGTAGCTTTATTATATTACAGCTTTTCCTTCCATTACAGGCATAGCCGTCATATTTTTAGTAAAAATACAGTTCACGGATAAGCTTGTAACTTGTTGAAGTTAAAAATAAATTAGTTTAGAATGGCAGTAAATTAGAGGAAAAATTCACATTTTGAATCATAGGTTTAAAAAATAGTTACTTTTCAATAAAAATCTGATAGGAAGTGTGAAAAAATATGTTGGATACTATATGTTTTTTCTGCAAAAATAAATTTACGATTAATCATTCTGATTCACAATATTATAAAATCAAGAAAGGAGAAAATAAATACTATATATGTAAAAGTTGCAATAATTCATTTCAACAAGAAGCGATTAATAAAACTGGAATAAGTCCGGATCAAATTGATGATTATGATAAGTTTTTCCGGTATAAATAAAACTCTCTTTAATATCGCGTAAATGTCAATTTTTTCATCATTCTTACAGCCGAACATATTTACTTAAAAATCTGAAAGGAATGCCAAGGCATCCATATTCTGTTAAAGGAGTTAATTGAGTAAGAATTAATGCTTTTTTGTTGAAGTTTTTAAGCGAACTAGCAGGTAGCTAAGAAGGGAATTTATTTTACCACGTAGAAATAGGTATAATAGTATTTCAAACTAGTACTTGAAAGTAAGTTGCTCATTGGATATTTCTATCTTACTTATTGATAGTATGTTGGAAAAATGTATATCTGAAAAAATGGGTTTATCAAGCAATTAAACAATTTTCAGAAGAAGACTATGACATCCAACTCCAGAGAGTAACCATAGCAAATCTAATATCACATATAAAAGGTCCAGTGCCTCAACGACTTGAAACAGTATTTTTTAATGTAGCAGATAAAAGAGATAGAGATAAAGAGTTTGAGCGAGGGCTTCATTTATCAAAAAAAGAAGCTCTTACACTTGCTAATGAAACATTTGATATAATTCAGATTTTAGAAGATGCGAGATTAAAACGCTAATTGTTAGTGTCGCAACCTCATCTGAATATGCCTCCACTTACTTTTAGTGCTAATAGTAACGAATTAACATTACTCAATACGATGGTACAAATGGTGCCAGAAATACATAACCCTACAGGGCAAATTATGACTTGCAAAAATGAGGAAGGGAAACGTTAGTTCACGTTGCATTTTCCTTATGTTTAGCGAATCGAAGAGGTTGCTAGAACGATTTCTGATGCTATAGACCAGTAAACAAACATCTATGTAAAGGTTTTTCACCCTTATGATCAATTGATACTGCACGGAATTATTGAATCAGTTGGTCAATATTGCCATCGGATGAAACTGTGCCATGAGAATAATGAGTGTACATGGGTAAATCTCTGTGACATTGTGTATCTTTACTCTAAAAGTGTCCCATAAAGCTTCCCACGAAGCTTTTTAGTTCACTTTTGAGCTGTCTGTTTTCCTCTTCAAGTTTTTTGATACGCTCATTCTTTGCTGCCAGGAGGAGAGCCTTACCTTTATCCGTTATCTGTTTTTAACTTTTTGTACGTGTATGGCTTTCCTTTTGTTCTCTTAGCACTTCAATTTGCTATCTGATATCCGGTTGATTGTAAGATAATAGAATTGCACCTATCCCTTTCATACCAATCGTTAGAGCTTATTTTTCATGTCCGAAACTTGAATTAATAACAATTTTTTCAAATCCACATCAGATTCACAAAGAAAATGGTCTTAAATGGGCTAATTTCTTTATAAGAATAGCGCCCGATTGTGGAAAATTGAAATGTGAAAGAGATGCAAAGCTCCTGTCGATTAGGGAAGTCCTATTACATCAACAAAAGCACCTTTTACATATACCTCTAATTGTAATAAACACAATATGAATTTAATTAGGTCTTTCCATTTCACTCATGAATAACCACGAACTGAGCACCAATACAATAATAATTACGTAAAAAAGTACGGTTTTCAATTTGGGCTTACTCCCACTTTTCAAAACTTGAACACCTAAAGGAGGAAGAGCTATGCAGAGTCCTGTTAGTGAGATTATCGTTGTCATATTTGTTCCTTTTAGTACACCCAATGCTAAGACAAACATCATTCCTAAAGCAAGTGATCGAAACCACCCAAAAACCTTAGACAGATATGCTCCTATAGCTAATACAATCCAGCCAAGAAGGATAGAAAAATTTAATATATTAACAACATTGAACATACCGTAAAACTCGCCAACAAAATTTGTAGCTACTTCAACATTTTCAATTTCTACAATTTGAAAAGCGAAGTGATCTACTCCCGAGTGGAATGCCCTTGCAAATAAACCAACAATTACTAATAAACCACCCCAAAGACCTAGACGTGGCTTTTTTTTACTAATTAACTGTACAAGGATTAAAATAGCTGGAAATAATAAAATCATTCCAATTAAAAATAGACTATAGGATATGAGCATTAAGGTTGGATGTGTATCATAAGCTGCTAACTGATCAGGGAAAAAGAAATTATATTGTATTCTAAGCAGTGCAGAAATAACTAATAAGATAGGAGCTATTATTAAAGAAAGCCCTCCTAACCATCTTCCTGGGAATGAGTCTATATCATTTTGTAATATACTTCTTTCATTGAACATAATTTTTTCTCCTCCTAGCACAATACTTTGTTAATCGACAATGATATAATCTTAACGGGTTTACAGTTGCATAACAGTTACTAAACGACTTTCATTTATTAACTGGCCACGGCCAACGTGAATAAAACAAGCATTGGGTTAGCTTTCTTCTTTTTGTCTTCTCTTGAGGTTCAGAATCATCCTCCTTATTTTCATCTAATCGAAGTAAGGAGATTGAACTGTTTATCAGAATGAAGAACCACACAACTGGAAGGTTTTCAAGGGATTTCGTATGCTCACACTTGGCTGGCCAGATGGTGTGTCTTTTAGGCCACTTGCTTTTTTCTTTGAGTTCAAAAACAGAGAAAAATCGGTACAAGAACATCGATTCGAATATAAACTCTTCCACTAATCTGCTTTTTTTAACACAATAGTAGTTGCCAAATTTGGGTCACTCCTTGCTCGGCTATTGCAGCTTTTAAGTGAAAAAAATCAATTTTTTAAAAAAAACAAAATCTACTAACTCATTGAATAATATTAATACATGATCAACTAACTCAATTGACTTTCATTGCAGAGTGTTTCTAAATGGTAACGGATTACTTCCTTTACCTTTTCTGGAGAATAGACATCAGGTCTTAACAGAGCATGAATGGACAATCCATCAATTAATGCCGCTAGCCTACTCTTTTCTAATTTTACATTAGTTGAATCAGATAAAATCCCTTGTAGAGCTAATATCTCGATCATTGAACTTGCTAATTCATACATACCGTTAGTCATTTCATCTTTTTTTTCTTTTAAAGTATCACTTGTAAGTGACTGAAGTGCAAGGATCCACCAAACACTCGTTTCGATTTTCTTTTCTTCATCAATTGGTATAAGCTCTAATAAAACTTCCGCAACCGCCTGCAATGGATTGTCTGACCAACTTTTACTTTGAGAACGTTTTTTCCCTTCTTCCAGATAATAATCCATGATAAATAATAACATTTCATCCTTAGTTGAAAAATAATGTCTTAACGCTCCAGCAGACATACCTGCTTCAATAGCAACTCTTCTTATAGATGCTTTTTCGATTCCCTCTTTCTTAATAATACTCCAAGCGGCCTCAGCAATTGACTTCCTCTTTTTTTCATGATTAACAATCCTTGCCATAAAAGATCACTTCCCTTTCTTAACACAGTGTGTTATTATAACTTTAACACACTGTGTTATTTAAATTATAACATATAAAAAGGAGGGACTCTATATTTGATCGAAAGTATTGAAGCATTGATGCCTTCTTCATCAATAGACACATCGATAGCTTTGCTAATTATTTCTATTTGCGCATTAATTGATATATTAAGTCCTGGTGTACTTGCTGTAACAGCTTATTTATTATTGACACAGCCTAATCAATTATCTTCTCGCTTGCTTGGTTTTTTGTTTATTACGCAGTTTGGCTACTTCGTAGTGGGCTTATTCCTATACTTTGGTGGAGATTCACTATTGAAAGGAATCGGAAAATTATCTGAATTTGACTTTATCAATTGGTTTTATCTCCTTTTTGGAGCAGTTATGGCTCTAATTAGCTTCTGTAAACCAAATGATAATACAAAAAAACGTTTAATTTCATTTATACCCCAAAAAACAACGATGAAAGGGATGATCATGTTAGGTATCATTGTTTTTCTAATTGAATTTGTAACTGCCTTGCCTTACTTTTATTCAATTTTGTTAATGAATCACCTAACAATTGAGCCTTCCTCTTCTATCTTTATTATAATTGGCTACAATCTTGTAATGGTGCTTCCTTCTCTTCTTTTGTTAGGGGTAAATATTATGTTTAAAGAGAGACTGCAACAATTTCTAAATAAAATTAGATCAAAATTAAATGAAGCTCCGATTTCCTCACTGTTGGTAGCGATAGGAGTAGTAGGTGCGGTTTTTTTCAATATCGGTCTTAGAGGCATATTAAATTAAAAAATTATTAATGAGGTGTTCATCATGAAAGAAATAATCAGTGGACTTGGTCTACTTTTTGTTATACAGGGAGTAGGCGGATTAATCAATCATTTGACTAATGGTGGAAAAAGTTGGTTTTTGGTAAATTATATTGATGCGTTTCAGGGATTTGAAATTGTTATGGACATTATATTTATTGTAGTTGGCGGAATCATAGGTTTAGCCTCTTGGAAAATAGATGGATCAACTAAAAGAGAAAATTAAAATATAAAGCAAATAGTACGGCTTATACATAGCCGTCCAGTTTGGCGGATGCTCCGTTGAGATATATTTTTAAATATTCATAGAGGGGAACATAAGAATTATTATGAATTCAAGACATATAGGGAGCTCGTCTCTCCAAAAGGAAGGTCGGTTATACTTTATCGATAACCTAAGGGCAGCTCTTACAATGTTAGTAGTGCTACATCATTTAGTGTATTTTTCCATCTATAACGAGGTATTATCACAAGGATCTATTGGGGCTGTTATGGGCCTTCTATTCCTTGCTTTTAATCAGACTTTTTTCATGGGGACGTTTTTTCTTATTTCCGGATATTTTGTTCCTTCATCTTTTGAACGTAATGGAGCAACCCGATTTATCAAAGATAGATTCATCCGGTTCCTAGTCCCGTTTATCTTCTACGTTCTCATTCTTAGCCAAGTTCAATCAATTGAAGTCTATATGCTTAACCAGGAGCCATTTACATGGCAAACCTATTTTTCACATTTAACTTACGGGCCGATGTGGTACGTCGAGCTACTTTTCGTATTCGTTTGTTTATACGCAGTCTGGGCGAAATTTATGAGTAAAAATAAGCTATCAGTAGTTCGGCAGAGTACACCACCCACCTACAGGATGTTTACAGTCTTTGTCATGATATTATCAGTAGGATACTTCATCATAAGACTGTGGGTCCCTGCTCTTGATTTACCCGGTGGGTCTCCCGGGGTTCAATCATTCGTTGGACTTTTTACAGCAAGCGGCTATGATCTCCCGCAATATGTCGGGCTATTCATTTTGGGCATCATCGCTTACCAACGCAATTGGTTTCGAAATACTCCTGATTCAATGGGGAGGGCGGGTTTTGGAATTGCAATTGGAGCATCGATTCTTCTCCTTCCCTTAGTCTTGATATTTGGGGTAGACGGATTACAGTTTTCTGGCGGCTGGAACTGGACATCTTTGGTTTATTCTCTGTGGGAAGCTCTATTTTGTGTTGGCGTCATTCTCGGATTAATCATATTCTTTCGCAAAAGAGTTTTTCTTCAGGGAAAAGGTTGGAGCTTCTTGTCAGCCCATTCCTTCGTGATTTATATCATTCATATACCGATTATCGCTATTGTTATAGCTGGATTGAAGGTCATCCACTTTCCACCATCCTTCATATTTCTAGCTACGATTCTGATCACGATACCACTTTGCTTCTTGTTAGGTTATATAATTAGGCAGATTCCCTTTGTGTCAAAGATTCTTTAGGGATGGTGAGTTTTAAAGAAAAAAAGAGGATACGACGATAACCATATCTGCCCTTATGCTTTTCAAAAATAGAACTAATGAGCCTTTCTACTTTGAATTTTTATCTGAGTGCTTAAAAGTATTAATTTTATAATAATAAGTGTTACGTGGAATACCGACAATTTTGAGTAATGCCTTCACAGGATAATCGTGCCTTAGCTCATATACTACTTTTACTTTTTGTTTTGTCGTAATTTGTTTTCTTCTTGAACTAAGGCTTTCAACTTTTTGAAATAGAATTTTCCATTTAATAATATGTATAAATTTTTACTCCCACCTGGCTTATGTTCAGTTGGGCTTTTTTGTATTTAATGAATAAAATATTGCTTTTATTTTTGGCATTTCATAAAAAATCTTGTTGAAGGTTATGAAAGGGGAAATCATCACCCACCTTTGCAGTTGCGAAGGGAGAGGAAATGCATGATAGAACCAGATCGTACCGAGTGGCAAGTTCGCTGTGCATTTAATGCTTTTTGTAAACGTGTATTGAAGAATGAAGCAATTAATATTTTCAACGAAAGACAACAACGACAAGCAAAGGAGATGACATTTTCTGATCTCACACCACAAGAAGAAATCAACTCTATACTTTAGATAAGCAATATGAAGGAGAAGAAGGACAAAGTTTTCAAGTGGCTGGAAAGAAAATAACTCCGAAATTACTCGCTGAAGCGTTGCGTACTTTGCCAAAAGAAAAGCGTAAGACTGTCCTTTTATACTACTTTTTTGACAAATCAGATGTAGAAATAGCTGAACTACTCGATATTCCACGTAGTACCGTTCAGTATAGGAGGACAAGCTCTTTCAAAAGGTTAAGACGATTTTTGGAGGAACATGCAGATGAATGGAGTGATTAATTCTAATGTTGGAAACAACGAGCGTGGTTTATTGCCGTACCCAATTATTTTAGCTGCAAATAAGGGTGAGCCAGAAGCAATGAAAGTAGTTGTTCTACATTATGGAAGCTATATGACAAGCCTATCCATGCGTAAGCTCCGTGATGAACAAGGAAACACTTATTGGGGCATCGATGAAGATACACGCGAACGCTTACGAGCGAAGCTTATGCAATCTGTTTTAGCTTTCAAAATTTGAATACAGAATAGTTAGGTTTTCCCTTTCATTAATCATATATTTGTTCTTTGACAAAGAAAGCACGGAAGATAACGCTGTGCAGTATAAACTAAAAAATCAGATACATTTTACTGATGACGAGCCACTTGATTCATACGCCATGACTTTCGTTAGAAACGAGCGATAATCTATGAATCTAATGCAATCGTGGTGGATTGCTGGCGATAACCCATCAGTTAGGATAATGATACTCCCCTATCGTCATGGTTCGAGTGTTCAAAGCGTCGCAAGCTATGAGTAGGGCTGGAAGAAATACTTGCAGGGGTGAAATTCCCGTGGAGCTGTACCAACAGCCGTCTGATTTTTAATTGATTAATTATAAGGGGGCGTGTTTTTTGAAACAGAATTTGATTCCTTATAGTATGCAAATTGCTATGTTAAAACAACTGCTAACCCGTAAATTGATTACTGAGAAAGAATATTACATGGTTAAAAATAAATTAATGAAAGAATATGGTGTTATTTCTGATATTACAAGCTGAATTGTGTTTCTATTGGCGATACATTTTGTATGGGAGTTATCATATTTCCAATCATTCGATTTTTTGATGTTAGAAGATTTAAGGATGTTCAAATTGAACTTCAATAATATAATCGGTCTAGATTCTAGAGCAATGAGGATTTTTTTAACAAAGGAATACATGACAAAACACCTCTCGAACCGAACATTCGAGAGATGTTTCGCTCTTATTTGTTTACAATGCGATTGTACGTATTAACAGTTAATACATAATAGACTGCATAGATGATAACAAAGAAGACTATAGCCATTAGAATAGGGAAGATAAGATTGATTCCAATTAGATTAGAAATAAAGTTGCTAGTAAAGTACAATGTCACACAACTATGCAATATTCCTACGGTTAGTGGCAATCCGAACACAAATAATGACTGTCTTTTGATTGATTTACGTATATCCTTTTTATTGACACCGATTTTTCTAAGGATTTCATAGTGTCCTTTCGCCTCATTCGCTTCTGTTAACTGTTTGAAATAAATGATACTTCCACTTGCCGCTAAAAATACAAGTCCCAAAAAACCAAAAATAAAGAGAGTAATTGCGTTTCCTTCTTTACCTTGCTTATACTCAGTATAAAATGATGAAGAAACTTGAAAATCGTTTCCAACCAGTTTATTTACTTTCTTTGAAGTGGCTTGTGCCGTTACTTCATTTTCCACTTCATATACTTTATAAGTTAATGGAGCCTCTTTTTTGGCTATCTCAGCAAACATTTCGTTACTGACTACGAGAAAGAAATCGGGATAATCGAAAGGTAGCACATTACTTTCAACCATATGAACAAATGGCAGTTCGCTGCTTCCTTGAGGCAATTGAATCGTTATATTTTCTCCTTTAAAAACCGACTTCGTATATTCAGTAAACCTTGGCTGGATTACTGCTGCTTGATTTCTTGATAGTAAGACTGTTTCATCCTTATTTAAAGCATTCGCTGCTTTATTAAATGTACTTTCTGAGATTAATTGCACAGGATTTATGTCATAATCCAGTTGAAATGAGAGTATTCCTTTTACCTGAATGACGGGTATGTCTAGTTGGGCTTTTATTGGATGTCGATGATCTGCTTTTATTATTCTCTCCACCTGCGAATCAAATTCTGGACCTTTTGACAAATGCGAATAACTGAACGGAACAACTTCCTCAGCTCTTTTTTCGTTGCTGTAATACCCACTGTAAGTTGCACCTAAGAAACAGATCGTAGCAGCACTCAACAATGCAATGACTGTAAAGGTACGTGCATTCCCTCTAATACGAAACAGTAAACGAGATGTTTCAATTATTCTAGTTCCTCTGTAATAACGCGACTTATTTTTTTGTGATAATCTTAATAAATAGACCGTTACAGATCGAAAAAATAAATGGGTGCCAATGACGAGAGCAACAAAAGCAATACCATAATTTTTTATTAAATATTCCGTAGTAAATTCGTCAGGAAATGGTTTTAATATCAGCCAGTAACTAACGACAAGAAATATAACTCCGATAACAGCCGTAATAAGTGAAACCTTTGGAATTTGTTCTCCTTTTTTCTCATCATAGAATAATTCGATTAATGTAAAACGATAAATCAAACGGTAACCTTGAACGGAAGTGAATAAAATAATGACCATAAAGACTATGACTGTTTGGGTAATCGCTAGAATAGAAATACCGAAGTCCACCTCGGCAATTGAACCCATAAGTTTTATTAAAATCATTGCAAATAATTTGGAAAGTAAGGTTCCAAGAATAATTCCAATAACTATTGCAATGATTCCCATAATCAAATTTTCATAAAACAACATTTTTGCAATGGTTTTCTTGCGTAAACCAAGTATGGCGTACAATCCGACTTCTTTCTTCCTTTTTCTTGTGAAGAATGAATTGGAGTACAAAATAAAGATTGCTACGAATAAAATTAAGATAATTGATGATACCCCAAACATGAAACTCATTGTATCCGACAATTCAATGCTTTCCTGAATTTTTTCGCTATATTGCAAGGAAGTGAACGTATAATAAATAACCATGCTGAAGACGAGTGTAACAAAATAGACAAAATAATTATTGAAATTACCTTTAATATTTTTCCTTGCTAAACTAAATAACGTCATTTGCCCCACCCCCCAGTGCGGATAGAACATCCAATACCTTGTTGAAAAATTCTTTGCGGGATCTTTTCCCTTTTACAAGTTCTGTGAAGATTTTACCGTCTTTAATAAATAGGACGCGATTACAATAACTTGCCGCATAAGCATCATGGGTAACCATTAAAATTGTTGCCTTGTCTTGTTCATTAAGATCCTTTAAACTTTCTAATAAGTCTGTTGCTGATTTCGAATCCAACGCACCTGTTGGTTCATCTGCCAATATTAGGTTTGGCTTTGAAATAATCGCGCGTGATGCTGCCGTGCGTTGCTTTTGTCCCCCAGAAATTTGATACGGGTACTTATTTAAAATGTCGCGAATGCCAAACTTATCTGCCACTTCATCTGCTCTTCGTTCCAATTCCTTAACGTTCAATTTTGCCAAGGCTAACGGCAAGATAATATTTTCTTTCACAGTTAGAGTATCTAATAAATTATAGTCTTGGAAAAGGAAACCAAGTTTGTCACGGCGAAAGGCAGATAATTGCTCTTCATTCATCTTTGTCAAATTGATTCCGTCAACCACGATGTCACCAGCAGTCGGCTCGTCAATTGTTGCCAATATATTTAGTAAAGTTGATTTACCAGCACCCGAGGGACCCATAATACCGACGAATTCACCTTCCATGACGGTTAAGTCTATATCCTCCAAAGCTGAAAATACATTTCCCTTTGCACCATAGACTTTTTTTATTTGTTTTGCTTCGACAATAGTTTTCATATTTAAATCCTCCATTCAGAGTTGTTTTGTTTTACGTTTTTATTTTACAATAGGTGCCCTTTATATAAACTTACAGCTTGATCTCGTAACCTTACATTTTCGTCACATTGATAAAAAATATGTTTAAACACGATATTTTCTTTGTATGTTGGTCGATATTCAATTAATATGATGTTAAAGAAGGATGATTGTTTGGAGGGAAGAGGAATGAAAATCATGATTGTGGAAGATGATTTGACCATTCGTGATATGGTAGGGGAAACATTAGAAAAGTGGGGTTTTGAAACCGTTAAGATCGAAGACTTTGACCAAATCATGCAGGTATTTCTTAATCATGATCCTCACCTAGTCATCATGGATATCAATTTGCCATCGTTTGACGGATTTTACTGGTGTAATAAAATCAGAGAAATTTCAAAGGTCCCTATGATCTTTCTCTCTTCCCGTGATACACCAATGGATATAGTGATGTCGATAAACATGGGAGGAGATGATTATATTCAAAAACCTTTCCATATGGATGTATTGATTGCAAAAATTAATGCACTCCTCCGCAGAACGTATTCCTACATGGAAACACAGTCTAAGACAATCGAACATGATGGAATTATATTAAACCTTGAGAACGGAGAGGCCTTACATGGAGATCGAAAGTCGGAACTCACGAAAACAGAATTTCTTATTTTGAAAATCCTGATGAAAAATAAAGGAACCATCGTCAGTCGTACGAAAATGATGCGTAGCCTTTGGAAGAATGAAAATTTCGTAGACGAAAATACATTGACGGTTAATATTGCTCGTCTGCGTAAAAAGCTTGCTGAACTTGGAAAAGAACACTTCATTATGACTAAGAAAGGACAAGGTTATATTATCCAATGAGTTTCTTTCAATATCTAAAAGATAAACGGAATTTCTTTATATTAAACGTGATCATTATGTTCTTTGTTTCTTTGATGACGATTGTGAGCACAGATTCCAGAAACACTGTAAGTAATATCGTATATACCAATGTGGTTATCTTTTTTATTGTAGCTATATACGTAATCATCGAATACTATTACAATAGAGAATTTTATCGGGAATTAAATGATTTGGTTGAAAGTAATCATGAAGAATTTCTCGCAACTCTGCCTAAACCGCGAAACGATGAACAACTGTTATATCTTGAGTTATTAAAAAAAGTAAATAGTGTGCATGGCGATCAATTACAAAAGTTGTATAACGAAAAAATGGATCATCAAGATTTTATTACATCTTGGATTCATGAAGTCAAGGTTCCGATTGCGGCAGGTCGCTTGCTTATGGAAAACAGTAATGGAAGAACTGTTGAATACCTTGTGGACAAGTTTGAAGATGAGTTGGATAGAATCGAAAATTACGTGGAGCAGGCTCTTTATTATTCTCGCATTGATTCTTTTTCCAAAGATTATTTTATTTCCGAGGTAGTGTTGGATCAAGTTGCTAAAAACAGTGTAAAGAAATTTGCCAAATCTTTTATTAACAAGCAAATTCGTTTTCATATGGACAATATTGAACAGGTTGTCCATACCGACAGTAAATGGCTTGGTTTTATTATGGATCAAGTTTTTTCAAATTCTTTAAAATATACAGGTGAAGGCGGGGAAATCTCCGTACAATTTGAGGAAGATCTAAAAGAAAAGCGGCTACAGATTCAAGATACAGGCATTGGAATTAAGCCAGAGGATATCAGCCGCGTATTTGAAAAAGGATTTACAGGATCTATTGGGAGAAGTCATGCCAAATCTACCGGTTTAGGTCTCTACCTTGCAAAAGAAATGGCTCTTAAATTAGGACATGACCTTTCCATTCATTCAGAAGATGGGAAATATACGAAGGTCATCATCCACTTTCCAAAAATCAGAAATTATTATCATCTATAAGTATAATGGTGGGGTTAAAGAAATTGGTTAATCGGAAAATAGTATCAAATTAAAGGTGTTCAAGTAGAATAATGTTTATCGTAAGGCTTAAGAAATATTAAATAATATAGCCAATAGTAAGTGCATTAATTGATAAAAAAATAAGTACTTGAAAATAGCTATAACCAGGTTTTTATTATATTTTAATCGAACTTTTCAAAATTAATACCACGATAAATCAACGTTATATGTCCTCTTTTTATCTCCAGTTCCAAGTATGGGAAATATTATCCATGGTTTTAACATGCATATGCAATGACTTTTGAAAATCAATTGAGGCTCAAACACTTTATTTAAGATTTTTATTTGGTTATATTTTTATGGGGTAATCGGAAAATAGTGTAGAAAGAGGGTTAAAAATAACCCTCCTCCATTGCTTTAGTCAGTGGTGAAAAGTCAGCACCATAGATTTCTTCATAAACCCATTCATAGCCTATTTGACCCCAATTCGGGAATTGATCAGGTAACAATTTTATGAAAGTAGCTTCAACTTCTTTGAATTTCTTTTTCTTTTGGGTATTCGGATTATAGTGTTGAAAAACCCTATTAAATAAATTAATGTTCATAGCACTGTAAATCGTATAATTGGATCTACGCCAATATTCTGGACACAAAATAGATGGTGGATTGGACAGAGCTCCATTTCATAAGAGTGGGTTGGTCTATGTCGCTTGACATGGAGCCTCTATGGGCATGGGTGTCTTGCGAAGGGCGAAAGGGTCAAACAATCCTTTCGCAGGCGGACGAGCCTAACATGCCCCCCTCCATGTAAAGCGCCGTGCTCAGACATGATGCAGTGACTTAGCCGCCACCCGGATTTCATCTTCAACCTGTTGTGGGGTCTTATATTGAAGGCTGCCATGCATTCGCTTTCGATTATACCAGCCTTCAATGTATTGGAAGAGATGAATCTTTGCAGAGGCGTAATCCAGATAAGTTACGTGATGTATTTCTTCCTTCTTCAAAATAGCATGGAAGGATTCAATACAGGCGTTATCGTACGGGCAGCCCTTTCGACTGAATGATTGTCTGATCTTTTTTGACTCAGCCTCTTCCATGAAAGCCTCACTCGTATATTGGGAACCCAAGTCACTGTGCAGAATTAACTCCTCTGGTGGTAGCTGCGTGGCATAGGCGTTATCCAATGCTTTAATCACCAGGTCTGTTGTCATTGTACAAGAAAAGGAATAGCCTACGATTTTCTTTGAATGCAGGTCCATCACAGAAGCAAGGTAGCACCAGCCATCCTTTAATGTATGGATATACGTAATATCGGCCACCCATTTTTCATTGATGGTGGTCGTAGAAAAGTCCCTGGCCAGGATA
This sequence comes from Gracilibacillus alcaliphilus, assembly GCF_016909015.1. Lineage (GTDB taxonomy): Bacteria > Bacillota > Bacilli > Bacillales > Amphibacillaceae > Gracilibacillus > Gracilibacillus alcaliphilus. Next base: position 21,881 of record NZ_JAFBFA010000025.1, read on the forward strand.
TTCTCGCGTTCGATAACTGTTTCTTTGCTTGGTGTTGGCCGATATTTTTTAATGACGATGGAACGGATGCCCTCTTTTTTCATCAGTCTCTGTACACGTTTCAGACTTACTCTATATCCTTCCGCACAGAGATATTGGTGAATTTTTGGGGCTCCATAACGCCCTTTGCTTTCTTCGTGGATCTCTTTGATCCTTTTTGGCAGCTCCTTGTTTTCCCGCTCACGCTTGGATTCGGTTTCTTGGAGTGTTAGGTAGTAGGAGCTTCGCGGCAATTCCAAGACTTCGCACATAGTTTGGATGGGATGTTGGTCTTTATGTTGATCAATCACGGAAGCTACTGCAGATTGGCTTACCTTTTCGCGAATATGGCCATAGCCTTTTTTAAGATTTCATTTTCTTCCTGCAGCCGGCGAAGCTCCTTTTGAATCTTGGTATAGTCATCCGCCGTTGCCACGGTTCCATCTTCAAATTTGACGGGAGAAAACTTTTTGACCCAATTATAAATGGAGACATCAGATACGCCATATTCGCTGGTTAATTGCTTGACTGGAGTGCCAGATTGATATAATTCCACAACCATCCTTTTGAAATCTTCATTAAATTTATTTTGGTTTTTATTATGGCCTTTCATTGGACACACCTCTTCTTAATCTTATTCCTCAAAAATTATGAAACTAACTAGGATGTGTCCATGAAAATATACTAGCACCACATGTTTGGGGTGGGAAAAAGAAAAAAGACCATTATCTTGAACAAAACGTTTGAATCATTTCCAGAAATATTTCATTTCCCTAAACCCTACATCCCAAAGCTTTTCATTCCCCTTAACGATTATCGTAATCTTACTTGCACGTTCAAGTGGAATTTCAAACATTTGTGGAAACAATTCCGGATAATTCAGTTGCTCCGTTCCAGAGCCGGATAATACCTCACGACCATCGACTAAAACTTGTATACTTCCATCACTATCCATTAAGTCCGGTATTCCATAATAAAATGAAAAAATAATCTCCTTCTTGGACGTATAAGTGTAGGTTTCACTTCCTTTGCCTTTGGCGCCAAATATATTATATCCAGGTTCGACGTTTTGACCGCTAACTTTAAAGCTGTACGGTTTTGTTCCCGCTGTTGTATGCCCGGAACTATTTTTCAGTTCATTTAAAGCTATAAAGGGACCCTCTGCTTTGGTGAACGTTTTCTCCACAATTCCGCAAATTGCTAATACCCCGATTAGAATAACAATACACGTGATACCGGTAATAGCCATATTTAGCCAAAAGTTTTTTGTTCGATACCCTAGTTTGTACGCTCCGAATCCGATGCTTGCGCCTAGAGAGTTTTGAATGGCATCGTTAATATCAAAGCTTCCGAGCAAAGTTAGTGCCTGTATGGTTTCGATCACGAGAATAGACAGGAAGAACAATGAAAAGAAACGAATAAACTTCACACGGAATAACAATGGAATCAATATGCCGAATGGAATAAAGGCTGCCACATTTCCTAGATCTACGAAATCCATCAGAGTAGGATGCAGAAAATCAGAAATCTTTGGCAAATGGTAGAACTCAATCGGAAAAAAAATAAAGGTGACCCCAGTCGTGCTTGCAGATGCACCTATTCTGCCGAAAGCGAAAAAAATAAAATATAGTATCAAAATAGTATAAAGAATAGTTACGGTAAAAATAACTGTACGTTTTTGTGGCAATGTTATTTTGCCCTTGGCAGTCATATAAAAACACCTCCTGAAACAGTGTATCAAAAGTCATGTTTAAAATACATGATTTACTATAACCGTTACAGATATCAATGGAACCTGATGACCCCTATTCAATACAGAGATCACCTTCTTAAGTCTGCCTAGCTTTTTTATGATTGTCCTTTACAAAGGGTACAGTCTAAAGAAGGAATGGCTCCTTTTTTGTGGAAATAATCGCACCTCTGGTTGTCTATCCGCTTCGTGGACAGGATTATCCTCCACACCGACTAAATTTTTTTACGGTCAATTCCACAAATTTATTGACAGACCTGTTTTAGGACCATTTTGCACAGTGGCAAATCGTGCAGGAGTGACCCTGCCACCTTTTCTAAAGAGTTGATTCATAAATGGTAATGAGGAGTATTTCATAGTACTGGAATCACTTTCTTCAAGTAGCTTGGCCTTATAAAAGTGTCTTTTACAAAGGGTACATTATAAATTTAAAGTCCTCTTTATAAATATATTTAGAATTTGAATCAAACGTTGTTCTTATGCCATTCTTCTCGATTTAATTCTCCGTTTATTGCGGCTGCGGATACAGCTCCTGAAGCAGCTGCAACAATAGATTGGTGCAAGTGTGTAGTTGCATCCCCAGCTGCATAAACACCAGGTACACTTGTTTTTCCAAACTCATCGACTTCAATTATTCCAGTATCCAACATCCGGCAACCAAGTGCGACAGGTAATTCCGATCCAAGTACCAATTCTGCCTTGAAGAAAATTCCTGTGCATGGAATTTCTGTTCCATCCTCAAGCTTAACATGCCTTACCATGCCTTGATTTGATTGGATGGAATGAATTGGTGAATGAAATAACGGGATATTATGCGCACGCAATTCTTCACGTTCTGCTTCACTTAATTCATTGGGACCATTTGTACAAACTACAAACTGCTTTGTCCACCCGTAAATCAATGGGACAAAATGCATTAGCGCTGCTCCTCTGTTTATGACAACTAATTGCTGATCTCTTAGTTCCCAGCCATCACAATACGGGCATACAAATGCGCTCTTACCATAGACCTCCGCCAACCCTGGTATGCCAAGATCGCGATCCTTCATTCCGATAGCAAACAACAGTTTTCTAGTGGCTATCTTCAACCCTGAAGCAGTTTCCAACAAAAATTGACCATCTTCACCTTCTATCAACTCGATAGTATCTTCCAAATGTGAAACTGACGGATAAGTGTGAAGCTGCGATTTAGCAATATTTCTAAATTCATGTGGGCTAATGCCATCACGTGTTAAAAAGGCATGAGCCTCTCTAGTCACTGCATTACGCGGTTGCCCCTCATCGATAATCAACGTCTTCTTCCTAGCCCGTCCTAGTATAAGTCCAGCGCTTAAACCAGCAGGACCTCCTCCAATAATAACAACATCAACTTCCTTCATGATTAACTCCCTTCCTCTTATTAGTTTAACTTTCCAAATGTGTATACGCCCAATAATTACTCTGTACATCTCATATGTAGTTAAGACCTAACCAGTACTACTGAAATACTGTATTCTCACTCTGCTACGATGTTACATGTTGGCATCACCTCCTTACATAAGAACTTATCCACTAGCTCATTCGACTTTTAAATAATTTGCACATCTTTGAAACATCATCGATAGGCGCTGATTTTACTCTGTATATAGATTTTTCAGTCATAAATCCCTAGTAAAATTCGATGACAGTCAGCGATATGAATATGCAGACTACGTACAGAAACTCTTCCTTAACTTTCGATCTCTTTCCTATAATCTTCCGGGGACATCGTTTCACAATACCGGATTAAAAATCGCTGTATCTTGAATCAACTTATACGGTCCTTTTATACATGTTCATTTTTGGATTCTCCTAATTTTTTATTATAATTTCATTAAAGACTATAGAGACACTTATTATCTATAATTGGTTGAAAGAATATGTGCTAGAAAACGATGTTCATTTCCCGCACAAGATCGGACATTTTTTTATTTCTCAAATGCTCTTCCATTTTTTCCTCTGCTTCCAATACTACTCTTTGAATCGGACAATCTGGTCCGTGATCGAAACTACAATCAAACAAAGAGGCAGATCCCTCAATCGCATGAATAATGTCAAGAAACGAAATATCCTCCCAATTTCGTTTCAGTCTGTATCCACCATTCACTCCTGTTATGGATTCAATCATACCAGCCTTTACTAGCTTGGTCAGTATCTTGGACAGATAAGTTGGTGACACCTTTTGCTTCTCAGCAAGCAGCTGAACGCCCACAGGTTTATCCGGAGTCGCTGCAGTAAGAAAAAGCATCGTATGTAGAGCATAATCTGTAGCCTTTGAAAACTTCATTCATCATCACCCTAATTAAGGATTTTATTTATCTATAATAACTTGAATGTTGTTAAACTCCAAGTATAATGCATGGGCTATTATATTATAGCAGCTAGTCGAACTTCTTGAAAATGCTCTAATCGTGACTATAAAACCCCATTTCTCTCGTTATGAATGGTAATGCTTCTCTTATATATTATTATGCAGACACATTACTACGATATTGTCAATCTATGCCCCCAACTTAATATAACAGCTTATAACCTATCCTTCTTTCTAATAATAGCTTGTAGAAATATTCTTTTAGTTCTTTTTTATAATTATTTATATATTTGGTTTGAAGGCTTCAATGATTTTCATACATTGTGAATTAAGTAGAGTTTTGGAATTTATTATTTGAAATAACAATTCTACGATGTAAACTCGATTTGTCTTTTCTGCTTATTTCATTCTAGCCTTGACTTTTATTAAATAGTCTATCAAATTTCAAGTAATGTAACATGTACTTTGCAAGTGTTATGATTGCAAAAATCAACATTAAAATTATTGTGATGGAAGCGCCTGGTGGTGTACCCAATTCATAAGAAGTGACTAAACCACTTAACATGCCGACAAGTGCAATGACCATTTCATTTAATATGACACCGTAGAAGCTTTTGCTTAAACGAAGCGATATAGCTGCAGGTAAAATGATAATGGCTGAGACAAGTAAAGCCCCGACAATCGGCATTATTACTGCTATTGTGACCCCTGTTAACACATTAAACAAAATCGACATCGTTTTAATAGGCAGGCCAGCTTTAAAAGCTGTTTCCTCATCAAATGTAAGAACATACATAGGTTTTCGATATATTAAATATAATAATCCGATAATTATCGTTAATCCTAGTAACATCCATATTTGTTTTGTGAATAGTAACAATTGAACCGAATAGAAATTGTGTTACACTTAATGTAATTCCACCAGCACTTATTTCCATCAGGACAAGCGCTACTGCCATTCCGACAGACATTAATATGGCAATCGAAATTTCAGAATATGTGCGATAAATTTGACGCAAAAATGCAAGCAGAGTTGCGATAATGATTACCACGAGAATATTGGTACATGTCGGATTGATGCCAATTAACAGACCAAGCGCTACCCCAGATAACGAGACATGGGATAAAGTATCTGCCATTAGTGATTGCCTACGCAATACCAAAAACAATCCTAATATTGGAGTGATTAATGAGATTAAAAATGAAGCTTGGAAAGCTCTTTGCATCAATCCATAGAAAAACATCTCCAAGGTGAGTCCTCCTTCCGTATCAACTCAATGTGTTTATTAGCGTAGTGACGAATCTCTTCATGATCGTGTGTAACCATTAAGATACCCTTGTCATGCTCTGTACTATTGTGCTTCAATAATTTATAAAATTCATTACGTGAACGTACATCCATTCCAATTGTAGGTTCATCTAATATAAACAAATCTGGATCTGTTGAGAACACACGAGCAATTGATATCCGCTGCTTTTATCCACCTGATAATTCCCCTATCTTTTTATGATGCATCTCCCACATTCCCACTGATTCAAGGGAACGACGAACATGCCCTTTATCTTCTTTATCTAACCTTTTAAACCATTTGCCTCTTTGAAAACGCCCTGACTGCACCAGTTCTAGTACAGTGCTCGGGAGATAGATGAGCTTGTTCAGCAATGTCTTTGATCGTGATGTCATCCAGCAGATGGGCTTCCATGTATTCGATTGTCTTTTGTAATGATTCTACCAGTGCCATATGGTTCACTCCTTTAATGGCATGTTACCTTATTAACTTCTCTAAATCCTGTCATTTTGCGCTCGATCCAGACAGTTGCCTTTACGTAATAAATCATACCAACATAAACCAAACGAATTAGTTAATTTTCATAACCTGTTAGCACAGCAAGTAGTCGATATTTTCTATATCTTTTTTTCAACTCATACCTTAACAATACATTGCCAGAATCAGAGGGAATACCCCGACCTCTCCGCTACTCAAATATGGGACTGGCTAAAGGAGCACGATCCGGAAATTGAAGTTGGGGAAAATACGGTAAGAAGCCGCATCCGGCCGCTGCGAAAGATGTACGGGAGCCCAAAGGAGGTGCAACAAAGGCAGTATGAAGCCGTTCCCAATCCCCCCCCAATGGAACAAGAATCATGAATCCACTTTTCTAAAACTCATTTTTTGAAAGCATCGCAGTCAACAGATTCTTGATAGTTGATTCATTGCTTCATATTCTTTGTTTGATAACTCTAAAAGAATATCAGAAGCCTGATTTAGGAATAGTAATTCATGAGTCTCTCCAGCCTTATTAATAAGCTTAGATACCTCCTCCCACATAGGTGCGATTTTAGTAAATAGAATATATCCATTTTGTAAAGGAGTATAATCAACTATACTCAAACATTCTTTTAAGAAATCTCTATACATATTTCTAAATAGGGATTCTCCAGTTCCCCCTCGATGGCAGGATTCATGCCCTGCAAATTAGTACCGCAAGCAGTATTCGCTCAGTACAGGAAAATAGTAAGAGACTGGTCACAGGGAAATTACAAGCAGCTGCTTACAACCGAATCGACGATCAGACGGAAGCACTTACTTCTATGATTGGCGAACATCAGGTAGATTATCGGTTTTTCATTGGCTTTAAGCTCCTGTTAAATGAGGAAGAAGTCAATATGAAGTCGATGGGAAAATCTGTTGCTACTTCCCTTTCTGCCTTTATTCGTGACGTGAATCATCACCTCATGGGAGATTTTGTTTCCATGCCTCATGATGAAATGAGACGTTTCTCTAAAATGGAATCTTTATTACAAAACAAAATAGCTAGACGTTTTAAGATCCGCCCTTTAAATAAAAATGATTTTGGCTATCTGATTGAACATCTTCATGGGCAATCAGACATTGCTTATGAGGAATATAATTATGCCCTCCCTCTAAAGAAGTTAAAAAAGGAAACGTTAGTGAAGCGTTATGACTTGATTAAACCAACTCGTTGTTTGATTGTGGAAAACCAACGTTATTTAAAAATCGAACAGGAAGAACAGACTACTTATGTTGCCTATTTTACGATCAATTCCATTGTAGGTGATTTGGAGTTTCCTTCAGATGAAATCTTTTATTATCAACAACAACAATTCACCTTCCCGATTGATACGTCGATGAATGTGGAAATTGTAACGAATAAAAAAGCGTTAACTACTGTTCGCAATAAGAAAAAGGAATTGAAAGACTTGGACAATCATGCATGGGAATCGGATAACGAGACAGGCAGCAATGTATTGGAAGCTTTAGAACAAGTCAATGAGCTGGAAGATGTCCTCGACCAAACAAAAGAATCCATGTACAAGTTAAGCTATGTCATTCGGGTATCTGCTTCTAGCTTGGATGAACTCAACCAACGCTGTAATGAAGTGAAAGATTTTTACGACGACTTAAACGTGAAACTTATTCGCCCATTTGGCGATATGTTGGGCTTACATGGTGAATTTATTCCTGCCAGCAAGCGTTATATCAATGATTATGTACAGTATGTGACCTCTGATTTTCTTGCAGGACTTGGGTTTGGAGCCACACAAATGCTAGGAGAAACAGAAGGGATTTATTTCGGCTATAATTTAGACACTGGAAGAAATGTGTACCTCAATCCAAGCTTAGCCAGTCAAGGGGTGAAAGGTTCGGTCACCAATGCATTAGCTTCTGCATTCTTAGGTTCACTTGGTGGCGGGAAATCATTCTCTAACAACTTACTCGTCTATTATGCCGTCCTATTTGGTGGTCAAGCCTTAATTGTTGACCCAAAAGCAGAACGTGGAAATTGGAAAGAAGCCTTATCAGATATCGCAGAAGAAATTAATATCGTTAACCTTACTAGCGAAGAATCAAACAAGGGATTGCTTGATCCTTACGTCATTATGAAAAACAAAAAGGATTCAGAAAGCTTAGCGATTGATATTTTGACCTTTCTTACAGGCATATCTAGTCGGGATGGCGAAAAGTTTCCAGTCTTACGAAAAGCCATTCGAGCCGTTAGCCAGCAAGAAGAACGTGGCTTGTTTCTCGTTATCCAAGAACTAAGGAGTGACCCGAATCCACTTGCGGCTACCATTGCTGACCATATCGAAAGCTTTACGGACTATGATTTTGCCCATCTTCTCTTTTCAGATGGAACAGTAGAACATTCTATCAGTCTAGAAAAGCAATTAAATATTATTCAAGTGGCAGATTTAGTCTTACCAGACGCAGAAACCAGTTTTGAAGAATACACCACCATGGAATTATTGAGTGTTGCCATGTTGATTATTATTTCTACTTTTGCCCTGGACTTTATCCACTCTGACCGAAGCATTTTTAAGATCGTTGACCTTGACGAAGCATGGACGTTTCTGCAAGTAGCACAAGGGAAAACATTGTCTAATAAGCTGGTGCGTGCAGGTCGTGCCATGAATGCTGGGGTATACTTTGTTACCCAGAATGCGGCAGATTTAACCGATGAAAAGCTAAAAAATAATATTGGTGTGAAGTTTGCTTTTCGTTCTAGGGATATTAATGAAATCAAAAAGACATTAGAATTCTTTGGAGTGGATAAAGAAGATGAAGGAAATCAGAAAAGACTTCGTGAACTAGAAAATGGCCAATGTTTGATTCAAGATTTATATGGGCGTGTGGGAATTATTCAAGTCCATCCTGTTTTCGAAGATTTATTTGATGCATTCGATACTCGACCACCTACAAATGAAAAAAAGACGAGGTGACGATGTGAACAAACAAAAATGGAAAAAGATTATCCTAACGGCGGTACTCATTGGTGCTGCCGTTTTTCTATGTCTTCTCTTACTTGGTACATTCGCCCAAGCTGCCGGCTTAGTCGACGATACCGTATCCGAAGATAACCTCTATTCCCTTTATCCGCTTGACCATTATCAATTAGATTTTTATGTCGATTCGGGTTGGGATTGGTTACCTTGGAACTGGGATGATGGCATAGGTAAACAAGTCATGTATGGGTTGTATACGATCACCAATTTTATTTGGATTATCAATTTATATCTTTCCAATGCGACAGGCTATTTGGTGCAGCAGGCTTATTCCTTAGACTTTATTTCTGAAACAGCGAACGCTATCGGGAAAAACATGCAAACATTAGCTGGAATCACCCAAAAAGGATTTGGAACAGAAGGCTTTTATGTTGGTTTCCTGCTTCTATTTGTATTAGTGTTGGGAATTTATGTGACCTACACAGGTTTAATGAAACGAGAAACGACAAAAGCGATACGAGCCATGACCAATTTTCTAGTGGTGTTTATCGTATCGGCTGCCTTTATTGCGTTTGCCCCAACGTATATTACGAAAATTAATGACTTTTCAGCAGATATTAGTAAGGCGGCATTGGATTTAGGAAGTAAAATCCTTATGCCAAGCTCCAATAGTCAAGGAAAGGATAGTGTTGATCTGATCCGTAACAATCTCTTTTCGATTCAGATAGAACAGCCTTGGCTCTTATTGCAGTTTGATAACTCGGATAAAGAAGCGATTGGAGAAGAACGTGTTGAAAATCTGGTGTCCATCAGTCCTGACACCAACAATGGAGAAGACCGAGAAGAAGTAGTCAAGGCGGAAATTGAAGATTACGACAATAAGAATTTGACGATTACCAAGACCACTACCCGTTTAGGGATGGTCTTCTTTTTATTTCTGTTTAATATCGGGATTTCCATATTCGTGTTTCTCTTGTCAGGGATGATGATTTTCTCACAAATTCTGTTTATTATTTTTGCGACGTTTCTACCGATCAGCTTTTTACTATCGATGATTCCTAGCTTTGAAAATATGGGGAAACAAGCGATTTTAAAACTGTTTAATGTGATTATGTTACGGGCTGGAATCACACTTGTTATTACGATTGCCTTTAGTATTTCTTCCATGTTGTACAGCTTAACGAACACCTATCCATTTTTCTTGATTGCCTTTCTGCAAATTGTCACCTTCGCAGGCATTTATATGAAACTTGGTGACATTATGGGTATGTTTCGATTGCAAAGTAACGACAGTCAACAAGTCGGCCGGAGTGTTATGCGTCGCCCGAAACAAATGGCGTATCGCAGTGGTCGCAGGTTACAGCGTTCGATTGGGCGTACGTTGACAGGATTAACCACTGGGACAACAGTCGGAAAAATGATGAGTAAGTCAGGAAAAACACAAAACTCTTTCTCTCTTCGTCGTCCTATACAAAGCCTAAGCACTATGAGGACAAGCAAACAAGAGAAACCCAATCAGGAGAGAAAATCACTTAGTCAAAAGATCGGACAAACGACTGGAAAAGTGTTAGACACGAAAAATCGTGTACGTGCGAATATCCAGCATAGAAAGCAACAAGTCAAAGATTTACCAACTACAGCAACGTATGCAGTAGCACAAGGAAAGGAGCACTTGAAACGTCCTGTCAAAGACTTTAAAGCAGGCATAGTACAAGCGAAAAAACAGCGACAGCGTGAACATACAGAACGGACAGCGAAACATCGGCAGACAGTTGTAGAAAAGCGGCAGGTATTGGATAGACAGCAAAAGAAACAAATGCCTACCACGCTTTCCAAACCAAAACGTATGTTACAGAAAGAGCCTACTACTGTTTTAAAAAATACAAACCAGCCGAACAGTCTAAAAGAAAATAGGATTCCTGATGACAGAAAAAGAAGACGATTCGTCAAGCACCAAACGATTGCAGAAAAGCGACAAGCATTAGATAGACAGCGAAAAAAACAAATGTCTACCGCCTTTTCCAATCAAAGGGGTGTTGTACCCAAAAAGCCTATCATTTCAACGACACAGAAAGTTCAATCAGCAGAAAAAAACATGCCTGCTCATAGAAAAGCTAGACGTGTGTTGGTTCAAACCGAAGGCAAACAAGCGGTCTTTCAGCCAGACAGGAAGGTTTACCGTTCTTATAGAGACACAAAGCAGCAAGGTCGGCACTCACATCCTGTCCGATTTACCAAACAAACTCCAAAATCAGAGCAACAATCGGTGATCAAACGCCCTCCTCGAAAGCAGACACAGCAAAAATCAATACCTCCACGTCAGAAAAGAATGGTTAGGAGGAAACGATGATGATATTTTTACGATTAAAAAGCCTGTTGACTGTTGGTGGTATAGGATTTTTGGCATTTTTAGGGTTACTTGCTTTTGTGGCTATCTTTATATCTGATGAAACAGGAGATTTCGATTCTTCCATGGATTTAGGTTCACCAGATTATCTTCAACATATCGCTCTATCAGAAGATGTATTAGCCCATCAACCGATGGTGGAAAAATACGCAAATAAATATGGTATTAGCGACTATGTTCCGGTATTGCTTGCGATTATTGCAGTAGAAAGTGGCGGGAATGCAGTAGACGTTATGCAAAGTAGTGAATCACTGGGATTACCACCTAACACCTTAGATACAGAAGCGTCCATTGAACAAGGAACAAAATATTTTGCGGAGTTAATAAAGTCAGCAAAAACAAAAGGTGTTGATGATAAAACTATCATGCAAGCCTATAATTACGGTGGCGGTTTTATTGATTATGTCGCAGGTCGAGGGAAAACCTATTCTTTTGAACTGGCGCAAAATTTTGCGAAAGAACGATCGGGCGGAAAGAAAGTTACCTACTCTAATCCCGTTGCATTAGAGAAAAATGGAGGTTGGAGATTTGGCTATGGCAATATGTTTTATATCGATTTGTTGCAGCTTTACCTTCGTGTGCCATCCTTTGATGATGACACCTTTCAATTAGTTATGGAAGAAGCCTTAAGATATGAAAATTACCCTTATGTTTTTGGGGGGAGCAATCCGAATACCTCTTTTGATTGCAGCGGATTAACACAATGGGTTTATCGCAAGGCTGGGATTAACTTACCTCGAACCGCTCAACAGCAATATGACGCAACGGAACACATTCCTTTATCGGAAGCAAAACCGGGTGATTTAGTGTTTTTCCATTCTACGTATAACACCGCCAATTATGTAACTCACCTCGGCATATATGTTGGAAATAATCAAATGTATCATGCGGGTTCACCAATTGGCTATGCCGATTTAACTTCTTCTTACTGGCAAGCACATTTTGTCGGAGCAGGACGTATCAAAAACTAAGGAAAGGTTGGGATAGCATGAAGCTACCTTTTAGTAAAAAAGAAAAACAGACACAGCCAAAGAAATTAAAAAAGGTAAAAGTGAGAACCATTGGAAAGCATAAAAAGTCGGTTCTTTTTTTGTGGATTCTATTAATCAGCAGTCTTGCCTTTGGAATCTATAAAAACTTTACAGCAATTGATCAGCATACCATTCATGAAACAAAAGTCATTGAAGAGCATATGCAGGACACAAGCGCTATGGAGAGTTTTACGAAAGATTTTGTGAAAGACTATTATACGTGGGTAAATAACACAGAAGCATTGGAAGAACGAACCGATAAGCTTCAGCGCTATTTAACAGAAGAATTGCAAGTCTTAAACGTTGACATGGTTCGAGAAGATATTCCGACCAGTTCCAGTGTAAAAGATATAAGTATTTGGTCGATTACAGAAGAAACAGAAGCTACTTTCTCGGTCGTCTACTCTGTACAACAACAGATTAAGGAAGACAAGGAGAGCAAGTTAACAAATTCAACTTATCGCATAGCACTTCATCAGGACGAACAAGGGAACCTTGTTATTACCCAAAATCCTACCTTATGGAGTAAGCCCGAGAAAGCAACCTATACACCTGAACAAAGAAAAAATAACGGTACGGTAGATTCTTCAACGATGGAAGAAGTCACTTTATTTTTAGAAACGTTCTTTGCTTCTTATCCTACTGCAACAGATCAAGAACTGGCTTATTATGTAGAAAACAATGCCCTCCCACCTATTGAAAAAGATTATACGTTTTCTGAACTTGTTAATCCAGTCTTTCAAGAACAAGATAATCAAATAAAGGTGTGGGTGACGGTAAAGTATTTGGAGGAGGTGACAAAAGCGACACAGCTTTCTCAATACGAGCTCATCCTAGAAAAAGATACAAATTGGATGATTGTCGAATAAGAAAACTTCATGGAGCTTCCAAGTAAAACCATCACTATTTGTTTGATTAGCATAGAACAAGTAGTGATGGCTTCTTCTAAAAGCTATTGTCCATCTTCTTCAATACGAAACAGTTCATTCATATCTTTAATATTTAGTGTATTCACGATTTTATCTAAATGATCTAATTGTATTCGTTGTCGTCTATTATTTGTTAGTGCACTAAGCGTATCATGTCGAATACCAGTTTTAATGTGTAATTGAGTAACAGACACGTTATCGGGTGTCACTAGTCATGTTATTCCAAAATTAGGAAAATGACGTGCGTTTTGATTAAGTAACTACTTTGTAGATTTGCATGTTCATAATTATCTGGAAAAACCAATATGACAGTATAAGACAAAATAGAGGCTGTTTATATAATCTAGAAGGTAAGTAAGATCGAAAAAACATCTGCTTTATCTAAATGCTGAGCGATGTCTTAAGACACTGCTTTTTTCTTGAAATACAAAATATATTCAATAATTAACACAAGAATAATAGATAGTCCAAACAATGGCATCAACATACCAAGTACTATTAACATCAATATAACAGAAATAGAAACTGGTTTGTTAACTCTTTTGGGGAGTATTTTAGGAAAGCTTTTGGTACGTTTGATCCAAGATACAAAACCAATTACGATAGTACCCAAAAATGCAATACAGACCAATAGGTTCATTATTTTATTTGGCAAACCAAATAAATGACCCTCATGTAATGGAATGCCCCAAGTAAACCATTTACCAATGATACCATACTCTTCATAATCCACTTTTCCTAGCTTTTCGCCGCTATATTGATCATAATAAACGGTTGTTTCTTCATCTGGTGAAACATCCAGCCCAGTGACACCTGAATTACTCCCTTTAGATACAGTGAATACGCCTTTTTCATCTGATGGATATACAATAGAAAACGGCTTAGAAATACCCTCTTCTTGAGCGATACTACTAATTTCATCAACTGTTATTTGGTTAGGTAAATTAGTAACTGAACCTAGTGTGCCATGATGATCAGCATGTCCTTTATGTTCATCATTATCAGACATTGGTTCTTTTTTACTTCTAGTCGCCCAAGGAATCTCATTAACGTCTGAATTAGGTGGATTATAACGTAACTCTGTACGTCCTAAATTTGGATAATCTTCTCCCAACTTACTAATATGACTTCCCATGAATGCTGACCATGGAAGACCAGTTAATACAATAACAAACAATGGTATGGCTAGAATTAATCCTAATAAAGCATGCCATTTTTGAAATCTTAATTTCTTATTTTTATTCGTAATGAGTTTCTTTTTAACTAACATATAAGTTCCAGAAACAATCATGAAAATAGTCCAACATGCAGTTAACTCTACCAGATAGTTAATAAATGTGTTTTCCGTAAATAGTGAACTATGTACGTTTCTCATTACATTAGAATAAGTATATTTAGTTTCTTGGCTAGCAACTATTTGATTGTTTTCATCTAAAAAGATATACTGTTGATTCCCATCTTCATTACTAATTGTTACTCTATCATTATAAGGTTCTTCCATAATACTAATCTTGTTTATACTGTAACCATTATACGTTTCCTCAATCTCTTTAACGGCTTGTTTAAGTGTTTGTTGTTCAGTTTCTTCACTTTTACCAAAAAATTCATGTTGATATATTTTATTTTCCACATCAGTGAAAAAAAGATACCCGATACCTGATAAAGTTAACGTAAGTAATAATGGAGTGATAAACAATGCTGCATAAAAATGAAACCTTTGTAAAGGATTATAGGTATTTTTCAAATTAAGTTACACTCCTTTTTATTCTTTTATAAACATCTTTGGCTCATATACATATAAGCACGTTTTATCGCAGTGTAACTGGCTAGGACTGCGATTACTCGCTCCATCGAAGAGCTTTTGTAAGACTCCTGCTTCAAGCAATAAGGGATCTCGTCATTTCTAAGTGGGAGATCCAACAGCAAGTAACGGCCCGATTAGTTGAACTTTATTTTTCTTGAATAGAATTGCAATAAAGCTGTTGAAATGTTTCATATAAACCGGTATCACGGTACTGATTAATTGGAGTTTTACTAATCACCTCACCTTCACTAAGAAACAAAACTTCATCAGCAATTTGTTCAGCAATATGAAGGTCATGAGTTGAAAAGATAATTGTTTGTCCATTTTTTTTAGCTTGTAGCATAAGATCGCAAAATTGTTTCACCCAATATGGGTCTAATCCGTTCGTCGGCTCATCCAAGATAAGTATATTTGGATTTGCCAAGAGTGCTTGAGCTAACAAAAGACGTTGATTCATTCCTTTTGAGAAGTTACCTACCTTCTCATTTAATTTATCAAGGAGACCCACTTCTTCTAATGTTTCTTCGTATCTTGTCTTACCAATGCTTTTGATTTTTGAATAAAAGTGAATCGTTTCTTTTGTTGTCATTGACTTTTGAAACTGAAAATCATCAGGCATATAACCAAATTGCTTTAAAAATAGCTGTTTATGTTTTTTTCTATTCAGTCCATTGATTGTTACATGTCCTGTCGTTGGTTTAATCAACCCCACAATCAAGCGGATAAGTGTACTTTTACCTGCCCCGTTACCGCCACATAAAGCAAGTATCTTCCCACTGGAAAGGTGATAATCGAGAGGCAGCAGTAATTGCTTTTTCTTGTTACGTTTCGATAAACCTTGTATATCAACTGCTATGTCACACTGTTCCATTATATTCACCTCTGCTCCAGATAAAACCACCAATAAATACGGATAGGAGTATCCAACTTAAAATTATTGCCGAAAAAATAAGTAATCCATTGTTACTCGTTGCCCATGTAATCCACTGATAATAGTCTGGACCAAAAGCTGAACCAGCTCCCATTTTCATAATGGAAAAAACACGAACAAATTCTGCAGGATTTAAAAGGGTCAGCGCTTGTAAGATAGGTTGAACTAATTTATACGATGGTAAATGACTGAGTGTACTAATCATTAACAATGGCCAAATCATAATGGTCAAAAACCATACTGTTATTCCCAGGACAAGTGATTGCCAACGATTCTTCACAATGGAACCGATGAGTAGAGCGATACTTAAATAAACCAACGCTAAAACAATAGAGAATAGTAAAAAGAAAGTTAACGTACTCATACTTAATCTTTGTCCAAATACTAGGGTGATAGTTCCAGCAAGTCCAAAACTAAAAAAGAGCATAGCTACAAGGATAACAGCTAGACCGAGCCATTTTCCCCATAAAAACGTATAGACGGAGATTGGATAGGTAGAAAGTAATCCCCACTGACCATCTTCTTTTTCACTGGTTACTGAAAATCCCCCAAGTAACAGGGTAATTAACGGTAATAAATATAAAGTCATGTTTATTACCGTTCCAGTCATATCATTATATCCTTCGACAGTTCCAACACCTGATTGTAACAATAATATAGCAATTGTAAATATATTCAAAAGGATTAAAAAGGCATAGGTCCAAGAGTTTCTGAATCCTAGTTTTATTTCTCTCTTCGCTACTGTTAGGATATGCAACATGTTATCACCTTTATCTTATCATTCTGCTTCGTGATTATTGTCTTCTCCATGACCATGTTCATTGTCGTGCTCACCTTCGTGATCGCTGTCTTCTCCATGACCATGTTCTCCTTCATTGTCGTGTCCATCTCCATGATTGTGTCCACCTTCGTGATCATGCTTCAGCATTTTCCATTCGTGATCGTATAAATCAGTAGCACTTAAGAGTTCGCCAAAGCCATTTTCTTCTATATATTCTTCTGCTTCTTGACTATCTTTAAATGAAATGACGCCAAATCCCATCGGTGTACTGATTTCCTCATCATGAACAAACGTTGCATCCTCAAGTTGAATCCATTCCCTCGTATGAAAGTCGCGTACAAATTTTGCTCCAATATCGTCTTCCCCGTTTTCCTCTAACCACACAAACATATCGCCTATATCATCATACTTTAATGATTTTTCATTTTTCAATATAATCTGTGTTGCATGCTCATCATCTGCAATAGCCATTCCACATACGACACAAACATCTTTATCTGGATCAATAGGTTCTGGTTCATACGCTAACTCAGTAGCTTCCGCTGATTCTGTATCTTCAGCCTCCGTATTTTCTCCTTCGTCTGTATTATCGTTATCCCCACATGCAGCTAAAATCAACGTAAACATTGTTAAAAACGTAAATAATAAACTAAACTTTTTCATTCTTTCTTACCCCCAAATAAATAATAAATATACTAATAATCAGTAAAGACATACAACATAAGAAAATAGTTCCTTGATTGACAGGTTGATTGTCTGAGGCAGCTAATGGATTTTCCATTAATGGAGACACATCAACGAGTTGTTGGTCGACAGGTGTAGAAATAAGTTGTTCAAGAAATACCATTCCGGGCGACTGAAATAATAATTGAAAAGGTGAATATTCACGTGTTATATTCAAGAAAAATGGATCAACGTTATATGTTAAGTCACTCGTTTGATTACCAGTTATATCTAAGCCAAGATGATCTCCCCAATAATTTTGATTCGTATTATTATCGGAGCTCTCCGTTGCTTGGCCTTGCACAACATTTGCTACAAATGAATTGTTAACAATATCATTATTTTCAGCCCTTTTAAATTGCATACCGATATAATTACCTTGTACCTTATTAAAGGCTAATTTATTGTCACTCGCACTTTCAATAAGAAATCCTATCCGGTTATTCACAATTGAATTTTCCGAGATGGTGGCTCCCGTCGTATCAAAAATATACAAGCCTAGCGATTGAATATTTTTCTGATTGTTTCTTAATATATTATGTTTCGCTACTGTTCCTTCGTCTCCCATAATATACATACCACTTATATTTTCAAACGATTCATTTTCCATAAGTTCAGTATTTTTTGTAAACATAAGATGAGTTCCATATCGAGAATGGGAGATAATATTACGATGGATTTTATTTTCATTACCTTTTTCAATATAAATACCATCTTGAACATATTTGATTTGTGTATCATAGATTTCATTATCATGCGATTCCCATAAGTCAATCCCATGCTTTCGGTTTTTTATTGATTCATTTTCATTTCCTACAATGCTAACATTTGATAGAATATTAGCATTCGCTTGACCTAACTGGATTCCGTAACTGTTTGTAAGAATATTGATTTCATTTAATACATTATCGTCACCATTTATTAAAATGGCAGGCGCCTTACTGTCAGTAGCTATATGCTTAACATTCAAATTTTCAATTATTACATTATTTGACTTGATGGTAATAGCAGGATTGGAACCTTTTTGTAGCAATGTTGCATTTTCGTCACCAACAAGATGAATAGGCTTGTCGATAACAATACTTTCCTCATATTCACCTTCACTCAGTTTAATAGTCTCGCTAACTTGTGATTCTTTCATTTGCTGTTGAATAGATTTTTCTTGTGCATTTACATAAACAGGAGAAAATAAGATCAACAGTAATCCGAATGCCACGATAATAAAATCTTTTCTAATACTAAACACCTCCTTTATAAGCCTGCAAGCTTCACTTATTCGAATAATAATATTTAGTTCGTTCATTTTTAAGCAAAGAAAGTCTTGTCATTTGGCTATCTTACAAATACTTCTACAACCCTGATTTATTAATGACTTTTCACCTCCATTAAACGCATTAACAAAATAGTACAATATATATGTGAAGTAATTGTGAGCTTATTTTGAAAATACAGTTACAATAATAGCCTTATAATTGTTATTAAGGTTTTAATTATTTTTGCTGTTAAGTGCAGGAAAATTTTAATTTAGAAAGGAGGATGAATAGTGAAATGCCTGACTTCACACATACTTCACATTTTTTTGTATAATTGACTGTATAGGGATATATTGTTGAAGTGAGGTTTTTGTATGAAACAAACCATTGTTATGGTAATAGATGATGAAGAACAAATGAGAAAAATGATACGAGCATTCTTAGAGAAAGACGGGTACACTGTCTTTGAAGCAACAAACGGCTCGCATGCTCTTTCATTATTAAATAAAACTAAACCGCATTTATTGATTGTTGATGTAATGATGCCTTTTATGGACGGTTTTACATTTGCTCAAGAAGCTAAATTACTATCATCGATCCCACTTATTTTTTTATCGGCAAAAGGAGAAGAATGGGATAAGATTCATGGCCTAAAGCTAGGCGGTGATGATTATATAGTTAAGCCATTCATGCCAGGAGAGCTTCTTGCTAGAATCGAATCGGTTCTTAGACGAGCCTACGCTAACAAGGAAGATTCCAATGTTCTGACGATTGGTCCCCTTTTAATTGATTATGTATCACACCAAGTAAAACTAAATGATTCCCCGCTTTCATTAACACGAAAGGAATTTGGCCTACTTAATATTCTTGCGAAAAATAGTGGTCGCGTTTACTCAAGAGAACAATTATTACATCTCGTCTGGGGTGAAGATCATAAAAGCAGCGAAAGAACAGTGGATACTCATATTAAGACCTTGAGATTAAAAATGGGAGACCATGGAAATTTGATTGAAACTGTTTGGGGGATTGGTTATAAATTTGAGGTGTAAAATGAAAAATCTAACATTTAATAAAAAAATATTACTTATAATCATTTTTAGTATTGGCTTTTCTGTTCTTTTCTCTTTTTTATTTATCCATTATTTGTACTCTAAATTATATGTATCAAGTATTGAAGACTCCATCGTCCATCAAGGTAAACGTACAGCTTCCCATTATCATTATGGAGAATTAAGTGATGAAATTATTGAAAAAATCCAATGGTATAATGTTGTTTCCGAATATGAAATTATCGTTGTGGATGAATTGGATGAATTGTATTCGTATTTCCCCTATAAAATAAATTATGAGAATCTTATTGATTCACACGATCAGTCTGAATTAGAACAAGGGAAATATGTAATGAAAGAAGGATTTGTTGAAGAACTCCATCGAGAGATTTTAGGAGCAATATTTCCAATCAAAGGTGACCAAGGGCTCATTGGATTTATATATATATATGTCCCGCTTGAAGCTATTCAAGATGTATTTAGTGATAGTATTCCGATTTTACTTGTTGTTGGAACATTGTTTTTTTGCATCTTCTTCTTGATAATTACTCGTGTCTGGAAATCCATATTCAAACCTCTCCAAGATTTACAACGATTATCAGATGAAGTTTCAACAGGAAATTATTCAAATACTATACAAACAGATCGTCAGGATGAAATTGGTCAATTAATTAAAGCATTTAATCAAATGTGCTTATCATTAGGACAACTGGAAGAACGTAAAAAAGAATTCACCTCAAACATTGTACATGAGCTACGTACGCCTCTTACGTATATTGGAGGGTATACCGAGGCATTGAAACAAAAAATATATACTTCTCCAGAAGAAGCAACAAATTATTTAACAACTATACAAAAAGAAACAGAGCGGTTAAGTAAACTGATTAATGATCTCGTTGATTTGGATTATTTGCAGGAAAATTCATATTCAACAGACATGCAACCAATTGCCATTGCACAATTATTATTAGATGCAATCGATTTATTCGAGATTCATATAAAAGAAAAAAAAATACATTTAACACTTGATATGGAAGAAGATCTTATTGTATTAGGTGATTCACAACGAATTCATCAAGTGTTTTATAACATCATCGATAATGCCATTAAGTATTCGTTACCGTCAGGTACTATTTCAATTAAACTCAAAAAAGTAAACAAAGCAGTTCAATTGCAAATCAACAACGACGGAACAGTAATCCCAACAGAAGATATCGATCGAATCGGAGAACGTTTTTTCCGAACAGATAAAGCTAGAAATCGTACAACGGGGGGGACTGGATTAGGATTATCCATAGTAAAAGAAATTGTCCGATTACATAAAGGGAATTTTACTATCACAAGTGATCAATCAACGGGAACAACTGTTACCATACAATTGCCTTATCTGGACATAGAAGGAGTGGAAAGATAATCATGAAGATTCGATATATAATCTATTCTCTTGTCTGTCTATTAATTTTATCAGCTTGTAGTGCGAATCAATCTACTGGGAATAAAATTGATCCATTTTCATTTATAGATCAACATGAGAAACCATTTGGAACAGACGATTTAAATGGAACAGTTTGGATTGCAAGCTTTATTTTTACAAATTGTAACACGGTTTGTCCCCCTATGATGTTTGAAATGGCGTCTCTACAAAAAGAAATAGAGGAAAATGACTTAAAAGTCGAGTTTGTCTCATTCACCGTAGATCCTAATCTTGATACTCCAGAAGTATTAAGGGCATATGTACAACAATTCACGAATAACGAAACAAATTGGCATATGTTGACAGGGTACTCTCAAGAAACTATTGAAGAGTTTGCGAGAGAGCAATTTCAAACGATTGTTCAAAAACCTGACACTTCTAACCAAGTTATTCATGGAACGAATTTTTACCTAGTAGATGACCAAGGTTATGTCCTAAATGAGTTTAATTATATTGATGAGTCTTATGTAGAAGAAGTAATAAAAAAAATAAAGGAAATTCGTTAATAAAAAAAGGAGAATAATAAGATATTCCAAAACACAACGGTTCATCACCTAACTTTAATATACATTAACTTTAGTGAAACAAAACCTAGTCATTAAATTTGACCACCGTAAACTTCTATACGATAGGGAAACCTAATATTAGGTTTCCCTAAATTTTGTGATTTAAAAGTTTAACAGAGCCTATAAATGTTTATTAGAACATTAAAACTCAAATTGTCCCTTAACATTAATTGATTTGCTATTTGTTGATGGAGTACGAATAGCAATATAGTACTTGCCACTTGGTCCATTAAGGCTGAAAGTTCCTCCAGTTTTGCTACCGCCAGTGTAGTTCCTTGTCCAATACTGCTTACCATTAGTAGCATTAATAAATCCTAATTGAATTTTTTGTCCTGATGGACTCCATTTAACGCTTTTTATCTTTATCTTTTTTCCCTTTTTAATATTAAATGCTTTATTTGACTTAACATATTTTTTTACACCAAGAGCCGAATGACTGATACTAAAGGTGGAAAAAGGAGAAATTCCATCAATAAGTTCTTCCTCTATCGCCCAATCTTTTTCCTCCGTAAATACAGCTATTGAATGATCATCTTCAACAATATTAATCATTTTATCCATTTCTCCCCATTCATTTTTTTTCGTTTATTTATAACGAGTAAGACTATTGGTTTGTCTGTTCTTTACTCATCTTCTAAAATTATTTCATTATTTTCAATTTGTTTAAGAATTTCTTGCCAATCTTCTTTTGAGTAGAATGATTCATCTGACTTTTTAACTGAAATTATCTCAAAATCCCCTCCTACTTCTTCCGTACTTTCGTCATCAAATTCTAAGGTCGCCTTTTCGTTATCATTTAGATCGTTTCTATCTGACACTATGGATGTGTTTTCATGGGTGAATGCAGAACTTGCAACCCCTATACATCCAAGCGTTAACAATACAGTTACAGATAGAACGAATACACGCTTGTTTCCCTTTTTTACTTTTAATATTTTTATCAACCTATTTTTCAAATTGGCTGACCCTGTTGTAAAAGAGGCTCCTAGAACGGATGGAGTGACATCTTGATTTGCTCGTTTAATCATATTTAATATAGTTTCGCCATACTTTTTTCTTTCCGAATGAGACATTTCCATGACAACATCTTCATCACAAGAAAGTTCACTCCACTTATTTACTTCTTTTCTCAAGACGTAGATGAGCGGATTATACCAATGGAGAATGGTAGCAAGTAGCATAACTTTCTTTATCCATAAATCCCTTTTCTTAAAATGAGTAACTTCATGTTTTATAATCATATCTAACTCATCATATGGAATATCGTACATTGGCAGTACAATAGTGGGTTTAAAAATCCCAATCAAAACAGGACTCATATTAGTCTTACAGAATTTTATGTCTATATTATTTGCTAGTTTCATATTTTTCATATTTCTGTACAAAAGATGTTGTATGTTACTTTCTCTAGGTACTGACACAAGGACTTTTTTCAACTTTTTGTTAAAGCGTCGGTACCAATACCAAAAACATAAACTCGTAACAATTACTCCTATTATCCATATCATAAATAGAGGCAGAATAAAAGTTGTTGTTAACCATACTGTGTTTTGATCCACAATAGATATATTCTCAAAAGAAATGAGTTGATTTTCCTTTGAGAATATGTGGTAAATCCCAGGTATTAAAAATATAGGAATAAGATAAAAGAAAAGGGACAATTTCCTATTCCAATAATGCCATCTAGCATGGATTCTTTCCTTAGAAACAAGTGTTATAAAGAAAGACAAAACGAAGACACTGCTTCCAGCAACCGATAAGCCGATTAATATATTTAACCATTCACTCATTATTACACCTACTTATCTGAAAACCACTTTTGGAGTTCCTCTAGTTCTTCAGGGGATATTTTGTCATCATAGAGAGTCGCTAAAAAACTCTTGATTGATCCTTGATACATTGTTTCTAAGAAATTTTGCGCTTCTCTCTTTTTATATTCCTTAAAAGAAAGACGGGGAACATAGGTATTTGGTCGACCTTCTCTTTCGATTAGCAATACTCCCTTATCCACCAGTCTTGATAAAAAAGTTGCTATCGTTTGCCCTTTCCACTCTTTTCCTTCTTTTTCAGAAAATATCTCCAATAATTCATTAGATTTAACTGGACGCCCCATTTTCCAAATCACTTTCATGACTTTCATTTCTGTTTCAGATAAACTTCGAAAATCTGACAATATAGACACCACCTATATTTATTTCTTT
The DNA here is from genome assembly GCF_016909015.1 of Gracilibacillus alcaliphilus. GTDB lineage: Bacteria > Bacillota > Bacilli > Bacillales > Amphibacillaceae > Gracilibacillus > Gracilibacillus alcaliphilus. The sequence goes on from NZ_JAFBFA010000025.1 coordinate 45,874, forward strand.
GTTCATACCTATATAAATTGTACTTATCCTCTTTATACTACTAAAACGTAATAATTATGTCAATGTACTGACAATTTCATAATTCACTTTTGTTTATTCAACATTCGGATTTCACTTATTTTGATTTGCGCAATTATAACTACAATGATATAGTATTAAATATAATTACATTTATGTAGTAATATTTTCTATTAAATTCATCATTGTGTTAATTACAACAATACATTGTAAAAAGAGGGGGTTTTTAATTATTTTTCGTTTAAAAACTTTAGAAGACTTCTACTGTTTTTACTAGATTGTAGACGTAACCGAAAAACATTAATGGTGCTACTAATTCTCTTTGATCCGGATTTTGATTATTTGATTTAAAAAACTATTATAAAAAGTAGGTGTGAATATTGAAGAAATGCAAAAAAATCGTCGGAACACTTGTGGCTACGTTTTTTTTACTGTCGAGTACGAGTTTAATTGCTCATGCTGCTACTTACTATGACTATGAAACTACTGTACCAGCAGTCGCTGATTATGAATCAAAACCGAAAAAGAAAAAAACTACTGGATCTGCCTATAATAAAGTAGGATCTATACAGAAAAATAGAACATTAGTCTCTTGGATAGAGAATACGAAAGGGAAAAATATTACCAGCAAAAATACCTATTCATCTAAAGGGAAAAAAACAATGGATTATAAAGGGAATGCTAGCAAATATAAAGGGAAAAAAGTACGTTTAAATATATCCACTTCCACAACTACCATGAAGCGTGCAACGACCTCAGGGGAATGGACACCTAATTAAAGTTACAATAAACATTTGTTATGCAATCAATATAATCTTCTTTAGCCAATTTATGAATCCGTTTCACTATAATTAACATACACCATTTAGTTTTTCGGTTACATTTGCAATCTGATATAAAACTATATACTTTTGAAAAAAGGGTAAACTTGAATAGCTTGGTATGTACCAATTAAGAACTATTATTACAAATTATTGATACATAATTGAGGTGTACTGTATGAATTCATATATAAAAGAAGAATTGAAAAGAGCTTTTTTATCAAAGATAACAATTGGAACAGCGGTTCTTTCTGTTGTATTAGTATTTGTAGGTATGTTTGAGTACTTGAGTTGGATTCCATATGAGGGTATTTCACTTCTGTATATCTTTCTCTCAGGCTATAATTCTGGAACAGCGAATTTTCTAGGAGTTGTGTTTCCGATTATTGCCTGTCTTCCATTTGCTACCTCCTATGTGGAAGATTTCAAATCAGGGTTGAATAAATATATATATTTACGAATGAAAAAGAATCAATATATGACTATTCGATTCTTTATAAATGGTCTTGTTGGTGGGACAGTTTTATTTATCGGACCTTTTATTGCCTTTGTCTTTCTTTTAGTTGTTAAAATTTTCACAGGAATCCCTATGGTGTTAGAACAGATTGAGACTTTTACATATTTTGAAAGTATAGGTGTTCATTCTCCAATAGTGATGATCATTATTATTTTAATTACGTTGTTTTTTTGCGGATTTATTTTAGCTACAGTTGCTTTAGGTGTATCTACACTAATTCGAAATGTCTATCTAACCATGTTAACTCCTTTTATATTTTACATCGTTTCAGCTACTGTACTAATGAACATTCATGAAAATCTAAATTTGTTGGGTCTATACGATGTGAATTATTATGGAATGAGTTTCACTCAGCGTTTCATGTATGGAATGATCTTATGTGTGGTTGGAGTTGCGCTTTTCTTTGTTGGAGGCAATAAAAATGAAGAGAATGTTATCTAGTGCCAGATTAATCCGATACTTCTATAACAAGAATGTATATTTTTCTGTTTTCATTGTTCTCGTTTTATACTGTCTAACACTTTTGATAGAAAACCATTCGAATGAAAAAAATATTTATGATCTTTTTATAGAAATAACTAGGTTTCATTCGCTTTCTTACTTGATCATCCCAACATTTTTGATTGTCCTAACCGTATATTTTTCACAAGGCAAGGTGCAAAATTATTTAGCATTTCGTTTTCAAAACAAAAAGCAATGGTATCACATGAATTTAGTCTGTATTGCTCAATTAACAATCGGTTTTTTATTAATTGTAGTTGCTATTATGCTTGTGCAATCATTATTTGTTTTTAGCTTTAAAAATAAGTGGAGTGATTTTGCACTTAATTATTACACATACCATTCGGATTTTTTAATGAACTTTTCACCCTTTGCTTATTCTATAGCAACTTTTATCTTGGTTGGGCTTCATTTATTTTTATTCGGATTAATTTTTTATTTTATATTTATTTGGACAAGAAATCCGATGATATCACTACTTTTTGTTATTTTATTGAATGTAATGAATATCGCTATTACTTTAGGAAAGTTAGACTCACTTGCGCCCTTTTTCTTTACCGATCACGTGAACATTATGCAATATATTTATAAATTTGATTTAAACCAATACAGTTTTCCATACAGTATCTTTATCTATTGGTTAATATTAATTCTTATTATCTATTCAATCAGTCGTTTTTTGCTTGATAGGGTGGATTTTGATGTAGAAAAAGGTGAAAAAAAAGATGTTAGCTAGAATTTTACGATATCATCTGCTTTGTATGATTACACCAAAAGTAATACTTATTACAGCTTTACCGTTCATTGGAAATATATTCCTTGTATACTCTATATACGAGGATTTAATACCAGTAGAAAGCATAAAGGCAACAATTTTTATGTTTTATTTTCCGATAAATATAAAATTTGATCTTTTTCGTTTAATCTTGATTTTATTACCTATCCTATTAATCATCGGATCGTTTATCAATAGTGAAATAAAAGAACGAAGTATTTATTTGCTTTTACAAATGAAAAGTTTTCGTCTTTGGTTTCAAAGTTTAATAGTTGCTTCTTTTTTTACAATTCTTCTTTATTTTATAGTAGGTTATGTCATAACATATGTATTAGTTCTTTTCTTACCTGAAAATATAGTGATAAATAAGTCGATGATTCCATTCCAATTTTTATATACAACGAATGAATGGACTTTAATAACTCACCAGTTCTTTTTACTGATATTATCAGTACTTCTGCTAGTATTACTAAATATTTTTTTTACTTTTTTAATCAATCACACTGCGTTTGCTTCTTTATTAACCATCATTTGTTTAGCAGCATCGATTACAATAGGGAATAATTTCCCTAGTATACTAAATTTTTTACCATTGACATACGGTTTGTTTGCTTTTCGAGAGTTAAATGGTTATTCCTTTATATGGTCTTATACATTTTTAATTCTTAGTATTTTGGTATTATATATTTTCACCTTTGGCATTTTTATGATTCGAAAGGAATCTTTATTTAAAATACAGTAGATAAAGGAGTCTGAATGAAATGGATACAATATTAGAAATTCAAAATCTTTCAAAAGTAATAAAAGGACATTTTTTACTTAAAGATATTCAATTGAAAATAGATCAACCAAAGGTGTACGGAATTGTCGGTAGAAATGGTTCTGGAAAAAGTGTTTTTTTTAAAACCATTGCGGGCCTGCTTGTTCCGACTAAAGGTACTGTAAAAGTTTTTGATGATCATATTGGAAAAGGAAAATTCCCAAAAGATTTCGGGGCTTTACTAGATACCCCGGGATTTCTTGGGCATTATTCGGGCTTACGTAACTTAAAATTGTTATCTTCTATTCAAAATAAAGTGACCGATGAAGATTTGAAAAAGGCAATTTCTGATGTTGGTTTAAACCCAAATGATACTAAACCAGTTCGTAAATATTCACTCGGTATGAAACAACGACTTGGCATTGCACAAGCCATCATGGAAAAACCTAAATTATTGATATTAGATGAACCAATGAATGGGTTAGATGAATCAGGAGTACATGATGTTAGGCGAATGATATTAGATTTTAAAAAACAAGGAATGACTATTTTGTTAGCAAGCCATAACTCTGAGGATATTTCGATATTATGCGACGTAATCTATAAAATGGATAATGGAAAAATGACACTTCTACAGGACAATAAACCTTTAGATCATGATCGGGTAGTGAAGAGTGACTAATTCTCTTCTTAAGGTTGTAGGTCGTACAATAAACGATCTAGGTCTCACAAAGCTCGGTATGCGTATTTCCGAGGAACAGCTTTTGGTATGGTGTATTAAGGGAGCTGCGGCCAATTTACAAAAGATTAAAGTCACTAAACCAAAATGAATTGTATCATTATATTCAATTTGCAAACTGCTGTTATAAGTGCAAAAACAATATATTCAGTATCTACAAAGGTGATACTGAATATATGATAATTCAAAACGGCTGTATTTATTATTATTGTGAATTTAGATACAATTCGATATGACAAAGAAAGATTTTAAAGTGTTATGACTGTTATTTATCAATAGACAATATTTAATATTATTTTTAATCGTTATACCCGACTGATTCATGTTCAGTTGGGCTTTTTTTTGTGCTTAATAAAGATTTTAAAAAATATTGCTTTTATCTTTGGCATTTCATAAAAAAGCTTGTTGAAGGATATGAAAGGGGAAATCGCCACCCACCTTTGCAGTTGCGAAGGGAGAGGAAATGCATGATAGAACCAGATCGTACCGAATGGCAAGTTCGTTGTGCCTTTAATGCTTTTTGTAAACGTGTATTGAAGAACGAAGCAATCAATATTTTCAACGAAAGACAACAACGACAAGCAAAGGAGATGACATTTTCTGATCTTACCCCACAAGAAGAAAATCAACTCTTTACCTTAGATAAGCAATATGAAGGAGAAGAAGGACAATATTTTCAAGTGGCTGGAAAGGAAATCACTCCAAAATTACTTGCTGAAGCCATGCGTACCTTGCCAAAAGAAAAGCGTATCACTGTTCTACTATACTACTTTTTTAATCTATCTGACGTAGAAATCAGTCAACTTCTCGATATTCCACGCAGTACGGTACAGTATAGACGGACAAGCTCTTTTGAACGGTTAAAACGGTTTTTGGAGGAACATGCAGATGAATGGGATGATTAATTCTAATACTGAAAATGATGAACGTGGCTTAATGCCATACCCAATTATTTTAGCTGCAAATAAGGGTGAGCCAGAAGCAATGAAAGTAGTTATTCTGCATTATGCAAGTTACATGACAAGCCTGTCCATGCGTAAGCTTCGTGATGAGCATGGGAACATTTATTGGGGCATAGATGAAGATACACGTGATCGTTTGCGTTCGAAACTTATGCAGTCTATTTTAACTTTCAAAATTTAAGTAGAGAGATTTCCCCTTTCATATTATTTTTGTTCTTTGACAAAGAAAGCATGGAAGATAACGCCATGCAGTATAAACAAAAAATCAGATACGTTCTGTTGATGATAAGCCACCTGACAAGTACGCCAAGACTTCCAACATGGAACGAGCGAAACATACTTTGTCAGACACAATCGTGGTGAATTGTTGGCGATAATCCATCAACAGTATAATGATACTCCCCTACCATCATGGTTCGAGCGTTCAAAGCGTCGCAAGCTATGAGTAGGGCTGGAAGAAATACTTGCAGGGGTGAAATTCCCGTGGAGCTGCACCAACAGCCGTCTGATTTTTGACTTTCAGTTTAACAAGATAAGTTATGAGAATAAGACCTTTTTATTTTAGTGCAAGAGCCAAATTCACGTAACGTATTAGAATTAGTTTTATAAACGCGATATAATAATAGACAGATATCAAATAGCATATCCTAGTCTATGGAAAGGAGTTCATATGGTCACAGTCACTAAAAAAGACTTGATAGCACTAGGTTATGGTCCCTCTTTTTCAGCTGATATCATTAGGGAGTGTAAAAAACTAATGATTTCAAAGGGCCACAAGTATTATCAATCTAAAAAATTGGATCGTGTACCTAAAGAAGCTGTAGAGGAAGTATTAGGGATAACTTTAGATGTGTGATTTGTACTTCTTGCACTAATTGCGTAAGGAGTGAAATCATGACTAAAGATATCGTCAAAAAAGCAAAGAACGGAACTTATTACTTTAGGGCTAATTTAGGCTATCACCCCATCACTGGCAAGCAAATTCAGAAATACCGCAGTGGTTTTAAGACTAAAAAAGAAGCAAGGGAAGAATATTCGAGGTTATTACTAACAAAGTCAGACGCATTAGAAGAAAAGCAAGATGATATTTTGTTTCAACAGTTTATTGAAGATATTTTCTTACCTTGGTATAAAACACAAGTAAAAGGAAGAACGTACGATAATCGATTACCGACTGTAAGAAAACATTTCACTTTTTTTGATAACTTAATCACAACAGAAATTACCCCGATTCATGTTCAAAAATGGCAATTAGCGTTATCTAAAAAGAAGTATCGTTCTTCTTATATTAGAAATGTTCAAGGGTTGTTTTCCATGGCAATGGATCGAGCTGTTGTTTTAGGATTAGCTGAAAGTAATCCATCGAAAATTGTTGGAAATGTGAAAAAGACAAAAACAAAAATAGATTTTTGGACAAAAGAAGAATTTGAAAAAGTCATCTCTCTTTTCTATAAGGAAGACTACTATCAACATTTTTTATTTATCTCGTTATGGTTTTTATTTATGACAGGTATGCGGATTGGAGAAGCCACTGCAATTCAATGGGAAGATATTGATTTTGACGCTGGTGTGTTATCTATTGATAAAACACTCTACTATAAGAATTTAGATAACTATTCTTTTGTAGAACCGAAAACAAAAGCTAGCGTTCGTCATATTGCATTAGATGAGGATACATTAACGTTACTTCATGAATGGAAGGACGTGCAGCAATCTGTCGTTCAAACCAATTTTGTGATGAGCTATAATGGTATCCCCACACAAAAGCATACGTTAGCGAATGCCATTACACGTTTTTCTGAAAAAGCTGAGGTGCATCGTATCAGGTTACATGCTTTAAGACATTCTCATGCTTCCCTGCTCATCAGTATGGGAGAAAATCCATTAATCATTAAAGATCGCCTAGGGCATGAAGATATTGAAACAACATTAGGTACTTATGGGCATCTGTATCCTAATAGTAATTTTGAGGTCGCTCATAAACTAAAAGGTATATTGTCTTATCAAACTGCATCTGAGAATAAAGATACTTCACCCAAAAATCAGTTCACTGCTCATTACCTACGTAAAGGTTTAAAAACAAATAATGCAATAACAATGCAATGAAAATAGAGTAAAGAGCTGAAACCCTTATAAATAAAGGGGTTCCAGCTCTCCGACAACTATTCCCACTCAGTACTTCGCCAATACAATATCGTGCAATATGGTTGATATAAAGGGATTTAAGGAAATATCAAAAACAATAAAAACATATAAATTGATATAAAGTGTGCCATGACTGTGCCACAGATTTTAATAAATCACAAGCTGGAATGAGAGATCATTTCGGCTTTTTCATTCATTTTAAAGAATGATATTTGATAGTGTTCAAAATCGACTTTTCTTATATTTATAACAATGATAAAAAGACGATGTAACTTTTGAATTTTACAAATCAAATGCCTCCAAGGATATATTTTGTGAACAGGATTTCTAAAACAGGCAAAATAAAGGCTGCCCAGTGCGGCGGCGTGCGAAGCGAAAGCCGATGTACTGGGCTAAGCCTGCGTGGCGACAGCCACGCCTTAACCCCCCGTTTCTAACAGGGGGGTAGAAAAACATTAGGAAACAGTCAATAAGAGCTGTTAACACCTGTAGGCGCAATGGTTTGAAGCATTCATGTGTTATGTCAGATTTTAAGTCTTAGTTGACATCTTTTTAGTATTGCGGAAACGCATATAAATTAAGTAGCTTGATATCAACAATCACAGAATAAAGACCACTAGAATTGAGATATGGTATGTTAAAAATAAATTGGTTGTTTTATTAAGTTAAGTTTTTTTAAATGAAAATAATTTAATAAAAAAATAATTCGTATAGAACAAATAAAGCATCGTTAATTTAATGTTCTTCCACACGATTATCCGAATGAGAGTTATATAAAAATTAAATGATTAAAATGGGTTTCAATACTATTTAAAGGCAAATCATCCGATCAATTGTCTAATAAGTAGAATGGACAGATTTGAGGAGAAAGTATTGTGAAAAAAAGATTGTTGTAGTAGATGATGAAATTTTGATTATTATGTTGCCAGCTAGTATTTCTGAAAATAACAGAAGGTTGATAGAAGAAGAGGCGAGAACGGAAGAAGCGCCCCCTCGGAAAGACCCCGTAGTTGTATTGCAATATCAGCAAATAGATGGAGAGATGAATTTCTATACGATTACAGGGAAAATTGATTCAACGAAAGAGGATGAATTAAAATTCTACGATAATGTCGATTCGTATGAGCTGAGTGGATATGCTATTGAGCATGCTCATGATGACGGTGAAAATAATAGTAATGTACAAGGAATGAAAATCACTATTCCAGAAGAAGGCTATGAAATTATGATGCATGCATCTCTAATATCTCAGGAAAAGATGGAAAAGATATTGCTATCAATGGTTGAATAGTGATACTAAAATCTATATGGGGCTATTTTTCAAGCCCCTTTATTTGATGAATTTTTCACATTTTATCTTTTATTTGACAACATATTGGCAACCAACTAAATACACATTAGGATAAACTATACCAAGACTAGTTGGAAGATGTGCTAAAGTATTTTCCCCTTATTTTGAATCACTTATTATCAACGACAAATTGGTCTTATGTTGCACTAAACATTCACTGTTTCAAATTTGTTACAAACTAAACTTTCCTTACTTTTCATTCGTAAATAGTCACAATGACCCCGTCCATATTGTTACCTGAAATCTCATATTCATGATCTTTTGGTATACTAATGGTCATGTTCTCTGAAAAAGGGTAATAAGAAATAGTATACTCTTCATCTTCGAATTTAGCTAAAATCTTCTTTTTTTCTTTTAGATAATCTAAATATTCTTCTAAAACAAAATCTTTTTCCTTCATAATCGCACTATGTGGTAAACCAACATAGCGAATATGCCAAGGTTCATATTGAATTCCCGTAATATCAGTTTTATCCTCTGGGTAGCGTAAAACAAAACCGTATTTCCATGCATTTTTCCTTATCCACTTTCCTTCTGGTGCATCTTTCATTTGCATCTGTGTAGACCCCACATCGAGTGCTAATCCCAAATTATGTTCACTATAACCTGGGGGTAATGCACGGACAGACCCCATTTCTTCATAAAGTGCTTGTTGTTTCTCAAAACTTCGAAATCCACTTGTAAAGGCAAAATGATGAAGACCATCATTTTCCGCATCAGCAATCATTTCTGAGAATTTATGTGCAATATCCCTAGATAAATAGCTTTCACTATCTAATAACACGTATCCCTGTACCAACTCATTGTGCTCAGATAAATTGATAATATCCGTTCTAACACTTCCCTCGTGAACAGGATATTCACTGTTGACTAACAGTAGATTTCCTTGGTAAATTTGTTCTTTTGTAATTTCCTTCTGTACAATATTTTCAGTTTTTCCTTGATCATCACTTATTTTATTTTCATTGGATTCATATTGTTGAATTTCTACCTTATCCTGAAAAATCGGTAATATATAAACATATGTAAGGCATAAACATACGATCAAAGACAAAAACAAGCCCCACTTCTTCATTATAAAACTTCCTCCTTTTTCTCTTACTCTTTTAGAATAGGAAAAACTTTTTAAATAAAGAGTAGGGTAAACCTTAAATTTTTCTTAAATTTATTGTATTGTATCATTCTTCTTGTTATTAGATGTACTTCCTTGTGGTAAACGGACTTCAAAGGTCGTTTGTATTAAATTACTCTCTGCTGAAATAGTTCCATGATGCTGTTCAATAATATTCTTTGCAATAAATAAGCCCAGACCTGTGCTGTCCTCTTTATATGTTCTTGCTTTATCCCCAGTATAGAATACATCAAAAATATGCGGAATCTCATCATTAGGAATACGATCTCCATAGTTCACAACTTGAACTACAACGTTATGTTCTTCGACAAACCCGTTGATATCAACATACTCACCTTCAAACCCATAACGCACCGCGTTGATCATCAGATTTTCAAACACGCGAGCGATCAAGTCCCCATCACCTAAAATAGATAAATCAGTCACACAATTCATCCGAGCAATCAAATGATTCTTTTTAAATACAGGATACAATTCTTCCTTTAATTGACGCAGGAGATTGGTTACGTTTATTTCCTTTTTCTCAACTGGTAGCATTCCATAATTCATTTTAGTGATTTCAAATAATTCATTAATTAGCTTTTCCAACCGTTGTGATTTCGTAAAAGCAATTGACAGATAATGTCTCACTTGATCTTCAGTCAATTCTTCATCTTTAAGTATCAAATCCAAGTATCCTAAAACCGAAGTAAGTGGGGTCCGTAAATCATGGGCTAAATTTACAATCAATTGCTCCTTACTGCTTTCCGAAAAATCCCCTCGTTGAATCGCCATTTCCAATTTTTCACTTGCTAAATTAATATCTTGCGCAATATCCGCAAATTCATCATTAGAATGGATATGTATCTTGTGTTTAAAATCACCTTGTGCTAGTGAATGAATTCCGTTTGAAATGTTATTAAAATATGTAGAATAAGGTTTAGTTAGCAAATAGAAAAACAAAAAAGAAAGTGGGATAAATAACATCAAAAAGAAATTAATATCCCCAATATTCCGAATAAATATGCGTACTTGAGCTAACAGACTCCCATAATCTACTGATGTTTGATAATACCATTGTAATCCTTTGAAGATCAGATATGTTATGCCACCTGATAAAATCATACTTAAACCAAATAGTAGCACCATCTTTGAACGAAAACTATATATTATTTTAGCCATTGAATATGTAGCCTACTCCCCATATTGTTTTAATCCAGTTGTCTTTATACTCGTCTTCTCGAAGTTTTTTCCGAAGCGTACGTATATGGACCATAACTGTGTTTGCTCCACCATAGTATGCTTCATCCCAAACCTGCTGAAAAATATTTTCCACGCTAAATACTTTCTTTGGATGACTCGCTAATAAATGCAAAATGTCAAATTCCTTCGGTGTTAACTCAATGTGATCACCATAAAGAGTTACAGTACGCTGGTCAGGAATAATAACCAATCCACCATATTCCAAATAGGTTTTATCTTCCGTATTTTCTTTAGGTTGATTTAACTTCGTAAAACGTCGAAGCTGGGCATTAACACGTGCTACCAACTCTATAGGTGTAAATGGTTTTGTCATATAATCATCTGCTCCGATGACTAATCCTTTTACTTTATCAAAATCAGAGGTTTTAGCACTCAAAAATATGATAGGAATATTGGATTGTTCACGAATATGGTGTGTTACTTCAAATCCATCCATATGAGGCATCATAATATCCAGTATTGCTAAATCAACCTGTTTAGTCTTGATAGCATGAACAGCTTCTTGTCCGTCCAATACTTTAATAACATCATAACCTTCTTTTTCCAAATGAATAGCAATTAAATCGGCAATTTCCTTTTCATCATCAGCAATTAATATTGAAATATTTTTCATCTTCCCACTTCCTAGTTAGATTTAACATATATCAAAATGTTAGACCTTATTCATTTTATAATACTTCGTTTTGTGTATCATTCTACTTAGTAATATTAAAAAATGATCCGTGCATTGAATAATCCTAATTTTATTATATCTAAGATGATAATTACATACCAACTATTAATACATTAAGAAAGAGAAGTCAAATCCCTTCTTTTTTCGCATATAGAAAGAGAACTTTTAGGAGAAATCTGGAACAAATAAAACAACTTAAATCAGAGAATGACGACAGTAATAAAAAAGGAAATCCGAAATTACGTGCAAGTTTGACATAAAGTATCCCTTATTTACTTTCATCCGGCCATAAGCGTACATTATGATATAGTTATAAGTTAATTCATCACTTTACTTCAATTAAAAAGGTTGCATATAAAGCTGATACCAAACCATAAAGGTAAGAATCGTCCACAGTTCACGACTATAATCGTGTTTGTTTTGTACGTGTTTTTCAAGTAGTTTTTTTATCTGATGTTTATAAAAAATTTCATCAGTTGGGCTATTATCAATTGTATATTTCGCCCATTCATACAGTTCTTCTTTCAACCAATGGCGAATAGGAACAGGAAATCCTAACTTTCTTCGATCCTTTACCGAACTTGGAATAAGATCTTGCATAGCTTGTCTTAAAATGTATGTTGTGCCATGTGTTATCTTCATAGAGGTTGGGATTGTACGTGCGATGTCAAATAATTTTAAATCTAAAAATGGAACTCGTAATTCTAGGGAATGAGAACTCGTCATTCGATCTGCTACAGGTAAAATATCTCCACTTAGCCAAGTATGGATATCAATATATTGCATTTGAGTGGGTTCATCTAAATTGCGAATATTCTGAAATAATCGTTTGGTAATCTCTGTAAACTGTTGATTTGCGTCATAGTGTTTCAATAAGTCTTTTTTCATATTTTCATTGAAAATATATGCGTTTCCTACATAACGTTGTGATAACGGAGTTGTTCCGCGCCAAAGAAAACTTTTCCCTTTAATACTTTCTGGTAATATCAATGAAATCCGATTAATAATACATTTTAAAGGTCTAGGAATATAATTAAAAACCTTTAAAGACTCTGATTCCCGATAAATATTATAACCACCAAATAATTCATCGGCTCCTTCTCCTGATAAGACAACATCTACATGTTTTTTTGCTTCTCTAACTAAAAAGTAATTAGGAATAGCTGCAGGGTCGGCGATTGGTTCACCCATATACCAAATTATCTTAGGTAATTCTTGAATTACTTCTTCGGGAGTGATGATTTTTTGGATATTTTCGACTCCTAGTTCTTTAGCTGTATCTTTAGCCACATCACATTCATTATATCCTTGTCGTTTAAAACCAACGGTAAAAGTTTGAATGTTAGATTTGTATTGCTTGGCTAGAGCAACAAGACTAGTAGAATCAACTCCACCTGATAGATAAGCTCCTATGGATTGAGTCCCCTTCATATGGGCATAAATGCTTTCTTCCAATGTTTTGCGGGTTTGCTTAATAGTGCCATCTAGGGTTCTATTTTTATTTGGTTGAAAATTTAAGTGACAATATTCGTAAGTACGCAACTTTTTTCCAAAAGTTTTTATTAAATAATGGCCAGGCTTTAATTTTTGAGTCCCTTTCATTAATCCCTCAACAGGAACATATTGAAAGGTAAGATAGTCTTGAAGTGATTTAATAGAAAGAGTTTCCGGTCCCGGACAACACAAATCACTTTGTTTCGTTGCAAAAGTTAAAATTCCATCAGTTTCTTTATAATAAAATGGCTTTATACCAAAAGGATCTCTGGCAATAAATAAGCTCTTTTCCTCTTTATCCCAAATCAAAAGTGTGAACATACCTCGTAAATGCTTAACAATATTTTCCCGTTCTAAAATAAATAGATTTAAAAAGATCTCTGAAAACTCCTCAGCATATACACCTGATTCTAACAATTTTGCTTTCAGCTCTGGAACATTATAAATACTTTCAGTTAGAAATATAATGAAACGTTCATTTTTCAATATATTCACCTTACCTGAATGTTGGACTCTTATATATTTGTCAGTATAACTTTTTGGTATTTCATAGTTAATTTCTAACACGTTTTCTTTCGTATTAATATACTCATTAAAAATCCCCCCAAGAGAGTATCTTACTTGTCCAAAAAAATCAGTCATCTTTCTCCTCCATAATCTAGTTTCGTATTTATATTGAATTTTTCTTCTATCTTGCTATTTAAAGAAAGAGTAAATTAACCATGTTTCTCATTTATGTTCCATCTATCTCCCACGCCAAATGATACAAGTATAAGAATTGTCTGATTTTATTAATTTACCCAAATGCTAAAACCATTTTCGCATTACATCGTTCTCTCACTGATAAACTGTTGGTAAAATATAATCATTAAATTAATATATTCTTTTTACCTAGGTTCATTGTTTCATATGTAATAATTCAATTACGAAAATTACGCATAAAAAAGCCACCTCTCCTTTTTGCGGTTCCCTCCTCTACCTCTTTCCTTGAAGTATGAGTGAAACAGTTTAAAAAATTAGTGGGTTAATTATTAAATTTCCCTTAAATTTTGTGCTTAAAAATGGTTGTTATAAGCAATCCGTTATTTTTTCTACGATCACCACAGATGGTTAGTACAAAACCTCCTGCTCGGTTACTTTATGAAGCAAAGGGTCCAGATAATGAGACCATTACCTTCCAAGTTTATGGAGAATATGAAGAAGCACCTAAATTAAATGGAGATAATATTAGAGAAGAGAAGAGAATATATTACAAACTTATGTACAAATACATTTTAATCTCATTACCATTTCTAAAGAAACTAAATTTATCAATTCCAAAAGCGAGTTTGTTTAGGCTAAAATAACATTTAAGTTACTTGAGACTTTTTCGATTTTTAAAGAGAACGCTTCTCCTTTTGGCAAAATATATAGTCCCAATTGTAATAAAAGAGAAAGATGAAATGGATCGTAGCTATCTGAACTATGTAAATAAAAACTTTTAATATTTTTTATAAATAATGCAGCAAATAGACCTTTTGTATTGGGACTAAGTATAAAGAGAGGTGAAAAGCTATTTTCTTCTGATGTCCATCTCAATTTTTCATCATCCTGCTTTGTGTATAGAAAAATCCACTTTTCATAAGTTGCTTTGTAAAAAAATAAGGGTTTCATTTGGCATTTTATAAAAAACTTTGTTGAAGGTTATGAAGAGGGAAGTCATCGTCCACTTTGCAATATCCATATGACAGAGAAAAAAGACAAGATTTCAAGTGGCTCACTTCGAAATTACTTGCTGAAACAATGAAAGTGGTCGTTCTGCATGAAGGAATCTACTTAAAAACCCTTTCATTCATCATAATTTATTCACTGACAAAGAAAGCACGGAAGATAACGCTGTGCAGTATAGATCAAAAATCAGATAAGTCCTACTGATGGTGAGCTAATTGATTCATACGCCATGACTTTTAATAGAAACGAGCGAAAATCTATGAATCTAATGTAATCGTGGTGGATTGCTGGCGATAACTCATCAGTTAGGATAATGATACTCCCCTACCGTCATGGTTCGAGCGTTAAAAGCGTCGCAAGCTATGAGTAGGGCTGGAAGAAATACTTGCAGGGGTGAAATTCCCGTGGAGCTGTACCAACAGCCGTCTGATTTTCAAAGTTCGCTCTATCAAAAAACATCATGAAGCATGGTATAATAAATATATATTGTATTGGCTCGACCGAGAAAGGAGCAATATGATAGTAACTATAACCCGAAAGGACTTAATAGATTTAGGTTATGGTCCCTCTTTCTCCCGAGACATTATCCGTGAGGCTAAATGTCTTATGGTGCAGAAAGGCTATGGTTTCTACAACACGAAAAAGTTAGGTCGAGTGCCTGTAGAAGCCGTGGAAGAAATATTGGGAATAACGCTTAGTCAGACAGATTTATTAGAATCTTGTGGTTCCAGTGAGGCTGCTTTAATCAAGGAAAGGAAAAACAATGATTAAAGTGAAGAAACACCCCAATGGAACATATCATTTTAGGGTAAGTTTAGGTTTTGATCCAGTCACAGGAAAAAGAATACAGAAAAGAATGAGTGGATTTAAAACGAAAGCGGAAGCCGAAAATGCTTATGCTAAATTGATTTTAGATCATAGTGAAGGTGCTTATAATCCAAATAGTAGTATGACTTTTGAGAAGTTTACGAAGGAGTTTTTTGTACCTTGGTATAAGAACCAAGTGAAAGAAAGCACTTTTGAGAATAGGCAACACACAATAAATAAACACTTTGCTTATTTTTATAACGTAAGTCTTTCAGATATCACACCATTAATCTTGCAAAGATGGCAATTAAACGCTACTGAAAAATACTCTAGTCAATACGTTCGAGGCATACAAGGTTTATTATCCTTAGCTTTTGATAGAGCGATTGTATTAGGTTTAATGAAAGAAAATCCATCAAAGATAATTGGAAATGTTAAAAAAGTTAAAGCCGAAATTGATTTTTGGACGAAGGAAGAATTTGAGGCTGTTATTTCCAAGATTTATCTAGGCGATTACTTTCAGCATTTTCAATTTATCATTATCTGGCTTTTATTCATGACAGGTATGCGTATTGGTGAAGCCTCTGCCTTACAATGGGATGATATAGACTTTGAGGAAGGAACGCTAAACATTTCCAAAACTCTTTATTACAAGAATGCTTCCAACTATCGTTTTACAGATCCTAAAACAAAAGCAAGCATTCGAGTTATTGCTTTAGATTCAGATACACTGAGCTTATTACGAGATTGGAAAGAGGCACAACAGAAGCAATGTAAAACCAATTTCATTTTATCGTATAATGGAATCCCAACTCAAAAATACACTGTTTCCCATTCTATTAAGCGCTTTGCCAAGGCTGCAAACATCCACAGGATCAAAATCCATGGATTAAGACACTCTCATGCTTCTTTGTTAATTAGCATGGGAGAAAATCCTTTAGTGATTAAAGACAGACTTGGACATGAGGATATACAAACGACTTTAGGTACCTATGGACACCTCTATCCAAATAGCAATTTTCAAGTTGCAGAAAGATTAAGTAATATTATTCAGCTAAAAACAAGTGATGATACACAAATTGAACATTACAGCAGTAATCAGTTTATGCAGACAAAATTTCAAAGTGTGCCATAACTGTGCCATGAAGAATAAAAAAGCCCTGAAAACCATGTGTTACCAAGGCTTTTAGGGCTCCTGTTACTACTCCCACTCGATCGTAGCTGGGGGCTTACTAGTCACATCATACAACACCCTGTTAATATGATCGACTTCATTTACCAATCGTGTTGATATCTTCTCTAATACATCCCATGGGATTCTGGCCCAGTCAGATGTCATGCCGTCGATAGACGTTACGGCACGGATACCAATTGCATAGTCATAGGTACGGGCGTCACCCATTACCCCTACACTGCGGATATCTGGAAGCACGGTGAAGTATTGCCAGATATCACGGTCTAAGCCGGCTTTTTTGATTTCTTCGCGCAAAATTGCGTCTGATTCACGTACGATTTCTACCTTTTCAGGAGTGATCTCGCCTAAGACACGAATGCCAAGGCCTGGTCCTGGGAAGGGCTGGCGCCAGACAATTTCATCTGGAAGCCCCAATTCTGTACCAAGGGCACGTACTTCATCTTTGAATAATGTATTTAATGGCTCAATTAGTTTGAATTCCATATCTTCTGGTAGCCCGCCAACATTGTGGTGTGATTTGATTGTTTGGGCTGTTTCGGTACCACTTTCCACGATATCTGTATAAAGTGTACCTTGTGCCAAAAAGTCCATATTCTCCAGTTTAGCTGCTTCATCATCGAAGACATAGATAAATTCATTACCAATAATCTTACGTTTCTTTTCAGGATCAGATACGCCTTCTAATTTTGATAAGAAGCGATCTGCAGCGTCCACTTTAATAATATTCATCTGGAATTGATCGCGGAAGGTGCGCATTACTGTTTCACCTTCGTCTTTTCTTAATAAACCATGATCCACAAAGATACAAGTTAATTGATCACCAATCGCACGATGGATCAAAGCTGCCACAACAGAGGAGTCCACTCCGCCGCTTAAGGCACACAATACGTTCCGATCGCCAACTTGTTCACGGATCTTGTCTACTTCCATATCAATAAAGTTTGCCATTGTCCAATCGCCTTTACATTCACACGCTTGGAAGACAAATGTTTTTAATAAATCATTCCCATATTCTGTATTGCGAACTTCTGGGTGGAATTGAACACCATATAAACGCTTTTCGTGGTTGCTCATAGCTGCAACTGGTGTGGAAGAACTAGTTGCCTCAATATCAAAACCTTGTGGCGGCTCGATAATTTTATCGCTATGACTCATCCAAACGACTTGCTCTGTTGGTGTACCATCAAAAAGAACTGCGCCTTCTTTGACATGAATATCTGCCTTTCCATATTCACGTTCATTCGCACGCTCTACTACACCATCAAAATGGTGGGTCATTAACTGCATACCATAACAAATTCCTAGTACAGGAATGCCAAGATCAAAAATCCCCTCATCACAACGGAAACTATTTTCTCCATAGACACTGTGAGGGCCGCCTGACAGAATGATCCCTTTCGGATTCATTTCTTTGATCTCTTCTACTGTTAATCGATGGGAATGCAGCTCACTATATACGCCAAATTCACGAATTCTTCTTGTGATTAATTGGTTATATTGACTGCCAAAATCTAATACTAAAATTAATTCATTGTTTACGTCCAAATTTTCCACCCTTTCTGCTTCATAAACCGATATCTATTATATCATGTATTAGCGATATCCTCGCTTAAAAAATGAAATCGTCCTTTTTCTTACAGGGATTTTTCAAAAACCCTAATAAAAAACCACAAAAATCTGTCTTTCCGCCTATAGTAAGCAGAAAGACAGATAGGCCCGAACAAGACCCCCTTCTCCATGATTTGAGCCCTAACGCTCAAATCATGGAGAGTGTTTGGAATAGCCGTCATGGCTATTCCTTACCAAGGCCGCCATACATCCACCGCTCAATGATATAGGACACATCCACAGCCTTGATAAATTGTGTGGTTACTTTTTTTACATCAATAACTAGCAACCACAAGCTTACTTTCTAATTTTTCTCTATTCTATCAATCGTTCGGGCACTGGTCAAGTGAATATTCGATGACCAAGCTGTTTAAAGAGGTTTTGTAATCGTTTTTGTTCTGATACATTTGATGTTTGGTTATGATATAAATATTCTTCATAGATCGAGGTAATCTCGGACATTTCTGTCACTTCTAACTGTTGATCCACTTCTTTGGCATATTTCCTTAATGTCTGCCCCGTCTCTCGCGGATACCCTTTTCTGTCCAAACATTTTAGCAAATACAGATAAGCCTTCTCCATTTCTGCCTTATCAAGCAGCCTTTGCCAGCGCTGAATCGCATACCAATTCTGGATTTGATGCCGCTTCAAATACGCAATTATTCCCAAGATCATCACAATCAAGCCGACTGCTAGCCAGAGGTACAGTATCCCGCCCCAGCCGCCTTGTTCTTGATTGCCGCCTGCCGCTGCACTATCTTGTGCTGGTTCTTCCTCTTCTTCCGTCTCCTGATCTTCTTCTTGCTGTTCTTCTTCCGGATTTGGATTTGTTTCCTCATCTAATTCTTGCTCCATTGCGCCATCTTCTGTCGCTTCATAATAAAAATCTGTCGGATTACTGAAGCCGCTGGTCGGTTCAAATGCCACCCAGCCTGTTTCAGGGAAGTAGACTTCTACCCATGAATGGGCATTATTATTAGTTACTTCATATAAAGAATAATTGTCTGGTAAAGGAGGCTGTTCTAATGCCTCTGTTCCTCCAGTAAAGCCTTTTACCCAGCGGGCAGGAATATCCAGTGTACGCAGCATAACCACCATCGATGTCGAATAGTTATCACAATAACCTACTTGTGTCTCAAATAGGAATTGATCGACATAATCGGTATCCCCTTCCGGAACAGGAATATCTGTTGTCTGATACCTGAATCCGTTAGCTGCAAAATAACGCTCGACGGCTTTTGCCTTATCGTAGCGATTATCAAACTCTGCAGTTATTTCTGCCGCTAAATCACCAACTCGTTCAGGCAGCTCATCTGGCAATTGGAGATACCGTTCACGAATCGCAGCTTCATCATTTTCAGAACTCTGCTGCAGGTCATTCACAGAAAAAGATGGTGCATCGTAATCAATGATATAGCCATTATTCATACTTTGTTCAGAAGATTCGGATTCGATCACTCCATAATCCCTGTCAATAAAAAAGGCCTCCGGATTGTTCGAGGTCAGCTGAGCTATCCCGTATGGATAAACTACTCTCGGTAACGGATTATTGGGATCAGGCCTAACCGTTGCCGAATGCCTTTCTACATCCACTTGCTGTGCAGAAAAAGTGTCAAAATCGACCTGTCCGTCCTCGATTAACTCATAATTGAGATCGGTGGAGGTTTCCCAGCCCTTTCCTGTGTATACATCCTTAGATTCTATTCGCCAATAGACATTGTCATGAGCCACTGCCTCAAATACTAAGGAATCATCTTGCATAAAGGAACCACCAAGCTGGGAATCATCTTCTCCATATCCTACCTGCTGAACCGAACCACCGCTTCCAAAACCGATATGATCGGCATTACTTTGAATAAAAGGGACAGGATCCGGCCACTGCGGCTCTAATTTGGGAGCATAGACACCTGCAATCGTCGCAAATGCGACAACTCCAATAATAAGCGCCATCCACTGCCATAGATTCCGTTGATCGCTTTTCTGTTCTGACTGTTCCATCAGCTTTAGATAACGATTTAATCCCAGTACAACAAAAGATACAATAAATGTCCGAATCATGGCCATTTGGGCATCATAAACCGTAAAGGTATCTAGGACTGCCAAATAAATAATCGTTAATACAACAAACAAAAAGAATTTGTTCGAGATCGTAAACCAATAATGCAATAAATAACTCATCAGCCATAAGACAACCAAGAACAACAAGCTTCTAAAAAAGGACGTCATCATGACCCAATTGTTCTGCCAAATCAAATCGATATTAAAAGTCAATTCCATTTGTAATTGCTGTAACCATGGTCCAGAAAACAACCGTGCGTCCAAAAATAAGTAATCCAACATCAGCAGCATAGCGGTAAATTTAATCGAGAATTTACCTAAGCCATTTTTGATAAAATAAGAGGTTAGAAAACAAATGACGGTAAATAAAACAAAGAGATACGAGCCGTCCGTGTCTGTTACTTGTTCTAAAGGACGCAGCCATTCCCAAAATAACAGAAAACCTGCCACTAGCATAATAAATGTTGCTGTATTTCTTGCTTTCATCGTGTTGGAGTCACCTCCCAATCCGTTTGCACAAGCTGCTCTTCCGTAATCGTTTGAACACTGACTTGCTGTTTACGGAGCGCACGGATGACGTTCATTGTTGCAGGATCAAGTAATTCACTTGGGGCAATATAACAAATCAACACCAATTCTTGTGTCCGCCATCTTAATAAACGCTGGACTATTGCTTCATCTAAATGGTGCACAACAAATAGATACACACTTCCTTTAACAAATGTATGAGGAGCCTTCTGCAATCCATCAATCCAGGCCGTCTCCTCTGGAGTGACCGTGGCCAAATAATTCTGCACTCCGGCAAATTGGGCATATATATGATGGTTAGTAAATAAGCGTGATTTTTCTCCTAATGTAAGGAAAGAAACCTGTTGGCCATTTTTTCGGAGCAAATATAACACAGAAATCGTCCATTGGATACTGGCATCAAACACTAACTGATTAGGTGCAGTTGAACTGACATCCAGCAGCACTGTAATATTAGCATCCTTTTCCTGTTCGAATTCTTTCGTGATCATCGTGTTCTTTTTAGCGCTTGTTTTCCAGTCAATCCAAGACACTCGATCTCCTGGAACATATTCCCTCACACCAGAGACAATATTGGATAGTTTATCATTCGTTACTTGTACAGAGGTGTTTCCTTCTTCCATGCTATGCGACCGGATCGACCACTTCATAGGATGTACAGCTGGATAAACATAAAATTCCTGCGGATCCTGAAAGTTGCTTGACAAATCAATAAATCCAAAGGCATCTCCAATGGTAATCCGTGTACCTGCCAGTTGATGTTTTCCTCTGGGCAGATGGTCTAAGATATAATGCACCTGAACTGTTCTGCGGAAACAAAGATGTATTACCTTCTTGATTCTTTTTCGTCGTTGTAATGGCTGATCATTCGATAAATACTGGTACTGTTTCTCTCCGATATGTTTATAATGAAGACTTTCCGGATAAATCTCCTCCATTAATAGAAAAAAGATAGGAAAAGGAAATTTTCTTTCGATGGTAACGGTAACCTCGACTTCACTGCCTGTGGCCAGGTAACGGTCTGATAAGTTTCTTGTCACCTTCCAATTCTTGATAGGATAAAACGGGATCATCATTAGATAGAGCAGGATGGGTAACATACTGTAGAATAAAAACCAGCTGACGAAACCACCTTGAAACATGGCAAAACCAAATAATAAAACAAGCAAGAGGAAAAATTGAAGCTCTTTGACCAATATGTGCATCAGTCGTTTCATCCATGTAATTCCCTTCTGACAGGAACATCAACTTCTTCTAGAATAGTCTTCAATAAATGAGAAGGGATAATACCTTCATATCTTGCTTCTGGTCGTAAGATAATACGGTGGGTTAACACATAAGGGGCTAAATACATAACATCATCCGGAATCACAAATTCTCGATTCTGTACAAATGCGTAAGCCTTCGCAGCTTTCATCAAGGCAATTGATCCACGCGGGCTGACACCAAGCTGAACATATGGACTCTTACGGGTAGCTGCAGTCAACCGTACAATATATTGTTTAACCGTCTCATCTACATAAAGCCCTTCAATTTGCTTTTGCATGTCTAGCAATTGTTCTCGATGAATTACTGGCTCAATTTCATCCAAAGGGTGGGTACGATCCGTTCGATTGAGCATTTCTATCTCATCTGCTTCATTTGGATACCCCATGCGAAGTTTCATTAAGAACCGATCCAGCTGGGCCTCTGGTAAGGGATATGTACCTTCATAATCAACTGGATTCTGAGTTGCCATTACAAAAAACGGCTTCTTTAATGATTTGGTCATTCCGTCGATGGTTACGTTCATTTCTTCCATTGCTTCTAACAATGCCGATTGCGTTTTCGGTGACGTTCTGTTAATTTCATCTGCCAAGATAATATCTCCAAAAATAGGACCTCTTCTAAATTCAAATGCCATGTCTTTCGGATTATATATCGAAACACCTGTCACATCAGATGGTAATAGGTCAGGTGTAAATTGAATTCGTTTAAATTCACAATCAAGTGATTTGGATAAGGAGCGAACCATCATGGTCTTCCCTACACCCGGGACGTCTTCCAACAGGACATGTCCGTCTGCCAATAGGGCCACAAGACTCAGCATTACTTCCCGCTGTTTTCCAATCATAACTTTTTCAATATTCTGCAAAATTTGCGAAACTTCTTTCTGATACTCCATTCATCCGCCTCCATTCTGCACGACTATGTATAGATACACGTGCTACTTATTACTATACTATATTCCATTGGTTCACGTATACTGATTGAACTGCTATACGGGAAAAATGTAGACAAATGGTATAAATAGATATTAGTTTCTGACAACATTCGTTAAGTCAGGACAAATGCCGGATGGTGGTGAAGCCTCTTAAAAAAGAGCTGCCTGAAGCAGCCCTTGTGGTCCACGATGATGAACTTTTCGAAATATTGAAAACAACACTGATTTTAGGCGCAAGAAGCTCACAAACTAAAGATCTCCTTAATTAAATTGCGGCAACTGTCAGCGTTCCCTTACATAATTAACCAATAATAATTCGTTCCTTTGGATAATGGAAGCGATCCTTTGTTTCATCTCCTCGTATAATAAACAAGAAAGTAAAGACACCGATCCGTCCGATAAACATTAAGAACATGATCACTCCCTTCCCGATCCCGGATAATTCTGGTGTAATTCCCATTGAAAGACCGCACGTTCCAAAAGCAGAAGTCACCTCAAAGATAATTTCCATCATCGAGAAAGTTTCTGTTTGCATAAGAATTAGCACAGAGCTGATGCACAAGATCATGGCCGTAGTTATAACAATAAAAGAACGCAGGATGTCCTCTTGATGAATTTCACGGCTAAACACCTTCACCCCAGTGTTTCCCTTGGCATAATTCCAAATGGTAAGCAGACTAATCGCAAAGGTTGTTGTCCGTATCCCACCGCCGACACTGCTAGGTGAGGCACCGATAAACATCAAAATACTCATAAAGAATAAGGTAGATACAGAGAATTCTGTCATTTCCAAGGTGGATAACCCACCACTTCGACTGGTAACAGATTGGAACAGACTGTAAAACAAGACCTCATGCCACGATTTATCTGCAAAAAAATGATTCTTTTCTAGTATAAAAATAAGAACTGCCCCTAATATAACTAACCAAAAGAAAGTTGTTGTCGTGATCTTGGCAAACAAAGAAAACTTATGATGGTCATGTACACCTTTTTTCTTGCCGTGTAATACTTCCTGCACTTCCAACAGCACAGGAAAACCAATCGCTCCTAGAATAATCAAAATCATATGCACCGTTTGAACAAAATAGTCATCGGCAAATGGAATCAAAGAAGCACCCGTTATATCTAACCCCCCATTGGTTGTTGCACTGATAGAGGCAAAAATCCCTTGATGGATCGCTTCCCAAGCTGTATCAAAATAACGCAAATAATGAATCGATAAAATGATTGCACCGGCAGCCTCAATTAACAAAATAATCCGAAAAATCGTTAACATCAGCTTCACTAATCCTGCCAATGTTTTACTATTTTGATCGACCATCATAATCTTGCGCTGGCGAAGACCTACCTTCTTACCGAGAAGCACCCAAATAAATGTCCCCATCGACATAATTCCGATGCCGCCTAAATGCATAATTGCCGCTATCGCCACTTGCCCAGCTGGATTAAAAATTTCCGGTATCGACACAGTGGACAAACCAGTGACACTAATTGCTGTCACGGCCGTGAACATCGCATCAATAAAGGATAACTCTGCTCCTGCTCGGTGCAAAAAAGGCAAACTGACAATCGTTGTACTGATAATTACTGCTGATAAATAATAGAGTACTATATGATGGAAGGGTGATGAACGTTTGATCCATTCCTTTACTGCTGTTTTTAAATCCATCGATCTGGCTTCCTTTCATTTCATCGAGTAACACGTTACTCAAAAAGTTATTTCATTCGTATTGAAATTAAGCAGTTACGCTTGCAGCCAAAACTGTTGCTTCTGCTTAGTGTTGAACTGGAAACTTATCACTCGCAATTTCATAATAAATCAATTTTTAAGTAGTTTTTGTGTGTTTGAAACTTAACACCATTATTTTATTCATTACCATACGCATTATCATACTCCTTTACCTAACATCAATCAAATGAATATTTATTTTTTTACATTTAACAAGACTTTTGGCATGTTTTTTTATTCTTCTTAAGGTAGAATTTTACGGACGATTGACACCATGATAAAATGAAAAACAGGTACCAAGTAAAGGAGTTTTGACATGGAATATATACGAAAACTTGTGGAAGATACTCGCTTTCATCGTTTTATTACGACATTAATTGTTTTTAATGCGGTGTTAATTGGATTAGAGACCTTTCCACCTGTTTATCAACGTTATTATACCGTTTTAATCATTATTGATATATTGATACTAGCTATATTCACTCTAGAAGTTGTCTTGAAAATGATTGTCTTGAAAAAGGAGTTCTTCTCTAATCCATGGAATATTTTTGATTTTATCGTTGTGTTTGGCAGCTTAATTTTATACAGCACACCTTTTGTCAGTGTGTTACGTATTTTTCGTATATTACGGGTATTTCGTACCATCACAACCGTTCCCACACTGCGCCGCATAGTTGCTGCTTTATTTATGGCGATTCCAACAATTAGCAGTGTACTTTTGGTTATGTTGATTATTTTTTATGTGTATGCCGTACTGGGTACCTCTTTTTATAGTGATGTCTCACCTGAATATTTTGGTAATATCTTTTTAAGCTTTGTTACATTATTTCAGATTTTTACATTAGAATCTTGGGCAAGTGGAATTTTTCGTCCGATTTTTGATCAAGAACCTTCATCCTGGCTGTATTTTATCTCTTTTATCGTAGTTACCACCTTTATTATGATCAATTTGATTGTTGGGGAGATTGTAAATAATGCCCAAAAAATCTCGGAAGAAGTGGAACAAGATACCGGTGAGATCAAGGAAGATACCAGTGAAATTAAAGAATTACGTAAAGAAATTCGTGAAATCAAGGAAATGCTTCAACAAAAATGACCCGCCGGATATGTGGCGGGTCTTCTTCATTAACTGATCTGCCAATCAATTGGCTGCTGGCCGTTCTCTTGCAAGAGCTGATTGGTTCTTGAGAAAGGCCTACTGCCAAAGAAACCGCGATGGGCAGATAACGGGCTTGGGTGAGGAGATTTAATAATTAAGTGCTTGCTGGTATCAATTAATGCCTGTTTCTTCTGGGCGGCTGATCCCCATAAAATATACACAACTGGGGTATCCTTTTGATTCAGTGTTGTAATGACTTGATCGGTAAACTGTTCCCAGCCTTTGCCTTGATGGGAGTGAGCTTGTCCTTGTCTAACAGTCAGGACATTGTTTAAAAGCAGTACACCTTGTTTGGCCCAATCTACCAGATATCCATGATTTGGAATGACACAACCAATATCAGATTGCAGCTCTTTATAAATATTTTTCAAAGAAGGCGGAATAGCTACCTCCGGCTTTACCGAAAAGCTCAGTCCATGGGCCTGATTTGGTCCATGGTAAGGATCCTGTCCTAAGATTACCACTTTCACCTGTTCGAACGGGGTATAGTGCAACGCATTATAGATATCATACATATTTGGATATATCGTAAATTGCTGATATTCTTTTTTAAGAAATTCTCTTAGTGCGAGATAATAGTCTTTTTCGAATTCTCCAGCTAAGCGATCGGACCAATCGTTTTTCAGAATATTGTTTGTCATCTTATGATCATCCTTTTTTATGCAAATATATAATGCTAGTTTAACATATTTACTGAACATTTTGATGATGTAATCGAACTGGCTCATTCTCCTCCATTGTCGCTTTATAGATACTAATAGTTCCCTCTTTTAATGCAGATGGATCGGTATCTACTTGAAAAGTTTCGTCTAATGAGATCGTCCAGACTGCCTCTCCATCCTTTTCTAATACAATTGCAAGTGTGCCAAATTGACGGATATGTGCGGCATCAAACTCTTCCATTTCTCCATTTTCTATGATGCGCAGTCCCTCTGAATCTCTAATCAATTCGATGTCAGGTCCCTGCCATGTGCCATAAATCTCTGCCTCCACATGATAGTAAGAGTAACCACTGCCGCGATCGCCATAAGTGGCCACAAATTGCTGCAAAGAACCGCTTGTTGTCGGATACGTGATAACTGCTATATCATTAGCTACCCATTGCACCTTGAATTCCCCAGTGGTTCCATTTAGCCTGTCTTGCTGAGGTCTTGCTAGAATACCATAATAGGTCCGGTAATAAGTCGCGGTCTGCTGATCGGTGTTTTCCTTTAACAGTAACAGCTGCTCTCCATCAGGTGACAGGCTGATGATATGGTTCACAGGCTTATCACTTATCATTAACAGAATCCCCATTGTCAAGAGAACAGATCCTGCTATGCCACAGCTAATCATCTTCCTGATTCTTGTCAACAGCAGAATTGCTATCAAGAGAAACAGCGTACAAATAATATTGATCCAATAAAAGAGCCGGTAATCTACATATTCGACATGATAGTTTTGGTGGAATACCAGATACCCCATTTGCAGACAAAATAATCCGACTGCTAATAAAAAGCTAATCCAGCCGACGATCTTACTCATCAGGCTCCACCTCCTCCACAAACTGCCAAGTCTCGCCTTGGTCTTCTGAGATAAACTTTCCTTTGACAAGACCACCATCGTAATCACCTGACGACCCTTGATTGACAAGTACGGTTAAATGGTCATCTTCTTTAACAGGCATTTCTGCCTGAACAAAGACAGGCAGATATTGATCCGGCATCTCAAAGACAGCTTCCTGCCAGTTTTGACCGCCATCTTGTGTCCGATATAGGGATGGTTCCTCTGGATTAAGGATACCAAATGATACAAAACCTGTCTGTTCATCTACAAAGCCGCCATCAGCAACCAGTCGTGTCACATCAGGGCGATTGACCTCTTCCCAGGTTTCACCGCCGTCATATGAAAGAAAAATACTGGAATATTCTTGCGACATCGTGCGGTCACCAGACAAAATCACATAGCCAAATGAGTCATCCACAAAATCGACCTTGCGAAATCTCAGTGGTGGAAATTGCTCAACTACCAGTGATTTTTCCCATGACTTACCTTGATCAGTTGTAGAAATCAGCAAAATATTTTGCGGACCTGTATCAGACTGCTCTGCATATAAAAAGGCCGCACGCTCCTCCGACAACAGGTAACTCTGCTCGATCAATTGCTGTTGGTTTCCACTGTACTCCCCGGTAAATAACAGCTCTTTCTCAACAGGCACAGTTATCCAATCCTTCCCTTTATTAAAAGTAACAGTCAATGTGTCGCCTTGTAAGGAGTAGGAAATAACATCTTCAACCTCCACGGCCTGTGGCACTAGATCTGCATAATCACTTTCTTCCGATATCGGCTGTTCCGGCAAGCTTACTTGGGTTGGTTCTTGATAATAGATAATAGCAGTAATCATTATAGCCACAACCATTACACTCGCTATACTTATTAGAAGATATTTCATAACATGGCACCTCTTAATTTTATCTATTGTTAATACTGAATAAATACTATATAGACTTTTTAAGTCACTCAACCTTCTTTTTTAAGTCACTTGTACGTGTTTTCAAGTAACTTAGTATTATGTCCACTAATTTTGGGTGACGATAATAACTATTCTTTCCTTTTCCATACCTAACAAGCTCTGAACGCTACAGGAGTTTACTCGTTGCTTCCCTAGTAAGTAAGCTGTTCTTCCCCTGCATAACCTGCCTCCAATTGTCTCAACTGTTGTTTTATCATAACATAATTCACATGTTGCATAGACAGTTGCAACGCGATTGGTAATGGAAGATCATGTATTTTCCCCTTTGCCAACATATTTACTTTCATCATACAAAAATTCTCCCCGTCTATACAGCAAAAATGCATTACATCACCATGTAACAGCGGCTTTTCTCTTTTAGTATCAAATAAAACTGTAAAGCTTTACGCTTTACAGTTTTATTTTAGATGATTTTGGGAATACGTTACACAAGAGGTTTACTTTCCATCCAACTCTCTGCCCATGTTTGAATATTTTCTAACACAGGCTGTAAAGCAATTCCTTTTTCCGTCAATTCGTATTCAATTCGTACCGGTGTCTCATCGTACACGGAGCGTTTGACAATACCATGTTTTTCTAAATCCTTTAAACGCTCGGATAACACTCGCCCGCTAATGCCAATGGCTGACTCAATCGTAGAGAAACGTTGCGCCCCTTCCAATAGCTGAAAAATTATCAACCCAGTCCAACGCTTATTCAATATATTTAATGCCGCTTCAAATTTTGGGCAAATCGCAGTATCTGTCATACCTTTCACCTCTTTACATATAGTATAACAAACTTTGCACAGAAATAAAATAATTAAATTACTTGACGTAATTAAATAATGATTATATACTTAGTTACATAAAGTAAGTTAATAATTTTCGGGGAGGAATTTTAATAATGGCAAAAGTAAATTTAGACAAAGTACACAGTGGGTTAAACTTTGAAGTAAAACATATGATGGTTTCAAAAGCAAAAGGGGAATTCCAAGATTTCGATATAGACTTTAACGGTGATTTTGAAAGATTAGAAGATGCTAGTGTAAAAGCTACTATTCAGGTGACATCGATTGAAACAAATAATGAGG
Source organism: Gracilibacillus alcaliphilus (assembly GCF_016909015.1). Lineage (GTDB taxonomy): Bacteria > Bacillota > Bacilli > Bacillales > Amphibacillaceae > Gracilibacillus > Gracilibacillus alcaliphilus. The sequence goes on from NZ_JAFBFA010000025.1 coordinate 75,585, forward strand.
ATCGTAATGGTCACTTAAAATCAGGCGACTTCTTTGATGCAGAGACTTACCCAACTATTACCTTTGAAAGTACTGACATTAAAAAGGTAAACGATGAAACGTTTGAAGTAACAGGTAACCTTACTATCAAAGATGTAACGAAAACAGAAACATTCAAAGTCGAATATAATGGTATCGCAAAAGATCCAATGCAAGGAAACATGATCGCAGGTGTGGATGTGGAAGGAAAAATCAATCGTGAAGATTATGGTTTAACTTGGAACGCTGCACTTGAAACAGGCGGTGTACTAATCGGTAAAGATATTACACTACGTGCAGGATTTGAATTTGTAGTAGAAGCATAAGATATAGAATAAGCCAGCACCTACTTAGGTGGCTGGCTTTTGCTTTTCTTTTATATGTTTTAACATCGCAACAATTAAAAAACTAACGATGACCAATAACAGCCATGAACTGATTTTCCCTAGATGGACAAGCCCCCATGTCTCTGACTGGCCTGGATACTGCCAAGCACCAAAGAAGGTAGCGATATTCTCGGCAATCCAGATAAAGAAACCAATTAATACAAAAGATAACACGAGCGGCATCTGATAGACCTTCTGATTTACACGATAATAAACGACCGTCGGCAGAAATAAAAGCACCGTCGCTAGCTTTAGTACCCACCGCCCATCATATATGTAATGATGCGTAAAAAAATTTAAATAGATCGCCATACTTAAGACAGCCACTGCCCAAGTCGAAGGCCAGCGTGTAAGCCTGATATCCAGTCTCCGCCATGCTTGGCATAAATAACTGGCCACGCTAGCATACATAAATCCGCTATAAAGTGGAACACCAAATAGTTTGGTAACCCCCTCCTCAGGATAACTCCATGACCCCATATGTACCTTATATATTTCTAAAGCGAGACCAATCACATGAAAAACACAAATTACCTTTAACTCATCCCATGTTTCTAAATGAGTAACTAACATAATAATCTGAGTCACTATACAAATCAATAAGATAATATCATATCGATAAGGCAGATCCAAAAACTGCGTAATGGCCAAACTTGAAAAAATAACGACGGCGAACAGACAAGATTTCGCCTGTTCTATCCCAAATGTCCACAGTTGTTTCACTAGTTAAGCCTCGACGACATAGCTGATAATCTCCTTTATCTTGCCATCCTTATGTTTATTCAACTTATAGATATCGCAAAAGCAATAATGACGCTGTTCACCATTATGATCAGTAGAGTGAATCAACCCATTAATGGCCGCCTGTTTTCCATGGGTAATTAGATTTTCTACTTCCTGTTCAAAATCATTGCCATTGTCCATTCCTTGCAGGGCATCTTTAAGGGCCTCGATTCCTCTGATCGTATCGTTACCGGCCATACGCCAAACGACATCATCTGTCACACTTGCCAAAATGGTTTCTACATCTCCACGTGCAAATGCCTGATTAAATTCGCGAAAAAAATTCTGATTCTTTGTTTCCATGTCTGCACCTGCCTATTTTTTGTTGAACTTGCTGTTTTCTTCTTTGATTACATTGTCACTGCTGCTAATGCTTCATCCAGATGATCAGCATAGATATGAATCTGTTTGTCACTTGGATAGTGTGTAATCGAATGTTCCTATCTCGGATCATAATAATATGCCAATAAAAGGGCTGCTGCCTCTGGGTAATTCCCTTGTTCGAGATCACCTGCAATTTGTTTGGCAGCTGGTGTGTGAATATGCCTTCTGATTATCCAACCTTTCTGCATTTCCGTTTTATCACGGTGCTAACCGTTCTTTATAGTAACTCAAAAAAAGCAACAAGAACTGGACTCCCCTGCTGGGCAAGTCTCATTTTATATCTATTTTAACATACTAGAAAAAAAGGTGCCCTCCAAAAAGCCATCCGTATGTGTCAAGTTTTTCTCGACATAGTTTTCCCACCAATATTTCAGGTCTTATCAAAATGTACACTTGCCTAGACTAACGCGCTATCGCTTGTT
>NZ_JAFBFA010000026.1 GCF_016909015.1 Gracilibacillus alcaliphilus
ACTTGGTTAAATGCTACTTGTAAAAAAATTTATTTATGGTAGGTGTATTAGAGTTATCCAAAAACTTAAAAAAAGTATTTGACATTGTACGCTGACCTTATAAAAAAGAGGGGCCTGTTAGTATAGGCTCCCTCTTTTTACATAATATCCAAAAAAATCTTTTTGTTATTAGATTTCATACCGGCTGCATAGACAACCGTACGAATTGATTTGGCAATGCGACCATTCTTACCAATCACCTTGCCTACATCGTTCTCGTTCACCTGAAGATGAAAAACAATTTTGCTTTCCTCTTCTCGTTCTGTTACAACAATGTCCTCGGGGTGATCAACTAAAGGTTCTACAATTGTTTCAATCAATTTTTTCATCGAATCACATCACTTTATGATTGATTTTTTGATTCGTGGAATTTTTGCATGATGCCTTCAGAAGAGAAAAGGTTACGTACCGTATCACTTGGTTTCGCACCTTTAGACATCCAATCAACTGCCTTATCTGCATCTAATTTTACTTCAGCCGGATTAGCTACCGGATTATAAGTCCCAATTTGTTCGATAATACGTCCGTCACGTGGAGAGCGAGAATCTGCTACTACTACACGATAGAATGGATTTCTTTTAGATCCCATACGTTTTAAACGAATTTTTACTGCCATATTTAACACCTCCAAATTAATTTCTTACACAAGATAGAATTGTAACAGATTATTTTTAGTCTGTAAAGTGTTTTTACCTTACATGAACGGAAAATTAAATCCTTTCATCTTCTTGTTCTTTTTTCCTTTCTTTCCTTGCTGCATATTAGTCATTTGTTTCATCATTTTCTTCATCTCATCGAACTGCTTTAACAAACGGTTAACTTCTGATACAGAGCGTCCTGATCCTTTGGCAATCCGCTTTTTTCTGCTCGCATTCATCAAGCTTGGATCTTGCCGTTCTTTGGCCGTCATTGATTGAATAATTGCTTCAACATGGGCAATTTGTTTCTCATCAAAATCAACATTCTTTAGACCCTTCATCTTGTTTGCCCCTGGAATCATATCCATTAATTCGTCTAAAGGCCCCATGTTCTTGACTTGGTCCATCTGTTCTAGGAAATCATCAAAGGTGAAGGAAGCAGAACGCATCTTTTCTTCTAATTCTTTTGCCCGCTTTTCATCGACATTTTCCTGTGCCTTCTCAATTAATGATAAGACATCACCCATGCCTAAGATACGCGAAGCCATCCGTTCTGGATGAAATACCTCTAATTGGTCTAGTTTTTCTCCCATCCCAGTAAATTTAATCGGCTTATCGGTAACAGCCTTAATCGAGAGAGCTGCACCGCCACGTGTGTCCCCATCAAGTTTCGTAAGGACAACACCTGTTACATCCAATTGTTCATTAAAACTTTCAGCTACATTGACGGCATCTTGCCCTGTCATCGAATCGACAACTAGAAAAATCTCATCTGGGTTGACATTATTCTTAATTTGAATTAATTCATCCATCAAATCATTATCCACATGCAGACGACCAGCGGTATCAATCAAAACATAATCTAAGTGCTCTTGTTTGGCATATTTCACGGCTTTATTTGCAATATCCACTGGATTCGCTTCGGTTCCTTCCGAATATACCGGCATATTCAATTGTTTTCCTAAAGTCTCCAATTGATCAATGGCTGCTGGACGGTAAACATCGGCAGCTACTAGTAATGGCTTGCGATTATACTTTTTGCGCAGTAAATTGGCTAATTTACCTGAGGTAGTTGTCTTACCAGCCCCTTGTAAACCTACCATCATAATCACGGTTGGCGGACGGTCGGCTACAGCAATTTTACTCTCATCTCCGCCCATTAACGCTGTTAGTTCCTCTTTTACAACCTTAATAACCTGTTGGCCTGGTGTTAAACTTTCCATTACCTCCTGGCCAACGGCGCGCTCTTTTATTTTTTTAACAAAGTCTTTCACAACTTTGAAGTTAACATCAGCCTCTAACAAAGCCAGACGAACTTCTCTGGTCATTTCTTTGACATCTTGTTCTGTTACCTTACCTTTACCCTTAATCTTCTGAATGGTACTCTGCAGGCGGTCGGCTAAACCTTCAAATGCCACAATGGACGCCCCCTATTCAATATCATTAATCTGTTCAATCTTCTCTACAAGGTTCGGATCATCGTATTGCTCTGCCAACGTCAACAATTCTTTTACAAGCTGTTGACGTTCTAGAAATTTCTGATATAAACCTAACTTGCCTTCATACTCCTCTAACATTTGCTCTGTACGACGAATATTATCATAGATTGCTTGTCTAGAGACATGTGAGCTTTCTGAGATTTCTCCTAAAGAAAAGTCCTCTAAGTAATACATTTCCATATAATTACGCTGTTTCTCCGTCAGCAACTTTTGATAAAAATCATATAAAGCATTAATCCTTGTCGTTTTCTCCAACATATAAGGACACCTCGTTAAGTAAAATACCTTTACACTTTAGTCTACCTACCGAAGAGCTGTACTGTCAAGCCAAAGGTCTATCACGATGTTAATTCGGTGCCATTCTTTAGCAAACAGCCTGGATAGTTTCGTTCCTCTAGCAAGAAAGCAGTTTCACTCACTGATCAAAATCAGCCTTTACTCTTCTTCTAAGATATCGGCAAATAAACCATAAACAAAGGCATGAGCATCGAATGGCTCCAAATCAGTTACCTTCTCTCCTAAACCTACAAGCTTAACTGGAATGCCAAGTTCATTGCGAATAGCCAGAACGATACCGCCTTTGGCCGTTCCATCTAATTTCGTTAACACAATTCCGGAGACATCTGTGGCCTGTGCGAAGGTTTTGGCTTGACTAAGCGCATTTTGACCAGTTGTTGCATCCAAGACTAGTAACACTTCATGAGGAGCATTGGGAATCTCACGTTCGATGACACGTTTAACCTTGGCTAATTCATTCATCAAATTGACTTTATTTTGCAAGCGTCCGGCTGTATCACATAATAAAACATCGACATTACGAGATTTAGCGGCACGAATACCATCATAAATCACCGCGGCTGGATCACTGCCTTCACTGTGTTTGATGACATCGACACCTACACGTTTTCCCCATTCATTTAACTGTTCAATCGCTCCAGCCCGGAAGGTATCGCCTGCCGTCAATAATACTTCTTTGCCTTCAGACTTCAACTGATGAGCCAATTTGCCAATAGTAGTAGTCTTTCCAACACCATTTACCCCAACAAACAAGATAACGGTTAGTTCATCTGCTTGGATATTCAAGCTGATATTCTCATCCCCGTCATCATCTCCTTGATAGATCTCAACTAATTTTTCGGAGATCACTTGTTTTACCTCTGATGTATCCTTAATATTACGCCTTTTGACTTCCATTTCTAATTCTTCGATTAGTTCCATTACCGTTGATACACCAACATCAGCGGAAATAAGAATTTCTTCTAAGTCTTCAAAGAATTCTTCATCCACTTTACGGTAACGTGCTACCAGATCATTTATTTTCTCTGAAAAGGACTTTCGCGTTTTACTCAAGCCTTCTTTATATTTTCCAGAAACTTCTTCTTGTTTTTCTTTTGATGTGAATTTTTCTTTCCATTTTTTTAAAAAGCTCATCGATATTCCTCCTTATGCTTCTAGTAACTCAGGTGCCTCTTCCAATTTCACAGAGACTAAGCGTGAGACGCCAGATTCTTGCATAGTTACCCCATATAACACATCTGCTTCTTCCATCGTACCTTTTCGGTGTGTAATTACAATAAACTGTGTATGTTTACTATAGTTTTTTAAATATTGGGCAAAGCGGGATACATTTGCCTCGTCTAAAGCTGCCTCCACTTCATCGAGTACACAAAAAGGAACAGGGCGAATACGCAGAATCGCAAACAATAAAGCAATTGCCGTTAAAGCGCGTTCCCCGCCTGAGAGCAGGCCTAATTGCTGCAGTTTCTTACCTGGAGGCTGTGCGATAATATCCACTCCAGTTTCTAATAACTGGTTGGGATTGGTTAGTTTCAATTCGGCATGTCCACCACCAAATAAGCGCTGAAAGACAATACTAAACTGTTCTTTAATTTGTGAGAAAGTTTCATCAAAACGAATAGACATCTCCTGGTCCATCTCGGCAATAATTTCATAAAGGGTTCGTTTTGCCTCTACCAAATCATTTTGCTGGGTGGTCAGAAATTGATAGCGTTCCTGAATCCGGTCGTATTCTTCAATCGCTCCCATATTGATTGTACCTAATTCATCGATAGACCGTTTAATTAACTTGACCTGTTGTTTCGCTTGTTCCAAGTCATCTGGCTGATCAAAATCTGACTGTGCCTTCTCAAACGTCATCAGGTATTCCGTCTCCAAGCGTTGTAAGCGATGTTCCAAGTCAATATCCTTGCGATTATGCTGTAACTCTAATTGTTGAATCGACTGTAGTAAGTTATTTTCTTCTTGTTTAGCTTGTTTTAGTGATTCTTCAAGTGTAACGACATGCTGCTGTGTATCTGCACGCTTTTGACGGATCTGTTTGACTTCTTGCTGCAATGATTCCTTCTCTGTTCGTTTCAATTGAATATCTTGATCAATTTCTTCTTCTGTCTGTTGACTATCTTTGACATGAATAAGCTGCTGTAACTGATGCTGCTTCTGTTGAATGGCCGCCATCACAGATGTTAACTCAGATTCAGTATAATGCACCTTCTCTGTTTGGTTCGTCCATTGACTCTTCCGTTCTGCTTGCTGAATCGCCAATTCATGCAGCTGTTTCTGCAGCTCTTGCTCCTTCTCGACGAAGTTCTTATGTTCACTTGTCAGACGTTCAATTTCCGCATTTAAAGCAGTTACTTCCTCCGTAAGACGGGTTAAATCTTGATCAATCGCTACCCGCTGTGATTCTAATTGTTTTCGATCTCTTTCTTGCTGGATTTTATCTTGGTCATAGATCGACAACTGGTTATTCAAATAATCAAGCGATACCTTTGCTTCTGTATAAACACTCTTTGCTGTTTGTACTTTTTCTTGCAGTTCTTCTAGTTGTTTTTCTATCTTTTGTTTCTCTTGCTTTCGTTCTTCCAGATCTTGCTTCTGGGTTTGTATCTGTTGTTCATAATCACGAACTCTCGTTTGATATTCGCCATATTTGGCCGTCAAAGTCTTTAATTCACGATCCCTTGTAAATAAGGATTGATTGTTTTTTTTCTTTGCTCCACCAGACATGGATCCGCCTGGATTCACAACATCGCCGTCTAATGTGACAATTCGGTACTTTCGGCCAGTCATTTGGGCCAGCTTATTAGCCGCTTGCAATGTTTCTGTAATGACAACATTTCCTAACAAAGCCTGCATAACAGGATGATACCTGTCATCATACTTGATCAAATCAACTGCGATTCCTACAAATTCCTGTTCTTGCTGAAGAATATGCAAGGCATTACTTGGAATTTGTTTCGGTCTCATTGCCTCAATTGGTAAAAAAGTTGCCCTGCCCTTGTTCATTTTCTTTAACCAGCCAATCGCCTGACGAGCGGATTGCTCTGTATCTACAACGATATGCTGTGCCTGTGCACCAAGAGCGGTCTCGATCGCATCCACATATTGCTCTTCAAACTCGATTAACTCAGGAATAGCTCCATGAACACCGGTTAACTGTTGCTGTTCCCTTGCCTTCAATACCTCTTTCACACCATGATAGAAACCTTGAAAATCTTCCTTTAAGTCTTCCAGCATCTCTTTTTTCGATTTGAGGTTTTCTACCATTTGATAGCCTTTATAGAGACGTTGCTGCATGTCTTCTAACAGCTTGGTTTCAGCTATCATCTTACGATCAATCGCAGCATAATCGGCTTGAAGTTTCTGTAATGTTTGTTCATCCTGCTGAAAGTCTTCTTCTTTTTGTGTTACTGTCTGTTGTAAGGCCACACGTTCTTCATCCAGCTGCTGCCATTTGGAAGAATCTACACTTTGTCTGCCTTCCATTTTTTCCAATTGCTGTTCAATCGAACCCTGTTCATTTCGTTTCGCTGCTTGTTCATTCAGCAGTTCGATGTAGTCTGCTTTTAGTGATTCAATATCTTGCTCGATCGTATTTTTCCCTTGCTCCAGCTGCCCCTCAATCGCCTTTATCTGTTTTGTTAATTGCTGTTGTTCTTGTTTTAACTGGGACAGTCTTTCCTTATCCGCCTCTAGATTGTTGGCTAATGTCTGTTCCTTCTGCTCATTTTCAGCTATTTCTTTTTCTAAATTTGCCTTGTTTTCTTCGAAATGGTGCAGACGTTCCCGGAAAATCTTTTTGTTACCTTCTAGATTTTCTAACTCCTGTGTCAAAACTAGCAGTGATTCATGTAGGCGGTTGATATCTTCATCATATTTTTGCACTTTATCTTTTAATTGCTGATTTTCTGCCTCTTGTTTCGCCATCCATTGCTGCTTATCTTGTAATTGCTGTTTTTCCTGTTTCATTTGTTCCAGCAATGCTTCCAAATCCGCATGTAATAAGTTGATTTCTTTTACCAACAAGCCTACCTCCACATTGGTAAGGCGTTCTTTTTGGGCAACATACTCCTTCGCAATAGCCGCCTGTTGTTCTAATGGTTCCAACTGGCCATTAATTTCATAAATAATATCTTCCACACGATTGAGATTCTCTTGTGTTTCCGCTAATTTATATTCCGCTTGTTTCTTACGGTTCTTATACTTCAATACACCTGCCGCTTCTTCGAAAATCACACGTCGTTCTTCTGACTTTGAACTAAGGATTTCTTCCACTTTCCCTTGACTAATAATGGAGAAGGCTTCTCTGCCTAGTCCTGAATCCATGAAAAGTTCGGTAATATCTTTTAATCGGCACGGCTGTTTATTAATCAAAAATTCACTCTCACCAGAACGGTATACCCGTCTTGTCACACTAACCTCCTGATAATCGACTGGCAGCCTATTATCAGAATTATCCAAGGTAAGGGTCACTTCTGCCACATTTAGCGGCTTTCGTGAATCACTGCCTTGAAAGATAATATCCTCCATCTTAGATCCACGCAATGATTTGGCAGATTGTTCCCCTAACACCCAGCGAATAGCATCGGTGATATTACTTTTTCCACTTCCGTTCGGTCCAACAACTGCTGTTACACCAGGTACAAAATCGACCTTAATGCGTTCTGCAAATGATTTAAAACCGACTGTATCTAATTGTTTTAAATACATGTATAAAACTCCTAATTATTATCATCTATCGAATAGATAGTAATTTACTCTTTGCTTTTCAATTCATTTATTTTATCATAAAGACTAGAGTTAGAGAAGAAAGTTTTATTAAATATGACATTAGGAGTGTTTGGAAATGAACTTAGAGGAAAAGTCAAAGGAAAATTTAGAATACTTGATTCACGAAATGGGTAAAATGTTACAAGTTGTAAATGAAGCGCTAATGCAGCCCAAAGATTATAAACTAGAAAATTACACGGAATTAAAGGAACTATATGATTTATTAGAATATAAAGGACAACTCACTGTAGCAGAAACCCACGCCTTTATTGATGAATTAAAAAAATATCGCAAATAACGCCGGAATAGACAAGGAGGAACTGTTTCCTTTTGTCTATTTCTTTTTCTTAAGCTATAAAAAAAGCCAAATACACTGGTCCTTTACTTCTTAGCCAGGTGGGATGTCCGCTACGAGAAGTCGCTTTCCACCTTTCCTGCAGGAGTCGACTTCTCTCCGCTCCCATCCTCTGTTCTCTATTATGTTTATTTCTTTCCAAAAGATAGATAGAATGATTCCCTGACATCCGCAACCTTCCCCATCTTTTCGCTAACTTTTGGAATAGAATATGCACTTCCTTATGGCTAGCGGAGCCTATCTCTGGAGCGTTACACGCCCCTTTTTTATATTATAAAAAACCAGCGTTCTGAAGGGACCACTGGTTTTCTATATCTTCACATTTTGTTGTAAATACAGCTATCATCATGATAAACGGTCCAGTGCCTGCTTGGCTGCTCGTTGTTCCGCTTCTTTCTTTGTCCTTCCTACCCCTTTTCCAACTATTTTGCTGTTAATGGTAACGACAGCAAAGAACTCGCGGTCATGGGCAGGGCCTTTCTCATCTACAATCGCATATTCTATCAGCTTATTTTTATGCTGTTGGATGGTCTCTTGTAATTGACTTTTATAATCCATCGTATGAGAAAAAGCACCGGTAGAGATTTCAGGATATACGTGGTTTTCTAAGAATTGGATAACAGCTTCATAACCTTGATCTAAATACAGCGCACCAATAAATGCTTCAAATACATCTGCCAGTAATGCTGGCCGATTACGCCCTCCTGTCATCTCTTCTCCTTTACCTAATAATACATAGCTGCTGAAATCTAACGAGTCCGCAAACTTCACCAATGCAGGCTCACAAACAATCGAGGCACGCAGCTTGGTTAAGTCTCCTTCTGCAAGCTCATGGTATTTGCGGTATAAATATTGGGAGACACCTAATTCCAATACGGCATCACCAAGGAATTCCAGGCGCTCATTATCTAATATATTCTTTTTCCGGTGCTCATTCACATATGATGAATGGGTAAATGCTTGATACAATAGCTTCTCATTCTTAAAGTGGATTCCTAATTGATTTTGTAACTTTGTAAAATCAGACACCTTCTTCACCTACCAGCTTCTATTTCCTTTATATCAAAAGTTTTACTATTTTCAAAGCTATTTATGCGTGAAATGGATGAGAAAAAAAGAGGCATTTCATAAAAAGCCTCTTTTTTTCTTACAGTTTATTGTTTGCTGTCTATGTAATTTACAGCATCACCTACTGTAGCAATTTTTTCTGCTTCTTCATCTGCTATTTCTAAATCGAACTCGTCTTCTAACTCCATTACCAATTCTACTACATCAAGAGAATCAGCTTCTAAGTCATCTTTAAACGAAGCTTCCAAAGTTACTTTATCTTCATCTACATCAAGACGATCGACAACGATTTGTTTTACTTTTTCGAAAGTATCTGCCATGTCACGTCACCTCCTTTCAAGGTAATGATTACCATAGTACCTTCATCTAAAAGCTTCTGTTTTTTAGTCAAGGTAAGATAAAACTTAAGTGAATCCTGCTAATAGCATGAGTTATCCCTTCCTGCTGGAAGATTCCCTGCGGCATTTGTTACATTACCATACCGCCATCAACTTGGATAGTTTGTCCAGTAATATAGTTAGACTGCTCTGAGGCTAGGAAAAGAGCTACATTGGCTACATCTTTTGCTTCTCCCAATTTATTTAACGGAATTAATGCCAGCATTTGCTCCCTTTGCTCTTCTGTTAACTTATCTGTCATATCGGTAGAGATAAATCCTGGAGCGATCGCATTTACAAGAATATTTCGCGCTGCTAATTCCTTCGCCGTAGTCTTGGTTAAACCTATGACACCGGCCTTAGCCGATACATAATTGGCTTGGCCAGGATTACCACTCACGCCTACAACAGAAGATACATTGATAATCCGTCCGCTTTTCTGTTTCATCATCTGACGTGTCACAGCCTTTGTGCATAAAAATACACCTTTCAAATTAATATCAATCACATCATCAAAATCCGCTTCACTCATGCGCATTAATAAATTATCTCTTGTAATTCCTGCATTATTTACTAATACATCAAGACTGCCGAAAGTCTTTATCGTTTCCTTGACCATTGCCTTGACTTCTTCTTCTTTGCTGACATTTGCTTTGATCTTGATGGCTTCTCCACCGTCAGCGATGATCTCGTCTACAACAGCTTGCGCTTTACCTTCGCTACCAGAGTAGTTTACCACGACTTTGGCGCCATTTCTAGCAAAAGTAAGTGCGATTTCTCGACCAATTCCGCGTGAAGCTCCGGTAATTAATACGACTTGTCCGTTTACCATTATTTATTCCTCCTTCATCCAATCTATGAACGCCTGTAATGATGGGGCATCTTGAACAGAGAAAGTGGTAGCTCTTCTGTTCACCTTCTTTACAAGCCCTGTCAAGACCTTACCGCTTCCTACCTCCACAATCGCATCCAAATCTTCTGCCAAAAGCTGTTCTAAGATTTCTTGGAAGCGAACAGGGGAATATAGTTGTTCCACTAATAATTGTTTAATTTGCTGTTGATCGGTTACTTTTTCTGCGGTCACATTGGCATAGACTGGTATCTCGGCATCAGACCATGTTAGCTCATCAATTGCCGTCTGCAAATCTTCTGCAGCGGGTTTCATTAAACTGGAATGGAACGGACCACTAACAGAAAGCGGTAATACCCGTTTTGCTCCTGCTTCTTTTAAACGTTCAACAGCTAGGTCAATCGCTGCTCTTGTCCCAGAAATAACAATTTGGCCTGGGCAATTTAAATTGGCTACCTCAACGATTTCTTTACTGTCTTTTTGGATATCCTCTAATGCAGCTTGTAATACCTCTTGATCTAAGCCTAATACAGCAGCCATTGCACCTTTACCTGCAGGATAGGCATGCTCCATCAGTTTACCTCGCTGATTAACTAGACGAACTGCATCTTCTACCTTTAAGGCATGGGCAGCAACTAATGCACTGTACTCTCCTAAGCTGTGACCACTTGTTACAACAGGCTTGATTCCTTGTTCTTCTAAAAGTGCCGTAATAGCCGCACTCACTAACAGCAAGGCTGGTTGTGTATGTTCCGTCTTGGTAAGTTCCTGTTCAGGCCCTTCAAACATAATCGATGTCAAATCAAAGCCAAGGTGTTCATTCGCCTCATTAAATAATGATTTCACTTGATCAAAGTTATCATATAAATCCTTTCCCATGCCAACTGTTTGTGAGCCTTGACCCGGATAGATAAATGCTGCTTTTTTCATAGATCATTCCTCCTCAACTGAAGCTTTTACCTGTTTTACTTCTGATTCAATGGTGCTAATTACATCTTTCTCGACAATATGTATGGTTTGCCGAATTGCATGGAAAATGGCCTGACGGTTAGAGGAACCGTGTGCCTTCACTACAGGGGCAGCTAGTCCAAATAAGGCAGCACCGCCATACTCTGAATAATCTAATTGATCTTTCAGCCCCCTCAGTTCATTCTTTGCTAATGCGGCTGCAATCTTTGTTTTGGTATTGGTCATTAATTTTTGCTTTACCATGGAGAACAGTGTCATTGCAGTACCCTCTGTTGTTTTTAAGGCTATGTTGCCGCTAAAGCCATCGGTTACAACCACATCTGCAACCCCACTCAATAAGTCTCGTGCTTCGACATTACCAATAAAATTAATCGGCAATTCAGAAAGCAGTTCAAAAGCCTTTTTAGTTAAATCGTTCCCTTTGCCGCTTTCTGTTCCTACATTTAATAAGCCAACTTTAGGCTGGTTGACTTGACCCACTTTTTCCATGTAGATCGAACCCATTAAACCATATTGTTGTATGTGCTGAGGTTTTGCATCAACATTTGCTCCTACATCAAGCAGCAAAAATCCTTTACCATCTACAGTTGGCAGCGTAGGACTTAAGGCAGGGCGATCAATGCCTTTGATTCTGCCGACAATAAACAAACCTGCACTCATTAATGCACCAGTGTTCCCTGCTGAGATACAAGCGTCAGCCCGTCCCTCTTTGACTTCCTGTGCCATCAGGACAAGGGAGGCTTGTTTTTTCTTACGTACGGCTTTAACTGGCTCATCTTCACTGGTTATTTTTTCCTCTGTATGAATAATTGAGATCGCCGGGTGTTCTTCCAAATGCTTCTTTATGTCAGCTTCATTACCTATTAAGGTTATTTGTAACTCATTAAATTCTTTCACTGCTTGTAGTGCACCTAAAACAATCTCCTTTGGTGCGTGATCTCCACCCATAGCGTCAATCGCTATTCTCATAGCTGCTCCCCTTCTTTCTCCTGATTCGATCGATACATTTCAAAGATACCAGTAAACACTGTTTCATTATCTACCTGACTGTTTACTTCTACCACTGTACGTTTCTGTTTGTCTGTATCCACCACACGTGCCTTGGCAATTACCCGCTCTCCTTCCACTACCTGACGAGTAAACTTAATATCAGCATTTGCCGTCAAGGCTAACGGGTCATTAATAACAGCTACAGCTAATGAATTAGCCTGAGCAAACAAGTGGTGCCCCCGTGCTATTTTATTTCGGGAAAAGACAAGGTCTGAGGTTATCTCTAAAATAGAAATAGCCCGTTCATCTAACTCCAAATCAATAATTTCTCCTATGATTTCATCAATTGGCAGTGCCTTTACAGTCTCATTCCAATTATCAGTGGCTACCGATTTAATCCGTTCACGTAATTCTGGGATGTTGAGCTCCATTCTGTCCAATCGAATAGTTTGAATACTGACTTTAAATTGCTGCGCTAGGGCTTCATCTGTAATAAACGGCTTTGCCTTGATGGTATCACGCAAAATAGCTTGCCTTTCTTTTTTGGATCTTCTCATCAACTTACACTCCGTCCGTTAACCAGTCATTCTTTATACAACGTTTTATGACTAGGTACTAATAGTAATATATAATACCAGTGCAAATTATGCAAGTCTTGTTAGTTCAATAATTGTCGTGCAATATCTACTTCTTCTGCCAAATAGTGAAATAAGGCTTGATATGCGGAATCATTCCAACGTTCATTATCTATCATATCCACCGCATCTGCCCGAGCTGTTTCTAAGGCGCGATAATCATGAACCAAATCAGCTAACTTGAATTCTGGTAAACCACTCTGTTTAACCCCAAAAATATCACCAGGACCGCGTAATTCCAGATCCTTTTCGGCAAGCAGGAAACCATCAGATGTTTCCGTCATAATCCGCATTCTTTCCTTACCCAATTCCCCTTTGGGATCTGCTACCAAAATACAATAACTTTGTTTGCTACCTCTTCCTACACGGCCGCGTAATTGATGTAATTGTGACAATCCAAACCGATCGGCATCTTGGATAATCATAACCGTGGCGTTAGGTACATTCACACCAACTTCGACAACAGTAGTGGACACAAGGATTTGCACTCTATTAGCAGCAAAATCATCCATTACTTGTGCCTTTTCATCGGTTGAAAGTCTGCCATGCATTAAGCCAACTGTTGCTTTATCCTTTAATACTTCTTGTAATTGATGAAATAAATCTAAGGCATTCTGAATATCTAATTTATCAGATTCTTCTATTAATGGACAAATAATATAGGCTTGTGCACCCTGCTTTACTTCTTTATAGACGAAATTAATTGTTCGTTTAAACATATTATGCTTGACCCAATAAGTTTCGATCGGCTTTCTCCCTTTGGGCATCTCATCTATTTTAGATACATCCATATCACCAAATGTAGTAATTGACAATGTCCGCGGTATCGGGGTAGCCGTCATAAACAGAATATCTGCTAATACCCCTTTTTCACGTAAGGTATTGCGTTGCTGAACACCGAAGCGATGCTGTTCATCGATAATCACATAAGATAATTGGGCAAAGTTAACATCGTCTTGGATGAGAGCATGTGTCCCAATTAATATATCACAACTGCCTGATTCTAACTCTTCTAGAATCTCTCGCCGTTTCTTTCCTTTCACCGAACCGGTTAGGCGGCGAATCACGACCGTGTCAGGTAAGAGTTGTTTTAATGATTCTTCATGTTGTTCTGCCAATATCTCGGTAGGAACCATTAATGCGGCCTGTTTACCTGATGTCACCGTAGCATACATACTGATTACCGCTACAGCGGTCTTTCCAGAACCAACATCCCCTTGGAGCAATCGATTCATTCGATACGGAGACTGTAAATCGTTCAATATTTCTTCTAGTGCCTTACTTTGAGCAGACGTAAGTATAAAAGGCATCGATTGGATCATTTGATTAACCTTTGGCTGGTCGATTTGTTGTGCATTTCCTTGTGTCTCTTCCCGATTTCGTTTACGATATAATTGCATTTTTAATTGAAACATTAATAGTTCTTCATAAATAAATCGCCGCTTGGCATGTTTTAACTGTTGAAAGCTATCAGGAAAATGTATATGCTGTAACCCTTCTCTGCGATGAGGCAATTTATAGGAAGCTAACAGACTTTCCGGCAAGAACTCGTCGATTTCTTGATAAAAATCAGCTAAAGCCTGTTTGACAACCTTCTGTAACTGGCTGTTTTTGATATCTCCTTTAGAAGAATATATCGGTGTAATAGGGCTTGTCTCACTGGTGTTACCTTTCTTATAGCTATCGATAGTGATTTGCAGCCGGTGCTGATCCCACTTACCATTTACAGATACCGTTTCTCCAGGTATAAAGTGCTTCTTGGCAAACGAACGATTAAAAAGCAACCCTTTCACCACTGCACCATCTACACGTAATGTTACCATCAAGCGTGACTTTCCCCTCTGATAGAAGTTGACAACTGGTTCATTGATCACTTCCCCGACAATGGTTACCTTCTCGTTATGAACAAGATCTTGCAAGGGCTTTTGTTCATAGTGATCATAACGATTAGGGAAATAGCCCAGTAAGTCCTCTAAAGTATGAATGTTAATATCAGATAGTTTCTCCGCCAGCTTAGGCCCTACACTGTTTATTTGTTGTACAGGAATATTTCTCATCATTACTCACTCTCACTTACATGCAGTATCTGTTACTATTGTACTATGTGGAAAAAAGCTCTACCACTATAACGGATAGAGCTTGATATTATCATACATGGATTATTTGTCAGCGCAGAGATCTCATCCGCTGCAAGGGATTGCTTTATTCAATCGAGAAGATATAAGAATACACGGCTTGGCCACCATCATGTAATTCGACTTCGATATCTTCATAATGGTGTTCGATATAAGCTACAATCGCCTCTGCTTCGTCTGCTGTTGTATCTTCTCCACGAATAATCGTGACAATCTCATCCTCATCGACATCGATCATCTCTGATAACAGGCCTTCTATCACTTGCTGTTTATTGGCATTGGAAACTTTGATTTTGCCGTCTGCCAGCCCCATGTAATGCCCATTTTCTATGGTTATTCCGTCAATTTGTGTATCACGCACGGCATAAGTCACTTGTCCTGTCTTGACTTGTTGACAGGCCTCTGTCATCGTTTCCTTATTTTCTGCTAATGACATGGCTGGATTATAAGCAAGTAAAGCGGCCATACCTTGTGGAATGGTTTTCGTTGGTACCACTGCCACATTTACTTCTGCAATTTCTGCCGCTTGTTCAGCTGCCATCACAATATTTTTATTGTTAGGCAGAATGAGTACGTTCTCTGCATTCGCTTCTTTTACTGCATTAGCTAGATCTTGTGTGCTTGGATTCATGGTTTGTCCGCCTTGCAGAACAACCGTTGCCCCAATGCTTTTCAACAATTCCGTTAAGCCCTCACCAACTGCAACTGTAACAATGCCAAATGGTTGCTTGGCTTTCTTTTCTTCCTTATTGACAATATTGGCATGCTGTTCACGCATATTCTCTGCCTTTAAGTGAATGAAACTGCCGAATCGCTGCCCTAAGTTGAAAACATCACCTGGATATTCAGCATGGATATGTACCTTCACAATTTCATCATCTGAAACGACTAACAAAGAGTCGCCATGCTCGCTTAATTCTTGTCTGAATTCCTCTTCATTATATGGATGTGTCTTTAGTTTCTCTTCTTCAAAGCGAACCATAAATTCGGTACAGTAACCAAATTTGATCTCTTCTGTATTCATGAAATCATGGACTTGTTTATGATGTTCTGCATTCACCAAATCTTCCAAGTCCATCGTGTCGCTGTGTGAATGTACAGGTAGCTCTTCCCCTTTTAAGGCAGCTAAAAAACCTTCATAAATGACAACTAACCCTTGCCCGCCGCTATCTACTACACCAACTTCTTTCAAGACCGGAAGCAGCTCTGGTGTGCGTTTTAATGATTTTTTGGAGGCTTCCACCATTTGTTCCACCAAAACAACCATATCATCCACTGATTCTGCTATCTGTTTCGTCTCTTTGGCTGTATCCTTTGCCACCGTAAGAATGGTTCCTTCTACAGGCTTCATTACCGCTTTATAGGCGGTTTTGACACCACCCTCCAATGCAGCTACGAATCCAGCCGTATCTAAATCCTTCTGCCCTTCAATCGTCTTGGCAAATCCTCTAAATAATTGAGACAAGATCACCCCTGAGTTTCCTCTTGCACCCATTAATAGCCCCTTTGCAAAGGCATTGGCCACCGCACCTACATGATCCTGGGCAGTTTTCTTTACTTCATTTGCTCCTGAAGTAATCGATAAATTCATATTTGTTCCTGTATCTCCATCTGGTACTGGAAACACATTAAGAGCATCTATTTTTTCCGCATTTTTTGCTAGATGGTGTGCACCTGTAAGCAACATACTTGCAAACATGGCACCATCGATATTCTTCATAGTCACTGGCTCGTTCCTCCCTCTGTTCCTTCTCTAACTGATCTTAATCCTGAATCACCCGTACACCTTGTATATAAATATTGATAGATTTAATTTGCAGGCCTAGTGTCTTTTCCAGGTTATATTTTACTTGTGATTGTACATTATGGGCTACCTCTGAAATTTTGGTTCCATACCCGACAATAATATACATATCAATATGGATATCTTCATTATCTTGGCGTACAATTACACCTTTCGCAAAATTTTCTTTGCGTAAAATCTCAGCAATTCCATCGCGTAATTGTTTTTTTGAAGCCATACCAACGATACCATAGCACTCTATTGCTGCACCGCCGGCAATGGTTGCAATCACCTCATTGGTAATCGTCACTAAGCCTTCTTTCATTTTTAGTTCAATAGACATTATTTATCCTCCTCATCTGGTAGGAAATATACGTATGATCATTCTATCTTCTGCATAAAACCAATACGACCATCGCTCAACTGTTTGAAAGACAGCGATATTTTTTTAAAAGGAAGCGTTTCGCTCTACAGAAATAGTTATTCCATTATAGAATGTAGCAAAATAACAGCTATGTCAAGCAATCTTATTAATATTTCCGAACTTCTTGCTATCCCACCCACGTTACATGTCTTCGTCTGCCAACGCTTCTATCCATACTGTTTACAGAAAAACTTACGTCACATTCTCATTGCATTATCACGCAAACTATGATAAATTATTTTAGTATGAACAAGAGTTAGTGTAGTAGGAGGGAACAAACATGGGACGTAAATGTGTAGTAACAGGTCGTAAAACGACTTCTGGAAATAATCGTTCACACGCATTAAATGCTAGCAAACGTAAATGGAAAGCAAACGTACAGAAAGTAAGAATCATGGTTGACGGTAAACCTAAACGTGTATACGTATCTGCTCGTGCGCTTAAATCCGGCAAAATAGAACGCGTATAAATTTCCAAATAAGAACAAAAGCGCAGAGCGCCCGTTTAGCAACGTACGAACTGGACTGAAGCGTAGGAGATAAAGCAACACGGCGACGTAAGGAGCCGATGTTAACTTATCGTACGAAGCTGAGGGAAGTTGCGCTAGTTGCTGGGCGCTCGAAGCTAGACGTGGCTATTCGTTTGCAAATAGTTATCCACAAGCAAGTATTTTATAATTTCCTAGACCATGAAAAAAGGCTTCTCTTACAAGAGAGCCTTTTTTCATTATCCCACCACTTTATCACGGGCATAATAAAACCCTATGGATAGCGATTTGCATAGTCACTGCTTCTTATCTTGGCAGCCTAGCTCTTTTTCATTTTTTGTTACTTTTGCCGTTACCCAATAACGCGCGAATAAATCCACCGATATACCTTGGAAGTTTAATTGTATAGAATCTCACGCATACCCCTCCTCCAAAAGACTTGGCTGTTTTATGGAAATCATAGAATACTACTACAGTATATGATACTAGCCACAAATAGTTGCTGTATCCCTCACCATTTTGTTAACATTCTGATTTGTTCCGCTGACACAGAGCAAGAAACAACTCTTGTCGTAGGAAAGCTTCCCTTCATTCCATACTCTTTATCATTATTAATATGCCGTCTTCAAAGGAAAAAGTACCATAATCCTCAATAATTTGATTAGAAATACAGCGTGTACTTCCCCACGTCAGTGTATAATCATCCAAAGGATAATAAAAACCTGTTAGTTTTAATCCTTTGACAGCTGGAGATAGTGGGATAAAGGAAATTAATTCATGAGGTTTCGCCGCAATCTTATAAGTCCCGGAATGAAACATTCGTAATTGATTATGACGGTCTATAATCGTAACGTCAATCCCGCGCTCTAATAAGCGGTAGAGTAATTGGATATTGGCTAATTCATGATCCAGTCTGCCTGCCGTTACACCGAACAGCAGAATGGAAGCAGGTTGGTAATTGATAGCTGTTTCCACTGCCAATTCTAAATCTGTTTCATTCTTTTCATCAGGATATTGGCGGAAATTTTCCGCCTTTTCCTTTACTAGCTGCCTTTGTTCTTCGGAGATAGAGTCAAAGTCTCCTATTGCAACTTTGATTGGTAAGTTATTTTGCAACAGATAGACTGCGCCGGCGTCAGCTGCGATCCAGATATCTACCTCATCTTGATAAAGGTCCAAAGAAGCTAAACTCTCCTCAGGACCGCCTGCTACGATACCTATTTTCAATATATGACAACCTCTCTATCAAAGAATCTAAAGCGAATTTTTTATTTTATCAATGGCAGCTTTGCGATCAGCTTCATTGAAAATTGCACTGCCAGCCACTAATACATCAACTCCTGCTTCAACACATTGTTTGGCTGTGTCTGCATTCACACCGCCATCCACTTCTATTTCAAATGACAATGCTAATTCTTTGCGCCATTGTACAGCTTGCTTTACTTTATCCAGTACCTCTGGAATAAATACTTGACCGCCAAAGCCTGGATTCACTGTCATAAACAGAACTAAATCTACATCTTTCAGGATTGGTTTAATCATTTCTGCCGGTGTGGCCGGGTTGACGACAACACCTGCCTTCACACCCAATTCCTTAATCCTATGAATGGTTCGATGGAGATGAACACATGTCTCGACATGCACCGAAATAATATCTGCGCCAGCCTTTGCAAAGGCCTCTATATACTGATCCGGGTTCTCTATCATTAAATGAACATCCATAGTAAGGTCTGTGAATGGCCGAATTGCAGCTAATACCAGTGGACCAAATGTAATGTTCGGCACAAAATGACCATCCATTATATCGACATGGATATAGTCTGCCCCCCCTGCTGCTGCGTCTTCCACTTCTTCTTTCAATTTAGAAAAATCAGCTGATAAAATCGAAGGTGCTATCTTCGTATGCATACTAATACCTCGGCTTTCTATTCTGTATTTCTTCTACAAACTGCAGATAATGTTGATATCTTTGTTCGGGAATCTGCTGCTGTTCTACTGCGCCTTTCACGGCACACTTCGGTTCACGTACGTGTAAACACCCCCTGAACTTACATTGATCTTGTATCTCGACAAAATCAGGGAAACATCCAGGTAAGTCCTCCAATTCTATATCACTAAAGTCAAGCGAGCTAAAACCTGGTGTATCCGCGACAAGGCCCTGGTGGAATGGTATCAATTCTACATGTCGAGTCGTGTGCTTTCCCCTTCCTAAACTCTCGGAAATTACATTTGTTTCCAAGTCCAGATCAGGAATCATTTTATTGAGCAACGATGTCTTTCCTACCCCTGATTGGCCAGCAAAAACAGAAACTCGATCTCGAAGAAAAGGAGCTACTTGCTGCTCCAATTCTTCATCTTGGGTGGACAAGAATTGCACCTCATATCCTATCTTTTGATAATAGCCCAATTCTTCTTTTAATTGTTGTGTTTTCTGTTCTCCCAGTAAGTCCATCTTCGTAAAAAATAATAAAGGGGTTATCGCTTTAGCTTCTACCAAAACTAGAAACTTGTCTAACAGATGCAGGCTGACCTCTGGTTCTTTGACAGACGTTACGATAATTGCTTGATCTACATTGGCAACAGGCGGACGCACTAACTCATTATCACGTGTGTCGATGGCTAATATATAACCTTCCTCAGCGTTCTCATATTCAAACTCTACATGATCACCAACTAACGGTGTAATTTTCTTCTGCCTAAATACACCTCTGCCTCGACATTGGACAACACCGCCCTCGTACTGTACATAATAGAAACCGCTGAGTGCTTTAATAATCTTGCCTTTTGGCATCTACTCACCCTCTACATCCTCGTATGTTAGTGTTCTTTCAACGATGACCTCGCCATCACGTTCAATTCGATAAGAACCTTCTTCGTCTGGGGCAATGACCAGTTCAATCGAAAATGTTGTTTCTTCCGTAATTTGTTCTGGGTCTTGATAAGGCTCCGAACCATCGTGATCCATATCCTCTACAAAAATACTAACTTCTTGCGGGATAGGCTCATCTGTTTCTTCATCCATTTCCCCTGTGTACGGAATTGTAAAATTCACCGTATGTGTAACAGGAGACTGCGGTTCAGGTCCTAAGGAAACCACTAGTTCTACTTCTGTACCTTTTTCTATCTGTTGATTGGAGGCTGGGCTTTGTTCGATCACATGTCCTTCCTCTACATCTTCATTATATTCTTCGTCTACCTTGGCAACTAACTCATTATCGTCCAAATAAGTTTGTGCCTCATCAAGCGGCAAACCTATCAAACGATTTAAGCTAATTTTCTCAGGCCCCTTACTAACCTCAAAGATAACATTGGTCTCTCGCGGCACAACCTCTTGGCCAGGGGAAGGCTGAATTTGACTAATAATTTCTCCTTCCGGCTGATCTGAAAACTCCTCATAATTACGCACATTGAAGTCTTCCGCTTCCAGCAGTTCCTTGACTTGTTCATAATCTCTGCCTACATAATCATCAAATTCAACTGTCTGAGGTCCTTGACTGACAAAGACCTTAATATCCTGTCCTTCTTTTATCACTTCGTCTGCTGCTGGACTCGTTCTAATAACATTATTCTCTTCTATTTCTTCATCTGTTTCGTCTTGTTTCACCACATTTAACTTCAGATTGGTTAGTTGTTCATGCACTACGTCATAAGGTTCACCTGTTACATCTGGAATCGTGACATCCTTGGGCTGAAACAACTCTGGTAAGACAAATAAGGCCAACAGAATCGCACCAAATAAAATCACAAATAGACTGGTTACCCAGATAAAAGTCTTTTTCCTTCGTTTTTTCTTAGGCTTTTCTGTATTAACTGCCTCTACCTTCTGGGTATCTTGTTTTATTGCCATTGTTTTATCATCATTCATCTGATCTTCTTGGACTTGGTTTTCCTTGATAATTGGTATAGCCTTTGTAATTGTATCTTCTGATACAGGCGGTTCATATCTTGGCTCATTCAGACGATCAGGATCAAGCGAGTGTGCTAAGTCATCTTCCATTTCGATCACAGAAGCATATCTATGCAAAGGGTCCTTTGCCATAGCCTTCAGGACAATGTTTTCTACCGATTGCGGAATCCTTGGATTCAACTCTCTTACAGACGGTGTGTCTGACTGTAAATGTTTGAGCGCGATCGATACCGGTGATTGACCGAAAAACGGTAATTTACCAGTTAATAATTCAAACAATACAATACCTAAAGAATATATATCAGATTTCTTATTCGCCTTGCCTCCGCGAGCCTGTTCTGGCGATAGATAATGCACAGATCCCATCACTGAATTAGTTTGGGTCAAGGCCGTAGCACTTAAGGCCACCGCTATACCGAAATCAGTCACCTTCACCTGTCCATAGGCGTCAATTAGGATATTTTGCGGTTTAATATCACGGTGAACCAATTCGTTTGCATGTGCATGAGCAATTGCAGAGGTAATCTGTGTCATAATATCTATTACCTCTTCTACTTCAATTGGTGCATGTAATTGTATGTATTGCTTGAGTGTCATCCCATCTACATATTCCATCACCATATAATAGATTTGGTCTTCCTCACCCACATCAAAGATATTGACGATATTAGGGTGTGAAAGACTGGTTGCCGCTTGAGCTTCGCGGTGAAATCGGGTAATAAACTCTTGATCATTGGCATACTCCAGTTTGAGTACTTTAATCGCTACTTGACGTTCTAAGATAGTGTCGTTGCCTAAGTATACGTTCGCCATACCTCCGCCGCCAATTAATTTAATAATCTCGTAGCGCTCATTAAGTAACTTACCTTCTAACATGACGGTTCACCAACTTCACCTTCTGCGTCATTCTTCACAATAGCTAGTGTGATGTTATCTTCGCCACCCCGATCATTAGCTAATTGCACCAGCTTTTCACTTACTTCTTCATCTGGTGTATTCATTACAATTTCATGCATCTCTTCGTCCGATACCTTATTAGATAAACCATCAGAACAAAGAAGCAGTGTTTCATCTTCCTGCCAAGTTATATGGTAAATATCTGGCTCAATTTCAGATTCTGTCCCTAGTGCTTTTAATATAATATTTCGTTTCGGGTGAACCTGGGCATCCTCTTCTGACAACTGACCTGTGCGGACAAGCTCTCCTACTAAGGAATGATCATCTGTTACCTGCTTATACTCGGAAGGATTCATCAGGTAAGCCCTGCTGTCTCCCACATGACCAATAATGAGCGTCTCTTTTAAACAAA
Source organism: Gracilibacillus alcaliphilus (assembly GCF_016909015.1). Taxonomy (GTDB): domain Bacteria; phylum Bacillota; class Bacilli; order Bacillales; family Amphibacillaceae; genus Gracilibacillus; species Gracilibacillus alcaliphilus. The sequence continues at coordinate 22,536 of NZ_JAFBFA010000026.1, forward strand.
TAGCCGCTACAATCGTCGTTCCCATTCCTTGATAAGCATGATTTGCTTGGGATTGATCATATATGAGATGGTTCACTTTTTGGATAGTGGTTTTCAGCCAGTCCTTTAAAGAATCTACTTCCAGCTGATTAGTCAGCTCGCTCCAATAATCCCCAAGATTATTAACGGCTAACTTACTTGCCACATCACCTGCCTGATGACCGCCCATTCCATCGGCAACAATAGCTAATACGACATTGTCATTCGCAAAAATGTTCACCGCATCCTCATTTAATTCTCTTACTTTTCCTTTATCTGTTTGGAACCAACACTCCATCTTTCACACCTCTTTCTTTAGCGGTCTGCCCTTACTAGGCGAGTGATAAAGAATCCATCACTATTTAAATCTTGAGGAAATATTTGCAAACCATATGCCGTTCTTCCTGAACTTCGCTGCAAGAACTCAGGCAATTCCATAAAAAATGCCGGATCAACCTGATAATTTTCGTGCTGTTGCAGAAAGGCTTGAATAACCTGTTCATTTTCCTCTTTATCGACCGTACACGTACTGTATATAAGTTTGCCGCCCTTTTTCAACAGCGGTTCCACTTGTTCCAGTATCTCACCTTGAATTCTAGCTAATTGTATCACATCTTGTTCGGTTTTATGATAGCGAATATCAGGTTTGCTTCTTAGTACACCTAAGCCGGAACATGGTGCATCAATCAGAATGCGGTCAAAGGTCTCTGCTTGATGCAGTGTTTGTAACATTCTGGCGTCTGAGGCATTAGTCTGAATAGACGTTAACCCAAGTAATTCTGCCTTCTGCTGGACAAGTCTTACCTTTTTTTGATGAAGATCATAGGCATAGATCACACCTTGATCAATCATTTTCTCTGCTATATGAGTAGCCTTACCGCCAGGTGCACTGCAAGCATCTAAAATCGTCATTTCTGGTGACAGGTCCATTAATTCTGCTACCAGCATTGAACTTTCATCTTGTATAGTAAAAAGGCCTTCTGCCAATCCTTTTTGCTTTAATACATTCCCTTTATTGACAATGATTCCTTGTGGAGAAACAACGGATGGCTCTACGGTTAATCCGTCAGCTTGAAGGCGGATCATTAACTCTTCACGTGCTATTCGTAATGGCTGCACACGTATAGATATCTGTTTATGCGTCATATTGATCTGGCACATCTTTTCGGTAATAGTGCGGCCATATTGCTGAAGCCATCGTTGCACCAGCCATTCTGGGTGACTGGTCTCTACACTGATTCGCTTCCCTTCCTCACTGATTTTCTGATAGTCAGGAAAACCTTGACGTTGAGCAGAACGAAGGACACCATTAACAAAATTAGCGATTCCTTTATGCCCTTTGTACTTAGCAATTTCAACAGCTTGATGAATAGCCGCATGATCAGGTACCCGATCCAAATACTTCATTTGGTAAAAAGTCAGCCAAATCAGCCATTTCACCCAGCGGTCTACCTTCTTTTTGGCTGGTACAAAATGATCTAAATCATAGGACAAGGTTAGTTTCCGCTGCAAGGTGCCATACACTAATTCTGTCAGCAAGGCACTGTCTCTCGATTCTAATCGATGTTTTTTCAATAATTGATCAATGAGCAAGTGACTGTAACCTCCTTGGTCACCAATCCGTACTAAAACATCTAAAGCTAATTGCCTTACATTATAATCACTCATTACCCAATATCTCTCCCACGCGCATATTACTGCCTATCCCACGGTAAAAATCAGCTGCTGCCATCTTCTTCTTACCTGCCGGCTGTATTTCTTTCAATACAATCGCTTGTTGATCCCCTACAGCGACCTCAATACCTTCCTCATTAACAGTTAAGACTGTACCAGGAGCTTGATCGGCTGTATGTTCTGACCGCTCTGCCCGATATACCTTCAGTACGTTCCCTTGCCATGTTGTAAACGAAACAGGCCATGGGTGTAGTCCTCTGATTTGGTTATAGACTTGCTGTTGTGATCGGTGCCAATTAATTTTTTCCTGTTCACGCTTAATATTTGGAGCAAATGTTGCCTCTGCGTCATCTTGTGCCACACGATTAGCTTCACCAGCAAAAATCACCGGCAGGGTCTCTGCCAGTAAATCGGCACCGACAACTGCTAATTTGTCATGAAGGGAGCCTACATCATCCTGATCGGCAATATCGATTGCCTGCTGGCTAATTATATCTCCGGCGTCCAGTTTCTCCGCCATATACATGATCGTAATACCTGTTTGTTTATGCCCTTCCAAGATCGCATAGTGGATTGGTGCGCCGCCTCTAAGTTTAGGTAAGAGAGAGGCGTGAACATTAATACATCCCAATACTGGAATTTCTAACAGTCCTTTAGGAAGCAACTGGCCGAATGCTGCTGTAATAATAAGATCTGGCTGTCGATCTTGTATCTCTTGATAATTATCTTTGATTTTTTCTGGTTGGAAGACAGGAATCTGATGTGCTTCCGCAGCTACTTTAACTGGTGGCGGTGTTAATATTCTCTTTCTGCCTTTGGGTCTGTCTGGCTGTGTAACGACTAAATCCACATGGTAGCCTTCTGCAATAACGCGCTCTAGCACTGGTACAGCAAAATCAGGCGTGCCCATAAATATTACTTTTTTCATTTTATTGCTCCTTTACATGAATGAGTACGGTTCAAAGTCAACCTGAATAGTAAGGTTATCTCGGTGTACCTCTTCATTATAATGTTGCTGGATTTTTCGAATGATATCTCTTTGATTTGGTTCATCCTTATATTTTACCATGCACTGATAACGATATCTATTATTTATACGAACCATTGGAGAAGGAGTTGGCCCTAAGACTCTGGCATCTGGTGATAAATGCTTAAATAACAGCTTACAAATCGTGCGAGTCACCTCTTCTGCCTTGAATGCATTGGCATGTGTGACCGTGATCAATGTCAGATAATAATAAGGCGGATAACCAAAGCTACGCCTCATTTCCATTTCCTGTGAAAAGAACTGTTGATAATTATATTGGCTCGCATACTCGATGCTGTAATGTTCCGGTGTATATGTCTGAATGACTACTTCACCAGGCAATTTGTGTCTGCCTGCCCGACCGCTTACTTGGGTAAGCAGCTGAAAAGTTTTTTCAGAGGAACGAAAATCTGGCAAATGCAGCATCGTATCAATGGCTAGTACACCTACTAAGGTCACATTGGCAAAGTCCAAACCTTTGGCAATCATTTGTGTACCTAATAAAATTTGTGCCTTTCCCTGGCCAAATTGTTCTAACAAACGTTTATGGGAACCTTTCCGACGGGTGGTATCCACATCCATACGGATAACTGTTGCTTCAGGGATATGTTCTTTCAATGACTCCTCTACCTTCTGTGTACCTGTACCAAAATAGCGGATCGTGTTGCTGCCGCACGATGTACACTCTTTAACCATTGGCACCTGATAATCACAATAGTGACACTTCAACTGGTGGGAACTCTTATGATAGGTTAAGGCAATATCACAGTTCGGACACTTCATCACTTCCCCACATTCCCGACACATCACAAAAGTAGAATAGCCTCTGCGGTTAAGAAATAAAACAACTTGTTCCCCTCGGTCTATTCGTGTTTGAATAGCTTCCAGCAGCCTTCGCGAAAACATGGAGCGATTTCCTGCATGCAGTTCATCACGCATATCGACAACCTCCACTGGAGGCATCTCCGTATTGTTCATTCGGTCTGGCATATTCAGCAAATGGTAGACACCCTTTTTAGCTCGTGCATATGATTCCAGCATAGGGGTAGCACTGCCTAATACAATAGGACAATGGTGAAAAGTACCTCGCCATTTGGCTATCTCTCGTGCATGGTAACGAGGTTGTTCATCCTGTTTATAACTGGTTTCGTGTTCTTCATCAATTATAATAATGCCTATGTTTTCAAAAGGGGCAAAGATAGCAGACCTTGCACCAACTACTACCTTCACCTCTTTCTTATGAATCTTCGTCCATTCATCAAATTTCTCACCAGGTGATAAGGCGCTATGTAAGACAGCAACCTGTGAACCAAATCTTCCTTTAAAGCGCTGGACCATTTGCGGGGTCAATGAAATCTCAGGGACTAACACAATTGCCTCTTGTCCCTGCTCAATCACCTTGGCAATCGCTTGTAGATAGACTTCTGTCTTCCCGCTCCCTGTCACCCCGTGTAACAGAAACACCTCGTTTTCTGCTTGATCGATGGCCTGATGGATTGGATCCAACGCCTCTTGCTGTTGTTTGCTGAGAGGTAATGGCTCTGTTCGCTGAAAATGTTCGGCTTGAAAAGGATCTCTGTAGACCTTTTTCTCTACTGTTTTTAGAAGGTCTTTCTTAATTAATTGATTTACGGTGGAGGATGTTGTTTGCAACTTTTTAAACAATTCCTGTTTTTCGATCGGTTCCGGATATTGGATAAAATATTCGATAATCTCTTTTTGTTTCTTTGCCCGTGCAGAGATATCCTCTATTGCTTCTTCTAATATCAACAGGTCTTTATTTGGTGCAACGAAAGTTTTTGTTTTATTTGTCTCTTTCGATTTGACAATGTAATTTATGTGAAGATGACCTTGATTTACTTCCTCGAGTAATTGCTTATGATCACCATTTCGTTCGATAAATTCTTGGTAGTCTATCACCGCTCGTCCAGCAAATAGCTGCTGGAATGCCGGTGATAGATCTACCTCTGTTAATGCTTCAATTTCTTTTTTGTAACTGGCTTTCAGCACTTGCGGCAACATGGCTTGAAAGGTTTGAATATAGAAACTAGTCGTCTGTTCACTAATCCACTTGCCCAGTTCTAACAATTCTTCTGTTAAAATAGGGTGAATATCTAACACTTCATCAATGTCCTTCAGCTTGTCCCACTCAGATTGAGAAACAACATCCAGCACAAACCCCATCACCTTACGAGGTCCAAATGGCACCGACACACGCATTCCCTTCTCCACAATATCTTCTAATGGCGGAGGGATTAGGTAATCAAAAGTATGATTGGTCTGATTGGTGGGGACATCTACGATTACTTGCGCAATCAACATATTTAACCCTTCCTTATTTGATCATCAATTAGTCCAATGACTTGTTCAGCAATTTCTAGTTTACTCGCTTGCTTAATTGCTTGTTCTGTTCCATCTTTGGTCATAAAAATAACCTCATTTTGATCAGAATCAAAACCAATATCACGACGGCTGACATCATTTAAAACAATCGCATCTAAATGTTTACGCTCTAGCTTATCTTTTCCATAATTCTTAATATCTTGTGTTTCAGCAGCAAATCCCACCAGGAACTGTTGTTGTTTGTGCTCCCCAAGATATTGGAGGATATCCACATTACGTTCCATCTCAACTGACCATTCCTGCTTCTGTTTTTTCATCTTCTGATCCAGAACCGCTTTTGGTCGATAGTCTGCTACCGCTGCCGTTTTAATCACGAGATCCATCTCAGCAAATCGCTCGGTAACTTCTGCAAACATTTCCTGTGCTGTCGTTACCGGAATATGTTCTACCAAAGGCGGGACAGTTAAATGGGTAGGTCCAGAGACTAAATAAACTTCAGCCCCTTGTTCAGCCGCTTTTTGTGCTAAGGCATAACCCATTTTTCCAGAAGAATAATTGGTGAAATAACGAACTGGATCGATCGGTTCCCTTGTCGGGCCTGCCGTAACAAGTACCTTTTTACCAGCCCACTTATTAGAACGATTGTTATCCTTCTCTAATACACGTACGATTTGCTCTGGTTCTTCTAATCTGCCTTTGCCAACATAACCGCAAGCCAAATAGCCGTCACCTGGCTCAATAAAACGATAACCCCAAGCTGCTAAAGCCGTCATATTTTGAATCACTGCTGGATGCTGATACATATGAACATTCATAGCTGGGGCGACATAGATATCTGCCTCTGTTGCTAATAAAGTGGTTGTCAGCATATCATCTGCGATACCATTAGCCAGTTTTCCCAGCAGGTTAGCCGTGGCAGGAGCCAATACCACTAGATCAGCCCAATCGGCCAAATCAATATGAGCAATTTTTGCCGGATCCTTTTCATCAAAGGTATCGGTATAAACAGGATTTCTTGAGATGGCTTGAAACGTCAATGGTGTCACAAACTCAGCCGCATGATCGGTCATGATAACCTTGACCTCTGCACCTGCCTGTGTCAGTTTACTTGTCAGTGCTACGGCTTTGTAAACGGCAATCCCGCCAGATACACCTAAAAGTATCTTTTTTCCTTTTAGCATTTCCACTACCTCCTTCAAGCTGATAGAAGAAACCCTCGCAAGCCTAAGCAATGCGAGGGAAGATTCTTTTATCACTGTACAAGCCATTTTTGAGAGCATACTGCCCTTGGCTTATGATCATTCCTTATTCATTAACAAGCTGCTCTTGATCTGGATCAACTGTCAGCTTCTCATCCAAAATCTCTTCCAAGGCAAGCCCTACATATGTTGCCGCTTTTGGTGATTCTACTAAATGGGAATCATTCACTTGAATCTGACGGGCACGTCGGGCAGCCAATGTCACTAACGTATATTTGGAATTAATACGAGTTTGTAACTTATCGATGGATGGTTCTAAAATCATTTATCATCTACCTCCAATAATACTTTATTATATTGTTTTGCTACTCTTTCTCGTTTGCAATGTTCGCTTTGAACAATAGCCTGGACCTTTTTCACTGCAGTGTCGACATTGTCATTTACGACTACGTAATCATAATAATCCATCATTTCGATTTCGTTACGCGCTTCAATCAAGCGATTCGTAATCAGATCCTCTGTTTCTGTGCCTCGGTCTACAATGCGATTCTTTAACTCTTCCAGGCTTGGCGGTATTAAGAAAATAAACACACCTTGAGGAAAATTCTTCTTTACTTGCATGGCTCCTTGCACTTCAATTTCCAGAAATACATCATGACCTTGCTCTATCGTTTCCTCCACATATTCCCGTGGTGTCCCATAATAGTTGCCGACATATTCAGCATACTCTAACATTTTTCCCTGCTGAATCATTTCCTCAAATTGTTCTCTTGTGCGGTAGAAGTAATCTATACCTTCTTTTTCTCCTGCCCGCATAGCTCTGGTCGTCATGGAAATGGAGTATTTCAAATTAGTATCCTGTTCAAATAAAGCCTTCCTTACTGTGCCTTTCCCTACTCCAGATGGACCGGAAAGTATAAATAATATTCCCTTCTCTTCTATCAACATATTTCCTCCTAATTGGTGCGTGTTCAAAAGGTTCGATAAAAATGACCATCATCGGTTAAGTTCGCAACGTCCTGTTGCAACACCGATACTAGCACATCGTGTGCGTCGAAAGTTCAAGGCAGCGCCAGTTTGAGTAACGGACTTGCGCAGGCTGTGTTGACTTCTGCGTTACCCACAAGATGCGGGTAATCTTAGTTGAGGTTCCTCTATCGCCAACTCCGACATTCGCCGTGTCATTTTTATTGGGCTTTTTGAACATCCTCTATTAATCTTCGTTGATTTCTTCGTGACTAAGCACTCGCTGTCCTACTGTTTCCGGCTGCACAGCCGATAATACAACATGATCACTATCCGTAATAATAACCGCCCTTGTTCTTCTGCCATATGTAGCATCTACTAGTTTATTATTGTCCCTTGCAACCGTAATAATACGTTTAATTGGTGCTGACTCTGGTGAAACAATAGAAATTACTCTATTAGCGGATACCACATTTCCAAAACCGATATTGATTAATTTCAAGTTCACTTCAAGTTCCCCCTTATAATATTTAGAAAAGCAAAAGCGACTGTCTTTAAAAACAGAAGCAATATAAAGAAAAACTTGACTTATCATTGCCTAAGATAGTTAAAGTTATGTTTTTCCCTTTGCCTTTGTTCTCTGCCAATTGTCCGATTTAGAACAATCATTATTCAATATTTTGAATTTGCTCTTTGATTTTTTCTGTTTCGCTTTTCAAGTACACAATTTGTTCACTGATCCAAGGATCATTTGACTTGGAACCGATCGTGTTTAATTCACGATTTAGTTCTTGCACAATAAAATCTAATTTTCTGCCAATTGGTTTTCTTTCTTTGACGATCTCTTGGAATTGATCTAAATGACTCCCTATTCGCGTGATTTCTTCCGTAACATCACCCTTTTCTGCTAAAAGGGCGACTTCTGTAAGCATTCTTGTTTCATCGTAAACAGGCGTATGTTCAAGATATTGCTTGATACGGCTCATTATTCGCTCTTGGTATTCTATTATAACAATTTTTCGCCGTTCACCCAACAATTTTATTTTTTCTTCCATCTTTTTCACACGCTCCTGTATGTCTTTCGCTAATACATCCCCTTCCTTTTGCCGCATATCGTGGAGCTGATTTACGGCAGACTCTAACACATGTACTACCTTGGATTCTACACTCGAATAGTCTGCTTCTTGTTCTTGCAGTTGAAAAACATCTGGAAAACCAGCCAACAGCTCTATCGTGATGTCACCTGTTAATCGGTACGTGCTCTGTAATTTCTCCAGCTGTTCCATATATTGCTTCGCCAAGTCCCAGTTCGTCTCTACTATTTGCGGACTAACACTTGCCCCTGAGATATGCAATGAAACAGACACTTTGCCGCGTTTGACATGCTGCTGTACGATCTGCTTTAATTGATTTTCAATCGGGAAGAGAAAAGAAGGCATTTGAAAAGTAATGTCCAGATAGCGGTGATTAACTGCCTTGACCTCTACTTGTATAGTCAATCCTTCAGAGCGATACTCTTCCCTGCCAAACCCTGTCATGCTCAACATCTCTCTATCACATCCATCATCAATAGTAATCCATATATATCCTACCAAAGGTAAACAAGTAAATACAAATAATTCTTTGCAAGCCGTCTCTGTTTAGATAATATGCTATAATGATAAATTGAGGTGATAACATGGTATTTGACGGTGTAGTAACGCGAGCCATTACACATGAATTGCAGGAAGAATTAACGTCTGCACGTGTGTTAAAAATATATCAGCCAACCGATACAGAGTTACTGTTTACGGTCAGGCAATATGGAAAGAATAAACAATTATTAATTAGTGCTCATTCCAGTTATGCAAGAATTCATTTAACAGCAGACAGTTATCACAATCCATCTGAACCATCGATGTATTGTATGATGCTGCGTAAATACTTAAATGGCAGTTTTATTGAATCAGTAGAACAAATAGAAAATGAGCGGATTATTCACATTCATTTTCAAACAAAGAATGAAATCGGCGATAAGAGCCTGAAGACATTAGTCATTGAGATAATGGGGAAACATAGTAATATCATTTTATTAGATCATGAAAAACAGGTAATTCTTGATAGTATTAAACATGTGTCACATGCCCAGAACAGGCATCGTTCGATTTTGCCGGGGAGCACTTATGTCCAGCCTCCAACTCAAGATAAAATCAATCCATTGACTGCAGAGGGAGATACGTTTATTCGTAAATTAGACTTTAATGCTGGAAAGCTTGATAAACAGATTGTTAGCACCTATATGGGTGTCTCTACCGTTCTTGCTCAAGAAATTGTTTCGTTGGCCAACTTAGGCAGTGCCGAAGCCTATAAACAGGCATTTCTTGATGTACAGCAACAAATTATCGAACATCATTATCAACCTTATATTTCCCAAGGGAAGAAGGAATTTTTCTATGTCTTACCCTTATTAAACAAAACCGGGGAGATAACTGCTTTCGAAACGATCAGCGCCATGTTAGACAGCTTTTATTCTGGCAAAGCTGAACGAGATCGTGTCAAACAGAAAGCCGGGGACTTGTCTCGCTTTTTAACAAATGAACTGAAAAAGAATCAACGCAAGTTAGTAAAATTAGATCAAACACTTGAAGAAGCCGCACATGCGGATAATTACCAGCTTGAAGGAGAATTATTAACGGCTCATATGCATTTGGTCAAAAAAGGAGACAAAGAGGTGGAGGTCATTGACTATTATGATCCGGAACAAAAACCGCGAATCATTAAGTTAAATGAACATAAATCTCCCAGTGAAAACGCCCAAGCCCTTTTTAAACGATATCAAAAACTGAAAAAATCCAAGCAAATGGTGGAAGAAGAGAAACAAAAAACGTATAAAGAGATTGCTTATTTAGAGGAGATTATCGAACAGATTGAGTCGGCACGTGAACAAGATATTGAGGAAATTAGGGAAGAACTTCAGGAACAAGGCTATTTAAAGAGAAAATCATCCAACCTGAAACAAAAGAAAAAAACTGTCAAGCCGACTCCAGAAAGCTATCTATCTTCTGACGGCACCGAAATTTTGGTTGGGAAAAATAATAAACAGAATGAATATTTAACTAACCGTTTGGCACGAAAAGATGAGGTATGGCTGCATACAAAAGATATCCCAGGCTCCCATGTCGTTATTAGATCCACTAATCCTAGTGAAGACACCTTACAAGAGGCAGCTCAGCTGGCGGCAAATTTCAGTAAATCTAAACACTCTTCCTCTGTCCCTGTTGATTATACGTTAATCCGGCATGTGAAGAAACCAAATGGTGCAAAGCCAGGATTTGTCACATATGATAATCAGAAAACATTGTTTGTCACACCTGATGCTGGTTTTATTGCGCAGTTGAAAAAGAAATAACGCTAAACTGTCTGCAGTGGCGTTCTTACAGACGTTATAGCTTTGAGACACTTGAAAAGCAATAGAGGTGCGCTACCTTGTTCGTTATATCGCCGAATAAGTTAACAGCTATAAACCCTCTTCTCTGTTGAGGAGGTGAATTACGGCTGGCATTATGCTCATAGAACAAAAGAAACAGATTGTTCAGCATCATAATTGTTCCGTTTCTAATTTAATATCGCAAAGGTACTGGTGCACAATGGACACTACATGGTGCACCAATCTTTTTCTTGACGCCACACAAAAGCAGATGACATATGGTTGAAAAAGTGTAACGACGAGAGCTCCATTTCTGTTCCCCCCTCTAAGAAGGCTATTCGATCTCTTCAGGCACCATGGAATGGGCTTTTGATCAGATGCCGGGGTTATCTTATCTTTTCAAGCCTTAAGGAGCTGGCTTTTGATCGAATGCAGGAGCATAACAGCAAAGGCAGTAAACTGCTTAGACATCGAGGCGATCGAGAAACATGAACTTATAGCATTTTTGATTCCAAACTCGATACTTGAATATTTGTACACGCTTTCAAAATGTACTTTTTCTTCTTTTATGACTTGAATAACCCCGTAAAAGTCACACAACTCCAAATATTAATTAATATATGTACCTAATTTTGAATCCATCGCCTGCATTATCACTTCTCACATATGAAAAAATTTTTTAAAACGAAAAGAGACACATTAATAATTGTAATGTGCCTCAGAGCAATTAGAGAGGAAGTCTCTCTATGAACTGCTTTTATAAATGATTCCGATTGGACTCGAACCAACGACTTCTACCCTGTCAAGGTAGCGCTCTCCCAGCTGAGCTACGGAATCATGATGGGAGTAAATAATTGTTTGAATAGTCCTTATTCAACTTGTTTTATTATACAATAAGTAGCTATAGAGAAGCAAGAGACAACATAGTGGCCAATAAGAAATATTTTTTGTGGTCACTATTTATTTTATATATCATTTCTCAACCCACTTGTCCTTGTTTTTTCCCTTTTATTATCTGATGTGCCGATAAAACTTAATAAATCTTAACCGACCAAAGGTTTGTCACTAAATCGAGGAATAATATGTAGGTGACAATGAATAGATGCTGACCTGCCGCGGCTTCTGAGTTCCAAGCGATATTATATCCATCAGGTTGATATTTTTCATTTAGATAACCCTTAACCTTTTCCAATAGTTCAAATGTGTCTTACCATTCCTCTTCCGTAAATTCAAATACATTTTCACGATGTTGTTTTTGGGATAATTTTATAGCGATCTGGTCATTGACATTTAGTAATTTTATTAACCTAATCTGGAGTGTATAACTAAGCAAAATAAACGAATAATAAGGGTGGTCATTATTCTAAAAAAAGGAGGCGATTTTAATGAATACAATACAACGTATTGCTTTAGTATTATTAATTATCGGTGGACTAAACTGGGCATTAATTGGATTATTTCAATTTGATTTAGTTGCATCCATATTTGGAGGTCAAGATTCGATACTATCCCGAATCATCTATACATTGGTAGGGATCAGTGCTTTATGTTGCTTGCCTTTATTGTTTGTTACAGATAAAGATGAAAGAGAAATTATAAGAGGAAAAAACTTAGACTACTCGACTGAGTTCGCGAAAGAAAATGACCCTACTGAATTTACCAACAATAAAGAGAAGTGATCCATTATTTTAAATCATTGAGTCAACTTAGATAATGTTAAAGCCCCCACAAGTGTGAGGGCTTTAATCATTAAGTATGCTTCTTTACATGTTTTGAATGCGCATTTACTATTTTTCCCCAAATTCAAATCCTGCCAAAATTGCTGATTGTATTCGGGTTCTAAACTGATTAATTATACTTCTGTTTCTGTCTCTACTCTTTCTTGTTTCGATGGCTTTGTTAAAGTAAAAAAGGCAATAAAACCAACAAGTGAGGTGGTAAATAATGCTGCTCCCATTGGAATAGCCGTAGTTTCGTCTAAACCGACGATCGGTGCAATAATCGAGCCCATCAACATTGGTGACATCCCCAGTATGGCGCTGGCACTTCCGGCATTATTAGCTTGATCCTTCATGGCTAAAGAAAAGGAACTTGTTAAGACAAGCCCAATTGTAAACATATGAATAAAGATGGGCAGTACGATCATAAATAATGGACCTTCGATAATGGTCATAATTAATAAAATCGTATTGGCACTTAAAGACACAATCACGCCTGTACGTAATAAGGTTCTTTCGGATATGTAGTCACTTAATTTTCCGACTAGAAAATTCCCGGAAATAATAGCTAAACCATTTACACCAAATAATAAACTGAATATTTGTGGTGACACATTATATAAGTTTTGATAGACAAATGGTGTTCCGGCAACATAGGCAAAAGTCCCGCCTTGGACAAAACAAACCACTATGGCATAGCCGATAAAACTCTTATCCAACAATAAGGAACCCATCGTTTTGAGCGTCCCGACAATCGAAGCAGGCTGGCGTCTGGAAACAGGCAATGACTCCTCTAACTTAAACCATACCAAAGCTACTAGAAAAATACCAAACAGGCACAAAAATAAAAAGATTGTATGCCATGTTGCAAATGGCATAAGCAATACCGCTCCTCCACTAATAGGTGCCACCATTGGAGCTACCGCATTGATAACCATCAATAAGGCAAAGAATTGGGTTAACTCCCGACCGGAAAATTTATCCCTTACCATTGCCCTTGATAGCACGATTCCGGCTGCACCAAAGAATCCTTGCAGAAACCTGGCAATAATCAGTACGATAATATTAGGTGCGACAGCACAAATCAATGAAGCCACTGCAAATAATGCTAAACCGATAAGTAATGGTTTTCTTCGTCCCATGGAATCACTAATAGGGCCAATCACTAATTGTCCTACTGCTAATCCTATTAAACAAGCAGTTAGGCTTAACTGAACCAAAGAAGCACGTGCAGAAAAATCATCTGCAATCATTGGAAAACTAGGAAGATACATATCAATATTAAACGGGCCGATCATTCCTAATAAAGCAAGTAATAGCGCTAATCCAATTCTCTTCTTCCCGGTTAACGATTTCGTTTTCGCTGACATCTCGATCACCTTCCCAACAATTCTATTATACGGGAAGATGACCATGGAAGTATAGCTATTAAACTCAGCATTTATACTGCAAAACTTAGAACCGGATTAACCGCTGACTCGCAGCATGGTAACCATACACTCCACGTCCATCATCGTTTTTTAGCCAGCTACACTCCTTTTTTCTTTATTTATTTCGATAAACGAAATAATAATACTGGATTCCCCACTCCCTTTCGACTTATAATAAAATAAAAGTGCTTACATACAATTTAGAGAATACTCGGTCTATTATCGAAGCTTCATTTTACTTCTATACTCATCATTTTTATTTTCCATATAAGGTAAAAATTTTTCAAACAGGATGGTAGGTGGATAGTCTTTGCGTAATGTATTAACTTATTTAAAAGCTTATAAACTTCCCGCAGGGGTAGCTTTTTCCCTTATGTTAATCGAATTATCAGTGGAATTATCATTACCATTATTTCTTGGATTAATAATTAACCAAGGGGTAGTTCAACAAGATATGGGAAATATTATCTTCTGGGGCAGTCTCATGATAGGATTAGCCCTGCTTTCGTTTATAGCAGGTATCCTGAATTCCTTCTTCTCTTCTCATGTCAGTTTTGGTTTCGGTTACGATATCAGACAAGGATTATTCAAAAAGATTCAACAATTCTCTTTTGCTGACCTTAGCCAATATCCAACATCCACATTGGTGACTCGGTTTACCAATGATATCCGGCAGATTCAAAATATGATATTTATGGGACTGCGGATTATGGCAAAGGCTCCGTTAATTGTATTAGGCGGGGTTATCATGGCCTTTATTGTCAATGCACGCCTGGCGTCTATTTTTCTGATCACCGTTCCTTTATTGATACTTTTTCTCTTATGGGTGCTGAAAGTGACAAGCAAGCTGTTTCGAAGAGTTCAAGAAAAGATTGACGGGGTCAACCGTGTCATGCAAGAAAATCTTGCTGGCATGCGGCTTATAAAGGCCTTTTCACGAAAAGATTTTGAAGAGGCACGATTCGATCAAGCCAATACAACACTTGCCAATACGACAAAGAAGACATTTCGTATCGTGGAATCTACTGGCCCTATCTTATTATTAGTGATGAATGTAAGCTTAATCTTTATTATTTGGTTCGGGAATGCCCAAACTATAGCTGGGCAAGCCAATGTTGGCGAGGTCGTCACGATGGTAAACTATGCCTTGCGTGTCTCAATGTCGATTTCGATGTTTTCCTTTATCATTATGGCTATCTCCCATACAAAGGCATCTATCGGCCGTATCGAGGAAGTATTTTCTCTTGAGCAAGAACCTGCTTCCGCTGCAACCGGACGTTCTCTGTCAATGAAAGGAAAGATCCGCTACGAGCATGTAGATTTTCGTTATCCTAACATGGAAACAGAGACACTGAAAAATATTCATTTTACTGTTTTACCAGGCGAACGACTTGCGATTATTGGGGCAACTGGGTCAGGAAAAACATCCTTGTTTCAATTAATACCAAGGCTCTATCAGCCATCTAAAGGGACGATTTATTTAGATGATGTCCCAATTGATAACTATCCTGCCAAGGAATTACGAGATCAGATTGGATATGTACCACAATCGCCATTATTATTTACGGGATCCATTTACGATAATATCGCCTTTGGAAAAAGGGATGCTACGATGAAAGAAGTCATCCAAGCGGCCAAGGACGCACAAATTCATGAAACGATTGAGCAATTAGAGCAGGGCTATCAAACCCGTGTCGGGCAAAAAGGGGTCAATCTGTCTGGAGGACAAAAACAGCGGATTTCTATTGCCCGAGCCTTGGTTCGCAAACCAAAAATTTTGATGTTAGACGACAGTACCAGTGCACTTGACTTGGCAACGGAAGCCAAACTCTTACAAGCCTTGGAAGGTTATCAATGTACTGTATTTATTATTACGCAAAAAATTTCAACCATGAAAAAATCAGATAATATCCTCTTATTAGATCAAGGAAGGATTTTAGATCTTGGTACACACGAGCAATTGTTAGAACAATCCGAACTGTATCAGGCAATTGCCATATCACAAGCAGAAAAGGAGGTTGAACATGCGAAATAATTCATTAAAAGCCGCCTTTCAGTATGAGCGGGTCGACTTGACCAACGTCGATGCCAATCAAAGGAAAAAGGCCAAAAATATGAAGGCTACTTTATTTAGAATGTGGCGCTACCTCGCCTTGCAGAAGGGCCTTTTAACATTGGTAATTATTATGGTACTTATCAGCTCGATTTTTGCCCTACTAGGTCCTTATTTAGTAGGTACTGCCATTGATGATTTTATTGTGACTCAACAAGTAACAGGATTAGTTCCTCTGTTACTAGGCTTAATAGCTGTTTATGCTGTTCAATCAGCTGCACTGTTTCTGCAAAACTTTTGGATGGTTGATATTGCTCAAAACACGGTACACACTCTAAGGCGGCAGCTTTTTGAACAATTTCATCGATTGCCGATTTCTTATTTTGATAAGCGCCAGCATGGAGAACTAATGAGCCGGCTGACTAACGATATCGACAATATCAATAACACCTTAAACCAGTCTGTTATTCAAATATTCTCCAGTGTATTAACATTGGCGGGAACGGTTGTAGTGATGCTGTATCTAAGCCCAATCCTGACTGTCGTAGCGATGTCGATTATCCCGGTAATGTATATAGCAATGCGCTGGATTACCAATCGGACAGGGCCATTGTATAAACTGCAACAACAGCATCTGGGTGAAGTCAATGGTTATGTGGAGGAAATTGTCTCAGGTCAGCATGTCGTTAAAACATACTCACAAGAAGACTATGTCGTTAGTGAATTCGAAAAACGCAATAAGGAGTTACAAAATACCGGCTTCTGGGCTCAGAATATTTCCGGATTTATTCCTAAAGTGATGAATATGCTTAATTTTCTCAGTTTTGGTTTGATTGCATTGGTTGGCGGTCTGCTTGTGATTACTTCTGATACCGCCCTTGTCACGGTAGGAACCATTGTCATCTTTACTGAATATGCGCGACAGTTTACCCGGCCATTGAATGAATTATCAAACCAATTCAATTTATTATTATCTGCGATCGCTGGCGGGGAGCGGGTTTTTCAAGTAATGGATGAGAGCCAGGAAGACTTAGATGAGGCAGAAGCGCATGAAATTACAGATACAAAAGGACATGTTGTATTTAATAACGTTTCGTTTGGCTATGGCTCACAAGAGACCTTATCCGGTATTTCCTTTGAAGCAAAGCCAGGTGAAACCGTAGCATTGGTAGGACATACCGGAGCTGGCAAGACAACCATTGTTAATTTAATTTCCCGTTTTTACAACTATGATAGTGGTTCGATTACATTGGATGGTCAAGATATTAAAATGATTAAGCGTCCCAGCCTGCGAAAACAAATGGCATTTGTCCTGCAAGATGCCTTTCTCTTTCACGGGACGATTCGGGAAAATATTCGTTATGGAAAGCTAGATGCAACAGACCAGCAGGTAGAACAAGCTGCTCAGAATGCGAATGCCCATGACTTTATCTTACGGCTGCCAAATGGTTATGACACTATATTAGATCAAGACGGCAGCGGGATAAGTCAAGGACAGAAACAATTATTAACGATTGCTCGTGCCTTGTTAGCTGAACCGAAAATATTAATACTAGACGAGGCTACCAGTAATATTGATACCGTCACTGAATTACGTATACAAGAAGCATTAAAACGACTGATGCAAGGCAGAACCAGTTTTGTTATTGCCCATCGCTTAAATACAATTCGTGAGGCAGATAAAATCATTATGTTAGAAAACGGAAAAATCATTGAACAAGGCAGTCATGAAAATCTGATGCATAAGAAAGGAAATTATTATCAATTACATCAATAGTAGTGGTTGCTCAAACAATCCAATTTCGGCCGCTTGCAAACTCTTTCTGGCCAGTCATGGGAGAGGTTAATGACCAATGACATTTACAGGCTATTTGCTGGCCATTTACACGACTTAATGCTCACTCACCACTATGTTCAAATATTGCATAAAACGACAGATTCAATGCCAAATCTGTTTCCTTCTACTACAAAACAAAAAACGGAGCCGATTTTTGGCTCCATTTGATGAATTACCCTATTTTATGCGGTTGCCCGGGAAATATTTCATTTATGATTTCCCAAGGTCATCGCGCCATGCTAATAAATCTAGTTTCTCTGCTTCGGTTATTTCCCCTTTTTCTACTAATGCATCAGCCAGAATATTAAAGTTTGTAATCGTTTGGAATGGAATCTTCGCAGTGGCAAATTGCTCATCTGCTTTGGTTAGTCCATAGCTGAAGATAGCTAATACACCTAATACTGCTGCACCGGCTTCTTGAAGTACTAAGGCACTTTGCAAAGAAGAACCTCCGGTAGAAATAAGGTCTTCAATCACAATCACCTTATCCCCCGGTTGAATTTTCCCTTCGATTTGGTTGCCTTTGCCATGGCCTTTAGGCTTGGAACGCACATACACCATCGGCAAATCTAAATATTCCGCTAACCATGCTGCATGAGGAATACCTGCTGTCGCACAGCCGGCAATCACATCTGGCTTCTCATCCATCTCTTCAATAAGCGCCGCAAATTGTTCTGCAATTTGTTTTCTTACCTTTGGATATGACATCGTTAACCGATTATCACAATAAATCGGTGAATGAATACCGGATGTCCAAACAAAAGAACGATCGGGACGAATTTGAATTGCCTCTATTTCATATAAAGCATTTGCCATCTCTGTCGCTTTAACCATTATTCCACTCCTCTGTTACTCGTTGATAATTTTCTTTTGGATTGGCTGCCTGGGTAATACTTCTGCCAATTACCAGATAGTCGGCTCCTAATTGCTTGGCTAACTGTGGTGTTGCCACACGCTGCTGATCATCTTTACTGGAATCTAACAGACGAATTCCTGGTGTAACAGTCAAAAAGTCTTCGCCGCATGTCTCCTTTATAATCGGTACTTCATGGGCAGAACACACCACACCATCTGCTTCGCTTTCCTTCGTTAGCAAGGCTAGACGCTTTACAGCCTCTTCTAATGGCTGTTTCACATATAGCTCGTTTTCTAAAGTAAATTGATCCATAGACGTAAGTACTGTTACCGCGATTAACTTTGGAATCTTCGTTTTGGCACCGGCAGCTAAGCCTCTTTTCGCTGCCTGAATCATTTTGGTGCCCCCGGCTGCATGGACATTTACGATGTCTACGCCCAGATCTGCTAGATTAAACATCGCCTTTTCGACTGTAGTTGGGATATCGTGAAGCTTCAAGTCTAAGAAAATAGGGTGACCATGAGCTCTTAACCAATCAATCATGGTACGCCCCTCACGATAAAATAGTTCCATCCCAACTTTAACAGGAACTCCTTCCAGTTGATGCTGGGTAATAAAATCTTGTGCTTCTTGAGCCGTACGAAAATCTAATGCTACAAAAAATGGCTGCTTCATCCGATATGCCCCTTCCCGATTGCTTCTTCTACCGAGCTGAATCCGTATTTCTCCAGAACTGCTGGCAAAGCATCTATAATTTCAGGACATGCCATCGGATTCTGGAAATTAGCTGTTCCGACTGCCACTGCATTGGCACCTGCCAATAAAAATTCTAACACGTCATCAGCTGTCATGATGCCGCCCATTCCGATAATTGAAATATCTACTGCTTGGCGTACTTCATAAATCATTCGAATCGCAATCGGCTTAATCGCTGGTCCAGATAATCCACCCGTTTTATTGGCAATAATCGGCTTCCGTTGTTTCAAGTTAATTTGCATACCAGTTAAGGTATTAATCATGGAGAGACCGTCTGCACCGGCTTCAGCAACTGTTTTAGCCATCTCGACAATATTCGATACATTCGGTGACAATTTGACATAGACGGGGTAATCACTGGCTTCCTTAACCTGAGCAGTCACCTCTTTCGCTAGTTCTGGGTCAGTGCCAAACTGAACACCGCCTTCTTTTACATTAGGGCAGGAAATATTTAACTCGATTGCGGCAATGTCTTCCGAGCGATTCAGTTCTTTGGTAACTTTTACATACTCTTCGACCGTACTTCCTGCTACATTGGCAATAACAGGGGTATCGAATGAACGCAGGAAAGGTAATTCCTCGTCCACTATGCTTTTTACCCCTGGGTTCTGCAAACCAATCGCATTCAGCATGCCGCTGGCTGTTTCAGCGACCCTTGGAGTTGGATTGCCATAACGAGCCTCGCCAGTCGCTGCTTTCACGATGATCGCACCTAATTTACTTAAATCATAAAATTGACTGTATTCCTTACCAAAACCGAAGCAGCCAGAAGCCGGCATGACAGGGTTTTTTAATGATAAGCCTGGTAAATTTGTCGTTAAACTCATCCTAAGATCACCTCATTTGCCTTAAACACCGGGCCGTCTTTACAAATCTTCTTCGATTTCTGTGGGTCTTCTTTAAGCGGCACTACACAAGCATAGCAAGTTCCGACACCACAGCCCATCCGCTCCTCTAATGAAATATAACCGTTATGGGCGGCTAATTGATTAGAGACTGCCTTCAGCATTGGTGTTGGCCCGCAAGAAAAGAAGTAATCAAAGCTTGGATTAACTTTTTCAATAATATCTGTTACAAAGCCTTGTGTACCATAGCTGCCATCGTTTGTAGCGATATAAGTATCACCTATTGCTTGGAATTTCTCTTCATAAAAAATTTGATCCTTTGTTTGAAATCCTAGAATACTGGTGATTTCTACCCCTTTTTCTTTCAAGGTTTTGGCAAGATAGTACAGAGGAGGAACTCCGATTCCCCCACCTACTATCAAGGCTTGTTTTACATCTAACTGATCAATTGGGTAATAGGTGCCGCATGGCAAAATCACATCTAATTGATCCCCAGCTTGATACGTGCTTAACACCCTTGTACCTTCACCAAATATCTTGAAAATTACCGTAAATGTCCCGGCCTCTAGATCTACACCTGCCACCGATACCGGCCTGCGCAGCATATGATGCTTTAAGGCAATATGCACAAATTGGCCTGGCCGCAGTTCTTCTGCCAATGGCGATTTTAACACGACTTCAAATGTGTCCGCTGCAATCTGCAAATGGCTTTGAATTTCCAATAATTGTTTGGTTATCACAGTACAATAGCCTTCCCTTCCACTGCTGGTTTCGCAGTAAATGTTGTTGAATCAATGACATTCACAATCGCCTCTGCTGTATCCAGACTAGTTAAACAAGCAATACCATGTTCAACGGCTTCCCGGCGAATACGGAAACCATCAGAATGAGGTTTCTTACCAGATGTTAAGGAGTTCACTACCACTTGTACTTCGCCTTGCTCAATAATGGAAATAACATTTTTACCTTCTGCTCCAACTTTTCCTACTTCGGTCACTGGAAGGTTAATATCACGGATTGCCTTAGCAGTTCCCTTTGTTGCATATAGGTGGAACCCTAATTCAAAGAATCGTTTGGCAATTTGGATCGCTTCTTCCTTATCTTTATCTGCTACAGTAATAAGGACTGCACCACCCATTGGCACCTTCAAACCGGAAGCTGTTAAACCTTTATATAATGCTTTTTCCAAGGTGCGGTCTCGTCCAATTGCTTCTCCGGTTGATTTCATTTCTGGCCCAAGCATTGTATCCACACTTCTTAGTTTTTCAAACGAGAAGACAGGTACTTTTACAGAAACGGTTGCTGGTTCAGGAAGTAATCCATTCTCATAGCCTAAATCAGCAAGGGACTCACCGACAATACAGCGTGTTGCCAAATTAGCCATTGTTACACCTGTAATCTTACTTAAGAATGGAATCGTACGGCTTGCTCTTGGATTTACCTCTAGCACATACACTTCATTCTTGTGTACAACAAATTGAATATTAATCAGACCTTTTACGCCTAATTTTTCGGCAATTTTAATGGTGGTATCCACACATTTCTGTTTAATTTCTTCTGATAGACGCTGGGTTGGGTAAACGGCAATCGAATCCCCAGAGTGTACACCGGCACGTTCGATATGCTCCATAACACCTGGAATAATCGTTGTTTCTCCATCACTAATCGCGTCTACTTCCACTTCAATTCCAGTTAAATATTTGTCAATTAATACAGGGTGTTTATGCTTTATATGATTTGTTTTTGCTAAGTAGCTTTCTAACTCTTCTTCATTATAAACAATTTCCATCTGACTGCCGCCAATAACGTAAGATGGACGTACCAAGACTGGATAACCGATTGAAGCAGCTGCCTCTTTGGCTTGTATCAATTGACGCACACTTTTTCCTTGCGGCTGTGGTATTTGCAGTTCTTGCAGCAAATGTTCAAACTTGTCACGGTCTTCTGCCGTATCAATGGCTGCTAAAGGTGTACCAAGGATCTTGACACCTCTTCGTTCCAGACCTTCAGCCAAGTTAATCGCTGTTTGACCGCCAAATTGAACAATAACCCCTTCTGGCTTCTCAAGTTCCACTACGTGCATAACATCTTCTAATGTTAGCGGCTCAAAATATAACTTATCAGATACACTAAAGTCAGTAGAAACTGTTTCCGGGTTGCTATTCATAATAATTGCTTCGTAACCAGATTCTTTTAATGCCAAGACAGAGTGTACCGTTGCATAATCAAACTCGATCCCTTGACCGATTCGGATTGGGCCAGAACCGATGACAATGACCTTCTTACGATCAGAAACTGCAGATTCATTTTCTTCTTCATAAGAACTGTAGAAATATGGAGTTGCTGATTCAAATTCAGCGGCACAAGTGTCAACCATTTTGTATACGGGCACGATATTCTCTGTTTTACGCAATTGATATACATCATCAACATCCACATTCCAAACACGAGCAATTTGTGTATCAGAGAATCCGAGTGTTTTTGCTTCTCGCAAGACATCCACATTTTGCGGGATATCAGCTAATCTGGTTTCAAAATCGATAATTCTTTTTAATTTATCCAAGAAAAAGTGGTCTATTTTCGTTAAGTTAAAGATTTCCTCGACAGACATACCGCGTCTTAGCACTTCTGCCAGGATATAGATTCGCTCATCATCTGCCTTAACGAGACGTTCTTTTAATTCGTTTATTTCCACATTTTCTAGCTTATCCAAATAGAAATCTTCACCACTGATATCCAGTGAACGGATGCCTTTTAATAATGATTCCTCAAAGTTGCGGCCAATCGCCATAACTTCTCCTGTTGCCTTCATTTGTGTTCCTAAGGTACGGTTACCAAGCACGAATTTATCAAAAGGAAAACGCGGGAATTTAGTTACCACATAATCTAAGGCCGGCTCATAGCAGGCATAAGTCGTTTCCGTAATTGGATTCATAATTTCATCTAATGTCATACCGATTGCAATTTTGGCAGCAATCTTGGCGATTGGATAGCCTGTCGCCTTAGAAGCAAGCGCAGATGAACGGCTTACCCGTGGGTTTACTTCAATCACATAATACTGGAAGCTGTATGGATCCAGTGCTAATTGAACATTACAGCCACCTTCAATTTCCAAAGCACGAATAATCTTCAAGGACGCTGAACGCAGCATTTGGTATTCACGATCACTAAGGGTTTGAGACGGCGCAACTACGATGGAATCGCCCGTATGGATTCCTACTGGATCAATATTTTCCATATTACATACCACAATTGCTTGGTCATTTTTGTCTCGCATTACTTCATATTCAATTTCTTTAAAACCGGCAATATTTCTCTCAATCAAACATTGACTCACAGGTGATAATGTTAAACCATTCTGAGTAATCTGTTTTAATTCTTGTTCGTTGTAGCACATACCGCCGCCAGTTCCACCTAGAGTATAGGCTGGACGTACAATTAAAGGAAAACCAATTTCATCTGCAAATGTCAGTGCTTCTTCTACGGTAGTCACAATCTGGCTTTCAGGTACAGGTTCATTGATTTCATTCATCAAGGTCCTGAATTTTTCACGGTCTTCCGCACGTTGAATCGCATCTAACTTAGAACCTAGCAGCTCGACATTATATTCTGCCAAAATACCAGATTCATCTAAAGCAACAGCCAGATTTAAGCCTGTTTGTCCCCCCAATGTTGTCAATACCGCATCCGGACGCTCTTTACGGATAATTTTTGAAAGGAATTCTACCGTTAATGGCTCCATATACACGGTATCAGCAATCGTATGATCGGTCATAATTGTTGCTGGGTTGGAGTTGGCTAAGATCACTGTGTAGCCTTCTTCTTTTAACGATTGACAAGCCTGTGTTCCGGAATAATCAAATTCGGCTGCTTGTCCAATAACAATTGGTCCTGAACCAATCACTAAAATCTTTTCGATATCTGTTCTTTTTGGCATTAGACTTCCTCCTTCTGTGCTTTGAAGTTTTTGATGTTCTTCATAAAACGATCAAAAAGATAATTGGTATCATCTGGACCAGGAGACGCTTCTGGGTGATATTGAACAGAGAAAGCTGGATATTCTTTGTGTTTTACCCCTTCTACCGTTTTATCATTCAAAGCAATCTGTGTTAATTCTAAATCCGTTAATTCAATCGATGCCTTAGTAACGGCATAACCATGATTCTGTGATGTCAAGTAAGTACGTGATGTTTCAAAATCATAAACTGGATGGTTGGAACCGCGGTGACCAAACTTGAGACGGTCTGTATTCGCACCACATGCCAGAGCTAACAATTGATGGCCTAAGCAAATGCCGAACACCGGAATATGCGGGATCACTTCTTTAATCATCTCAATCGCTTCTGGTACATTTTTCGGATTTCCTGGACCATTTGTCAACATAATGCCATCCGGCTTTAAGCGCATGATATTCTCAGCACTATAGTTATAAGGAACAACCGTTACGTGACAGTTACGCTTTGTCAGTTCACGCAGAATACCGTGCTTCATCCCAAAGTCCACCAACACAATTCGATAGCCTCTGCCCGGGGATACATATGGTTTCAAAGTGGAAACCATTTCAACCTGATTAGTCAGAGGGATGGCTTGGGCCAGCTTTTCACTTGCACGCTCATCTGTAGCCCCTGCCTTGGTAATAATTCCTTTCATTGTTCCATATTTTCGAAGAATTTTTGTTAATTTTCGTGTATCAATACCCGAAATACCTGGAATATTATTTGCTTTTAGAAAAGAATCTAAATTCTCGTCACTGCGAAAGTTAGACGGCGAATCACAATATTCTTTTACAACAAAGCCAAAGATGGATGGGGTGATGGTCTCAAAGTCATCACGATTAATTCCATAGTTCCCAATCAACGGATAAGTCATCGTAACAATTTGTCCGCAGTAAGATGGGTCTGATAAAGTCTCTTGATAACCAGTCATACCCGTGTTAAAAACGACTTCTCCTATACTTTCTTCCAGTGAGCCAAATGCCTCACCATTAAAAATTGTACCATCTTCTAATATTAGCTGTCTTTTCATTCTGTTACCTCCTCGTAGACCTTGTCCCCTTGATAAATGGTCATAACTGGTTTTCCTGTTACTTTCCAGCTGTCAAAAGGTGTATTCTTCCCTTTAGATTCAAATGTTTGTTTATCAATTGTTGTTTCTGTTTCTAAATCAAGCAATGTTAAATCAGCGGAATGACCAACTTCGATGCGGCCATATGGCAAGTTAAATGTATCGGCAGGTTTTACCGTCAGCCAATCAATTAATTGTTTTAAGCTAAAGACACCTTTCTTGACTAAATGAGTGTGTAATAGGGAAAAAGCTGTTTCAAATCCCACTATCCCAAATGGTGCCTCTCCCATTCCATTTGCCTTTTCTGCCTCGGTATGTGGGGCATGATCGGTTGCAATAAAGTCGATAGTGCCGTCTAATAAGCCGTCAATTAATGCTTGTTTATCTTCTTGTGCCCGTAATGGTGGATTCATTTTAAAATTTGCGTCATCTTCATAGATCGCCTGTTCATCTAATAATAAATGGTGCGGGGTTACCTCAGCTGTCACTCGGATACCTGCCTTCTTGGCGTCACGAATCACCCGAACAGATTCTTTTGTACTGACGTGACAAACATGATAATGGCAATTTGCCGCTTCTGCCAGCAAGACATCTCTGGCAATTTGTACTGATTCACAAATTGACGGGATGCCTGGCAGTCCCAGTTTCTTGCTTACTTCACCATCATGCATGACACCATCATGGATTAACGTATTTTCTTCACAATGAGCCACGATCGGCATATTAATGGCTGCCGCTCGTTCCATTGCTTGTAACATCATATCAGCGGATTGCACACCAACTCCATCATCGGTATAAGCAAATGCCCCAGCTTCTTTTAATGCTTTCATATCTGTTAATGTCTCACCAACTAACCGCTGCGTTATGGAGGCATATGGTAACACACGAATAAATGCTGTATCCTTAATTCTTTGTTTCACTTGATTTAAGACCTCCACGGAATCTGGTGTTGGCTGTGTATTTGGCATTGCACATACCGTCGTATATCCGCCGCGGGCAGCAGCCTTTGTACCTGTTGCAATCGTTTCTTTTGCTTCTCCGCCAGGCTCTCTTAAGTGAACATGAACATCTACAAATCCAGGGACAACGACATGGCCTTTTCCATCAATAACTTCCGCCTGTTCTGCGGATAAGTCTTGCCCAATTGCTTGAATCACATTGCCATCCATAAGGATCTCTACTGGTTCGATACTTCCGTTATCTAAGATACGATTTACATTTTTTACAAGCTTTTTCATGGTTATTTCCTCCTTAGTTTATAAGTGACTGTTCAAAAAGTTCGGTAAAAAGGACCAAGAAGTTCAAGGCGGCGCAGACTTTGAGCCACGGAGCGTATGCTTTTAATACGTGAGTAGCGGACTTGCACAGGAGGTGTTGACTTCTACGTTACCCACACGATGTGGGTGATCTTAGTAGAAGCTCCCCTACCGCCAACTCCGACATTCGCCGTGTCATTTTTATTGGACTTTTTGAACATCCTCTATAAGTGATTCTATAACTGCCATTCTTGCTGCCACACCATTCTGCATCTGTTTAAAGATTCTGGATCGTGAGCATTCTACTAAACTGCTATCTATTTCTACACCTCTATTAACAGGAGCTGGGTGTAAAATAACGGCATGATCTTTCATTCTAGCCTCTCTATCTATTGTAAGGCCATATTTATTTAAGTAGCTTTCCTGATCTAGTACCATATGTTGATCGTGTCGTTCATGCTGGATTCTTAACAACATCAAGACATCTGCAATTTCAACAGCTTCATCCATGGTCACATATCGGTAAGGCAGACGGTCATCCCGCCATTCTTCTTTACCTGTCAGTAATACCTCACAGCCCAATGTAGATAATGCAAATGCATTCGATCTAGCGACACGACTGTGTTTTATATCCCCTGCAATCACTATTTTCAAACCCTTAAATTGTTGTAATTCCTGATAAATCGTGACTAGATCTAATAAGCATTGTGTTGGGTGTTCACCCGTTCCGTCACCAGCATTAATCACTGGAATATTCAGTGACCTGGCCAGCTGACTTGCTACATTCTCTTGAGTATGTCTAATCACAATAAAATTAGCACCGATGGATTCAAAGGTTTTCGCTGTATCATATATGCTCTCTCCTTTTAATACACTCGATGTCTCTGCCATAAAATCAAGTGGCTCAATTCCCAATCTGCGCTCAGCTACAATAAAGCTCATCTTTGTACGTGTACTCGGTTCAAAGAACAGATTGGCAGCGAAATATTGTTTTTCTAAAGGAGGAATCCCTTTTTGACTTATTTGATCTGCTCGTTTCACTAATTGAAGTATGATTTCTTCTGATTGATCTTTCATCGTCACAAAATGCTTCATCCATTGTTCCCCCTCTAATTTGTATTCAACTCAAAAAGCCTCTCTGCAAGGACGCAGAGAGGCAAACGTGTCATATCACACACGCTCATGCTGCGACCTTGCAAGCAACTCTGTACTCGCTTAAAGGTCCTTTATTCACTTTCATAAATATTGACACTGTCTTGCTGATCAATTTCCGCTAATTCTACCATAATAATTTCACTATGGGATGTCGGAATATTCTTGCCAATAAAATCAGCTCTAATTGGTAATTCACGATGCCCTCTATCCACTAAAACAGCGAGCTGAATTTGTGATGGTCTGCCTTGATCCATCACGGCATCCATCGCCGCCCTTACCGTTCTGCCAGTATATAACACATCGTCTACCAAAATAACCTTTTTGCCAGTCAGCTGTTCATTAATCTCTTTTACATTCAGCTGCGGCTCCTTTTTCTCATCGACATAGGATAAGTCATCACGATAAAGTGTGATATCTAATTCTACGGTAGGAACCTTCACACCTTCAATCTCTTGAATGCGTTCTTGCAGGCGTTTGGCAATAGGAACTCCCCTTGTTTTGATACCAACAAGAATCAGTCCTTCGACCCCTTTGTTTCGTTCTAAGATTTCATGAGCGATTCTAGTTAGTGCACGTCTCATTGCAGCAGCATCGAGTACATTTGCTTTCTTGGTCATCATGAAAACCCTCACTCCTTTTGGTTATCGACCTCTAAGGATAACTTTTCGATACAAAAAACCCTTATCCACCGTAAGTGAATAAGGGTTTAAGAGCATACTCCTAGCATATACTCATCCGATTCCTTTTCAGTCTCACGGGACTGCCTTTAAAGGTCATTATGATATTGTTTATATTATGTCAAAAAGCGACATTGAAGTCAATAGTTTTGGCGGATATTCTCCAACACTTTAACAAATTTGTCAGGCAGTGCAGCTTCAAATTCCATCTGCTCTCCTGTAATAGGATGCAGAAAGCTTAATCGAAAGGCGTGCAAAGCTTGACCATCTACATCTATCGTCTTACGCTGCCCATACTTTGGATCACCAACTAATGGATAACCGATATATTTCATATGGACACGAATTTGGTGGGTTCGTCCTGTCTCTAATTTGCAGCTGATTAATGTGAAATTCCCAGGCAGCCGTTCTTTTACTTCAAAGTGTGTAACGGCAGGCTTACCTTTCTCGGTCACATCCATCAACTGGCGATTTTTCTCACTGCGTCCAATCGGGGCATCGATCGTCCCGAAGTCATGCGGAATATCACCATGAACAATCGCCTGATACTCACGCTTGATTTTCCGATCTTTTAACTGCTCAGCAAGCCGTTCATGGGCTTGATCATGTTTGGCTACCACTAACAATCCACTGGTATCCTTATCAATCCGGTGGACAATCCCAGGCCGTTTTACTCCATTAATCCCTGACAAGTCTTGACAGTGATATAATAATGCATTTACTAATGTATCCTCTTGATGCCCTGCAGACGGATGAACGACCATCCCGCTGGTTTTATTGATAACCAAAATGTCTTTATCCTCATAAATAATATCGATGGGGAGATCTCTTGCTTCTACTTCCAATGGTTCTGGTTCAGGTATCTGCCATTCCACCACATCCCCTAGTTGACTTTTGTAATTGGCTTTCACCGGTTTACCATTGACTGTTACTAACTTTTGATCCAGCCAGGTTTTAATTTGGGAACGAGACACATCTTCTGTTATTTCAACCAGCAGCTTGTCAATTCTTACTCCTTGATCCTGTTCTTGAATAACATATTTAGACTGGCTCATTTCGTTTGCTCCTTCTTCTTATTTCTTTCCTCCATAAATGTTAAGATAAAAATCAGTATCACACCTACAACAAGTGAGGAATCGGCTATGTTAAAGATTGGGAAATTATAGTTAAAAATGTAGAAATCAAAGAAGTCAACCACTTCTTGCCTAAAGACACGATCGATAAAGTTGCCAATTGTTCCTCCAAGAATGAAGCCAAGCGCTATTCCCAAGAATTTGTTATCTTTTGCATGTTTATAAGCATAATAAAGGATGAAACCAATGACAATCACCGTAATAATATAAAAAAATGTCATCTGCCCCTCCAAAATTCCCCAGGCCGCTCCTTGATTGCGATGAGACGTTATGTAAAAGAACGATTCTATCACAGGAATGCGTTCTCCTAATTCCATATTAACGACGATAGACCACTTCGTTAATTGATCAACGATAATAACAGCTAATGCAATAATGTATACTTTCCACATAATATACCTCCGCAAGTTAATTCACACCTTCACATTATAGCAAGTGTGAAAAGTATAGTAAAGAACAAACAATTCATTGACCCTTGTTATATCAATGTTTAAATGCGATTCACCTAAAAGCACAAACGCAAGATATTGCATATTAAATAATCAATTTGGGGCTAGTTTGGGGCTAAGTTGGGACAAAAAAATACGTGGGTAGATGTCAAATAGGCAGCGATTAGACTGCCTATTTTTTATGGAAAAGTAGTTACGGTTAAATATACCATGAATAAAACTGATGAGAGGGCAATCTAATTATTTTCATTGATTAAATTTAGTTTACAGCGTATAATAAGAACAAACGTTCTTGTCGTAAGGGGTGAGTATCATGCAGTATATATCTGATGAAGAATATAAGATAATCAGCCGATATTTATTTTTGTCATTGGCCATAAAGACGCTGCAAGGCGATTTAATGAAGATTCATAATGAGCAAGTATTTCGTATCAGCGATCCCTACATTCGTTTGTTAGAATCAGCTATAGAGATGGCGAAGGAAGAACGACAAGTGTTAAAAATAACAATGAGAGATCATGGATTGAAAGTGGAGCGTTCTGGTCAAAGGCGAGATTTTACAGTATATACTTATTTCGTAAACAATAAAGAAGAAAAGCGCAGTTATTATAATCCTGCGATTAGAAAGAAAGTATTGACGATTATAGAAGATTTGTTTGAATCTGTGGATTTAAAAGGAAAAAGGCCTACTGAAGTGTAGGCTTAAATCCCAACGGTGGAAAGTCAATGTAGTTTTCTATGTCAAAACCTTCTACTTGATACTTTCCACTTTTAATACCATGCCACTTGAATAATATGTATTGTTTCAAATCCTCGTGTTCCTCAC
This sequence comes from Gracilibacillus alcaliphilus, assembly GCF_016909015.1. GTDB lineage: Bacteria > Bacillota > Bacilli > Bacillales > Amphibacillaceae > Gracilibacillus > Gracilibacillus alcaliphilus. Next base: position 53,224 of record NZ_JAFBFA010000026.1, read on the forward strand.
TCAATTTATGTACGTCATTTTCAAATACAAACCAATTGCGATTCAATTCCTTATCATACGCCTTAATCAAGATAAGTCCGGCTTCCCTATCTATATCTGTTTCAATGCTGAACCTATTTCTGTTTTTTCGTGATATCATTTCAATTCCCTCCTCTCTTCATAATATTTGACAAAAAGCATAAAAATCCTTCCATGATTTTATTGACCGACTTTATATTCCAGATAAACAATTAAATTTTCAATGGTATTTATCGGAAAAATACGATACAATAAATGTAAACAATTGAAAGGAAGGGTTTTCATGAGAGTAGGTATGTTAAGATTTCCTGAAAAACCGACATTTCTAGCTAGATCGATTGCATATGTGTGTGGTCATTATGGCATAGATTTCTTCTATTTCACACCAGAAGATGTCGATTTATCTAGGCAAAAAATTAACGGACAGTTTTTAATTAAAGGCAAGTGGATTCGTAAAGAGACGAGTTATCCGGACGTGATAGACAACGAACCGATGAGAGAACGACACCGACACATATACGAATCTTTAGAAGAACAAGGTTTTTTAACCACCAAACGATTGGGATCAAAGAAAAAAGTATTCCGAATGATGGAAAAGAGCGGAAATTTTAACGACGTGCTAATTCCATATAAATCAATAGAAACAGATAATGACGTTAAATCGGCTGTGGAGTTGTATGGAAAAGTACTGCTAAAACCCTCAGTAAGTAATCAAGGAAGAAATGTGTATTCGGTAGAAAAGATTAACGAAAATTATCAAATTACAACTGATTCGAACGAAATTATATATAATGAACTAGAATTTTCCTTAGAATTCAATAAACTAATCACTGATAGATCGTACATATGTCAACCTTATATCGACTCTACAACAAGAGAAGGTCATCCATTTGATGTTAGAATACATACCCGAAAAAATGCCGAGGGTAAGTGGTCTACTGTGTGCATTTATCCCAAAATAGGCATAGGAAACGCGATTACTTCAAACATAAACCAAGGTGGCGGAGTGAGTGAAGTCAACGCTTTTTTAAAGGCTCAATTCGATGATAAATGGGAATCTGTAAAACGAGAATTAAACAGATTAAGCAAAAGCCTTCCTACGAGATTCCAATCACTTTACAATCGTTCCATTGACGCTCTTGCCTTTGATTTAGGCATTGATAAAATCGGAAAAGTGTGGTTGTTCGAAGTCAATACTTATCCTGGAGCAAAGTATTTTTTTGCAGAAGACGCCGAAGCAAGAGTTAATTATTATAGATATGTATATAGCCAATCTGTCAAAATGAATGTTCAATATTCGAGATAATAAAAAAAGAACCCTCGCAACTTATCTGCGAGGGTTTTCTACATATCTATAGACATAAGCTAACATCAATATAAATTAAAACGTACCTGCATTTAATCGCTGCTGTAACCGTGTAACCATCAACGACGGATTGCTGATCTTACCATCTACAGGTGTGCCAAGGTGCTTTTGTAGTGCTCTAATTGTGGCAGGACCGAGATAGCCATCTACTTTTGATCCTACTTTGCGTTGCAGGGCTCGTACCATTTGGCTACCGCCATTACCGTATCTCACAGTACTAATTAATGCCTGTGTAACAGCATTGCGAGATTGAGCGCTGATAATGCCATCTACTGGCGTGCCTAGCGCTTGCTGTAATGCACGTGTTGTCGCTTTACCCCACAAACCATCCTCAGCGATTTTAGCCTTGCTAGGCTTGCTTGGTGCCGGTTTGCTACCTCCTACCTTTGATTTTAAGTTAGGTTTCTTACCAGCTTGTAATTGAGATAAAGACAAACCGCCCGTCATCTGCAGATGCGGATAGTCCTTGAATCCTGACCAATCCCCTCCCCACTCGAATCCTAGTGACTTGGCGATAGTTGCTACACGACGCCAATTTTTATTGACATCCCATAAGGCAGTTTTGCCGTTTTTGCTGACTAGGAAATAATCAACTGCTAGACCATAGTTATGCATGGATTGACCTGGTCTTGCGTTGGTGACAATATTTCCTGGAGTGGTTCGTCCTTGGTTGAACAGCTTTTGTTGTTCAGCATTAGAACGATAACCGGATGAGATTTGCACTCTAATACCTTCCTTATAAGCCCTTTTGATCACTTCAATAGCTGTATCTTTTACAACAGCGTGCACTGCTCCCATGTTGCGTACTGACCTATCAATTAAGGTGTTTACTGATACTGTTGACATATAAGTTCCTCCTTTAAAAATAGAAAAAGCCAACCCGTCTTGGATTGACTTTATTTAAGACCTTGCTCTTTTAAATATTCCTCATTGTATCGGGCTTTCCTCGAAACTGGATTATCCTTCCACCAAGCGTATAGCGTCATTACGATAGTTGCTACAGTAGATACCCCTGTATAGATTTCTTCCTCACTAAAAGGAAAAGGTTCCCACCCCAAAGTGATTAAAGCTTGATTGGCTAACAATATGATTAATACTACCAATCGTACAATTGCTGGTTGCATGATATCACCCCCTTAAAATATATTAGATATCGCAATGCCTACAATACCGGCTACAATAGCTGTAACTAAGGCTGTTATAAACGCACCTGTAATCTTGCGTCTAATCCAATTGGTATCATCTTGTATAGCGTTCAGTTTTTCTTGCATTGACTCAATCTGACTGTCTTGCCGTATGTCGTTACGCTGTAAATCTTCAACATCTTTTTTCATAAGATGGTAATTGCTTTTCAGTTCGCTAACATCTTGTTGCATTCTCTCCTTCCAAGCGTCCATGTCTCCCATCTCCTCATTTTTTGTCATATCCAACCCCCTACATTAAGTCATAAAAAATAAGCCTACTCGGCTTCGTAAACAGGTTTTATGTTCTTAACATCAATCCTGCTATATACAATATCACCAATGGCAATGGCATGTATATCATGGTCATTCACTTGTTTAGCTATTTCAACTGCACTATATTCTTCAACTTCTACAATGTCATCATCGCCGCTATGCGTGGTTATATTTAACTTAACCATTAAAAATTCCCTCCTAATTGGGATTGAATAAATACACGTAATATTAAATCTGCTTCGATTCTTGCCAATCCTGCAGGTAAAATTTCAACTTCATGACGACCTCGAGTTATTTTACCACTATTGTCCTTATTCATATAATCCACTAGATCAATTCTATCTCCACTTGTGCTTGTGATAGGTACGATATTACCATCTACTTTTATAGCTACTGTGTCCGGCATAGTGTCCAACTCAATAATTTCATGTTTGACGTCATGAATATGATCCGGTAATTCTATCTCATGGGTGTGATCTGGAACCTTAATTTCATGAGTATGGTCTGGTAGATCTATCTCATGGGTGTGATTAGGTAACTCTATCTCATGAGTATGGTCTGGAATTGTCACATCGTGCCTGTGATTTGGAATGCTAACATCATGGCTATGGTTTGGTATGCTCACACTGTGCGTATGGTTTGGTGTAGAAAAACTATGGCTGTGTGCAGGAATAGAGACGCTGTGCGTATGATTTAACAAAGTTGTTGGCACAGTCACTCTATGAAAGTGCCTGCCAGCTGGTGCGGGATCACCGTCTTGATCTAATCCGCTATCAAAGGCAACTATTGGATAAGAACTATTTTGGGAACTAGTTTGATTACTACCCCCGCCACTTTGAGTGGAAGTGCTAGTACCCCCACCACTACTTGATGTCGCTGTCGTCCCGCCACCAGAAGTAGTAGATTGGACGGTTGAACCTCCACTGGATGTAGACTGCACTGTCGCACCACCCGCGCTAGTGGATTTTACAATGGCTCCCCCGCCGCCTGTAGCTTTAACGATTCCGCCACCATCTTCCGTAGATTGAATGATAGATCCACCATCTTTTGTAGATGTGACAATAGAGCCCCCACCATGTGTAGCCTGAGAATAAGCACGAAACTTTTTAGTACGGTAAGTTAGTTCTACTGTGTTGATGTTCACAACATCATCGTCAATATAAAATGGGATAATGGCCGGAATCTCATCATCGCAATTATCCTGGTAAGTGAAATTGAAAATATTCGTTGCACCTTGTGAATATAATTCATTGATCTGCTGGCGCCTTTCCAGATCGGAATTAGTAGTGGATAAGTCTTCTCGCACATTTCCAATTTCAAGTTGAACATCCCCCGGATCTCCGGCTATATCTTTTTTGGTTTCTTTCATGATTCGCAAATCAACATCTGGATAGTCATTCAACTGCAACCTAACCACTTTACCTACTTTAAATTTATCAATGGACAGGCCAGTGATTCTAGACACGTCTGCAGCTGATACTTTCCATGTGACCTGTGGCACTTTCCACTTGTCTAACATTGCCTGAGCACTGGCTTTTAAAGATTCGACATCTGTAAAACGTTGATCAACCCAGACCATTTCCCTGATTTCTTCTCCTGGTTGCCTGTCCTCTAAATAAGGCAAACCATTATTAATAGAAGAAATAGTTAATTGATTAACTCCCTCACCTGCCCCTAAAGGATATATGCGGTTATATTGTGATTGTGGATCCTCTTCTATTTCCAGACCGATTAAGTTATAACCTTCCTTGATACGACAGACAGGAGTATCATCAGGTCTAATTAAAGATAGCGTCCAAGGATAAGACTGCGTATTGTATTCCCAGATATAGGCCTCATTAAAAGGCCTTGGTACGCTGAAAATGGAAGATAAAAGATTCTCATTTTCCCAACTGTAATGGAAATAGCGTGTAAAATCTATAGTGCCCATTCGCCAGTGCTTATGGATTTGCTGGTTGATTAGATAGTCCAGCACATAATAGGTTGTGTAATTACTTAATTGATGGTATTTAAAAAGCGACTTATCTAATAAAGTCGCTAAAACATGTTCGCATTGGAATTGTGCTTCTTGCGTAGAATCATTTTTTATAGTCAGCTTTGGTATAATGCGAAATAGACCTATATATTCGCCTCCATCAGTGATCTCCACGTACTTCAAAAGTTCCACTTTATCCAATTTGGGATCATTTAAGGGTAAAGAAAAAGAAGCCTGCCAGATGGCGTTGACTTCTTTTTCATAACCGATATTATATGCATTTTCCAGTATGGCTGTTGTTTGTCGGTTTAGGTTTAGTGTTTTTATAATAGTAATCACATCCAATTGTAAACATTTTTAGTGAATGCGTTCAACTTTACAGTCATTTTCTTCATTCAAAAAATCCTCAATGCTTTTAAGCAAAAAAGGAGGGAAGTATAAACTCAATTCTCCATGACTTTTATAGTTCTGTACGTCTTCATCATATTCGATGTTAAAGTCATCTAAGTCTTTTAGTAGATAGATCATATGATCATTATAGGTGTATTCTGCAACGGAATAGTGTAGCTTCAAATCCCAACCTTTATTTTTATTTTCGAAAATTGTTTGTCTTAATAAATTATTTAGGTATTTAATATCACTTTCATCGAAATTTTTGCCCATCACATATGACATTATGTTATAAGATCGCCTTTCGTTTGATGTGATGTAGTTACCTAAAAGGTACTGTAACGATCCAGCGATTATTTTTGATTTTGGTTCTCTTACTCCATAATAAATCGCCGCCCATCCTCCTTTACTGCTACCGCAATAGATGGTTTTATTAATTGATAGGCTCTCTTTTACACTATCAATTAAACTAAGGACAGCTCTTTCAACGTTAAAGTCTTTATCCTTACCAAGATAATAATTTCCACGTTGATCAAAACCAAAATCATCTAATATAAATAACCGATTAGATTTCACTTTGCTCAAAGTTTTACCATAATTATAACGGGCTTTAATTCCTGGGCGAGGTATCCCGCTAAATACAACTATTAAATCATTGCTGTTTTTATTTTTTTCTAATAAATATTTTAATGTTGTTCCATCATGATGAAATTTTCTTTCCTTGTACATTAATTTTATTTTTGTAATTCCATACTCAATATATTTATCTATCTTAGCTTTATTCAAAACATCCCTCCTTCTCATTGATTATTTTACAATAATATACAAGTTATATCAATTAACATTTATCCACTCTCCCCATGTTGATTGGGTTTGAGCAAAACGTTTCCAAGTTTCTCCTGTCGGACTGTTAAATACATGGTACTCTTGAAAGCTATAACCGTATATGGTTCTATCGGTTAATTTATGTGTGATCAAAGTTCCGTTTTTCCCTTCGATTGGCGATCCCACTGAATCATGATTTTGCACTATGGAATATGTTACCCCGATCGGAAATGATGAAAATGGAGTATCTATATTATATTCATTATCACTCGGCATAATAGCGCCACTTATCAAAAACCAATCTCCGAATCTATTTACATCTATCACCCTCCGTTTATATACTCTATTTGAAGTGGCGATGTGGTACTCTTGATAGGCGTATGAAGGCGAATTACTAGTTAAATCAGGTTTTATGTTTATCAGTAGCCCTCTAGTTCCTTCTGGGGAATCGCTTAAGTTAGGATTATTTCCAGTTATTCTTGAAAAAGTTATTCCTGTAGGAAATTCAGAAAAAGAAGATGTTGTATCATAATTATTAAATTCTGGATGATTTATAGATGAGTCAGAATACCAGTCACTGTATATTGAATTACTTAAAACATCCCGTCTGAATTTATATAGCCTATCAGTGTGTATGATATATTCTTGCCAACCAAATCCGTTCCCTTCTGAGTGGTTTCTGGGTTTAAAATTTATTAATGTACCTGTTCTGTCGTTTGGAGCTCCATCGGAAGATGTTGCATAAACGGGCGATACAGTTACGCCCGTAGGGAAATGCGAAAACGGCGTGCGAGGGTTAAACCTATCTCTATCTGAGACAGACAATGACCCAGATATTAATCCGTCCACCCCAACAACATAATGATTTTCTCCCGCTGCTCTTTGCCCGGTCTCAGAATAGTCCCCAATTTCAATGATATTCCCCATTTTATTTAAAGCATCGTTCAAAGTAGTTACCATTGTTTTAGACTTAGCGTATTGGATTATTTCAGCATACAACAATTGTAGCTCGGGGGTATTTATGTTTGCGAAATGGGTACTTATAATGGCCAATCCATTCTGTTCTGTAGCTTGATCAATCAAAGATGTACATCTTTCTTTTATTTTCGCTATTGCATTAGCTAATCCCTCGTTTTCAATCCATCCCCTCATCGGTTGGGCGGATGGATCCAACCAAATTGTTTTTAATTCATAGCTGTTTAAGGGTGGTAAATTTAAACCTAGATGATAACCGCCATCCGAGTTTCTTGCAGCTCTATAATATGACTTAGCAAATTCTCTTTCTCTTTTGCCATAATTCCCTCCCGGGTACATATAGTTATAGACATCGAATCCCATGTCTATAAGTTCTTGTTTGCTCTCTCGAAATTCTCTTTCTACAAAATCATTATCTGGATTATCAATCATAGGTGGATTACTTGGATGTGTTTTTGAGTGAGAAGCTATCTCCCATCCTAATCTTTGCAATTCCATTATTTGATCTACTGACAAAAAATTTGAAGAACCCACCCAGTCCGATACTATCGCTATTGTTTGAGGTACCTGTTCATTTTCGAAAATATTTTTTGCAATAGTGTACTCTTCTATCCTCCCATCATCTGACGTGAAGACGGTTATTCCTCTTTTTCTTCTTGATTTTGAATTCAATTCCCAATTTTCAACATTTAGCTTATTTTGGGTTGCGGTAAAATTTGATTCATTAGCATTTAATCGTTCATTTAATATTGGGTATTCTCCACGAGCTTGGATAACCTCAGCATCGCTAGTTCCTGATTCAATTACTATATTATTCAATTGTTGTTGTGTACTATTGGATTTATCATTTGCTTGATTTGCTATAATCTTCGCTTGATTAGATGTATTTACAGCAGTTCTACTATCAACTTCAGCCTTATTTGATTGATCAATAGATTTATTTAATTTGTCAGTCCCTTGTCTTAAAACGTCATCATATTTAATATGTTCTGTTGGCACTTGCCCCGCCTCCTAATTAAATTTATCTTTAAATTTCACAGACAAGGAAAAATTCAAGTTATTCCCACTTATCTGTAATTCATTCTCACCTTTAAAAAATTCAAGGAAATCAATATTATCAAGGAATACATCTACTCCATTTCGTTTTACGGTGAAATCCGTACCGTCAATAATCCAAGTTTCATTGTTGAAATTCGGAAAAGACATAGACTTATCATTTGCTCTTAAGATAAGTCCTCGTGCATTACCACTTATAGTGATTTTAGGAATAACCGCCAAACCCAATCCTTGAAATGTGATAGTTTGAGGTTGTGTGATTTGTTGTATACCAATCCCTAAATGGCCGAAAGGGATACTGGTTGAATTAAAAACAACCTCAGTGCTTCCCCATGTTATCTCGTCTGAATCAACAATTAAATATTTATGCGGATCATTAGCAACTAACGGTAAATTAAATCTCGCAAATGGTCGCACTCTCTCAGGATCAAATTGATCACTCACTTGGACCATATAATATTTATCCGGTTCATAGTCATAGACCAGCTTAAATAGTCTTGGTCTTCCGTGTTCATTAAATAAAAAAGAAACAAAATCATTTAACTGTTGTTGTAGCTTATTTCGATCTCTACCTTGTGTCCCAAATGGTAAATTAAATGGTTTTTCTTGTATTTCAGAACCAAAATTCCAACGTCCAGGCATACCTGGAATAGATGTTGTTTTGTTAACGATTTTCCCAGTCGTAGGATGACTATGTCCTTCTTCCAAAACAAGACCAAAATTAGAAGGCCGATATTTATCATCTAATAAAATCAAAAGATCACCCCAGTCTTCCTTGCATTTACTCTGATATAGTCATGTAATTGTTTAGCGATATCTTTAATATCCTGATCATTTCTCACATTAAATACTGCACCGTTAAATAATCCCTCAAAATTTACTGTAGATACCGGTTGGTTTAAATCATTGATAACTCGATTAGCCTCACCGGGCGATCTAGCACCAGTCGCATAACCAGGTATTTGTATATTGTTTAATGCACGGACAATCTTCTTGCTCTCATCATGTGTAAAGACTTCATATCCTCGTGGTCTATCATAGAGACCAAAGTTAAGCATTTCCCACCTGTTGCCCATACGACCAAGTTCCCATCCTTCTTCACCAGCTAAGAAGTTACCGCCTTTATGGCCTCCGGGTGGGGTACCATCTGCATACCCTATACCGGCAAGTGCACCACCTATTCCACCAGCAACCGATACATTCACTCTCTTGGTTACAGGCCGAGATAAATCTCTATCTAATTTTCCAGTACTAGGAGTTTGATTTACACTAAGATTTTTATCTATATTTTTCCCTAGGACACTGTTTAATCTGTCTCCTGCACTTCTAGTCTCGTTTATTAAACCCAGATGAGCTTGAGCGCCTCGATTTCTAGTTGAATAAACATCTTTAGAAGCAAGACTATTAACTTGTTGCAATTCTCCTCTTGCGCCCTGTAGTTTACTAATTTGATCATCAATTTCATTTACCTGATTGCGATATCCATCTGTATTTCTTTCAATTACATCCGTGTTTTCTTTTAATCTTCTTTTATTGGTCATTAACTTAGCTATTTCGTCATCAATCTTGTTAATACCCTCGCCTCGCTCAGCATTTAAATCAACCTGAGATAAGATGATGGCTTCATATTCATATGAAAGATCATTAAACGCATTGATTTCATCTTCAGTTTTCTTTAGAGAATCATTCTTTTTTCCAATTTGTTTATCGATTCTGTCAATTTGTTGGTCATGTTTTTCGCGAACAGAATCAAGAACCAATTTTTCATCCTCTAATTGAACAAGTTTTTCAGATAATTTGATAGATTCTTCGCCAGTCGCATTATTAATCTTATTTCTTAGTTCTAAGATCTCTGAATCTTTATCTTTTATTTCTGAAGTGACACTAGACATATCAGTAATAGCGGAAGATCGATTGTTTTCTAGTTCTTTTATTTCTCTCTGGATCGACCATTGATCTTCTAGGTTCTTTTTATGATCATTCAACCGATCAGTAATTTCCACATAAGTGTCATCTGCCAATCTTTGCTTTTCTGCTGAATTCAATTCTTTTACAGCCTCGAGCATGTTGATATATGCATTTCCTTGTTCAGAGATAGCTTGAACTTTACTAGGAGTTTTTTCAACAATTTGATCATTCAAGCCTAAAAACTCTGTCATCTCTTCATTTGTCATACCTGATTTTTCTAATAAATTCTCTTGTTCCTTGGATAATTTAGCAATGGCTTCTTCTGTTTTAGCATTTTCTAACTCAGACATAATATCCATGTACCGTAAGACTTCATCACTAGATAGCTTATTCTTATCTTTTAACTTTTCGTACTGCACAATTAAATCATCAAGTGTGTTGATTTCGTCGTGACGTGCCTTTATCGAATCTACAACATCAGCCGTATTCTCTTTTGATTGGTTATGAAGAAGATACAGAGTAGTTGTTAAAGCAGTAATACCTGCTATAGCCCAACCAACTGGTCCACTGACTCCCAGCAGGCCAATTCGTCCTATTAAACCAGCACCACCGGCTTTTCCTAACATAGTAGCGAGAGAGCCACCAATCTTTAAAACGCCTCCAACTGCCGTTGTCAAACCACCAAGACCAACACTAACTGGTCCAATCGCTGCTGCAAAAGCAATTAATTTTAAAATGTTTCGTTGCTGCTCCTCATCCATATCCGCGAAACTCTGAGCGCCTTCTTCAATTTTCTGAATTAAAGGTTCTGTTGCATTTAAAACTTCCATTAGCGCTGGAACCATGGCTTCACCCAGAGTAATGGACACGTCCTTCACACGGTTCCACAAAATTCTTAGCTGAGATTCGGTAGTAGCATACCGTTCAGCAGCTTCATCACTTAACGCACTGTTTTCTTCCCATGCAGATGTAGAATTTTCTACCGCTTCTGACAATAGATCACTTGCACCTGCTAACCTTAAGATAGTATCAGACTCACGAATACCTTTAATCCCAAGATCAGATAAAATGGAAGTTAGATTTTCTCCCTCATTAGAAGAATCTGATAGGCCTTTAATAAATAAATCAAGTGCATTGATAGGATCATTTTTCCAAGCTTCAGAGAATTCTTTGGAAGATACTCCTGCAGCCTTGGCGAATCCGGCAACCGCTTCTCCACCTTCATCAACTGCCGTTTCAATTTTCTTGAGTACCATGGTCATAGCAGTACCGCCAGCTTCTGCTTCAATACCTAGAGAAGACATTGTTGCAGCCAAGGCCATAATTTGTGCCTCAGACATCCCTACAAGGGAACCCTGAGCAGCTAATCGCATACCCATACGCACAATTTCAGATTCAGTTGTGGCCATATTGTTTCCGAGTTGCACAACTGAAGAACCTAAACGATCAAATGCATCCTGCGGCATACCAACAATATTGGCAAAACGGGCAAACTCCGTGGCCGCCTGTTCCCTTGTCATGTTGGTCGCTTCACCAAGGTCAATGATGGTCCTTGTAAATCCAAGAATGGATTCATTTTTGATACCTAACTGTCCCGCACTTTCTGCCACAGCCGCAATGTCTACAGCAGATGTAGGGAGTTCTTTTGCCATATCTCGAATACCACGGCTCAATTTGGCATATCCTTCTTCGCTCATATCCACTGTTTTTCGAACACCAGCAAAGGCAGATTCATAATCTATAGCCGCTTTAACCATAGCTGTACCACCAGCGACAATTGGTGTGGTGACACGTAATGTATAGGACTTCCCAAAGTCTGTCATTCCCCTACCGAAGTCCTGCATTTTTTGACCGGTATTGGTCATTTTTTCTCCTAGCTTTGTCCAAGGACTTTCCATACGTCTAATTTCATTGTTAAGATTTTTTAATTGATTTTCCGTATTATTCATTTCTGCAGCTGCACGATTATACTGGGCTGCCAAGTTTTGAGTTTGAACGGCATCTTCACCTTTTACTGCCTTTGACTCTTCATAACGCCTTTTCAACTCACGGACTTGTTGCTGCTGGGTTTTAAAACGGCGTGAGAGTACGTCAGATTGCTCTCGCATTCCTTTTAAACTATTGGTATAATCTTTACCGCCTGATTGCGCAAGCCTCATCTCTGAGCGCAAACCTTTTAAGTCTCGTTTAAAACCTTCCAGAGATCTATTGGCTCCTTCATCTTCCCATGATAATCTCGTCCTTAAAGCACCTATGTCTCTTGTGGCCATTTACGTGTCATCTCCTAATTCCAAATATCACCTAGATAATGTTCTTTCTCTTGTGGCTTCTTGGCATGCTCCGTTACTTCCGTCTCTGCTTTTTGAACGTCTTCAGAAAAAAGATCATCAAAAAAGTGGACGTCCATCTGATCAATCTCAGACATCGTCCACCCTGTTCTTTTTATTTCTCCTCCATAAATAGGACTCGGTTCAGGAAACATTAATTTTTTATACATAACAAGAAGGGAAGTGTACAGCTCTTGCGCTGTCACTCCCCCTTCATGTTTCCCTCTTGATCAATTTCTTTATTAGTTTCATTTGGAATTCCAAACACTGCTTCTCTCAATTTTTCATAAAAATATTTGTCACTGACACCATTAAATAATTGGTCAACGGTAAATTGACCGCCGAACACGACATCACTTAAAATAGAAGCCATTTCTGTTTCTTCATCCAGCTGCTGCTGCGCAGTCGCCCGATAATCTTTTCCTTTTTTCTCGTTCTCTGCCTCGATTTTTAAATACATGCGCTTTGCTAAAACAGGAACTATGGGAGCTGTAAAGGTTTTTAATTCTCCATCAATACGTATTTCAATATGCATTAACCTTCCACTCCTCCGCCACCACTGTTAGGTTCATAGTCACTATCAATTACTTGCTCGAACCAATTATCGAAAATCGTTTCGTCTGTGACTTTAGATGATTGATCCCACAACTTATATTTTTCACGGCCATCATGAAGACGTGGTAAAGCTTCTCCACTTAAGTTAGGGGTTTGATAAGTCGGTGTTTCTTGTAATGTTTCTTTATTTTCTTCTGCAGGTGCGAGTTTCACTCGATAAATCCAAAAATACTCGTATCCACCTCGTGCGCTTAAAGATCGACCACCAATAGCGATATATGGAGGATCATCATTTACGTTATCTGTTAATCCACCATTATCATCTAGATCTTTTCCTAAAATATCCGATTCTACTTCTTCTTCCAAATATGCTGTATTTAAAGTAACAGCGATCGGTCCCTTGGCTGCGTCAGAAAATAAAGTACCGTCATCTGCACGTAAATTCCCACGGTTGATTGATGGTTGCAAATTCAATGCCATAGCCGGACCTAGTTTTTTAATTTCACTGTACGTTGTTGATTTTTCACTTTCGGCTGTAATCACAGCATAATGTAAATCTTTCAATCCTTTAATAGCCATTTATTCTTCCTCCTTTGATATATAACTGAAACGTATAATCCTTCTATACTTTTTCATTTCTGTTTCATAGGTTCCGGATTCGAACATTCGCCCAAATCCGGCACTCTTCATTTCCTTTTTCACTTGTTTAACAAGCTTATTAAAATTTCCTGAAGAAAAAACGTCCACTTGATAAAAATGCTTGGTCCATTGCTCATCATCATCTGCTGACAACCACGGCGCCTGATTATATTCATTAAAAATAATGTATGTGGGTTCGTCTCCTGTATAGGTTCCCTGTGACGTAGGAGCAAGTGGTTCCAATATTTCTTTAATTAATTGATCAACACTCATGACATACCCAACCCTTTTTGAAATACATCAACATACTGATTCAAGATATTGTCTTTGTTATTTTCATAGACAATGGAGACTAACGGCTTTGGAGCGATGAACCGCTGAGCACGAACATTCCAAAATCCAAACTCGTGCATATATAGATAGAATCCCGGAGCCTGTGCTCCACCCTTTGTCCCAACAAATAATTCATGATTCGCTGGATCAGTTCTAGTAATGGATCCTTGCGCCTCTCCTGAACGTCTAGTAAGGCCATGGGAATATACCTCAGAAGAAATTTGTTCTTTTAAAAAGTCTCCACCCTTTATCAAAGCCTCATCTTTTAAATCTTCCGTCACGCCCTCTATCTTTTCCACCTCACGAATCAATTCATCGATACCCTCAAATTCAATATTCATGATACCACCTTCAATCTAACTGACATGGTTTTCTTTAAGCCATCATCATCTTCTACAGATTCGATAGTGTGCTTTTTTCCTCTCCAAATAACAAAAAGGTTTTTTGGGCGCTTTTCGTCCGATAGCTTTGGTTGATAACGAATCTGAAAATCTCTCATGTTTTCGTTGTTGCTGGTAGCTGCAGCATAAAAAGAACGGCCTTTTAATGTTTTTAAACTGGCCCACGCTTTTGTATATTCAGTAGGGTCAGTGATAGGGAAACCCTCATCATCCGTTCCACCTGCAGGTTTTTGGAAAATTAATCGATGTCTAAAATGACCTGAATTCATTCAATGGCACCAACTTCCTTATAGCAATACCTCAATTGTTGAATAATAGCTTCAAATGAATGAGGGATGGGATAAGAAGCATTTCCTATCCTAGCTAACTCTCGGTTATCGTACCAATGGCCGACAAGCACAGTCACAGCCATCTTAAATAATTCGTTGGACTCATCAATCTCACCTACACCATTTTTAACATAGATTTTCGCCCTAGTAATAAGTGATTCGAGCATTTTGTTATCCTCATCATGATCAATTCGCAAGTATTCTTTAATTTCATTTACTTGCATAACATCACCTCAAATAAAGAAGAGAACGAATTATTCGCCCTCTCCGGTATCAATTAACGTTTTCAGCGTCGCAACCTCATCAGCTGTAAATTGGTTATCTCCTGGGTCGCCTTTATCACCTTTAGGGCCAGGTTCTCCTTGATCTCCTTTATCCCCCTTTGGACCACGTGGACCCTGTTCACCAGCTCCGCCACTAGTCTGTCTCACAAGTTTAGCAAGCTTCCCCTCTTCCACAGCCTCTGCTACATAACCAATGCCAGTAGATTCAGAGGCAACAATAACGCCATCTTCACCAACTTCGACATAAGCACCTGCTGATAAATCTTCTCCTGTTTCTACTTCCCAAATAGGTTCATTTTTTAAGGTAACCGTTACCTCTACCCCTTCTTTAAGGTCACCTGTTGATTTAAAATCAGGAGTGTCACCAGGTTCAGTAATAGCAATTTGTGGCATACCGTTACCGCCTGTTAAAGACAACAGACGGTTAGGTTTTACATCTTGTGTTACTACAGCTTTAAAGGTTGTCATTATCCTTCGACACCTCCACTTAATACATCAATTTGACCAAACACAACCGCTTCTGTATCCCACGTAGTTACATCTTCACGCATAATGGCACGAAACTCAGTAGTGTTTGTTCTCCAAGCATTACCGCCTTCTTTAGTCTTATCAATTACTAATTGTTTTCGATCCCAAAGAACAACTGCTTCTCCTAAAACCCCAATAATAAATGGTGCTTTTCCACCATTAGTTGCAATAGTTTTATTGGATAATACAACAACTGGATGAACACCTGATAATAATTTACGTGTCGCCTGTGTTGGATCTGGCTGCAATAACGGACGACCATTTTTATCTTCTAAATTATCAAGGTAGTTAAAACCATCTTGATTTGTATAAATGGTAGCAGATTCAGAGAAGGCAGGATCAAGTGTTACATTTAAAGTAGTCTTTATTCCTTTAATCCCATCCAAGTCTACTTTCGGAATGGTATTAACCTGTTGAAGAATTAAATGATTATCCGTTGCTTTCCCTTTCTTAGCAATCCATTTGATCAAATATTCTTCAAGTGCTTGGTCTGTATCCTCTAAAACTGTATTAGGCACTGGCAAGAAACCAGCATAGTCTTCAATCGCATAAGTTAAACGATCGAACTGCGGAGATTCAATTTCCTCCATTGCATTTGGATCTCCATATTCAGATAATGGAGCGAAAGGAGTATGATCTGCACGGCGTTCTAATGTTCGAGCACCTTTATTAGTTGAAACAGGAACAATTGTTACATATTGACGTAGATCATCACTAGACTGTCGTAACTCGTTAATGCGAGTCTGAATGTCCTCTGGAATGATATAACCGCCATCTTCACCATTTTCAGATGAAATACGAGCTTTATATCTATCCATAACCTCTTTCTCTTCTGTTGTCAGAGACTGTCCACGAACTGCTTTGAAGAATACTGCTTTATAATTTGGTGGTTCTTCTTCCTTTTTTGGATTCGGAAGATTAGCACCAGCCGCTCCTTGTGGTTCCGGAATGACAATTCCTTCAAAATCATTCTTTAACACAAGGAAGTTGTCTAATTCTTCTTTAGCAGTTTTAGCTTCTTGAAGCTTTGTTTTCGCTTCACCTTGCTTCCCATCGTCCATAAGAGCCTTTGCCTCATCTCTTAAATCAGATACATTCTGACGCAGTTCTTGCTCTCTTTTTGTCATACCCTGCGCACCATTCATAGTCACAGATAGTACCTTCTTATTTCGCATTAAGCGTTGTAATGCATTTTCAAATGTTGTTTTCAATGTGATTCCTCCTTATTTTTCGCATAAAAATAGACCTTACAATGCTAGTAGGTCCAGTTCGTTTTGAAAACGAATTAATTCATTTTCATTATTCAGTTGTGATTCGTTGTTTGGTTTACCTCCATCTATAGCAACAAGTTTCGACGGTGTTTTATCATACCTTGCTAAGATATCCGTTGCACATGCAGCAATAGCTTTCGGTTCTGTCACTTCTACATTAAAATATTCAGCCACTCGGTCACCAGTCAGCCATGTTTCTTTTTCGACCATAGCCTTTATTGTCTCAATATCAACATCTGTTTTCAGCTTATCCTTGTAAACGTTGATAAGTCCTTCTTCTAACACATCTAACCTTTCTGCAATATCTCTAAAATCAGTAGCATTGCCGATAGCTATAGTTAGTGGTTTATGAATCATTAAATAGGCATTGGATGGTATATAAATAGTGTCTCCAACCATCGCAATAACGGAAGCCATTGAAGCCGCTACTCCATCTACATACACATTCTTTTTTGCCTTATTACGATTCAGCATGTTGTAAATAGCTTGACCAGCAAATACAGAACCACCTGGGCTATTAATATAGATGTTTAATTCATCCAAACCATCTACCTGATTTAACGCGTCAAGTACATCATCCGGCATAACGTCTGCTTCATCCCATTTCCAATCTGTATTATCCACAATTTCACCATAGATATAAAGATCAGCAGATGTTGAGGTGAGGTTTTTCACCGTCATCAATTGATTATGCTTCTTAGAATTAATCGGTGTAGCACTCATATAGACAGGCGTTTGATAATTACTCTTCTTGATTTTCCTCACCTCCTTTCAATAATCCCGCTCTTGCAAGTTGATACTCATCTGCAATATCAAGCGATACATGGTTGAGGTCCACGCGGTGTTTATCTCCACCTTCTATGGCGTCCTCATCTTCCAATTCAAGTACTTTATTGATACTATAAGCACCAATTTCAGTCATTAGCTTGTAAAATTCACCTTGTGTTTTCTTATCCGCTCTAAGCAACGCCTCTAAGTTAAACTTGATATAATAATTTAACATCTCACGTTCCGAAAAAAGACTATAAGAAAATTCTTCTTGATATTGCGTGTAAATTGGACTTAATGTGTTCCGTATAAAATCAATGGCCTGTTGTTCGATATTAGAATGAGTAGCTCTCTCTAGTTCATTGACCATATGCATAGGAATGTTGTAAAAGGTTGCGATCTCCGTTTTATCAAACTTCATACTCTCCACAAATTGAGCGTCTTTCAGTGGCATTTGAATACTCTGATAATCGAGACCAGCGTCCAATATGGCCACACGTTGGGCATTGTTGATTCCAGTATTGGCACGCTCCCACTCTTTTCGTACAACATCTTTCGCCTCACTATTTAACATACCATCTACTTTTAAAACACCGGTAGTAGAAGCACCATTACGGAAAAACCGTACTTTAAACTTTTGAGCTGCTTGTGCACTACCGATAGATTCCCTCATCACTTGGATAGGTGATTTTCCTTTAATACCATCGGTGGATAAGGCGGTAAGATGGATAATGTCGCCATGCCAGATTTTCACGTTATCGCCATTAGGCAAGACTGTGTGATACCAGAGTTCATTCGTCTTAGTATCAACGACCGGATCTGTCTTGGATGGATTCAACATCCATAATGCCCTTGGTCTTCCATCCGCTCCCCAATCAATATTAATATAAGCATTTCCCCATAGATTTCTATGGGTTTCAATCAGGTGTTTAAATTTAAATGGTCCTTGATACGGATTAGGTCTAGTTTCTAATAATCTAGCAACAGCATGTTTTTTGTCTCTAGTACGTCCTGTAGCTGTTCGCTTAAATACCTGCATAGGTAAAGTCGCAATACCATTGGCTAGTATATTGACACAAGCATATACAGCAGGAACACCCAACGCTGAATTAACAGTCACTTTCTCACCGCTATTGGTTTCATGGCCAAACATCTTTAAAAACCAAGGTGCTGGATTTTTTAAATCGGTTGATTCTGTTTGTGCTTTAGGAGTAAAAGCTTGTCTAAATAACAATGTTTATCACCTCCTTCACCTCCTCGCAATGAAAATGCCAATAATAAATAAAAAGGCTGCCAGTACATAGTTACCAGCCAAGATATTATAGTTAATGACTGTAATTAAATAGGTGTTTACAACCACTATGATAACTGCTGATAAAATAAAAAAATCCTCCAACCATTTGGTGAAGAATGAAATAAAAAATGCTGTTATGAAATCCTTAATTGCTTTTGCCATTAATGTTCACTCCTGCAGGTAGTAATAATTCTAAGGCTTCCTTTTCAGTAAAAGGTTTGACTAGAGAATCAATCCGTTTTGCGATCTTCTTCTTTATTCGCCTGTTCTTTGTTCTTTTAAAGATTTTATACAGTCTTTCATATTCTTCATCATCCATTCTGATAAAATAGGCTGGTATTTTTCCTTTTGCTAAATATCCCATATTAAAACCTCCCATCTACTTCAACGCCTCTGCCTGCACCATTAAATATAAAAATCTACCCATTGCAGATTCTAATTCCTTTACATCTTCGCTTTTTATTGCATTAACAATATCACTTGATACATCACGCAACTTTTTGAAAAATTCCAACTCTTTATTCTCCATCTTTTACATCCTCCAATTATTTAAGAAATGGGCGCTTAAATCTTGTGTTTGTTCTCCTGCCATCGCCCTGGAGAAAGCATTAATAATAGCTGCGGCAGGGTCGATTCTTTCAATTGATTTATCTTTATCTAACATGATGTTTTCTTGTGCGTCTTGCTTAGTGACGGCATTACTTAACGCCCAATGTAATAATGGATCACCAAAATGATTAACTTCTTTACGGTAAGCGCCGCTCCGCAGTTCCTTAGTAGCTGCAGATAAGTGCCTTAAAAATTGCGGAATTTCCACCATAGTAAAACCATGATTTTCTAATATCTGAACAAGATGGGTCGCATTCCATTTATCAAAATCAATTTCGATAATGTTATAGCCCTGGTCACGCATATCTAAAATATGATGTTCCACATAACTATAATCGACTACACTTCCAGGAGTAGTTGTTAAATAACCCTGATCCCTCCACAAATCAAAGCGGACATTGTCTGTATTAATTCTCTCTGACAGTTTATCTTCTGGCATAAATGAATGTTGTTGTACAATGAATTTTCTTTCCGGAAGTTGAAACACCTTTCCGATACTTGTTAAATCTGTAGTACTGGATAAATCCAAGCCAAGAAAAACCGGATAAGGAAGAACGTCTTTAGACTTAATAATTGCTGTCTTCCATTTTGCCATGTTCATATAACCGTTTGGTTTAGAGTCTAGCCAGACATTCATATTCTTTGTCATGAAGCTTCTCATTTTTTCAGGCTGTTCTAAGGCAACTTTCAATTCTGAACGGATAGAGGTTAAGCCTTCCTCGTATGTTGCGACTATTGGATTTGCTTTAATCCAATTCGATTCATCCTTAATGTCATCAAGCAAGTTTCCTTCCTCGTCCTTGTCGAGTTCACAAACAATGGCAAAATACTCATCGTTCTCTTGAGGCATATCTGGATCTAGTAATTTACTAACATACTCATATTCTTTAAAACAAGGTAACGATAAATTGAAGCCTGCTGTTGTAATAACAAACATTAAAGGCTCTTTACGAGCAACCATCCCAGAGGCTAGAACGTCATAAATCTCACTTGTTTCATGGGCATGGTACTCATCCACAATTCCAACAGATGGGTTTTTACCGTCACCTGTTTTCCTAGCTTCTTTAGATAAAGGAATGATAACCGATTCATTTTTGTAAATGTTTATTTTTCCATATGCTTGATTCCATTTACCCTCTAACAATTCACTAGTTTTAATACCAGATAAAACGGCCTCGTACACCTCAGAGGATTGATCTCTAGTCCAACCTGCAATAAACACACGCTGTTTTTCATCACCAAAAAAAGTAATGAATCCTGAAATAATTGCTAGGAACTGAGACTTAGCATTTTTCCTTCCTAACTGAATATAAACCTTGCGGATTTTTCGAGCGTCATTCTTTTTCTTTTTGAAACATAGAATATTAGCAGCTAAAAACAGTTGAAAATCTACCAGCTCAATAGGCTGGCCAGCTAAGACTCCTTCAACATGTTTGAATTCATGGGCAAACCAATAAAAGTCATCAAGCGTTTCTTCGTCAAAATAAAAAAGACTGTCATCTAATTGACACTCTTCATAATCTCGTATAAACCTCTTAACTGCCCAGATATGTTTTTTACCCGCCCTGATCTCACCGTTTAGTATCTTTTCGCTGTAGTCAAATACTCGCTCAAGAAAAGTCATAATCGTCCATTAAAGCGTTTTTCAGCTTCCGTTTTTGGTGTTGTATCTTCATCCGTTTTTGGTGTTGTATCTTCATCCGTTTTTGGAATAACCAATTTCAAGCGAGATGTAATCGTAAGCCCTAGATCATTAGCAGCTGACCTGCATTCATTGAAAAGTAAATTCTTGCTTCGTTGCATTTTAGAATATAAGTCAAAATCATCTGCTGGCTTAGTCTTCCTCAATACGCGCACAAGTTTAATATATTGATCTTTTGAATCAACGTATCTAGCTAAACTGTCCACATCAAGATTGCTGAAAATATTCAATCTCATCAATTCAACTGCCAACTTTTCAAACTCATCTTTTTGTGATTTTAATAAATAAGATGGTGGATCAACTTTATCAGTATGACCTCTTATTCGTTCCTCATGTTCCTGACGCTTCTTTATTTCGTCTTTTGTTAAATGGTTCGACCTT
The DNA here is from genome assembly GCF_016909015.1 of Gracilibacillus alcaliphilus. Taxonomy (GTDB): domain Bacteria; phylum Bacillota; class Bacilli; order Bacillales; family Amphibacillaceae; genus Gracilibacillus; species Gracilibacillus alcaliphilus. Next base: position 74,615 of record NZ_JAFBFA010000026.1, read on the forward strand.
CCTTTACCTTGAATTACTGATAAAGGTTGTTTATTTCTTCCAGCCACGTTTTTACACCTCCTTGAAAATATTGCAAAAACGGATTTTTTTGCGCGCTTGACTGGGCGGCGCTCCTAGCGAATGAGTGTTTGTAAAAAAATGGGCAGGGGGATTCCTTTGGTTTTTTTGGTAAACACATGGTAATATCATCCACCATGATCTATCTGATTATGACATCGATGACAAAGGCTTTCTAAGTTGTCTAAATCCAAACGCTTTGACCAATCGACAAGCAACTCAACCTTGTGATGTACAACTTGTGCCTTCGTTAGTTTCTTTTGTTTCAAACATCTTTGACATAAATAATTATCTCGAATAAGAGCCAGCTTCCTAACCCTTGTCCACTCAGTCGAATGGTAGAAGGAGTTAGCCTTTTGGTTCCGTTTATATTGATTGTAAATCCTACTAGATTCCTGAGCCATATTCTTATGAATATCGCACCAAGTTTCCCTGGTCAAATTATTACAGCCCACTTCTTTACAAGGCTTCAATGATCTGCGTGTCATAAATCTGCACGACCAAATCTAATCAGATTATCTTTAAGCCTTGCCATCCGTGCATTGATCTGGTCTTGTAGTTCTAGCCGTCTTTCTATATGGATCGCCCCTTTTAATTGATCCTTCTTTTTCTGGAGCTTCCTTACTCTAGAATCAGTCACAAAAGATGTGTAATGAAAATAGCATCGATCACATTCAATATAAGTTTCCTTGATATTATTTGGGTGGCTTTTTTCTTTAAAGACAATATTAAAAACATGACCACAGTTATTGCACATGGTTGTTTCTAGTTGATTCATTATCAATCACTCACCTCTCTAAAAGGAATGCGCTCATCACCACAATCAATATGGAGGAACGTATTATCTTTAGAATATAATTCTATTTCCATTGGCAATCCGTAATCCTTTGCAGCTGCTTCACTTATTTTTAATATTGCTTTTGGGATAGTCGCAATAATGTTTCCCTCGGCACGCAGATTAACAGTTTCGTCATGATATATATGATGATTCAAAAGAAAATTAAAATCCCATTCACTCACATGCGGAAACCTATACCTCAAGTCGGCCATTGTACTACCGGAAAAGTAAGATTTTTTCATTCCGTTTCTCCTCTCACTCCACATTTTTTTTGCGACAGGTTACTTTCATAATCCCACCCACAATCATCACAAATCAATTTAACCCCTTTGACATTATCACCTAAAGAATGAAGTGTGGTTTTACTACTGCCACACTGATGACATGTGGCATGCATTTCGTCAAAGACCATCGTTCGAGGTTTATGTCCAGCTAGTGGCTTAATTTTGTTATATGCCTCTTCCAATTCTTTCACTGCAGCAGTAGCTTTCCTTGCTTCACGTTGTACTGCTTTTAATCCTTTTAGTGCATCAGACACATTGATGTTTACTTTAAGTTTGTCTCTTTCTCTTTTCGTTTCAATATGTTTAGCTGCATGCCAAATGTCAACAAATGCCCCTTTGCATTTCGGACAAGGAAGAATTTCTACACCTCGGTCTACTTCAATAGTATCTTTAAAGCTACATACCAAACACTTAAAACAAGCTCTACCCTTTTTAACTTCGCACGACTTATTGTCTGCCATGATAATCATCTCCTTTTATTTTTATACATAAAAAAGACGCCATTAATTGACGTCTTTGTTTTGTTCTTCTATAGCGTATCTCATTCTTCTCATAGATTCATTCATTACAGAAAGGTGAGCAATAATTCTATCTAAGGCTATTAAAATAGATCCAATCGCTAGACTTCCTAACAATGTGGAGAAAGCGAGTGTCAAAAGTGTTGTAAACTCTTGTTTCATGACTGCATACTCTTCAGGGAATGTGTAAGGCAAGTCTTTAACATCACTCCAAGCCGACCAATCAAAAGAAGCTAAAATACCTATAGAACCCAAAACTCCAATTCCAATGAAAACCATCCCTAAAATATTTATGAATGTTCTCCTCAAACTAACCAACCCCTTAATGTATATATAAAACTATTGATGTTAGTCTAATAATTGGACATACCAAATGGGGATTTTTATACTAAATATAATAATCTTTAGGAGTGTCCAGGATGGTAAAACGATATGATA
>NZ_JAFBFA010000027.1 GCF_016909015.1 Gracilibacillus alcaliphilus
GACAAGGATGGCGGATAAACGGCATAGGTATCCTCATGGCAAGAAAGAAAAATTGACGGACAAATAGGATTGTCTACTTGACAGATGCACGCACACGGAAATGACGGACAAAAAAGGCTGAAATCCCAAAGAGTTGTCCGTCACAACGGAAATGACGGACAAAAAAGGCTGAAATCCCGAAGAGTTGTCCGTCATAACGGAAATGACGGACAAAAAAGGCTGAAATCCCAAAGAGTTGTCCGTCACAACGGAAATGACGGACAGAAAAGGCTGAAATCCCGAAGAGCTTTCCGTCATAACGGAAATGACGGACAAAAAAGGCTGAAATCCCAAAGAGTTGTCCGTCACAACGGAAATGACGGACAGAAAAGGCTGAAATCCCGAAGAGTTGTCTGTCATAACGGAAATGACGGACAAAAAAGGCTGAAATCCCAAAGAGTTGTCCGTCATAACGGAAACTTGCAGCCCCAGACCAAACATTACCATGAAAAACAAACACTTATCTTGTTATTTTCCAATACCCACAATGTCTGAACTAAATATTAGGTATATTTTTTCCTTTGGATGGTAATGCTACCTGTGAAAGCTAACTATAAGGAGGTTATACTTAATGAAATCTAGCTATATCAAATATCTTGTTGCGCTAATGGTATCGATGGCGTTGTTAACTGGTTGTGCTACTAATAATAATGAGGAACAGCCACCGCCGCAGGAAGAGGAAGTGCCGACGGAAGAAGCGCCAGCAGATGAAGTTCCGGCAGATGACAATATGGATGACAATAATCCAGACCAAGAAGACATGGGTGAAAATGTAGAAGATCATCTAAACGAGACAGAAGAAGATATGAGAGATAACACAAACGAATAATCGTAAACAGAGCCAATTCTTCCAAACGAAAGAATTGGTTTTTCTTTGCTTGAAATACCTGTTCTGACAGACACTATTACCTATGCAAACGCTCTCTATCCTCCTAAGGCTTACTCCTCCTACGCCTCAAGACCTACTCCGAAATATATCCCCAGCCTGTTCTGCTAAAACGCAAAACCCTCTATCATATAAGTATGGAAGGAGGATGAAGCATATGAAAACATTCTTGATCGTCAGTTTAGCGATCATCGCTGGTATCGTTCTATTGGCCAATTTAGGCCCGATGATTATGTTAGCTATCAGCTTAGTCATTGCCTATTTCGGAGTAAAACATTTCATCCTAGCGGAAACAACAGGCGGAAAAGTAGGCTGGGCGATAGTAATTTTAATCGGTATATCGATGTCCCTGTCTAATATCCCCGCGCTAATTGGTGTAGTTGCGTTAGTCGTACTGTACTACGCCTATAAAAAATATCAACAAGAAAAAGAAACAACGGAAACCCTGGATTGGGATCAAATCTAATCAAAAACAAGGAGGAATTACTATGTCAAACCTGTTTACCCGTATTAAAGATACTATTATGGCCGACTTACACGAAGCCATGGATCGAAAGGAAGAAAAGAACCCGATTGCTCATGTCAATCAATATATCCGCGAATGTGAGCAAGAGGTCAAGAAGATCAAGCAGCTGATGGATAAGCAGTATGAAATCAAGCATGATATTGACCGCGAGCGCAACCAAGCTAAAATGATGGTGGAAAAACGCAAGCGTCAGGTTCAATTGGCAGAAGACATGCAGGAAAGCGAATTAGTAGAAGAAGCCAGAACGGAATTAGAACAATTTGAAGCACGAGTAGCTCATCTAAATGAGATGTCTGATAAAGCAATCAAAGACTTGGAAACGCTGGAAACTAAGTATATCCAAATGAAACAAAAGCTAAAAGACCTGTATGTCAAACGCCTAGAACTGCGCAGCCGTGAGAATGTTGCCCGCACGCAGCAAGGCATGAATAAGGTATTAGAGACAGAACTTGTGTCGAAGAGCGCTTCTAAATTTGCCGAACTAGAAAGCTATATCGAGCGAATCGAACAACGTGTTCATTCCGAATATCGTCTGCATACCCTAGATGCTCGTTTTCAAGAGTTAGAAAGAAAAGCTAGCCAATCCAATTAAAAAAGCAAGGCTCTATTTAGTAGGGACTGTTCTTATCGAGCGTTAGCAGCTTTTATCCCTATTGAAATTTCAATACCTTGAAGTGAAAGGCTTAGGATGGTTACACCGGAATAGAAAGGGACAGAATCAATTCTGCCCTTTTTCTAATTTTTTAACATACCTCTTTTCTTTTGAAAAATGAGTCCTGTCATGCTAAATTAGTATAATGACTGACTGGTCATCCACAAAAGGTCCTATTAAAAAGATATCGATAATGGAACGAAAAATGAAACAAATACTTTTGTGGAACGTAAAGAGGAAGGTGGAGTAACAGCTAAATGGATAGTAAGAAGAAACGCATCATGCAGGAAAGCTTGAAATTATTCTCTGAGAAGGGTTTCCATGCGACATCGATACAAGAAATATCAGCGCAAAGTGAAATCTCAAAAGGAGGATTCTATCTGCATTTTACTTCAAAAGATGACTTGCTGATTGAAATCTACAGATATTATACCCACACATTAATAGACAAAATAGAAGAAATTAAACAAACAACCCCAGATCCAAGGACCCAATTTACCGAACAAATGGAGGCCGTATTACAGTTGTTTAAGAACCACCGTGAATATATTATGGTGCAGTTTCAGGATCAAGTCCATTTAGGTGAAAAAATGAATCAATTGATTTTTGATTTACATAAGCAAAATTTTGAATGGATGCAAGAGCAATTGCTTCGACTATATGGAGAGCGCATTAGTCCATATATAGTGGATCTCATTATTCAATTGGAAGGTATGATGAGTAAGTATATGGAATGGAGTATTTTTCACGATATTGAATTTGAGCCATCGAAACTGGCCAGCTATCTTATGCAGCAGGTCGATGTACTTGCAGAACATGTCTGTCGTGAAATGTCAGCTCCCATCTTTACGTTAGAGGACTTGGATAAATTTCGCACAGATAAAGAACAAGACGCCTTAGCAGGTCTTAAACAAGCTATTAATAGTTCCAGCGGTACAGACAGACAACAGATGGAAGAGGCTTTCCAAGTATTAGAAGAGGAATTGAACAAGCCAGCACCGAAACAAATTATTATTCAAAGTATGCTGGCACATTTAGAGAGTTACCCTGCTATTTATACTGCTGTTCAACTTTTTAAAGATAAGAGAGGAGACAACTAATGAAAAGATTATTTGTGTTATTCGCTATGATAGCTATAGCGTTGGTCGCTTGTTCCAATGAATCAGAGAACGAATCAGAGGCAGAAGTCGTTATACCCGTAGAGACAGATGAGGTTACAAAAGGTGATTTAGTAGTCGACCGTGTTTTTTTTGGTCGAACGATGCCAGATCAAACCACACCAATTATGCCTCCTGGTGCAGCTGAAGTAGAAGAGCTGCATGTACAGAATGGTGATCAAGTGGAAGAGGGAGACGATCTCATTACCTTGACGACACCACAGGGAGAAATAACTATCGAGGCGCCGGGTGATGGTACTGTATCTCAGTTAGCCGCAAGCGAAGGTTCAATGGTTTCTGATCAAGAGCCGATCGCAATGATTATTGATCTTGATCAATTAACCATTCAACTGCAATCGCCTGATACACAATTAGATTTATTTAAGGTTGGAGAAGAAGTGAATGTATCCTTAACTAATCAAGATGACGAAGCAGGAAAAGCAGAGATTATCTCCATTGATAATATGGCAGGAGAGACAGGCCTATTTATGGTGGAGTTGACGTTTGATAACACGGAAACCGATCATCGTGCCGGTGTTGTTACAAAAGTAACGATAAAAGAAAACGTGCAGCAAGATACCTTGCTCATTCCAACTGCTGCATTAACAGAAGAAAATGAAGAAACATTTGTTTATATCGTGGATGATGACACAGCAAAACGTGTAGATGTAACAGTCAAAGAAACGCAGTCAGAGCAAACAGCAGTAGAAGCTGATCTGAGCGAAGGAGATCAAGTGATTGTAAGCGGCCAATTAACCCTTACAGACGGCAATGAAATTAATGTAGTAGGGGAGGAATAATCATGAAACTAATTAAATCATCTGTTAAACGCCCGGTTGGGGTGATCATGATTGTCCTTGCTATTATTGCTATGGGTATCATATCTGTTCGTAACTTAGCAATTGATCTTTTTCCAGAGATTGATTTGCCAATTGCCGTGGTGGCAACCAATTATCCAGACGCTGCTCCGCAAGAGGTAGAGCAATTAGTCTCTGAACCATTGGAAGGCAGTCTTAGTTCAATAGAAGGGGTTAACACACTTCAATCACAGTCACAGACAGGTTCTTCCATGATTATTATTATGTTTGAAAATGGAACCAATCTTGACAATGCTTTACTAGAAGTAAGGGAAAGTGTAGATCAAGTGAAAGCAATGCTCCCGGATGGAGCAAATGATCCAAGTGTGCTGCGGTTTAATCCGAACCAAATGCCAATTATGTGGGTTGGTTTAACGGGAAGTGACAGTACCACCTTGCAATCGGTAGCAGAAGATACTGTGCAGCCCTATTTTGAGCGGCAAGGCGGCGTAGCTTCTGTAGGGATCGAAGGTGGAGAAGAACGAGTTATTGAACTGGAATTAGATCGATCAGCCTTGGAACAATATGGTATATCTCCACAGCTGGTACAACAATCACTGCAAGGTGTGAACCAATCTGGATCAGCAGGGACAATCCAAAAAGGAGATCAAGATTTACAGCTGCGAATCGATGGAACATTTGGTTCGGTTGATGATATTGCCAATTCGATTATTCAGTCACCAGAAGGTGCTCAAGTGAAAATATCAGATATCGCAGAGGTAAAGGACACATTACAGAAAAATGGAACCACGCTGGTCAACAATGAAACAGCTGTGGTAATGAATATATTAAAGCAGTCTGATGGGAATACGGTCGATGTTTCCGATAATATTCTAGGTGCGATCGAATCGCTGAATAATGAACTGCCAGACGGCATTCATTTGGATGTGGTTGTTGATACGTCAGAGTTTATCAAGCAATCGATTGATTCTGTTGTACAGAACATGATTTTTGGCGGCTTGTTTGCCCTGCTGGTACTGCTGTTATTTTTCAAAAGTATTCGAGCCACTTTCGTTATCGGGGTATCAATACCGATTGCGATTATTTCTACCTTTGTTTTATTATATTTTACTGGCGAGACCCTGAATGTATTGACAATGGGTGGATTGGCATTAGGTGTCGGTCTGATGATCGACAGTTCCATTGTTATTTTAGAGAACATTGTCAGTTACAGGCAGAAGGGGTACAGCTTAAAAGAAGCGGCAGTCAAGGGGGCTTCCGAGCTAACACCAGCAGTTATCGCCTCTACAACAACGACATTAGTAGTATTTTTGCCAATTGTCTTTGTGGATGGCATTGCTTCTGAGTTATTTACACCTTTAGCGATTACGGTTGCCTTCTCCCTTTTGGCCTCATTAGCTGTAGCAGTTACTTTAGTACCGATGTTATCATCGAGGTTATTGACCAAGGTATTAGAAGGTGATGGCCGGCGCTATTGGTTTAATCGTTTATTACAGAAAGTTATCGATTTCTATGAACGAGTGATTGAAAAGGCTCTGAAGCTAAGAAAGACAACTATAGCGATTACATTAGCAGCGATTATTGCAAGTATTGCGCTAGTCCCTTATATTGGCACTGCCTTCATTCCTGATGGTGATCAAGGCCAATTAGCAATTAATGTAGAGACACCAACGGGGACAAATGAAGAAAAGCGGCTGGCGATTGCCAATGAAGTGAACGAAAGACTGGCGGAACATGAGGATATAATTGAGGTAAGTTATGTTACAGTTGGCAGCAATAATGTCGAAGAAGCGGTTATGACAGGCGGAGGCTCAGCCGCCAGCTATCAGATACAGCTTGTTCCGTCTAGTGAACGAGATCAATCGACGGCTGATTTCAGTCAAGAATTGAATGAAGAGTTAGCTTCCATTGCTGGAGCGGAGATTACAGTCCAGGATATGGCTTCTGGGGCAAGTATGGGAGACCCAATTCAAATTCAAATCTCAGGACCTGAAACCGAAATTTTACAAGAATTATCTGATCAAGTCATGGCTGTGTTAGCAGATGTAGAAGGGGTTTATAATCCGGAATCCTCGTTATCAGATACCCAGCCGGAAATGACGGTACAGGTTGATCGTGAATTGGCTGCTCAATACGGTTTAAGTTACCCAGAAGTAATGAGTCAGATACAGATGAATTTTACTGGTCAAACGGTTATGCAGTATCGTGAAGACGGAGATGAAATGAATGTGCGCATTACTTATCCTGAGGATGAACGTTCGACAATCAACGATTTAGAAAATGTGATGATCCAAAATCAGCAAGGAACATCTGTCCCATTAACAACGATTGCTGATTTTGAGCAGGTACAAAGTGCAGCAACCATTACCCGACAAAATCAACAACGGCAAGTAAATATATCGAGTAATATTACAGGCAGTGACTTAGGAACGGTATCAAGGAATATCGAGTCAGCCTTGGAATCCATGAATTGGCCAGATGACTACAATTTTTCAATTGGTGGTCAGGCAGAAGATATGATGGAGGCATTTGTTGATTTAAGTATGGCGCTACTGTTATCAATTTTCTTAGTATATGCCGTGATGGCAGTACAGTTTGAAAGTTTCCTCCACCCATTTATTATTATGTTCTCGATGCCGTCATCGGTTGTCGGGGTCTTAGGAGGCCTGTTTATTACAGGACATCCGCTCTCGATCACCGCCTTTATCGGAGTAATTATGCTCGCCGGTATAGTGGTGAACAATGGGATTATCTTGGTAGACTATATCAATATCTTAAGACGACGTGGAATGGAACGGCATGAGGCAATTGTGGAAGCTGGTAAAACCAGACTTCGTCCAATCTTAATGACTACCCTTACGACCATTTTAGCAATGATACCTTTAGCATTAGGCTATGGGGAAGGCGCCGAAATGCAGCAGCCAATGGCGATCACCGTTATCTTTGGTTTAACAACCTCCAGTATCTTTACACTAGTACTGATACCAGTTGTTTATACCTATCTAGATAATCTGGCCAATCGCATCAAAGGCCGTTTTGGTAAACATTTTAAAGAAAAAGAAGAAGCTTAGAAAAGGAAGCCTGTAGAGACATTATGCTCTGCAGGCTTGTTTGATTTGGAAGCAAGCACATTCAGCAGCGAAATCACGTAACGGACAGAAGAAGGAGAAAAGTTGTTCCAGAGCCCGTGAGAACGGCTCTCATGGACAGAAAAAGAGAAAAAGTCATCCCAGAGTCCATGAGAATGGCTCTCATGGACAGAAAAAGAGAAAAAGTCATCCCAGAGTCCATGAGAATGGCTCTCATGGACAGAAAAAGAGAAAAAGTCATCTCAGAGTCCATGAGAACGGCTCTCATGGACAGAAAAAGAGAAAAAGTCATCTCAGAGTCCGTGAGAATGGCTCTCATGGACAGAAAAAGAGAAAAAGTCATCCCAGAGTCCATGAGAACGGTTCTTATGGACAAAAAAGCAAAAATCCAACCCCCAGCAGTCCAAAAGAACACAGCAACCATCAATAACCCATCTCCAAGTATAGCCCCTACCTAATTGGGAAAAACTAGACGAAAAACCCAATTGTAAAATTCATAAACCGAATGTAAAGCAATGGTTAAGTATACGTAAAAACTTCCAATTAATATAGAATCGGCTAAAACAGTCTGGTACACTAAACGCAAATCAAGAGAAAACAAAATCAACTACCCCTCATCCCAAACAAAAATATAGAGGGAAGTAAAGAGGTTATCACGTGAGGAAGAACATAGGCGTTTCAGCAGCATTACTGTTTGTCACCACTATTTTATTGAAAATATCTGGACTCATGCGCGATATGCTGATTGCAAACTACTTTGGAGATAGTTATCTAGCAGAAGCTTATCTGGCAGCTTTTATTATTCCAAATATGATCATCTTGTTTATGCAAAATGGGATGAAGGAAATCTTCGTCCCCCAATACTTTCAATACAAGAAAATGCATGCTTCTGAAGCATTTTTCTATAATATCTTTCGAACAAGCGCAGTACTCGGTATCGTCATATCGATTATCGGTATTATTCTCGCATCGCAGTTGATTGATTTGCTGTACCCGGCCTTCGATCAACAAGTTGCCGATGTGGCAGCAAAAATTATGCGTATTCTAATGGCAGCCATCATCCTCGTATGTATGAATGCCGTATACGAAAGTTATCTAGACGCTACGTATCGTTATCATCTGTCTACTTTCTCGCAAATGATTGTCTGGGTGACGATGATTGTATTCACGATCGTATTCGTCTCTAAGTGGGGAGTCTACTCACTAGCTTATGGTTATCTATTAGGTGCAGCAATTTCCTTCCTGTTCAAATGTGTTTTTGTCAGGAAGCGCCAAGTCAAAAAGTATAAACTGGATCGCACCATGATAAAAAATTACTATCAGCCTCTAGTACCAATTGGATTGACCATTCTGATCGGTCAGCTCAATTTAATGGTAGACAATATTTATGCCAGTTACTTTGGTGGTGGAGCCATTACGTATATCAACTACGCCAAGAACTTGGTGCACTTACCACAAACGGTAATTGCGGCAGTGATTGGAGTTGTTTTGTTTTCTCATATCTCTGACACCTATGCCAAGCAGAATCTGTCTGCCTTTCAACAATCACTGTCTCGGGCACATCAGATTACGATATTTCTTACCTTGCCGGCGATTGTAGGTTTAGGCATGATTCTGCCAGAAGTAATCAAGGTCTTGTTTGAAAGAGGAGCTTTTCAGGCAAGTGCCACATTAGAAACAACGAAGGTAGCCTATTTCTATCTCGGTTCGGCCTTCTTTTTCAGTCTCAATATCGTCTGGAATAAGGCATTATATACGATGGGAAAAGGAGCTGCTATTTTCAAAATCGGGGCCTTTTCGGTTCTGCTGAATATCGTGTTAAATTATATTTTGATTCAATTCCTGAGTTATTACGGTATTCCATTAGCTTCTTCGATTGTGGGCGGTTATTATTCCCTAGCCACCTATCTTGTATTCCGAAAAGCTAGTAAGCAGCATCCAAAAGAACGGCCAAAACAAGAAGGTTTCAAAGTAATTATCGCAACAATCATCATGGTAGTGTCATTGTTAGTCATACAGTTGCTGCAACAACCTGCCATCGCACATATTATCATTTCTGTCCTAGTCGGTGCCTTGAGTTATTTTATTAGTTGTCAACTCTTGCGGGTGCCATCGTTCCTTTACTTGCGGAATCATTGGAGGAGGTGATAATCAACATTAGGAGATGGAGGGTTTTCGATGAGTACGTATCGAACACAAATAGAAAAAATATGTATCTACTTTATCATATTACAGCCGATCCTGGATTTAATGGCTTTTGCAGGATTAGCCGTTTCCGAAATAGTTCGAGGTTTTGCCCTCATGGCTGGCGGACTCTATATCCTGCTATTCAGCAAACACCGTATCTACTTGTTGGTGCTGGCAGGTTATCTAATCGTCAATCTGGCGACCAACTTTTTCTTAAAAGATTCATTTGCGCTTATGACAGAAGTCAACTATATCATTAAGACGGTCTATTTTATTGTAATCTTATTCGTGTTTCTGGAGATCGGTAAACGTCATGCATTGCTGCCAACCATCAGAAATTTGGTTACGATCAATATCACTGTCATCACTATCGTCATGGTATTGGCAGAGCTAACCGGTACAGGACAGCGCAGCTACGGCATGCTGATCAAAGAAGGGCATACAGGCTGGTTTTTCTCGGGCAATGAGCTCAGTGCCATTATGGCCATGGGCGTTGGCTTCGTCCTCCTTTCTTTTTTGAAAAAGGGAACACAGGCAGCCCAAATCAGCTGTTTTCTGCTCCTAGCGGGAAGCGGCTGGGCGATGATGACAATTGGCACCAAGGTAAGTTTCGGTGCATGGATTATCGTGGTGGGAGCCGGAGTAGTTTGGTTAGGTGTCGATTCATGGAAAAAAGGACATTACCAGAAGAAGATCACCGCCCTAGTTGTGTTGCTGCTAGCTGCCGCCTTATATATGCCGCTGTCGGCAATTGGCCATAATCTGAATATCAGCTATCCCTTATTTTCGAACAGTAATCAACAACAAACAGTGCCGGAAGAGGAAGTGGAAGAGGAGCCTAGCCCAGTTCCTGTGAAGGCGTTAAATGGGCGAGAAGAGTTTATGCAGGCGACCATCGATCAATACCAGCAAGCACCAATTGTTCAGAAGCTGTTTGGTCTGGGATATGCCGGCAATTATCAGAACGAACCAAAGCTAATCGAGATGGATTTTATTGATTTGTTCTTTGCCTTTGGCATGATCGGGTTTGTGATCTTGCTCCTGCCATTGGTATACACTCTCTACCATACACTTATTCCATTTCGGCGCGAGCTGCTGCAAGATATTAATTATTTTATGGTGATGATTGCCATTTGCCTTGGCTTAGGAAGTGCCGCGTTAGCAGGACATGTGCTATCCTCACCAGCGGCTAGTATCTATTTAGCTATAGCATTGGCGATTGCTTATTCTGGTCCAGCTGCCCATAAGTCTGTTATTTCAAAGCTTTGATCGGAGATAAGATCCGTTCATCATTAGTGGAAAACCGCCACTACTGAAAGTCTCACTATACCACAGAGCCAATCGTCCGTAAGTCACTTATGCAAGTGTCAACGGTCGCTAGCACTCTGATAAGTTTCGCTAATCATTAGTGGAAAACCGCCACTACTGAAAGTCTCACTATAAACCGTGAAAGGAGTGAAGCCATGAAACAACGAATTTTATTGATTAGTACTATGTATCCATCCAATAAACATCCCTCATTTGGGATATTTATAAAAAACCAAGTGAAACGAATTGAAGAGAATGGGTATGAGGTTGAATTATTGGTCATAAAAAACCCGAAAACGGGAAAGGCTAACCTTACATGGAAGTATACGACCTGGCTGCTGAAGTGGCTTTGGCTGATGGTGAAAAGCGGCCGTAAATATGATGTCGTCCATGCTCATTATGTCTTTCCCAGCGGTTTATTAGGATTATGGACCAAGCGGCTGTTCAAGATCCCATTAATTGTGACAGCCCATGGCGGAGATCTTGAAAAGATGGCCAAAAAGAATCAGCGGATTCATCAATATACCCAGCTTATCCTGCAAGAAGCCGATCATATTATTACGGTAGGCAAGCGGCTGGAGAAGCAAGTGGCTAGTGAATATCAAGTGAATCCAGCCAAAATTTCCTTACTGAATATGGGAGTCAATCGCTCGATTTTTTATCCGATGTCAAAAAACAAGCTGAGAGAGACCCATCAGCTGCCTGATGATCAGCCGATTATCCTGTTTGTAGGCAATATTATTAGAAATAAAGGGGTCAAGGAATTAATCACAGCCTTTGAGCAATTAGATATCAAGCAAGCTGCCCTATATATTATCGGGGCAGTAAAAGAACCGCCGTTTTATCAAACACTGCAGAATTATATCGCTAACCATAACATAGAACGGGTGTATTTCCTGCCTGCGAGTGATCAAGCTACTGTTGCCAAATGGATGAACATGGCGGATGTACTGGTCGTCCCTTCTTATATAGAAGGATTCGGACTAGTGGCATTAGAGGCGATGTCCTGTAAGACACCTGTGATTGGTTCCAATGTTGGCGGTCTCCAATATTTACTTGGAGATCAAGCAGGAATTATGGTAGAGCCGCAGAATGCAGATGCCCTGGAACTGGCAATTACCGAAGTTTTAACTAATCAGGCACTGCGGCAGCAGATGATTGCAAATGGCGAGGCAAAGGCAGAAAGTAATGATCAAGAAAAACTGATTCAACAATTGTTTACCATATATCACGGTGCCAGCCGATCATAATAAGTATCCAGCAGAAGCATTAGAACTTTCCGAGAGGCCGACACTTGATAAGTTTCGCTAATAATTAGTGGAAAAACCCCACTAATGAAAGTCCCACTTTAAAATCGATAGGAGAAAATAGCTATGAAACAAAAGAAACTACTTCTTATTTCGTCTATTGGTGGTCATTTGACACAATTGCTCCAGTTAGAATCGCTATTTAAAAATTACCAGTATCACCTCGTGACTGAAAAGTCAGAGCTTACCGAGGAACTGAAGGAAAAATATCCAGTATCTTTTCTTATGTATGGCGGCAGAAACTATCCGATAAGATATATCTTTAAATTTTCGTTTAACGTAGTGAAATCACTGTTTATCTTTCTGCGCTACCGTCCGGATGTGATTATTTCGACCGGTGCCCATACCGCTGTACCGATGTGTTATCTGGCAAAATTATTCCGGCGCAAAGTCGTATTTATTGAAAGCTTTTCTAAATCAACAAGTCCGACCTTGACCGGGAGATTAGTATACCCGATATCTGATTTATTTATTGTCCAATGGGAAAGCATGAAGGAAATCTATCCTAAAGCTGTATATGGGGGGTCTATCTATTGATTCTAGTCACCTTAGGAACCCATGAACTACCTTTCACAAGGTTATTGCAAGAAGTAGAAAGATGTAAACAAACTGTTTTACAATCCGAGGATATCATCGTACAGGCAGGTCATACCGCCTATAGCAGTAATTATATGCAGATCCATCGTTTCTTTCATTTTGATGAGATGGAAGCATTGTATGAGAAAGCAGATTTGTTAATTACGCATGCGGGAACAGGCTCGGTCATTTCCGGTTTACGCAAGAACAAGGTCGTCATTGCGGCACCAAGATTACATAAATTTGGTGAGCACAATGATGATCACCAGTTACAACTAGTAGATGTCTTTGAAGCAGCCGGGCATATCTTAGCTTTTCGGGAGGGGGATCGCTTAGAGAATATCATTGCACAGGCGTATCAATTTGAACCGACTATGTTTCATTCTGGTCGAGATCGAATGTTTGGCCTGCTGAATGAATTTATTAATGAAGCATAGGAGATGATTAAAATGGGGGTAAGATCATATCAGTCAGGTGACGATCCCTGTATTAATCAGCTATTCTATCAGGTATGTTCGACAAAGCCATCGGTCACAGAATGGCGCGAGAAGTATCGGAAGGAATCAGACAGGGAACCAGTGATTCTCGTTTATGAACAAGCAGGACAGATCATTGGACACGTGGCATTAACACTAAGAAAAACCTATATTCATGGGAAGGAACAGCTGATTGGCTTTCGGCAGGACAGATTAATTGATCCGTATGCAAGCCAAGTCCATATTGAGAAGCAGCTACATGATCAGCTGGTTATAAAGGCAAAATCACTGGGAGTTGTCTGTATTGTGGACATACCCGCCTGTAAAAAGAGGCAAATGCCTGAAACAGGATTGGAGACGAAGCCGATTCAGCGTTATTTAAAAATTAATCGACCGTTTTCCCTGCTGAGGCATATCTGTTTTCAATCCAAGATATCGAAAGCAGCCTATCTGACAAAATTACAAGAAACAATGCGAGAATACAACCAAGGCCTGCCTACAGGATGGCATATTGGCGAATGGCAGGAGGATGATCCAGCCCTGTTTCAATTTATCGCCATGAAATCAAAATGGAAGGCCATGCAGACAAATAAAGCAGACCAGATTCTGCGATGGAAGGATAATCAGGATGATACCAAGCAATATCTTATCCTGACACTTACCTACCATCAAGAAATAAAAGGATATGTCGTTTTTCGACTGTCATTTAAGGGAAGACTTACAAAAGCATGTATTGTCGACCTGGCAGCCATTGATGAAGCATACACATGGAAGTTACTGCTGACAGCAGTTAAACGAATCTTGAAACGCATGCACATCATTCAATTTTGGATGTGCCCAGACGCAACCATTGACCATTACTTGCGCAAAATTGGCATGAGGAAATGGCTACAGCCTCTATCCTTATCCGTTCAGCCATTAGAAGATCATATTCGCCAAATTCCTAATCAGAAATGGTGGCTGGTAATGGGTGACACAGATCAGTAATCAAAATTACACACTTTTGATATACTATTTTCTATGGAAACGTGGTATAGTTGCATAAGGGAAAGAATGCATAGATGTGTGTCATACTGGAAATGGGTACACACAAATGATGTGCACGATTTCATTCCAGGAGGAACCTAACCATGATGTTGATTGCTTTTTTTATATGCTTGGTGGTGGCACTAGCCATAACACCATACGTCAAGAAGCTTGCTTTTAAATTGAATGCAGTAGATAAACCAAATAACAGAAAAGTCCACCAGAAAATCATGCCTAGGTTAGGCGGCCTAGCCATTGTCATTAGTTTTTTTGTTGGTTTTATTTTATTTAACCCGGACAGTCCCTATTTTTGGCCAATCTTTGCAGGGGCTTTAGTTATCACCATTACCGGGATTTTAGATGATATCTATGAACTTTCTGCCAAAATTAAATTACTGAGTCAAATTATTGCAGCCAGTATTGCCGTCATAGGCGGGGTACAGATTGGCGTTGTAAATTTACCATTTGACCAAACGATCGAATTCGATTTCTGGAGTATTCCTGTGACCATTATTTGGATCGTCGGCGTGACCAATGCGATTAATTTAATTGACGGACTGGATGGCTTAGCAGCTGGTGTATCATCGATTGCTTTGATCACTATTTCCGGTTTGGCAATTACGCTTGGAGATACTTTTGCCGCGTTTATCGGATTTATGTTATTAGGGAGTACGATTGGCTTTTTGTTTTATAACTTCTATCCGGCTAAGATTTTTATGGGTGACACGGGGGCGCTATTCTTAGGATATATGATTGGGGTAGTGTCGGTACTTGGATTTAAGAATGCTACCTTATTCACCTTGATTATCCCGATTGTCATCCTGGGCGTGCCGTTATTAGACACAACATTAGCGATTGTGAGGAGGTTCTTACATAAGCAGCCTCTCCATAAACCAGATAAACACCATTTACATCATTGTTTAATTAATTTCGGATTCTCGCACAGACAAGCTGTGATAATGATTTATCTGCTTAGTAGCTTATTTAGCTTAGCAGCTATTATCTTTACCAAGTCGACGATGTGGGGAAGTGTGATCACTTTAATCGCCATGATCCTCTTGATAGAGATATTAATCGAGATTACCGGAATTATCAGCAAACGATACCGTCCGATTTTAAATTTAATAGAGGCCAATAATGCAAAAATGAAGAAATAACAAAACGAGCAGTGCTTTTTGTAGCATTGCTCGTTTTTTCATCTATATTTCGTCGGTTGTGCCATCCTCTTTATCAGAGCAGTCTTGTGTTTTTAAGTGTAAGGCCTGGATTAATTTTTTACTGGAGGAACCGTCTGAATATTGATTCCATTTGCGGGCAAATTGCCGAACCCGTTCCATATCGAACTCATGGTTCCTAATAATCTCGATAAGCTGCTCTGTATCGAAAGCAATGGGACCAGGCATATTCTCTTCATATGGTTCCCAAAATCCTCGTTCTTGTTGATATTCCTCCAAGTCATAAGGGAAGAAGATCATCGGTTTGTCCAATAACGAGAACTCAAACGGAATCGAAGAATAATCGGTAATCAGAATATCTGAAATCGTCAGCAAATGATTGACATAAGGATAAGCAGAGACATCGACGACAAAGCTTGGTAAATGAACATACGCATGAGCAGCTACGGCTGGATGCAATTTTAATAAAATAACGTACTCTTTGCGAAAGGCATCGAATAGCTTTTGAAAGTCCAGATGGATTTCAGGATGATCAAGCTGTTTATCGCGAAACGTCGGAGCATACAAGATCACTCTGCGTTCTTTAATCACCGGGTATTTCTGCTCTAACTTGTGTCGGCATTTTTCCATCTCTTGTTCTTGAAAAAAGAAGTCTGTCCGAGGAATACCTGTCTTCAAAAAGTGAGACTCGTCCAAGCCAAAGCTTTCTTGGAAAATTTCCACCATTTTATCCGAACCCACTACAATCTTGTCAAAGTGGTCATACACCTGTTGAAAACGCTGATGAGCCGCTTTACTTCGATGAGTGATAGATCGATCTTGCAACCCGAACTGTTTAATCGCTCCGGCAGCATGCCATAATTGAATCACTTGCACCTCCGGCTTAAAGTTGGTAACAGATAAAAATCCAAAATAATTATCGATTATAATTAGTTTGGATGTGGCTAAGTGATATAGGGAACGAATAAATAGAAACGGATTTTTGGAATGCAGTGGTAATACCTGAAAGCTCCCGTCTTCCTTGGGATAGTTCTTTTTCTTACCTTCTTTAATAATGATTTTCTGATAACCAGAATCCAAGTGATTCCAGATACTTTCACCTGTATCGTGAAAAGATAGGACAAAGGTAATCTTTTTGGCCTGCATCGGGAACAATTTACATAGTGTAAACAGGCACTTGGTAAAGAAGAGATAGCATGAGATCAAGAACTCTCTAGCCATCTTTCACCGTACCTAAATCTTCTTTAATTTTAGTGGTAGAAATACCAACAGTTCTTGGCAGATACACTACGTCACAGTAATCTTTTAGAAAGTCAAATTTACCTTCCCAATCATCGCCCATAACAAATACATCAATATCATGTTCTTGTACGTCTTTGATCTTCTGTTCCCAGTTATGCTCGGGAATTACTTCATCAACATAACGGATCGCTTCAAGGATTAGTTTTCTATGTTCAAAATCATGATAAGCCTTTTTTCCTTTACCGGCATTAAACTCATCAGAAGAGATAGCCACCGTCAAATGATCGCCTAACTCCTTTGCTCGTTTTAATATATTGATATGACCTCTGTGAATTAAGTCAAACGTTCCATAAGTAATTACTTTCTTCATGGTAAGCCTCCTGGAAATGTTAAGTTAATGTAAAACATGTCTATTATATCATATTATAACCTTCTACGTTTTACAAACTTATTAAAAGGAAAGTAGCTTTATGGTGTTATTTGATGAAAAATGATGTGATAATTGTAAAGAAATTGTAAAAGAAATGAAAACATATACTTTGATTTATATATATATCATTCAATTTTGTTGTGTTATATTGGAGATACGAAGTATAACCATTCTGGAGGTACTAGAAATTGAAACAAGAGATAAATGTTTTATCAGTAGGTGAGCAGCAAATTATATTGGAAAAACCAGCTGATAGGAAAATCACCAGTATCCAATTAGTCGATGAATTGAATGGTAAGGTAAGTTTGAATTTTATCGAAAAATCAGAAGAACTAATCGTAACCATGCCCTTGCAACAATTGGAAGGTAAGCAAACTTACCAATTATATATGAATGATCAAGTAACGTGTATGTCGAGATATTGCTTAATCCATCGAAATAAGTTAGTCGTAGAAGGGGATAATACATCCTTTACTCTAAAATTGAAAGAAGACCTAGATTTAGCAGCATATAGTGAAAGTTTATCTGGAGAGGCAGCTGTAAAGAATGCCCAAATAGAAGAAAAGCAATTACGTTTAGATATGGAAGAGGATCAAGTAAACTTCTCGTCAAAAGCACGGGTATATGCAGTAAATGAAGAGAATGAGGAAAGTATACTCCTTAATTTTCATTACACGGATAGTACAATGGTGATACCACTTCAGGACACTGTTACAGTGGGGGAGTGGCAACTTAAGATTGTCTATCCATTTCATGACTATCTATTAATAGATGATATTGTCCAGGGGATTCCGACTAAATTAAACGCAAATTATATTGTCGGGCAAGTAAAAGATGAATATGAGAATTATACGGGTGCTCATTTCAAGAATAATCATCTCTGTTTATTAAATTTACCAAAAGAATTGTATACAGAGAACATTCCTTTTAATGAGAAAAGTGATATCTTGATTCAAGATGTGATCTCGGATCATCGAGATAAGAAACGCTTATCCTTTCGTTTACTGGATGATGAGTTAGATACCCAGATACTAACAGAAATAGTAATCATGGCAAGAAAGAGTAAACAAAGGATAACAGTTCCTTTTCAAGTAGAAGATTCAAGTATAGTAATAGAAATTGATGAAGAATGGCTATTGGACTTGGCAAAAGAGAGATGGGACTTCTATGCAGAGTTTTTAACAATGGATAATTCCATTCGCCGTCGATTAAAAGTGAATCGAGAAGAGTCTGAGAAACTCATCTATATGTATACTCATACAGAACAGGATGCAATGATTATTTATACGACTTCAAATAATTTCCTTTCTTTATATAAAGCGGCCAGTTATACCGTATTTAAAGAAAAACACCGAGTTAAAACCAAAATGGTCGATCTAGTGAAGGATGGTAATACTGGTTTTACACTAGCTGTAGAGGTGAAGACAGAGGCGGATCTGGATATTAAGGGTATCGTAATTAAGCTTCGCTCACAGGATACATCAAGATTGCTTGTTTTAGAGCCATTAGAAATACATCCAAAGGATGAACAAACAAGTATAGTTAAGGCCTCGTATCAGGTGAATTGGGATAAAGATTTCTTTCCATTGTATTGGGATGTTTTTATTACGGCTGAAGACAATGACAATGTAACGGATTTAATTAAAGTGACAAGTGCGAAAAATAAATTAAAACAGAAGATCAACAAGGATTATCTTAACCATGCCGTGTTTACAGATGATAAAATTATGTATCCTTATGTGACGTTAAAGAGAGAAATTGCATTTATGATGCGGGACAAGGAATTTTATGAGAATAAAAAAACCAAGTTCAAAGAGAAATTAGCTTATTTCACTCACATTGCCTTAAAGCCATTTTACTTTAGAAAGAAGGAAATATGGATAGGATTTGAGAAATTTTCTTCTACGGCACAAGACAATGGTTATGCATTCTTCCAATATGTAGATAAAAATAAGCTGCACGATAATTTTTACTATATTTTAGATAAGAATTCATCTGATTATGATGAAGTGAGCAAGGAAAGTAAGAAAATAATTCCATTTATGTCGTTTAAATATTTTGTGATGCTTTTTGCAAGTGACTTACTAGTATCTTCTGAAAACAAACGTCATGTATATAATTTAAGGGTACGATCTGGTCTTGTACCAAGGAAGATAGCTGGTAAACAAAGTGTATTTTTGCAGCATGGGGTAACAGCCTTAAAGCAATCCAATGTATTTAAAAAGGCAAAGGGAAGAGGGAATTTCAGTTTAGTTATTGCAACTTCTGATATGGAAAAAGAAATAATACATCAGCACTGGAAATATGAACTAAACGAAATTGCTGTTACAGGTTTTTCTAGATGGGATAAATTAATCGATAAATCATCAAATCAGGAGCGAAGAAAGATTTTTGTTATGCCGACATGGAGGACATGGATGGAAGATATGCCGGCGGAAGACTTTAAGAAAACAGATTACTATGATAATTACGTTAATTTTCTGAATTCGAAGGAGTTAGAGGAGATCTTAGTACGTCATCAGTTGGAATTAGTGTTCTTTCTTCATCCTAAGTTTAAACAATATGTATCGGAGTTTCAGTTAGGAAATGAACACGTTCAACTGAAGGAATTCCAAAATATCAAAGTTAATGAAGAAATAATGGAAGCCTCAATGATGATTAGTGATTATTCCTCTGTTACATGGGATATGTTCTACTTGAAGAAGCCAGTAGCATTCTTCCAATTTGATTATGAAAAGTACAACGAATATGAAGGCAGTTATATTGATATGGAACAGGAGTTATTTGGTGACCGTGCTGTAAATAAAGATGAATTGGTAACATTAATTAGTGAATATGCCAATAATAACTTCCAAATGAAGCCAGACTATCAGAGACTGCATCACGAATATTTTAAATATGTAGACCATCATAATTCAGAAAGAATATTTAATGTGATTAAAAGACTAAAGTAGGGTGAAAAGATGAATCATATAGAAGTGGATTTCCAAAGCAAGCAGCATACATTTATACTTCCTCAGGAAATGGCAGCAGAAGTTGAATATATACAGATTGGTGGCAAAGCAGTACACTTTGAAAAGACTGAAATAGATAATCAAAGAACAGGGATTATATTGCAAGTGCAAGGAAAATTCCCTAGAAATATATTCTATGAACTGGAATTTCTAAATAAGAAATATGAAATAATGCCCTATGAAGTACAAAAGAGTGGAATGACTCCATTCTTCGCACGGTTATCAGGGGTCGTATTATGTGATCAACAGAGTATATTTGTGAAGTTTTTACATGTAGATGATCTATTTGTTGCTATGGATAAAATGCCAATAATCTGCTCTGGGGGAGGTCTGATCACTAACCAATCTGCGATTGCGTTAGATAGTGATCAGATGATGAATTGGAGAAATTATTTGCTTATCGCAACTCAACAAGAAACAGGGATTAGATATATTGTTTCATTGTTATACCAGCAAGATCAGCTAATTGTACCCAACAAATATGTACAAGGCCCATTTCAATTGGAGTTATTGCTGCAAATGGGGGAGCACTCATTTCGCTTGTCTTTCTCTGAAACAAATGATGAATATATACCCTTAAAAAAACAAGTAAGAGAGAAATATATATATAACCATTTTCAAGTTCAGCTGGAAAGTTATGATCAAGATTATCTAATTCTCCAACTAGATCATTTAAATGATGTAACCAAGATTGAATTATTAACAGACACCACTTACAGTGAGGCAGAAGTGCTGCAAGAGGAAAATAAAGCCATATTGGAACAGGTATCAATTGATAACGTACGAGAAGCTGTTCTTTTCATCTATACCGATGAATTTATCTATATGGTTAATATGTTAGAGGATGTTTTAAGCGGTAATGAACTAGCATTAGGTTATATCGATAAGACGATATACAATTTCCACATGGGGAATTTGAAACATAAAGAAGATTTGGCTATCAAGGATATACAGGTAGACGGAAGTAAGTTGATTTTTTCCATACATCCAGCAGATCAAGATAAGATTACAAATACAGAACCATTCCTGCTAGTTAAGTTGAGGAAAAAAAATCAAATAAATTATATCAGAGGTAAACGAGAGCAGCATTCCTTTACTTTTGATTTCAGTTATTTGCTTGAACAGATAGAATCGATTAATACTGCACGATGGGATTTCTTCTTGATCAATGATGATAAAAGCACGTTAAGCTATCGAATTGGTTATTTTGAAGAGGCGTTTTTGGAGAAACCAGAACGTTTTTATCAGCCGTTCAAACAGGAATTTTCCAATAATTCCACCTATAAACAGTGCGTTAGAGTCTATATTACAGAGAATAACGAATTGGCAATGCAAAAAAATAATTTATCAAACCTTATCAAAGAGCAATATAAGCTGAAGGCAACAATTAGTAACTTTGATATGAAGCGAAACCACGTGAATTTGAATGTGAATATAATCTCACCGTATACGGATAAGTTTGACATTGGTTCGCTCTATTTGATCCAGCGAAATAAAGATACTATTGATAAGAGAAGCTTTAATGTGGATACAGTAAGTGAATTTAATGGTAAGACAGTTATTCAATCTGTTATAGACCTAAGCGATGCCAATCTTTATCCGCTTTATTGGGACCTGTATATAGGAGTAATTGATAATAATAAAGAGTATTTTATCAAGATCAGCTCTGTTGCAAAGAAAATTATTTGGGATGTGAATGAAACTATTTCTAAGTATCAGTTTAATGTAAATGAGACAGATATTATCTATCCTTACATTACGTTAGGGAATGATCTTTCATTCACCTATAGAGAGAAAGAATATTATGAGAATCGCTATTATTTACTGAAAGAAAATTTGGCTTTCTTATTTGTTAAACTATTCGCTAATCACTACAAGAAAAAAAATATTTGGCTTGCATTTGAAAAACTGGCCATGTCTGCACATGACAGTGGTTACTATTTCTTTGATTATGTTTATAAGAATAAGAAGCATGATGAATTCTATTATATAATCCAAAAAGATTCACCAGAAATGAATAATTTGGCAGACAAAAAAGATAAGGTTATTTATTTTATGTCTTTTAAATATTTTGTTTATATGTTTGCGGCACAGCTATTAATTTCATCTGATACCAAAAGAAATAGTTATAACCTGAAATTAAAGAAAAGCAGACTGGCAAAAACTTTAACCAATAAGAAGCTTGTATATCTGCAGCATGGGGTAAATGGCTTGAAGCGGGTTAGAGATTTTCATAAAGATCGTAATGTATTTGATTTGGTGATTGCACCATCTGAATTTGAAAAGCAGATGATTATTAATGACTGGGGTTATGATGAATCCGAAGTGGTTGCTACAGGACTTGCAAGATGGGATGGATTGAGAGACAAGACAGAAGAAATTGATTATAAACAAATATTCCTTATGCCAACATGGAGAACATGGATGGATGGCATGGAGAAAGAGAAATTTGTAGAAAGTGAATATTTCCAAAAATATAATGCATTTCTGTCTTCTCCTAAGCTACATGCATTATTGGAAGAAAATAATGTGAAGTTAAAGTTTTTCCTGCATCCCAAATTCCGTGATTATATCGACTTGTTTGATACCAATTCTCCAAATATTGAGAAATTTGGCTTCTTAGAAGTACCTATGGATGAGATGATTATGCATAGCTCTCTAATGATCTCAGATTATTCCAGTGTGATTTGGGAAATGTTCTATCTGAAAAAACCGTGTGTCTTTTTCCATTTTGATAAGGATAAATACCTAGAGTATGAAGGAACATATATGGATTTAGATAACGATTTATTTGGAGATGTCACTTATAATACGGATGAATTGTTAAAAACTATAGAATATTATGTCAAAAATAACTTTAAAGAAAAAGAACAATTCGCTGAGTTAAGAAATGAATATTTTACATTTATGGATCATCGGAATTCAGAAAGAATTTATCAAGCCATTGAAGATAATGAAGATTGGTTAATAGAACCATTAAAATTACCAAGATTCAAGCTAAGCCATCTTCTTCCTTTTAGAGTTAGAAGAAAGATATTAGATATCAAAAATAACATCTTTAAATAAAGTATATTTGTCAATTACTCTGGGAGGGTTATGAATGGAGCGATCCAACAGATATTTCTTCTATTTGACAGATTCGTTTAGTAAAAATTCAGGCGGGAGAACACAGTCCATTTTTAATAGAGCAAAATTATTAGCAGATTATGCTGAAAAATCTTATATACTAACTTTTAATTTCAAAAGAGATTATGGGGAAATTGTAGAATCTGTAATAATTCAAAGAGAGATACCTGACTCTATTGAATTTTTAAATGTTTATGAGTTTTTTGCCGGAGAGAAGATATACCTTTCGAGTAAAATTGAGAATGTGCCTTTTAAAAAAGAAGAAAACCTTGATTATAGATATGTAGAAGGGAAGAATGCATATAAGGTGTTTAAGGGCGAGGTACAAGTGCATTATGTTCAATTAAATAAAAAAGGCAGTGTGACCTACCGAGACACGTTCGATGAAAAGAAAAGAAAAATAAAACGAGATATATTTGATTCTCTTGGAAATATCATCAAAACTTCTTACTTTAATATGCAAACACAAAATATTATACGACAAGACTTTTTTACGAAGGGTGGCAGGTTATATCTAAGAATTGAAAGTGACCGTACTACAGGTGATACCATTCAATGTATCAGTTTTGACCAAGATCAAAAGATTAAGAATAAGTTTGTTAACGAAGATGAAATGAATAAATTTTGGATTGGAACTCTGAATGAATTACATGAGAATGGTATCTTCTTCTGTGAGTATAGATGGTTGGATCATACGCTTATAGACAATAGGTATACTACCCGAAAGATCAAATCAGTTGCGCAAATTCATAGCAGACACCTAAACAGCCCTTACCACTTCGGGTCACAGATCAGGAAGTATAATGGATTAGCGTTGAGTAACCTGTCTGACTATTCGGCAATAGTGCTATTAACAAAGCATCAATACCAGCATGTAATTAATCAGTTTGGTTATTCTCCGAACCTGTATAGAATACCGCATCATGCTATAGAACAAAAAGTCAGTCGATTGAAGAGAAAAAACGATAATAAAATTATTGTTGTTTCGCGGTTTGTTAAATTAAAAAGGATTTTTGATATATTAAAGGCTTTTAAGATTGCTTATGCCGAGTTGCCTAAACTAAAATTAGAATTATGGGGAGCAGGCGAAGAAGAGGCGAAGTATCAAACTTTTATTGATGAGAATAATTTAGGTGAAGCAGTTACAATAAAAGGCTATACGACTAATCCTCATGAAGTTTTTTATTCTGGCGGCATCTCTATTATAACGTCTAAATTTGAAGGTTTTGGAATAACCATCTTAGAGAGTATGAGTAATAAAACACCAGTCATTGCCTATGATTTTTATTATGGGCCTCGAGAATTAATTGATAATAACGAGAATGGCTATATCGTAGAAGATGGAAATATAGGACAACTTGCGGAAAAGATAATCTATCTCCAAAAAAATAAGAAAGTACTAAAGGAATTCTCTAAAAAAGCAGAACAAAAAATAATGGAATTTAAACCTGAAGTTATAAAAGAAAAATGGTTAAAGGTAATACATGACGTCGAGCTTGATGAGGACAGGCATATTCAAAGTCCAAAGCAAAAAGTACTTCTTTCAGAAGTGGAGAGGATATCAATTAAGAAAGAGGTGGAGGAGTATCAGCTACACTTTCATATAAAGAATGCGCTAACCGCGGGTACACCAAATGAAAAATACTTTCTGTATCTTGATAATTATTTCAACTTAGATGAGATAGGTAACAGGTTTATCGAATTGATGAAAGAAAGATCAAACGGTGACAAGGAATGGCTGAAAGGTGTTTTTACTGTTAATTCATCGGTGTATAATGAACTAAAAGAAATGGATCTAAAACTCAGTTTAGGTATTAATAATGGTAATGATTTTCAATTTGTTGATATCCTTTTTGATGGGAAAATAGATAATTAAAAAAGAACCTGTTGAACGTATAGATGTCAACAGGTTTATTCAAATAACTATTTGATCCATTTAATGATTCAAATTAATATAAGAAGCACTTACCCAGCCAGAAGTATTGCCACTTCTAATTTGATACCAGCCATTTGTGTTTGCACCGATAATAGTAACATTAGCTCCGTTTGCTAATTGGCCAACAGTACTGTTACTTGTAGAAGGCCCTGATCTGACGTTTAAGGTAGAGGCATTAACTCTTCCTGTGGTTGGTGTATTATTGAAAGTAGGTACTTCAAAGGTCGCACTATAACTGCTTAATGTTTGATAAATATTGTAGATATTTTTAGTTTGACTTGTGGCCCATCTTACATGAGTAGCATATTGTGGGTATCCAGGGTTAGCTGGATTCCAACGCATTTTATATAAGGTATCTTGTCCTCTATTGATATAAGAACTAATAAAATCCGCTCCGCCAATAATAGCAGCTTCTGGGGTGAACCAGCCTCGGTCAAAGGCATATTTTGCACCGACATTAGTAGGATTATTATCTACTGCTGCGATACCATACATGTTGTAAACTGTATGCTTTGTTTGAGATGTAACGGCTATTTGTCCATTAGAATTTCTAGTAATATTTCCTTTTCCATCAACTGGAACTCCTTTAGCTAGAGTGGATTTACCATTACCTGTTTCATGTAAAGCATGAGCAATTAAATATGCTTCATTCATATTGTTATTTCTGCCCGCCTGAATAAAGGCCTGTCCTGTTCCAGATAACGTCCCTTTAGAACTATCTAGAACCATGTTGTTTAGTTGTGCTGACGTTAACCCTGTAGGACTGGATAGTGACAAGAATTGATAATATTCTTGGCTATTGCGACCGAAGTTGTTAGGATTTGCAAAAAACTCAACTTCTCCACGAGTTGCCGCAACAAGTCCTGCCCCATCTGATTTTGGCGTCCCTGCCATTTGTCGATCAACCATATGTTTAAAAGTATAGTTATATGACACATTGGTATGTTTAACAGTTTGTAATGGATTGGCACTAATATCACTTTTATGGATATAGCCTGTGTGTTTCTTGCCGTTGATATAAACATTAGTCTGATACCATTCTGATGTGAAGGTTCTAAATTTAAGTAGTGAACCATATGAATAGCTTTTTAATGCTTTGGAACTTTTAGAAGCACTAGCATATACGTTTGTAGGTTTCTTATTTCCATACCCTTGTGTACTTACTTTATTGCTAGTAGCAGTTTCTACATGATTTTTATGGATATAGCCTAACTTCCATTCACCATTAACCCGCACTCTTGCTTGATACCAGTCACTAGTATACGTACGATACTTTAAGATATGACCAGCAGAATAAGATTTTAAGGTATTAGAGCTTGTGGAAGCACTTTGATAAACTCGAGTAGTACTTTGCTTGGCGATTCCTTCAATTACTTGCTGGTTGTTAGTAGCGTTTTCTACATGATTCTTATGGATGTATCCTAGTTTCCATTCTCCATTCACTCTTACCTTAGCTTGATACCAGTTATTGGAAAATGTGCGATATTTTAAGATATGACCAGCGGAGTAAGATTTTAAGGTATTAGAGCTTGTGGAAGCACTTTGATAAACTCGAGTAGTACTTTGCTTGGCGATTCCTTCAATTACTTGCTGGTTGTTAGTAGCGTTTTCTACATGATTTTTATGGATGTATCCTAGTTTCCATTCTCCATTCACTCTTACTCTTGCTTGATACCAGTTATTGGAAAATGTGCGATATTTTAAGATATGGCCAGCGGAATAAGATTTTAAGGTATTAGCTCCTGTTGAAGCACTCTCATAGACTCTCGTAGTGCTTTGCTTGGCAATCCCTTCAATCAGCTGTTGGTTATTAGTAGCATTCTCTACATGACTTTTATGAATGTATCCCCACTGCCATTTACCACCTGCATATACTCTGGCTCGATACCAATTACCTGTGTTTTCACGGTATTTTAGAATACTGCCTTGGGCATAGCTTTTTAATATGTTGGAGTTTGAAGATTGGCTTTGATAGACATTAGTACGATTTTGTAGAGCAATGCCAGTGTATTGTTGTTGATTAGTAGCAGAAAAAGACTGAATATTCATAGAAAAACTGCTAAACGCTTTTGCTTGCTTAAAGCTAGCATTACTTTCTACATCAGTTTTATTTTCTTCTAGATCAGAGTCCACATCGCTATCATTGTCAGCTTCATTTTCTTCTAGATCAGAGTCCACATCGCTATCATTGTCAGCTTCATTTTCTTCTAGATCAGAGTCCACATCGCTATCACTGTCAGCTTCATTTTCTTCTAGATCAGAGTCTACATCGCTATCACTGTCAGCTTCATTTTCTTCTAGATCAGAGTCTACATCGCTATCACTGTCAGCTTCGTTTTCTTCTAGATCAGAGTCTACATCGCTATCACTGTCAGCTTCGTTTTCTTCTAGATCAGAGTCTACATCGCTATCATTGTCAGCTTCATTTTCTTCTAGATCAGAGTCTACATCGCTATCACTGTCAGCTTCATTTTCTTCTAGATCAGATTCCATATTGCCTTCAGAGCCCGCATCGGTTTCTAAGTCAGCTTGTTTTTCTTCCTCGACAGCTTCATTTTCTACATAATTTAATATCTCTTCTAATTCTTCCTCATTGAAAATATAGTCTGCAAGAATATAACCTTGATATGTTATTTCTTCTTCTTCATTTTCAATAAAATCTGCTGTGTATTCCACAAGAACGAAATCTGTTATGGTATCAGTATGTATCTGATCATCAACACCATCTTCTAGGATGATAATTTCTGAGCCGTTAGGGATTTCTGTTAAGATGTTTTCTTCTAACGTGGTCTGCTCATTGTATAAATAGATAAAATCCTCATCATTCTCTCTGTTATAAACATAGAGTAATTCGGGTATATCATCTTCTGGCTTCGTTCTATCGATCTCAAGTGCAGCTAGATTTAGTTGAGGGAAAATTAAAAATAAGATAAGTGTAGAAATGAGAAAACGTTTTGTTATTGCTACTATTCTCATTTAATACAATACCTCCATATAGTTTCTTTTTACCTAGTTATTTTGAACCACACCCCTTATTGTTAGTATAGAATCACATTACTATTATATGCGAAAGTACTAGGAATTGTTAAGAGTTTTTTTAATTTGTAACAAAAATTTTTTATTTACACTATAATTTTAAAAATTAATATGCACTATATGTCGAAGTATGTAAAATAGATCTTTTGTGCCAATAAGATATGGATTTATTTAGATTAAATTGAACTATGAGTAATTTCATGATTTATATACGAAAAAAGGAAGTC
This sequence comes from Gracilibacillus alcaliphilus, assembly GCF_016909015.1. Taxonomy (GTDB): domain Bacteria; phylum Bacillota; class Bacilli; order Bacillales; family Amphibacillaceae; genus Gracilibacillus; species Gracilibacillus alcaliphilus. The sequence goes on from NZ_JAFBFA010000027.1 coordinate 28,234, forward strand.
TTATTTAAAGGTAAGCGTAAAATAGTCCACACCTATTTCTAGATGTGGACTAATGTTATGCTTTATTTAGATTTATTTGGTACACGACATTCTTCTGGAATTGTTGGTGACCATGGCAGAAGTTGATTTAACTTTACTTTATCTGTCGTATCCATATTGGGAAGCTCCTCAAAAAGATAACATAGATAATGAAATGGATTTAATCCATTTTCTTTTGCTGTCTCCACAATGCTATATGTAATGGCACTAGCTTTTGCACCTTTCATTGTATTGCTGAAAAGCCAGGCCTTGCGGCCCATCACGAATGGTTTGATAGATCTCTCCGCACGATTATTATCTATCTCCAAACGTCCGTCTACGAGAAAGGCTTCTAACTGTTCCCATTGGTTACGACAATATTTGATCGCTTTTCCTAGTGCACTTTTAGGTAACACACGTGGTGTTTGTTCACGAAGCCATGCGGAAAAAGCATCCAGCACTGGCTGACTGCGTTCTAAACGTTTTTCATAACGTTCTTCTGGACTTGCGTCCTTTAATTCACGTTCTATATCAAAAAGTTTATTACAGAAGGTTAAACCTTCTTGTGCTTTTGTATATATGGTAGTCGCTGTTTCTGGTAAAGCTGTCAAAGCTTCCCGAAAATTGCGACGTGCATGCGACCAGCATCCAATCAATGTGACATTGGGTAATCCATTATAACCTGGATACCCGTCAACATGCAGTAATCCTTGAAATCCATCCAGAAAACGTCGTGGATGTTTGGCGGCTCTGGTTTGTTGATAATCGTATAAAATAATAGGATTATCGGTATGACCAGATCGGTATAACCACATATACGAATTGGATTTTGCTGGTCTTCCTGGTTCAGATAAAATCTGCAAGGTAGTCTCATCTGCATGAGCGATATCAAGCTGCAAAAGTTGATCATGCATTTCATTATAGATGAGTTCTAGCCATGTATGAGCACCATGTAAAATCCAATTACTTAGTGTCTGACGTGGAATAGAAACGCCGAATCGCTCAAGATTTTTCTCTTGACGATAGAGTGGCAATCCTTCCACATACTTTTGCGACATAACATAGGCCATCGCCGATGGCGAAGCTAAACTTCCAGGGAATACCGATTGTGGCATCGGCGCTGATACGATCGGCGTCTCTATCTCGTGCCTTTCACAATATCGACAACTATAAATGTGATTAACATGTTCCACTACTTTTACTTGAGCTGGAATCACTTTTAATTCTTTTCTTACTTGTTGACTCATTTCGTGTAAATTTCCACCGCAACACGAACAAACCTGCTCTTCTTCGGATAAACGATACTCTATCGTTTCCGTAGGCAAGTCTTCTAGCTTTGCGTCACGTTGACCTTTTTGCTTTTTTCGTTGATACGTAATGGTTTCAACCGTAGGTTCCTCTGCTACTTGATTAGCTGTATCTTCTGCTTCATTGAAAAGGGATAGTTGGTCCGAATTGGACTTCTCACTAGAAGCACCAAATCTACGTTGCTGGCTTAAGCGAAATTGTTCTTCATACCATTTTAATTTAGCCTCTAACTCTTCCTTTTCCATTTCAAGCTTTTCGGCACGTTCTTTAAAGTATTCAATTGATTCTGGGTTAGTGGATGAATTCTTCATAGGATAAGTATACGAAAAAGAACCCGAATTGCCTAGTCGGATTCTTATATTTATTTACGATTATTTTATAAAATAGTTCGTGCTTTTACTTCGCGATGTGCATGTTGTTGATGAATGGGTAAACCATCTAATAGCCAACGAAGTTGGCGATGGCTAATGGACATGGCCTCGGCTTTTTCACCGGAAGGCCAATGAAATTTTCCGCGTTCTAATCGTCGGTAATGCAACCAAAAACCATTATGTTCCCATTCTAAGACTTTCAATTTATCACGTTTGCGATTACAGAACACAAATAAACAAGGAGAGAAAGGGTCGAGTTCGAAACTCTCTTGCACAATGGCAGCTAGTCCATCTATCGATTTCCGCAGATCGGTATTTCCTTTTGCTAAGTAAACCCGATCGTAACTTCTATTATGTATCATAATTATGAAATTACACGAAGGATTTCAGCTACTTGAACGGGATCAGCACCAATAGGAACTTCGACTGCGTAATCATGTACATGAATAAAAATAGAACTGTTTTTTATAGTCGATGGACTTTCTGTAACCTGTACAGGAAGCCAATCCGCTTCTTTTGTACCTATGCTTTCTTGTTGGAATCTTCGCTTCCAGTAATACATTTGATGAAGATTGACATCGTGTTCTCTGCACCATTGGGCTGCGCTAAGCCCACTCTCTTTCCATTCCTTCATACGAGCATCCCATTCGATTCGTTTAGCTGATAATGTCATGGCATAACCTCCTACAAGATTTATTATAATGACATTATCTCACGCTTTGAATGATGATAGAAGGTGTACATTATTTGACGCTTACATTTAAAGTATGATTAATTGGTTAAATTGTTTTCTGAATATTACTATATTATCGCGATATTTTATCAGCACTTCTTTATTGTTTAGAAATATGTTGATGTCAACTACACACAAAATATGTTATACTTCTTTGTTGTTAAAGGTTTTATAGTATATTAATTTTATAGATTATCTATAAACTAAAATTACAGGAATGCTATGAACATATATTAAGTTGTTACTTAGAAAAATAAAATGAAGAATATTGAAGGGGTTCATAAAATATGAATAAAAATATCGTTGAAATAGAAAGGGTCTATAGACCAGAGATTGAAGGGCTGAGAGTAGTAGCTGCATTACTAGTTGCAGTTTATCATATATGGTTTGGCCGTGTGTCAGGCGGTGTAGATGTTTTCTTTGTTATCTCAGGTTTTTTAATTACTACATCTATCTTATCAACCATTAATCGCACAGGTGAATTTAAATTCCTACCATATATTGCGAAATTAGGAAAACGATTATTGCCATCTGTACTGGTTGTTTTGTCGACAGTTGTTATTTTATCCTTTTTCTGGTTGCCAGCTTCTATAATTGGAAAAACACTAAAGGAAGTAATTGCTTCGCTATTTTATTATCAAAATTGGCAACTAGCTTTGTCTAATACAGATTATCTGGACGCTGCTCAAATGAAAACTCCAGTAGAACACTTTTGGGCAATGTCCATTCAAGGTCAGTTTTATATTATATGGTTTTTAATTTTTGCCTTTCTCTTATTTATGATCAAAAAATTTAATATAGTGAAAGTAAAAAACTTAATTAATTTCTTTTTGGCTAGTTTATTTATTTGTTCATTAATGTATTCTATTTACCTCACAAATGTTAATCAACCTTTTGCGTATTTTATCACATTTACTAGAGTTTGGGAATTTGCTCTAGGAGGATTACTATGTCTGAATTTATCGAAATTCAAACTTAATAGCCTTTTCTCCTTTATTATAGGATGGCTAGGATTGATAGGACTAATCCTAACTGGAATTATATTTGATGTCTCCACTGCTTTTCCTGGTTTTGTTGCTTTATGGCCAATGTTATGTGCGGTAATGATCGTTGTCTCAGGTGCACAAAATAATAAATATAGTGTAAAGAGATTATTAGGAGCTCCGATTATGATTAAACTAGGTGGTTTATCATTTGGAGTATACTTATGGCATTGGGTTATTTTATCATTCTACAATTATCATTTTTCACAACAACCAAGTTTGATTGTAGGTATAGGAATAATATTTCTTTCATTGATACTATCTTATTTTATGACTGAATATATTGAGAAACCAATTCGTCAATCGGACAAGCAAAGAAAATCATTTAAGAGATTAACACTGATGGCAAGTACTACCATTGTTTTGATAATTAGTTTTTTTAGTATAAATGCTATTGAGGATTACCTACATGCTAAGAATATAGTTGATGCAGATTATCCTGGTGCAATGGTAAAAGAAGAGCGTGTTGATTTAACCGAACAAGAACCTATTCCTGCCTTGAAAGATGTTTTTGATGATTTACCGGTATCACACTTGGATGAAACGAATCAAGGATTGAAAGAATCTGATTTAAAGATAGGTTTTTATGGAGAAACAGAAAATTATTCTCATACAATTGCGCTTGTAGGTAGTTCCCACTCACAGCATTGGTTATCGGCTGTTCTAGAGGCGATAAAGGATACAGATTATCGAGTGCTAGGTATGACTAGATCAGGTACTAGATTTTCTACAGGATATCCTGATGATGATTTAAAAGGACAGTGGGTTAACGAGGTGACAGAATACCTTCGAGATAATGCTGATGATATTGATTTGGTTGTCTCACACACTACTGCTTCTGATACGGATAATGATCGTATTCATCAACAAATGATAGATAAGCTAAAAGAAGTCCATGATTTTGGTATTGATGTTTTGGCAATACGCGATAACCCTCGTTATGAATTTAATGTGTTAGAGGCATTAGAGATAGAGGGGGAGGAAGAGACAATTCAATTAATGAATGCCGCTGATACACAGAAAGATAGAGTGTTTTGGAATCATTTTATACAGAATAATGATTCATTCTACACATTAGATTTAACGGAATATTTTAAAGTAGATGGCGAATTTAGACCTATCATTGGTAATATTGTAGTGTATAGGGATGAGAAGCATATGACTAGGACATTTTCGGAATCATTCGGTCCGATCTTTCTCAAGAAATTCAAAGAAATTTTTGAATAAGTTTTAAAATAAATGAATAGTTACTATGCCAAGTAGTTCTTGGGAGGAGGCTATATAGATAATGATCCCATAGGGCTATCTGTGCTGTATTCTATTTTATACTAGAAAAAGCAAGGCTAAGAGATAATGTTTCGATACTGTTATTTGTACACTAGTTATTATCTAAGGTTTCTTTTGTTTCTATATAGGGTAAGATCTCTAAGGACAGAGTTATTGTTACTTTAGTTCTATAATCAACCAACGTCATTTTTTTAGTACACAAAAGTTAACAGATTTAAAAAGCAAATCCTCTGTTAATAGTAGGATTTGCTTTTTGATTATTTAAATACCTTATTTACAACTCTTTTTCCAGCAGATCCATCATCTAGGTAACAATATTTCTCATGGAAGGCTGTATATTTTTCTTTATATTTTGCTTCTATCTTTTCTATATCTTCAATGTTATTAATTAATTGTTCTGTATCGTAGACAAATGGACCTGGCGCTTCATTTTCAAAATCCATATAAAAACCTCGCAAATTATCCCGATAGTTATCGAAATCGTACGTATAGAAAATGATCGGTTTCTTGGTATTAGCAAAGTCAAACATGATGGATGAATAATCTGTCACAAGAATATCTGTCATCAGTGAAAGTTCTTGGATATCTGGATAATTAGAGACATTCTTCACAAAATCTTGTAATTCAGGATCGATCTTAATTTTATTACTAATCACAACATGCATTCTTAACAAGAGAATATAATCATTACCCAAATGCTCTTGCATTTTGTAAAGATCTAGGTTTAGGTCGAAAAGAAATTTGTTACGTTTAGATGTCTGATCATCTCGAAAAGTTGGTGCGTATAAGATAATTTTCTTGTCTTTAGGCAGTTGTAGTTTATTTTTTATTTTAGAAATATATTCTTCTTTGTTATCGATAAAGAAAATATCATTTCTAGGATAGCCAAGCTCTAGTATCTCGCCAGTATAACGAAAAGCACTTTGGAATTTTTCTGAAGCATATCGACTTGGAGAGATCAAATAATCCCAATTTTTAACAGTATTACCTATTCTCTCTAAGTAATCATCATTTCTTCCTTGGATATTTTCAATATCAAATAACATTCGTTTCAATGGTGTGCCATGCCAAGTTTGCAAGTAGGTTGTTTTCGATCGCTTCTTGAGATAAGCAGGGAAGTTTTGATTGTTTACCCAGTACCTTGCTCTCAAAAGATAGAAATAATACTGTGGACTCAGTCTAACGATTTTCTTAGTGTCTGGATCATTAAAACGATAATTTCTATTGTAGACCCAGATTTTCTTGAATTCTAAACCTTGTTCCAACATTTCCTCATAAATAACTCTTGGGCTATCCGCGTATTGTTTTCCAATTCCACTTTCAAACAGAATAAGCTTCGGGTCAACTGGAATGATATATGAACCCAAATTATAAAATGCCTTCATGGTTGGAAAATAATATTTACTTCGTCTGAATTTCTTATACAATGCTTGAGACAGGATATTTATTTTCTCATGCTCAAAAATTGATTTTTTGACGGTTGCATGTTCAATATGTTCAAAGATACGTTGAGATGAATTCTGATCACGATATTGAATGAACTTGTTCGCTCTTTGTTTATACTCTTCTTTCATTTGAAAATCATTTTTGGCATAACCCTCTAATTTTTCTAGTAAAACATCGTAGTCAAACGCAATTTCACCAGGTAATTCATTATCAAGGTCTAAGTGAGATGGACGTTTTCCAATAAATCGACTCCGGTCAAATTGATAATACAGAACTGGCTTATGCAAGAAGCTAAAGTCGAAACCAACACTTGAATAATCGGTAAGCATCATGGCACTCTGTTTAATTAAATATTGAACGTCAATTTCACCTTGTTGTACGATTTGGATATGATCAGCATCAAAATGATTACTAAATTGTTGCATATTAGGATGTAAACAAAATAAAACTTTGAAGTTATAGTGATCAGCTAGGGTTTTCAGCTGGTCACTATTAATTAATTGTCTGTATTTTTCATAGTATTCACTTTCTAAAAATGCTTCATCAGTTATAATCCAGTCCCTCCAAGTGGGGATAATTAACAGTTGCCTAATTGGTGCGACATCTTTTTTAAATAAGGTATCAAACCTTGATAATCCAGTTACAAATACATTGTTAGGTGAGTAACCGAAATCTGTAACAATCATTCGCTTCTCAAACGGAGAACTTACAATGAAGAAATCAGTATCGAATCCAGGAGAGTTTTTCCCATAATTCGCCACCATATTTTTGGTCCCCATTACTCCATGTTGTAAAAAGACCTTATCAGCTTTTACTTTATTTTTAAATTTTTCCGTTCTAATTGGATACAAATAATCTGGGTGATGTGACGAGATCACCTTCGTAGCTATAAGGGTTTTCCACATATGCTCCCTTGATCGATAATCAAGAACATTTCCTAAAGGTTCTACATTTTTCTTTTCTGGTGAATCTGATTCAATCACATAATAGATATTCTTATCAGGGTATGTTTCTCTCATGTGTTTAAAAAATGCATAACCTGTGTCTTGGGCTTTATATGTTCTTTCGCCAATTATCCACGTGTCTTGTTTTTTAAAGAGCTTTCTCAGCAGCCAAGACCAACGCATAATTTTCTTTAGATAATGGTAACTTTTTACGTCATATTTATATACTTCAAATGACAGGTTGCTCATTTTAAACGTAAAGTAAGGATGAATCACATTTGCTTCTTCTTGGAAAACAGCATTTAGATCTCTTAGAAACAGGCGTGCTCGAAAGGTTGGTCTTCCTATTCTAATGTATTTTGGCTCTTCCATATCATGAAGTTCCACTTTTAAAAATAGATCATAAATATCATTTTCTAAAGGAGCTCCATTATTCACTTTACTAAAGTCTATTTCACCAGTATAGGCATATCTGTTTAAACCATAATTAGCTTTCACCTGCTCACTTAGATGTTGAAGTTGTATACTATCAGCATGTAAGTGTGCACCAGTGTTTCTGCCTTGCAAATAAAACTGACAATGGAGCACTTTGGAATTCCGTGTGAATAACTTACCCATAATCTTAATAGTGCTCTTACGTTTTTTTACTTTGTCAATTTGAATTCTTGTTGGTGCTTCTGGCTCTGCATTAAACACAAGCGAAAAATTACCTTTCGTTGTGATATAGTTGAGTATTTTATCTTCGTTAGAAGGAAAGTAAGAAAGGCCATCTTCATGAGTCGTATTAAACCTTCCGCAACGAATAAAATATTCAGCATAGGTTACTTCATCTTGTTCAACAATTTCTAGCTCTTCGCTATCCTTTCTATTAGCCGGAACAACGTCAAGTGGTGTTCGGATTTTAAAATACCAATCTAATACTGTTATATCTTTCTCTTTTACAGCAGCTAGTAAGTCACTTAGATTGATGGTGAATTTAAATGAATTACTCGGCTCAATTTCTGCCACTTTTATTGTACAGGTTTGATGATCTTTAGAAAAAAGCCACATTTCCTTTGCTTGAAAATTCTCTCTTGCAAATTTTCCGCTTATATATAAAGAATCATTTTTTTGTGAGTAATTTATCATTTCTTTTAGTTTGTTTGCTGGCTTCTTGCTCATGATTATTCTCCCTTAGTGTAGTTATTTTTATAAATATTTATCCTAGTGCAGTCGTCCGTAATCCCTACTTCCAAACTTGGAGAGTTACCCAAGAAGTTTAGTGAAGGATAATGGCTGCTGCCATCTGGTAAGATTCACTATTCATAAGTGGGGGAGGAATCCCAACTTATGGCAGTATCATTTTATAAAAATACGTGGCGCAAAGTGATAATACTTATATACGAAACTTGCAATATTATGTATTTAATTGAATTATATACATAAATAGTAAAACCTATATAGTTGTTCCATTACTCTATGTTTTACAATGTATAATTATAGTATATATAATGTTTGAAATAAATAGTTAAATTGTTCAGACATATATTATATTGACAATACTTGATAAGTCTTAAAAGCAATTTGCAAATTATGTTATATTATCAATTATCTTAAATAATATAAAGGACAAGTAAGGAACAATCCATTAAATATAACCTTAATATTACAATTAAAAGTTATACTCAGATATTTTCATTCTAAATATGCCGTGATTCGTATAACCCGTTTCCATACTTATAATGTACAATGAAGTGAATAATTGGTTTATATAAGAGGTTAGTATAATTCCTCCTTTTTTGTTGAATATGCTTTTGTTAAACAGTTGTTTTTACAGTAGACTAATCAATGCTTATCTGAAAGAGAGTTCTATCAGCTGAATAATGATCTCCCCAGAAGTAAAAGCAGAAGCAATTCCCCTGCCTCTGGCTTTTTAAATTGGAAGAAAATATAACTTTGGAAATGAACAGGATACATCATTTAAAGCATTAAAGCAATAAGGGCAGTATATCTTTTTGTGTCATTTTGTTATATAATGTAGAGTGGATTTTAATGATATAAATAATTGTACAGTTTTGAATAATAGCACTAGTAACAAGGGGATTTAAGAATGAATAAGCTAAAGCAATTGATTATTAGAATGAGAAGAAGCAATATGGTACTTTATATATATAAGATTATCTTTTTTATCATCTCGAAGTTTCCAAGAGCAAAGAAAACGGTAATATTCGAAAGCTTTCATGGCAAACAATACAGTGATAATCCTCGAGCCGTATATGAGTATATGAAAGAACACTATCCAAGCTATCAACTATATTGGAGTGTGGATAAACGATTTATCTCGCTGTTTCAAGGACAACAATTGGATATCCTTCCTCGTTTCACATTAAAATGGCTTTGGATAATGCCGAGAGCGGAGTACTGGGTAATCAACAGCCGTTTGCCGAACTGGATTCCGAAATCTTCTAAAACGAAGTATTTGCAAACTTGGCATGGAACTCCGTTAAAAAAATTAGGATTAGACTTAGAAGACATCCATATGCCAGGTACTAATCTCGAACAATATAAACATAACTTTAAGCAAGAGGCTTTAAAGTGGGATTATTTAATATCTCCCAATAAGTATTCGACTGATATTTTTATAAGGGCATTTGGGTTTGAAGGGGAGATGCTGGAAACAGGTTACCCTAGAAATGATTTTATTGTAAATCACAAAAATAATCAGGCAACTATTACAAGAATTAAAGAAAAACTGGCAATTGATTCCGATAAGAAGGTTATTCTTTATGCACCGACATGGAGAGACAACCAGTACTTTGGCAAGGGAAGATATAAATATAATGCTCAATTAGATTTACATATGCTTCGTCAGGAGTTAGGCGATGATTATGTGATTATTCTAAGAATGCATTACTTAGTTGCTGATCAAATTGATCTAACAGAATTAGATAATTTTGTGGTAGACGCGTCTAAATACGAAGATATTAGAGAATTATATCTAATAGCCGATATGTTAATTACAGATTATTCCTCTGTTTTCTTTGATTTTGCGAATTTACAACGGCCAATTCTATTCTTTGTCTATGATTTAGAAGAATATCGTGATACTTTAAGAGGGTTTTACTTTAACTTTGAGAAAGAAGCACCAGGTCCATTAGTGAAAACAAATCAAGAACTTTTAGAAGAAGTCAAGAAGTTGGAAGAAACAGAATTCCAGCCAATTCAATATGATCAGGCATTTTATGAGCGATTTTGTTATTTAGAAAACGGTCAAGCCGCAAAGAAGGTAACAGAGCGTTTATTGAAGTAATATATTGTTCTTTCTTGGAGATGTATAGTATAATTTCTTAGATGTAATGCCTAAGAAATGGGAAGGTTATATGTAGATGAAATCTGTTATAAATGTAATAAAAGAACAAATTCAGTATTTTTATTTAATCAGGCGACTATCGTTATACGAATTAAAGAGTAAGAATAAAAATAATTACTTAGGAATGGTCTGGGAAATTATCACGCCATCTATTCAAGTCATGATTTATTGGTTTGTTTTTGGAACGTTATTAAGACGTGAACCAATTATAGTCGGTGAAGAAGAGGTACCCTTTATATTCTGGCTGATACCAGCATTTTTTCTGTGGACTTTTTTCTACCAGTCGACAATTCAAGGTTCCAAGTCTATTTATTCAAGGCTTCGCATGTTATCTAAGATGAATTTCCCGATGAGTGTGATTCCAAGTTATGTGATTTTTTCACAATTATATATTCATTTTGTTGTGTTGGGAATCACTGTCGGTCTATTTCAACTAGCAGGGTATTATGTTAATATTTACTATTTGCAAATCCCTTATTTCTTATTTGCAACCATCATATTAGTTTTTGCTATATCATTGATTACATCAACTCTGTCAACCATCATTAGAGATATCCATATGCTACTGAGCTCTACTTTGCGAATGTTCTTATATATATCTGGTGTATTATGGCCAATTTCTAGGCTTGAAGACTTTCCGACAATACTAGAAATTATGAAGTTAAATCCAGTGTATTATGTGGTTTCAGGTTATCGGGCAGCTTTATTTGGTTCTGAATGGTATTTCATTACCCAATGGCAATATACACTTATTTTTTGGGCGATTGTAATTGTCCTGCTGTTCATTGGAGCCACCATTCATGTCCGGTTCAGAAGACACTTTATTGATTACTTATAAAGGCATGTGAATAAAATGCAAAAATCTATAGAAGTAAAAAAGATTACAAAGAAGTATAAGTTATATAAAAACACAAAAGAACGATTCTTAGATTTATTATCACCCAAAAGTTATGGTGAAGACTTCTATGCCTTAAGGAATGTTTCGTTTGATGTGGAAAAAGGAGACATACTAGGCCTAATTGGAACCAATGGTTCGGGTAAATCGACTTTATCTAATATTTTGGCAGGGATTGTGCCAGAAACGTCAGGAGAGATAAAGACATATGGGCAAGTATCCTTAATTGCCGTAGCTTCTGGCTTAAAAGGAGATTTAACCGGACGTGATAATATTGAGTTGAAGCTCCTTATGCTTGGTTTTGATAAACATCAGATTGCCGAATTAGAACCGGAAATTATTGAATTCTCAGAATTAGAGAAATTTATTGATCAGCCAGTAAAATCGTATTCAAGCGGGATGAAATCAAGACTGGGCTTTGCCATTTCCGTTAATATTGATCCAGATATATTAATTATTGATGAGGCTCTATCTGTTGGAGATCGAGCCTTTGCCGAAAAATCATTCAATAAAATGCTCGAATTTAAGAAAAAAGGAAAAACAATGGTGTTTGTCAGTCACTCCCTTGGTCAAATGCGAAAATTCTGTGAGAAAATTCTATGGCTAGAGTTTGGTACAGTGAGAGAATATGGACCTGTCAATGAGGTACTTGATCATTATGAACAATATCTTAAAGATTGGAAAAAAATGAGTAAACAAAAACGTGAAGCATATAAAAAAAAGGTAATAAAAAATAACATCATTGAGCAAGAAGAAGGAGTATCAAAATGATACAGATAAAAAAGGCCATTATACCTGCAGCAGGGTTAGGAACAAGGTTCTTGCCAGCAACTAAGGCGATGCCGAAAGAGATGCTGCCGATTGTTGACCGTCCAACCATTGAATATATCGTCAAAGAAGCGATTGACTCCGGTATTGAAGATATTATTATTGTTACAGGCAAAGGCAAACGAGCGATTGAGGATCACTTTGATTATTCCTTTGAACTAGAAGAGAACTTGAAACGCAAAGGCAAATACGATTTACTAGATGAAATTCATAAATCTTCTAACGTAGATATTCATTATATTAGACAAAAGGAAGCAAAAGGTTTAGGGCATGCTATTTGGTCGGCAAGAAAGTTCATCGGAAATGAACCATTCGCCGTGTTATTAGGTGATGATATCATCAAAAATGAAACACCATGTCTACGTCAATTAATGAATCGTTTTGAACAAGTAGAGAGTTCGATTATTGGTGTGCAACAAGTACCAGAGTCAGAGACGCATCGATATGGTGTAATTTCACCATTATCAGAGCAGAATCATTTGTATGAAGTCGAGAGATTTGTCGAAAAACCGCCACAAGGTACGGCACCTTCTAATTTGGCGATTATCGGCAGATATTTATTAACACCAGAAATTTTTGATTTCTTGGCAGAGCAAGAAATTGGCGCTGGCGGCGAAATTCAATTAACAGATGCTATTGAAAAGTTAAACAAGATACAAAAAGTATACGCGTTAGATTTTGAAGGTAAACGATACGATGTCGGCGAGAAATTTGACTTTATTAAGACTACGATCGAATTTGCCTTATCCAGAGAAGATTTAAGAGATCAATTAATGGATTATTTAGTTGAGCTGCATAAGAGAGATTACCGCTTCTAAATACCATCGAGGAGATCCGGCCACAAAAGCTAAATGATTGAGGTCTTAGAATGAAAACGAAGACTTCCATACTATTGGAGAGGTTTAAAGTGACAGATACAGTAAATATCATGGGGATTGATTTCCTCAATACAGATAAACAGACATTTATAGATGATATAACAGCAAGAGCTGGAGCTGGAAAGAAGTCTTTCATCGTCACAGCCAATCCAGAGATAGTCATGTTAGCGAAAGAAAACTCGGAATATCGAGAGGCTGTTATGCAAGCAGATTATACGATACCGGATGGTGCAGGTGTAGTGATTGCCTCAAGATTGCAAAAACAGCCATTACAAGAGCGGGTAGCCGGTTTTGAAGTAATGACAGAGTTAATTGGACGTGCAGATGGCAATAATTTGAGCTGTTATTTTTTAGGTGCCAGCAAAGAAGTGAATCAACGAATGGTAGCCAAACTAAAGGAACTGCATCCAGAACTAAATGTTGCAGGACATCATCATGGTTTTTTTGATTTAGATGATCGCCAAGTAGTGGATGATGTGATCCAAGCAAAGGCAGACTTTATCTTTGTAGCGTTAGGTGTGCCAAGGCAAGAACTTTGGATAACAAAGTATCTATCAGAGTTTGAGAAAGGCACATTTATCGGGGTAGGCGGGAGTTTCGATATTATTGCCGGGGAAGTAAAGCGGGCGCCAGAGATCTGGATTAAGTTGAATTTAGAGTGGCTCTATCGTCTCCTAAAACAACCATTTCGCTGGAAAAGAATCTTAAAAGTATTTGAGTTTATTTTCCGCATCCTTTTTAAAAGGTACTGAGCTAAAACTATTAATCTAATATATATACCCAAGTGGCTATAGAAACAGAAATTAAGATCCTTTATTTTTAATTTGGTCTGGCTGTATGACCGAACAAGATAGAGGATTTTTTTATGAGGTCAGCAAGTATATAATTTTTCATGCGTTCATTCTTATTTAAGAATAGCCATGTCCAGCTCCAAGCGCCAAACTTTAGAAATTTCACGTCACTACGATAAGCCCACATCGACTCCTTCCGTCGTCGTGTTTCCTTTATCTCCGTTGTGACGCCCTAATCTCTACGTTTTTAAAAGGGCACTCTGCGCTTTTCGTTCTTGCATACAAGATGAAATTTTACGGACGTTTAGTGCTGTGATAGAATTTGATTAATGCAATACATACTAACATAGTCGGTGGTGTAATAATTGAAAACAGTGATGGTAGTCTTCGGTACAAGGCCGGAAGCAATTAAAATGTGTCCCTTGGTAAAAGAACTGGAGACACGTTCCCAATTAAATACAGTAGTCTGTGTGACAGGACAGCATCGAGAAATGCTGGATCAGGTATTAGATGTATTCCATATTCAGCCGGATTATAATTTATCGATTATGAAGGACAAACAAACTTTATTTGATGTTACTATTAGTATTCTCGAAAAAATGAAAAGTGTGATGACAGAGGTGCAGCCTGACGTTGTTTTAGTGCATGGTGATACCTCGACCACCTTTGTTACATCTTTGGCTTGTTATTACTTACAAATACCAGTTGGTCATGTAGAAGCTGGCTTACGTACTTATGATATTTATTCTCCATATCCTGAAGAATTTAATCGTCAGGCGGTTGGTATCATTGCAACATATCATTTTGCACCAACAGAATTAGCAAGTAAGCATTTAATCAGGGAAGGCAAAGACCCTGCCTCTATTTTTATTACGGGGAACACCGCGATTGATGCTTTGCATACAACCGTACGAAACGATTACACTCATCCACAATTAGAATGGGCATCTGACAGCAGGTTGATTATGATTACGGCTCATCGGCGTGAGAATCTAGGGGAACCTATGCGGCATATGTTTCAAGCGATTAAACGTATCCTAGAAGAACATCCCGATATCAAAGCCATTTACCCGATTCATAAAAATCCTGTTGTTCGTGAGGCAGCATATGAAATTCTCGGTAACAATGATCGAATTCGTTTAATTGAGCCTCTAGAGGTGATTGACTTTCATAATTTCCTTGCCCAATCTGACCTGATTTTGACCGACAGCGGTGGCATACAAGAAGAAGCTCCTAGTCTAGGTAAACCAGTGTTGGTGATGCGCCATACTACAGAACGTCCTGAAGGAGTAAATGCTGGAACTTTGAAGCTGGTAGGCACAGATGAAGAGAATATCTATCGTCATTTTAAGCAGTTATTAGAGGATAGATCTGTTTATACGCAAATGAGCCAGGCGAGTAATCCGTATGGTGATGGACAGGCCAGTAAACGTATTGCAGATATACTGGAGTCAAACTAGACAAGAAGATCATTTGGTTTCTACACAAAACATGCTCTCTCCTGTTACCCAAGAGAGCATGTTTCATTTTATATCCCTATAAAAAAGAATAAGTGTAAATATTTCGCATAAGATCGTCATTCGTCATTGGCTATATATCTTTGTTCTATAGGCTTGCTGTCATTCACATTGTCAAACAGCTGCTGTACAGCTCTCTCACTGGCCCGGCCATCATCAAATGCACAAAAGGTGTCATAAAATTCATTATATTTTGTTAAAAATTCTCTCTCTATTTGGGCGATGCGTTTGATAGAATCTAATACTTCTTCAGATGTATACAGCAGCGGGCCAGGCAAATCATTCTCCATATCGATATAAAATCCCCTTAACATATCTTTATACTTATCAATATCGTAGGTAAAGAATAGAATAGGCCTTCTTAAGTTAGCAAAATCAAAAAAGACAGATGAATAATCGGTAATTAACAAATCACTGACAATATATAAATCGTTTATATCATTATAGCTGGAATAATCATAAGCAAAGCCGCTAAAATCAGTTAAATCAATATGATCAGATATTAAATAATGCATTCGTAAAATGATAACATACTCTTCACCTAATTCCTGCTGTAATAAATGCAAATCTAATTGCAGCTGAAACTTATACTGCCCAATCTTATGGTATTCATCATCTCTCCATGTCGGGGCATATAAAATTACTTTTTTATAGGGAGGTATGTGTAACTTTTCTTTTAGCTGATCACTATATTCCTCTGTATAATTTTTTAGAATATCGTTACGAGGATAACCATATTTTATCATCTTCTCCCTGGGATACATGAAGGCACTTTCGAATATTTGCTCAGAGTATTTATTAGCTGCAATTAAATAATCCCAATTTCTCGATTGCTGATAGAAATCTTTTTTATAATGGGATTGGCTGAAGCTACATTATCCATATCAAAAACTAATTTCTTCAATGGTGTGCCATGCCAAGTGGATAAAATAATTTGTTCCGGCTTTTTGTGCAGCCATTTTGGCTGTCTCATATTTAGTACAAAATATTTAGCAACTGTCACATAATAAAAGTATTTCCAGCTGAACCGCTTGATTACTTTGACGTCTTTATGATGGAATTCTGCTTCATCTTTTACCATATCTTTATCATTTAATACCCAGATATGTTTCTTTTTATGAGTTTGTTGTTTCAACAGATGCTTAAAGATAGCCTTTGGACTATCTGAATAATTACGACCTAAAAAACTCTCATAAATAATAATATTTTCTTGAATAGGCAGTTTAGAGAAGATGTATTCTTGGAGGAGTTTTTGTCTAAAGCGCTTCTTCTTTGGCTGGCTAAATTGATATACTGTATAACCAATCACTCTTGCCTTGCTGGTGAAATAAGCTATTCTAAAATTGCCCCGGCTAATAGAAGAAATCTCCATTCGATGCCTGTTTGCCAATTTGACAGGGGCGGATTCTGTAAGGAAGATAGCCTGTAATTCGTGATATAAAGGAATATTTCGTTCAAATGACTCCAAAAATTCTTCATTTTTAATAATGGTATATAAGTAATGTTTAATCGCTCTTTGCTTCACTTGCCTAGCAATATCTAGATTATCACTATCTTGCAGCACAATTTTTAAGGCACGGAAAAACTGGAAAGAACGATCGGAGAAAAACTCCTGGGACAAGGAAGGGTAATTTATTGGATCATTATGTATCAGCTTATAGTATAGCCCTACTGTTGTTTCGAGAATGGATGGAATCCTATGATAGATTTTCATAAGGAAAGGTATTTCTCCATATAAATCGAGCGTTTCGTCAAACGAAATGTTGTTCTCTATGAGGAAATTCCGTTGAAAAACAAAACCGTGTACTTTTAAGGGCCGATTAAGTCTTTTCATTATTTGTTCTGGCTGTCTTTCATTATAGTTAAAGTTTAGAACGTTTTCTTCAAATAATTCATTAATAAGGGTTTCCCCTTGTTTACTTGTTATATCTATACTGAGTTTATTAAATACTTGATTTAGCGTTTCTAAGGTATTAGTTTTATAAAAGGCTTGGTTGTTCTTATCAAAACTTGTTTTTTTATCAAAATGTGTAGTATTGATTTTTAACCTTATTGCTTCTGGAGATTCCGTATCAATTATTTTCTTTGCATACATGAAGGCATTCGGGTGCAGATAATCATCGCTGTCTAGAAATAACACATAGTCTCCTTCTGTTTCTAGCAGTCCTTTATTTCTTAATCCACTTACATTAGAAGGGTTATCCATAGGTATTGGCCGATAATTTAGGGAAGAATCCTTCAATAAAGATGGCAACTGATCAGTTCTGTTATGTACTAATAATACTTCAAAATCCTTAAAAGTTTGTTCTTCTAAGCTTTCTATACAGTCTTTGACATATTTTATATTGGTCTCCTTGAATGGTATGATAATACTAAATAACATTCAATCCCCCTCACTATAATGTAATTTTTTAATTATATGGAATTTTTAATGTAGCAAATTGTGGTATTAAATAAACTGCGGATAGTTCTTTGATGGAGTATGTAATGATGATATCACTATTTTACAATATTATTACGTAAAAATAAAGCGTTTTCATAGATTGGATATATTTATAAAAAAAGAAGCACCATATCTGTTTGATAGGTGCTTCCAATCGTTTTGATTAATAGGAATCACTCGGAGTCCATGTTTCTTCAGACTGTTCATCCTCTTGATTAGGCTGCCAAGTGTCTGTTTCTGGTTCTGCAGGTGCCTCTGGATCAGGCTGCCAAGTGTCAGATTCCGGCGCAGTTGGCTCCTCTGTCTCAGATTGCCAAGTATCAGGTTCTGTTGGTTCTGTTTCCGGCTCGGACTCCCAAGTTTCCGAATCAGATTCTGTGTTTGTTTCTGTATCAGTTGTTGGCAAGTTTAATTGTTCTTTTAATATATTGCGTTTCTCTTCCAAGTCAGTTGGATCAAGGATGAAATAGTAAACACTTTCCCAACTATCGGTACCTTCTAAATTTAGTGTTTCGAGGGTTAACTCCCCGGTAGTACCATAAGAGATAAAGCTTGTTAGTTCATCAAATGACATGCTAGTCGTCATATTGTCTCCAACTGATTCCATGAGATCGTCCACTCTTAGGATGGAGTCGAAGGAAACGGCCTTATTGACGATCGCCTTGATAATTTCTTGCTGTCTTTTACCACGCTCAATATCGTTGTCTTGTTTTCTTGTTCTTGCTAAGGCAAGAGCCTCTTCCCCGTTTAATGTCTGTACACCAGGCATTAAATGGATAGCTCCAGCTTTATCTTGCGAATCTTGTTCTGTCATTTCATAAGGTACTTCTACTTCAATGCCATTTAATGTATCGACAACATCAATAAAGGCCTCAAAGTTAACTTTGACAAAATAATCAACAGGTATATCTAATAAGTTTTCGACTGTTTCAATGGTTGCTTTCGGCCCGCCAAAAGAGTGGGCATGATTAATTTTTGTTTCATAACCAACTTCTGGAATATATACGTAAGAATCACGTGGAATACTTAGAAGTTTTACGTTTTTCTCATCTTTATTAAGGGTTGCTAGAATAAGGGCATCGGAAAGTCCATTGGACTCATTGCCACGCTTTTCGCTCTCGTCAACCCCAATAAATAAGATCGAAACATCATCTACATTTGGGTCTACTCTGGAATCTCTTAAGTCAGATTTTTCACGTCCATCTTCCTCATAAGAGTTCGATACGATTTCTTCGGCCTTATTAATAATATTCCATGCATATACGCCAATTCCCAGAGCTATGATTAATAAAGGTATTAAGAACAAGAGCCATTTCTTTCTCTTTTTGACCTTTTTCCTCACGATACGAGTTTTTGTGTTTGCCATTCCGAGGTCTCCCTTAATATAGAATAAAAGTCATTATCTGTAAAAAATATCTTGATTATAAATACACAACAACCACCATTGTACAACGAATCATAGAATTAGTCACCATTGATTATTTATCAAATATATTAAATTCATGTTACAAAAAGAAAGGTTTTGCCAAAAAAAGTCTGATTTTCTGTATAGATTGGGATAGTGAAAGGATAAATATATTGAATAAATAAGCAGGTTGGATTAGATTATACTTCTTTTATACTACTGGATTTTGGCAGAGAATACAAGAAGTTGATAAATACATTGCACTTCCAAGTACGTAAAAAAACAGGTTATATTCTTCCTTCTACTGTATATTTATGCGGAAGTCATGCTATAATGAGACGAGATTAATTTGATTTAACTAACTTGTAAAGTTTAATAAACCTCAGGTCAGCAAGGAAGTAGACGATCTATATATGTGGGGTTTTCTTTTCTTTTAAGAATTGGTAGGCAGATCATGAAGTAGGTGTTTCTATGTATAATATTATGGAGTTAATTACGGCCTTCCTGATTTCAGCTGGTGTGGCCTTCTTGACAACTCCTCTTATAAAAAAACTAGCCATTAAGGTGGGAGCGGTAGATTATCCAACTGGGCGCAAGAAGCATAAAGGTGTCAAAGCCAGGCTTGGCGGTTTGTCTATTGTATTAGGGGTAGCTGCTGGTTTACTCTTTTTACAACCAGAGCATCCCTATATGACTCAGATTATTATTGGCGGCGTGATTGTAGTGATCACAGGCATATTAGATGATATTTTTGGTTTGAAGCCTTATCAGAAATTATTAGGTCAGTTGATTGCAGCCTTGGTGCTGGTATCATCTGGCTTGATTATTGACAAGATAACGATGCCGTTCTTTGGGACTATTGATATCTCCTCGATCGGATTAGTATTAACCGTGCTATGGGTGATCGGTGTAACCAATGCAATTAATTTAATTGATGGACTAGATGGGCTTGCGGCAGGAGTATCAGCGATCGGATTAACCAGTATTCTGATCATTGCTATAATGGATTATCGATTGGTTGTTGTTTATTTAGGGATGGTCTTGGTTGGGAGCTGTTTAGGTTTCCTTTATCATAATTTTTACCCGGCGAAGATTTTTATGGGGGATACAGGTGCTTTATTTCTAGGTTACTCTATCTCTGTTATTTCTATGCTTGGATTGTTTAAAAATGTGGCCTTATTCAGTTTTATCATTCCGATTATTATTATTGCAGTTCCTATTTTTGACACGATATTTGCAATCGTTCGTCGGCTTATCAATAAACAAAATATTGGAATGGCCGACCGTAAGCATATCCATTATCAATTGATTGACATGGGATATAGTCATCAAACGGCTGTGCTGATTATTTATGCCTTTAGCGGTTTCTTCGGTTTAATGGCGATTATCTTTAATAGTGCTACTTTACTGGCCTCTTTATTTATTTTAGGAATTATTGTAGTAGCTATTCAGTTAATTGCTGAATTATCCGGCGTTGTAATAAATGGTCAGAAACCGTTAATTAATAGTGTGCGAAAGTTATTTGGAAGAAAACAAAAAATATAAGCTAGCACTTCTTTAGGGAGTGCTAGTTTTTTTTGTGTGGAAAATAATTTTCTTTGACACCTTTGCTTCATTCCAATTGATTATAGGAGTGAAAGGAGGTGAGCAGCATGGTCGCAGCCAATCAGTTAGATTCAAGACTTCAGTTAACCTTCTATAATGGCGTAGATCCTGATTCGGGCAAAGACTTATTTAAGTCCAAAACATTTAACAATGTGAAGACAACAGCAACGAATGAGCAGTTGTTTGTTATTGCACAGGCGCTTGTTCCATTACAGGAATTGTCATTATCCACGGTTAAGCGAAATGACAGTACACTATTAACAGAGGAATAAGCACAAACATGACCAAATTATAAAGAAGCGAGGTGACAAAATGAAAAAGTTAGAACTGCAATTTGAGAATGAAGAAGGGAAAACAACAACCATTTCACTCGATCAGCCACTAGAGCCAGTGGATGCGGAAGCTGTTAATGCGGCGATGGATACGATTATTGCAGAAAATGCCTTTGAATCAAGTGGCGGTGAGTTGATTGCCAAGAAGGCAGCACGAGTAGTAGAACGTAATGTAGTCGAGATTGAAATCGAGGTTTAAGTGAGAAGAGGAGGGCTATATGGCTCTCCTCTTTCGTTTAGAATGGGACTATTATAAAGAAAGGAGTCATCGGTATGGATCAGACATGGATATCATTTATTACCGATTTTGGTTTTCCGGTTGTCGTTACCTTCTATTTACTGCATCGGATTGAAACGAAACTCAATACATTAATTGAATCCATCGTTGCTTTACCAGAGAAGATGAAATAATGGTATTTGCTTGTTATAGAAGAGAACGAACCTCAGCTGCATAATACGAGCTGAGGTTTTTCAAGAAGGGTTTAGATGGTAGGCTGGAATGTGCTGCAATCAGTTTCCTTTTCATCAGCAGCTTGTTTACCTGTATGACTTACGACATAAATAATATCGGCATGACATTTGTTGCCTTCTGACCAGAACATACAATTATTCACTTCGCATTTTACGTCTTTTGCCATCTGACACACCTCCTAGTACCTAGTTTGAATAAAAGAGATGAAACTATGCAAAATAATTTTATCCGGGTACAATCGTCCGTAAGATCCCACCTCCATACTTGGAGAGGTGGCAAAGAATTATAAGTGGGATCGCTAGCGTCCCTACCTATCAAGAGAGTGCTGCCCTCTGATGGCAGTCTCTCTTTATCTCTGTGGGTATTTATTTAATAATTCTTTGGTATACATATTCCCTGGAAAAATCAGATAATGATTGGCAGCCTCTTTATAGTTATGCTTTTGGTAGTTGGCAGTACCTAAAATCGCATGGCAGTAATAGATGGCTTGAATATTATTTGTATTTTGGAAGAAAGGAATAATCTTTTTTCGGACCTTGTGATGAAATTCTTCTGAACCATAGGACTGCTGTGCAATTGCTTTCAAAATAAAAAACTCATATTCCAAAGCCTTGGACAATTTCATTTCTTCTGCGGAGCCAATTAGCCGCAATGCCTGCTCTGTTTCTTGTTTGAGTAAGTAGACAAAAGAACAGAAAAGTAAGGCAATTTGTTTGAGAAAAGGAGAGGTCTGCTGCCGTAAATTTATTTTGCTGTACTTTAATGCGCTTTCATAATCTTGTGACTCAACATAGGATTTGCCTAATGCATAGTGAATAAAGAAGGCATTCATTCCCTTTGCATGCTCTAACATATTTAATAATTCAACAGTAACGGTATTGGTTTCCATAGGTACTTGTCCTGTAAAAGAATTAATAATCATAAACAGACGTGAAGATAACATATGAGATGGACTCAGGGCATTTTGAGACAGCTGCAAGGCTTTATTTACATAGTCAGTTGCTTGCTGATTTTTATTCATATAGTAGTAAGAAATGGCATAATACAAATGAATATCACTATCTTTTTTGGCTTGCTTTGGGTGAGCGGCGACGGCTTTGTTCAAATAAGTTAAAGCATTAGCAAAATGCTGCTTTAAAATAAAATAATAACTAATTGCTTTGTAGTAAGGATAGCTGATTTGAGGAGAAAATACCTCTGTATATTTGATTAGATGGGGAAGTAATTTGGAAGCATGTTCCGTATTATAATGAAGCAAAGCATATTGAAATTGACACAATCTGTATAATTCTATGTGATCGTCAGAATCTGTTATGCCTACTTGTTTGAAATGATGATAATAGCGGTCGGCAACATCAAATTGCTGGTTGGTCATATTTTTTTGCCAGGTAAAAAGTTGACGAGAAAGCTTGGGTCGCTTTCGCTTTATATGTCTGTTCACATTAAGTACCTGAAAGATATGTAGGAGCAATTGTTTAGACGGCTGCTGTTTCCCTAACTCAATCTTACAGATAGTGGAGATGCTGCGATTAACTTTTCTGGCTAATTGCTGTTGCGACCAGTTCTTTTTCTTGCGGTGAAATTTGATTAGCTTTCCTACTTCATACATACTTAATATTCACTTCCTTTTTATAGATATTTTGAACTAAATAAATTATACTATATAAAGGGCGGGTTTTACAAATCATTTACATATTAGTATATCTATAGACCAATAAATAAGTAATAAAAGGATAATGATAATGAAGGTGGAGAGGCCGATTAGTGGAATCACAGCAAGCAAAAAGGCAACAAAAAGGATAAAGCCAAGAATCATTAACAGAAGAAAATGAAAGAAAGTCTTCATCACAGGATACGCCCCTTTTGTTTAATAGTTTCCCTAGCGGTGCTAATTCTACATGTATCTTATGATGTGCAGTTGAGAATCGTGTCTTTTGAGCTTAGGCTTTTTTTATTTTATAATGGGAATTGGAATCAAAAAGGAGGATCTATTTACATGGTGAATATGGATATAAATAATTATCGTCAGGCAGACCATCCAATTGAGGATTTCTTTCTAAAGCGATGGTCCCCGCGGTCTTTTTCAGACCAAAATGTAGAAGAAACTACATTATTCTCTGTTTTAGAAGCTGCACGCTGGGCTCCATCTGGCAGTAACAAACAACCTTGGCGTTTTATCTTAGCTCGTACAGAAGAAGATCGTGAGAAATATTATTCGTTTATTAATGAAGGGAATCTTGCTTGGTGTAAGAAGGCACCTGTCTTGGTATTAATCATATCAGACTCCGAAGCAAGCGGCTCTCATGCATTTGATGCCGGCACCTCATGGGGATATTTAGCCTTGCAAGCCATGCATAAAGGTTTAGTAACACATGCCATGGGCGGCTTTGACAAGGAGAAGGCACGCGAAGTATTGAATATACCGCCACAATTTGTTCTTCATGCGATAATCGCAGTTGGCTACCAAGATGAGAAGGAAAAATTAGCGGAGAGCTATCAAGAACGTGAAAAACCATCACCGCGCCGTCCGCTTAAGGAAACGGTGTTTGAAGGTGGGTATAAGGAAGAACTGGAATAGAACTTTAAAAGGCTGTCGGGGGATTCTCGGCAGTTTTTTATTTGTGAGAAAATATTCTATGCCCATTATGAAGAAATTATTATTCTTACAGAAAAAGTATGAATCTCCAAATGTCAAGTAAAAGAAAACATTTTTGTGTAAAAAAGTTGTAAATTCTACAAAGTTTTATAACATTTCTAAAAAAAATATGATATAATTTTCAAGATGGTATGCAAATCTTGGTATACCATATTTATTTTTGTTGAATAATTATATTCGGGGGTAGCTAAATAATGGAAGAAACGATTTCGTTGAAAGAAATATTTGAAGTGATCAAAAAGCGTTTTTTATTGATCCTTTTTCTCGTAATTGGCGCAGGAATTATTAGTGCCGTTGTTAGTTTTTTTGTGTTAACTCCTACATATCAATCTAGTACACAATTTATTGTTAGTCAAGATAATAACAATAATGAAACAAGTAATATCGAACTGAATGATATTCGATCTAATGTAGAAATTATCAATACGTATAATGAAATTATTATTAGTAATCGAATTCTTAGTCAAGTAGTAGAGGAAATGAATCTAACCATTAGTCCAGGAGCTTTAGCTGAAAAATTATCAGTTTCTAGTGCCGAAAACTCACAGGTAGTAACATTAACGGTTACAGATGAAAGTCAAACGGTAGCGGCAGATATTGCCAATACGACATTAGAAGTTTTTCGTGAAGAATTACCGGAACTAATGAATGTGAATAATGTAAATGTCTTATCGGAAGCTGTTGTTTCAGAAAACCCAACTCCTGTTAGTCCGAAACCACTGCTTAATATAGCGATTGCTTTGGTTCTTGGCGGAATGATTGGTGTGGGACTGGCTTTCTTATTTGAATATTTAGATAATACAATCAAAACTGAACAAGATGTAGAAAATAAATTAGGGTTACCAATTCTAGGTGCGGTATCTCATATGAATGAGGAAGACCTTTTAATGGGAAATAGCCGCAGGGCTTCCAATAATCAAAAAGGAGGACAAGAGTATGTTCAAGCGAAAAAAACAGTCTAATACAAAAAATGTCCGACACTTGATTACAAAAATGAACCCACGGTCACCAATCTCAGAGCAGTATAAGACAATTCGGACTAATTTGCAATTTTCTTCGGTGGACAGTAGTTTGAAATCTATGTTAGTTACTTCATCTGGTCCATCGGAAGGAAAATCATCGACAACAGCGAATTTGGCGATTGTTTTTGCTCAACAAGGGAAAAAAGTATTATTAATTGATGCCGATATGCGGAAACCGACTATTCATTATACATTTCGGATCGATAACCGGCGTGGTTTAAGCAGTGTGCTGGTTGCTGAATCAACACTAAAGGAATCGATTGTTAGCAGTGATGTAGCCGGCTTAGATTTACTAACTTGTGGTCCAATCCCACCCAATCCATCTGAATTGTTAGGATCGAAAGCAATGGAAACATTAATTGCCAATGCACAATTGGAATATGATTTGGTCTTATTTGATACACCACCTGTATTAGCAGTAACGGATGCGCAGATCTTGGCTAACCTTTGTGATGGTGTTGTGATGGTGGTGCGTAGTAAGCAAACAGAGTATGAAGCCGCACAAAAGGCTAAGGAGTTATTAGATGTAGGAAATGCTAAGCTGTTAGGTGTTGTATTAAATGACCGTGAACAGAAGAAGGGGCATTATTATTATTACGGCACTTAATTAAGATAAAAGAGTCTTTTAGTCGAACATTTTGGTACTGAAAGACTTTTTCTATATTAGGATGGCACTATTGACAGTAATAATAGGCAAGGAAGCATAGCTATTATCCTATTGTAGATCAAGTAGAATACTGCTATAATTAGGCAATAAAAGTAGATTGTAGTAGAAATAACATGGAAATTACATAGAAATGTGGTGTTAAATCATGATTGATATTCATTGTCATATCCTGCCTGGTGTAGATGATGGAGCCAAACATAATGCTGATAGTATCCAAATGGCTCAAAGTGCTGTATCGCAAGGGATTAATACCATTATTGCGTCTCCACACCATCTAAACGGAAGTTATAATAATACCAAAGATGACATAATCGCAGCAGTTGATCAACTAAACAAAAAATTAAATGAAGAAAGCATCCCTCTCACGATACTGCCAGGACAAGAAACACGAATAAATGGAGAAATGTTAACCGACTTAGATAATGGCGAGTTGCTCCCTTTAAATAAGACCAGTGGATATTTATTTGTGGAACTGCCTTCTAATCATGTTCCACGTTATACCAAACAATTATTGTTTGATTTGCAACTGAAAGATATCAAACCTATTATTGTACACCCTGAACGAAATCAAGAATTAATTGAAAATCCCAATATTTTATATGATTTAGTAAGTAACGGTACGCTAACACAAGTGACAGCTGCAAGTGTAGCAGGTAAATTTGGTAAAAAAATAAGGAAATTCAGCCTGCAATTAATTGAAGCCAACTTAACACATTTTATCGCCTCGGATGCCCATAATACGACTTCGAGGGGTTTTGTTATGCAAGAAGCCTATGGGATTATTAAGGAGAAATTCGACACCTCAACAGTATATTGGTTTATGGAAAATGCTCAATATCTTGTCAATGGTGACCATGTGATTGGTGACCAGCCGGAACGAATTAAAAACAAGAAATTTTTAGGCTTATTCTAGCTAGAAATAACTAAAAATAAAAATTTGTTAATGAATAGTTGTAAAGTATCTGTTTAGAAAATGATAATTGGAGGATGTTTATAAATATGAAGAAGGTAAGGAAGGCAATTATACCTGCAGCAGGATTAGGAACGAGATTTTTACCAGCAACAAAGGCAATGCCAAAGGAAATGCTGCCGATTGTCGATAAACCAACAATTCAATATATTATTGAAGAAGCGATTGAATCAGGGATTGAAGATATTATTATTGTAACGGGTAAAGGAAAACGGGCGATTGAGGATCATTTTGACCATAACTTTGAGCTTGAGGATAATCTATTGAAGAAAGGCAAGTTGGAATTATTGGAGAAAACCAAACAATCTGCTAATGTAACTCTTCATTATATTCGTCAGAAGGAGCCACTAGGATTAGGCCATGCGGTTTGGTGTGCCCGTAAGTTTATAGGTGACGAACCTTTTGCGGTTTTATTAGGCGATGATATTGTGCAGGCAGATACGCCATGTTTAAAACAGCTAATTGATCAGTATGAGAAGACAGGTGGTTCTGTGATCGGCGTACAACAGGTGGAGCATAGTGATACTCATCGTTACGGTATTGTCGATCCAAGGGAACAGCAAGGTAAGACATACTCAGTTAACCGTTTTGTAGAGAAGCCAGAACCAGGTACAGCACCTTCTAACCTAGCGATTATGGGACGATATGTCCTCTCACCAACGATCTTTCAATACTTAGAAAACCAAGAATTAGGTGCAGGAGGCGAAATTCAACTAACTGATGCGATTCAGCGATTAAATGAAACCCAAAGTGTGTTTGCTTATGATTTTGATGGCAAGCGATATGATGTCGGTGAAAAGGTTGGCTTTATTCGCACGACAATTGAATTTGCTTTAGAAAATGAAGAAATTGGCGCGGAAATTAGAGATATAATTACAAGTTTAGCAGAAGAGATTACAACAAAACAAGGATAATGAGAGGGATGGCCCAGATGGGATATAAACAACGAATAGGTTTGTTAGTATTATTAGATTCGCTGATTGTAAGTACAGCCATCTTTATATCATCCTGGATCGTATATCCTAATTTTGATGGTATTAATATGAGAGTAATGGTAATCACTGCGATTGCCCTGCTCTTATTTCATCATCTATTTGCATTTATTTATAAGCTCTACCATAAGGTATGGGCATATGCAAGTATTGGGGAGCTCATGGCGATTGTTAAAGCTATCACACTAACGATCGTGGCGACAGCTGTGGTGCAATTCTTTGTCAATGACTTTACTCTATTAAGAAGAGCATTATTAGTGACTTGGCTGTTACATATTATTTTAATTGGCGGATCACGTTTTATTTGGCGAATCTTCCGTGATCAATATATGCATGATAACACGAAGAAGAAACGGACATTGATAGTTGGTGCTGGTGCAGCTGGGGCAATGATTGCCAGACAATTAAGAAATGAGCATTCACATACTGACCTTTTAGCGGTAGCTTTTGCTGATGATGATATGGCTAAACATAAGATGCAGCTCTATGATTTGCCTGTAGCAGGAAGTACCAAGGATATACCAGAACTAGTCAAGGAAATGGAGATCAAACATATTGTAATTGCGATCCCTTCGTTATCTAGCAGTACCTTATCAGAGATTGTTACCATTTGTAACAGTACGAATGTGAAGGTGCAGATGGTACCCAAAATTGAGGATATTGTTTCTGGTAAGATTTCGGTTAGTTCATTAAAAAATGTCGATGTAGAGGATGTTCTGGGCAGGGATCCAGTTGAATTAGATATTGATTCAATATCTGAGTATGTTACAGGTAATACGGTGATGGTAACTGGTGCAGGTGGTTCAATAGGTTCAGAAATTTGTAGGCAGTTAATGCGATTTAATCCATCAAAGATTTTATTGGTGGGTCATGGCGAATTCAGTATTTACACAATTGATATGGAGTTGCGTAAAAAATATCAAGACGATGTCGAAATTTTACCTATTATTGCAGATGTGCAGGATAGAGAGCGGATCTTTGATATTGTGAATCAACATCAGCCAAGAATTATTTATCATGCAGCAGCACATAAACATGTACCATTAATGGAATATAATCCCCATGAGGCAGTAAAAAACAATGTTATAGGCACTCGTAATGTAGCAGAAGCAGCTGATGCATTTGGCATTCATACTTTTGTTTTAGTTTCTACCGATAAGGCTGTTAATCCTACTAATGTGATGGGTGCTACTAAGCGAATAGCGGAAATGGTTATTCAAGATTTAGCCAAACGAAGTCAGACAAAGTTTGTAGCGGTTCGTTTTGGAAATGTGTTAGGAAGTCGTGGAAGTGTTATTCCTTTATTTAAGAAGCAGATTGAAGAAGGCGGTCCAGTGACAGTCACACATCCAGATATGACAAGGTATTTTATGACTATTCCAGAGGCTTCCAGGCTTGTGATTCAAGCTGGAACCTTGGCGCGCGGTGGTGAAATATTTGTGTTAGATATGGGTGAACCGGTGAAAATTGTCGATTTAGCAAGAAACTTGATCAAATTATCTGGTTATACGGAGAAAGAAATCCCGATTGAATTTTCTGGTATAAGGCCTGGTGAAAAAATGTACGAGGAATTACTTGGAGAAGACGAAGTTCACCCAGAGGCTGTATTTGAGAAAATTTATATTGGGAAGACGGTAGACGTGGATCAGGAACAATTGAGAGAATTGATCGAGGGGTTTTCAGAGTATGATCATACTAAGCTAAAAGAGACTTTAATGAAGATTGTATTTGTTGATTCGAAGAAGTATACACAAGCAATTAACTAACTATACATGGTATGGGGAACTAACTACTTGAGAGGAAGCTTTTAATTATGACTGAACGTATCTTTCTTTCTTCACCACATATGAGTGATGAAGGCTATGAGCGACAATATGTAAAAGAGGCATTTGATACTAATTGGATTGCACCACTAGGAACCAATGTAAATGAGTTTGAAAAGGAATTGGCTGAGAAAGTAGGTTCTAAGGCAGCAGCAGCCCTATCTTCTGGGACAGCTGCGATACACTTAGCTTTGAAAGCAGCGGGGGTGGAAGAGGGAGATATTGTTTTCTGTTCTACTTTAACATTTTCAGCAACAGCTAATCCTATTATTTATCAAAATGCTATACCTGTTTTCATTGATAGTGATAAAAAAACATGGAATATGAATCCAGAAGCATTGGAAGAAGCTTTTGAGAAATATCCTGAAGTGAAAGCAGTACTTATTGTACACCTTTACGGTCTATCTGCAGATATGGATAGAATTATGGAGATATGTAACAGACATAATGTAGCTGTTATTGAAGACGCTGCGGAATCTTTAGGTGGTTATTATAAGGGACAGCATACGGGTACGTTTGGTGACTATGGTATTTTTTCTTTCAATGGTAATAAGATTATTACCACATCAGGTGGAGGTATGCTTGTTTCTAATAATGAAGAGAAAATCGACAAGGCTCGTTTTTGGGCTACTCAATCACGTGATCAAGCCCGCCACTATCAACATAGTGAATTAGGTTATAATTACCGTATGAGTAATGTGACAGCAGGAATTGGTAGAGGTCAACTCAAGGTACTAGAACAACGAGTAGAAAAGAAACGATATATTTTTGAATATTACAAACGTGAACTTGATCATCTAGAAGGTATTGAATTTATGCCAGTTAACGAATGGGATCATCCGAATTATTGGTTAAGTTCTATTCAATTAACCGGCAAGGTAAGGCCAATCGATATTATTGAAGTATTAGAAAAAGAAAATATTGAGTCAAGGCCTGTCTGGAAGCCTATGCATATGCAGCCATTCTTTCAAGGGTATGATTTTATTGGACTAGGTGTTTCTGAGAAACTGTTTGAGAATGGTGTTTGTTTGCCAAGTGATACGAAAATGAACGATGAAAATTTAAGTAGAGTGATTAACTTGATTAAAAGGTTGTGGATATGAGATGGATAATTCAAAAAAATCATTTTACAGTAATTTTGTAAAAAGAATATTGGATTTTCTTTTTTCTTTAATTCTAATAATTCTATTAAGCCCAGTTTTTCTTATTGTAACTATCTTAGTAAAGGAGAAATTAGGAAGACCTGTTCTGTTTAAGCAAAGGAGACCAGGCCTTAATGAAAAAATATTTACTATGTATAAATTTAGGACAATGACAGATGAGAGGGATGAAAAAGGAGAGTTATTACCAGATAGCATAAGACTTACAAAATTCGGGAAAATACTTAGGTCTACTTCATTAGATGAATTACCAGAATTATTAAATATATTAAAAGGTGATATGTCCTTTGTTGGCCCACGCCCGTTATCGGTTAAATATTTGCCATATTACAATGAAGTTGAAAAAAAACGTCACCGTGTAAAGCCTGGCCTAACAGGATTAGCTCAGGTGAACGGAAGGAATAAGGCATCTTGGGAAACAAGATTTGCTTATGATATTGAATATATATCTAATATCTCTTTAATGTTTGATATAAGAATTATAGTGAAAACTATCATTGTCGTTTTTAAAAGAAAAGATGTAACAGTTAGAGGCACTGGTCAGATAGAAAATTTCCATGAATACCGTATGAAAAAAAATAAAGAAAGTGGTTTGAAAAATGGAAATTGGTAGCGAGTTTGCATTATTTGAATCACGACAACAAACAGTGGAGCAGAAATCCGTATATGAAATGATTAAAAATATAGGGCAAGATAGTAAATTTCTTTTTTCTGGTAGAACAGCGATAGACTATATATTACAAGATATAAAGGTGGATGTAAGAACTGTGTATGCACCTTCTTATTGTTGTGACTCTATGTTACAACCTTTTATTGATAAAGGACTAAATATAGAATTCTATGAAGTGGTTTTTAAAAATGGAAGTGTTATATACAAAGTTGACTTTGATAAAAAAATCGATGTGTTTTTGGGAATGAGTTATTTTGGGTTCTATATTTCTAATATGGATGAAATAATTAGTATTTTCCACAGGAAAAATGTATTAGTGATTGAAGACATCACACATAGATTATTTTCTACCAAGAATTATTGTGAAAAATCAGATTACTTAATAGGGAGTATTCGCAAATGGTTACCTTTACCGAGTGGCGGTGTAGCTATTAAAAGAAATAGTTTTTTTAAAAATGTGAAATTAAATAAACCTCCTGTTGCAATCATAAATAAGAAAATAGAAGCTATGAAAAAAAAGGCAAAATACCTAGTATCACGTTCAAGCAAAATAGCTAAAAATGAATTTTTAGCTTTATATTCTGAATTTAATAAAAGTTTAAGTCAAACTTATAAAAATCTAACAATAGATGATTATTCTATGAATATATTATTATATAGCAGTGTGGAGGAAATTAAAAAAAAGAGACTGGAAAACACAATATATCTTTATGAACAGCTAAAAAGTTCAAAAGATATTCAGTTTATGTTTGATACTTTTGATCCATCTAAGGACTGTCCGCTTTTTGTTCCGCTTATGGTTAATGACATACTTAGAGATAAAATAAGAAGTAACTTAATTCAGAATTCCGTATATTGTCCCATTCATTGGCCGCCATCAAAAGCGCTCAATATAAACAGTCGAATTTTCAATATCTATAATCAAGAACTTTCGTTAATATGTGACCAAAGGTATGGAATCTCTGATATGAGATATCAAATAAATAAGTTAGGGGAGTTTTAAAATATATTATGATAGACATATATTTTGAACATAATTATGGCAAACTTTATGAGGAAATTGAACACGGTGAAAGCAGTGTGTTCAAATTAGACAATGAATTTGGGAGTATTGAATATATTTTTTTGAAAAGAAAGATACCAGGTGACACAAAAGAAGAATATTTTGATATTGTTTCTCCATATGGTTACGGTGGGCCTGTCATAGTTGACTATGTACCAGGAAAGAAGCGAGAGCTGGTTTTAGAGTTTAAAAACAAATTTCATGAATTTTGTGTAGATAATAATATAATATCTGAGTTTGTACGCTTTCATCCTTTAGTGAATAATGCTAAAGATTTTGAAGATGTTTACAAAGTTGAATATAGTAGAAAAACAGTTGGAACTAATTTAAAAGAATTTGATGACCCTTTTCAATCAGAGTTTTCTAAATCTTGTCGAAAAAATATAAGAAAATCTCTAAAGGAGGGTGTGAGTTATAGAGTAACAGAACAACCTGAAGATATTAGTGCATTTAAACAAATCTATTATTCTACAATGGATAGAAACCAGGCAAAAGATTATTACTATTTTGATGATGCTTATTTTGAAAAGTGCCTTAACTATTTCAAAAAAAACCTTTTGCTAGTTGAAGCAATTTATGAAGACAAAATTATTGCAATGGGATTTTATTTTATATATAACAAAACAATACATATTCACCTTTCAGGTACTTTAAGCGAGTTTTTATACCTTTCTCCGGCATACATACTTCGATACGCTGTAACTTTATGGGGAAAAGAAAACGAATATGAAGTTATTCACCATGGTGGTGGCAGAACAAGTGATGAAGAGGATAACCTATTTAAGTTTAAGAAACAATTTGGTAAAAATACAGAATATTTATTTTATATTGGCAAGAACATAATCAATGAGGAGATTTATTATAAGCTCTGTAAACAAAAAGAAATTGATGTGAACATTGATTTTTTTCCGGCTTACAGATGTGAGTGGAAAGGGAAGAAGCTACCATAAATAACGATTTTTGGAGGGTAATAATGTCTAGTTTTGCAGGAAAGAGACTTTTAATTCTAGGTGGTTCACAAATTTCGTGTGAAATAGTAAATAAAGCAAAGGAGATGGGGATTTATACTTTTGTCACGGACTGGTATCCAATTGAAAAATCTCCAGCAAAACAAATTGCTGATAAAGCTTTAATGATAAGTACGACAGATATCGAGGCTATTGTTGAATTAATACAACGTGAACAAATAGATGGAGTGATAACAGGATTCACTGACTCGGTGTTACCTTATTATGCTTTAATATGTGAAAGAGCGGGACTTCCCTGTTATGGTACATATGAACAATTTAATGTATTAATAGATAAAAGCAGCTATAAGCCTATGTGTAGGAAATATGGGGTTCCAATAGTTGAAGATTATGACATAAATGAAGTCATAAACAGTTCAAATGATTTGAACATAAAATACCCTGTTTTAGTAAAGCCGTCTGATGCCAGTGGCGGCAAAGGTATTTCAGTGTGCTATAATCAATCAGAATTGTTAGAAGGCTATAAAAAG
The DNA here is from genome assembly GCF_016909015.1 of Gracilibacillus alcaliphilus. Classification (GTDB taxonomy): domain Bacteria; phylum Bacillota; class Bacilli; order Bacillales; family Amphibacillaceae; genus Gracilibacillus; species Gracilibacillus alcaliphilus. The sequence continues at coordinate 62,420 of NZ_JAFBFA010000027.1, forward strand.
GCGTTACAATTCTCTGAAAGAAAACAAGTATTAGTTGAGCGTTATATTAGAGGTGAGGAAGTTACTGTATTTTACATTTTACAAGATGGCGAAATTTATCTTGCCACAATTGCAAATAGACATATCAAACAAAATCAACCTGATACAATTCCTTTGCCAGTAGCTTATACATTTCCATCAGTGCACATACAGAAATATAAAGCGAACATTGAGCCAAATGTAAAGAAAATGTTCCAATCATTGAAAATGAAAAATGGAATGGTGTTTATGCAGTGTTTAGTAGAAGATGGAGAATGTTTGGTATATGATATTGGTTATCGCCTAACTGGTACACTTGAGTATAAATTATTTGACCAAATGGCAGAATATAATACATTAGAAATGTTAATACATTTTGCAATAACCGGAAAAATGTCTGATTATTCAATCAAAGAAAAAATTGAATCACAATGGAAAGAATATGCATGTAACGTTTCTTTTTTGGTAAAACCTGGGAAAATTAGAACGATAAAGGGTGTTGATAAAATTTTAAGTATACCGGGAGTGTTGGATGCAGTTTTTGCACATAAAGAGGGCAGTGAAATTCCTCTAAATGCTAAAGGTACTTTGAAGCAAATTTTATTAAGAGTTTTTGCTACATCACCTAGTCAAGAGAAATTAGAGGAGATTTTAAACAATATATATGAACAACTAGAAGTTGTATCAACAGATGATGAACAAATGCTATTAGCGGGTTTTGATACTACTGAGTTAAGGGGGAAATTAACTTGAATTCACCAAAAACAGTAATTGTAAGTGGTGCTAGTGGCTTTTTAGGAAAACAATTAGTTAAACAGATGGTTCGGAAAAATGAATATAACGTAGTAGCTCTTACGTCCAATGCTAATAAGTTGAAATCTGAAATTGGTACCGAAGAAAATCTAAATATTTATATTATTAATGAATTTTTGAAAACGATAGACGGTTTGAGCGAAAACGATGTGTTCATTAATTGTGCATTTCCAAGAAGTTCTGACCCATCAAAATTAGCTAAAGGGATAGAATTTACAGAAGAAATAATTCAAAAAATGATTAAAAAAGGTATAAGAAATATAATTAATATATCTTCACAGAGTGTATACAGCCAAAAAACAAAAACCAATACTGATGAAACAACACAAGTAGTACCTGAATCTTTTTATGGTATGACGAAATATGCTACTGAAAGAATCGTGGCAGCAACTTGTGAGTTGATTGATTTTAAAATCAACTATTCTAATATTAGATTAGCAAGTTTAACTGGTAATGAATTAGAAGCGAGAATGACAAATAGATTTGTGAAAAATGCTTTAAGTAATAAATCTATTATTATTAATGGTGGAAACCAAAAAATTTCCTATTTGGATGTTAGGGATGCTGCTGAAGCATTGATTCAAATGCTTAACGTTGATCCAAACCAATGGAATAACGTTTATAATCTAGGAAATCATTATTATTTTACGGTATTAGAATTGGCGGAGACTGTGAAACAACAGGCTGCTGATTTATTAGGCAGAGAAGTAAAATTAGAAATTACTGAAGGCAACGATGACTTTAATAATTTAATTAATAGTAGCCAGTTTTACAATGACTTCAATTGGAGACCTGTATATGATATGCCATCAATAGTCACTGATTTATTTAACTATTATAGTGAAAAGGAAGAAACTGTATAACTATGTTTATTTTAAAAATAGGACGTTCCTATCCGCAACAAGAAACAGGAATGATGGGTATATTTGAATATGAGCAAGCAGAAGCATTGGGGAAATATGGGCATAAGATAATATATATATCTATTGACACTCGTTCAATAAAAAGGTTGAGAAAGTTCGGTTTTTTTGAAAAACAATCTGAGCATGCAAAAGGGTATTGTTACCACTTACCTATCGGTGGGCTGCCACAAAATTTATTTTCTAAAATAAAATTATTCTATTATAGAAAGTTAATGAAAAGGATTATTGAGAAGTATGGTATTCCAGATATTATCCATGTGCATTTTCCATTGTTAACTTTAACCACAGATGTTTGGGAATACTTGAAGTCTTTTGATAAGCCGATAGTTGTTACCGAGCATTGGACCAAAGTCCAGATAAAAGATTTAGAACCATTCCGTGTGAACCTTTTAAAAAGGATAACAGAGCAGTCAAATACTCTTATTTGTGTTAGCGATACTTTGAAACGTAGTATAGAAGAAATAACGAAGACAAATAAGAATATTCTAGTTATTCCTAACATGGTTTCACCAGAATTTTATTATGATAACAATTCAAACCAAAATAATAGAGAGTATCTTCAATTTGTGACTATAGGTAGATTGGTAAAAGTAAAAAGGTTTGATTTTTTAGTTAGGGCATTTATTAAGGCTTTTAAAGGAAATCAAAATGTGAGATTAGTTATTGTAGGTGGAGGACCAGTTTATAATGATTTATTAGAATTAGTGAAAAAAAATAAAATGGAAGATCAAATTTTATTACTTGGTTTTCAAACTAGACATCAAACCGCAAAAATAATACGAGAAAGTGATGCATTTGTTTCTGCAAGTGAATTAGAAACATTTGGTGTCCCTTTTATAGAAGCAATGGTAAGTGGAAAACCCGTGATTGGTATAAAAAATGGACCGATTGATCGTTACATTTCAAAAGAAAATGGTATTCTTTTTGAAAAAAATAGTATAAATGAGCTTGAAAAAGCATTATACGAATTATTGATTAATAAAAATTTGTATGATGGAGAAAGTATATCTTCTAAAGCATGTTCTTTATTTAGTGAAGAAAGTGTAACTATGAAACTCTCTAAAGTTTATAGAGATATTTTAAAAAATAAATAATGAGGGGTTAACTGCTGTATGAAAGTATTGATTGTATCACCTTATTTCCCACCATATCAAAGCGTAGCAGTAGTAAGAATTTCAAGCCTGGTACGGCATTTAATACAAAAGGAATTTCAAGTAACTGTGTTAACAAATAAACTTTCATCAACAGAAATTCAAAATATAAGTAATTTTAAATTTGAAAATGTAAAAAAATATTATGTTGATATAAGTAGAAATCAAGGTGAGTATTTTAAAAATAAGAAGAGTTATGAAAAGATTTTTAGGAGATTGATGGAAAAAAACAATTATGACAGAGTTATCATAACTTGTGGCCCCTACTACACAGTTCCTCTGTGTACAATTTCTGAAAAAGACTATAATACTAAATGCATCATAGATTATAGAGATCTATGGTTATTAGACATAAGGAATATGAGAGACTTTTTACATCCTAAAAATATATTTAAAAAAATAATATTTTTCCCGATAGAAGCCAGGGCTTTTTTTCATTCTCATAAGATAATTACAGTGACGGAGGGGTGGGCAAAAACTCTAAAAAAAATGTACCCTTTTTTTAATAAGAAGATAAAAGTAGTTTACAATGGTTACGATGATACTTATCTTAAAGAAGCATATATTTCTAATGAAAATGCAAGTTTTATCGAGACTGGTAGGGACTATAATTTAATGATATTTGGAAAATTATCTTATTATTCAAAAGAGTATTCAAATATCCTGTTTAAGGCAGTCAAAGGAATAAATGCAAATCATAATAATCTAAATATAGTTCAAGTCGGGCTTGAGGAGTCTGTTACAAGGTCGATTATAAATGAATTAAACTTTAACACTAATAATTTTATAAGTACAGGCTTTTTAGATTATGCTGATGGAATAAAGGAATTAAAATCTGCTAATGTTACTGTAATTATTGATATTAGGAAAAGGGCTATTGGTACTAAAATATATGACTATGTGTATGTTAATAAACCAATAATATATATAGGGAAAAAGAATACTTATTTATCAAATTTTGTTTCTAAATTTGAGCATGGCTACTCATGTAATAATGAAAAAGACTTAATACATACCTTAAATTACTTGATTGAAAATAAAATTACCTATTTGACAAAAACAAATACTATAGATCTTTACTCAAGGTCATACCAAAATAATGAGTTTGAAAAGTATATTAAGGGATAGAGACCGTAAGTTTAAAAGGAGAGAATGATGAAAGAACCATTAATTACTGTTGTTATACCTGTTTATAATGTAAGGGAATATTTATCTGAATGTATTGAATCGGTATTAAATCAATGTTATAAGAATATTGAAATAATTTGTGTTGATGATGGAAGTAATGATGGTAGTAGCGAAATTTTAAAGCAATACGATATTCAACATTTTAATATAAAAGTTATAACACAGAAAAATCAAGGTCAATCTGCAGCAAGAAATCAAGGGATTGAGTTAGCTCAAGGAAAATATATATACTTTCTCGATTCAGATGATTTGATATTGTCTGATACTTTTAGTTCATTAGTGCCCCAAATGGAAAAGTATCATCTTGATATTATAAGGTTTGGTGCTAAATCATTTTCTAGTGGTAAGAACGTAGCTATAACCCATTCTACATATGATTTTAGTGACGAGTTTAATACTAAAAAAATATATAATAAAGAAGATTTCTTGCGAAAATCTAAAAATGCATTTTCTGCTTCACCAGTATTGTATATAATTCGAAAAGATATTCTTGCAGAGAATAATATTTTATTTGAACCAAATATTATCCATGAAGATGAATTATTTACAACAAAGGTATTTATATCTGTTAATAGAGCTATGTATGCTTCGAAATTTTATTACCATAGACGATATCGCGAAGGATCCACAATGACATCAAAGGCTCAATCAAAATTTTCTTTCGATTCTAAAGTCACAGTATTATATAGATTAATAGAACTAAAGACTTCAATCACAGATTTAAATGAAATTATGATAATTGAAGATAGGATTAATAATTTGATAAATTCGTTATACACATATTCAAAAATCGACTCAAGGTATAAAAAATCTTGCATAAAAAATTTTTTGGTGAAAAATACAACCACTATGTATTATTTTAAAGCATTTCGTTTATTTATAAAGAGAAAAATATATGGTTTAAAGAATAGATTAAAACATTTATATAGATAAGTGCATGGTTTATATGATAAATAAAGGAGCCATATTTTATGATTGCCAGTGATAGAATCGATTTGAAAAAAATTTGTATTATGATCTTGATTATATATGCTTATATTGCTTCACTTTTAGAAGCAGTATTTAATAGCCTTTTTCTACATATAGCAATTATTTTACTTGTTTTATTTATTATGTTTATAAGTGAAACAATAACAAAAAATAAATTTTTATTTTTTAAAACAGATTTGTTATTCATTTTATCTATTATTGGTATAATAGCAAGTTTACATAGCACAGAGTTTAGAACTAAAGAAATTGCTGTACCAATCGTTTATATTATGATCTTAATTATAACTTACTTTGTAAGAACTGAAGTTAAAAATTATAAATCAAGTGCAAATCTAATAAAGTGGTTTTCTATTGTAATAGCTTTATCAGTAATTTTTTCTTATATTTTCCCCTCATTATATGAAAGATTATTTTTATCAACTCTTATTTCTGGTTATGCGGATAATATCAAGGAATTAATGGCTCAAGGATATTATACAGGTTTTACATCACAGGTGGCTTATAGTGCAGGGTATATAATTAACGGAATTGGTTTAATGTTTTGTATTTGGTTAGTAAATAAAAACACAAAAAACAAAGGGCTAAATGTTATTCTATTTTTTCTATTAGTATTTGCGTTATTATTAACTCAAAAACGAGCACATTTGCTGTTTACCTTTATTTCTATAGTAATTGTATATTTGCAATTTTCTACTCATTATATTGAGAAATTCAAAAAGAGTATAAATCTAATTATTATAGGTGTAATTTCTTCTTTAGTAATCATCCCTTTACTACTATTGACAAGTGTTGGTGAAACTCTATTTTTTAGGTTAAGTATGACTATTCAAAATCTTAGCTTAGACCAGGATATTTCAAGTGGGAGATTAGATCTGTGGCATTTAGCATGGCAACTTTTTTTGAATAATCCATTACTTGGTGTAGGATGGGGTAACTTTAGTTCGCATGTAGTAGGTACTGTAACGGTAGAAACAGAGATGCAAACCCATAATATTTATTTGCAAATATTAAGTGAAACAGGGATTTTTAGTGCGCTTGTAATATTTTTACCAATGTTTATAACTTATATAAAAACTTTTAAATTTGCTAGAATAATTTCATTAAAACAAAATAGTTTTTCAATTGAAGCTAAAATTGGTATTCTTTATTCATTATTTTGTCAAACATTCTTTTTATTGTATGGACTTACAGGTAATCCAATATATGATTTTAGTTATTTCAGTATATATTTGATTTCTGTTGGATTATTCTATTCAATATTATCCAAAAATATAAATCAAAAGGAACGATATTAATGAAAAAAATTGGAATAATAACGTTAAATGGGAATTTTAATTATGGGAATCGTCTTCAAAATTATGCATTACAAAAAGTAATCGAAAAAGAAGGAGCCCAAGTTGACACAATATTAGTTGATAAGTATAAAAAAAATAATGACGGGATTAGTATATTAATTAAAAGGAAAATAAAAAAATTACTTCAAAATGTGCAATTATACACTCCGAGTTATAAATATGAAAGAATGAGATTGAATAAATTTATTTTCTTTTCAAAGAAATTTATTAAAGAAACCAACTTTTATATCTCTGATAACAATTTTCAAGAAAGTAAAATAAAAGAGTATGATTATTTTGTTACAGGAAGTGATCAAGTATGGAATCCAGCTTTTAACAATGGGGTATCTTCCTATTTTTTAACATTTGCTCCGCTAGAAAAAAGGATATCCTATGCGGCAAGTTTTGGGGTATCTGAGATTCCACCAAAATACCAAGCAAATTATAAAGAATGGTTAGGAAATATTTCCTCTCTGTCTGTTAGAGAACAAGCTGGGGTTGAAATTATTAATCAATTAACTGGTAGGAAAGATGTTGAAGTTGTTTTAGATCCTACTTTATTGCTTAACTCTGAAGACTGGTTAGATATTGCTAGTCCTCATAAGCATAAACCAAGTTCTAAATATTTACTAACCTATTTTTTAGGTGATGTTTCTGAGGAGACAGAAAAAGAAATAAAGTCAATAGCAGCACACTACTCTTTAGAAATTATACACTTAGCAAATAAAAAAGATATACATGCATATACTGCTGATCCAAGTGAATTTTTAGATTATATTAACTCCTCTGAAGTCTTTTTGACTGATTCTTTTCATGGTTCTGTTTTTTCAATATTGTTCAGAAAGAATTTTGTAGTATTTGATAGACAAAGTAAAGGACAGTCTATGAATTCAAGAATTGATACACTCTTAAATACTTTTAATTTATTGGATAGGAAATGGAAAAATATTAAGAATTATGAAAGTATTTTGAATATCGACTATACGAATATAAATATAATTTTAAATGAAGAACGAGAGAAATCTTTGGCTTTTTTAAGAAATTCAATGAAGTAAAGATAAAAGTATAGTATATAGAATTAAAAATCGAAAGAAGTTGTTATATATATGAATCAATTAAGAAGTGGGGTTATTCTGTCATATTTATCTTTAATCGTTGCAATGATAGTGGCTCTGCTTTATACACCAATTATAATTAGATTATTAGGACAGTCTGAATATGGATTATATGCATTAATTGGTTCCTTTGCAGCATATTTTAGTGTTTTAGATTTAGGATTAGGAAATGCAATTATAAGATATAATGCTAGAAACAGGGCCATAGGCAATGAGAACACAGGAGCTCAACTTAATGGCATGTTTTTAAAGTTGTATATGATTATAGGTCTTTTAACAGTGATTTTAGGAGTTGTTTTTTACCAGTATATTGATGTTATTTTTGGAAATTCCTTAACTACTGATGAGCTGAAAAAAGGGAAAATAATGGTGATTATACTTATAATAAATTTTTCTCTCTCATTCCCTCTTTCTATTTTTACTTCAATAATCCAGGCTTATGAAAGGTTTGTCTTTGTTAAAGTAGTAGAAATAGTTAGGTCTGTTGCAGCACCATTAATTACTTTGCCGATACTTATGGTTGGTTATGGAGCTGTATCTATGGTTGTGATCACTACAATAGTTAATTTAAGTCTTTTGATATACAAGATGTATTATTGTTTCAAAACATTAAAAATCAAAATTTCTTTTGAGAAAATTGATTATACCCTATTAAAAGAAATATTGATGTATTCTTTTTTTGTATTTCTAGGAATTGTGGTGGATCAAATATATTGGAATACTGATCAATTTATATTAGGTGCATTATTAGGTACATTACCGGTTGCTGTTTATGCAATTGCAATGCAGTTTGTAAGATTATATATTAAATTCTCTACATCAATTAGTAGTTTATTCCTACCTAAGGTTTCTAAAATGATTGCACAAAATGTATCTAATAATGAACTAACTGCTGATATGATCCGATATGGGAGAATTCAATTATTAATAATGCTTTTTATCTTATCTGGTTTCACTTTGTTTGGCCGTAGTTTTATACAAATTTGGGCTGGGGATTCATATAAAGACGCATATGTTATTACTTTGATTATTATGGTACCATTAACTATTACACTAATACAGAACTATGGAATTTCTGTATTATATGCAAAGAACATGCAAAAATTCCGTTCATTAATACTAATAGTAATAGCTATTTTAAATATAGTGTTATCTATTCCTTTAGCTATTAAATTTGGAGAGATAGGTGTGGCATTTGCTACTACAATTTCTCTTGCATTAGGTAATATTTTGGCAATGAACTTGTTTTATCATTATAAAGTTGGAATTGATATGCTTTTATTTTGGAAAAACACCCTAAAAATTATCCCTTCTATAATAATATTGATGTTTGTGTGGGAAATATGGCAGTGGTTAGTTCCTTTTGATAGCATTTACATATATCTTATAGAGATCTCTATATTTAGTATTATGTACTTTGTAACATCATGGCGGTTTATTATGAATTCCTACGAAAAGCAAATGGTTAAATCAGTTATAGGAAAACTGTTAAAACCAATTATTAAAAAAGGATGGTTATAATGGTTAGTCAAGTTTCCGAATTAATGTCAACAGTAGTTGATAATGATTATTGTATTGGTTGCGGTATTTGTGCTAGTTTTAAAAATTCTCCTATTAGCATGAGAATAGATGAAAATGGTAAATACATTCCATATATAAAACCAGAAGAGTTAAATGAACTTAGCGATCCAGTAATTGATGTATGTCCCTTTTCAGAAAATAATAATGTAGAAGATGTAATCGGCCAAGAAGTATTTGGGCAGCAATTAGATATCACTTATGATAAATACTCTGGTTACCATCTACAAGCATTTGCTGGGTATGTATTAGAAGAACCATATAGGAAAAAAGGAAGTTCTGGAGGCATGGGAAACTGGATTGCAGCAAAATTATTAGAAAATAATTTAGTTGATGGGATTATTCATGTAAAACCAACAGAAGATCCTTTATTTAAGTATGATGTATCTAATGATGTAAATGAATTACTAAAAGGTTCTAAGTCTAAGTATTATCCAATTGAATTATCCGAAGTCTTAAACTTTGTTAGAAACAATAAAGGGAGATATGCTATTATTGGAATTCCTTGTTATATTAAAGGTGTTCGGCTGTTAGAAAAGCAAGATAATATTTTAAACGAAAGAGTAAAATATCACATAGGTTTAGTTTGTGGTCATTTAAAAAGCGAAATGTTTGCTAAATCCATAGGATGGCAATTAGACGTGAAACCTCAAAGCTTGAAAGCAATAGATTTTAGAAAGAAATTGCCTGATAGGCCTGCGAATCATTATGGCGTTGAAGTAATGGGAGATGTAGAAGGTAAAGAATCAAAAGTTTCTTCACCAACAAGAGATTTATACACAACAAATTGGGGATACGGCTTTTTTAAATATAATGCTTGTGAATTTTGTGATGATATTCTTGCAGAGACAGCAGACATAACAGTAGGTGATGCATGGTTACCTGAGTATTCACAAGATAGTCTAGGTACAAATGTTATAGTAGTTCGAAATTCTGAGCTAAAGAGTTTACTTGAGCAATATAATGGAGAATCCATTCATCTAGAAAAAATTAGTTCAGATAAAGTCTATGATTCGCAAGCTGGAGGCTTTAGACATAGAAGAGATGGGCTGTCTTATAGATTGTATCTAAAAGATAAAGAAAATAAATGGAGACCTAAGAAAAGAGTAGAGCCAAACAATAATCTTTCAAGAAAACGTAAGTTAACTTACGAACATCGCTCAAAACTCTCAATGGAGAGTTTTAGGGGGTATCGATATGCTATTGAACAAGGTGAATTTAAGTATTTCATTCAATATATGGAACCATTCATTAAAGAATACAAAAAAGTGATTAAGCCTAGTCTTCCTAAACGGGCTGCCTCTAAAATACTGAGAGAAATTAGGAGGATTATAAAGTAAATGTAAATAAAATTAATGTAATCAGTTTAATTTTTAATGCATTTATTGAAGTAGAAAGTTCAAGGGTTGAAGATAAATTAATTTGCTTATAAAGCCTTTGAAACTATAATCTCTTTAGCTATTATTATTTTAATTTGTTACTATATAAATAACAAATATTTACCATTGATATTATCTTTAAAAGTAATTATGATTAGGTGATTTTTAACTAAAATAGATATTATTTTAGTTAAAATAAGTTCTCCTAACACTTATGAAATTATTGACACTTAAGATAACGAGAAAAATTGAAAGATGAAAGAAGAAGAAGTTTTATTTCTTATATGCACATTCCTAAGATGATTGATCATTTTTACGATTCAACTTTTTGAAGTGGATTTTAATCCTACTAAAAGAGCTTGTTAATAATATTAGTATTTTATAATTCATTTATAGTGTACATGTTTCCGTTATTAAAGTTATTTTTGATAGAAGAATGTAAAAGTTGGTGTTTGATATATCTCTATTCTACAAGGAATAAAAGTTTAGTTGTGAAAAATAAATTGCCATTCATACTTCTTGTTTAATGAGTATATCTTTGGAAGCTTTCCTGTGTATTGGAGTAATGCTTGAAGAGTCTTAAACATTTTTATGTTGCCTTTATTATCGTGAGATTTATTATTATGTATTAAAGGAGTAAATAATATATGAAAAAAATAGCAGTAGCAGGGACAGGATATGTAGGATTAGTTACAGGTGTATGTATGGCTGAAAACGGCCATTATGTAACTTGTGTAGACATCGATGAACAAAAAGTAAAGACAATGCGCAAGGGAATTTCTCCAATTTATGAAGATGGATTAGAAGAGTTAATGAATAAAAATATTGTTGCTGGCAGATTGCATTTTACGACAGATTACCAGAGTGCTTATCAAGAAGCAGAAGCAGTATTCATTGGTGTAGGTACTCCTGAGCGAGAAGATGGATCAGCTGATTTAAAGTATATTGCTACAGTTGCACGGCAAGTGGCAGAATCTATTAATAAAGATTGTTTAGTTGTAGTGAAGTCTACAGTACCTGTTGGAACAAATGATAAAGTAGAACAATTTATTAATGATTTTCTGGTGCATGATGTAAGAGTAGAGGTTGCCTCTAATCCAGAATTTCTTGCACAGGGCTCAGCTGTCAAAGATACATTAGAGGCAGATAGAATTGTAATTGGAACAGAAAGCGAATGGGCAGAGTCAATATTAACTAGCATTTACGAACCATTTGGTATCCCTATTGTATCTGTTAATCGCCGTTCAGCAGAAATGATTAAATATGCGTCTAATGATTTTCTTGCGTTAAAAATTTCGTATATGAATGATATTGCTAATCTTTGTGAACTAGTTGGCGCAGATATTCAAGATGTGGCAAAAGGTATGAGCTATGATGAAAGAATTGGCAATAAGTTTTTAAATGCAGGTATTGGATACGGTGGTTCTTGCTTTCCAAAAGATACAAGTGCTCTAGAGTTTATTGCAAGACAAAATGGGTATAATCTTCGAACAGTCAAAGCCACAATAGATGTTAATATTGAACAGAAAATCAAATTATATGAAAAGGCAAGACAAAGAGTAATTACTTTTGATGGCATTAAAGTCGCAGTACTAGGATTAACATTTAAACCAGGGACAGATGATCTGCGTGAAGCTCCTTCTCTAGAAAATATCCCATTACTTTTAAAAGAGGGATCAGATATTTATGCTTATGATCCAGTAGGGTCAGACAATTTCCAACAGTTCTACCCAGAAGGGGATCATGATAAAGGAAGAATTACTTATGTTACTAGTCCGGAAGAGGCATTAACAGGTGCAAGTATATGTTTTATCTTTACAGAATGGGGAGAAATAAAGGCAATTACACCAGATCAATATAGACACCTTATGCGTTCTCCATTGGTTTATGATGGAAGGAATATATACGATGTACAAGAGATGGCTGATAGTGAAGTAGAATACTATTCAATTGGTAGGCCGCCAAAAGCAAAAAGTAGAGAAATAGCTGACTTACTATAAGTTATCCGTTAGATATTTTCTGGGCTGAATTGAAAATAACCATGTATCGTGATATTTTATATCATATACATGGTTATATTTATAACTGAGACGAATCTAAGTACCAATTATACATGATGTAGTCAAAAAGTCGAAAGAGCAAATTGAATAAAAAGGATCAGAACTTTTATATCATCTAAATAACGCACTAACTTAATACATACATCTTTGATTTAAGGTGATTGAAACTCATTTTATTGTAGAAGGTATAAAGAATATAGTATAGGCACACTTTGTTGGAAAACTAAAAGTTCGTAACATTGGTTAATGGAGAGGCGGAGCATCTTTGGGTAAAGAGACAAAGGTACATTTAGTTACAGGAGCAGCTGGATTTATTGGTTATTACTTATCTAAGAAGTTGCTTGATCAAGGCAAAATTGTTATAGGAATAGATAATCTCAATGATTATTACGATATAAAATTAAAAGAAAAACGTTTGAATTTATTAGAACCTTATAACAATTTTATTTTTATAAAATTAGACTTAGCAGATAAAGAACAAATATTTAATTTATTCAAGACATATCAACCGATAGTTGTGATTCATCTTGCTGCACAAGGTGGAGTTAGATATTCCGCCGAAAACCCAGATGTCTATATTCAAAGTAATATTAATGGCTTCTACAATATCTTAGAAGCATGCCGTCATTATCCAGTAGATCATCTTATCTATGCTTCATCCAGTTCTGTATATGGTGCAAATAAGAAGGTTCCATTTGAAGAAACAGATTTTGTTGATAATCCTGTATCCTTATATGCTTCAACAAAGAAAACAAATGAATTAATGGCACATACATATAGTTATTTATATGATATTCCTGCTACTGGTTTACGTTTTTTCACAGTTTATGGCCCTATGGGCAGACCAGATATGGCTTATTTTGGTTTTACTAATAAATTCTTTAGTAATGAACCGATCCAAATTTATAATAATGGTGATTTTGACAATGACTTATACCGTGATTTTACCTATATTGATGATATTGTCGAAGGGATCGAGCGCCTAATCAGTCATAAACCAACTGGTGAGGTGAAACATGAAGTCTACAATATCGGTAATAATCAACCTGAAAAGTTAATGACATTTATTGAGACCCTGGAGAAATGTATGAGTAAATCACTAGGTAAAGAAATGGTATTCGAAAAGCAATTTGAACCAATTAAGCCAGGTGATGTACCAGCAACATATGCCTCTACTGATAAACTACAAGCGGCTATTGATTTTAAACCACAAACTTCAATTGAAGATGGGTTACAGCAGTTTACCGATTGGTATGTGGAGTACTATGGAGTAAAAAGGTAGTCTCTCATCTGATAATTAAAAATAACCATGCAGCCTGACGTCTTTATCAGGTGCATGGTTATTTTTATGTTGATTACGGCCAAGTTTTTTTACCACCAGTGACATCTTATTTACCACTGATTGCTAAGGAATTTACCACACAACGCCAATGCAATTACCAATTC
>NZ_JAFBFA010000028.1 GCF_016909015.1 Gracilibacillus alcaliphilus
TGTCTTGTGCTCGCTTTTGACAAGCTAGCATATTGCTTTTTTCTTCTTTTACATACTGGTTGTTTTGTTCAGTTTTCAATGATCAATGTTGTTTCACTATCATTGCGACAGCTTTTAAATTATATCATCTCATCTTTTCAAAGTCAATAACTTTTTTATTGAATTTTTAAAAAGCATTTTGATGTAAATCATTGTCGTTTTCAGCGACGCTTAATAATATACCATGGTGCAGAGGACAAAGTCAACACCTTTTTTGTATTTATTAATAAAGATTATCTTTATCCTTCAGCAGCTTTATATTTTCGGTGTTTGACATCACTGCTCTTAGTATCCTCTAATACTACTTGAATGATATTCTTTGAAACTAGATATTCTACAATCCCCACCAAATCATAAGCGTATGGTTCTATATCTGGATGTGTCTTCAACTCTCCGAATCCCCATGGCGTATCCTGAGTTTGCATCACATGTAATAAATGTTCGGCACAAGTTGCCACTCGTGGTTCAAGCGTCAGATCAATTTCACGAAAAGTCTGTTCAATCTTAACCTCAATCGATTCCGTACTTCTAATTAATTTCTCATATATTTCATATACTTGTGTATCGATTCGCTTAACTTGATTCCACACGACTACTTCTGGATGATAACCTTTTTCTAAGATGGCAATACGTCCCAAATAATGAAGGGAACGAAGCAATCTGCTGTATGCGTCCAAGTAATTGCCGGTTTCATAAAGGTGCTTGGATTCATTGTAACCGTGAGTCAGCTTGGAGAATTCCATCGCTAGACGAAGACTTCTCTGCTCATATGGAAATAGCTGAAGCATTTCTTTCAGGTTAGTAACATATTCATTACGATCATAAATGATTTTCCCATTTAAAATCCATTCAACAGCTCTGCGATATGTATTATTCCGAATCCAGCTGTCTAACTGCTCTTGGTCAATAATATGCAATGCTGCTGATTTGCTACCAAATTCATAATGCTTCACCAGCCAGTCATTTTCGAAATCCTTAACAATTACTAATAAAATGGAGTCAAAGTTATCTGTCTCAGGACTGACTTGATTTCGCTTCTCAATCATCAAAATCCCAAGTGTATTGCGATTACTAGCTCGCTCCTGATAAATCGGTCGTAGTATATCCTCCAATAAACTCTCCCCCTTGAGCAGTTTCCCCTCGTAGTCGTCCTTCTCCATACTTTATCATATACCCGTTAAAAGCGACACATAAACTCATTTTACTTGAATCATGTGGTGATTTACAAGCAATTTTGTCTTGTCTGTGCTATACTACTCTCCAGAGAACAATTCGTTTGTTGGGGGAAAAAGCATGGCAGAAATAACATATAGAAATAAAATCAACAGAATCAGAACCTTTGCTTTAGCACTGGTCTTCCTCGGTTTTATCATTATGTATGTCGGATTATTATTCCGTGGTATCGAGTGGCTAATGCTGTTATTTATGATTCTTGGTACATTATCGATTGTCCTTAGCACCGTCATTTACTTCTGGATCGGTATGTTATCGACAAGGGCTGTCTCCATTATCTGTCCAAATTGTGAAAAGCCTACCAAGATGCTTGGTCGTGTGGATGCTTGTATGCATTGCAGACAACCTCTTACCTTGGATAAGGATTTGGAAGGCAAAGAGTTTGATGAAAAATATAATCGCCAACCGAAAAAATAAACACACGAATCTGTTCGTGTGTTTATTTTTTGCTTAATTAATTTGTCTTTTCTCTTTTTTACAATCTTGACATACCCCATAGACCTCCATGCGATGATGTGATACATCAAAGCCTGTGATTTGTTCCGCTAATACCTCGACTTCATCCAAGCTTGGATAATGGAAGTCGACAATCTTGCCACAATTCTCACAGATAATATGATAATGCTTTGCTGTATTGCAATCAAAGCGGCTGGAAGAATCACCATACGTTAACTCACGGACTAGGCCAATTTCACGAAATACTCGTAAATTGTTGTAAACCGTTGCGACGCTCATATTAGGAAACTTTCCTTCTAACGCTTTATAAATATCATCAGCAGTCGGGTGTGTATCAGCATTCAGCAGGTATTCTAACACCGCATGACGTTGAGGTGTGATTCGAACACCAGAAGACTTCAATTTGTCGACAGCCTCTTGCAACATCTGTTCAGACATTGCCGTGCACCTCACTTTCTACTGCATAATTGTAAATAGGCTCTTAACTATAACTACTAGTTTACAATTGCACCAGTATTAATACAATTATTACTTTATAATTCTTATAATTAGTGTACTCCCTTTATAGGAGTTCTGTCAATATAAGTATACTGAAGAGAGATATATTTATGTGTTTTGAGATGAACTCTCTGTAAGCAATACTATCTCATCTACACCTAATTGCTGATTGATCAGACGAGCAGTCACAAATAGGTAGTCTGACAATCTGTTCAGATATGGAATGGCTAGCGAATCCTTTAATTCATCTTTCAAACCCACCGTCAGCCGTTCTGCCCTTCTTGTAACTGTACGTGCATGATGCAAGGTGCTGGCAGCTAAGTGGCCTCCAGGTAAAATAAAGTTATCCAGTTCTGGCAGATATTCCTGCCATTTATCAATCTGTTGTTCCAGCTGGGTGATATGCTGCTGTTCTAATTTCCAAGTTACTTCTTTCTCTTCGGGTGTTGCCAGTTCAGCACCTACATGAAAAAGAAGCGTCTGCACTGTTGACAATTGGCGGATAAGCCGCTGTTTTTCTGAAAATTCTTCTTGTTCTATCAGGCTGATTGCCTGCCCAATTATGGCATTTACTTCATCACATGTACCATAGGCCTCGACACGCAAATGATCTTTGGCTACTCTTTTGCCGTAAATCAATGATGTCTCTCCTTTATCACCTGATCTGGTATAAATTCTCATGTCAAGATCACTCCTTCATGCTGATCCAAATAAAGAGTGTGAGCCGCCAAGTGCTCACACTCTTCTTTATAATTCTTCGCGAATATAGTTTAAAGCCTCATCGACATGCCCTTCCACCTGGACTTTACGGAATTCCTTGCGCAGAACACCTTCTTTGTCAATAATAAAAGTAGAGCGTACAATCCCCATGTATTCTTTGCCGAAGTTCTTCTTTAACTGCCATACCCCAAACTGTTCGGCCACTTCTTGCTCTTCATCCACTAGTAATTCAAAAGGAAGATCATGTTTATCAATAAATTTCTTATGGCTTTCTTTTGAATCTGGACTGACGCCAAGAATTACAGCATCTAAATCCTTAAAGCTTTCATGGTTATCACGGAAGTCACATGCCTCTGTTGTACAGCCGGGGGTGTCATCCTTTGGATAGAAATAAAGCACCACATGCTTTCCTTTGTAATCAGACAGCTTTACTTTATCTCCATGATTATTCATTAATTCAAAATCTTGTACTTTTTGTCCAACTTCTACTGTCATTATTTATCCCTCCACTAATCCATGATATCTCTAGGGTATCGAAAAAAACGCTGACACTCAACTAATATACATTTATACCTGCCAAAATCAGACCACCGCAAAGGGAAGCAGAATGTTAGGACACACTTTTTTTACACTTAGATTGGATAAGATCACTTTGGTGGAGATTGTGTAAAGTGCTATAATATACAAGTATGATTTTCAATCAGGATATATCGGAGGTTTATTTCATGCAATTTAGTCAATCAGAAGCTTTACATAAAGAAGCACAAAAACACATTGTTGGAGGTGTCAACTCTCCTTCACGTGCTTATAAAGGAGTTGGCGGCGGCTCACCTGTCTATATGGAAAAGGCAAAAGGCGCCTACTTCTGGGATGTTGATGGAAATCAATATGTCGACTATCTCAGTGCCTATGGACCCATCATTACAGGACATGCTCATCCACACATTACCGAAGCAATTAAAAAGGCAGCAGAAAATGGCGTATTATACGGCACACCAACAAAATTAGAAAATATCTTTGCCCAAAAACTAAAGGCAGCCATTCCATCACTCGAAAAGGTTCGCTTTGTGAATTCTGGTACAGAGGCAGTCATGACTACAGTACGGGTGGCACGTGCCTATACAGGACGGGAGAAAATTATTAAATTTGCCGGTTGCTACCATGGACATTTTGATACTGTACTCGTTCAAGCTGGTTCCGGTCCTTCCACTCTTGGCAATCCCGATTCTGCCGGGGTGACAAAGGCAACTGCTCAGGAGGTAATTACTGTTCCTTTTAACGACATTAAAGCCTTGGAAGAGGCTCTTACTCATTGGGGCAGTCAGATTGCGGCTGTACTCGTGGAGCCTATTGTCGGCAACTTCGGTATTGTTGAACCAGCCGAAGGTTTTTTGCAATCAGTTAATGACCTGGCTCATGCAAATGGTTCCTTAGTTATTTATGATGAGGTGATTACTGCTTTTCGTTTCACCTATGGTTCTGCTCAGCAACTTGTTGATGTTGAACCTGATATGACAGCCTTAGGCAAGATTATTGGCGGCGGCTTACCCATTGGGGCATATGGCGGTAAAAAGGAAATTATGGAACAGGTAGCACCGCTTGGCCCCGCCTATCAAGCAGGTACCATGGCCGGAAACCCAGCATCTATGTCAGCTGGAATTGCTTGCCTGGAGGTACTAGAAGCAGACGGCGTTTATCAAGAGTTAGATCGTCTTGGGGCACTTTTAGAAACAGGCATGCTGAATGCAGCTGAAAAGCATGGTATCGATATTTCTGTTAATCGTCTAAAAGGGGCATTAACCTTATATTTCACAACAGAAAAAGTCACTAATTATCAACAAGCTGAAAACACAGATGGTGATAAGTTTGGCCGCTTTTTCAAATTGATGCTGCAGCAGGGAGTTAATTTGGCACCTTCTAAATATGAAGCTTGGTTTTTAACTACTGCACACACAGAAACAGACATTCACAAGACAATCGCAGCTATTGATTTTGCATTCAGTAAATTAAGTTAAACTATTCATTTAGGATATTTATTTCCCAGGAGGTATCTTCATGTTAAAAACGATTTTGCAAGGAATGGCTGTTGGTATTACCGAAACAGTTCCCGGTGTGAGTGGGAGTACCGTGGCCATGATATTAGGCGTCTATGAACGCCTGATTGGTTCCATCAATGCACTGACAAGCAGTCATCGAAAAAATGCTATCCCATTTCTTATCGTATTCGGGATTGGTATGGTCGGAGGCTTTGCCGTGTCGATCTTGGTTATTAGTTATTTTCTAACCAATTTCCGTACACCGACCTTAATGTTATTTGCTGGTATTATCGTTGGTTTTCTCCCTTTTATTTGGAAAGAGACGGTTCGTTTTGCCAATAAAAAACTCCAGTCCAAGCATTATCTTATTATGACAGCAGCTTTAGTACTTGTAGCAGCAACACAGTTTCTGGTTGGAACAGATCTGACAGGTGCTAATTTATCGATTGGTGATTATTTGTTCCTTTTCTTTGCTGGATTTATTGCTAGTACAGCCTTAGTATTACCGGGAATAAGCGGGGCATTAATCCTCACCATTCTTGGTGTATATGAATTGGCGACTCATTCACTGAAAAGCTTTGATATGCCGATCGTTTTAACCATCGGTGCCGGAGTAATACTAGGGGTTTTATTAACAAGTAAACTTGTTCATTACCTATTGGAGCATTACATCTCAGAAACATATGCTGCTATGGTTGGTTTAATTACTGGATCGATCTTTGCGATTTTTGCCAGTTTAGAGGGTGGTTTTACCACAGCGACTATTATGGCCTCTATTGTCACGTTTATTGCAGGGTTTATGTTGATGTTGCGATTGAATAGATAAAGGTAGCGGGATTTCCCGCTATCTTTTTTATGAAGAAACAGATTCTTCCTTCGTGGGTCTGACAGTTATCAACGTAAGGATGGCAGCGACAGCGCCTAAGCCAGCTAATATATAATATGTCCCTTGATCACTTCTCTCCATCAATACAGCCATAATGAGCGGGCCTGCTGCCACACCAAGAAAACGCATGCTGCTGTATAAAGCTGTCACTGTTCCACGGATATCCTTCTCTACCCCTTCTGTAATCAAAGCGTCCAGTGCTGGTAAAGAAATCCCGATCCCCAGTCCGGAAAGTGATAATAAAATAGATAAGAAAACTAAACCTAAATCACCCTTGATCCACAGTAATGGAACTGCACCAATCAGATTCGCAATAAAGATCGTCCATTTCATCACTAGTTTGTTTTGCCCTATCTTCTTACCGGTAATATAGGAAGCGATACAAAGAAACAATAACGGGATCGCTAACACCAAGCCTTTCATCACTCCATCCAGTTGATATTGTTTTTCTAATAAGGTGGAAAAATGAAATAAGAAGGCAAACAAAATAAACATATTAATCGCACCAATCAGGAAGATACCAATTAACCATCTGCCATTATCACGAAACACTTGACGGATCATTCGTAAAAAATCAGCAAAAGTCTGTCCTTGTTTATCCTCTGGCCGTTTAGGGGCTTCTAGCAAAAACCAAATTAATCCAACTGCTACTGCGGAGAAAATTGGAATAAATAAAAATGGCAAAAACCATATATAGATCGCAAGAAGCGCCCCAATAATCGGGCTTAATACCTTACCGAATGTATTGGAGGTTTCAATCATGCCAAGTCCTGCACTTACATCCTTTTCATCATCAAACATATCCCCAACAGTAGGGATCACAATGGGAAATGCTCCTGCTGCTCCGATCCCTTGAAGAAATCGGCCTATCAGAATCACAAAAAAAGGATCTGCCATTTTCCAAGCTGCTATAGCAGATACAAGTCCTCCGATACCCGTAATGAGGAGGCTAGGAACCATTACCTTTTTTCTTCCAATTTTATCCGATAAATAGCCCGCCAATGGAATAAGCAAGATGGCCACCACAGAGTAAACGGTGATCAACAAGCTGGATTGAAATGAACTTATCTGCAGTTCTTGTTCAATCATTGGCAAAACCGGAATCAGCATGGAATTCCCCAAGGTCATGACTAAGGGGATTGAAGCCAATGCAATGATATCTAACTTTTTACCTTTCACATGTTTCCCTTCCATTCCTTCAGTTCTATGTTACTACACGTAGTGTTCACTGGAAGCCATTTTTCATACTTAGTTTTTCATTACAATCTAAGGAAAAAAATTGTTATACTAAATATGCAGGTGAAGTGAGCCTTCCTTTAAGAAGGTGTTTTCCCCTTAACATTTGGTTTTGCTTGAGCCTGAGCAGATTACACTGTGATAAAGCGAAACTGCTATCAGCAGGGATTTTCCTCCTCCCTAAGTGACGGATAGCGAGACTTATCAGGGTGGAGATTTGCGTCCATTCTCCACTAGGCTGTTTTGGCATTTTACCCAGCCTAGAAATAGGAGTTGATAGACAATTTCAATGGGATAATAGGAAGGTTGGTGCAATAATATTGAAGCTAGGAGCAAGAATGTTAAAGACTGGCCTTGCCATTACTATCGCCATATACATGGCACATATTTTGGGCATAGAATCAGCTACTTATGCCGGAATCGCAGCCTCTTTTGCAATTCAGCCAAATATTTACCGTTCCTTCCAAACTGTGTTGGAACAATTCTATGCTAACATCTTTGGTGTTGGTATTGGTGCACTTGTCGTATTAGCACTTGGAAATGATCCTGTAGTAACTGGCTTTACTATCGTTCTTGTTATTGGTGTATGTATGTACATTAAAATGAATGAAAGCACAGTTGGCTTAGCAATCATCGCTGTGCTCGCAGTGATGGAAACAACAGATATGGCCTTGCTGCACTTTGCTGGTGTCCGCTTCTCTGCATTGACACTTGGGATTTTATCGGCTTTTCTGATTAATTTGGTATTTATTCCGCCTAAATATGAATTGCGTTTATTTCGTTCGATTGATCAGGTTACTTCGGATATCCTGCAATGGCTGCGGATTTCTACCAAACATTTGTCTGATGATCCAGCATTACGAACAGAGATCGACCGGATTCAAACAGAAATCCATCGTATTGATAATATGTTTTTATTATTTAGCGAAGAAAAAGTCTACCGAAAAAAAGACCGCATACCAAGAATGCGTAAATTAATTTTATTCAGACAAATGATCTATACATCAAAAAAATCATTGGCTACACTTAGGGCCTTTCACCAATATGATCATAAAGTCGAACATATACCAAGGGAATTTAGACAGGTGCTGATTGATGAACTGGATAAAATTATTTATTCCCATGAGCGGCTGCTATTAAGTGCAATGGGTAAAATCAAAAAAAATCCGACCAAATCAATTGAAGATATTACTGATCCGGATATTCCAAACCTCGTCAATACACTAATTCAAGTCTATGAACAAGAAGACAACGATCGCTTGGCCTTACTGCCGCTTGCTTCTAGACTAATGGAATATCATAAGGAAATACTGCATTTACAAAAAATTCTATACAGTTATCAGAACTTCCATGAACAAGCTGATTTAGATATTAAAGACAAGACAGGTCCATAACCGCTCAAAAGCGCCCTATCGCTAGGATAGGGCGCTTCTTTGGTTGGTTAGAAAATTATAGAATTCTTGCTGGTGAATACCTATTTGTCGAAGAATAGCCCCGGCCAGCTCCGAGCACCCAGCAACTAGCGCAACTTCCCTCAGCCCCATAAAGAAGACTTGCCGATTGACGAAGATGCCTAGCCGCCCTTATGCCCTTGGGTGAAAGTCAACATCGATTCCTAACTCACCGTGTTTCCTTTATCTCTGTGCTTCAGTCCAGTTCGTACGTTGCTGAACGGGTGCTCTACGCTTTTGTTCTTTAATCAATATCCAATTCTTGTACTTGATACAGATTATAATAATGACCTTTTTTCTGCATTAATTCGTAGTGGTTTCCTTCTTCTGCAATTTCGCCATTTTCGACTAGAACAATTCGGTCTGCATGCGTAATCGTTGAGAGCCGGTGGGCAACGATAAAGGTGGTACGATCGGCAGCCAGCTTCTCCAGCGCCTCTTGAATTAAGTGCTCACTCTCCAAATCCAATGCAGAGGTGGCTTCATCCAAAATCAACAGTGGCGGATTTTTCAGGAATACACGCGCTATTGCTATCCGCTGTTTCTGTCCGCCTGATAATTTGACACCCCGCTCGCCTACCAATGTATCGTAACCATTACTTAATCCCGTAATAAACTCATGAGCATTTGCAGCTTTTGCGGCAGCTACCACTTCCTCATCACTTGCTTCTGGATTTCCCATGCGAATATTCATGGCAATGGATTCGCTAAACAAGATGTTATCCTGCAAAACCATCCCAATTTTATCGCGTAATGAACGAGCTTTTACATCGCGAATATCTTGTCCATCAATTAGGATCCTTCCGCCTGTTACATCATAAAAGCGTGGAATTAGACTGATAATGGTCGACTTACCGCCGCCACTCATACCAACCAAGGCAATGGTTTCGCCCTGGTTAACATCTAAGGAGATATCCTTTAATACCAGTTCTTCCTCTTCTTCATATCGGAAAGATACATGATCAAAAGTTACATGGCCTTGCACCTCTGTTAGTTCTTTAGCATCTTTTTTATCTTTGATATCATATTTCTCATCCATGAATTCAAAGACACGATCCATCGAAGCAATCGATTGAACCAATACTGTTGAAGAACTAATTAATCGCCTTAACGGTCCATAAACACGATCCATATAACCGACAAAAGCTGCCATTGTACCAATAGTTAAATCAGAAGTAATTGCAAAGTAACCAGCAAATCCAATCACTAGCAAGGGAGCAACATCAGTAATAGTATTCATGACAGCAAAGGTTTTTGCATTCCATACCGTATGATCAACTGCCTTATCTAAGAAATTCTGGTTTTGTTTATCAAATTCTTTCTCTTCATAATTTTCTAATGCAAAACTGCGCGTAACCGGAATCCCTTGTACCCGTTCATGCAGATGTCCCTGCACTTCAGCTAATGCTTGTGAACGTTTTTTTGTTAACAGACGTAACTTGCTGTAAAATATTTTAACTGAAATAACATATAACGGAAAAAGTGCGATCGATACTATGGTTAGCCAGACATCCATAAATAACATGATCACAATGGCGATAACGATCGTAAACATATCCAGCCAAATATTCATTAACCCTGTCATCACAAAATTCTTTGTCTGCTCGACATCATGAATTACACGTGAGATAATTTCACCAGTTTTGGTTCGCGAATAGAACTGCAAGCTCAAGCGCTGAATATGGTCAAATAGACGCTCACGAATATCAAATAGGATCTTATTACCTGTCCATTGGGCAAAATATTGGCGATAATACTCAATCGGCGGCCGTAAAAGCACAAATAAAAATGCAGCTATCCCCATTAACCAGAAGAGCTGCGTCACTTTTTCATCAGCAGTTAACGTGTCCACTGTAACAATATTATCAATAACATACTTTACAATTAACGGCATCAAAAGCGGGATCCCAAATTTGATGATCCCAATAAAAACCGTCAGCAAAATCTTCCACTTATACGGATAAACAAATTGCAAATATCGTTTTATACTATCCAAGTGTTATTACCTCTCTTCTATCTCTTTGTTTATCACGCTGCTATCCCCGCAGATGAAAGCCTCGTGCTTTACCACGATGCTACCATCCATCGGCTCGACTTTCAGAATCCAATCTTATCTATATGTCAGATATTGTTCATACCACTGATCAACAAATTCTGGTGAAAACGGGCCTTGTCTTTGTCTAATCCAATGCAGTAAATGATCCAAATTATTTCGTAAAATTTGATCCAGTTCTGCCGGATAATTCATTTGCTCCTTGTGTAAGGCGTATTCATCCTCATCTAAGATGTTATATGTCATATCAGG
This sequence comes from Gracilibacillus alcaliphilus, assembly GCF_016909015.1. Classification (GTDB taxonomy): domain Bacteria; phylum Bacillota; class Bacilli; order Bacillales; family Amphibacillaceae; genus Gracilibacillus; species Gracilibacillus alcaliphilus. Next base: position 10,861 of record NZ_JAFBFA010000028.1, read on the forward strand.
AAACACCTTTACATCCAAATCATAGTCAATATACTTTACCGCTCCATCTTCAAATACAAACGGGGAACTGATATTACAATAATAATAAATTCCGTCATCACGCAGCATACCAATTACATTAAACCAATGCTTCATATGAAAGAAACAGATTGCTGGTTCTCTTGTGATCCACGTTCTGCCATCACTTTCGGTTACTAATGTTTTATCATTTGCACCAATTACTTGTTGGCTTGTCCCTTTTAAGACTGTTGTTGTATCCCAGACACGATGGAGCTGACCGTTATGCTTGTAACTTTGTATTTCGATTGTTTTTCCAGGTTCAAGGTCATCCATACGTATTTACCTTCCTTTTTGTTTAATAATATTAATAATTATAACGATAAATATTTACAATTGAAAATAATACAATTTTAGAAAAGTAAAATTTGTAGTGGAAGTCCATCATTATCTGAATAATTTTACTATTTCATGGAAATTCTGTTTAAAAAGGGATTTTACAAACCCTAATCACACAAAAATAAGCTTGACTCCTGTAAAAAGAATCAAGCTTACTCTTGTTTGTATAATATTACTTTTTATTTTCAGATTGCTTGTTTTGTTGACGTACTTCCTCTGCATTTGTTTCACTTGCAAATTCTGTACCGTATTTACCTTGTCCTTGTTGTGATTGTTGGTTTTGACGTCTCACTTCTTGAGCGTCTGTTTTGCTTGGGTTATTTTGATTATTACGTTTTGCCATCGATATCACCTCCACGCCCTTTAATTTATCCAAGTAATTTTTTTTTATACAAGAGACGTGGAGTTTTTTTAAAAAACAAATGAGTGTTCAAAAAAGCCCGATGATAGTCCTTTTTATCGGGCTTTTTTGAACAACCTCTACAACTGCTTATAAATATTCTGATGGGATACAGGCAACGGATAAGCATCCAATTCTTCCATCGTTAATAGATGCATTCTTTCCGGTAATTGCAAATCACTTTGGATTTTCACATGTAGCACCTGCAAATGCCAAGTAAGATGGGAAAATACATGTTTTACAGGCTGCAGTTCTGTTATCTGATTTACTTCTGTTTGAAATCTTTCCTGGATATACACTTCAAGGTGTCGCTTGTCCACCTCTGTTTGATCCACCATAGGAAATTGCCATAGTTGGGCAAGCAAGCCTTGGGCTGGCCGCTGTTCCAAGACATATCTGCCTTCTTCATCTTCAAGCACCAAAGCAAAATAGCTTTTGGTTGATTGCTTTGTTTTCTTGTTTTTGACCGGCAATGTCTGTTCTACACCAGCCTGATAAGCAAGACAGTGCTGCTGCACTGGACATAGCAAGCAGCTTGGGCTTTTTGGGGTACAGACTAATGCACCCAATTCCATCAAGGCTTGATTAAAAGCAGAAGGATTTTCCTCTGAAATAAGTTCCTTCACAGCCGCTTCAAAAGTTTTCCTTGTCTTTGCCTTGGCAATATCTTCTTCAATTCTCAGTATACGTGACAATACACGCATCACATTCCCATCAACTGCCGGTTCTGGTTTATCAAAGGCTATGCTGAGAATGGCTCCCTTGGTATAAGGTCCAACACCTTTTAATGCACCTAACTGTTCCGGAGTATTCGGTATTTTGGCATCGTATTCTGCAACGACTTCTTGCACTGCTGATTGTAAATTACGGGCACGCGAATAATAACCAAGTCCTTCCCATGCTTTTAATACCTGTTGTTCTTCCGCTCCAGCAAGAGCTTCTAATGTTGGAAATTGGTGCATAAAATTTTGGAAATAGGGGATTACAGTATCAACCTTTGTTTGCTGCAGCATAATTTCAGACACCCATACTCGATAAGGATCCTTATTCTCACGCCACGGCAATTCCCGCTGTTCTTTTTCAAACCAATTGATTAAATCTTGCTGAAATTGGGGTATATTAATAGTAGATGTATATGACACTGCTTATCCATCCTTTGCCTTTTATAAGTTAATCACAGTTGCTGACAGACTCTTTAGACAGTAACGAAAAATTTTACTGTACAAAGCCACCATGATAAAATAAAGTATAGTTATTTAGTTAAAGAATAAAAATTGAGAGAGCTATCCATTACCCAGCACACAATGATTGACTATTACGTAAATTGATTATCACCCATCATTCATGACATCAAATATTTAAAAAGCGAAATCAATTCAGAAAGGGGTAACCTGTATGGACACTGCCACACATATTACCATGGGCATTGCCATAGGTGGACTAGCTACATTAGATCCAGTTGTACAACAAGATACGACCCTTTTTACTGCTGTAATGGTCGGTGCGATTATTGGATCACATGCACCTGATTTTGACACTATTCTAAAATTGAGAAACAACGCTGTATATATACGACACCACCGAGGAATAACTCATTCCATCCCCGCTGTTGTCTTTTGGGGTATTGCTGTTGCGTCGATTATCTATCTATTTGTTCCTGCCGTTAATTTTCTGCATCTATGGCTATGGACCTTTTTGGCAGTTATTCTCCATGTGTTTGTTGATATTTTTAATGCTTACGGAACACAAGCTTATCGCCCTTTCTCCAGAAAGTGGGTCGCCCATGGTTTTATCAGCACATTTGATCCCTATATTTTCAGCCTGCATATCATTGGGATTATTGCATGGATATTAGGTGCCAATCCTGGTTACACTTGGCTGTTAATTTACTTCGTTATTGTATTGTATTACATCAAGCGGTTTATCGACAAGCGGGAAATTGTCAAGATTATTCACGAGAACTTTGACGGAGTAGTACAGATTGCTACTTCTCCTACTTCTAAACAGAATATTTGGCGAGTTGCTTTGACTACGGATAGTCATTACTATGTAGGCAGGGTCGGCGATGGTCACATTACTATTGAAGACAGATTTCTTCGTATCTCTGTCCCAGATAACGAACTGATCAGGACTGCAAAACAGGACAAAAATATTTCAGCCTTTTTATCTTTCTCCCCAATATACCGTTGGGAGATCATTGAATACGATGATTTCAGTGAAGTAAGATTTATTGACTTACGTTATCGTTCCGAGGATGGACATTATCCTTTTATTGCCATTGTTCAGATCGATGATAACATGCGCTTAATGAACTCGTATACAGGATGGATTTTCTCAGAGGAAAAATTGCAAAGCAAATTAAAAATAGATAGTGGAATGATCTAGTCCATCGATATGTAGCAACAAGCAGAGGAGCAGCTGGTAAGACTCCTCTGCTTGTTCTTATCAGAAACACGTCAAACAATACTTCCTGCTAATGAACTGTTCGGTTGTTTTGATCAATTAACTTCTGGTATTTGGGATATCTGGTTGCAAAGTCTGCTAAGCTGTCTCCGTACTGTGCAATAAAGTGACGAACAAACTTGACTGTAATATCCGCTCCTTCATATTTTCGCCCAGCCTTAGCTCTTGTTGATTCAAAATCTTCCCATAATAGTTCAATCCAGCTGCGTGCCTCAAGTACTGTCAAAGACGAATCCCTTTGCAGCAGTTCTTCCGACAATTTCTGGATTTCTTCATGCATACCCCATTCTCCTATCTTGTTTTATTTTCTCTCTCCCAAAATCGATAAAGGAACAGCTTCTTCTTTTTCAAATTTCTGACCTAATAAATTGATTCTGTGTCCCCATGCAAATACACCATTGATATACGTTATTTCAAATTGCTGTCCCGGGTCACCGGCTAATTCATAACGGTCCCCTTTATGAAAATCTGCTGGATTCACCAGATAGGCTGCCGCCATTTGCATTTTTCGCTGTAATATTTCATATTCGCTTACATTTCCCCATTGTTCTGCCTGCTGCAGTTTCTCTTTAAGCTGGGCAATCTCGCTGCGCAGTTCTTCTACTGTATAGGTACTGTATCTTCTATCCATCTAACTTGTCACCCCCACTATACTGCTTATCCCTATTTTACCATGTATCACCAAGTTCATCTAATATCCAAACCTATCTGCTATTCTTCTACATATTCCGCCATAAAACGATCAATTAAATCTGCTGGAAATCCTTTGCGGTAGAGAGCCGCCTTCACTTTTTGCTCTAATGTAAAGCCTGTGTCCTTCTTTTGATATTTAGTCATCAGTTTTTCACCTTGAAATATAACCGCATTATATTCTGCCTCCTGATCGCGGCCTGCTGCCAGCTGTTCAATGGCTGCTGCTATTACATCATGAGTAAATCCTTTCTGTAAGAGCGATTGTTTGAGACTGTTTATTTGCTGCTTATGGGATTTCTTAGTGGACGGTTTTAACTGTTTTTGAATCCATTTTTCTACTTTTTCCAATTGTTTGTCAAACGTAAATGCCGCTAAAGTCTGTTCAATCCATTGCAGTGAAACCCCCTTGTCCAACAATTCTTTCTTAATCATCAACGGACCTTTGCTAGAAGTTTGAATTCTCGTATTCACCAAAGCCTCACTAAAAGCAAGGTCATCTAAATAGCCTTCTTGTCTCAGCCTTGTAACAGCCTCTTCTATATATTCCTGATCAATGTCCTTACCAAGTAAATAATCGGTAACTTCCTTTTCTGAACGCATGCGATAACTTAAATATTTTACAGCGAGCAGATAGGCCTTCTGTGCGGCATCCTGCTCTTTCATTTGGTTAATAACCTCTGTTGTCAGTTCCATTCCTTTATGTAAGTGATAGGTGATCAATATATCTTCATTCACACTAAAACTGTAATATTCCCGGTCTTGTTCTTTCAAGAAGATATTATAGCGATCCTTTCGCTTCTGTTGTGTCGTTATTTTTGATATAACTGGCAATTTTATCACCTCTCATTTTTTATTTTACCATACAAACGTTTGTTCTTCAAATATATTAAATTACATCAAATTAGGTCAATAATGATTTAAAAACATCAAATTAAGCTATAAATTACAAATAATTAACGAATACTTCATATAACATTCATTTACTTTAATTTTTTTGATTTTTTATCAAATTACCTATTTACAATTAGCATTGTTTTTTTGTAATATAAACGTATGAAAAATGATCTTAAATAAGTTGAATCTAAATATAAAGCAAACTTCTCTAATTTTTGTTATCCTCTATAAATCTTTTGATTCCACTTGTTAGATCTAAAGCACACAATGAGGTGAAGTTGTATCAACTTATAACATCAAGCTGCAGTCTATAATATTAGGGAAGGCAAATGGTGCGCCACCTGTGGAACAGGTTCTAGTGGGTTCGATTCCCACCCCGAATTTTTGTTTATCTTCTAATAAAAATTCGAGGGTGCGGAAAACAGCTATGCGGTCATTCTGTCTTCTTATCACCCTCCCGATACCAGGTAAGGAGGGATTTTTCATGTTAAAAAAAAGGGATATGCAAGAGGCATCACAGTTATTTGAACTCATGTCGCACCCTGAGGTATTTCCCTATGTACGGAATAAAGCAAACAATAGTGATGAGTTTTACTTTTTGACCAAACAAACGATCGAGGCAGAAGAACGCGGAGAGTTGATTTCCCGCACCATCATGGATGAATATTTCAATCCGATTGGTACGATAAACCTTTTTGATATAACGAACAAGAGCGGTTTCCTGGCCACTTGGATCGGCAGACCTTATTTCGGTAAAGGTTATAATAAGGTAGCCAAGGACGCCTTTCTCCAAGAATTATTTTACCAGCTCGATATTGAAACGGTTTTTATTAAAATTAGACATAGTAATTTGAGATCCTTAAGTGCCATATGGAAACTTCCTTATGTTACCGCAGGAAATAAAGCCTATCCTGTTGTACTGGAGCAGATTAATACGGCATTGCCTGAGCCGCTATATGATTTGTATGTTATTGAGAGGCAGCATTATCTCAATTATTTTGAAAATCGTAATGAGGGTGAAGAGGCGATCTAGCCGATATGTCAAGATAACTTTTCTTTCTTAATCAGGGAAGAAGCAGTTATCTTTTTTTCTTGCTTCCGCTCTATTCCAAGGCGTATGATAAATAGTGGAGGTTGCCTAGATGAAATATATAATGATGTTGCTGCAAATTAGTGTACTGTTCTTATTCTACTATATTGGTATGTTTATTCAGAACTATTTCTCATTAGTTATCCCTGGGAGCCTGATTGGTATGTTGTTATTATTCAGTTTACTTGTCCTTAAGGTGATTAAGCTAAGCTGGATTCGGGATGGCATAGACATCCTCTTAAAGGATATGCCGTTATTTTTTATTCCGGTTACCGTCGGAGTGGTTCAATATTTAGATTTCTTCTATGGTAAGGGAAGCATTGTGCTTATCATCGTGGTAGTAAGCACTTTATTAGTGATTGCTCTCAGCAGTTGGATCACAGACCTTATGCTAAGAAAAGAGGAGCAAGCAGATGATTAAACTAGCTATTGGTGTCGCGGCCGTAACAATCACTATTCTTTTATATGTTATAACAAAATTAATATACATGAAAAAGCCCAACCCTTTTTTACTGCCGATCTTTCTGTCTACTGCTTGTTTGGTTTTACTGCTGGTAATAACAGATACTTCTTATCAAACCTATATGATTGGCGGACAATGGATTGATTTCTTTTTGGGGCCAATCGTTGTTTCACTTGCTATCCCATTGTATCGCCAGCTTTCTTTAATTAAAAAATATCTCTGGCCGATTGGCGCCGGCATTTTTGCTGGATCGATTACTGGTATTTTAAGCGGCATTCTAGGTGTAAAACTGTTTCATTTTGAGGACTGGCTGATTCAGACAGTTGCCGCCAAATCAGTGACTGCCCCTATTGCAATCAGTATTACAGAAACCGCAGGCGGGAACATATCTCTAGTTGCTGTCTTTGTCATGACAGCAGGAATAAGCGGAGCTATGTTTGGACCGCTTGTATTGAAAGCATGCCGGATTCGACACCCAGCTGCCAAAGGTTTAGGGATTGGTACTGCCTCTCACGCAATTGGAACCGCAAAGGCATTAGAAATTGGTGAACTGGAAGGTGCAGTTAGTGCCTTATCAATGACCATAACCGCTATTGTCGTCTCTTTCCTTGTTCCACTTGTCTTATTATGGATATGACCAATAGAACAAATCAATTGACAGAACACCACATACACGGTATTTTAAAGAATGATTCTCTTTGTGCCTGTGAGGGCATAGGAAGGTGATGATAATGGGAATCGTTGTGGTAGAAATTTGTGATAGCAATTTAATCAATGCACTTGATATAGAAAAAATTATTGAATCAGAATATCCTGAAGTAGCTGTTTTAATCAATGACTGTCTGAATTTTTGCGGTCTGTGCCGGCTCAAGCCCTATGCCTTAGTTAATAATCAACGGGTACATGGAAATACACCGGAAGAAACATTAGCAAAAATTAGAAAGGCAATTGAAGAAGAACTTGCTATTTATCAATAATAGAAGTCAGATGAGTTTTGATGCAATAAAAATGTTAATAGAAGATGTTCAAAAAGCTCAGATGTTATGCTGAGCTTTTTATATATGTAAATTCCTTTACCATACAAGCTATCTACATAAAGCCGTATTAAGCAAATATTAGAATCAGTCGACTGATAGCAAGTGCAAAAATTGCAATTCCAACGATAACAAGCATAACAGACTCAAACGTTGAAAGGCCTCTTTCTTTCTTCCTTTTTGTTAAATCATTTAAATACATAAATGAACTAAAAACCAACACCGCTACAGCAATTACTTGCAACACCTCTGCTGCAATTATCAAATAACCACCTCACTTAAAAGCCTAGTTTCTCTAGATAGAAAAACCATGCGTTACTTACCATTCTAAATGGCATATGGTTAAAAATCAATCAGGAGATTTTATTAGTTTTGCCTCAAAAACATAAAAAAGGGATACTAAATCATATATGATCTGGTACCCCTTTTTGAGCATTACGTTATATTTTTCCTCTGTTGACCTTCTTTTTTATACAAAAACATCACGGATATCCATAAACCGCTTATTTAGAGCTTGTGCCACAGCTTCATGGACTATCTTGCCTTGATAAGTGTTGATACCTCTCGCAAAGGCTGGATCATTCCGCCCATATTCTTTGAAACCTTGATTCGCTAATTTTAATACATATGGTGCCGTAACATTAGTCAGTGCATAGGTTGATGTTTTAGCGACAGCGCCAGGGATATTGGCCACTGCATAATGATTAACACCATGTTTTACATAAATAGGATCTTGATGGGTAGTAATTCGATCAATTGTTTCAATCGATCCGCCTTGATCTACTGCCACATCAACAATCACTGAACCTGTCTCCATTGCTTTGACCATTTCTTCCGATACCAGTTTAGGAGCCTTACCGCCCGGAATCAGCACTGCACCTATCAGCAAATCGGCCTGTTTTACCTGTTCCATAATATTAAATTCATTGGAGGCTAATGTATGCAGCCGCCCTTGAAAATCGTTTTCTAACTGGCGCAGTCGTTCCATGTTAATATCTAACAATGTGGTACGTGCGCCTAAACCCAGGGCAATTTTTGCCGCATTGGCTCCAACAATTCCGCCGCCAATAATGACTACATTAGCTGGCGAGACACCTGGAACCCCGCCGGGCAGAATTCCTTTTCCGCCATATATTCTCTCCAAATAGCGTACACCTAATTGAACGGACATTCTCCCGGCAATCTCACTCATAGGAACCAACAAAGGCAAACTGCCATCCTGATTTTGGATGGTTTCATAGGCAATAGCCGTCGTTCTGCTTTCTAAAAGCGCCTCTGTTACTTCCTCCTCAGCAGCTAGATGTAAATAGGTAAATAAGAGTAAATCATTCCGCAGAAAAGCAAACTCTTCTGGCTGTGGCTCCTTCACTTTGATGACCAATTCTTGTGCCCACGCCTGTTCTGCTGAAGTCACCATCTGCGCCCCAGCTTGTTTGTAGGCCTCGTCCGAAATATGACTTCCTGCACCAGCACCAGTCTCAATTACTACTTCATGGTTGTTTTGTGTTAGCATCATTACCATTGCCGGTGTAATGGCCACCCGGTTTTCATTACTTTTTATCTCTTTTGGTACACCGATTTTCATAAAGTCACCAACCTTCTTATTTACTTATTCATTGTAATCAATCCTATCCTTCTTATTCCCTTTTTTATATGGAACTAATACAAAAAAATGCTATTAATCGCAAAATGATATGGATTTAATCTGAATAATGGATTGATCATCGGCAGCTTAGGGATTCTTTTGGGGTAGTGGCCACTTGATGAGATTTAATGGCCGCTTTGATAATGATACCGGTCATTCGCAGGTGTTTACTGGCCAGTTGATGTTAGTTACTGGCCACTCTACTTCATTTACTGGCCACTTTCGGATTATGTAAACTAAGTTTTTTGTGTGCAAAGCATTTGTTTCCTGCGTTAATTTATGGTAAAAGTCTCCCGCTAAGTCTCTTCACATAAAAAACATTAGACTCTTTAACTTTTTCTCTATTTAAAAAAAGCAACTTACAATGCTATTACTGAAAAAATAAAGTAAATTCGTCGTTTTTACTAAAAAAGGTTTCTAGTTCCTTTAATAGACCGGCAATAAAATAAGAATATGCCCTTTTGACCAAAGTGATCAAATGTCGGAAAATATGATATACTAAACTTATACAAAAAAGGAGCGAATAACATGATTTTGAACCATTTGAGATACCTCTGCTTCAAAGATAGACTTCCATTCGAATCAGAGCAATTTGATTGTGCATATAATCGTAAAGGGCCAACTTCTGCTTATTTTGATTTAAAAAGAATTATAAAGAATGGTGGCAAGGTCTTAAGTTTGCATCCTGGTGATCAATTATCACCAGAATTGCCCGAACTTTTCCCGAATCTTTTTGCAGCGCTGCCTGAAGGTACTCCTATCTAGATAAGATTAGAAATCATCTTGCTATAGGCGCACTTGAAAATGCTGAAATTGAAACAATCAGGGGAATATCTTACTTACACGAGCCAATAGATGTTGTTAAGTTATGCTGTTTTGGACAGTCACCATCCGTACATAAAATGGTTATAAACGAGAGCATGGAACAAATTGAAAAAATATTTAATGAACATGCTACTGATAAAGGTTTAGGAGTATCAGGTGAAATGTATTTCGTTCGTGCTATAGTATAAAGTTTCAGAGGTTCACGAAAAAAGTTGTGTGGAATTATAGAAGAATAACGTTTTTCAAATAAAACCTTAGGGTTTAAATAAACAGGAGAAGATGGAGAAACAGTTTTAAGTTATGTTATAACTCCTTAGTAGAATAACTCACATTCTTTTGAAAAAACACTTTTCTTATTTTGAATAAGAAAAGTGTTTTTTCTGAATGGAGCATAGCGGGCTCGAACCGCTGACCTCTACACTGCCAGTGTAGCGCTCTCCCAGCTGAGCTAATGCCCCTTTAAACGTCACTTCCCTATTATATACAAAATGGTTTTCTGGTTCAAGTACTAATTTTAAATTAAATGTCAAAAGTTTTGGACAATTTGATGATATTATGTTACTATTTTGTCAAATACTTTTGACAAATCGAGGAGGGACTACTTTGAAAAATATCATTAAACAATTAAGAAAAAAATCTAATATGACCCAAGCCAAGCTTGCTGAACTTTGCAAGGCATCAAGGCAGACGATCAATTGTATTGAAAATGATAAATATGATCCCACCTTGGAATTGGCTTTTAAAATAGCCAGGGCATTGGAAAAAAATATCGAAGAGGTGTTTATCTATGAGTAAGTTTCATTCCGACTATATGATTACGATGAAAGATATTGTTAAAGAAGGGGATCCTATCCTGAGGAAAAAATTAGCACCAGTTGAATTCCCTGTTTCCAATCAGGTAAAAGAAGAGTTAGCTTGTATGCTGACCTATCTGCAAAACAGCCAAAATGCAGAGATAGCTAAAAAATATAAACTAAGACCAGGTTCTGGTTTATCTGCCAATCAGATTGGGCTGAATAAAAGAATGTTTACAGTCCTCTATCATGAAAGTAATGGAGAACAGAAGGCATTAAAAATCATCAACCCTGAACTTATCAGTCATTCGCCACATACGATCTACCTGCCGGAAGGGGAAGGCTGTTTATCAGTAGACCGGGAAATTCTTGGCCATGTTCCTCGCTATGAGAGGATCAAAATAGCGGCCTATGATGAAATGGGCGAGAAGCATACTTACCGTTTTAACGGTTACAGTGCCATTCTGATTCAACATGAAATGGATCATCTTAATGGAATTATGTTTTATGATCATATCAATAAAGAGTCGCCTTTTTTGAATGTGTAGGGGATGGAGTCAATCGTCAAACTCCCCTTTCCACCGCTAATGAACAACAGCGAAATGAGCCGCCTGATTTAATGATTTCTGAAAAAGGTACTTCGATAATGTCGAAACCCTTTTGTGCTAACAACTGATTGATTCGTTGATTCTCCGGTAAGGCAATCACCTTTCCCCCACCAAGCGAAAGCACATTTGTCCCCATCGCGAATTGTTCATGGTCAGATACTTCGATTAACTCAAACACAGATCGCAGACGCTTTAGATCTTCTGCCGGAAAGGCATCAGGATAGATGATGCCGATCTCATCACTTACCAGGTTAAAACAACAATCCAGATGCAGTATATCTTCTCTCATCTGCAAAGGAACCACTTGTTTATCCGGGATTGTTTTTGCCAGATATTCGATCGCTTTTCGTGTCGTTCGATTGCTTGTACCTGCATAAATGGTGTCATTGGCTAATACAATATCACCGCCTTCCAGCGTTGGTACTGGCAGGGCATGATATTCTATCCCTTTTTTCTGTAAAAAATCTTGCAGAACACTGATTTCTCCTCGACGAATCGGTTCTTTCATATTACATGTGAACAACTGATGATTGATTGTAAATCCGATATCCCGTGTGAAAACTTGTTCATTTAGATCAGGGGATGGCGATAATTCCAGCACCTCTGCCCCATGTAAGGTAAGGGTCTGTACAAATTCTTGATACTGATCTAGAGCCTTAAACACATCGATATTGTCTTGTTTGTATTTTTGCTGAGTTATGTTGATAATATTTCTTATTTCCATATACATTGGCGGGCAGGTAATTACCCTTTTTAACGGAGCATATTCATTGGTTTGATAAATCATATATACTGCCTCTTTCGTTTGGAAAATATGGGTACTTCTTTATATGATACTCTATTCTCCCTATTTCATGCTCGGATGGCGCTTAGAAATTATCTGCAAAAAAAAGACTGTTGCACCATGTAATTTCACGGTGCAACAGCCCTTCTGCATATTTCCTTTACACACTTCTTACTTCAATTTCGCCATCTTCCAATACAATCTCTACCTTTGTTACGTTCTCTTGTTCTAAAACGATATCGGTAATGCCATCTTCGACTTTCTCTTGAATAACTCGACGTAATGGACGTGCACCAAAACGGCGGTCATAGCCTTTATCAGCTAGGAATTGCTTCACTTCATCACTTACTGTTATCTCAAGATTTGATTCTTGTAAGTGCTCAGTCAACTCATTTAACATTAAGTCAACAATCTGTAATATATCAGCTTCTGTTAACTCATTGAATGGTATAATCGCGTCAAAGCGATTTAAGAATTCGGCTTTAAAGTATTGGGTTAGATTCTCTAATTCGGATACAGCCTGATTGTTATCATTGTTGAAGCCTACGGTAATTGCTTTAGCATTGGTACCTGCATTACTTGTCATGATAATTACGGTATCCTTGAAGCTGACCGTCCGGCCTTGGCTGTCTGTTAAGTGACCGTCCTCCATGATTTGCAAGAACATATTTTGTACATCTGGATGTGCCTTTTCAATTTCGTCCAGCAACACCAGGCTGTATGGATTACGGCGGATTTTCTCTGTTAATTGTCCAGCCTCTTCATGTCCTACATAGCCAGGAGGTGAACCGATAAGTTTAGAAACTGCATGTTTCTCCATATATTCACTCATATCTAAACGAACCATGGCATCCTTGGTGCCAAATAATTCTTCAGCAAGTGCTTTGGTTAATTCGGTTTTACCTACACCAGTTGGTCCTACAAATAAGAAAGAGCCAATTGGGCGGTATTTAGGTTTCAAGCCAGCTCTGCTTCTGCGAATGGCTTTTGCTACTTTGGCAACCGCTGTTTGCTGTCCAATTACCTTCTTGCTTAAGTTACCAGCAAGCTGATTCATTTTAGATTGTTCATCTGCTTGCATTTTACGAACTGGGATACCTGTTTTTTCTTCAATAATTAATTGAATATCTTCAACAGTCACTTCTGCCTTTGGTGTTTCTTGTGTTTCGGCTAGTTTTTTCTCCAACTTAATTTCTTCGTGTCTTAAATTAGCAGCACGTTCATAGTCTTCTTGTTCAGCTGCTTCTGTTTTTTGTTTAACAATTTCATCTAAACGTTTTTGGATACTGTCAGAATCTGTTTCGCTGACGGTTAAATTCAATCGTGCACCAGCTTCATCGATTAGATCAATCGCTTTGTCTGGCAGGAAGCGGTCTTGGATATAGCGTTTGGATAATCGAACAGCTGCTGCAATAACGTCGTCAGAATAGTTGACTTGATGATATTGTTGATAACGATCGCGCAAACCTAATAGAATTTGTTCCGCCTCTTCGACAGTCGGCTCTTTGACAATAATAGGCTGTAAGCGTCGTTCTAAAGCTGCATCTTTCTCAATTTGACGATATTCTTTTAACGTAGTTGCCCCAATTAATTGCAATTCACCACGTGCAAGCGCTGGTTTTAAAATATTACCGGCATCCATTTGGGAGCCTTCTGCTGTACCGGCACCGACTAATAGGTGAATCTCATCAACAAAAAGGATCACATTTTGACGTTCTTGAAGCTCTGTCACTAATTGTTTCATGCGCTCCTCGAATTGCCCGCGTATGCCGGTATTGGCTACAAGAGAAGCCACATCTAAGATATAAATTTCCTTATCTAACAATTTTGCCGGCACATTTCCTTCCACTACTCTTAAAGCTAAACCTTCAGCAATGGCTGTTTTACCTACACCAGGTTCCCCAATTAGCACTGGATTGTTTTTGTTGCGGCGGTTTAGTGTTTCAATTACACGTTTTACTTCTTGTTCACGGCCAATGACAGGATCGATAACCCCTGCACGAGCCGCATCCGATAAGTTCTTACCAAGCTGATCCAGCAGACCATTTCCTTGCCCGCCTTGGGCAGTTCTTGTTTGCGCCTGTGTGCCGCTGAATCCATTGGCTCCACCGCTAAAGAACTGTTCAAAGCCTTGTCCACCGAACATTCCTGAAGGTTGGTTCATTTCATTTTTAATATCTTGAAAGCATGATTGACATACATGTAATGATTGAGATTGATTGTTTATCCGAAGGTTTAGATTAACAGTTGCTTGATGATTACCACATTTTTGGCATTTCATAACGAATTCCTCCTTCAATTTAGTTAACTATCCTCAGTGGGGCGTTCTTCCTCCTTCACTAATGGATAGCGAAACTTATCGGGGTACTATCATCTGTTATCCCACTTAGACTCCTTGGAACTTTCTCCAAATCTGCCAGGATAGGACTACTATACGAATGCACTTAGATAAGAATAAAGGTCAAGGTCAATTTGACTTTTGACTATCTTTGACCTTATTTGATTATTATTATACTCTGACCTTTTTTGACTTTCAATAGTTTTGCTCATATTTAAAAAAATTTTTTTAATAGTGCTTTTGTGCCTATAGAATAAGGTTTGTCCCTTCTCCAGCTTTATCTTAAAAATGAATTTCGATATCTACAAAATATGTTTTATGCTACACTGGTGATAACTAGTTATCGAAGGAGTTGTTTATATGACCATGCTAGAAATTCTTTACCAAAAGAAAAAAGTGCGTTTGCGCGTGGTGCAGCTAACAGCCTACAAACAAATGAAAATAGTGGAAACCCACGGAAAGAATGGACATACTTATTATTTATTTTGCTATAAAAGCCATTTTATTAATGTAAAAAAAACGGCTGCTGTCCACCTTCACTCTTTTCTAGCCAGAGCGTTACGGGAAGGATTTACCTTCTCCACTGATCATGTTCTGACCAATATCTTCCTACAATCCAAAACGGCTTATCCCTTAATAACAAATAATCAAATGGTTGATAAACTAAAAAAACAATTCTCTGCGACAGAGAGACTCTATATACTTGCTATGTTTGATAATTATATCCAGCCACAAAAAATTCAAACCTTATGTAAGGAAAGCTTTTATCAATATCGCCGCAATGGCCAGTTAAAAAAAGCTTTTCAGATTGTGCTTCATTATCATAACGCCCTTCCCTCAGACTCTTTTGCCAATGATATGCTTCAACATACCGATTTCCAAAAATACAGAACTTTATATGCAGATATAGAGCAACTAGCTGCCGGTTGGTCCGATCCGCTCTATCTGGAAAATTATATTTTTGATCATCACTTCCCTCATTCATTCATAAAACCATTGTTTGATCAATATGGTATAGAAGAACGTGCATTTGACCAAATCCTGCTTTATTACTGCCAGCATGACTCCTTACAAGATAAACTGTCACTTGATCAGCTGCCCTTTGCAGCATACGCTGATAAGATACAGGTATCGTTTTGGTCTGAGCTGCTTCCATCTCACCGCTTCACTCGCGAACTGATGGAACAATTACTATCGTTAGGTGCATACGATGCCATCCTTGATTATTTCTTACAAACAAAGGAACAGCCAATAGAACTGGATCTGTTGGATCAAGCAGCCCCACATGTTTCTGCAGACTTTCTAGCGAAAAGGTATCAACAGATCTTGCCATTGATTACTTCGTTATATGAGGATCATCATCAGTTAGATCAATTACTGAAACAGCTAGTAAAGAAACTGCTTTCCAGCACTGCGCTCAGCGATCTCTTAGCATGTATCGATCACAATGAGCTGCCAACTGTTCAAAAACTGCGAAAAATTAAACAGCTAACCGATAACCCTGATCAACAATTTGTATTAGGAGAAATCTATTACGAGCTGGGACAGTATGATAAAGCGATAGCTTGCTTTGAATGGGAAATGGAACTTGCTCCAGATGACACATCCCCCATCCAATATTTGTATAAAAGCCATCTAGCCAATGGAGATAAAGAAAAAGCCCAAACTTATCAGCAATTATTAGCCACCCTGCCTTCAAGTTAATCGATAAGCAGCTACCTGCCTTCATAAGAAATATTGAACCATGACATCCTGCTGTTCTTAGTGATAAACCTCACTCTAAAACAGCAGTTTTTCATGTTCACAAAATTTGTAAACTGGTTCACTATTTTCAAAAGAAAACACTTTCTTCATTGCCAAGATGCCGTGATATGTATGGTATAATAAAAGGAAAATTATCCAAGAAACAGGGTGAAGTAAATGAAGAAGCAATATTATGCTATCGTTGATATTGGATCGAATACTATGCGCTTAGTTATTTATGTAAGAGAAAAAGGCGGCAGATTAAAAGAAGTGGAAAACGTCAAAGCAGTTGCCCGGCTCCGTATGTTTCTGGAACAAGACAACAGCCTGAATCAAACAGGCATCGATCGTCTTATCGATACACTTGCAAGTTTTCAGAAGGTGCTTCACACCCATAAGGTACAAGACATTGTCTGTGTAGCTACTGCAACGATCAGACAAGCCAGTAATCAAGCAGACATTGAAAAGCAAGTAAAAGACAGTACAGGTTTAACCATGCGTATTCTATCCGAGGAAGAAGAGGCCTATTATGGCTATTTGGCTGTGGTTAACTCCACCTCTATTTCAACAGGAATTACCGTAGATATTGGCGGTGGAAGTACCGAAGTCACCTTGTTTGAAAATCGTGAACTGAAAGAATCACACAGCTTCCCTTTTGGTGCATTGACCTTAAAGGATTTCTTCAAGGAGGTTATTCCCACAACAAAAGAGTTGCTGCAACTGCGGCATTATCTAACTAAACAGTTCGCCACTTTGCCTTGGCTTCGCAATCAAGAAGTACCTTTAATCGCAATTGGAGGAAGCGCCCGCAACTTGGCACAAATCGATCAAAACCTGAAAAAATATCCCTTAGCCGGCCTGCACCAATATCAAATGTTTGATAAGGATATTATGGCTGTAAGCAACTATTTGACAGGGTTAAAGCCAGGGAAATTAGCCAAAGTCGAAGGATTATCCAAAGATAGGGCAGATATTATTATCCCTGCGATTGAAGTATTTCACAGCCTGTATCAAATCGTTCAAGCAGAAAGCTTTATCCTTAGTCGTAAAGGATTGCGTGATGGTGTTTTCTATGAAGAATTAGTAAGAGAAACTGGTTCATTGCTTTTTCCCAATGTAGTAGAAGACAGCATTCAAGAACTGATCAATGATTATAATTTGGAATTAAAGCAAATTACCCATGTGCAATTTCTCACCCGAAAATTATTTGAATATCTTAAAGAAAATGGGTTAGTACACTTAGATAAACATGATTGGAATCTATTAAAGAAGGCTAGTTATCTGTTTCATTTAGGCGAGTATATTGATTCTGAAGCAAGTGCACAGCACACCTTCTACTTGTTAGCCAACCGTACAATTGACGGTTTAATGCACAAGGATCGCCTGAAATTAGCCTTAATTGCTTCCTATAAAAATAAAACGGTTTTTAAACAGTTTATTCAACCTTATAAATCATGGTTTTTAAAAGAAGAACGGGATAAATTACAGGACTTGGGAGCCATACTTAAATTCTGCTATTGCCTGGATGCTACGAAACGACAGGCTGTTCAGGATCTTCAATTTAAATGGAAGAAGCATACCCTAGTGATTACCTTATTGTGTAAAGACGACACCATGCCAGAAGAATATCAATCCGAGAAGCAAAAGAAACATTTAGAAAAGACCATTAAGAGAGAGATTCAATTAAAGTTTAAGTCAAGGTGAAATAAAATTGCCGTCAGCAGGAACCTACCCGCTGATTAATAGTAGGGTTGTAACTTGTATTTATGACAAGCTGCATCAAACTTTACAATTATTTAACATCTACTTCATATAAGCTAATCATCGACAGGTTATGATAAAAAGAGACTTTCACCCTAGGGTAAAAATATCCACCGGATGGTTAGCAACTGTTTCCTATTTTCCTCTCACCACCCCCTCAAAAGACGGAAGACGGGTTACAGACAGCTGACAATCTGTTTTTAGGAATGATTTATTATAAGTGTCTGTTCAAAAAGTTCGATGAAAAGAACATCATGTTGCAAAGCGATACTAGTACATCCTGTGCGTTGGCAGGCTAAAGCCGTGACGTCCTGTACGTTGATAGTTCAAGGCGGCGCAGCTTTGAGCAAAAGATTTTGCACGCAGGAAAAATGTTTTCTTTTCTAAGGAAAGGAGCATATGCTTTTAATACCTGAGTAGCGGGCTTGCACAGGATGTGTTGACTTCTGCGTTGTCCACATGATGAGGACGGTTTTAGCAGAAGTTCCCCTATCGCCAGCTCCGACATTTGATGTCATTTTTATCATGCTTTTTGAACAACCTCTAAAAGGGATGGTGCTTCATGGAGACAAACATACAAGAGACAAATGCCCAATCACCTGCCTATTATAATAATAGAGAACTTAGCTGGCTCTCCTTTAATAAGCGAGTATTAGAAGAAGCAGATGATGCAGGCAATCCATTACTAGAGAGATTACGATTTCTATCGATATTTTCCTCCAATTTAGACGAATTCTTTATGGTTCGAGTAGCTGGCCTTAAAGATCAAGTAAAGGCAGGCTTTAACCGGCCTGATGATAAGTCAGGTCTGACACCAAAACAGCAGCTTGCAGCTATTTCCATTTTTAATCATGAGCTGGTCACACAGCAATATACCCTCTATACCAGCTTACTCAGCGATTTAGACAAGGAACAGATTCGGATTTTTCATATCGAAGAACTGTCGAAACAGGAGGTAAACTCATTAGAACAATTTTTTGATGAGCACATTTATCCAATCCTCACGCCTATGGCAGTTGATGCGTACCGCAAATTTCCGATGCTGTTAAATAAGTCGTTAAACTTGGCCGTTCAGCTCGTAGATGAGTATGAACAGGAACACACACCGACAAAAACAGCTATTGTTCAAGTTCCTGCTTTATTAGATCGTTTCTTGCCAATCAATGAACATCACTTTATCTTATTAGAAGATGTGATTCGTCATTTTATCTATAAACTTTTTAAAGGCTATCGTGTCACTTCTACCAGTGTCTTTCGCATTACCAGGAATGCAGATATGACCATTCATGAAGATGGAGCACACGATTTGCTGAGAGAAATTGAAAAAGAATTAAAAAAGCGTAAGTTCGGAGCAGCTGTTCGTTTAGAAGTAGAAGCAAAAGGGCATGCACCTGAAATGGTTGACTTCCTCTTACATGTACTAGAAATTCACAAAAAAGATTTATACATTGTCAATGGTCCACTTGACTTAACTTGTCTTGCTGACTTCTACAGCCAGGTCAAACAAGATTATGAGCATCTGGTCTATGAAACGCTCATTCCTCAGCCTGCCCAAGATATTCATGAAGATGAGACGGTATTTGAAGCGGTAAGAAAACGGGATCTTTTCCTCCATCATCCCTATGAATCATTTGAGCCGATTGTCGATTTAATACGGGAAGCAGCTGATAATCCGGAAGTGTTAGCGATTAAACAGACATTATATCGTGTCAGCGGAGGTTCTCCCATTATTGCCGCGTTAAAACGTGCAGCTGAAAATGGTAAGCAGGTTACTGTACTGGTTGAATTAAAGGCACGGTTCGATGAAGAGAATAATGTCCAATGGGCCAAACAATTAGAAATAGCCGGCTGCCATGTGATATATGGTATGATCTCCTTGAAGACTCATAGCAAGATCACATTAATTGTACGCAAACATCTCAATCGGATTGAACGGGTTGTCCATCTTGGAACAGGAAATTATAATGATCAAACAGCCAAATTCTATACCGATATGTCTTATTTAACGATGAAACGAAAATTCGGTGTAGATGCCACAAACTTTTTTAACTACTTAAGCGGTTATACAGAGAAGCCAGTCTTTCATCATTTATCAATGGCTCCTTTTGATATCCGCAATGATTTATTAACTTATATTGATCAAGAAATTAACTTTCATAAGAAGTATGACAATGGCCGGATTATGGCAAAAATGAATTCATTAACAGATAAGCCATTGATTGAGAAACTGTATCAGGCTTCTCAGGCTGGTGTACAGATCGATTTGATTGTGCGCGGAATCTGCTGTCTGCGGCCTGGCATTTCAGGAATCAGTGAGAATATCCGGGTTATCAGTATTGTCGGCAGATTTCTGGAACACAGCCGGGTCTATTATTTTCATCATCATGGTGAAGATAAAATATTTTTATCTTCAGCTGATTTAATGACACGTAATATGATCAAGCGAGTAGAATTAATGTTCCCTATCTTTGAAGGACGGATTAAGGCTCGGCTTCTTTCCATTCTTGATCTTATGCTTCAAGATTCGATAAAAGCAAGGGCGCAAGCCTCTGATGGGACATATTCCTATGTCGACTCGAATCTGCCTGTAAACAGCCAGCTGCTATTGTTTGAACAGGCGATTCAAGCCTTACAATAACAACAAAGTCCCTTAGCTATTTCGCTAGGGACTTTGTTGTTAATAGAAGCCTTTCGGCAGTAATTTCTTCATCATTAAATCATCGAGGCTTTTGAATTGATAACCTTGTTCTTTCAAATCATCAATCAAATAAGCTAAAGCATCCGCATTATCCTGAGACACCGTATGCATAAGTACAACAGCACCTGGATGAATTTGATCCATCACCTGTTTATAGGCATGTTTCCAGCCTTGTTCAGAGCCTTCATTCCAATCAACAAATGCGAGTGACCAAAAAACATGTGTATACCCTAACTCATCTGCCCATGACAGAGAAGATTCATTAAAGGTTCCTTTAGGCGGCCGGAGATACTGTACAGGGACTTTCTCATCTATTTCTTTAATTTTCTCTGTTAGTACAGAGACATCTTTGATAAATGATTCTTTGGAAATCGCTGTAAAATCACGATGCCCATCAGAATGATTTCCGATAATATGCCCATCAGCAATCATCCGTTTGACTAATTCCGGCTGATCGGTTACATAATGGCCAGTAAGAAAAAACGTGGCCGGGACATCCTTTTCTTTTAACACGCCAAGAATCTGCTCCGTATAACCAGCCTCATAGCCGTTATCAAATGTTAAATAGACATGCTTATCCCCAGAGTCATCGAAATAAAAAGCTTGATGCTTGTCTAAAATGGCTTGATATTTACCCACTTCTGGAGGCTGATGATTATGTCCTTTTTTATAGCCCCAGCCATAGCTGACCGCCTCTGCTTGAAGAGGTATCAACAGGAAAGTTAATGCGATTATAACCATTATTCTTTTCATTAGAAAACTCACCTTTTTTTCTTTTAGTGCTTGTTCAAAAAGTTCGGTAAAAAGGACCAAGAAGTTCAAGGCGGCGCAGCCTTTGAGCCACGGAGCGTATGCTTTTAATACGTGAGTAGCGAAAAAGCAAGCCAACGCAGAAATTCACAGTGTCATTTTTATTGGGCTTTTTGAACATCCTCTTTTAGTTTGTCAAAAAGGTGAGTTCTCTATGCAATCCGCTTATAATACAATACTGGCAATCCAGCCAAAAATAAACAGCGGAATATTATAATGAATAAAGGTTGGTACACATGTATCCCAAATATGATGGTGCTTGCCATCGGCATTTAAACCTGATGTCGGACCTAATGTACTATCACTGGCCGGGCTGCCGGCATCACCTAAGGCACCAGCAGTTCCAATCAATGCTGCAATCGCCATTGGCGAAAAGCCGGCCGCTGCACAAATTGGCACATATAAGGTAGCAATAATAGGGATCGTGCCAAAGGAGGAACCAATTCCCATGGTAATAATTAAACCAACGAGCAGCAGCACGAAGGCAATAACTGATTTATTAGCTGTCAGCATACCGGAGGAAGCTTCTAACAGGGCATCTACTGCTCCAGTTTCTCTTAAAACTTCTCCGTATCCAGCAGCCACAAGCATCACGAAGGCAATTGATCCCATCATAGCTACCCCGTTCTGTACAAATGCGTCTCCCTCTCTTAATGGAACCGCAATAAGTAAAATCATTAGAATAATACCGGTAAGTGCTCCGATTACTAAATTATTTGTAATAATTTGTGCAACTAAGGCAGCTAAAATGGCAACGATCGTTAATCCATGTTTTAGATTAAACGTGATATTATCCAGTTTATCCTCAGTAGTAGGGCTTATACTTATTTGTGGCTTTGGTTCTCGCGGTTTTCGGTATGTAAATAATACGGCGATCAACAAGCCGACAATCATCCCCACGCCGGGGATCAACAAAGACAAGGCAATTTGAGGAACTGTCAAATCTATACCACTGGTATGCATACCGATTTGAATTGTTTCGTGAAAAAGCAGCCCAAAACCGGCCGGGATCATAATATATGGTGCCTTTAAGCCGAACGTTAAAGCAGAGGCAACAGCTCGACGGTCCAATTCCATTTGATCAAAAATCTTTAATAACGGAGGAATTAAGATTGGTATAAAAGCGATATGAACAGGGATTATATTTTGTGATAAACAAGCAATAGCGGCGATCACGAACACCAGTGTTGTTCTTTTGCCTGTTAATACTTTAATTAATAAACGCACTAGAATCGAAGTGATTCCTGTATAACTTATCATTGCTGCAAACACACCAAGTAAAATATAACTTAATGCGGTATTCGATTGTGCTCCCATTCCTTTAATTAACATGTCAATCGTGTCTGTCAGGTTCATTCCTGTCATTAATCCCGCCACAACACCAGCAATAATAATTGCAAAAATCACATGTACTCTTAGTAAACTCAAAATAAGCATAACAATGACCGAAGTAATAACTACCCACTCTAACACAGTACTTTCCCCTTTTTATATAATATCTTTTTCCATTTTTTCGATTAGTTGGATTAACTGATCTATATCTGCAAGCGAGGCCTCCTCTGGATCAAGATGGTCAAGACGGTCAAGGAACAATTGTAATTGAGAACGTAATGTCTGAATCTTCTCTTTATTCTGCATTATAACACCCCTTCCTTTATCCCCTTAACCATCCTAATCGAAATAATCATGCCTGTCTAGCATTTTTCTATCTCACGAGCGCAGTTTCACACCTATCAGATAGCTTTCAACCATTAACTTAATGACTTAAGTTAATAAGCGTCAACCGTTCGGTTATTTTCACCGAATCCTCTATCGTTCGAATCACCGAACAGTTTTCACGGGCCGTTTCCAGACATTCTTCTAATTGATCCAGCTTTAGGCGGTATCCCTTCACAACAAATTGCAGATCGATCGCTGTTATTTTATTTAGATCTTGAGGAGATCGTTCCACATTAGCTGTTATTTTTAAATCATCAATTTTTATCAGCTTCTTGTCCAATAACTTGCCAAAAACAGAAGCAATACAGCCTGTTACAGAAGCAACCATCAATTCATAAGGACGGTAGCCGTAGTCTTCATTTCCTGATATGTCTAATGTTCCATACGCTAAATCAGCTCTTACACCAGCCTTTTTCAAGTAGAATTCCATTTTTCATCCTCCTCATCGCTTTATTACTACTAGTTTACCACCAATTGCTGTTTGCTAAGCCTCTAATCCCTTTTCTCCAATATTTAATTAAATAAAATATTGACTTTTACATGGATAGTGTTAAAATTAAAATAATTATTAATTTATAATAATTATAATAAATGAACATGATAATCAATATCAACTGTATTTCACAGTCTGAATATTCTCAATTAGAACATCTATACAACTTAAGGAGGGTATACAATGACTCAAGCAAAAATAGACCATTATCCATCAGATATGGAAAAAGAAAAGTCGTCCCCAGTCTTTGGATTATTTATCAAACGGCATCTGGAATTACTAGCTGCTATGATCAGCGGTGTCCTTATTCTAAGTGCATGGTTATTAAATAATTACATCAGCCACCAACTCTGGATCAGCCTGCTAATCGCTGCCTTTTTAATTGGCGGATTTGCCAAAGCAAAAGAAGGTATTACTGAATCAATAGCAACCAAAAGTTTAAACGTAGAATTATTGATGATTATTGCGGCTGTCGGAGCCATTTCCATCGGCTATTGGGCAGAGGGAGCCATCCTTATCTTTATCTTCTCTTTATCAGGCGCCTTAGAAAGCTATACCGCACATAAAAGCGAAAAAGAACTGCAAAGCCTGATTAAATTACAGCCTGAAACGGCAAGGTTACGGAATGGCCGAACCATATCTGTTGATCAATTAGTGATAGGTGATCAAATTGTCGTAAAGACAGGAGAACGGATTCCGGCTGACGGCTTGATCATCAAGGGAGAAACCACGATAGATGAAAGTGCCTTATCTGGTGAGGCTATTCCTGTTCCCAAATCGTTTAACGATACGGTATATGCTGGAACAATGAATTTAAGCGGGACTTTGCAGATAGAAATTAACACGCAGCCAACCGAAACAATGTTCCAAAAAATCATTCAATTAGTGCAGCATGCTCAAGAGGAACGCTCACCTGCTCAACAATTTATTGAAAAATTTGAAGGTACTTATGTCAAAATCGTTTTATTAACGGTTGCTCTGATGATGTTTCTGCCTCATTATCTTTTAGGATGGACATGGACAGACACCATTTATCGGGCCATGATTTTGCTTGTAGTTGCCTCTCCTTGTGCACTCGTTGCCTCCATCATGCCAGCGGCCTTATCAGCTATTTCCAATGGGGCTCGTCAAGGAATTTTATTCAAGGGCGGGGTTTATGCAGAAGCTTTAGCAAAGGTAGATACAGTTGCCTTTGACAAAACAGGGACCTTAACTAAGGGTGAGCCGGTGGTCACTAACTTTTTTGCTGATCCTCTAACAGAGGTAACAGAGCTTGCAGATGTCATCTATGCGATTGAAAATGAATCGACTCACCCTCTGGCGCAAGCAATGAAAAAATGGGCCAGTCATTACAAAGGTGACACATCTGTAGAGCTAAACAGTGTTCAGCATCATCATGGCAAAGGGATCTCTGCCCAAATTGATCAAATAAACTGGCTGGTGGGCAATAAGGAATTGGTGGGGCAGCAAATGGCTCAGGATTTTCTCCGTCATTATACGACAGAACAGCTTGCTGCTACCAACATCTATGTAAAAAAAGACAATCAGATTATCGCCGCCTTTTTGTTAGAAGACACACTAAGACAAGACTCTGTGGAAGCGATCCAGACCTTAAACAAATTAGGAATTAAGACAGTGATGTTAACAGGGGACAATGCCGAAATTGCAGGTGCGATTGCCAAAGAAGCCAAACTCAAGGAATTTCATGCCAATTGTTTACCTGAGGATAAGGTGAATTATTTAAAGCAGTTGACTGCTAACCAAAAACAAACGATGATGATTGGCGATGGCATTAATGATGCCCCTGCCTTAGCTACTGCAAACATTGGCGCGGCTATGGGAGCTGGGAGTGATATCGCTTTGGAAACAGCCGATATGGTGCTGGTAAAGAATGATTTGGCCAAAATAGTGTACGCCATCAAACTCTCGAAAAAGATGAACAGGATTATTAAACAGAATATTGTTTTCTCGATCGGGGTTATTTTACTGCTTATTGCAACAAACTTTCTGCAAATCATTGATATGCCATTAGGAGTCATTGGACATGAGGGCAGTACGATTTTGGTTATCTTAAATGGCCTGCGTCTGTTGAAATCTTTTTAAGAGGTGTTCAAAATGGCACGTGAATTTTTTGAACACATACTTTAATGTTTTTATTTCACACACAAAAAGTTCCGAATTTCTAAGGCTTGTTAGTGAAGGCAGCCTAGAAATAACCGGAACTTTTTAACATCTATTCACTTACAGATGATGTGCGAATCCGTTCTCTTCTTTCAGCAAAAAGGGCATTGATTTCACCGCCGACCATCACAATAATTCCGGAAAGATAAAACCAGAACATCATAATAATCACACCCCCAAGGCTCCCATAAGTAGCTGAATAATTAGCCATATTGGATACATAATAAGAGAACCCTAACGAGGTCAATTGCCAAAATACCGTTGCAAACAAAGCTCCCACATAGGTATGTTTAAAATATACATGCTTACTAGGGGCCAATTTATACAACATCAATAAGACAATAAAGAACACAGCGGATGAAATAACCCACCTTAAGGTATTCCACGTGCTAACAAAATCATCCGATAAACCAATTAAGGAGAAGACATACTCTCCTATCATTCTACCAAAGATCGGCAAAGCGAAGGCGACGATAATCACCACGATCATAGCAACTGTTAAAATAACCGAAATACCTCTAGCAATAAAAAAAGAACGTTTTTCTTCAATGTCATATGCTGTATTAAAGGCTCGAATCAAGGCATTAATACCGTTGGAAGCCGACCAGAGCGTTCCAATAATACCAATCGATAATAAGCCGCTGTTTCGATTGTTCATCACTTCTGTAATGGTATTATTTAATAGATTTATTGTTTCTGCAGGGGCATAATCGGATAGGAAATTCATCACATCAATATCATTGAAAGGTAAATACCCTAACAATGTGACAAGGAAAATCATAAACGGGAACAAAGACAAGAGGAAGAAGTAAGACAATTGCGCTGATAAACCAGGCACATCATGCTTGCCAATCCGGTCTATCAGCTGCTTGATAAAACCAATCAGGCTATTGTCTGTTAACTTCTGCTTATTCATCCTGATCCCGCTCAGTTAATTTATTCGTGGCATCCTGTAATTGATTCAGAATTTCTAACACAGCAGTAAGGCTGGAAGATACCTGTTTGGAGTAATAGTCATATTGAACATTTAATTGATGGATAGCTTCTGTCGGATGGTGCATATAAAATGAAACCCGATTTCCACATTGCTGTAATCCCTGTTTTACATAATTTCTCGTTTCTCGATTAGTTAAGGTTAATAAACCACCGACTATAGCGCCAGCAATCATTCCTTTAATAATTTTTTCTTTACTCATTCGCGTCACCCATTTCTATCTTTACTCCACTTCTACAGATGAATTATACCATTAGTATTAGTGGGTGTTTTCTTTATTATGCTCCATAATATTATGAAATAATTGCTCACAGCCTTCTTTCACTAGTTCATAAGTATAATCGAAATTTTTGGTGAAGTAAGGATCAGGTATGTTTTCTTCTTTTGCATCTATTACAAAATCCATCAATTTTTTTACTATTACATCTTCTGTGTTGTAATCGAAACGAGAAAGATCATCCAAGTTCTGTTGATCCATCACAATCATATAATCAAAAGCAGCGAAGTCTTCTGGAACAACCTGACGTGCCCGTTGACCCTGATAAGAAATAGCTAACTCATCCAGTTTCTTTCTCGTCCCCTTATGTGGTACACTGCCAACATGCCAGTCACCTAGACCGGCTGAATCAATTACAAAATCCTGTTCTGCCCCCTTTTCCTTGACAATGTGACGAAATACCGCCTCTGCCATCGGCGATCTGCATATATTTCCTAGACAAATAAATAATACCTTATTCATATGATACCACCATACCTCTCTTGTTAATCCTGTTTCTTTTTATTTTCCAGTTATTATCTGTTTAAGTAGGTCCATTAAAACAACTTTTGAATTTTACTGCTGTACCTGCGAAAGGCACTGTTTTGTTTCCAGTTCTTTTTATCGACTAGCAGACGAAATTGGACTTCTTTTTCTGAAAGTTTCTGCCGAATACTTTCTTGCTCATCTGGATGGTGACAACATTTCAGTAAATCCCTTAACGACGCTATTTCTTTATTCAGTATAACCTCTTTTGGTAAATAACCGCTATTTTTCATTATTCGATAGCTCATTCGCAGATCATCAGGCACCCCTGCCAGACTGTCCTTCGGCAGCGGTTTTCCTTTTCCTTCTAAATGATCAAAATCCCCATCAGCAATCGATTGTTTGATTCTCTCTTCTGCTAGCTGTGAGACAAAATCCAATTTCAACCACCCTTTCTATAATCTACCCACACTTTATCATAGACGTAGTTTCGTCAGACTTCATCAATGATAAGAACCACTGTATACAAAAGGCTCACTTTATTATGTATAAGTATACAAAAGAATTTATCTCATTGCGAAGAAAAAATAAGAACCAGCTCTTTTGTCCTATTCCATATTTTTCTATAGTATCAACCGTCAGAAAGTGACTTGCAAATCAGAAGTACTATATATTAGCATGAATAAAATGCTGAAATTATTAATTTCCTAAATTATAGATAAAAAATTAATGACATTTCTAAATATCGTTAGAATACATGTTATCGAGAAAAAACATTCAACTGGAGGTTTATATTATGTTTTCAAATACTGAAATTGGAATTGACTTAGGTACAGCAAATTTATTGATATATTCAAAAAATAAAGGAATTATATTAAATGAACCAGCCGTGGTAGCTGTAGATACCACAACAGATCAAGTAGTCGCAGTTGGCAATGAAGCGAAGGAAATGATAGGTAAAACACCGCGGAATATTGTCCCAATCCGTCCGCTTAAAGATGGCGTAATCGCCGATTTTGACCGTACAACACAAATGTTAAAAGCCTTCCTTAAGAAGGTAAGTAAACAGGCTGGCGTTTCTATGCGTAAACCTAGTGTGGTGGTTTGTACACCATCAGGGAGCACAGCGGTCGAACGCAGGGCAATTGATAATGCCGTCAAGAGTTTCGGCGCTAAAGAAGTACACCTGATTGAAGAACCAGTAGCTGCAGCCATTGGAGCTGATCTGCCTGTTGCCGAACCGCAAGCTAGCATGATCGTTGATATCGGCGGTGGTACCAGTGAAGTTGGGATCATCTCTTTTGGCGGTGTTGTAGCCAGCCGTTCCGTTCGCGTTGGCGGTGACCGGTTGGATGAAGAAATTATCCAGTATATCAAGAAAAAATATAATGTCTTAATCGGTGAAAGTACTGCTGAAAAAGTAAAAATTGAAATCGGCAACGCAGTAGAAGATCATAAACCAGAAACAATGGATGTCAGAGGACGCGATTTGGTAAATGGATTACCTAAGGTTGTAACCATCGAATCGACAGAAATCTACTTTGCCATTAAAGAAACATTAGAATCTATCTTTCAGGCAATTACAGAAACACTGGAGAACTGCCCGCCTGAATTAAGTGGTGATATTGTGGATCAAGGAATCACCATTACTGGCGGCGGATCACTGTTAAAAGGCATGCAAGAATGGCTCTCAACCGAAGTAAACGTCCCTGTTCATCTGGCCACCAATCCACTGGAATCAGTGGCGGTCGGAACTGGCCGTTCCCTGCAGATGATTCAGAAATTACAAAAAGCTGCAAAATAACTAATTAAAAGTATTCAAAGAGTAGAGGAAGAATATTTTAAGAGAAACTGATTATTTCCTTATCTAGTGGATACTCTAAAGTTTTTAGAAAACTGGCCACTCGAACACTCTTTCGGGCCACTTACTGGTCTATACTGGCCACTCATACATGCTTTCGGGTCACTCACTGACCTTTACTGGCCACTCAACCATGCTTTCAGGCCACTTGCATGATGAGACATACGACAGGGGGGATTAACTTCCAATATCCCCCTGTCTACATTTTCTATAGATCGTATTCTGCCAAGCTGTCCATTGTTAAAGTCGGCAGCTTATCAATGGTTTCCAGATCTTTTTTGGTCGTTACACCAGTAAAAACAAGCAAAGAATCAATTCCGGCATTTATACCTGCCAGTATGTCGGTTGCATAATTATCACCGATCATTAGGGTGTCTTCTTTTGCTGTGCCTAACACCTCGATTGCCTGTTCGACAATGATAGGCTCTGGCTTGCCAATAAAGGTGGGCGTTACGCCAGTTGTTACTGATAAAACCGAGATCAATGAGCCTGCACCAGGCAGAAACCCTCGTTCCGTCGGTAAAGCGACGTCACCGTTGGTGGCAACAAATTTCGCTCCATTGCGAATATGTAAAGCACCACGTGTTAATTTTTCATAAGTAATATCACGATCCATACCCATAACGACAAAATCAGCGTCCGATTCGACTAATTCAAAGCCGGCTGCTTCTAAGGCTAAATAGAGTCCCTCTTCACCAATTGCATAGATCTTTCTGCTGGCATTCTGCTCTTTAAGGTAATTCGCAGTGGCCATACTGGTTGTAAATACATGGTCAGCTGTACAAGGCACACCCATACTCACTAATTTTGCAGCGACATCACTTGGGGGTTTAGTGGAATTGTTGGTAACAAAGAGATATGGTAAGTCCTGAGCTTGTAATTGCTGCACAAAGCTAATCGCTGCTTGGATTTTTTCTGTACCTTTATACATGGTGCCATCAAGATCGATTAAGAATCCTTTATAATTTTTCATAACTGCCTCCTAAATTTTTTGAAAATTCTATGTATTTTATTTGTCATTTTCATAATAAATGATAGTATATATTTATGATAATTTTCAACAAGTGCTGCATATTGGGTGAGGATTACACTGCGATAAAACAGGTTAAATCTCATTTCATCGACTTTATTTTCTAAAAAAGGTGATTTATTTTTTTCATTTATGCACTTATTTGTATGTTATCGTGTAGAATTATTCCATTGAAGTATATTACGTGCTACAATAATACAGTATATTATTGTAGTAGATTACATGATTATAGCATATCGTGACACATATGCGTATAATGCGTAAATAAACAAGCAGAAAGGTAGTTAAAGTGAATGACAACGAATAACCCGAAAGCAGTTATTGTAATTTTTGGCGCAACAGGGGATCTTGCAAACAGAAAACTTTATCCTTCCATTTACAGACTTTATCGTAATGGAAAATTATCTGATAATTTTGCAGTAATTGGAGTAGCAAGACGACCATGGACAAATGAAATATTCCATGACAAAGTGAAGGAATCGATTGCTAGCTTTGATGATCCTCATATTGATAAAGATGAATTTGCCAGTCATTTTCATTATAACCCATTTGATATTCAAGATCTGGAGCATTATCAGGAGTTAGAGAACTTAATTAGTGAGCTAGATGCCAAGCACCAAACAGAAGGTAATCGTCTCTTCTATTTCTCGATGGCACCTAATTTCTTTGGAACTCTGGCAGCTAACTTAAAGTCTGAAGGTTTAACCACTACTGAAGGATGGACCAGACTTGTTATTGAAAAACCATTTGGTCATAACTATGAGTCGGCAAAAGAACTCAATGAACAAATTCGTGAAGCATTTACAGAAGATCAGATTTATCGTATTGACCATTATCTTGGTAAGGAAATGGTCCAGAATATTGAAGTGATCCGTTTTGCAAATGCATTATTTGAACCATTATGGAATAATCAATATATCTCTAATATTCAAATTACATCCAGTGAAACATTAGGTGTAGAAGAACGCGGGCGCTATTATGATGAGGCTGGAGCATTAAAAGACATGGTTCAGAACCATATGCTGCAAATGCTTGCTTTAATTGCAATGGAACCGCCTATCCGTCTTACACCAGAAGAAATCCGCAGTGAGAAGGTAAAGGCATTGCGTGCTTTACGCGTCTTTAATGAAGATGAAATCGATCAGCACTTTGTGCGCGGCCAATATGACAAAGGCGTTTTGAATGGTGAAGAATTAGCTTCTTATCGTGAAGGAAGCGGTGTAGACCCTGATTCAAACACAGATACATTTGTCGCAGCGAAGCTGATGATTGATAACTTCCGCTGGGCAGGCGTACCATTCTATATCCGAACTGGTAAACGAATGAAACAGAAATCAACCGAAATTGTGGTCGAATTCAAAGATTTACCGATGAACCTTTATTATGGCCAAGAACATGAGACACGTTCTAACCTGTTAGTGATCCATGTACAGCCACACGAAGGAATTACTTTACATGTAAATGCACGAAAAGGTGACTATAACGCCTCTTCTACACCAATCACATTGAGTTATGACAATAATTCAAAGGATAAAATGAATACACCTGAAGCATATGAGATCTTGTTGCATGATTGTATGCGCGGTGATTCAACTAACTTTACACATTGGGATGAGGTTGCCCTCTCTTGGAAATTTATCGATGTAATCGCTGAGGCTTGGTCTAAGAAAAAGGCAGACTTCCCTAATTATACGTCAGGTACAAATGGACCTAAAGAAGCCGATATGCTATTGCATCATGATGGCTTTGAATGGTGGGACGTTAAACCTGAATAATGAAAAAACAACCTATTCATCGCTGGATAGGTTGTTTTTGCGTTTGTCATCCTCTGAAGCAGCATTACTTAATGGAAGCTACCAAATCACTTAGAGATGTAGCATAAGAAAAAGCAAGTAGCACACTTGGTGTCTTTACTTTTTAGCCAAGTGGGATGTCCGCTGCGAGAAGTCGCTTTCACTCAAGAGTACAAGTGCAACATCTGTTCAAGCAAAAGACACTTTCACAGTGTTTTCTATGCCGCCTGGCCTGTCGGTCTGCTAACTTGAAAAAGAAGAGCACTTTTTCAAGTGGATCTTCAGCTCATGCTATTCCTTTGTCTGGCTACAAGCGTCAAAAACTAGACAACTTTCCGTCAGCGCCCTACGATAAAGAAGACTTGCCGATTGACTACCGTCAGAGGCTTAGTCGCCCTTATGCCCTTGGGCGAAAGTCATCATCAATTCGCGAGCTCATCGTGATTCCTTTATCTCAGTTGCTTCGGTCCAGTTGTTACGTTTTTACCCGACGCTTTCCGCCTTTCTCGCAGGAATCGACTTCTCTCCGCTCCCATCCTCTTTCCTCTTTTATGTTTCTTGCTTCTCAAAAAAAGGAAGTCGAATACACCTCTAACATGAGGTTATAGGGAGTACATTTTTACTCATCGATAGCAAAAGAAATCTTTGCAGACGATATAGAGTTCGTTTACAAATGGCAACAGCAGTATGGGACTGGCTATTACTTGTTATCGACAACATTAGCGAAGGCCGACCATTTCGACTCCGAAGGGATTCACATGATCTGAAGATCCACTTTTGCCAAGTGATCTTCTTGGCAAAAGTTAGCTGAAGAGCATGTGCCCCTCGGCAGGTTAAGGTCGTGACGTCCTGTCACAACACCTGCACTAGTACGTCCTGTAGTCGGAAAGCGAAATGGTCAGCCGCAGCGGTTGCCTTGCTCTCTATATCTTCTACGGAGGTTATTTCTGGAATAGTTAATAATAGCGGGATTGGATATACTTTCTTATCTTTTAAGAAAAACGCAGAGCAAATGCTCTGCGTTTTTCTGAATTATTAATCTTCTAACCACTCTGTATGGAATACTCCTTCTTTGTCAACACGTTGATAGGTGTGTGCACCGAAGTAGTCACGTTGGGCTTGTAATAAGTTTGCTGGTAATGTTTCTGTACGATAGCTGTCAAAATAAGCCAATGCACTTGCGAAGCCTGGTACTGGAATACCGCGCTCCATCGCAATAGAAAGTACACGGCGTAATGATGTTTGATAGCTTTCCACGATCTCTTTGAAGTATGGATCCAATAATAAGTTAGCAAGCTCTGGATCACGATCATATGCTTCTTTAATTTTTTGTAAGAATTGGGCACGGATGATACAGCCACCACGGAAAATCATTGAAATATCGCCATAGCGTAAATTCCAGTCATTTTCTTCTGATGCTGCACGCATTTGTGCAAAGCCTTGGGCATAAGAAACAATTTTACTCATATAAAGCGCCTGACGAATTGCTTCTACCAACTCATCCTTATCGCCTTCATATGGCGTATCTTGTGCAGATGGCCCTTGAAGCACTTTGCTGGCTGCTACGCGTTCTTCCTTCATAGCAGAGATAAAGCGAGCAAATACAGACTCTGTGATTACTGGTAACGGTACACCCAAGTCTAGTGAGCTTTGGCTTGTCCATTTTCCAGTACCTTTTTGACCAGCAGTATCAAGAATAACGTCGACCATTGGCTTGCCAGTTTCTTCGTCTTTCTTTCTGAAAATATCTGTTGTGATTTCGATAAGATAACTGTCTAATTCACCTTTATTCCACTCTTTAAATACCTCATGTAATTCATCTGCTCCTAATCCTAACACATGCTTCATGATGAAGTATGCTTCACAGATCAGCTGCATATCGCCATATTCGATACCATTGTGTACCATCTTCACATAGTGTCCTGCACCATTTGGTCCGATATATGTTACACAAGGCTCTCCATTCACTTTAGCAGAGATAGCTTCAAAGATTGGTGCAACTTTTTCATAAGCGGATTGTTGTCCACCAGGCATAATAGAAGGTCCTTTAAGTGCTCCTTCTTCCCCGCCTGATACACCAGTACCAATAAAGTGAATACCAGATTCGTCAAGTTCTGCATTACGACGCATAGTATCTTTAAAGAATGTATTACCACCATCGATAAGGATGTCTCCTTCATCAAGAAGCGGCTTTAACGAAGCGATTGTTGCATCCGTTGCTGGTCCTGCTTGTACCATTAGCATAATTTTACGAGGTTTCTCTAACGATTCAACAAATTCTTCAATCGTTTTCGCCCCTGTAAAATTTTTACCCTTTGCTTCCTTGTTTAAAAAATCTTCTGTTTTTTGATAAGTACGATTGAATACCGCTACGGAATAACCTCTGCTTTCTACGTTAAGCGCAAGATTTTTCCCCATTACAGCAAGACCAATCACACCAAATTGCTGTTTTGCCATTCTGTTATTCGCTCCCTTTCGTTATAAATCTGCATTATACCCTTCTCTATTTTATCATAAAATAGACATAATGCGTAAGTGAACTAGTAAATTAACCACTAATCTATATTATACCATATCATTATCTATCACGAGGCGCTATAAGTGCGGATTCAAAAAGTTCGATAAAAAGGACCAAGAAGTTCAAGGCGGCGCAGTTTTGAGTAACGGACTTGCACAGGATGTGTTGACTTCTGCGTTGTCCACACGATGTGGACGATCTTAGTAGAAGTTCCACTTCCTTTTAATACGTGAGTAACGGAAAAGCAAGCCAACGCAGAAATTCGCCATGTCATTTTTATCGGGCTTTTTGAACAACCGCTATAATACCCACTTTTCAATAGATTTGGCAACACCATCATCACTATTAGCAGCAGTGATATCGTTAGCTACTTGTTTAACTGCTTCTTGTGCATTCCCCATCGCAATACCTAAACCAGCTTGTTCAATCATCTTGATATCATTCAGGCTGTCCCCCATTGCCATAACATGATCCATCGTAATACCCAGTCGCTCACAAATGACTTCAATGGCTGCAGCCTTATGCACACCAACTGCATTGATCTCAATATTAGTCGGGCTGGAATTACTCACCTCAATTTCATTCCATTCTGAAATGGTGTCAAGAATCGCCTGTCTAGTATGATGATCTTTAGTATCGAAGCCTAATTTCAGCCATTGATAAGCAGGTAAATCCTCTGGTGCTTCTCCGCGCCAAATACCATCTACAGATGCCAGCCAAGCCCAAACCTCATGCTTATCTCTAAGTTCAACAAGACGTTTAATAGTTTCCGCTTCGATCGTTTGACGAGCAATCAATTCTCCAGACATCGTCCAAATCTCACTGCCGTTTACCGTAATCAAATAGTCAATGCCAATTTCTTTAGCAACAATGGAGCTTGTTTGATAATGCCTTCCAGTTGAAATGATCACTTCTACACCTTTGTCTTGCGCTTGTTTAATAGCTTGTTTATTTGCTTCTGATACTTGGTGATCATCCCCCAGTAATGTTCCATCCATATCCAAGGCAATTAACTTGATCTCTTTTGTCATATAGGAACTCCTTTCCTTATCTGCATACTCTCTATATATTGTAAGCCAAACCGGTAAAATTAGCAAAAACACTGGTCTTGGGTAGGATAGTTACTTAACTTTTGTACGTCGAAAAACTGCATAGCCCCTATAGGCACAAATATTTGTGATGACTTCGGTCGAATAGCAGTAAATGTTTCTCTAAGCTACTGCCTTTCAACTTAAGCTGTTTCGACGTATGGCAGGTATCGAGGGCAAGGCATCCGCTGCGGCTGATCGTTTCGCTTTTCGAGGGGCATTCTCTTCGGAGTCGAAACGATTGGCCTCCCTCTATGGTGTGGTTCTACAACGTTTGGTCGTTTTGTCATGTTAGAATACCTCTGCTCGTTCATCAAGGAAATAAATAGATAAAAGCCATTTAAAAAGTGATTGGATATGGATCAAGCGGTAAAGAGGCTTTCCTGTTAGGCTTGACCGAAGCGAATCTTCGCGTGCTTCTTCAGTCAAAATAATGATAAGGCAAGAAGTAGAGCCGGTTTGCGTAATATCGAGAGAGGTATGTGTTTATTTATGTGTATTAAAGTTGAGTTGTTGCTTAAACAGAAATAATCTGCTGAATATTTGTTTTTTCTTGAATGATATCTCCTTATCCGTTTATACTTAACGTTACATAGAAGAAGACTGCGATAACAAGGTTCGCTGATGATGATTTATTCCAAGCTCTATCATTTCCTAATTCTATAACCAAAGAGGTGATTAACATGCAGAAACGTGCAGTGGTAAGTGTGGTTGGCAAAGATCAAGTTGGTATTATCTCTAAGGTAACAACTGTCCTCTCCGATAATAAGATGAATATTTTAGACATTAGTCAAACGATCTTACAAGATTTCTTTACGATGATTATGATCATTGATATAAAAGACACGACCAACCTTAAACACTTGCAAGAACAATTCAAGCCAGTAGAAAATGAACTAGGTTTAAAAATCAGTATCCAATTGGAGGATGTATTTCAGGCAATGCATCGCGTATAAAAGGAGGAATGCCTTATGCCTATTGGCTTTACAGAGATACAAGAAACCATCCGCATGGTTGAAATGGAGCATCTCGACATTCGTACCGTCACGATGGGAATAAGTCTGCGGGACTGTGCGGATCATGATTTCGACAAACTAAAAGATAATGTATATCAAAAAGTCACAAGCTGTGCAAAGGATTTAACAGCTACAGCTAATCAAGTGGCACAAGAGTATGGTGTACCAATTATTAATAAGCGAATTGCTATTTCTCCTGCGGCTGAATTATTAGGGCATGCCACCAAAAAACAAGCCATCGAACTGGCCATGACATTGGATAAGGCTGCTCAAAGCTTGGGAGTAGATTTTATTGGCGGATTCTCAGCGTTGGTACATAAAGGTATTTCTAAAGGAGATCATGTTTTATTAGAAGCCTTGCCAGAGGCATTAAGTCAAACAGAACGAGTCTGTGCCTCTATCTCGGTCGCTACCACAAGAACTGGGATCAATATGGACGCTGTTGCACAATTAGGTCATATCATCCAGCAAACGGCTAACCTGACCAAAGATAATAATAGTATTGGCTGTGCCAAATTAGTCGTGTTCTGTAATCCGGTAGAAGATAATCCTTTTATGGCGGGTGCCTTTCACGGTGCTGGTGAAGGAGAAACTGTCTTAAGTGTCGGTGTTAGTGGACCTGGTGTCGTCTTGCATGCCTTAAAACGCTATCCAGATGCCGATCTTGGTGAAGTAGCGGATGTCATTAAAAATACCGCCTTTAAGATTACCCGTGCCGGCGAGTTAATTGGCCGTGTCGTGGCTGAACGTCTGCAGGTACCATTTGGAATTATGGATCTTTCTCTGGCACCGACCAACGCCTTAAATGACAGTGTTGCGGAAATATTAGAAGAGATTGGTTTAGAGCGTGTTGGAACCCACGGTACAATTGCCGCATTAGCTTTAATGAATGATGCCGTAAAAAAAGGCGGAGCTATGGCCAGCTCTTATGTAGGCGGTCTAAGCGGTGCATTTATTCCAGTAAGTGAGGATAATGGCATGATTCGCGCTATCGAAGATGGTGCGCTCAATCTGTCGAAGCTAGAGGCAATGACATGTGTCTGTTCTGTTGGGCTTGATATGATTGCACTTGAAGGGACAGCCAGCCCAGCAACATTAGCGGCGATTATTGCCGATGAAGCAGCGATTGGCATGATTAACAAAAAAACAACCGCTGTCCGGATTATTCCGGTAATTGGCAAAAAAGCTGGAGAAACCGTTGAGTTTGGCGGTTTATTAGGGCGTGCCCCTATCATTGGCGTAAATCCATTTCACTCCGATAAACTGATCCAGCGCGGAGGCAGAATTCCTGCACCGCTACAGTCACTGATTAATTAATAGGCAAACACAGAGGTCGTTTCATCTCTAGTCAGGATGAAACGACCTCTGTGTTGATTGTTCATGATAACTAACTAAATAGTTTATTCAAGTTATCCAGACTTTCTTTAACACTAATTAATTCCCCTTTGGCAGAAAAATCTTGTTCGACAATAATATATTGCACACTAGGAATCGCTTCTGCCTTTTCCACAATGGCCTTAATATCCAATACGCCATTCCCTATCTCTGTTATTTCGGTCATATCCAGCTTGGAAAAAGCTACATCAGGAGTGATCGGTCCATCAAAGAGCTCCAATAAATTGACTGGATTTGCTTTAGCTTGCATATCTTTCATATGTACAATGCCTAAGCGGTCACCCAGTTTGTCCATATAAGCAATTGGATCTAAGCCAGCTCTGACAGCCCAATAGGCATCTAGTTCAATTTTGACTAGTTCTGGATCTGTATTAGCCAGCAAAATATCCATTGGTGTCTCGCCACCGCCTAGATCCTCAAATTCATGGAAGTGATTATGATAATAGAAATCCAAGTCATGTTCTTTATATATTTTAGCCATCTTATTACAGTATTCCGCTAGTTCATAAGCATCCTCTTTACTGCTGAAGAAATACGCAGGTAAGACGATACCACTGCTGCCGAGTTCTTTATTAAAGCGGATCACATTCTCTACATCTAAATTAGGGTGGTAATTCACATGGATTGTCGTTACACGTAAACCAAGGCTGTCCATATAAGCCCTTAACTCTGTTGCCGGGATTTCTTCGGAAAAGGTGCCATCCTCATAAATTTCATGAAAGAAAAATTCTACATATTCATAGCCCATTTCACTAGCTTCCTTAAGCGTTTGTTTCATATCTTTACTTAATGCTTCCCTTACAGAGAATAATTGTAATGCAATTGGTTTGGTTATCATTTGACCTGCCACTCCCTTTTTGATGGTTGATTATTTTGTCTAAACATCTTACACTTATTAAAGCTACTTTATAAAGTTAATCTCATTGTGAGGGATTGCCATGAAAAAATCAAGTGGAAAGACGATTAAATCACAAAATATTAATCTTTTGCGCCATACTTTAAAGACTCGGCGTGCAGCGACTAAGTCTGAATTGGCCACTGCCACTAATTTAAGTGTAGTTACCGTAAATGCCCTGCTGTCGGAACTTATCGAAACTGGTGAAGTAAAGGAAGGAGCCTATATTCCATCTACAGGCGGGAGACGTGCCATTAATTTTAGTTATCATGCTGAATTCCGTATTGGATTAGTTTTATTACTAAATGAAACAGATAAACAGGATAGTTGTACCGTCTATCTCATTAACCTTCATGGAGAAACTGTTTATTGTCAGGTGCACGCGACTCCAGGTTATACCTATCAAGACATCGAAAGTATTACGGCTGACATGATTGCACAGCATCCACAAATCACTGCGATTGGCATCGGTATACCGGGGCAGCCGGTTAAAGGCAAAATCACGGTAAGCAGTCACGAAAAGCTTAATGGCATACAATTAGCTCAACAGCTGGAATCACAGTTTGGCATACCTGTGGCTTTAGAGAATGATATTAATGCTGCTGTTAACGGTTATTGTACACGAAGTCAACATACAGAAAAACAATCCGTTGCAGGGATTTATTTTCCCAGAAATAGTGCACCAGGCATGGGCTTATACATAAATGGCCGGATAGAAAGAGGCAAGGATGGCTTGGCCGGCGAGATAAAATACTTGCCGATCGCAGAGAATATGGTACATGGGATTTCGCCAGCCTCTTTTCCAGCTGTCTATTGTTACCTGCTGCATATCGTCACCATTATCCTTGCTCCCCATCAAATCATTATTTATCAGCAGTCGATAGCAGACGAACAGCTGCAAACGGCTTGGGAGGCCTATCAAACAACCAATACGCTGCCATCTGTCCCTGAGATTGTATATCTTGATACATTTCATCAAGATTTCTTGAAAGGGATCAAGGCATTAACACTTGAACAGTTAGAAAATGTTCTAATGGATTAATTGGAGGATATACATATGAAAAAACTTGTTATTATGGGGTGTTTCACCTATCTATTATGCGGAATCGGACATATTATTATTGGAACCGTGTTAGAACCTTTAATCCACTATTACGGGGTAAGTTACAGTGATGGCGGTCAGTTAATTATGAATCAATTTCTTGGTTTTCTTGCTGGTGTATTGGCAGCACCTGCCATTCTAAAAATCATCGGGCGTCGGATTACTTTATTTATTGCCCTTTTATTATTTGCCAGCTCACAACTGTCCTTATTTCTGTTATTGCCGTGGAATATCATGTTATGGATCATCCCCTTAGGCGGTGCTGGTTTTGGGATAATGGAAACCTTGCTGGCAGGCATGATTATTGGGGCGTTACAGGATAAAAAGGCCTCGATTATGACATTAACAGAATTGTTCTTTGGAATAGGTGCCTTAGCGATACCTGTTGTATCTGCTGCTTTTATTGCAACAGGACACTGGAATAACATCTTTGCTGTTGTATTTGTTATTATTCTTATCAGCTGCAGCTTATGGACATTGCTTCACTTTGGTCAATATGAGCCATTATTAAAAAGACAATCCCAAACAGAGAAAACGGCTCATACTGCTGCAAAAATACGCTATCCGAAGACGGCTTGGCCGGTTATTTTTCTGGGGTCGCTGTTCTTCTTTTTGTATGTTGGGGTTGAGATGACATTCCCTAATTATCTGCCATCGATTTTGTCGATGACTTCTGACTTATCGTCATCAGCATTAGCACTCAGTATTACGGTGTTCTGGGGAGCAATGACATTCGGCCGGTTATTAATGATTCTTATCATTGACCGCGTTGATATTAGAAAGCTGTTCTTTGTTACCGTGTTTGGACAAATGATTTTCCTCGGGTTATTTGCCCTTTCTCCACATATAGTCTTTAGCTATATTGTGATCTTTTTTGCCGGTTTAATTATGGGAGGTATCTTTGCACTAGGATTGTTAGTAGTAAACGAAGGGATTCCTGGTTTGGAAGATCGAACTACCAGCTTATTAATAGCAATGGGTGGCTTAGGCGGTGCCTTCCTGCCCAAACTTGCCGGCAGCTTGCTAGACACCTACCCTGTTACCGTCACCTTATGGGTGCTGTTTGGCTTCGCAGTACTGATGACTATCTTGATGATCTTGATCCGTAAGCTAAGCAAACAATTAGCGCTAAAGCTCAGACAAGAAGCGACCTGATTCCATCAGGCCGCTTTTTTTAATTTCAAAAAAAGAAATCAGCTGATAAGGGATTATACACCTCATCAAATGACTTCCTGTTTTGTTATATTATCTCGATTTACGGTTAAAGTAATTGACCGTCAGTGTAATTAGAAAAGCTAACAAACATGGGATCACCATTGCAATGATAAAACCAACTGGATTATTTGCTAACAGGGGTGCAGTAAAAGTCGGCACATAGGCTGTTCCCCTAATATCAAAGAAACCGACTAAGGCACCGCCAACACTGGCAGATATCAATGCCCCGCCAAAGATCCATTTGCTCGAAAACATAAACGGATAAGCCGATTCCACAAAGGTACCAAACCCCATATTAATCGCAAATCCTGGTGCAGCTACAGCTGCCTCGCCTTTATCACGCGGACGAATAATATTGGCCAGGTTTATTCCGGCCGCTACCATCACAAGCCCAACCATATCAATCGCACCTAAAAAGCTAGCTCCGGTACGCTCCATATCTAACAAAACAATTGGTAAAATAGCGGCATGATAGACACCACCGATAATAGCCGGCCAAATAAGCAGACCTGCCACTGCCCCAGCAATAATTGGATTAAAGGCAATTGTGATCTCAAGCAGCTGCTTAATGCCGTCTCCAATAAATAAGGCAATTGGTGCAATAAAATAGAACACCAGTAAACCGGCAATTAAGCCCGCAATCCCGCCAGCACCAATGTTAACGGTTGTCATTGGAAAACGCCATTCAACAAAGGTTTTAAACAGGAATCTCACTAATAAACCAGCCATGATACCACCGATCAATCCACCAATAATCCCGCCGTCAACCGATAAAACACCGGCTATCACTCCGGCAACAATCGATACTTCATCCAATTCTGATACTTGTTTTGCAGCGATCACCGCAATAATAACCGGTAAAGCCCCGATTAAAACTTGAAAGACATCCTCTAAAAAACCAAGTGCAGGGATTTTACTTAAAGCAAGCACCAAGGCCATGGCAATAAAGCCTGGCAATGCTGCCATCATAATCCCGCGAATATTAATATTGCGCAACCCGCTGCCCTTTGATACCTGCGACTTGCCGCTGCCTAATATTGGCCGGTACGTTAATTTAAATTCTTTGCTTAACGAGGTAATAAACGATACCGCCCTTGTTCGGTTAGTAGTTCCTGTTGTACCAGAAGTAGAAATAACTCTGCACCCTTTGGAAGCAATCGCAGCCATTGAGGTGCCGCCAGTTCCAACAATCGGTATCTTTGTTTTTGCAGCAGCCTCCAGCACTTGCTGGTTCGCACCCTCTGGATCCCCACTCATGACAATTAAGCCATCGATTTTGCCGGCTTCAATTTGTTGAGCAATCGCTTGATCCAGCTGTTTTGCCTGTTGGTTAATCTCCGCCAAGCTGCCTTCCGCACTTGGAGACAGCCCATGTTCACTTTTCTGCCAAATAGACGCTTTTGTACTGTCTTTTGCTGTATCCATCGATTCTGAAGCAGCAATAAACTGGATTGCCGTAATGACAATCCCAGCACTGTCTGTCTGTTGTTCAATTTCTTCTAATAATTGTTGAGGGTGTTTACCGCCTAAATTATAGAGGTTCCCTCCACTGCTTCCAATAATTGCTATGTTCTTCACATTGTCTCCCCCAAGATCGTTCCCCTTATTATGTAAGCATAAAATTATATCATAACTTCCTCTAATCATAGAAGTTTCCTATGCTTCCTATGCAGAAATTTGTCATGTCATTTTTATTGGACTTTTTGACATCCTCTTAATAGTATAAAAAAAATCAGCACTAGATACTAGTATATTATCGGAATATTTCTACTTTTCTGTCTGAATAAATATGAATGCCGCTTTTTTAAAATAAACGGCAGTGTTTTTCCAATTAAACCCAGCAATTAAAGAAGCCCCTAGTACTAGCTGCAAAGACAGGACATGGTGTATCATCTTTGCAGCGGGATCAGATTAAAGCTTGAACTTGACAATTAACTGATTCAGGTTTTGTGACAGGTTGGCTAATGATTCGGCATTACCAGCCATCTCCTCCATCGAAGAGGATTGTTGTTGTGCTGTTGCTGCACTCTCTTCAATACCTGCTGCTACTTCTTCTGATGTGGAGGCAATATCAGCACCGGCTTCTGTTACTCGTTCACTGTCTGTCTGCACCTGCTGGAGATTGTCACTTATTGTATTAATCCTTATCATCATCTCTTCCATCTGCGTCTGAATCGTTTGAAAGCTTTCTTCACTTGCATGAACACGTTGATTCCCTAATTCTACGGTGGCATAGCCCCCTTCTAAAACAACTGCAACTTCTTTAGTCTCTGACTGCACACCGCCAATAATACTTGTTATCTCTGCTACCGATTCACTGACCTGTTCCGCTAATTTTCTAACCTCATCGGCTACGACAGCAAATCCTTTGCCAGCTTCTCCTGCTCTGGCCGATTCGATGGCAGCATTTAATGCCAATAGATTGGTTTGATCGGCGATTTGCTGGATCACATCAATCAAGGTCGAAATTTTATTTGACTGTTGTTCCAAGCTTTGCACCTTTGATACTGTGGTTTGCATAACTGCGGTGATGTCTTGCATCTGTTGAACCGATTGATGCAGCTGTGACTCGCTTTCTTCTGATAATTTTATTATTTCCAGAGAGGATTGCTGCAATGCTTGCCCCTCTGTAGCGGACAACGCAATCTGGCGGTGTAACGACTCCATCGTTGTCGAAATATCACTGGAAGCCTCGGCCTGTTGTTCTGCTCCATGAGCCATCTCATCCATGGTTATGGCAATTTGTTGTGACCCTTGACTTACTTGTTCTGCTGCCAGTGACAAGTCTTCACTCTGTTGATTAACTTGGTGTGCAATCGATTGGACACCGCCAACCATTGCCTTCAATTCTTCTACCATCTGATTAGTGCTTTTAGCCAACTTGCCTATCTCATCCTGGCGCTCTGTTCCAGTAATGCTGACATCCAGATCACCACTAGCCACTTGCTGATTGACAGCGACCAATTGATGTAATGGTTTGGTTATTTGTTTGATTAAGATGGCACCAAGTATGATTAATAACAAAATAAATACTATGACCGTGATTGCCGTCGTCCAAATAATATTATTAGTATCAGCCTCTAGTCTGTTAATAATGACAACGGTTTCATTTTCCATCTCCTGCTGCAGAAAATCAATTTCATTCCGAGCTGTTTCAAACTGTTCCCGCATGTCGATTAACATTTCACCGACATTCTGATCATCTATCGTTGCAGAGAAAGAACCTGCTGCTGATTTCCATTGATTAAACGCCTGATAAAAATTGGCGAAGCTTTCTTCAACCATAGCTTCATCTAGGTTTTGACTATATATTAAAATCTCCTCTGCCGCCTGCATTCTTTGTTCTACTTGCTCGATATTTTCCTGAAAGGCACCGCCTGCATCTGCAAAAAAGCCGGTAAAAATAGCTTGATCTGCCTGGTACAAATCTCTATCTGCATTAAGCAAGTAATATGTAGACTG
Source organism: Gracilibacillus alcaliphilus (assembly GCF_016909015.1). Taxonomy (GTDB): domain Bacteria; phylum Bacillota; class Bacilli; order Bacillales; family Amphibacillaceae; genus Gracilibacillus; species Gracilibacillus alcaliphilus. Next base: position 55,804 of record NZ_JAFBFA010000028.1, read on the forward strand.
GTAGAGGTGATCATATAGTTCTTGTCTCAATTCTTTACTTCCTGTTAAAATAGTAGTAATGAATAAGAAGCTACTGGCCAAGATTACCAAAATGGCAATAGATAATACAATATATAATTTGGTCGATAGCTTTCTATTTCTGATGAACTGTCGCATATAAATTCCTCCTTTGCACTTATATCGACAGTTTTTGATAAAATATTTATAGTAGATATTTAAAAAGCACCATAAAAAATGACTCCATAAGTGTCAGTATTGCTGCCATAGTACCAGCACAGCTGACATTTCTGCCGGTTTGTTTCTTTTTTTCGAATTTATAACATGTACCTACCTAATTATTTATTGGAGTGTGAATATCATGCAGCAGCTAATATTTGAAGAAGCTTGGAATAAAACCATCAGTTTAAAGGATCGCCATGAATTAGAAACACTTTTTCAACAAACTAAAAACACGGCCTCTGAAGGAATATTTTTTTCTATCGTCCGGATTGCTGTCAATCATCGCAATGACTTACTGGTGACTGCATTGGTGCATAACTTTAACCATCAAGCACACAAGCTGACTGAAGAAACGATACTCCTGCTTGAGAAGAGCCACGTATTATCGAGACTGACGATTACCGATTCCAGACTCCAGTTATCAGCCAAGACCTCGATGCCATGGACCTTTATCTTTAGTGATATAGACCAGCCGCAGCAAATCAAACAGACTTCTCTTACCCTTTCTTTATCAAACTAAAACTGTCAGCACGGAAAGGTTCCCCCTCTGCTTATAGTCTGTCAGCGTTTTTATATAAAAGTCCGCTAAAAAAGAGGCTGTTGCACAATTAAACAACTGATTGTGCAACAGCTTTATTCTGCCTGTATACTTACACAAGTAGATCGACTTCTTAACAAAGAAAACAGCAAATATTTCAACGTATGGCAGATATCGTGAGTAAGGCAATCGCTGTGGTTTGATTCTACAACGTTTGGGAGTCTTACATCTTCCGTTAGTTCGTCAAGGAATGATAAAGGGATAATAGACGTTAGGATAGTTCCAAGAGATGAATCAAGCTTAACTATTAAGCTGCATGGGATAACTCAGGATAGTGGACCATCATGTTGCTTCATCGATTGTAGACATATGAGTAAAAAAACTTGATGGTGATATTGTCCATTTTTCTTCATAGAATGCTTCCATCAGAAGTAATTAATTAAGCAGTTCTAGGGAGCAGCCAGTCATGATGCTATTTCTTGCATGAAGTGTAGAACTATTTCCTAGCGTAGGTCAACTACGAAGACTCCTATGGGAACAGGACGAGCTGAAGATCCACTAAAAAAGCGGTTTTCTTTTTTAGTTAGCTGAGGCCGTCCCCATGGCAGGCTAACGTCGCGACGACAATCGCCACGCCTGCACTAGTACGTCCTGTACGTCGAAAAGCGAAGGGCTTGGCCGGAGCGAATCTTTGCACCTTTATTCAGTCAAAATAATAACAAGGCAAGAAAGGAGAACGGATTACACGATAATAAGGTGTAAGTGTTTGTCTATATGTGTGAAAGTAGCCATGACTGATTTCAATTAAGCTGAATTGACTCTGATTAAGCAGTCGTACGGGAGCGCCTGTGGTGCCTAAGCCGCTGTCAATATATAAGTACCGCTCTTCGCCTAAAGGGTATATCCCTTTATCCAGCTTTGGAAACAAACCATCATCAGGTGCAATTAACGCACCAATCAATGGTAATCTAATCTGTCCGCCATGAGTATGTCCGCTTAGAATCAAATCAGCAGGTACGTGCGGGTAGTGCTGTGTCACACTTGGTGCGTGAGAAAGCAGGATGGTATACAGATTTTTATCTATCCCTTCAAAAGCCTCGGCTAGATTCTCACGTTCGGTCGATACGTCATCGATACCAACCAGCTGAATTTCGACACCTTGATAGGATAAGGTCACATGACGATTATGCAGAATGGTCACCCCTCGCTCCGTCAACTCATTCATCAAACCGCCAAAAAAGCAGCTCTCCCATTCATGATTGCCTGTTACATAGAAAACTTGGTCATGGATAGCCGTGATTTGATCCACAAGTGTTAAAGCATCTGTCAGATCTTCTGTCTTGCGGTCAATCAAATCCCCAGTGATCACAATCAAGTCTGCTTCAGCTTGCTGAATCTCTTCCAAAAGCCGTTGATTCTCATCTGGAAATACTTGATTATGAATATCTGTCAGCTGCAGCAGCTTAAGCTGGAAACCTTCGGGAAGTTTATCGCTTTGAAATGGCACTTTATTGATCTTAAAAGTATTGGTATCCACGTATATTTTCGCCGATATAGCGGTTATAACTGCTAAACTCAATACCACACGAAACCAAGCCTTTTTATAAAAAGGTCTGTTCTTTTTGCCTGTCATTTACTTGCCTTCTTTCCCCAGTCTGCCGACGATATGCTTAAGATACATCGAGGCAATATTTACATCTGTCAGCTGTACTAACGAACGACTCCCGACAATATCCTCGACTTCGTTCAACAGTAAGTGCTGATGGCTATCAAACACAAAATCAATTCCAATAAAATCAGCAGGGAAAACCTTGATAATCTGCTCCACCTGCTCCCTCTCTTTTTGGGATAAAGTATATAATGAGATGTGTCCGCCTAATGTATAATTGGCCTTGAAATCTTGAGCGGATTGACGCAGAACGGCACCAATTATCTGGTTCCCCATCACAAACACTCGTAAATCTTTTCCAAGCGTAACAGGTGATTGAACAATATATTGATCTGCAGTAAGAGGCTGCAATTGGGCAGGGTCGTCTATTTTAAAGACTTGCCGACCGCTTCTGCCTCTTGTGTCTTTCAAAATAAATGGATATGGATAATGATTCGGATTAAACTGATCTTGGCTCACAAACATGGTGTCTGCCATCTTGATGCCGTAACTGGCAAAGAGCTGATGTGTCTTCGCCTTGTTATTGGCAATTTCTGCTACGTAAGCATTATTAAAAACAGGTATCTGTAAATACTCCAATTGTTTAGATAACAAAGGATCCATCGCACGCATCACAACAAACTCTGGCAGAGAGGCCTGACCTGCTCTGACAAACAAATTCCCTTCATGCACACCATAGTTAATATCGTGATAGAAAATCAGCTCTAACTCTATCCCTAATTCTCTTGCTTCCAATTGAAGCCATTCAATAAATCTTCTATTATTGTTGGCATCCTCACACCTATAAATCAGCCAGCCTTTCATCATAATTGCTCCTTTATATAACCCAGCATAGCCTTGGTAAGGTCAATTCCTGTACAATCATAGATATTTTTAAAATGGGCATTAGAATTTATTTCACATAAGATTGGCTCCTGATTCGCCCCAAACAGCAAATCAACACCAGTAAAATCTGCCCCGACTAATTGACTGCACCGCACTGCTAACGCTTTTTCTGCCTCTGTTGGCTGATAAGGGAACATTTTGCCGCCTGCCGTTACATTTGCCCGAAAATCACCTTCAGCCTTTCTAAGCATCGCTGCCACCACACGATCCCCTACTACATGCAGACGAACATCCTTACCATAACTGGATTGCACATACTGCTGAAAAATATAAGGAGTATTCCCCAGTTCGTGTACCTTTTGCCGCAATGTTCGTTCATTTTGAATATAATATACCTGCTCTCCAAAAGAGCCGAAAGATTCCTTCATAATCAGAGGAAAACCTAATGTCTCGATAACTTGTGTTAAGTGACGGTCATCTTGGACAGACCGATATATCTTGGGAGCAATAATCGTTTTCGGCATAGGTATGCCCTGATTTGCTAATTGCTGGTGAGTTAATGCCTTATCATCACAAATTTCAATCGCTCTGGCACTGTTAAACAGACGTATGCCCTGCTGTTCCAGCTGTCTTGCCAAAAACAGATCTTTGTCCCAAAAAAAGACAAAGTCAGGTGCGGGCCCAGGCCTATCTGGCTGCAGCTTGGCATTACCTCCATCAATCGTGACTAATAACTCATGGTTTGCCACAGCTTCCAGCTCGATATCAAACTGGGAGGCCGTCCGGAGCAGCCATTCCACTTGTTCAGAGAACTTCTGTGTATATAGATTCCCATTGTAGATAATCCATCCTTTTAATTGCATGGCTCTTCTTCCTTTGTTCGTATTATTTTACCAGTTATCTCTTAAGGCAAATGCTTCATCATACAATGCAGCAGTATCCGCAAAACGCTGCATTTCACTTGACGTGCCTGTGACCACTGAAATTAACTGTATACCATCTCGTTCTACCGTACCAGTAAAACAATAACCAGCTATATCGGTATAACCTGTTTTCAGCCCGCCCACTCCGTTATAGGCTAATTCGCCTTGTAACATCCGATTGGTATTAGGATAGCTTTGATCGCCCTTGATATAGTCAGCTTGTTTCATTACCTCCAACACTTCTGGAAATTGCTGAAGCAAATAAACAGCCAGGCTTGCCAGATCATTGGCTGACATCGTATTGGTATCATCAGCCGAACCTGTTGAATAATACTCCCCTAATAAATGATTATCTAATCCAGAGCTATTGACGAAAGAAGATTGCTCTAAGCCCAATTCTGCTGCTTTTTGATTCATCGCTTGTACAAACTCCTTTTCTGAGCCGCTGACCGTCTCTGCCAGGGCAATGGTTGCCCCATTAGCCGAATGTATCGCCATTGCTGCAAATAGTTCCCTTACCGTATATGTCTCATCTTCTCTTAGTCCCACACTGGCAAAGCCAGGATGATTAGAAATCGCCAAGGCATAATCGCTGACTGTCACCTCATCCTCCCAATTTATTTGTCCTGCTTCAATAGCTTCTAATACAAGCAGCTCTGTCATCATTTTAGACATGCTGGCAGTTGGTACTGCTTGGTCACTATTGGATTCATAAAGGATATGACCTGATTCTGCATCGATCAATAAGGCTGTTTCTGCCTCTAATTCGATATCACTTATCACCCAAAATCGGTCGGTAATTTCATCTGGCAATTGGTAGTCCATTCGTATTTTTTCAGAAGCAGCTGCCAAACTGCCAGCTAATTTCGGTTTGAAATCAAAGGCAACAATAAGGATAGCTGCTAATGTGATCAGCAGTAAAGCTATCAATAATAAACGTTTTTTCATGATGATTCTCCATCTCTTGTTTTATTCCGTTGTTTTGATTGGTGGCTACAGCAGTTATACGATAAGAAAAATAAAGCGAGACTTGTCATCAATTGAAGGGTGATGGTAGCGAGGTGTTAACACTGTGTCTTCCTACAATCCGTCCTAAACCCAGGTGTTTGTTTTACTATGTAAGCAAAGTTATAACTTATTTTTCTTATTGTACAAAAATGAACCATCAGCCGCATAACAACATATGTAGCTGATGGAGGTTTGGGATTATCCTAAGATATTATAGCCTGAATCGACATAGACAATTTCACCAGTTACGCCTCGAGATAAGTGGCTGAGCAGTGCTAATGTCATATCGCCGACCTCTTCTTGTGTCACATTGCGCTTCAGAGGAGCCTCTGCTTCAATTTTGTGCAGAATCTCATTAAAAGATGGAATACCTTTTGCCGCTAATGTTCTAATTGCTCCAGCAGAAATGGCATTAACTCGGATATCCTGCCCGCCTAAGTCTAAAGCTAAATATTTTACCGCTGATTCCAATGCAGCCTTGGCCACACCCATTACATTATAGCCCGGTACGGCACGTTCTGCTCCTAGATAAGTCATTGCAATAATAGAACCGCCTTCTGTCATCAAGCGCTGGGCTTCACGAGCTACTGCAATGAGCGAGTATGCACTGGTATCTTGTGCAAATGCATATCCCTCTCTACTTGTCTCCACAAAACGGTTTTTTAAGTCTTCCGCATGGGCAAAGGCAATAGAATGTACCAACCCATGAATCGTACCTACTTCAGATCCAATCTCTGTAAATGCCTGTTGAATGCTTTCATCACTATTAATATCACAGGCCAGCACAAGTCTTGCTTCTATATCATTTTTTTCTAAAGCCTTGTTCAATTTAGCAAGAGAACGCTCTTTACGATATGTAAAAATTAAATTGGCACCTGCCTGATGAAGCGACTTTGCTACACCCCAAGCAATACTTCGCTCATTTGCAACTCCCATAATGACAATATTTTTATCTTGAAGTTTTAATAAGTTTTCCATGATAGCCTCCTATAAAAAGGGTTTGAATTAGTACCTGATACTAATATAACACATTTATACAAGAAAAGAAAAAAGATATTCTATACGCATAAAACCAATTCAAACGCCAAAAGCTACAGTTATAAGTGTGTATTCAAAAAAGGTGGTGTATATCATGACATTCTACTTACCGATTGCCTGTTTGCTCATTATTGTCGTTGCGGCTGCCGCACTGATTTATACGTTAAAGGTAGGTCAAACAGTGGATAACCAGAAAGGAGAGCATGACCAAGATACAACAGCAACAGCGAAACACCGGATTTTATTAAACCCGGTGTTCTTAGCCTATGTCATTGGATTTGGCGGATTACTGCTGTTCATCTTTTACTTAACCATGACCAACTATTAATACATTAGTGATCACGGAACAATAAATAATCTAAAAGCTGACGAAAGAAAGGTATAGGCGGCAGAAAGGCCAAACAGTCTCTGGCAACTAAATAATCCTGCCACATCTCCCGGCGGGCTCCCTCTACTCCCAACATCGTAACAAATGTGGCACTTTGATTGTGCTGATCCAGTCCGGCCGGTTTACCTAATTGTTCGGTGTCTCCCTCCAGATCTAATAAATCGTCTTTAATTTGAAAAGCGATCCCAGCATGATAAGCTAAACGTTTGATAGCTTGCTTCTTATCTGCGGAAGCTCCTGCTAAAATAAGCGGCATCATCAGAGAGGCTTCAAAACCAAGGCTTGTTTTGTATACCGATAATTTCCTTAATTCTTCCAAACTCAACTGTTTTGCTTTTGCTTCTAAATCCATCCACTGTCCCTTACACATCTCCTGAGTAATCCGAGTCGAATAGGCGATCAGTTCTAAAACTAAGCTTGGATTCTGATGCTTGATTAGCGCCTGTTCCTCTACTGCCTTTTGTGTCATCCATAATCCCGTTAACTCTGCAACGGCAGGATTATATTTTGCATGTAAAGTCTGTTTCCCCCGTCTGATCAAAGCATTATCTTGTGATGGTAAATCATCAAAGATCAAGGAGGCCGTATGCATATATTCAACAGATTTCACCAATGGCAGGATCATTTGTTCTGACAAACCAAATCCTTCCTTGGCCATAATCCAGGTCATAATCGGCCGTAAACGCTTAGCACTGCCCGCCAAGCTATAACCTGCCGCCTGTTCTAAGGTATTCTCCATCGATTCAATAGATAAATATCCCTCAATGTGAACCTTTGTTGTCTGCATTTTGGCCAGAAATTGCTGTTTGGATTGTTCATTTTGGCCCAAGGTCTCTAACATTTGATCCCGCATCCATTTGTCAAAAAAAGCTACATTCTTTGTACGTTTAACAAACTTTTCAAGGGTTTGGTCGAACTTCTCATCAATAGAAAATTGCTGCATAAAAGACTGATATCGCTCTTTGCCCAGCCTTACTCTCAAGCGCTTAAGCCCATTGACAGCCCGGTCTAAAATGATCTCCCGAATCTCTGCTTTTTCTGGATACATCGTGTGTATAAAGTAATAGATTACCGACCAGTACATGGCAAAGGGATTGATCAGCTCTGGCTGCTGTGGATGATAGGTGACAAAATAGGTATACGGAGTTACGTTGTGATTGGCTAAATCTTCAGTCAGATCGGCTAAGTCATCGGCCAGCTGATTATAGATCCCATAGTGAAACATGTTCTCTTCTACCCGGTCATCCTCAGAAAAGGAGCGAAAAGAACGGACAATTAAGCGGGAGGAAGCAGATTTTAGAATCACCGGCAGATAAAGCTGTTCATTCGTATAATCAGCTTGATCGAGCCGCTTCTGTCGGTCTTGTTCTTGTCCCTCAAAGAATAAATAAGCATTTTCCAAGAAATCTTGCTGTCGTTCGATCGATTGATTTTCTTTCAAGTAAGTAAATGCCTCCGCCAATTCCTGATGTACAGCTGCCATAAACGACTGATTCGCTTCCTGCCAATCTGTTTGTTTGATCGAACTAACCTTTCCCGTTAATAAGGTTTGGCGAATAAAAGAAGCAAATACTCTCTTTTCATGCTCTGTGAGTAAATCAGCATCTAGAAGATCATCTATCAACGGATACGTTAACCCATAGTAATAACCGATTCGTACTGCTTGATCTAAGCGTTCCCGCCTTACGCTTGGCGAGGCTTGCTCTTTTAGTTCTTCTATTTCATGAATAATAACACCGGCAATAATCTTGATCAGTTTACGCTTTGCTTCCTTTTTATCCAAACCTTCAGGCAACATAGCAGAAATCCACTTGAGCTTATCAATCAGCCAAAAGAAAACCGGCTCTAAAGATTCTTTCTCTGCGATTCGGTATAGCTCTGCCATATCAAACGATACTTGCTGCTGGTTGCTATTAAGGTATTGTTTGATATCTTTCGTTATATCTGTGATCCGCTTTTGCAGTGCTGGCGAGGTAATATTTCGGCCTAAGTCGCGAAAATAAATATAAGAAACACTCCGAAACAAGTAAGAATCAAGCTGTCCTGCCTTGGCTAATTGTGTAAGGAAGAAGTGATTGGATTGTTGTCCCCACTTTTCTGCATCTACCCATTTTCCTTTTTTTGCATGATAATATTGCTGAAGGTCTTCCATCAGCCTGGTTGTAAAATCCTCTTGCTCTATTTGTGCCTACAGTATATGAAAATAAGCTTTCGCTTGCTGTTGTTTTAATTGAAAATATTCCTCGCTCATAACGGCGCCAGTCCTTATGTTTTTTTCTAAGTATATCATAGTATACCACGAGGGACTTTGCTAACAAAAAGCAACTTTTTATTTTACTTATGTACTACTTCTACTTAATGAACTGAAGCGCTAATTTTTCAATACCTTTTCTAACATAGCGGTAATACGTACTTGTCGATAAATGCAGTCGCTCTGCCGCTATTTCATTGGAACCAATCCGGTCAATATAGGTCAGCTCAATCGAACGCATCATCATTCGATCCTTTTCCGTTCTACTTCCTATTTCTTTTATAGCATCCTTAATGGAAAGCCGAATCGTTTTCCCGCTGGTCGCGTCATTTTTAATACCAATTATCGCCATCGTCTCCTCGAACAGCTCCGAATCGGATTCAAAATCATAAAAAGAAAGCAGCAACTTTTTCATCCATTGAATACCTTCTGAAATGGGGATGCTTTTCTTGGTCTTGACCGGGTATGAGGTTGTTAATAATTGCAATAAGGATATCTCTCTAAAATCCACTTGCAGCATACGGAATTTTTTACCTGAGGGTGAAACAGAGGACCCCCAAGGTAATTCTTTAAACCCTAGTGACATCAATCCAGAAACATCATAATCAGTTGGAAACATGACTGTACAAAGGCAATTGTCCATTAAATGTTCAAAAAAATAACGATAGACTGCATTCAAAGCCTCATAATCATCCTTTTTTGCAGCTGCGCCGATCCAAAAGAGACGTTCATTCTCCTCTGTTTTTGTATTTAGGAGGTAATTTCTGTATAGATCATTTTTCAGGAAAACTTTTCTAGCCTCATTGGTAAGGGAAACGATTGCAGTGAAGCCAACGATACGATCTTTTTCCCAAAATGCCTTAATTGCTGCCGGCTCAAGTTCCCACACAGATTGAATAAGTTTCTCTTGCTCCGTTCCATCGTTAACAGATTGGAGTGTGTTCAAATGCCGATTTTTCCATATCTCCATAATAGATGCAATGTCTTCTTGCAGAGCTGTTCTAATATCATAAACTGTCTCGTCACCTAAAAAATAGTATTCTTGTAAAAGCTTATTTTCGACAGCATAAACGTTTTCCAAAAAAAGACTTCTACGCTTAAGTGGGTCTGCAGCATTCCATCTTCTATGCAGCACTTCCAAAGCCCTTTTTTTATAGCGACTAAATAACTCTGGTGAGTGTTCTTTAAAATCGGTTTGAATCCAATTTCTGATACCATCAAGTATGCTCCAGCCCTCTTTAGCTTTCGTGATGATTTGGATATTACAAAACTGATCAAAATCAGCGTAGCTAATCGTCTGACCAGTAATGTGCATAAGTAATTCCTTATCAAATTGCCCAACAACAGATACTGCGTCTAAGAGAGACCGCTGCTTCGTTGAGATATCTAACTCATCCAAAATAGTTTGACATAGAATCCTGATTATTTGTTTAAAATCAGCCGTTTCAATCTGCTGACCGCTTTCATTTATCAATTTGTAGCATAGATTCATAGCGAATGGGATTCCGTTTGATAGCTTAACGATCGTATGTCGTAGTGCTGGCTCGACTACCCCGACAGTTTTCAGGTATTCATGGACATGCTCCTTGTTTAGTGGTTTTAGCTGGACATTTTTAACAAGTAAGTCCCATGAATTTGAACGCAACCACTTACCTTCGAGTGAATCACGTCCGGCTGAAATTAATCGCACCTTGACTGATAATTTTGGAATAAACGACTCGAACAGCCATTCCATGATGGGGTTCCATAATTCGAGTGAATCAAATAGTAAAATAAATGGAGGATTTTTATCAGCAATAATATTCAAACAATCAGTGATATTAAAGGTTGTATAAGGTTTTGTTATGTCTATAGATATTTTATTGGTCCGATTGTTGTGCTCGTATAGTTTTTTAGCAATATTATCTAAAAAGTGTTGTGGTGATCGAATCCCTTTCTCCGTATCTAAATAGATCATATTAGCTACGGAGGAGATTTTCATAAATCTTTTTAGAAGGGCGTTTTTTCCTATGCCATTAAATCCATGGAAGTGTAATGTATTCCATTGCCTTTCTTCAACTTCGAGTTGTCCTCGCATAAGCTGAAGTTCCTCATCGCGCCCAACAAAGCTTTGAAACTCTGCCATATTTAGTAAATCATTAACCGATCGTAACAAGTTTTCTGCCCCTCCTTTTGATTAGATAATTTCGTTACTTTACATCAGTATCTGATTAACGCTGCTAAGCCCGTCCAGCAGGTCGTAGCCTCTTTTCTATAACCATAGTATACCACACCACAGTTGACAGACCTAGTACCTCACTCCCATAGTCAATTGACATCGGCAATTTTAGGCCAAATGAGGCCATGGAAAACTACATCAAAGAAGGAAAATTAAGTTCCGCTTTTGGCAAAATGAATAGTACGGAATTTTACATCAATGTAAATAAACCATAAATTGCAGTCTGGGCTTGCCATTTGAATAATGACCTACGTCACATCCGCATACCTGAAAAAATGAAAATGCCCGAATAGCATAGTAAGCTATCAGACTTCAATAAAGTTAATTTTATATGAGTAAAATATGTTGAAATAAATGCAAATACAAATGCTTTTAAATTATGTCAGAGAAGGATAAAGATATATGGACACACGATAGTCCCTATCTTCACATAGGAGATAGAAAAGCCTCTTGAAGAAAGCTATTCATCTACCTTTCTTCAAAGAGGCCATACGTTCTATTAAGCGTTTTGTTTTCTTCTAAACATCAGCAAGGCTAAACCAATAAATAGGATTGCCGTTCCAATGGCAAGAAGGCTAAATAAATGCGTTGACGTATATGGCAATGTGTTGTCTTCAGAATCGGAGTCGTCTCCATCTCCTGGATCAGTTCCATCTCCATCTCCTGGATCAGTTCCATCTCCATCTCCTGGATCAGTTCCATCTCCGTCTCCTGGATCAGTTCCGTCTCCATCTCCTGGATCAGTTCCGTCTCCATCTCCTGGATCAGTTCCGTCTCCATCTCCTGGATCAGTTCCATCTCCGTCTCCTGGATCAGTTCCGTCTCCATCTCCTGGATCAGTTCCGTCTCCATCTCCTGGATCAGTTCCGTCTCCATCTCCTGGATCAGTTCCATCTCCGTCTCCCGGATCAGTTCCATCTCCGTCTCCCGGGTCAGTTCCATCTCCGTCTCCCGGGTCAGTTCCATCTCCGTCTCCCGGATCAGTTCCATCTCCGTCTCCCGGATCAGTTCCATCTCCGTCTCCCGGATCAGTTCCATCTCCGTCTCCTGAGTCAGTAATATTGTTAATTTCAATGGTCGACAATGTTACAACACCATCTGCATTTAAGGCATAAATGGTATATATACCATTTTCTTCTACAGTAAATGTCATTGTTTCTAAATCAATTTCATTTCCTGCATCTACAAAGTCTTCCGCTGTTCTGTCACCTGCTAACCATTTTAAGGATGTAAGTTCTACATCACTTGTTGTCGTTACGGTGATTGTTACAGCTCCTTCTGTTTCTTCTGTGGTATCTGGAGTTAATTCTACTTCAAATTCTTCTGGCTGTGGTTCTGGATCAACTGCTCCGTCAAGTTCAGCACTCCATTCAAAGATACTAGCACCACATTCACTTCCAACATATCCTGTTCCAGAGGCAGTACCATCCGCGTGAACTGTTCCAGTAAGTGTGTTACTTCCAATCTTAATTTCAAATGGCTGATCAGCAGTGATTGGTGTTTCTGCCGTTATCGAAAACGAACTCGTACCGCCCTCACCAGGAGCAGAACAAAACCAGAAGTATTCTGTTTCAAATTGTGTTAGTATACCATTCTCATCAACAGTTAAGGCTACTTCATACTCACTAGGCTCATCAAATTCAATTCCTCCAGCAATCGTTTGGTGTGTTTTGCCTTCATATGTTCCGGCAGGAGGAAATGTGCCCTGTTCATCAGGAACGATTGTAAAACTTGCTTCTCCACTACCTGCCGGATGTACAAACTCTACTGTATGTGTACCTATAGGTAATTGACTTATATCTAAGTCATGGGAGAAGATGAATCCACCACCTTCAATGGTTTCTATATGATCACCATTTAATATGATATCTATATACTCCATACTAGGAAAATCTCGCCCAGTTACTGTTAAAAATTCAGCAGTCGCTTCTGATTCGGTAATAACTTCCTTTTCCGTATGGACGCTTGACTCTAATGTATACGTATAGTAATCTTCATTACTTTGTACAACTATATCAGCAGTCTTTGATACATCTCCTAGCGTTAATGTGACTGAATAAGTACCTGCGGCAGCTTCAAAAGTCAGGTTACCACCAAGATTTCCATCAGAATTGGCAATCAACATCATGTCAATATCTGTACCTGGAATGATTAGTTGAACTTCTGCATTTGGAGGGAGATCATAAGCAAAAATTTGAACACCTCTTCTTGCACTATCCCATTCAGAAATTGTACCTGGTTCTACATACAAATCAAAATCAATCTCAGGTTCAGGATCTGGTTCAACAATATTATCAACCATAATAGTCGATACTGCTTCCACACCTTTCGCATTTGAAGCATAAACTGTATACGTTCCATTCTCCTCTACAGTGAATGAAGCCGTTTCTAGGTCAATCCCATGACCTGCTCCATCAAAATCTTCTACAGTTCTGTTACCTTCTAGCCATTTTAAAGATGTGATTTCTACATCACTTGTCGTATCTACAGAGATTGTTACAAGTCCTTCTGTTTCTTCTGTAATATCTAGTACCGTATTCACTTCAAATACTGTTGGCTGAAGTTCCGCTTCTTCCGTCTTCTCTTCGGTTCCATCAGATTCTGCCGCTTCTTCTGTATTTTCCCCCGTTTCTACAGACTCCACAGATTCCTCTACATTTTCTTCCGTCTCCGCAGGTTCTGCTACTTCTTCCACACTTTCTTCTGCTTCAAATGATTCTTCAATATCTTCTGTACTTCCCTCTGTTTCCTCAGGTGCTTCCGCTTCAACAGATTCTTCTATTTCTTCCACAGGCGTTTCTTCTGCGTTATCCTCTTCTGTATTTGCCGAGCCCGCCGCAAATACTAAACCTGGATGGAGTAATCCAAGTAGAAGTATCATCGTCATAAACACATATAACGATTTTAACTTTACTTTCCTACTCAGCATATTTTCACCTCACTGTATTTTTTGTTGTTGCGCACTTTTCCGATGATTCACTCCTTTCTTAATCTATGAAAAGAATTCATTCCACAAGTATTTTCACAGATATATAAATAGTTTAATAGTTATGTCCTATCAAAATCACTTTCAACTTACTTCCAAAAAATCCGAATTCAAGAATTAGCTCGTTTGTAATTGGCATTTCACGTATCAAATATTTAGTGCTATAAGAGATTATTATCTCTTGAACCTACTGAAAGAATGGAAAATACAACAAATAAAAAAAGCTGTCACAAAATTCAAATAATGCATTTTGTGACAGCTTCTTCGTGTTTCCTTACGTACCACAATAAGTGGTATAAGGTTGATCTGGTGGCTCTTCTGCATAAGACGCTTGTTCCTTTGTATAAGCATACGGGTCTTTGCATACAGCGAGAAGATTATGGATTGGCTGATAATTCTGATGGGACATGGCTTCGGTAATCGCTTCTTCGACTAAATGATTCCGTGGAATGATGCTAGGATTGTGCTGTTTCATTCGCTGATAAGCTTCCTCTTTGGAAAGTGCCTGTTCAGCTAATCGATCTTGCCATTGCTGATACCACTTGTCAAAGGCTTTTGATTGAAACAGCCTGACCCCTGTGTCCAATTGTTGTAAAGTAAGTGAACGGAAAGTATTGGTAAAATCAGCTCGGTGCTGTTCCATTAAATCAAGGAGTCGTTGAATCAGCACAACATCCTGCTCTTTTTTATCACTAATCCCTAATTTAGCCCTCATCCCATCAAGCCAATTTTCTTCTACTAGTTTCAAATATCGTTGGATCACAGCCTTCGCCTTTGGCAGTGCCTGTTCTTCTACATCGTCGATTAAAATCAACATTGATTCTGCAAAACGTGCCATATTCCAAGCACCGATCTCTGGTTGATTGCCATATGCATATCGGCCTTGACGATCAATTGAACTAAAAACAGTCTGCCGATCGTATGCATCCATAAAGGCACATGGTCCATAATCAATTGTTTCACCGCTTATTGCTACATTATCAGTGTTCATCACACCATGGATGAAACCTTTTAACTGCCATTGGGCAATTAAGGCAGCCTGTTTTTCCGCTGTTTTATTCAATAAGGACAGATAGGGATTCTCATCATTTGCGATTTCCGGATAATGTCGGTCAATCGTATAATCAGCAAGCGTTTGTAAATCTTGTTTGTCCCCCCATTGTCTGGCATATTGAAACGTTCCTACCCGTATATGACTGGCTGCCACTCTGGTTAACACCGCTCCTGGAAAAGGTGCTTCCCGATGTACCTTTTCTCCAGTAGTGGTAACAGCTAAGCTGCGAGTGGTTGGTATACGTAATCCATACATTGCCTCACTAATCAAATATTCCCTAATCATCGGACCAAGCACAGCACGCCCGTCACCCCCTCGTGAATAAGGGGTTCTGCCTGAACCTTTTAATTGAATATCAACACGTGCACCACTCGGTGTGATTTGTTCACCTAAGAGTACCGCACGTCCATCACCAAGCATCGTAAAGGAAGCAAATTGATGTCCGGCATATGCTTGTGCAATTGGCATGCTGCCATCTGGCAAGTGATTTCCAGCAAAAATTTCCAACTCCTGTTTCAACTTGCTGCTATCCAATCCTAACTGAGCAGCTAATGTCTCATTGAATAAAACGATTTCGGGCTGCTCTGCTTCTGCCGGCTGTACCCTGGTATAGAAAAGGCCAGGTAAGCGCTGATAACTATTGTCAAAATGCCAGCCTTGGTTATGTTTATCTGTCATAAAATCACCTCTTGTAATAGCTCTAAAACGAGATTTAACAAGGAAATAACGTCCAATAGTATTGCTTAGGAAGTTCATTTTCTTCACTTATTAGCATAACACACTCACAGCAAACTATCCGCCTGAGTGTTTGAAAGTTATTATCTACCTTGTTTTTATATTCAAATTCACACAGTTAGAAAAACCAAGAAGAGTATTTGGTCCTTTATCTTTTAGCCAAGATGGAATTCCGCTACGAGAAGTCGCTTTCACTCAAGAACACAAGTGCAACATCTGTTCAAGCAAAAGACACTTTCACAGTGTTTTCTATGTCGCCTGGCATGGCTTCAGCTAACTTGAAAAAGTGCTCTTCTTGGCAAAAAGTTAGCTGAAGACCGTGCCCCTCAGAAATCGAAATGGTCAGCCGCAGCGGTTGCCCTGCTCTCCATATCTTCTACAGAGCTTATTTCTGAAATAGCTAATAATAGCTGGAATTGGATATACTTTCTGATCTATTAAAAAAGGCAGCCTACCTTCTGAACTGCACCCTGTCAAGTAGACAGTGAAAAAACAAAAATCTATGCAACAGTCTGGTACCGATATTCCAACGGTGCCAGGCTGTTTAATTTC
>NZ_JAFBFA010000029.1 GCF_016909015.1 Gracilibacillus alcaliphilus
TCTGACCCGAATACTTCATTTAGTCCCTCTTCTTGTAGTAGTGTTAATCTATCAACGGAAGCAGATATTAAAAAAAGGATAGGGGAGTATTATCAGCTGTTTAGTTATCTCGATCTCGTAGGAACAGGCGAACAAGTATATCATGAAATATTAAGTAACTGGAATGCAGACAAAGCGTATCAGGTTAATAGCTGTGGTAACTGGTAAGCATTGTTAAAGAGGCGTTGCCATAAGACCGCATAAAATAATAGCTATATATTGTTTAGTCCTTATCTTTTTTTATTATTTTGGATAAGGACTAAACAATTTTTGTTTTTACAGTAAAATTTATTAGAAGACTTTCCACCATTAGGATTTGAACCTACAGTACCTTGGTGGTGAGGGCATTATTTTTTTCTAATGATATTATTGTCCCTGATTAGTCATATTCGTTGCATTAGAAAGTAATTTTTGCATTTGGCCTCCTTGGCCTTGATTATTCATCATATTGAAAGCTGCAACACCTATACCGATTGAACCAAGCACAGAAAGCCATGGAATATTTCTCATAATAAGATCATCTCCTGAATGTAATTATCGGCTTTTGAAGCCTTTTTTATTTTGTGAAGAAGAAATAAAAAAATGTGTGGAAATCATTTCTCTTCAACATAAAAAAACCTAAAGAATGAATGAAAAATTTAAAATGATTCAAACTAAAATGTGTCAATTAAAATTGTGTGAGGTAAGCCGTGAAAAGAATCATTACTCTAATAATAGCTAGTGCTATCTCAATTGGTGTTTTATCAGCATGTACAATGGATAACGACAATGAGATGGATGATCAGCCAGACGATATCAATTATACGCCTGAACGTAATAATAATGGGAGACCAGATATAGATACTGACCCACGTGATGTAAGAGAGCCAAATGAATATGACACACCTTTTAATATGGATGAAGAAGAGCCAGATCTTGACGAAGAACCTTCTGAGGAAAGAAGAGGTTATTAATTATTCTCTATAAAAAATGCACTTACTATTCACTTAGTATGTAGCAAGCCCCTCATGTGGTGAGGGGCTTGATCTTTTATTAATTATTATTTATACTATACATATTATCTGATCGAAGTAAGATATAAAAATATTTTATTTTTCAACATTTCACTTTTATCTGACTTAGAATATGGCGTTTTCGCTTATCTCGTTGGAGCAACTTTTAAAGCTGAAAACGTGGCAAAAGCTATTGATGTCGAGGGTTCGCTTGACGTTGGAGAACTTTACGAAATCATGGGTGTGTTTTCTTCCAGTGATAAAAATATGATTCGTTTTGCTTTACAATGCTTCAACAGTTCCATTGACGATATTAAACTGGCTGACGTCATGCATGGCTTAGATGGCCAAAACATAAAAGTGATTAAACAAGCGATAGACCTGTTATGGAGGTCATAAATAGAATAAAAATTTTGGCAAATTAAAACGGTCGGTTATAATTTGAATAAGTTAATTCGGAAGTGTTTAATTCAATATCATAAATAAAATAGTCATGATTGGAGGGAATCAGGATGAAACCAAAGAAATTTTTACGCAATTTAGGTGTTTCTATTGGAATCACAAGTGTTATATTCTTTAGTTCAGCGATTACAGCCTCGGCAATGACTCCACTAAAATGTGAACCAACGTGGAATGGAGGCATGAAAGTACATTATGCTCCCATTCAGGTTCGATGACATCACACAAAATAAAAAAGCCTATCTTCCCGTACAGTTGATAGGCTTTTTTATTTTGTTTAAAAATACAAGTACACACGTTCTTATTTTTGTGCTACCCTAATAGAAACAAACGTTCTTATAGGAGGCATACAATTGAAACCTAATGAGAAAATTATGATTTATTATATGGACAAAAGCAATAAAGTCACTCAACGCATTATAAGGATCATAGAGATTAAAGACACACACATTATTGCTTACTGCTACTATCGCAAGCAGGTGCGGAGTTTTAAACGGGCGAACATTTTATCATATGGATCGGCAAGAAAGAGGGTAGGAGCATGAATGTCAATGATCGAGGAAATAAAAAGTGGTCAGCTATGACGTTGCCAGAACATGTTGTTGAACTTAAAAAGTTGAGAAAAGAAGTGTCACTACAACAAAAACCAACAATTGATGAACAACAATTTCAGGAGTTTAATTTTCGTTTGGCTTTAGCCCAAAAAGACAATTTATTAGTAGAGGTTAGCTACTATCAAGACGGTGAGATTAAGTCCGTAAAGGCTATATAGACATGATTAATTATGCAGATGATTATATAGTTGTTGGTCAACGCAAGTTTTATCCAACTGATATAACAGACGTCACTATATTATAAAAAAATAGCACCATTTTTAGGTGCCCATCTTGTATTCGACGGATTCAAACAGTTCTTCAATAATACCTCTCACTTTCTTTCTAATCGCAGGGTTATAATAACTGCGCTGTTCTTCTTGGTTTCCCAAAATAAAAGTATATACGGTAAAGTCACCTCTTTGGCCTGACCGCACCACTTTCAGCTTATGATCCAGCATTTTTATTTTTAAAACTTGCCGTTCTTCCTTTGCCATCTGTATAGATGATTCTAACAGATTTATAAATGGTTCGTTGATCCGGAATATATGACTTTTATGGATTTGTTTCAAATCATACTCTAATACCTTAATGACCATGGACAAAAACAAGTACCTGCTAGCTATTTTATATTCTTCATCAGATAAATATCGCAAGATGTTCACTCCTTAAAAAAAGAACATTTGTTCTCATTATATAAGTTAGGGAGTAAATTATCAATGGCAATTTTATCAAATGAAACTGAGTATATATTATATAGAAGAAATTTTTATATTAAAAAAGACAAAGATTTTTCCGGGGTTGAATTGGGGTTGAAATTAAAATTATTTAAAAATAAACAAGCAAAATGAAGCATAATATAAACTATTAATATTCCAATAAAACCTTATCAATCATAAAGGTTGTTACTTAGCCTTATCAAAAACTACAGCCTTCTAAGCTGTGGGTCGGGAGTTCGAATCTCTCCTGGGACGTTTCTAAGATAAATGCCAATCCCTTTTGTTATTAAGGGCTTGGTATTTTTGTTTATTAGCTTATCTCGGCAACCTATTTCAAGATTTTGTGGGATTTCCACCCAAGTGGGGGATAAAGATTCCTCCTACTAAATAATAGCCCGATCTATCTGGTGAATGTTTGAACAATCTTCTTTCTAAAAATATGATTTTTATAAATGATAAAGTAATACCAACCTGCTTGTTTTATCTTTAGTAATTGATCTAGAAAATACAAAGCAGCCGTCCTCAGCATTTCGTGAGAACGGTTGCTTTCGTCTATATTAACTTTCCATTTTTAGAATATATAACTCCCGATCATGCTCGCCAATTTTCTTATCAAAATAGTCAAGGTCCTTTTTACGGACAAAAGACTCAAGCTGTTTCTCAATTCTGGTTTGCCCTTCCATAAGATTACCTGCGTTTTCAACCAAGATGTCTTGCTTCCTCTCAAAGGTATCTTGCTTTTCTTTTAGCCCACCTACATCTGTTTTTAAGTCGTTTACATCTGTTTTTAGCCCACCTACATCTGCTTTTAAGTCGTTTACACCTGTTGTTAGTCCACCCACATCTCTTTTTAGTTCGGCGAACCTTTTTTCGGTATTCTCCGATAGATCTTTTAACTGTTTGAGGATTGCAACTTGTCCATCAATAAGCTGATTGATGAATTTTTCCGCCATTTTGTTCGCTCCTTCTGCCTTATTTAAGTATTATTTATTTTCCGCCATTTTATCGCTTTGGTCAAGGGAGCATATTCTTATTATTAATTGCGGTTTGTTAAAGAAAATAGTGCTTTTCTATCAAAAAAGTTCTATATGTCTGTCCTTTTAGATGGAAATAGTAATGTAAGTTATTTTTTTAGGTGAGACAGTTTCTTCATTAAACCCCTTCAGTGGTAGTGTATTTAGCAAAAGGAACTGAACAACCTTCTAACGCAAAAGGATTTACATTTGGCTGATTCCACAAACCGCAGCTTGAGGAATAGCAGGTGAAGAAATCAATTTCCTTTTGACTTCGGCTAATTATGTAGAAGTCAAGTATTTTCAAGCAGGTAATATAAACATCATTAAAGGCTACACAGATGCCATTAATTATTATATAGAGACATACATCATGATTGGAAAGAAAAAACTCGATATATTAGGTGTTGTTATATGATAAAAAATGTCTTGAGAGAATCTGGGCATAAACAGGTATAAACAAACCTGTAAAAGCTTATTATTAAGAAAAGAGCAAAAACTGCGAGGAGTCAGTTTTACAGATAGCCAAGTTTTATCTTATGACGGTTTCTTTTCCCGACTCCTAGTATAAATAACCAAGTATTAGGGTAAGTTATCTCCTGTTACCCTTGAGTAACGGGGCAATACACATTATAATGAAACCTACACAACTATTAACAGGAAAGGCAGGTGACCTAATGAGAGAAAATCAAGAGAAAATAATTATGCTGCCTCAGTGGAGGGAACAACTAGAACAGCGGGCGACACAGGCTATGCAGGATAATCACTTTAGAGAGGCATATGATTATTTTCACCAATTAACAGAGAACGGTGTCCATTCACATGAAGTAATGACAGGAAAATTGATTTGCATGATGGAATTAAATATGCAGATGGAAGCAGAAGAATTATGTGAACAGCTGATAGCTAAGAAAGATCATTATTACCCTTCCTATATACATATATATGCAACGTTGTTATTTCAGTTAAGTAAGTATGAAGAAGTCATGTTCCTGATTGATGATGCACTAAAAGAAGAGATACCTGATCATATCAGAAGCCAGTTACAGCATGTATATCAGTTAAGCGAAGAGCTTCAGCACCAAGAAGATGAGAAATCTTTTACAGAAGTAACGGCACAGTTGGAACAAGCGATTGATAGTAATAACAGTCGGCAACAATGGTATATGATCAAGCGGCTGATTGGAATGGGAATCTACAAACGAATTTCCATCTATCAGGAGTTACTTACTCGTTCAGATATTCACCCGGTTGTCAAAACAGCGCTATTAGAATATTTTCAAAAGGCAGAAATCAAGACACCCATACATATTGAAAAATTTAATTTAACAGCTGATTTAATGTTGAAACTAGAGGAGCCGATCATCCCTGCCTCATTTTTTTCAGGTGTTACGTACTACTTAGATGATGTCCTGCAAGAAGATCCAACGAAATATCAAATGATTCAATTTATATTAGAGCGTTTTGCTTATGTATATACGCCATTTTTGCCGCAGAAAGAGGATTATCAATTATTGGCAGAGGCCTTATTACATTATGTCAGTAAAAGTTTTCAGTTGCCGGATGAAGCAAGCCAGAGTCATGAGGCTGTTATGAAACAGCATTATCTGGATATGATTACACTATCCGATAAGTTGTACACTTCTATCTTAGATATTTAGCATATAAAGGTCAAAATAAATTGCAAAAAAATAATACATACATTATTATTATTGAAAGCAAATGCAATTGTGTTATAATATAATGGTTGCAATTTGCGTTCGGTCGGGGTAAATAGAATGAACGACAAAATATACAAAGTTTTTATGTTGGAGGGAATTTAGAATGACAGCAAAATGGGAAAAGCAAGAGGGGAACGAAGGCGTCCTTACGATTGAAGTAGAGGCGGATAAATTTAACGAAGCATTAGATCAAGCATTCAAAAAGGTAGTAAAGCAAGTACAAGTTCCTGGCTTCCGTAAAGGTAAAATGCCAAGAGGTATGTTT
Organism: Gracilibacillus alcaliphilus; assembly: GCF_016909015.1. Taxonomy (GTDB): domain Bacteria; phylum Bacillota; class Bacilli; order Bacillales; family Amphibacillaceae; genus Gracilibacillus; species Gracilibacillus alcaliphilus. The sequence continues at coordinate 5,802 of NZ_JAFBFA010000029.1, forward strand.
GAGAAACGTTTTGGTGTAGAATCATTATACCAAGATGCCGTAGATATTATTCTTCCTGGTGCATACAGTGAAGCTGTTGATGAAGTAGGAATTGAGCCTGTTGATCAGCCGGAAATTGATATTGAGCAAATTGAAAAAGGCAAAAACCTTATCTTCACTGCAAAAGTAACTGTAAAACCTGAAGTGAAACTTGGGAACTACAAAGGCTTAGAAGTAGAAGAAGAGGACACAGAAGTAACAGATGAAGATGTCGAAGCGGAAATTAAAAAACAACAAGAACAACAAGCAGAGTTAGTTGTCAAAGAAGAAGGAGCCATTGAAGATGGAGATACAGCGGTTATCGACTTCGAAGGATTTGTTGATGGAGAAGCTTTCGAAGGCGGACAAGCAGATAATCATTCATTAGAAATTGGTTCTGGTTCCTTTATCCCAGGTTTTGAAGAACAGCTTATCGGTAAAAAAGCAGGAGAAGAAACAGAAGTAGAAGTTACATTTCCTGAAGAATACCACGCAGAAAACTTAGCTGGTAAAGAAGCAACATTCAAAGTGAAAATTCATGAAGTAAAAGCAAAAGAACTTCCAGAATTAGACGATGAATTTGCCAAAGATATAGATGATGAAGTAGAAACACTAGCAGAACTAAAAGAAAAGACAAAGAAACGTCTTCAAGAACAAAAAGAAAACCAAGCAGACGCTGACAAACGTGAATCACTTGTTCAACAAGCTTCTGATAATGCCGAAATAGATATTCCGGAAGCAATGGTACAGTCGGAGTTGGATCGCATGGTGCAGGAATTTGAACAAAGATTACAAATGCAAGGCATGACTTTAGAAATGTATTCTCAATTCTCTGGGCAAGACGAAGATGCATTGAAAGAACAAATGAAAGAAGATGCTGCAAAGCGTGTAAAGACAAACCTTACCCTCGAAGCTATTGGAGCAGCAGAGAATGTAGAAGTGACAGAAGAAGATATCGAGAAAGAATTAGAAAGCATGGCTACTATGTATAACATGGAAATCGATCAAATCAAACAAGCGCTTGGTGGAAACACGCTAGCTCTTCAAGATGATTTGAAATTTAAAAAAGCAATTGATGTGTTAGTAGATAACAGCAAAACAAAATAGTAAGTCTTTTATCGCAGTAAGATTCCCGCTTCAAGAAATAAGGGAACACGTTATTTCTAAGGAGACCCAACAGCCAGTATCGGTTCGATTGGTTCCAGTGGGAGCCTACTGAACAAACTTTCACTTTAACACGAGTCATTTAAAGAAAACAAGGTGCTTTAGCCGGTACCTTGTTTTCGTACATCCATACCGTTTTTTCAGTTATCGGGAAACGAGAATGACTCTTCCATTACATACATATATATTTAAGAATAATCGTTATAATGATCATAGACATAACATAATACAGCGTCTTTATTTCAGATTATAACAATAGGCGCTGTCCATCATTCTTTTTAGCGTTCAATTCTTCAAAGGGAGCTGTCTTCGCCCTTTTTCCATACAAATGACTCATATCGTAATCAAAAACGGCTGTCAAGGATGAACCAGTCAAAAATGGTGCAAACTAGTTGTAATGTGATCTAATGCTTGGTAGGCTGTTATCGTGATAATGTGTATCACTTTGTTATTTTGAAACAATTTGATATGATTACCTAAAGGTAGGATTTTCTAAGGTTGTTTTGTTGTATAAATGGCTATATTTTTGAACAAGGGGTGAAAGACATGTATAAATTTAACGAAGAAAAAGGTAAAGGTCAGCTTAAATGTTCTTTTTGCGGAAAAAGCCAAGATCAGGTTCGCAAGTTAGTAGCAGGGCCGAACGTTTATATATGTGATGAATGTATAGAGTTATGCACAGAAATTGTGGAAGAGGAATTAGGAATTGAAGAGGAAGTGGAATATAAAGAAATTCCAAAACCACAAGAAATCTGTGAAATTTTAGATGATTACGTAATTGGACAACAACAGGCTAAACGTAATTTATCTGTTGCTGTCTACAACCACTATAAACGTATCAATTCTCCGAAGTCGAAGGATGAGGTGGAATTATCCAAAAGTAATATCGCTATGATTGGGCCAACTGGTAGCGGAAAAACACTATTAGCTCAGACTCTGGCACGTATTTTGAATGTGCCGTTTGCCATTGCTGACGCTACTTCATTAACCGAAGCTGGTTATGTGGGCGAAGACGTGGAAAATATCCTGTTAAAGCTTATCCAAGCCGCTGATTATGATGTAGAAAAAGCAGAAAAAGGAATCATCTATATTGATGAAATTGATAAGGTGGCTCGCAAATCAGAAAATCCATCGATTACTCGTGATGTATCTGGTGAAGGGGTACAGCAGGCACTTCTCAAAATATTAGAAGGAACGACCGCTAGTGTACCGCCACAAGGGGGCAGAAAACACCCACATCAGGAGTTTATTCAAATTGATACAACAAATATCTTATTCATTTGTGGTGGAGCATTTGATGGTATTGAACAAATCATCAAGCGTCGTTTAGGAAAGAAGGTTATTGGTTTCGGTGCGGAAGCAGAAAATCAAGAACTGGATAAATCCACTTTATTATCAAAAGTACTCCCAGAAGATTTATTGCGTTTTGGTTTAATTCCAGAATTTATTGGCCGTTTACCGGTTATTGGGAGTTTAGAGCCACTAGATCAAGCAGCCTTAGTTGAAATTCTAACGAAACCAAAGAATGCGCTGGTAAAACAATACAATAAACTATTCGAAATAGATAATGTGGAATTAGAATTTGAAGCAGGTGCTTTAGAAGCTGTTGCAGAGAAGGCCATTGAGCGCAAAACTGGTGCTCGTGGATTGCGTTCTATCTTAGAAGGCATTATGTTGGATGTGATGTTTGAACTGCCTTCACGTGATGATGTCAAGAAGTGTATTATTACGAAAGAAACGGTAGTATCTGAAAATGGCCGTCCAAAGCTGGTTCATGAGGATGGTACGATTATCGATCTTAAATCACCAAAAGAGAGCGCGTAAAGAATAAATCCCTTGTTTATTTAACAAGGGATTTTGTATTCTTTTTATCTTTTTGGGGAAGATTTAAATAAGCACGTTGCATAAGGATTTACAAACAGACAAAACTTCATTAAACTGTTAACAAAGCAAATAGGTCTTTTTCCATAGTTCAGATCTGTGGCATAAAAGCAGCAAAATACTGTTACGGCTACTTTCTGAAAATATTTTTTATAAATATGGGACAAGTTAACCAGACAGTAGTGGTCACCTGCTTCTGAACAAGAACCATTTTGCACCTTATGCATGTATACAAGGAACAAATTCTGCTTAAATTGCGTTTCACTTACAACTACAATTTTAATTTACCTTTCGTTGCAGTGTTACAAACTGCCGATAGGCTTCACACAAGTAGCTAGACGGAGGTGTCATATGACAACCAAATTTATACATATACCATTATTGCCATTAAGAGGGTTGATCGTTTTTCCTGGCATGATCATTCATTTAGATGTCGGTCGGGAGAAATCTATTCAATCATTAGAAAAAGCTATGATGAATGACCAGCACATTTTTTTAGCTGCCCAAAAGGAAAGCGGATTGGATGATCCAAAGGCGAAAGACATTCATGAAATAGGTTCTGTGGCGAAAGTTAATCAAATGTTGAAACTTCCAAATGGAACAATGAGAGTGTTGATTGAAGGGGTATACCGTGCTAGGATACACCAATTTATCAATGAGGACCAGCAATTTTTTGTGGAAATTGAAGAATTGGAAGATCATCATGATAACCTGGCTGAAGAAGTAGCATTAATGCGCGCTCTACTGGAGCAGTTTGAACATTATACTAAAATCTCGAAAAAAGTAACGAAAGAAACCTTGGCCACTGTGAACGATATCGAAGATCCTAGTAACTTTGCTGACATTGTTGCTTCACATATTACCTTGAAAATGTCGGATAAACAGACCATCTTAGAAACACTAGAGGTGAAAGCTCGTTTACAGAAATTGCTTGATATTATCTCTAATGAGAAAGAAGTGCTGGAACTAGAGAGAAAAATAGGGCAGCGTGTCAAAAAATCGATGGAAGAAACGCAAAAAGAATATTACTTACGAGAACAAATGAAGGCCATTCAGAAGGAACTCGGAGATAAGGATGGCAAAACAGGCGAAATAGCAGACCTGCGCAAGGCAATAGAAGAAAAAAACTTGCCAGATCGGATTGTAGAAGTGTTGGAAAAAGAATTAGCGAGATATGAAAGAGTCCCACAAAGTTCAGCAGAAAGTTCAGTAATTCGAAACTATATCGATTGGATATTATCTCTGCCGTGGTCAGAACAGACAACAGATAATTTAGATATTCAGCATGCCAAAGAAATATTGGATGCCGACCATTATGGCTTGGAGAAAGTTAAAGATCGTGTACTGGAATATTTAGCTGTCCAAAAGTTAACCGACTCACTGAAAGGACCTATTTTATGTCTGGTAGGACCACCAGGTGTAGGAAAGACCTCATTGGCACGGTCGGTAGCAAAGGCGGTCGATCGTCATTTTGTTCGTATTTCCCTGGGAGGGGTTAGAGACGAGGCTGAGATTAGAGGGCATCGCCGTACCTATATTGGCGCTATGCCTGGCCGGATTATTCAAGGGATGAAAAAGGCAGAAACAATAAATCCTGTGTTCCTGCTGGACGAGATTGACAAGATGTCCAATGATTTTAGGGGAGATCCCTCATCTGCCATGTTGGAGGTTTTGGACCCTGAGCAAAACAGTACGTTCAGTGATCACTATTTAGAAGAGGTTTATGATCTATCTAAGGTTATGTTTATTGCTACTGCCAATAATTTAGCTACCGTTCCGCGTCCATTATTAGATCGGATGGAAGTTATTACAATCGCAGGATATACTGAATTAGAGAAGCTCCATATTGCCAAACAACACTTGCTCCCTAAACAGATGGAAGAAAATGGATTAAAGAAAGGGCAGCTGCAAATGAAAGACCCGGCGCTGCTAAAGTTGATTCGTTTATATACACGAGAAGCAGGTGTGCGAGGCTTGGAACGTCAGCTTGCCTCTCTCTGTCGAAAAGCGGCAAAGCTTATTGTTGCAGGGGAGAGGAAACGGGTAGTAGTGACAGAGAAGCAAATAGAGTCTCTTCTCGGTAAACCACAATTCCGCTATGGTATGATGGAACAGGATGATCAAATAGGTGCAGCAACAGGACTTGCCTATACGTCAGCTGGTGGCGATATCTTGTCAATTGAAGTCAGCTTAGCGAAAGGCAAAGGGAAGCTTACTTTGACAGGCAAATTAGGAGATGTAATGAAAGAGTCTGCTCAAGCAGCCTTAAGCTATATCAGATCCCGTGCAGATGCATTGGAGATTGATCCAGATTTCCTTGACAAGAATGATATTCATATTCATGTACCTGAGGGAGCAACACCGAAGGATGGCCCTTCCGCAGGGATTACCATGGCAACGGCACTTGTTTCCGCCTTAACTGGCCGGCCAGTCCGTAAAGAAGTAGGTATGACTGGTGAGATTACATTAAGGGGGCGAGTGCTTCCGATAGGCGGATTAAAAGAGAAATCACTTAGTGCCCATCGAGCTGGTATTACAACGATTATCATTCCAGCCGATAATCAAAAAGACTTAGATGATATTCCGGAAAGTGTAAAAGAGCAAGTTACCTTTATCCCAGTTAATCATTTAGATACTGTGTTAAGGTATGCATTATTGGAGGAGAAACATGAAGGTCAATAAAGCCGAAATTGTCATTAGCGCCGTCTCAGAAAAACAATATCCTCAAGACCAATGGGCAGAGATCGCCTTAGCGGGCCGATCCAATGTTGGGAAATCGTCTTTCATTAATAAATTAATTAATCGTAAAAATTTAGCGAGAACATCGTCTAAACCGGGGAAAACACAGACGCTTAATTTCTATAATATCAATGATGCCTTTTATTTTGTTGATGTTCCAGGCTATGGCTATGCCAAAGTCTCGAAGAAAGAGCGGGAAAAATGGGGCCGGATGATGGAAGAGTACTTCTCCTTACGGGAAACCTTACGTTTAACCGTATTAATTGTAGATATTCGCCATCATCCAACAGAAGATGATATCATGATGTATGATTTTCTTAAGCATTATGATATTCCGGTATTAGTAATTGCAACAAAAGTAGATAAAATTCCTAAAAATAAAAAAGTTGCCCATATCAAACGTGTTATTGAAACATTAGAGATGGAAACAGAAGACACAGTTATCCCATTCTCTGCTGAGACTGGCGAGGGAAAAGAGGATGTATGGAACTATTTAAAGCAGTATATAAAGTGAGTTTTACATGAGCTGGTGCCCGTTTGACACAAAACAACGACTTGTCTTTATAGAGGAGACAAGCCGTTGTTTTATCTTTCCAGCAGAAAAAGGATAACAGGGAAATCAGTTTATGCTGTATATTTCAGATAGACAAACTGTTTGCAAGGATGTTGTGCTTCACTCTTCTTGTGATGGCTGAGGTTCTGAATACATCTGAAGGTGTAGAACGTGCATAAGCAGTGTTCTTTTGGAAAAGATACACTTAAGAAGGACAATTTCTTCAGTATATCTTTTCCAGAAGCAAAATGATCGAGCATTATTTCTTTTTGAACAAGAGATAAACTCCCAGTCCAATGAGAAGAATGGGCCAAAATCTTTCCAGCCAGCTCATCACTTCGGCAATCCAGCTAAACCAGCCGGGTTGTTTATCCACAAAGATAACGAAAAGCGAAAACAGAAGTAATAATATCCCGGGAAGAAACCCTTTTTTTGTTTTAAAGGCCCGAATCAGAAAGGCCAATGCAATAATTAATACATACATTCCCCAATGATCGACCCAGAAACCATACTGGGTAATTCCGTGGAAGTGAATACCGAATCCAAGTAACAGGACACCGGGGAAGATTTGCTTATGTTCCTTACTGGTAAAGGCATAAATGAGAAAGGACGCGCCGACTAATATAAGCAAGGTAGGCCAAGAATAAAAGTTAGTAAAGATCGGCAGCCGTAATTCTCTTAATAAAAAGAATACGCCGATTCCGATTAATAAATAAGCAACTAAACCATTCTTCTTCAAATGAAACACTCCTACATTAAAATTATTATTAATTTAAACTTATTTTCTTGAAAAAATATTTTGAATATGCTAAAGTACAACATGAATGAAAACATAAATCGATGTGTTAGCGTCTGTTATCCCTCATTTCATGCTTCTCTTTGAGAGAAAAAAATGGTTACTCCGGGATAATCAAACCTCGCTATATTTTATCACAGCACCATCCGAACTTCTACTAGGTACTACTAGTTAGGAGAATACCTATAAACGGTTGAAAACTGTTCATAAAATCATCACGAAATAAGCATAGAAACATGTTATAATATAACTAATTATGTGTCAGGCTTTTGTTTTTTGGGGGTAGATAACGTGCACATTATAGCAGCCGGAATAAATTATAAAACAGCACCTCTGGAAGTTAGAGAAATGCTGACTTTTAGAGAAGATACGCTAGTAGAAGCAATGAGAGAATTAAACAATCAGAAAAGCATTCTGGAGAATGTGATTATTTCCACATGCAATCGGACAGAGATATACGCAGTGGTTGACCAGCTCCATACGGGCAGGTTTTTTGTGAAACAGTTCTTGGCGGACTGGTTTGGAATTGATAAGGACACATTTCTTCCACATCTAATCGTATATGAGAATGATGCCGCAGTAGAGCATTTGTTTCGTTTAGCTTGCAGTCTGGAATCGATGGTAATTGGAGAGACACAGATTCTTGGGCAAGTACGCAAAAACTTTTTGTTGGCTCAAGAATATAAACTCACAGGAACGATTTTTAATGAATTATTTAAACAGGCGGTTACGGTTGGGAAGAAAAGCCAACGCAGTACGGCAATTGGTGAGAATGCGGTATCGGTTAGTTATGCAGCAGTGGAACTGGCCAAGAAACTCTTCACTAACCTTCAAGACAAACATGTTGTCATCATCGGTGCTGGGAAAATGGGAGAACTAGCAGCTAAGAATGTTTACGGTTCTGGGGCAAAACAAGTAACAGTAGTGAATCGAACGATTGAAAAAGCAGAGCAGCTGGCTAGGCAGTTTAATGGGGAAGCGAAATCTGATAAAGAGCTGGATACTATTTTGCAGGAGGCCGATATTGTGATTAGTTCAACTGGTTCTGAGCAATATGTGGTGACTAAGCAGTCAGTTCAGAAAGTAGCAAATGAACGTCAGGGGCGCCCGCTTTTTTTAGTGGATATTGCTGTACCACGAGATTTAGATCCGCAATTGGCAGAATTAGACGATGTATTTTTATATGACATTGATGATTTACAGGATGTGGTGGATTCAAATATGCAAGTGCGGAAAGACGCTGCACAGGAAATCGAGTTGTGGATTGAAGAAGAGATAGTGGCCTTTAATGAGTGGTTCAATACACTAGGTGTAGTTCCTATTATTACTGCATTGCGCGAACAAGCATTATCGATTCAAAAAGAAACCATGAAAAGTATCGAGCGTAAGATACCCGAACTGACCGAACGTGAACGGAAGGTATTAAATAAACATACAAAAAGTATTGTGAACCAAATATTAAAGCAGCCAATTCTGCAGGCAAAGGAACTTGCCGGACAGTCGGATGCACGAGAGGCATTATCACTTTTTAAACAAATTTTTAATATTGAGGATCAAGTGGAAGAGCCTTTGCGTTTAAAGGAACAGGATAAGGTCATTAATTTGGAACAAACAAAGGAAATGACGTTTCACAACCTGCAAAACATCTCAAATCATTAACCACTAACGACAAGAAGTGGATCTGTTCTTAGCAGATTACCTTAGTTGCGATCCTAAAAAAAAGCCGGTTTCTGACATAGGTCTCATATTTTCAGGACTGCAGCTTAATTGGCTGAATGGCAAAGAATCAAAAGATAACGGGTTAGTTATTACATTTTTTCTTGGCACGTCATCCAGTCCTGAATGGGATTGGGGTGCCCGAATAGACCAGACGATAAGCTGGCTACTTACAATGGTTTGGAGGATTTCCAGCCATTTTTTTATTCTGTATAAGGAATAAGAATTTATCTTGGTAAAAAGGTGGATGAATATGCGTAAAATTGTGGTTGGTTCAAGAAGGAGCAACTTAGCGATTACACAATCGGAATGGGTTATTAAGCAATTACAAGAACGAGTCGGTGATCAGTACGAGTTTGAAATCAAACGAATTGTCACAAAAGGTGATCAAATCTTGGACGTCACTTTGTCCAAAGTTGGTGGTAAAGGTTTATTTGTTAAGGAAATCGAAAAAGCGATGTACGATAAAGAAATCGACTTTGCGGTACATAGCATGAAGGATATGCCAGCAGTATTGCCGGATGGTTTAGTAATTGGTGCGATTCCAGTCCGTGAAGACCATCGTGATGCCTTTATTTCCAACCATCATATTAAATTGTCCGATTTACCAGCGGGAGCCGTAGTAGGAACAAGCAGTCTGCGCAGAGGTTCACAAATTTTGGCAAATCGGCCGGATTTAAAAATTCAGTGGATACGTGGAAATATTGAAACAAGGCTAAACAAGCTGAAGGAAGAGAATTATGATGCTATTATCTTAGCGGCGGCCGGGTTAAAGCGCATGAATTGGGATGAGAGTATTGTAACAGAGTACTTAGAGCCTGAGCGTTGTGTACCAGCAGTTGGTCAAGGGGCTCTGGCAATTGAATGCCGTGAAGATGATCATGAGTTATTGGAATTATTGACGCAAATTAATGATGACTATACCGCTAAAACAGTGACGGCAGAACGCACCTTCCTTGAGTTATTAAATGGTGGATGTCAGGTACCGATTGGTGCTTATGCTTATCTGGATGGAGAGGCATTCGTTTTGACTGCTTTGGTAGGGAGCAGTGATGGAAATACGATCCTCAAAGAAGTAGTAAGGGGAACAGACCCTGTCCAAGTCGGAACAGAAGCGGCTGAAAGACTCCAAAGGCAAGGGGCAAAGCAATTAATAGCTGAGGCAATGGAGGTTAATCAGTCAAATGAATAACCCTCTGGCAGGTAAACGGATTATGATAACGAGGGAAACAACACAGGCAGTACCTTTGGCACAACTGTTAGAAAATCAGGGAGCTGTCTGTGAACGAGTGCCATTACTGCGATTTGAGCCGTTATATCATCATCTGGAACAGCCGCCAATCGATGAATTGGATTGGCTGTTTTTCACAAGTACTAATACTGTTCGTTTTTTTTATGAATGGTGTCAGTTGAGAGGGACCACAGTTACAAATAAAATTGCTTCGGTTGGCAAAAAGACATCGATGGAATTAAAACGACTAGGTTATACCGTAGACTTCGAGCCTTCTGTTTATAGTGGAGAAAACATGGTGAAAGAGTTTATTCAACAATATGGAAAAAAACGAATTGGCATTATCTGTGGGGCAAGTGCTCGCAGGGAAATCCCCGAGATGCTGACAAAGGCAGGTATATATTTTAAAAAAATAGTAATATATCGTACAATAAAAAATGAACAAGTAAGCCGAGACCTGAATCAATTAGTTCAACAAGTAGATGCTGTTTTTTTTACCAGCCCTTCCACGGTTTCTGCCTTTGAGCAGTTTCTCTCTCCGCAGCAATTTTACATAGCACGTAGGCAATTAACTGCTGTAGCGATTGGAAAGACGACAGCACAGGCATTAGAACAGAGATATTTTGAACAGATTATCTTCCCAGAAACATATACCGTAGAAGAGATGGTTCAGGTCTATATAGAATATATCAGAAAAGGTGGTAGCTAATGGCAGCAGCAAAATTTGACCGTCATCGACGGTTGCGTCAATCAAGTCTGATGAGACAGTTGGTAAGAGAAACAGAAATACGAGTGGACGATTTGGTTTACCCGCTGTTTGTGGTGGAAGGCCGAGATATAAGAACAGAAGTGAGTTCCATGCCTGGAGTATTTCAACTATCATTAGATCGCTTGGATGAAGAGATCGATGAATTGTTGGCATTAGGCATATCATCTGTTTTATTATTTGGTATTCCCGCAGAGAAGGACGAAATTGGTTCAGGTGCTTATGATTCAGAAGGCATCGTTCAGCAAGCCATGCGTCAGATCAAACGCAAAACAGAACAAATTTTAATTATTGCTGATACTTGTCTTTGTGAATATACGTCACATGGGCACTGTGGTGTCATTGTAGATGGGGATGTAGATAATGATCAGTCGTTGCCGCTTCATGTAAAAACGGCGATTTCACAAGCCGAGGCAGGTGCCGATATTATTGCTCCTTCCAATATGATGGATGGATTTGTGGCTGAAATTAGACAAGGATTGGATGAGGCTGGTTATACTGATGTACCGATTATGTCATATGCCGTCAAGTATGCTTCTGCCTTCTATGGTCCATTCAGAGATGCAGCAGATAGCACCCCGCAGTTCGGTGACCGCAAGACTTATCAGATGGATCCAGCCAACCGTTTAGAAGCTTTACGGGAAGCGCAGTCTGATATGGAAGAAGGTGCTGACTTTCTAATCGTTAAACCGGCACTAGCCTATATGGATATTATTCGTGAAGTAAGAAATGCACATGACGTTCCAGTGGTTGCCTACAATGTGAGTGGTGAATATTCATTGGTGAAGGCGGCAAGCTTAAACGGCTGGGTAGATGAGGAAGCGATTGTGATCGAGAAATTGACAGCTATGAAACGAGCAGGTGCTGATATTATCATTACCTATTTTGCTAAGGATGTTGCAAGATGGTTGCAACAGGACCAAGGGGGGAAATAAGCATGTTAGAAAACCAAAAATCATTGGACGCTTATAAAGAATCCGTAGATTTAATGCCTGGTGGTGTCAATTCACCGGTGCGAGCTTTTAAGTCAGTTGGGATGAGTCCTATTTATATGGATCATGGCAAAGGATCTAAGATTTACGATATTGATGGAAATGAATACATCGATTATGTCTTAAGCTGGGGGCCATTAATTCTAGGGCATGCAGATCAACGTGTTGTTAGCAAGCTAAAGGAGACAGCGGAGAAGGGAACAAGCTTTGGTGCACCTACTTTATTAGAAAATGAATTAGCGCAGTTAGTGATTGACCGAGTGCCATCGATTGAAATGGTGCGCATGGTGAACTCAGGTACAGAGGCTACGATGAGTGCTTTGCGTTTGGCAAGAGGTTATACAGGCAGAAACAAAATCCTTAAGTTTGAAGGGAACTATCATGGTCATGGTGATTCCTTGCTTATTAAGGCAGGATCTGGAGTGGCGACTTTAGGATTGCCAGATAGTCCTGGTGTACCGGAAAGTGTGGCACAGCACACAATTACCGTTCCATATAATGATTTTGACAGTGTGCGTTATGCCTTTGAACAATTTGGGGATGATATTGCGGCAGTGATTGTCGAGCCGGTTTCTGGCAATATGGGAGTAGTACCTCCAGTTAATGACTTCTTGCAGTTATTGAGAGACATCACCGAGCAATATCAATCTTTATTGATTTTTGATGAAGTAATGACTGGTTTTCGTGTTGGCTTTCATTGTGCGCAAGGTCATTTTAATGTCACACCTGATTTAACTTGTCTTGGCAAAGTAATTGGCGGAGGCCTTCCGGTTGGTGCTTATGGAGGTAAACGTGAAATTATGGAACGTATTGCTCCTGTCGGAGATATCTATCAAGCCGGAACGCTTTCTGGTAATCCGTTAGCGATGACGGCAGGATTGGAGACATTGAAGGCATTGGATCGTTCTAGTTATGAGGAAATAAATAAGAAAGTAGATCATTTAGTAGAAGGTTATCGTCTAGCAGCTGATAAACACCAAATTCCGTTACAAATTAACCGAGTAGGCTCGATGGTTGGTGTTTTCTTTGCAGAAGAGCCAGTCATTAACTATGAAACAGCTTCTAAATCGGATACAGGATCCTTTGCCAGCTACTATCGCACAATGGCGGCAGAAGGTGTGTTCCTGCCTCCGTCGCAATTTGAAGGTTTATTCCTATCAACCGCACATAGTGATGACGATATTAAACGTACGATTATAGCAGCGGAAAAAGCCTTTGCCAAACTTGCAAAATAAATATCATGATAACCACCAAGCATATGCTCCTGCTTGGTGGTTTTTTAATGGTCACCAGGAAATTATAAAATACTCGCTTGTGGATAACTAGTTGCAAACGAATAGTCATGCCTGCGGAAAGCGACTTCTTGTAGCGGACATCTATCTTGGCTAAAAGGTAAGGGATCCAATGCTCTTCTTAGTTTTTCTAATACAGCTGAACAAAAAATCCCTTGTACATCTTGTCATAATATCTTCATGGTTTCATATAGTATAGTGAAGAGTTAGTGCGTATCAGCCTATATGCTGGAAAGGGGGAAATATTTTGCAAGAAACAGTGGCGTTTCATTTTCAAGAGACGATTGCCTTCCAACAAGATCAGCAAATTCAAGAAATGTTAGGGATTGGGCTGGAACCGGTCATAACATTTGATGAGCAAGAACATACATTGTCGATCAGAGGAGTAATGGAGTTAAAAGGTGAGTATATCAAGTCAGATTCGCCAATAGAGTTGGTTGAAAGAGAGCCAAGCGGAACCTATGTGGAGCAGGTGGAGCCTTTATCTGATACAGTGAATGAATTTTTTCATAAACTGTTAATTGATATTTCGCTGCCAGCAGAACGAGTGGAATCCAGTGAGGATTTAGCCATTCACGTCAATCACTTTGATTATACGATGAAATCAGCAGCTGAAATGGAAATTGAAGTTAATCTAGCCATCTCAGGACTCAGGGGTCAAACAGAGAACGAGGAATCAGAAGAAGAAGAAATATTTTCATTACCTGCTTTTCGCGAGGAACAGGAAGCCGTAACAACAGAAGGACACTTCTATATTGAAATGGAAGAACAAGCATTAGAGGATGTTCAAGCGTCTTATTTGGAAAAAGAAAACATTTCAACAGAGGAAGCGGACGAGGTTTCAGAGCAACAGAATACAGTAGAGGACCGGACTCAAGCAGAAGTGAAAGAATCGTTGTTTAAAGAGGCTGAGTTTTCAACTGCTCAAGAAGAACACTTGGCAGAACAAACACCAGAGAAATCAGAAAATGTTGAGGGAAGTGAAGTTGCAGAAGATACAAGAGATAACGATTTAGAAACAACAGAGTCGGCGGAAGTAACAGAACTGGATCAAGAACCAGAACCATTAGTGACACAAGCACCCTCCTTAGAACAAGAATTAGCAGTAAGACAAGATCAGCCATCTGTTCCATCGTCAGAATCAGCAGTCCAGGAGGAGGCTCCAATTCAAGAAGCGGATGCAATGACAGATCAAGAACGCTCTTACATTCAATCGTCAGAATCAGCAGCAATAGAGGAACCTCCATCAAAAATAGTGAGGCAGTCATCAAATCTTGATTCCGGTTCCTTGGATCAAGTGGATGAATCTTCCAATCAAGAAAAGGTTTTTCTAGAGCAAGAGGAAGCTCCATCAGAAACAGTAAGGCAATCATCGAATCTCGACTCCGATTCAATGGATCAAGAGAACCAGTCTTCCAGTCAAGCGGAAGTGTTACTGAAGGAGGAAGTACCATCAGAAATAGTAAGACAATCACCAAATCTAGAATTTGAAGAGAAAAGCCAGTCCCTTGCAAATAAAGAAACGGAACCTGCTCTGCATGAAGTGGTTAAACGAAATAGTGTAGACGAGACAGAAGGGGAGGGAGAACTGGCAAATATGAGAAATGAGCAAGAGCGGACAGAGCAGTCCAATCGTGAAGATGTGACGGAACAGGGAGAGGCGCCTGTTATTCATACCGAATCCAGTGATGAACCGATCAATGATACATCCTATTTGTCCCAAGTTTTTCAAGATGATAATACAGAAAGCAGTTATTCTCGTTTGAAGCTTTATATTGTACAGCCGCATGATCAAATTAATCAGATTGCAGAACGTTATCAAGTTTCCCCTAATCAAATTAAACGTTCTAATCAGCTGGAGCAAGAGGATGTTTTACCAGGACAGATTATTTATATTCCTGTACAATCTAAATAAAACAAGAGATAGACGGTCTATTAGCTTCTGCTTTGTGTATTTATTAGAAAAACTTGCCTTATTGCCAAGTCTTTATGGCGTAAGCATTAGTTTTATTTATACTATAATCCATAAACTTTTATACTTTCCTGGCGCAAGAAACTATGACAGAATAATGGTCAAGTTTTGATCGGACTTTCGAACAGCCCTCTCAAGCAAGACCCTATATCTATGTATCCCTTGGTATGTCGTCAAGGGATCTTTCTTTTTAGTGCTTGTATCTTTATTTAAAGGAGATTATCATATGAATTGGACAGAGATAATGACAGCCTTTCAGTTACAGCCCCAAGAGATTGAACAAGTTACTGATAAAGTTTACAAAATTAGAGCCAATGATCAGCACTATGCCCTAAAGTGTATGATCTATCAAGAAGAGAACTGTGGGAAATGGCTGGCGATTCAGCAATACTTGGAACAGAATCGGATCTATGCATTTGCACCAATCATTTATACGAAAGACTCGCAACCTGTCTATACCGATCAACAAATGGTATATTACGTCATGCCGTGGATAGAGCGAGCGAATCAAGACCAGCCTGTTGATGAATATGTAACCGTCATGCATGCTATTGGACAACTGCATGGAGCTACTATGCAAGATCATCCTGTTCAAAACTTAAAAGATCGTCAATCGGTAATGGAAGATCAATTTCAAGGGGAGTTAACACAATATCGTGAACAAATGCTACAAACTGTAAGACAAGTAGAAGCCAAACGATTTATGTCACCAGTTGATTTGCAACTTTGCATGTACTATCGTGATATGGAGCAAATATTTGATAAATTGGAGTTATGGCAGTCAGAGTATCTCACACAATTGGAGACGACGGATCATATGAAATATTGTTTATGCCATGGAAATCTGCAGCCGTCACACTATGTGTTAGCCAATTCCTATACCTATTTATTAAATTGGGAATCAGCCTATATGACTTCTCCTACTTATGACTTAGCTGTTTATTTTCGTTATTTGTTCCAATACCATGATTGTGATGTGACCAAGCTGAAAGAGACTTTTTCTATTTACTGTCAATATGTTCCATTGACTGATTTTGAAAAGTCTTTATTAGCTATGCAGCTTTTATCACCTGTACCGTTATTCGATTCATTAACGGCCCAAAGCAATCCACAAAGAGATATTCTTACTGTCTCAATGGACATGGAACGGGCTTACCGAACGTTGCTGTTCAGCTATGAAATGCAAGAGTACATGTATCGTCAGCTAGATTCTGCAGTTGATTAAATCCATTCCAAGCGAAAGGCAACCAGAATCCCTATTAATATGCCTAATAGCAGAATATCAATGGTGGTCGGAATTAATAATGTTCTTACTGCTTGAAAAATAACGATCGGCAGTATACATCGTTCACAAATAAAAATCCATTCCCTTGCCCAGGGAGGTAAACGATATCGATAAAATCGTGCCACTCGCTTCACCCTCTTCCTTTCTATGATCTGGCTTTTGAAAATGTCTGTAATTTCCCTCCTCAAGAACGAAATTATCCCACTACATTAAAACTATTTGGGAGATCAGAAATCGGTCTTCCTTTTTTATCCTGGAAAACATAAAAAAATCTGGATGATCGCATAACTAAAACAAAGATTTTATAAAAATAAATCTGCTTTCTCTAAAATGTTCGGGTCGTTGTGGATTAGAATCGGGAAAAGTGGGTATTACATATTAGACGACAATTTGCATCTTTGTTATACTGTATGCAGTTACATAAAGGAAAGTGAACAGGAATAAGATGCAATCTTATGAATGGAGAGGAAGGATGATTTCGATGGCAGAAAGTAAACCAAAAATTGTCGTGCTTGGTGCAGGTTATGCCGGCATGATGACAACCAAACGCTTGATGCAGCAATTTACTCCCGAAGAAGCAGAACTTACCTTGGTTAATAAACACAATTATCATTATCAAACAACATGGCTACATGAGTTAGCAGCAGGAACAATTGATGTCAACCGTACTCGAATAATGATTTCTGATGTAATCAGCCCAAAACGAGTGAATCTTATTCAAGATACTGTTCTGAAAATTAATAAAGAAGAGAAAACAGTTGAATTAGAACATGACAAGATCGAATATGATTATCTGGTTATTGGTTTAGGATTTGAAAAGGCCACATTCGGTATTAAGGGAATGGAGGAGCATGCCTTCTCTATCCAAAGCGTGGACAAAAGCCGAATGATTCGCGACCATATTGAATATCAATTTGCTCAATACCGTAATTTACCGAACCCGGATCCAAGTATGCTTACGATTGTTGTTGGCGGCGCTGGATTTACTGGTATCGAATTTTTGGGTGAACTGGCTGAACGCATTCCAGTGTTGTGTAAGAAATATGATGTGCCTAGAAGTGATGTCAGAATTATTGATATTGAAGCAATGGATACGATCTTACCTGGTTTTGATCCAGAGTTGCTTACTTATGCTACCGACTCTTTAGAAGCGCGCGGTGTGGAGTTCAAGCTGGGCACGATGATCAAAGAGGTAAAAGCCAATGCCGTAATTGTTGGAGAAGACAATCAAGAGATTAAAGCAGGCACGATTGTTTGGACAGGTGGTGTACAAGCCAACCGGATTATAGGTGAATCAGGCTTTGAACTAACAAAAGGCAAGGTAAATGTGGATCCGACTCTGCGTGCTCCAGGCCATGATGATGTATATATTCTTGGTGATTGTGCTTGGGTGATGAATAAGGAAACCGGCAGACCATATCCGCCAACAGCACAAATTGCCATTCAAGAGGCTGACATTTGTGCCCACAATATTAAGACATCCGTATTTGGAGGAACATTAAAAGAGTTCTCCTTTGACAATAAAGGAACGGTTGCTTCCCTTGGCGGCAGTGATGCAATGGGAACTGTCTTTGATGGCAATAAGTTATACGGGGTAGCGGCGAAAACGATGAAAAACGTGATTGATAACCGTTATCTATTCTTATTAGGCGGACCGCGACTCGTGTTGCGCAAAGGGAAATTCCGTCCATTTTAAACTATATTAAGGAAAGTTCTTCTAAACAGGAGGAGGAAAGCAAGATGAAAAATACCTTACTTTATACACTTATTACTGCAGTGGCAACAATAGGTTATGTCCTTATCTCCAGAAAAATGGAAGATAAGCGGGATTTCCGCTAAGTAGTTAATGAGGCAGAAGAGTAGATACCCATTTGATAGGTGTCTGCTCTTTTTTGTTGTAAAGCAGTTTCCTGACCTTTTGGGCTCTATTCTCCTATGGGTGGAGCACATTTAAATGGATTATAAGCTTAACGAAGATTGGAGGCTGTTTTCTGTTCCAGTTATTATCTCGCTGTATAGTTGGGAGAGAATTCCTTATAATAATAAGTGAAAAGTGAGCATTGTGGAGGAAATAGATCATGTTTCAAATTAAACAGTTGGGATTTAAACACATTCTAAATATTGATCATTTAACGATTGAGGATGGACAGATTTATTGTCTGTTTGGGGAAAGCGGTAGCGGCAAATCAACTTTGTTAAAAATGTTTAATGGTATGCTTACTCCAGACCAAGGAGAGATTTTCTATCAAGATAAGGCGATCAGGGAATTAGATCCTGTTGCATTGCGTCAAGAAGTGGTCATGTTAGCTCAGGATCCAGTTGTATTCGAGGGTACTATTCGTGACAATTTATTGATAGGCTTGACTTTCTCTAATAAAGAAATGGTGGAAGATAAGGTGTTAAATAAGTTTTTAGATGACTTTCATTTATCCAAGGATTTAGATGATGATGCAGCTGATCTATCAGGAGGGGAGCGGCAGCGTATCGCTTTTGCCCGTGTCTTATTAATGAATGCTAAGGTTTACTTGCTGGATGAACCGACTTCTGCTTTGGATGAAGAAACAGAGCATGCTGTGATGGACTTGTTTATGCAACGGATGAAACAGGAGAATAAGACAGCTATTATGGTTACACATTCTAAGTCTGTCGCTGAAAACTATAGTGACCAGATTATTTATATGAAAGACATCCTATCCATTCCTGTTTCATAAGCTGTTCAGAAAGTTCAATAAAAATGTCGTATTGCATTTTTACACTTCCTTTCGGTGTTGCTGAGAGGCGTCTGGACCTGATTAACTAGTGTTTTTAAGGATAGTGGTGTCTGCTTACTTTAAGTGACTTGAAGGAGAAGAACCTATGAACGATATGTTAGAGATTTCTTTTTGGCAACTAGTAACTGCCTACATCTTTATCGTTATTTTGCTGGCGATTGTACGCTGGCGTAAAATCCCGCGCGAAAAAGAAATAATAATTGCAACAACAAGAATGACGATTCAATTAGTGTTAGTTGGTTATATCTTAATGTATATTTTTGAGAATCAGCATGTGATTTATTCTTTGATCGTATTAGCGTTAATGGAAACTTTTGCTGTTTATAATATTTATAAGCGTTCTAAACAGCCATTAAGCAACCATTTAAAGAAAATCATAGCACTAGCAATGGTGACTGGAACCTTGATTGCCTTTTTCTATTTTAACTTTATTGTAGTCCAATTTGATCCTTGGTATGACCCGCGTTACTTCATTCCAATTGGTGGTATGCTGATCGGAAATTCCATGACAGGCATTACTCTTGGTGTCAGCACCTTGATGGAAGGTTTTCGTTCCAGAAAAAAAGAAGTAGAAGCGGCCTTAATGTTGGGAGCTACTCCCAATAAGGCTTCACAAGGTATTGTCAATCATGCCTTTGACTCGGCGATACTGCCAACCATTAATAGTATGGTAGGAATGGGGATAGTCTTTTTGCCTGGGATGATGACAGGGGTAATCCTGTCTGGGGCAAGTCCGGTAGACGCGATTAAGTATCAGATCGCCATTATGTTAGGTGTGGTCGGGAGTGTCTCTTTATCAGTGATTATTTTCTTGTATTATGGTTATAAGACCTTCTTTAACCGCCATGCCCAATTAAAACTATAAGATCCGCTACTGATCATTTATACCGGACGTTTGAACAAGCATGAAAAAAGAATAGGCTTGACGAATGAGTTAGTTATTAGCTAAAATAGCTTATACACTATATTAGAATTGCAATGAAGGGGAAGAGTACTTCACACAGTTCGTTAGAGAGGGAAATCCATTGGCTGAAAGATTTCCTCGAAAAATGATGAAGGAAAGTAGCCCATGAGCAGTTGTATTGAAATAACAGTAGATATGACCGGCAGGAACCGTTATCTTCCATTTGAGAGTATAAGCTGTCTGCTTATAAACAAAGGTGGTACCGCGGAAATAACCCTTTTCGTCCTTTTTAGCTAAGGATGAAAAGGGTTTTATATGTTTTTACAGAGGATAATGGTTGCTGATGGATTTTAGGAATGAATAGGAGGACTTGAAATGTCAGAACAAGCAGAAATGAATTTACCGCCCAAATATGACCCAGCAGCTGTAGAAGCTGGTCGTTATCAAAAATGGCTTGACGGGAAGTATTTCCAGGCGGAGCGTGACCCGAATAAAGAGCCGTTTACCATTGTGATTCCACCGCCAAATGTGACAGGGAAATTGCATATTGGTCATGCTTGGGATACCACACTTCAGGATATTATAACAAGAGTAAAACGTATGCAGGGTTACGATGTCTTGTATCTTCCAGGGATGGATCATGCAGGGATTGCGACACAGGCAAAGGTAGAGGCAAAATTGCGTGAAGAAGGAATTTCACGTTATGATTTAGGCCGTGAGAAATTTCTAGAACAGACATGGGACTGGAAAGAAGAATATGCCAGCTTCATACGTCAGCAGTGGGCCAAACTTGGCTTAGGACTGGATTATTCTCGTGAACGATTTACCCTTGATCAAGGGCTGTCCGATGCGGTAAAAGAAGTATTTGTTCAATTATATGAAAAAGGGCTTATTTATCGCGGGGAATATATTATTAACTGGGATCCGGCAACGAAAACAGCATTATCGGATATTGAGGTTATCTATAAAGATGTTCAAGGGCATTTCTATCATATGAAATATCCATTAGCAGACGGATCTGGCCATATTGAAATTGCCACAACAAGACCAGAAACGATGTTAGGTGATACCGCCGTTGCCGTCCATCCAGATGATGAACGCTACCAGCACTTGATTGGAAAAAAGGTGAAGTTACCGATTATTGGTCGTGAGATTGAAATTGTTGCAGATGAATATGTTGATATGGAGTTTGGTTCTGGTGCGGTAAAAATTACTCCTGCCCATGACCCGAATGACTTTGAAGTCGGAAACCGACATCAGCTTGAACGCGTCTTGGTTATGAATGAAGATGGCACTATGAATAAAAATGCTGGTAAGTATCAGGGGATGGATCGTTTTGCATGTCGTAAGCAAATTGTAAAGGATCTACAGGAACAGGGAGTTTTATTCGAGATAGAAGATCATCTTCATTCGGTAGGACATTCCGAGCGGAGCGGCGCTGTAGTAGAACCATATCTATCAACACAATGGTTTGTAAATATGCAGCCATTGGCAGATGCGGTTGTAGCTATGCAAGATGGATCTGATCAAGAGAAGGTTCACTTTGTTCCAGAACGTTTCGAGAAGACCTATTTACGCTGGATGGAAAACATTCGTGACTGGTGTATTTCGAGACAGTTATGGTGGGGGCACCGGATCCCAGCTTGGTATCATAAGGAAACTGGTGAAATGTATGTTGGTAAGGAAGCACCAGCAGATATCGATAATTGGGAACAAGATGCTGATGTTTTAGATACATGGTTTTCTTCTGCATTATGGCCATTCTCCACGTTAAACTGGCCTAATACAGCGGATGAAGATTTTAAACATTTCTTCCCGACTAATGTCTTGGTAACTGGTTATGATATTATTTTCTTCTGGGTAGCCCGAATGATTTTCCAATCAAAAGAGTTCCTTGATGAACGTCCGTTTAAAGATGTGTTAATGCATGGATTGGTTCGTGATGCCGAAGGACGTAAGATGAGTAAGTCCTTAGGTAATGGGGTAGACCCAATGGAAGTGATTGATAAGTATGGAGCAGATTCCTTGCGATATTTCTTAGCAACTGGTTCAAGCCCTGGCCAAGATTTGCGCTTCCAATGGGAAAAGGTGGAGTCCACTTGGAATTTCATCAATAAGATTTGGAACGCTTCCCGTTTTGCGCTTATGAATATGGAAGGGCTGACTTATGAAGAGATTGATTTAACAGGTAAAAAATCGGTAGCGGATCAATGGATTTTAACACGTCTGAATGAGACGATTGAACAAGTTACTCGTCATACTGACAAATATGATTTTGGTGAGGCAGGCAGATACCTATATAACTTTATCTGGGATGATTTCTGTGACTGGTATATTGAAATGGCAAAACTTCCATTGTATGGAGAAGATGAAGCGGCAAAATTAACGACACGTTCTATCTTGGCTTATGTGTTAGATCAGACGATGCGAATGCTTCATCCATTTATGCCATTTGTGACAGAAGAGATTTGGCAGCAGCTTCCTCACCAAGGAGAGTCGATTGTTCGCGCAGCATGGCCAACAGCAGATCCGCAATTGTCAAATAAAGAAGCCTCCGAAGTGATGAAGAAGTTAGTAGCTATTATTCGCTCTGTCCGCAATACTCGAGCAGAGGTAAATACGCCAATGTCGAAAGAAATACCGATTTTAATCCAAGCCAATGATCAAACCAATCAACAGCAGCTAGAGGAAAACAGAGACTATCTGGAAAGATTCTGTAATCCAAGCGAATTGATCATTGACACGGAAATAGAAGTACCTGAAAAGGCAATGACTGCTGTGGTAACAGGGGCAGAGATCTTCCTTCCGCTAGAAGGTCTGATTGATATTGAAAAAGAACTGGCTCGTCTGCAAGGAGAACTGGACAAATGGAGTCAAGAAGTAGCACGAGTGGAGAAAAAGCTTTCTAATCAAGGTTTTGTAAGCAAAGCACCGGCTCAAGTAGTCGAAGCAGAGAAAGAAAAACAAACGGATTACCTCGAGAAAAAAGAACGTGTACAGGCTCGTATTCAAGAACTGCAAAAATAGGATTTTCTGGACATTCTGCAATAATAGACAGGGCAGAATGTCCACTCTATTTTAGCTGGAAAGAAGGGATAAGATTGATTGCCACGATAGAGGAATTGCAGACCTTTTTCCAGGAGCGGCGCCAACTTGGTATCAAACCGGGGTTGCAGCGAATGGAGCGAATGACACAAGCATTAGATTATCCAAACCAAACAATGAAGGCTATTCATATCGCCGGAACCAATGGAAAGGGCTCAACGGCCTCTTTTTTAAAAAGCATTCTAAAAGAGGCTGGCTATACGGTTGGTACGTTTATGTCTCCACCAAAAGTGATTATGCAAGATATGATAGAAGTCAATGATCAGCCTATAGCAGCTGCTGACTTTGTGGCTCATTTCAATCGGCTATTGCCTGTTATTCAGCAATTAGACCAACAAGGGGATCCACCAAGTGAATTCGAAATTCAAACGATGATTGCCTTCATTTATTTACACACTCAAGCTGACGTGTCAATTATCGAAACCGGCATGGGAGGATCAGAAGATTCGACTAATATTGTGTCACCACTCGTTTCAATGGTGACAACAATTGGCTTAGATCACCAAAAATTCCTTGGCGATTCTTATGAAGATATTGCCTTTCATAAGGCAGGAGTGACGAAACCGTATACACCAGTCATTATAGGCAGAGTCCTTGAAAGCACGAAGCCTGTTTTTAAGAAAAAGGCAGAGCGGCAATCGGCACCATTAATCTGGCTGGAAGAGCAGCTTGCTATTCAGCAGTATATAGCTGGCGACAGCCAAGATCAAATGCAGCTAACAGTAGATGGACAGCCATTTATATTTACTAAACAATTACTAGGCAAACACCAAGTTGATAATGCGGCGCTTGCTATTCTTGCTTGCCAGCTGCTAAACGAAGCTGGCTTTCGGATAACACGGCCTATTATTGAAAAAGGCTTGGCTTCTGCTTTTTTACCAGGTCGGTTTGAGAAGATCAGCCAACATCCAACCGTATTTTTGGATAGTGCTCATAATCAAGAAGGAATAGAGGTCTTCTGTCAGGCGGTGGCTCAAATCAATAAGGCTGCATCAAAAACGGTATTATTTGCTGCATTCTGTGATAAACCAATCCAGGCAATGCTAACAACATTGGCCCAGCATTTTGATAACATCCTTTGTACCAGTTTTGATCATCCCCGCTCAGCAGGTGCAGAGGAACTCATATCTCTGGCCGGCCAGGCAAAACAGGTAGAATGGCAGGAACTTTTGCAAGGTTTAGACGAGTCAGATACGTTGTATATCACTGGGTCGGTAGAATTTATTTCTCAAGTGCGACAGTATATGTTAGCACGTTTTTAGTGATAATGAAATTGGCATTGGAGTAGGGCTTCTATAAAGTGAGCAAAGATCCAGACAGTTAGGATCTTTGCTTATTTTATACGGAAACACTGACTCCATTCATTGATGTGCTTTTTGGGAAATATCGGAAATACACTAGTACCCTTCTGTTCTTGGCGAATGAACTAAATAAAGAAAGCAGCTAAACTTTAGTGGTGTCAGTTAGGATATATTGACTGTGCACGAGCGCATATAGCTAAAAATGGTAGACACTTAGACAGGTTACGTATACAATATAATAGTACTAACGTTTCTTCCTCCTATTATTTTCCACCATTGTGCATTCCCTCATGTCAATCTATCCTAAAGGTGGTGCAGCCTATTTTTCTCTATGTCGTCTTTTTTATCTTAGGTTTAGTGTTTGGTTCGTTTTTTAATGTGGTAGGAATACGAGTACCGCTAAGAGGTTTCCTTCAACATACCAGATCTATTTGTCCTCATTGTCTTCACACCTTAAGTTGGTATGAACTTATCCCTGTCTTGTCATATTTCCTGCAATTAGCCAAATGCCGTCAATGCAGTCAGCCTATCTCTCCTTTATATCCTATCGTTGAATGTAGTACGGCAATATTATTTACAGTTAGTTTCCATCATTTCGGTCTTTCCGGGTCCTTCCTCCTCAGTCTCTTGTTTACCTCCTTATTAATGATTATTATCGTGACTGATCTATATTATATGTTAATTCCGGACAAAATCCTCCTTTTATTTACTCCTTTTTTATTTTTATTACGGTTAATAGAAACATCGATACCCTGGTATGAAGTATTGTTTGGCGGTTTATTTGGCCTGGTCAGTTTAGCGATCATTATCCTGCTTTCTGGAGGAGGAATAGGAGCGGGGGATATGAAATTGATCGGAGTAATGGGTATCGTTATCGGCTGGCAAGGTGTCCTGCTTACTTTGTGTATAGCAGCATTACTGGGGGTGGTGGTTGGCTATTGTTTAATAATGGCTAAGGTCACGCGTCGTCAACAACCGATTCCATTTGCCCCTTTTCTTGCTGTGGCAGCCCTTATCAGTCTGTTTTGGGGAGAGGATATTATCCAGACATATTTTACCTTGTGGAAGTCAGCATTTCTCTTTTTTTGTAGGTAAATGCAAAATGATTTTTTGATGATACTGACAAAAGTCGTCTTACATCTCATAGCAAATATGATAGGGTGATAGAAACGAAGTTGAAACGAGGGAATTTCATGGAGGAGAAAAACAGTCCAAAATTTGAAATAGTAAGTAAACAAGGGGGGAAAGAACATAATACAAAAGAAAAAGACCCTATACGTCAGCACTATGTTGAACTAGATCGTTTTAGCCAGCCTCATGTAAGTGGTCAGGATACATTTTCTTACCAAAAACCTCCGTCTTTTTTTGACAAATATCGCTCTTTATTAGTATCTGCGCTGATAGCGATCTTGATCGGCGTGAGTTTAGGTGTGATTATGTTGAAGATTTTTATTGACTTGGATCCAGAAGAGGTGGCGTTTCAAAGTGGAGGAACGCAAGGACAAGCTGTTACCACAAAGGCACAAGTGAATGGAGACAGCAGTGATGTCACATTTGAGTCAAAAGGCTTTGATTTCTTTGTTACACAAGCTGGCGTATTTACAGAAGAAGGGAAGGCGAAAGAACTCATGGATCGTTTAGAAGCAGAAGGTATAAAGCCTGCTCTTTGGCAGCGTGATGATCACCTGCATGTATTTGTCAGTCTCCATGCAGACGAAGCTGGTTCAAAGACTTTTGCTGAAGCAGACTTACCGGAAAATATGGAATTTTATGCTGGTAAGCAATGGCAAATACCGTCAGCCTCGCAGGAAATAACAGATCAGGATAAGGAATCGTTAGAACAATTAGAAGCTATCATCACACAATTGATCGAAGGCTCTGATCCAAGTGAAGCCATTAATCAATGGCAAGAGACGTCATCATTGGATGCAGCCCCTATTGTCAAAGCTTTCGAACAATTTGAGGCAGCAGAAAACCAACAGACCAAGCAAGCAGCAGCTTTAGTATTGCTTCAAGCCTATGAAAAACTATTCCAATAAACGAATAATAGTTTAGAAAATCTGTCATCGATTGAAGGGATGGCAGTTTTTTTTGTAAGCCTTTCAAGTCTAAATAACCATAACCTGATCAATAAAAGGTTCATTTTCAGGGTTTTATCTTGATCTTTTTCGTGTTTTGGGATGGTAAGTCATAGTGGAAATTCATTTTCTAGTATTTGTCGGCCTATCCCGTCCTGATTACAATAAGAGGATACTATAAAGGAGGATAAGAAAATGAAGTTGTCGTCTACGATTAAGATGAAAGAAGTGCCGAAAGAAGACCGTCCACGGGAACGGCTGTTACAATATGGTGCAGAACATTTGTCCAATCAAGAGTTGTTGGCTATTTTATTAGGATCAGGCACCCAGCAAGAGAATGTTCATCAGCTGGCAGAGAGAGTACTGCGTCATTTTGAAGGATTAAGACTGCTTAGGGAAGTAACAATTGAAGAACTACAAAAAATAAAAGGGATTGGTCAAGCAAAAGGTGTCACCATTTTAGCA
Source organism: Gracilibacillus alcaliphilus (assembly GCF_016909015.1). Taxonomy (GTDB): domain Bacteria; phylum Bacillota; class Bacilli; order Bacillales; family Amphibacillaceae; genus Gracilibacillus; species Gracilibacillus alcaliphilus. The sequence goes on from NZ_JAFBFA010000029.1 coordinate 32,831, forward strand.
GCAGTTGAGTTTGGCAAGCGGACTCAGCAATATCGAGGTGATGACAAGTATACTATTCGAAGTCCGGAAGATGGTGCCAATCTTCTGATGGAAACCATGATTCATTTAAAACAGGAACATTTTGTCGCAGTCTACTTAAATACGAAAAATCAAGTGATTCATCGCCAAACTATTTTTGTTGGTGGTCTTAATTCCTCCATTGTTCACCCAAGAGAGGTCTTTCGAGAAGCTGTAAAACGTTCAGCAGCTTCACTGATCTGCGCGCATAACCATCCCTCCGGAGACCCAGCGCCTTCACAAGAAGATATCCTTGTAACAAAGCGATTAGCCGAATGCGGAAAGATGATTGGTATCGAACTTTTAGATCATTTAATTATTGGAGATAACCAATTTGTCTCATTAAAAGAAAAAGGCTATTTATAATACTATCAATTTTTATAATTTTTCAGTATAATAGATAGTACAAGCTTTTTATAGCGCCTTATACAAGAAGTGCTTGTATACAGGCGCTTATTATTGTGAGGAAAACATACAATTTCTTGATTGATTGCATAGAAAAGCATAAAATTATAGAAGTGAATAAACAACTTGGTTGAGAGGAAGAGAAAGAGTGGGTATTTTTAATTTTTCACAAGATTTAGGTATTGATTTAGGTACAGCAAATACGTTAGTGTTCATAAAGGGAAAAGGGATCGTAGTACGAGAACCGTCCGTTGTAGCTATAAATAAAACAACTGGTGATATTGAAGCAGTAGGGGGCGACGCCAGGAACATGATCGGTAGAACTCCTGGAAATATTTCTGTGATTCGTCCTATGAAAGATGGAGTGATTGCAGATTATGATACGACTGCGTCAATGATGAAATATTACATTAAATTAGCGCAGAAAAACCGTTCCAGCTTGGCGAAGAAGCCAAATGTAATGGTCTGTGTACCATCTGGAATTACGATGGTAGAAGAACGCGCTGTAATTGATGCAACGAAACAGGCGGGTGCGAAGGAGGCATTCCCAATTGCTGAACCATTTGCGGCAGCAATAGGTGCAGGCCTTCCTGTTTGGGAACCGACAGGAAGTATGATTGTCGATATTGGCGGCGGAACGACAGAAGTAGCTGTTATTTCATTGGGTGGTATTGTAACGAGTCAATCGATTCGTACTGCAGGAGATGACTTGGATGAGGCAATTACCCAATACATTAAAAAGACATATAATCTTATGATCGGTGAACGCTCTGCGGAATCAATTAAGGTAGATATTGGTTCTGCTAAACCGAGTGAAGAGAAGGTCGAAATGGAAATCAGGGGTCGGGATTTATTAACAGGTTTACCTAAAACCATTTCGATTACTGCAGATGAGATTGCTTCTGCATTACGTGATACAGTAGAAGCTATTGTTGAGGCAGTCAAGAATACGTTAGAGAATACACCTCCGGAATTAGCCGCTGATATTATGGATAGAGGAATTGTCTTATCAGGTGGTGGAGCTTTATTGAAAGACTTAGATCAGGTAATTAGTGATGAGACCAAAATGCCTGTATTTGTCGCAGATGAACCACTTGATAGTGTCGCAATTGGTACAGGAAAAGCATTGGAATATATAGAGCATTTCAAAGCGCATCCTAATGTTGGTGTCTAATATGTAACAAATGAAGAAGGTGTTTCCGTGTTTGACAAGAAAAGAAGATTATTTATTATCATGATTTCACTTATTATTATTGTTGGTTTAATCGGTTTTACACTAAGAGATCGAGCTAATTTAACAATGGTGGAAGATTTTGTACATGATAGTGTCGGTTGGGTGCAGGAAATAGTTAATAAACCAATCGCATTTACTACAGGTATTGTGAACAATATCAAAGAGGTTCGCAATGTCTACCGTGAAAATCAAGTGTTGAAATCGAATTTAGAAGAGTTAAGACAACTGAAATACAGCAATCAGGAGCTTACACAGGAATTAGAAGAACTGCAGGAAATCTTGGATAAGACCGAATCAGATTTCTTGCAGAACTTTGATACGATTCAAGCTTCTGTGACAGCAAGAAGTAAGGATCAATGGTTTAAGCAAGTTACCATCAATAAAGGAACACAGGATGGTGTGCAGCCTAATATGGCGGTTATTACTGGCAGCGGGATGATTGGCAAGGTACAGACTAGTTCTCCTTTCACCTCTACCGTTTTGCTGCTTAATGGCTTTGATCGTTCTAATCGTATCTCTGTTAATGTAGATTTATCTGACTCTGATAACGATATTTCTGGTTTTATCGTCGGCTATGATGAGGAAAGAGAGCTACTAGTGTTGGAGATGAATGAGAGCAACAGTGATGTAGAAGAAGGCCAGGTTGTCTTTTCATCCGGGCTTGGCGGTATGTTCCCTAAGGGATTAGAAATTGGTGAAATTAAAGAAGTGCAGGCCGACCGCTATGAGCTGACTACCATGGCTTATGTGAAGCCTTCAGCTGATTTAAATGACCTTAATCATGTCATTGTCATCGACCGAGCAGTGATACCAGTAGATGCAGAGCAAGAAGGGGAGGAATCCTCATGAAGCAGATGATTCCCTTTCTTATTGCTCTGATCTGCTTGATATTAGTAATATTGGAAGGAACGTTGGCTTCGCTTTCACTCCCTTTTGTCAAGAGTGATTGGATGATTGTTTCTCACTTCGCGTTTGTCTTTTTAATTTATGTGACGATCTTTTTTGAGAAGGACTACACGTATTATGCGATTGCCCTTTCCGTGATTGTTAGTTTAATTATAGATGTGGTGTATACAGATGTGATAGGAGTTTATATCTTTGCCTATACATTTACCTTATATGTGATCAGGGTGCTGATGAAGGTGCTGCAGGCAAATGTTATTATTGCAATGTTAATGACCTTGCTGGGAGTATCTGCCGTAGATATGGTAGTCAGTTTCCTTTATCAAATTTTACAAATTCATCAAGCTGGCTGGGATTTTTATTGGGTGAATCGCTTAGTGCCAACAGTGATCTGGAATCTATTAATTGGTCTGCTGCTATATGTCATCTTTGCTAAGAGATTATCTAAATGGTCAACTATCAAATTTGATCGTGCTGATTAATAAAAGATCAGACGGAGTAACAGACCGGCAGTAATCTCTGATAAGATACGAAAGATATAGCGAAAATGATTTGGATTTACTGTGAGACAACAAAGACTGGCACCATGCTGAAATTGTCAAACAATGGTATGGGAGCAACAAAATTACTGATGGAAGACTCACTTTATATTGACAGGGATAGCTTTAAGGGGTTGAAATATATGGCAGGAAATAAGCTTGTCACAATTAAGGGCACGAGAGATGGTCTCACCCTTTTTCTAAATGATCAATGTTCATGGGATGATATATTACTAGAGTTGGAAGAAATTCTATCAGCGAAACATATGATGCAAGAAGAGCACGTTGTTTCTGTGAAAGTTGAATTAGGCAATCGCTATATTACGAAAGAGCAAGAGGAACGATTGGCAGCATTAATACGTAAATACAATAAGCTAGAAGTTGGCCAAATTGTGTCAAATGTGATGCTGAGGAAAGAAGCCTTGAAATGGAAAGAAGAAACAGATATTCATTTGTACAACAAAATTGTCCGATCTGGACAGGTCTTGCAGGTAAAAGGGGATCTCTTATTAGTTGGAGATGTTAATCCTGGCGGAAGGATTATTGCGACAGGGAACATCTTTGTGATGGGAAATCTAAGGGGAATAGCACATGCAGGATTTGACGGGAACCGCGATGCAATCATTGCAGCTTCTCATATGGCGCCTAGCCAATTGCGAATTGCCGAAATGATTAATCGAGCAGACAAGATGGATGAAGAAGGTACGCCGATGGAGTGTGGCCTTATTGACGCGGATGGGGAACAAATCATTATGGATCGGATTAGTGTGATTTCTAGGTACCGCTCTGATCTAGATGTGTTTGAAAGGAGAATCATGAATGGGTGAAGCAATCGTTATAACTTCTGGTAAAGGTGGAGTTGGTAAGACAACAACAACAGCCAATTTAGGTACTGCTTTGGCTTTATTAGATAAGAAGGTATGTCTGATTGATACGGATATTGGTTTGCGTAACCTAGATGTCATTATGGGCTTAGAAAATCGGATTATTTATGACATTGTAGATGTGGTTGAAGGCAGATGCAAGGTCTCACAGGCTCTTATTAAAGATAAGCGGTTCGATGAGTTGGCATTACTGCCTGCTGCGCAAACAAGTGATAAGTCGGCATTGAATGCCAAGGCGATGATGGAGATTATTGAAGGCTTGAAACCAGATTATGATTACATACTAATTGACTGCCCGGCCGGTATTGAGCAAGGCTATCGTAATGCGGTGGCTGGTGCTGACAAGGCCATTGTTGTTACGACGCCAGAGAAGTCCAGTGTTCGCGATGCGGATCGAATTATTGGTTTACTTGAACAAGAGGATATCGAACCTCCTCATTTGATTATTAACCGAATTCGAAATCACATGATGAAAAATGGCGATATGTTGGCCGTAGACGAAATAATTCAAGTTCTCTCGATAGATTTATTAGGGATTGTAGCGGATGATGATGATGTAATCAAGGCCGCAAATAACGGGGAACCGGTAGCCTTTCAACCAAAAGCAAGCGCCTCGATCTCTTATCGCAATATCGCTAGAAGAATTCTAGGCGAGTCGGTGCCATTGCAGTCCTTTGATGAGAAACCGAGCTTTATGGATAAGATTAAGAAGGCATTAGGGTTTAAAAAATAAATAGGTACTCATACATCGGGGCTGTCGCAAAATGTAGATGTTGCATTTTGCGGCAGCTTTTTGTAATCAACTTTAGCACACATAAACAAGCACGTACACCTTGCTATCATTACATAAATCTCTCTTGCCCTATCATTATTTTGACTGAATAAGGGTGCGAAGATTCGCTTCGGCCAAGCCCTTCGCTTTTCGACGTATAGGACGTACTAGTGCAGGCGTGGCGATTGTCGTCGCGATGTTAGCCTGCCATGGGGACGGCCTCAGCTAACTAAAAAAGAAAACCGCTTTTTTAGTGGATCTTCCGCTCGTCCTGTTCCCATAGGAGTCTGCGCGGTTGGCCTACGCTGGGGAATAGTTCCACACTTCATGTGAGAAATAGCATCATGACTGGATGGTCCTAGAATAGCTTATTTAATTTCTTCTGATGGCAGTATTCTATAAAGGAAAATGGACAACATCATCATCAAGGTTCTTTGTATTTTTATGCCTACACTCAACGAAGGAATTTTATGGTCACCCATCCTTAGTTATCTCGGCGATAATAGTTAAACCTAAGCCTCTTGACAGCTCGATCCACATCCTGCCACTATCTTAACATCTGTTACCGCTTTATCATTCCTTGATGAACTAACAGAGGATGTTCTCACATGGTAAGACTCTCAAACGTTGTAGAATCAAACCACAGCGGAGGCCGACTGTTTCGACTCCTGAGGGATCCGCATGATCTGAAGATCCACTTTTGTCAAGTGATCTTCTTGGCAAAAGTTAGCTGAAGAGCATGCCCCTAGGAAAGCGAAACAGTCAGCCGCAGCGATTGCCTTGCTCTCGATACATGCCATACGTTGAAACATTTGCTGTTTAGTCGATCAGATGGCGTTAATATGCAACCAGAAAAAAATGTTGCATACTCAGTGATCTAATTGTGCAACAGCCCCTATTTTTTGCTGGAAAATGAATGAGAGAAATTACGTCTATCAAGCAGTAAATGGTTCCTTTTTTACCATTTGCTATTTTCAGGTTCATTATTTTACGGTTGTCCACATATATTAGGTACAAACATAAAAAAAGGGTTGGTTATGATGAGAAATAATGATTTAGCAAAGATTCGCGATAATATTTTAAAGCGAAAGCAAAAAAAGAGGCAGCAACGTCTGTCCACACCATCCAAAACACCTGTTTATGTACAACCAGTTGAACGCTGGGAAGATCCTGATTTTCCCAAAAAGACCAGTTCAGAGCGGATGCCATTTCATCGGCGATTGTTGGTAAAAAGCTTTTTTGCAGCAAGTCTCTTTTTTGTCTCGATGCTCTTATTAACGACCAACAACACCTGGTTAGAAAAGCCGCGTCAGTTAGTAAATCAAGCTTTAACAGAAGAATTTCCTTTTGCCACGGTTCATGCTTGGTATCAAGCAAAGTTTGGTGCTCCGTTAGCTATTCAGCCAGAAGCGGAAACAATTCAAGCCCCACTAGCTTTACCGGTGTCGGGAGAAATAAGTCAGACATTTGAAGAGACAGGACAAGGTGTATTGATTTCGCCGACCGAAGATACAGATGTGGTCGCTATTGAATCTGGGACAGTTTTGTTTGCTGGTAATGACCGTGAAACAGGAAAAACAGTTATCATCCAGCATCCCGACCGCAGTAAATCGATATACGGTAACTTGACCAATATGGATGTGCATGCCTATCAGTCTATTCAGACGAACCAAAAGATCGGGATATATGAGCCTCAACATGCGACAGATGAGATGTATTTTGCTATTGAAAAAAATCATGAATATATGGATCCCATTCAGGTGATACATGTTGATGAACAGCCGTAAATTGTCTATCATTCAGATCCATCCAATCCTTTACCTTTTTCTATTTGTCGCAATAATAACGGGGCTGCTTCTGGAATTTATGATCGTGTTTGGTATTGTTTTGATCCATGAATTAGGTCATTTTGGGTGCGCTCGATTGTTCCGCTGGCGGATACGGCGCATTTTTTTGTGGGTGTTTGGCGGCGTGATGGAAACAGATGAATATGGCAGTAAGCCTATGTATCAAGAATGGTTAGTGACGATAGCAGGGCCATTACAACACCTCTGGATTTACGTCGTGATATTTGTTCTGAACAGCTATGAGCTGCTCCCAGCAGCCACAATAGAGTTAGTGCTTCAGTACAATACATTTATTTTATTATGGAACCTTTTACCGATCTGGCCTTTAGACGGGGGTAAACTACTTCACTTAACATTGGAATCCTTCTGTACTTTTGCGGTTGCACATAAAACAACGCTCATTATCTCTGTCATAACCATTATTACGGGAGGTTTCTGGATTTCTCAGCAATACACTTTTTCCTTAACCTTTCTATTACTAATTCTATTTCTCTTATGGGAGAATCGTTTGGAATGGAAACGAAGTTATTATCGATGGTGGCAGATGCTTTGGCAGCGATATAGTAATCCGATTACACACCGTCGAACAAAACTGATGGAAGTTCCAGTTGACATGACATTACTGCAGGTTTTTCAATTATTTAAACGGAATGCCAGCTACACCATTAAGATAGAAGGACGGACCGGTGACAGTCACTATGTCACAGAACGAGAATGTTTATCTTATTTCTTCGATGAACAATATATTCATGCTAAAATAGGGACAATACCTACAGATTAGAAGGGATACGGCAATTATTATGAAGTTACATTTTATGACGACCTTATCAGAGAAAATTGGCTTATTGCTTAATCAGGGACAATGTCACGATATTTTTATCGAGAGAGAGAGCCAAAAAGCGAGCCATGGCTCGATCTATTTAGCTAAAGTGAGAAATGTGGATGATAGTATAGAGGCAGCATTTATTGATATTGGAACAGACAAGGTTGCTTTCCTGCCAAAGCGCATGGTACCATCAATAGCCAAACATGACCGGCTTTCTTCTTATCTGCCGGAAGGAAGCCGTCTGATTGTACAGGTTGTGAAGGAAGCTTATCAAGAGAAAGGGCCTCAAGTAACTGCTGATATTTCGTTAGCTGGGCAGTATCTTATTTATCTGCCGCTTTCCAGACGGATCACAGGCTCACGCAAATTGTCTGACCAGGTGATTTCGCAATGGCAGCAGCAATTTGCCTCGCGCTTACAGGCAACAGAAGGGCTTATCTTGAGAACAGCTATTACAGAAGCGGAAGAAACCGCTGTACTGGCGGAATTTGATCATTTGCGGCGGCAATGGCAGGCTCATGTATCACGGGCAGAACAGCAAAAGGCGCCATACTTGCTATTTCATGCCCAGCTAGTACCTTACCAAATGCTGCAGCAATATCAGCATTTGTCTTTTGATGATATTACATTTGACGACAGTAAGACTTGTGCTGTCATGAAACAGCTCTATCCGCAAAGGGCAGGTGAAATGCGGGTAAGCAGACAGACGATGCGTTTTGGTGGAAAGCATGTCGATCAGTGGCTTTCAGAGGCAATCCAACCAGAAGTTACTAAGCCAGATGGGATTACGTTGACTGTGGAACAAACAGCAGCACTAACTGTTATCGATGTCGACAGCCATAAATTTAAGAGTCGGCAGAACAAACAAATAACGGCTATGACGATAAACCAAAAGGCAGTCGACTACTGTGTAGCTGAAATTCGAAAAAGAAATCTATCTGGGATTATTATGATTGACTTTTTGAAAGTAACACCAAAAGAGGAAAAAATATTGATCCAGCAAATGAATGAAGCGTTACAGGCGGACTATATGCAAACCAAAGTATATGGTTTTACAGCATTAGGTTTGTTAGAAATGACTAGAAAAAGGGAAAGGGAAAGCTTGCAGCAGTTATTGACCGAACACGCCTCATCTTGTAGCTTGCAATTATCATCTGTTTCCACTGCTTATCGATTACAGCGTGAACTTGCCGAGTTAGGTCTGCAGACAGAAGCATTGGTACTTGCGCTCCGGCAGGAGGTCTATCAAGCATTGATGCAGCAGGACAACCAATTTACTTCCATTATTTATTTTTATATCGATGATACGATCGATGATTATCAAATCATTCGGTCCGGCAGTCAAGAGTTGATCGATGATTTTATCGAGAAGAATCCAGCAACAGCCGTTGACAAGTTGCTTTAAACTATGATAGAATCAGTATGTTGTAAATGTAGCACCCGTGCTACAACCGCGCAGAACAGGTTTTTAAGCTGAATACAGCACCTGTATGGCGAGTCTGAGTTAATTGAGGAGGTGCAGAGAATGTACGCTATTATTGAAACTGGTGGTAAACAAGTGAAAGTAGAAGAAGGTCAAGTGATTTACGTAGAGAAATTGGCAGCAGAAGCTGGCGAATCTGTAACATTTGACAAAGTACTTGCAGTAGGTGGAGAAGAAGCTAAATTTGGTACTCCATATGTAGACGGAGTTTCAGTCACTGCGAAAGTGGAGAAACAAGGTCGTCAAAAGAAAATTACTGTATTCAAGTACAAACCTAAGAAAAACTATGCACGTAAGCAGGGTCATCGTCAGCCATATACAAAACTTACAATTGAATCTATCAATGCGTAAGGATTTGTGCTAGATGATTGAAGTAACGATTGAACGTGAGAATTTACATGTTAAATCATTTACACTGTCTGGACATGCCGGAAGTGGACCAGTGGGACATGACTTGGTTTGTGCCGCTGTCTCAGGTATTTCCTTCGGGACTGTCAATGCAGTGTTTACGTTATGTGAAATAGAATTGGAAATTGATCAAGCCGGTGATGAAGGTGGCTATTTAAAGGTAACGATTCCCAATGATGTAACAGAGGAAAACTTGACAAAGGCTTCCTTGTTGTTTGAGGGAATGGTTGTTTCTTTAAAGACAGTGGAACAGGATTATGGTCAATATGTTTCTATCTCTGAATATTAAGGAGGTGCATCAATATGCTACGTCTAGATTTACAGTTTTTTGCAACGAAAAAAGGTGTAGGTAGTACAAGAAACGGACGTGACTCTGAATCTAAACGTTTAGGTGCTAAACGTGCAGACGGTCAATTCGTTAGTGGTGGTTCAATCCTTTATCGTCAACGCGGTACAAAAATTTACCCTGGTGTAAACGTTGGTCGCGGTGGAGATGACACTCTTTATGCAAAAGTAGATGGTGTTGTTAAGTTTGAACGTAAAGGACGCAATCACAAACAAGTTAGTGTATATCCTGCATAAATGAACAGAAACAGGCTCTAATCTCTCAAGGTTAGGGCCTTTTCTTTTATATGCTCAACACTATATCAGAACAGGAGATTGGGGCATAAGTCTGGAGTCAGGGCCTACTTTGTTGTAGAACAAAAACGGCTGCTAACGTTATCCCTCTGCACTGCTGATATATGTGGTCATAGATGAATACATAACGTTTCTGTGCTATAATTTGCTTATTGTTAAGGAGTTGAATAGGTTGAAAGAACAAGATGTTGTCGAAATGCTTCGCCATTATCGGCATGATTGGTTGAATGACCTGCAGCTAATTTTGGGTTACACTCAGTTAGGCCACTTAAATAAAATAGAAAAGAAAATTAATGAGATTATGGACAGATCTAGTCAGGAAAGAAGCTTAGATCGCTTAAATATCCCCAAAACAATGGTATGGTTGTATCAACTGAATTGGCGGTCTCCGTCTTTCCAGCTTCAATTTCGTTCTTTTGTTTCAGATGAGGGGATTATTATTGATGACCAGTCTTTATTGACAAGGTTGCAGAAACTGTTTCAAATCTTTCCTGCCTACCAACAAGAATATCAGGAATATCAAGGTATACTCTGTTTCAAAAATGAACAACATACGATACATATTCAATTAATATTTGATTTAAATTGGGAGCATATGGATCAGCTGGTGGAAGAACTCCGTGATTTATCATTTGTAAAGCAGGTGGCAACAGAAGATAATCTGCGGATTGAATGGCAAGAATAAGGAAAGAAGGTGAGATAGCATGTTTGTTGATCAGGTCAAAGTTTATGTGAAAGCGGGCGACGGTGGTGACGGAATTGTAGCATTCCGCCGTGAGAAATATGTGCCAATGGGCGGTCCGGCTGGAGGCGATGGCGGAAATGGCGGAGATGTGATTTTTGAAGTAGATGAAGGATTAAACACTTTAATGGATTTCCGTTATCAGAAACACTTCAAGGCTAAGCGTGGAGAGAACGGCATGGGAAAAGGCATGCATGGCAAGAATGCTGAACCACTTGTTTTACGTGTTCCTCCAGGAACAACGGTCAGAGATGACGAGAGCGGCGAGGTGATTGCTGATCTACTCGAACATGGTCAACGCGCAGTTATTGCAAAGGCTGGCCGAGGCGGCAGAGGTAACATTCGTTTTGCGACTGCTAAAAATCCAGCACCAGAGATAGCAGAAAAAGGAGAACCTGGTGTGGAACGGGATATTCAAATAGAACTTAAACTAATTGCTGATGTTGGCTTGGTCGGATTCCCAAGTGTAGGGAAGTCTACCTTATTGTCTACTGTTAGTGCGGCACGACCCAAGATAGCTGATTATCACTTTACAACACTCTCACCTAACCTAGGTGTGGTTGATACAGCTGATCAGCGTAGTTTTGTTCTGGCTGATTTACCAGGGTTAATAGAAGGTGCACATGAAGGGGTTGGACTGGGCCATCAATTTCTGCGTCATGTGGAGCGAACAAGGGTCATTTTACATGTTATTGATATGGCTGCTACGGAAGGGCGCGACCCCTATCAAGACTTTATAACGATTAATAAGGAATTAGCGGAATACGACTCTACCTTATTAGAGCGGCCAATGATTATTGCCGCCAACAAAATGGATTTACCAGAGGCCGAAGAACAACTCGCTTTTTTTAAGGAACAATTAGAAGAAGATTATCCAATTTATCCGATCTCCACCATAACCAGAGCAGGGATTCGTGACCTTTTATTTGCTGTAGCAGATCAATTGGATGCTATTCCAAAAAATACAAAACCAGTTGAAGAACAAGAAGATCGAGTTGTCTATCGTTTTGAAAAAGAAGAAAGCCCGTTTTCCATTACTAGAGATCCAGATGGCGCCTTTGTGTTATATGGGGAGCCAATTGAGAAGTTATTTAAGATGACCGATTTGACACATGACGAATCAATTCAGCGCTTTTCTAGACAACTGCGCGGGATGGGTGTAGATGAAGCTTTAAGAAGACGTGGAGCGAAAGATGGCGATACGGTCCGCCTGCTTGATTATGAATTCGAATTTATGGAATAAGGACAAAGGTTTAACCAAAGACAACATTAGCAGAGACAGCTCTTGCTGTCTGTTGATGTGTGAAACGTATCAGGTTGTCGGTATCGCTTTTCTTCTTGATTTTATGCCAGGGAGTGGAGCGATTCGTAACGCCATGATAAAGGGGAATAGCGGATGTCTGAAGGAAATGAAAAGTTTTATTTAGTTAGTGAAGCATTTTTACCAGATGGAATGAAAAAAACGCTAGAAGCGAAGAGGCTATTAGAAAGCAGAAAGGTAGAATCCATTCATGAGGCAGTAAGGCAAGTGGGTGTATCTCGCAGTGTCTTCTATAAATATCGTGATGCCGTCTTTCCGTTTCAACATATGGTAAAGGCACAAATGATTACCTTGTTTTTTCATTTGGAAGACCAGACAGGTGCATTGTCACATCTGCTTTCAGTGGTCGCAGCGGCAGGTTGTAATATTTTAACGATCCACCAGACGATACCTATTCAAGGTAAAGCTAATGTCACATTATCTTTGAACACAAATGGCATGAAGTTGGAGATTGATCAGCTTTTGTATGAATTAAAACAGATTGAGTTTGTCAATCAAGTGGAAATTCTAAGCTCGGGTGTGTCGTAGATTAGGAGGAAAAATTGGAATGAAGGAAACAGTTGGCTACTTGGGGCCTAAAGGTACATTTACAAAGATTGCAGTAGATTCGATGTTTGATAAGGGAGAAAAAAAGGGGTTTAGTACTATTCCAGAATGTATTGAGGCTGTTGCAACAGGAGATATTACTTATGCCGTGATTCCCTTAGAGAACACCATCGAAGGTACTGTCAATATTGCTCTGGATTACTTGACGCAGACAGAGGACATTAATATTGTGAGTGAAGTGATTGTCCCGATTCGTCAGCATTTAATGGTACATCCTGATAATGTAGATAAGTGGATGAAGGTCAACGTGATTTATTCACATCCACATGCAATAGCACAGTGTCATACTTTCTTACGCTTACATTTATCTAACGTTCCTGCAGATTCAATGAAGTCAACAGCAGCTGCTGCAGAATATGTCAGCCAGCATCCGGAACAAAATATTGCAGCAATAGGCAACCATTTAGCTGCTAAGGAATACGGTCTTGCGATTGTTCAAAAAGATATCCATGACTTCAGCAACAATCACACTCGTTTTGTGGTGCTGCATCAAGACCATAAGGAACTTACATCAGATACCCTGGAAGAAAGAGGGCATAAAACAACGATAACGGTTACTTTGCCGTCTGACCGGCCTGGTGCCCTTCATCAAGTGCTGTCTGCCTTTGCATGGAGAAATTTGAACTTGTCAAAGATTGAATCTCGTCCGATGAAAACGGGGTTAGGAAATTATTACTTTCTCATCGATATAGAGAAGAAACTGGATAAGGTTCTGATTCCGAATGCTATTGCAGAAATAGAGTCTTTGGATTGTCAGGTGACAATTCTAGGGAGTTATCCTTATTATTTACACAGTGGTAATGGTGTAACGCTTGCGGTATAAATCGCAGGCGTTTTTTGTTGGAAGTAAACACCTTTAAACTGTCGGCGTGTCGCTGGATAGTTAGTAGGGAGGAAGGTCCCTACTGATGATCATTTTGCGTTATTCGACGAGGTAACCTTTGGCTTTTAAGGCTTGGCATACTTGATCTAGTTGGCTTTCATCTTGCGCTGTGATGGTGTGGTTGTGTATACCATCTGTGAGCTCCAATAAATAAGCGGCCTGTGCTTCTTCAACCTTCGTGACAAATTGATCAACATCTGCCCGATGATGAATCATTAATGAGGCTTTTAGGTCACCATAGATCGGATGCTCGATGATCACATCCTCTACAGCAGCTCCATAATCTACAATAGTATATAGTTCTTCCCTTGTAGCCTGAGGCTCATGTTTACAGGCGATGATTCTCCGGCATAACGAAGAAGGCTGTTCTTGTTTCATATATAAATACCCATTGCTGGTAGCTATAATTGGATGATCTTGTGCTTTTAATAAAGATATATCCTGCACAATCACCTGTCTGCTCACGTTTGCTCGTCCAGCCAGTTCCGTGCCAGTAAGAGGGACCTGACTTGCTTCTAACCAGTGTATCAATTGTTCACGACGCTGCTTGCCTACTAATTTTTGGGGCATAGGACACATCTCACTTCCTTCGGTTAATTCTTTTCTATTTTATCATGGTGTTAACCTTCCGTAAATCCTTTGCCGACACTCCCTTTAAGTGCGTGTTCAAAAAGTCCGATAAAAGGAGCCTCATCGGTTAAGTTCGCAACGTCCTGGGACTGCGGCTACTCGCCCCACCGAAACCATTTGTTGCAACACCGATACTAGCACATCGTGTGCGTCGAAAGTTCAAGGCGGCGTCATTGAGTAACGGACTTGCACAGGATGTGTTGACTTCTGCTTACCCACACGATGTGGGTGATCTTAGTAGAAGTTCCTCTACCGCCAACTCCGACATTCGATGCGTCATTTTTGTTGGACTTTTTGAACAACCTCTTTAACAGGGTGGGAAATTTTTATTCAACATTTTGGGCGTAATGCATATGTTGATAAGGAAAGATACTTCAAGGGAAGCATATGCTTATCTCTTAAGTGATTGTTGATGAGGAAAAAGCTATGTTATTGTTGGATGTGAAATCTGTTAGTCTTACATGGCGCCGATCAACTTTAAGAGATGGGCGATCTCTGCGGATGGAAGTCTCACTTTATAGGGAGGAAAGGAGAAATTGTTTTGAAAATTCATGTTGTGCAAAAAGATGAAACATTATGGACGATTGCACAAAAATACAATGTCAGCGTAGAAGAGGTTATTGCAGCTAATACGCAAGTGTCAGATCCTAATATGGTGATGCCAGGTATGAAAATAACCGTACCAATAGCTTATGATCACAAAAAACAATCAACGAAAAAAGCGGAGACAAAGGAAAAAAAAGAATCGAAACCTAAAGAACAACTGAAACAGAAACCGAAACAACAGCCAAAACAACAGCCAAAACATATCTTGCCGGCTATTAATGAAGATGAAGAAGAAAAATGGGAACCGTTAAAAAAAGAAATGCCGGCCTTGCCTTTGCATTTCAATCAACAGTCGATGCCTAAACAACCATCACCAGAAGGACAATGGCCCCAAATGACAGACAACTGTGAACCACAAGTTCCACCTGTACAGGGTGCTAAACAACAGAAAAAAGAAATGAAGCAACCGATCCAGCCATTGCCGAAGATGGGAGAAATACCACAACCGCCACAACCGATGCCACCATTTCAACCAGAACAAATGCCGATGCAACAGCAGACACCATGCTATCCTCAAGAAGACATGTCATTTGGTTATATGGCGAACCAGCAGCAAGTACCTAACACTTTCCCTGTAAACTATCCAGCACAAGTTATGGGAACACAATCTCATCCAACACCATATCCAGCACAAATGCCAACATCTAATAATTGCTGGCAGCCAATGCCAGCGAATCAGCAACAACCGTCACAGCCGATCCAACCATTACCATGGAATCAACCTATGATGCCGCAGCAAATGCAGCAGATGCCACAACACATGCAACAGACATCACCAATGCAACAAATGCCACAGCAAATATCACCAATGCAACAAATGCCTCAAGGACAGCAGTCTAATATGAAGATGATGCCGTCAGAGTCTATGTTCCCGCCAGCAGGAATGGCCAATTACCCGGCAATGCCACCATTTGGTATGCATGGGCCACAATCCATGCCAGATTACTCAGAGGCTGCAGATGATTGTGGATGTGATGGCAATCGAAAAGAATAAGGGAATAAATGACGATTCTCAAATGAGATCGTCTTTTTTTAATAAGGTCAGCAAGTATATAATTTTTCATGAGTTCATTATAACCATGTCCAGCTCCAGGCGCCAAACTTTAGTGATTTCACTTCACGCCCTACGATAAGTCAACATCGACTCCTTCCATCGCCCTGTTTCCTTTATCTCCGTTGTGACGCTCCAAGCTCTACGTTTTTAAAAGGGCGCTTTGCGTTCTATCAGACTTCCTGAACATGCACTTACATTCACTATCCTTGTGAAAACCATACCACCTTTATTTTCAAACGATGTTAGTTATGGTAAAGTAGAAGATGAATATGGAGAAAAACAAGGGGTGAATAGGATGGCAGGACATTCTAAGTGGAAGAATATTCAACGGCGAAAGAACGCACAAGACGCCAAACGCGGAAAAATATTTATGAAGCATGCAAAGGATATATATATCGCTGCTAAGCAGGGCGGCGGGGACATAGATATGAATGCAAGTCTGCGTTTGGCTGTGGAAAAGGCTAAGGCAGACAATATGCCCAATGATAATATTGATCGTGCAATCAAAAAGGCCACTGGCGGTCTTGATGGGGCAAATTATGAAGAATTAACGTATGAAGGCTATGGTCCTGGCGGCACAGCTGTAATGGTAGAAGTGCTGACTGATAACAAAAACCGTACGGCCTCAGAAGTTCGTCATGCTTTCAGCAAATCTGGCGGTAATTTAGGGGAAAATGGCTGTGTATCTTTTATGTTCGATCGAAAAGGCTATCTAGTAATCGACCAAGCAGAAACCGAAGCTGATGAAGATACGGTTATGTTAGAAGCGATTGAAGCTGGAGCAGAAGAAATGGAAACAGTTGAAGGAGCTTATGAGATATATACGAGTCCAGAAGATTTCCAAATGGTAAAGGATGCCTTAGAGGCAAGCGGTTTTCAATTTGTAACGGCAGAGATTACGATGGTTCCTCAGACTTTGTCTACAGTAGATGAAGCAGCTGGTAATCAAATGATAAGACTGGTTAACATGTTGGAAGAGATGGAAGATGTGCAAGACGTTTATCATAATATGGAGGCCGATGATGAAATTATGGCACAGTTATAAAAATGAGACAGCTTCTTTTTTGAAGTTGTCTTTTTTTATTAATAAAATATCAAATCCTATCTCAGATAGTATGGTTATTCTGGCTAAAGCTGGGCAAACTAATACTATCACAAGGCTAGGAGGTTTGTGTTTATGCGCCATATGCTATTGGTAATAACAGGACTCATCAGTTTAGGGATAATCAGCTTTTTTTTATTAACCAATCAACCAACAGAACAGGCAATAGAGGCTGCTGCTTCAAAACAGCCATTAACCTTAAAAGTAGAATTAGAAAAACAGTTTATGGATGGAAGGGTGGAAGTAGAGGTTGAAGAAAAGACAATTGCTTCTATGGAAGACTTCTGGACAGAATACGAGGCATGGCAGATGATGGAGCAGACCGAAGGCTATATCCGCTTTCGAAAAGAAGTGAATGATATTTCGCCCTATCTTAAGGCAAATGGTTACTTTGGACTAAAAAATGGACAACTGACTATCTTTGAAGGCATACCGCTTCACGAAGCGGCTGTTCAATCCTTTTATCAAATTAATACGCAAGAATTAGAAGCAAATCTATATCAACAGTTGGAAAAAGGAATAAAAATTAATTCCAAAGAAGATTATCTGGAAACATTAGAGGCATTTCGTGCTTATTATAGTGTTAATCATTCGTAAGCTTACTTCGTCAGGAAGGAGCAGTGAAAATGTATCCAAATAGAGAAAAACGCGTTTGCAGAAAGAAAGGAGAGACAGATTCGATTAAGTCTGCCTCTCCTTTCTTTTCTTGAGAGATAAGAAAGCATATCCAATGCCGGCTATTATTAGCTATTTCAGAAATAACCTTTGCAGAAGTTATGGAGAGGAAGGCAATCGCTGCGGCTGACCGTTTCCGCTTTCCGAGGGGC
Organism: Gracilibacillus alcaliphilus; assembly: GCF_016909015.1. GTDB lineage: Bacteria > Bacillota > Bacilli > Bacillales > Amphibacillaceae > Gracilibacillus > Gracilibacillus alcaliphilus. Next base: position 50,599 of record NZ_JAFBFA010000029.1, read on the forward strand.
ATGCTCTTCAGCTAACTTTTGCCAAGAAGATCACTTGAAAAAATGTTCTTCTTTTTCAAGTTAGCTGAAGCCATGCCTGCGGAAAGTGACTTCTCATAGCGGGCATCTATCTTGGCTAAAAGGTAAAATCATTTGTCAGATCCTATCTGTGAAGAAAATACTTTGTCTACCTAGTAAACTTGATTAACCACGTTAGATAGGCTATGATTAGTAATACGAACGTATGATTGTAAAAGAAATATAGGAATTGGAATGAAGAGGGGATAAATGGTATGATTGCATATATACATGGTGAAGTAGCGGAAATAACCGAACAAGCGATTGTTCTGGATACAAATGGGGTAGGGTATGAAATGATTTGTCCAAATCCGTTTCGATTTCAAGCGGACATTGGACAGAAAATAAAAGTATACACCTATCACTATGTACGAGAGGACGCTCAGATATTGTATGGCTTTCAAAATCAAGAGGAGAAATTATTGTTTGCCAAGATCTTGAATGTTTCTGGTATTGGTCCTAAGGGTGCGCTGGCTGTACTGGCTACAACGAGTGTGCAAGATTTTGTTGTGGCGGTAGAACAGGAGGATGAGAAGTTTCTCACCAGTTTTCCTGGTGTAGGCAAAAAAACAGCTCGACAAATGATCTTAGATCTAAAAGGGAAATTGCCATTTAACTATACATTAGAAACTGGTACGATGGAGGAAAACATAGACTCTTCAAACCAGCAGGCTTTACATGAGGCATTAGAGGCTCTGAAGGCACTCGGCTATTCTGACCGTGAAATTAAACAGGTGAAACCAGCCTTAGCAAAAGAAGCCGAGGCAACAGCAGATACATACATTAGAAAGGGTTTGTCCTTGTTAATGAAGTAAGCAGAAAGGAGTTTCAGCATGGAAGAACGGATTATATCAGGTGAGTTGCGAGAGGACGAAATAACAGAAGAGTTAAGCCTTCGTCCGCAATTATTGAAGCAATATATAGGTCAACGGAAGGCAAAAGAAAATTTGGCCATTTTTATCGAAGCTGCCAAAATGCGGAATGAGCCATTAGATCATGTCCTGCTGTATGGCCCACCGGGATTAGGTAAAACAACCATGGCTCAAATTATTGCCAATGAAATGGGGGTTCAGTTTAAACAAACCTCAGGCCCAGCAATTGAACGTTCTGGTGATTTGGCTGCGATCCTTTCTTCTTTAGAAACAGGGGATGTTCTCTTTATAGATGAAATACACCGGCTTCCTCGCGCAGTAGAAGAGATTCTCTATCCTGCTATGGAAGATTTTTGTCTGGATATTGTAATTGGACAAGGCCCTAGTGCACGATCAGTCCAGCTTGATTTGCCACCATTTACCTTAGTAGGTGCCACCACACGTGCTGGATTACTGTCGGCACCGCTTAGGGATCGCTTTGGTGTGTTATCTCGCTTGGAATTTTATGAGGTCGTTGATTTATCTGCAATTGTAGAACGAACGGCTACCATTTTCGAAACGGAATTAAACCAATCGGCTGCAATTGAGATTGCCCGAAGATCGCGTGGGACACCAAGGATTGCCAACCGTCTCCTTAAAAGAGTGCGGGATATTTCACAAGTGAAAGGTGAGTCCGCCATTTCATTAGACACAACGAGACAAGCGTTACAAATGCTGCAGGTTGATCAAGAGGGATTGGATCATATTGATCATAAATTGATGGAGGCAATGATGGATGGTTTTAATGGCGGACCGGTTGGACTGGATACGATAGCAGCTTCTATTGGAGAGGAATCACAAACGATTGAAGATGTCTATGAGCCTTATTTATTACAGCAAGGTTTTATCCAGCGCACGCCTCGTGGCAGAGTGGTCACACCAAAGGCCTATGCTCATTTTAATCGGGAGGTGCCAAACGCTTGACGGAGTTCGGAAAAATCTTTATTGTAATAGGGATTGTGTTTATTATAATCGGCTTGATTTGGGGATTTATTGGAAAGCTCCCTGGCGATATTAGCTTTAAAAAAGGGAATGTATCCTTTCATTTTCCCATTATGACCTCTATTGTGGTCAGTATTATCTTAACGATTATTCTGGCTGTGATCAGCCGTTTCCGATAATGTAAATTAGCTAGAAGGAGTAACCATATGGAAATTGAAGACTTTGATTTTAATCTGCCGGAGGAACTAATTGCACAAACTCCACTGAAGGAACGTACTCATTCGCGTTTAATGGTATTAAACCGTGAAGAGCGTCGTATTTCTCATCATCATTTTTATGATATAGCGTCTTTTTTGCAAGAAGGGGACTGCTTGGTCTTAAATAATACAAAGGTATTACCGGCAAGGTTATATGGTGTGAAAGAAGATACAGGGGCAAAAGTGGAGGTCCTGTTATTGACGCAGCTGGAAGAGGATAACTGGGATGTGTTAGTAAAACCGGCTAAGAAAGTAAAAACAGGTACAACGATAAGCTTTGGGGATGGCAGACTAACTGCTACATGTCTCGAAACGAAGGAACATGGGGGCAGGGTATTACGTTTCCGCTATCAAGGTATCTTCTATGAGGTATTGGATCAATTAGGAGAAATGCCATTACCGCCATATATTAAAGAACAGCTAGAAGAGAAAGATCGTTACCAAACTGTATATGCTAAAGAGCAGGGCTCTGCTGCAGCACCTACTGCTGGACTGCATTTTACCGAAGCATTACTTAAATCCTTGCAGGAAAAAGGGATTGAAATCGCCTTTATTACTTTGCATGTCGGCTTAGGTACTTTTCGCCCTGTTAGTGTCGGCAGTGTAGAAGATCATGAGATGCACGCCGAGTTTTATCAAATGACACAAACAACAGCAGATCAGCTCAATGCCGTAAAAGAACGAGGCGGACGCATTATTTCTGTGGGAACAACATCAACAAGGACATTAGAAACGATTGCAAGAGATACCGGAGGGCGTTTTGAAGAACGCAATGGCTGGACGGATATCTTTATTTATCCACCTTATACTTTCCAGGCCATTGACGGTTTGATAACGAATTTTCACTTGCCGAAATCCACCTTAATTATGTTAGTCAGTGCCTTGGCGGATCGAAATTTTATCCTTGAGGCCTATCAACAAGCCGTTGCAGAACGCTATCGTTTCTTTAGTTTTGGCGATGCAATGTTAATTTTGTAAGGAGAGGAAACAGACAATGACTGCGATCAGATATGAACATATCAAGACATGCAAACAGACAGGGGCGCGGTTAGGGAAGGTGCATACACCACATGGTACCTTTGATACGCCAGCCTTTATGCCGGTAGGAACATTGGCTACGGTCAAGACAATGAGTCCAGAAGAATTAAAAGAGATGGGCGCTAATATGATTCTGTCCAACACCTATCATTTATGGTTACGGCCGGGAGAAGATATTATCGAAGAAGCTGGCGGATTACACAAGTTTATGAATTGGGACGGCTCCATACTTACCGATTCAGGCGGATTTCAAGTCTTTAGCTTAAGTGATTTAAGAAAAATTGAAGAAGAAGGCGTCCATTTCAGAAACCATTTAAGTGGAGAGAAGCTGTTCCTTTCACCAGAAAAATCAATGAAAATTCAGAATGCACTAGGTTCTGATATTATGATGGCCTTTGATGAATGCCCGCCATATCCAGCTGAGCATGACTATATGAAAAAGTCGGTAGAACGAACAAGTAGATGGGCAGAAAGATGTCTGGAAGCACATCAGCGCAAAGATATCCAAGGTTTATTTGGAATTGTTCAAGGCGGTGAATATGAAGACTTGCGCCGATTAAGTGCACAAGATTTAACCTCCTTAGATTTCCCGGGTTATGCTATTGGCGGTTTATCTGTGGGCGAACCAAAAGATGTGATGAATCGTGTATTAGAATATACTACTCCTTTATTACCGGCAGACAAGCCGCGCTATTTAATGGGAGTAGGTTCTCCAGATTCATTAATAGATGGAGCAGTCCGCGGAATAGACATGTTTGATTGTGTCCTGCCAACAAGAATTGCCCGTAATGGTACTTGTATGACATCCGAAGGCAGATTAGTAGTGCGTAATGCTAAGTTTGCCAGAGATTTCACACCGCTTGATCCTAATTGTGACTGCCATGTATGTCGCAACTATACGCGTGCTTACATTCGTCACCTGGTCAAAGCGAATGAAACGTTTGGTTTTAGACTTACTACTTATCATAATCTATATTTTCTGTTAAAATTAATGGAGCAAGTTCGTGAAGCAATTATGCAGGACCGACTTGGTGATTTCAGAGAAGCATTCTTTGAGCAATATGGTTTTAACAAGCCTAATGCAAAGAACTTTTAAGAAGGGAGGCAATATGAATGGAGATTTTAGCAACTTTTGGACCACTTGTTCTAATGATTGTGATTTTCTATTTTCTTTTAATTAGACCACAACAAAAGAAACAGAAACAAGTGAATCAAATGCAATCCGAACTGCAAAAAGGAGACAAGGTCATTACAATTGGCGGTTTCCACGGTACGGTTCATGCGCTAGATGAAAATCAAATTGTACTGATAGCTGGTGATGGCTCTAAGCTTACATATGATCGCTCGGCAGTACGCGACGTAGTAGAAAAAGGCTAACAGACCCAGATAATAATACCAAGGCCATAGGTGCCTTGGTATTATTTATCTTCCTCATTAAATGCTCACATAATGGAACTAATAACTTGCCACATCTATTTATGCCCTTCTGGTTTTGCTATATTGACACCGATAATGGATCCGATAATGGCAAGAAGTAGGTAAGCGGTATAATGAACGAACTCAACGACAGTGAACGCGGCTTCTAAGCCTAAAAAACGGTAACTGGCAACAATGAGACAGTACAATAAGCTTGTTGCTGCTCCTACAACAATCCCCTTATGTTTGGCTTTCAATCCAGCAATAACCCCTCCTGTAAACAAAGCAAGAAAACTAAGCAGCAACACAGATAATTCAAGTGTGGACTCTCCTAAAGATGTAAAACGCAAGAGTAAGGTTAAAATGACACTTGCAATCAGCATCATACATAGTGAACTTAGTACCCCAAACATGACTCCGACAACGATCCGCAATATGATCCACCCCTAACACTTTTCTTATAATATATGCATGTCCCTAGGCAGCTAGAAGCAGACAACGAATAAACATATAGATTTGAGGATAAGCTAATAGATAATGTTTGTTTAAAGGAAGTGAGATGTTTGGGTATCGAAGAGGCTTTTTTGCTTATAGCTAGGACATTATTTTATTATTTTGCTGTCGTTGTCGTTTTCCGTTTAATGGGCAAACGGGAAGTTGGGGAATTAAGTATTTTTGATATCGTTGTTTATATTATGATTGCAGAAATTGCTGTCATTAGTATTGACGAACTGGACAAGTTTTTTGGATATGGCTTAATTCCAATGGCAGTATTGCTGGCAATTCAAAGGGTAACTGCTTTGATCTCCCTAAAGAGCCCTTCATTTCGAAATTGGTTTGAAGGCAAGCCGGCTATTATTATCTCACAAGGCAAAATTGATGAATATCAGATGAAGAAAAATCGTGTCAATTTTGATGATCTTATACAGCAATTAAGACAGCAAGGGACAAAAAGTATTCAGGATGTTGACTATGCTATTTTGGAACCGTCAGGAAACTTATCTATTATTGAAAAAGAAAAAAATCAAGTTTCTACGGATCAGATCAACGGTCTTGTCATGCCTCTTATTATAGATGGAAGGTTGCAAGAACAAGCTTTACTTCAATTAAAAAAAGATAAGCAATGGCTGCTGGAAGAATTACAGAAAAGGAATTTTCAGACGATAGAAGAAGTGTCTTTCTGTTCAATAGACAATCAGAATGAATGGTATATTGATAAGAAAAACGAGAAGATATAAACATATAAGACAAGCAGCTCTAGGCATGTGAAGGAATAGCCAATGAAAGGCCTCTCTCCCTGTTAACAGTTAAGGAGAGAAGGCTTGCTTAAGGATGAGAACGAGGATTTGGTGATTTTTTAAGCTGTTTCAGTTCATCAAGCCGGATAAATTGCAGACCGAATAGAAACAGGATATAACCGGCAAATAAAAGCAGGAGAATAATAACGAATAGTAAGTGATTGCCATGTTCAAATTGGAATACATGAAGCAGTAATTCTCCAAGCCAAAATGTTAAGCCAATCAAGGCAATCATCTTTATCAGCATAACAGATGAAAGATGAAAGTGAATAGACTTGTACAAGGTAATCAGGTGCAGCACGGTTCCAATAATCACACCGGCACACATAGCAATTGCGGCACCAAATATGCCGATTTGCGGGTTGGTTGCTAACACAATTAACACAACGAATTTAATAATGGTAGAGATGATATTGTTCCACATTGCCTGCTTGGCCAAATCCAATGCTTGTAAAGACGCATTTAATGGGAATTGGATATACATAAACAGAAAACAAGGTGCCATTATTTTAAGAAATATACTGGCATTTGCTGTTCCATACATATATTGAAGGATAGTATCAGCAAATAAGGTCAGCAGTACGGTGGCAATCGCTCCCGAAGCAAACGAGATGCGAATGGCCTGATGGATACGGTAATGAATACGCTGGGAATGTTTTAACGCCTCTGCTTCACTTAGATTTGGAACGAGTGCAACGGCGAGTGAATGAGTAATAAACGTCGGTAAAAATAATAACGGCAGTGCATATCCAGTTAACATACCATATTGTTTGGTAGCTACCGTTGCTTGGTAACCTGCCAGTGCGAGACTTTGTGCAACTAAAATAGGTTCTAAGAAATTGGCGGTTGAATTAACCATCCGGCTGGCTGTGCTGGGAATTGCAATGGAAAAGAGCTGTTGCAAAGTCTGCTTCCCTGTCTTGATATACTTCCAGACATTTTTTCTTAACTTGATTTGTTTTTTCAGTTGGAAGGCATGCATCATGTACCATAGGGAAATGGCTTCCCCAATAATAACAGAAATCATTGCTCCAGCCGCTGCATATTCGACGCCATAAGGAGCCAAATAGCTGACTAAAATCATGACAAAGGCTATCCGTACGATTTGTTCAATGACTTGAGCATAACTTTGTGGTTTCATATTTTGTCTGCCTTGAAAGTAACCACGGATGACTGCAGACACGGCACTGATCGGTATAATTGGAATAATCGCCATCATCGGATAAAAAACTCGTTCATCTGTTAGCAAATACTGTGTAATATAAGGTATAATCATAAACATGATGAATGAAGAAATGATGCTGAGTGAGACGGTAATCGATAAGGAGATGATCAAGATTTGTTTGATTTTATGGTGATCGCGTTTGGCTTCTGCCTCAGCAACACGCTTGGCAATGGCGATCGGCAGGCCCACTTGCGAAATGGTATACATTAAAAAAAGGGTAGGCAATGCCATGTTGTATAAGCCAATCCCTTCTTCACCCATCAAACGTGCTACAATAATTCGGTTGATAAAACCCAGAAATCTGGTAATCATACCGGCTGCGATTAATATCAATGTCCCTTTTAGAAAATTTTGTTTGGTCACTTTGATCGACCTGCCTTCTCAAATAGAAATTTTTCATATACAATGAATTATATGCAATAGAAGAGGACAGGCATGACAAATTGAGGGAGTTTTTTTATACTAATTAAAAGATAAAATAAATCTTGCCTATCAATAGACGGATTTTATCTATTGATGATGGTTATACGGAGTGGCCTGTTTGTGAATTTCTTGCTTAAGTTTGTTAAGCTCAAATGAGCTAATATCCTGATAAGCTTTGCAAGTCACTTAATATAGCAGTGTGATGTTTGCTCCCGATGAATAAGTCACTTTAATCCACCAAGTTTAACTAGAGTGGTCATTCAGGATGATTATGAGTCTAAGTTTTAGAAATAGGGGGTTATCATGATGAGGAAACCAGTAGCAGCTTGGAGAAATGAAGTCACTGAAATATTAGAAAGCAAAGTAGAAGAATTCAAAATGTTAGACTATTCCAAAGTAACAAGTGATGATATATGGAATTGCCTGAAAGAAAAAGTATGGAAGGGCGAACCAGAGAAATCCCTTTCAGAGCTTATTCAAGATATATATCATTTGCCAGCGAACTTATTTATAACTTATCTAACGCAAAAAACATGGACAGATAGCAATCTGCAGGAATCATTAGACGCCATTTTAGGGAAGAATAGTACCTAAAAACAACTGCTATTATTCAAGTTAGCTTCGTAAAAACGGCTTCTCGAAGCAGACATTACACGGCTAAACCGTACTAAGTATATCTCTTGGTTTGGTAGTTATAATTGCCCGTTTAAGCTGTCATAAGGGATGACAGCTGGCAAATATAACTCATAATGTAATTGACGATATAATCATTGTTTGGCTGACTACCTGAGAAAGAAGTTAACTGGTTAATCAATAGGACGGTACAAACAAGGGTAAATGAACGAAGTGGAAACGGCAGGTTCCCCATACCGTAAGATGGAATGGGTTGATAATTTAGGGAGGATTTATAGATGATAAAACGAGGAAGAATTGTTGCCTTTTTTCTAATGATTATTATATTTGGGGCAACAATCGGTACTACATATTCTGGAGTGGCCAGCAAAATCAACCTTGGGCTGGATCTTCAAGGTGGATTTGAAGTGTTATATGAGGTCAGACCGCTAGATGATGGCCAAGAAATAGATCGCAGTGTATTAGAAGCCACCGTGTCTAATTTAGAGCGTCGTGTCAATTCAATCGGGATCAGTGAGCCTAGTTTTACAATTGAGGAACCCGATCGAATTCGTGTACAATTAGCAGGAGTGGAAGATCAAGAGCAAGCTAGAGAAATGCTGGCAACTACAGCAGAACTGTCATTTCGTGATGTGAATAATAAGAAATATTTAGATGGTTCTGATCTTCAAGAAGGAAGTGCGCGACAGGATTTTAACCCTGAGACCAATCAACCGATTGTAAGTGTCAAATTCCGAGATGCCGATGCATTTGGGGATACAACACAAGCGATTAGAGATGATCCGGATGTCCCGAACCGTGTCGTTATTTGGATGGATTATGAAGAGGGAGACAGTTATGAAGAGGAACTTGGTAAGGAAGACTCGAAGGTTGTTTCTGATCCAGGGTTCCAACAGGTGCTGCGTACGACCGATATTATGATCGAGAGTTCCACCTTTACGGTAGAATCAGCCCAGCAATTAGCCGACTTATTGAATGCCGGTTCATTGCCTGTCGATTTACATGAAGAGTTTTCTACTTCAGTTGGTGCCCAATTTGGACAGCAAGCTTTGGATAAAACGGTTTTTGCAGGCTTTCTTGGTGTACTGCTAATTTTCATTTTTATGATTGCCTATTATCGCTTCCCTGGTGTTATCGCCGTACTTACACTAAGTATTTATATTTATTTGGTATTACTAGTATTCCAGTTAATGAATGGGGTATTGACATTACCAGGTATTGCAGCTTTAGTGCTAGGGGTCGGCATGGCGGTAGATGCCAATATCATCACCTATGAGCGAATCAAAGAAGAGCTCAAGGAAGGTAAGTCCGTCAAGACAGCATTTAAAATCGGTAACAAGAATTCGTTCGTTACTATTCTGGATGCCAATATTACTACGATGATTGCGGCCGCTGTACTATTTATATTTGGTTCTAGTTCGGTCAAAGGTTTTGCCACCTTATTACTAGTAAGTATTGTCTTAAGTTTTGTAACAGCAGTATTTGGTTCCCGGCTGTTCTTGAGTTTATGGGTGAATAGTAATTTCTTGAAAAATCGTACTAGCTGGTTTGGTGTAAGGAAAAACCAGATTCGTGATCTGAATAGTAAAGAGGAAATACAGCCTACTGTATTTGGCCGTTATTTTGATATTGTTAAACACCGCAATAAGTTTTTCGCACTGTCTATTATCTTAGTGGTGGCTGGTATTGTCTGCTTAGCTGTATTTCGCCTGAATTTAGGAATCGATTTTATCGCTGGTTCCCGGGTAGAGGTGCTTGCTGATCAGCCTGTTAATGCCGAACAGATTGAGGAATCATTTGAACAAGTGGAATTGGAAGTAAGTGCACCGGTCGTTATTTCTGGTGATAATGAAAACATTGCCGTTGCCCGTTTTTCAGAGCACCTTTCTCAAGAAAAAATTGCAGAGATCAGGGCCCAGTTTGAAGAGGAATATGGACATGCGCCTACGGTTAGTTCAGTTTCACCGATTGTTGGTCAAGAGCTGGCCAAGAACGCCTTATTGGCTGTGTTATATGCTTCGCTAGGTATTATCATTTATTTGGGCTTTCGCTTTGAATTCTATTATGGTGTGACAGCCGTAATCGCCTTACTGTATGATGCATTCTTTATCTTAGCCTTGTTTGCTATTACTAGGATGGAGTTCGATATTACAATTATTGCAGCCATCTTGACGGTGGTCGGTTATTCGATCAATGATACGATTGTTACCTTTGACCGAATACGCGAGAATTTAAGGAAGAAGAAAAAGGTTAAATCTTTTGATGAATTAGCAAAGATAGTCAATGATAGTTTGATTCAGACACTGACAAGAAGTATTAATACCGTGCTTACCGTGATTTTTGCGGCTGTGATGTTGTTTTTATTTGGTGCACCTGCCATTACCAACTTCTCCTTCGCCTTAATCGTTGGTTTACTTGCAGGTACGTATTCATCGTTATTTCTTGCTGCCCAACTATGGCTCGTATGGCGAGGGAAGTCTATCAAGGAAAAACCGATTATCTATCAAGAGAAAAAATACAATGATGGCCCACAAGTGTAAGCAGTGGGCTAATAGATCAAAAAAGCTGGGCATAATGCCTAGCTTTTTTATGGGAAGATAGGGTCGTTGTAAAGACGAAATCAATTAAGTTTGGTACAATAAACAGGCTAACTAATAAATTAAAGGCTTATTCTATTTTTCTTTGCATGTATAATAAATAAAAGGGTATATAAGATAGAGACACTAGTTTTTCTAGGAGGGATGGAAATGAAAGGTCAAACATATATCATATCTGCGGTTGTATTTGCACTAATTATCGCTATCTTTGCTGTAATCAATGTCGATGCCGTAGAAGTGAACTATCTTTTCGGTACAGGTCATGCACCGCTTATTCTGGTTATTTTATTTTCTGTCTTAATGGGGGCGCTTATTACAGCGGCAGTGGGATTGGTTCGATTAATCCGTGTCCATCGGGAACTAAAGACCGTAAAGATGGAGCTAAACACATTAAAAGCACAAGAGATGCCAATTGTTGATGTTAACTCAGAGCCGGAAACGACGGACACATATGAGGTAGAACCAGAAAAAACATTGGAGCAACACTCGCAACATCATAAATAATAGTATTTGCTACCCCTGGTACACTTTAGGTATAATAAGTGAGTCAGGGGTGAATTTATGTTAGAGAGTCAATCAAATTGGAAATTTACATATAAACAAGAAAATAATATTGATATCAATCTGTTAGCTGGGTTAAATGTATCACCTGTTATTAAAGAGCTGCTTATACAGCGAGGCATTGAAACGAATGAGCAAGCAGAACAATTTTTGCATCCTTCTCTAGAAGGATTACATCCCACCAGCCAGTTTACTAGTATGGATATGGCTATCGAAAGAGTGAAACGGGCGATTGAACAAGGAGAGAGTATCCTGGTTTATGGTGATTATGATGCAGATGGAGTAACATCGACCACCGTAATGGTAGAAGCCTTGAGAGAGTCTGGCGCTATGTGTGACTATTATATTCCTAACCGTTTTACAGAGGGGTACGGCCCGAATGAAGCAGCCTTTCAAGAAGCCTTCCGCCAAGGATTTCAACTGATTATTACGGTTGATAATGGGATTGCCGGAGATAAAGAAGTTGCCTTAGCAAACGAATTAGGAATTGACGTTATTATTACGGATCACCATGAGGTGCAGGAAGTGATCCCAGAAGCATATGCAATTATCCACCCGAAATGCTCAGAACAATACCCATTTAAGGAATTGGCTGGTGTTGGTGTTGCTTTTAAATTTGCTGAACATCTGCTTGGCTATTTTCCTAAACAATTTCTTGATTTAGTGGCGATAGGGACAATTGCTGATTTAGTGCCATTACAAGGAGAAAATCGCATCTTGACCTACTATGGGTTACAGGCGATCACAACTACATCCAGGATGGGCATCCAGGCTTTGAAAAAGCAATGTCAATTGGAAGACTATGTGACGGAAGAGGACATAGGTTTTCGGATTGCTCCTCGTCTGAATGCGGTTGGCCGGCTGCAAGATGCAAATCTGGCAGTGGATTTGTTATTAACAGAAGATCCGGAAGAGGCAGAAGAGTTGGCAAGCTATATTCAAGGTCTTAATACGGAAAGACAGAAGATTGTTGCCAATATAACGGAAGAAGCAATTGCTCTTTATGAGGAACAAGCGAGTGAGCAAAAGGTCATTGTGGTAGCGAGAGAGGGGTGGAACCAAGGGGTGCTAGGTATTGTCGCTTCCAAATTAATTCAGGCTTATCATCGTCCTGCCATCGTGCTGGCCCTTGATTCAGAGGCAGGTCAAGCTAAAGGATCGGCACGAAGTATAGATGGTTTTGATATGTTCAAAAACTGTATGGAGTACCGGGAATTGTTTACTCATTTCGGCGGACATGCACAGGCAGCTGGCATGACTTTACCTGCCGACAATATCGATATATTACGTGAGAAACTAGGTCAATTAGCTGATGAACAGTTAAAGGAATCTGATTTTAAGCCGCAATTACTGATAAATGGGGATATCACTATCTCTCAAATAGATATGGAATTGATAAAAGAAATGCAGCAACTTGCCCCGTTTGGGATGGGGAATCCGAAGCCTTTGTTTCATATAGAGGCAGTTCCTGCCGAAATCAAACAGATAGGAGCAACCAAAAATCATCTTAAATTAAAATTTACAGAAGAGGGCACTCAATTAGATGCGGTTTGTTTTGGTTTTGGTTCTTCCTTCACTCAGTTGGCAAAAGATACTGTAATGGAGGTTATTGCCGAACTTCAAGTAAATGAATGGAATGGGATTCGCAAACCGCAGCTAATGGTAAAGGATATCGCAGTATCTAGCTGGCAATTGTTTGATTATCGCGGAGTAAGGAACTGGCAAGCGAAAATGGAACCGGCCGTTAACCATATTTGTGTCAGTTTTCGTGAGAATCAAAACAGGGATTCGATTTGTTTTTGGGAAGACGCGTTGGCTGCTACTACACCGGTTGATGAGCTGTTTCTGTTAGATATACCTTATCAATTAGAAGATTTAAGTAATTTATTACAACAACTTCATTTTAAGCGGCTATTTCTTTGTTTTGAGACGACAAACAGCAGTTATTTTACCTCATTGCCTTCACGTGAGGAGTTTAAATGGCTGTATCAGTTATTGCGGCAGAAGGGAAGTTTTGATTATAAAGCAGAGGCTCCTAAATTAGCACAGTATAAGGGATGGAAACTGGACAAAATTAAGTTTATGTTCCAAGTATTCCATGAACTAAACTTTGTCACACGCCAAGGAAAAGACATTATCCCAACCAATAGTCCATCTAAGAAAGATTTAACAGAGGCAACAGTATATCAGGAAAGAAAAAAACAAATACAATTAGAGGAAATATTGGTATACTCTTCTTATAAACAGTTAAGGGAATGGATAAATCAGCAAGTAGAAAAAGAACAGGAGGAAGTAGTCTATGGATTATAAGCAGTATATAACACTTGTCGAAGATTGGCCGAAAAAAGGGGTGCAGTTCAAAGATATTACTACTTTAATGGACAATGGAACTGCATTCAAAGCAGCTGTGGAAGAAATTGTGGAATATGCGCAAGATAAACAAATCGATTTAGTCGTTGGACCAGAAGCGAGAGGATTTATCGTTGGTTGTCCAGTTTCTTATGCACTTGAAGTAGGGTTTGCTCCAGTAAGAAAAGAAGGTAAACTGCCTCGCGAAGTGGTCAAAGTGGATTATGGCTTAGAGTATGGCAAAAATGTGCTAACCATTCACAAAGATGCTATTAAGCCAGGGCAGCGAATATTAATTACCGACGATTTATTGGCTACCGGGGGGACTATTGAGGCAACCATTAAATTAGTTGAAGAATTAGGCGGAATAGTTGTAGGTTGTGCCTTCTTAATTGAATTGACCTATTTAAACGGCCGTGATAAATTAGATGGCTATGATGTGTTAACATTGATGCAGTATTAAGCCAATGATAAGAAACATTCGGCTCAAAAGCCACAATTTATCGTTAGTCAGTTTTGATCGGGGAACATTCCCTTGATTTGCGAAGGAAATAGACCTCTTATAGAAAAAGGTAGATATGCAGGTGAATGTGTCTGTGTGTCTGCCTTTTTCTATATAGCAAAGAAAAAATGAGTGTTAAGTTAATGATAAATAAAAATGTCAGGGCTAATTAGTGTTAAATAAAGAATTTTAAGAGGAAAATTGCTAATTTTTCTGTTATGATAGGTATACACGTTTTTTCGTGCATAGTATAACTTAGTAAAAGGTGATCAATATGGCAAAGGATAAAATTTTAGCACCTGAGGATGTATTTAAAAAGGCGGAAGAATACTTGAATGATGAAGATGTTGCGTTTATTAAGCGTGCGTATGAATTTGCTGAAAAGGCGCACGAAGGACAATTTCGGAAATCAGGAGAGCCTTATATTATTCATCCTGTACAAGTGGCAGGGATATTAGTTGATTTAAAATTAGACCCAGAAACGATCGCAGGTGGTTTTCTGCATGATGTCGTGGAGGATACAGCATACACCTTGGAAGATATCGCTGCAGCCTTTAATGAGGAAGTGGCCATGCTTGTTGATGGTGTTACCAAGCTTAGAAAAATTAAATATATGTCGAAAGAAGCCCAACAAGCGGAAACACATCGTAAAATGTTTATTGCAATGGCAAAAGATATTCGTGTCATTTTGATCAAATTAGCTGACCGTCTACACAATATGAGAACCTTAAAGCATTTACCGGCAGAGAAGCAGCGCCGCATTTCCAATGAAACGCTGGAAATATTTGCACCGCTTGCTCATCGCTTAGGTATCTCCGCTATTAAATGGGAATTAGAAGACACCGCTTTACGGTATTTGAATCCTCAGCAGTATTACCGTATTGTTCACTTAATGAAACAAAAACGTGAAGAACGCGTTTTCTATATTGATGAGGTGATTAACGAGGTAAAAAAGCAGCTAAATGATGTCCATATTCAGGCAGAATTATCCGGCAGGCCTAAACACATTTACAGTATTTACCGCAAAATGATGCTGCAAAAAAAGCAGTTTAATGAAATTTATGATTTGTTGGCCGTCCGAATTATCGTATCGAGCATTAAAGATTGTTATGCCGTTTTGGGGATTATCCATACCTGCTGGAAACCTATGCCTGGCCGTTTCAAAGACTATATTGCTATGCCGAAACCAAACCTATACCAGTCTTTACACACGACGGTGATCGGGCCGAAAGGGGCACCATTAGAAGTACAGATCCGTACACAAGAAATGCACGAAATCGCAGAATACGGAATTGCGGCCCATTGGGCATATAAAGAAGGTAAGAAGGTAAATGCTTCTCAGCAATCGAATGAGGACCGTTTGGCTTGGTTTAGGGAGATTTTGGAATGGCAAAACGATGCCAATGATGCTGAGGAATTTATGGAATCATTGAAGGTGGATCTGTTCTCAGATATGGTGTATGTCTTTACACCTAAAGGGGATGTCATTGAGCTTCCTAGTGGCTCGGTTCCGATTGATTTTGCTTATAAAATTCATACCGAGGTAGGTAATCATACGATTGGGGCAAAGGTGAACGGCAAAATTGAACCGCTTGATTACCAATTGAAAAACGGAGACATTATAGAGATGATGACTTCAAAGCATTCTTACGGACCTTCTCAAGACTGGCTGAAGCTGACGCAAACATCACAAGCCAAAAATAAGATTAAACAATTTTTCAAAAAACAAAAACGGGAAGAGAATGTGACCAAAGGCCGTGAATTGGTAGAGAATGAGCTGCGGGAGATGGACTTTGAACCGAAGGAGATCATGACTGACGAGAATATTCAAGTCGTCTTAGATAAATTTAGTTTTTCTACCGAAGAAGATATGTTTGCAGCTGTTGGTTACCATGGTATTACTGCAGCTCAAATCGTTACAAGGCTGACAGAGAAAATCCGTGAACAGCAGGAAAAGAATAAGGCTATTGAAGAAACGATTGAAGAAGTAAATGCAAGCGGGCAGTCGATGCGGCATAAATCCAAAGGAGAGTCTGGTGTTCGAGTAGAAGGCGTAGACAATATGCTTATTCGTCTTGCAAGGTGCTGTAATCCGGTTCCTGGGGATGAAATTGTCGGTTATATCACGAAAGGGCGAGGTGTCTCGGTACACCGGGCGGATTGTCCGAATATACAGACAGCGGAAGCAAAGGATCGACTGTTATATGTTAATTGGGAAAACGAGCAATCGGAATCGCGCTCTTATCACGTAGATCTCGAAATATCTGGTTATGACCGGCAAGGCTTGCTTAATGAGGTGCTCCAAGTGATTAACGAGTCGAAAACCAATATCATGGCGGTAAATGGACGTTCCGATCGGCAGAAAATTGCCATTATCCATATTAATATCCTCATTCATAATAATAATCATTTGAAAAAAATAGTAGATAAATTAAAGCAAATACAAGATGTTTATACAGTAGAACGAACGATTCATTAAAAGGCAGGTAGTTACGAAATATGAGAGTAGTATTGCAACGAGCGAAACAAGCATCTGTTACGGTGGATAATGAAGTAATTGGCGCGATCGACAACGGATATCTGGCGTTAGTCGGTATTACCCATGCTGATAGTGAGAAAGACATTGACTATTTAGTCAACAAGATGATCCATTTGCGTATTTTTGAAGATGAAAAGGGCAAGATGAATTTATCTTTACAAGATGTTGGCGGAGCAATCTTGTCGATCTCACAATTTACATTGTATGGGGATACAAGAAAAGGGAGAAGACCCAACTTTATGCAGTCGGCCAAACCGGAACAGGCAGAGCGATTGTATAACTTGTTTAATCAAAAGCTGAAAGAGGCAGGAATTCATGTGGAAACAGGCCGTTTTGGTGCGATGATGGATATCCGTTTGACGAATCACGGGCCAGTCACCATCATGTTAGACAGTGATCATCAGAAAGATGGTACACCATCCTAATCTTTTTCATATGTATAAATATAGATAGCAAAGGGGAAACTATCTGCAAGCACTCCGAAATGAAGGAGATTATTCCATGAGATTTAACGATAGGCAAGTACCCCAGTTGATGACCAGTAATCGATATCTGAAGGCGGTTCATCATTATCATGAACTGCAGTGTCGCCATTATCAACAAGAGTTAGCGGCACCTTTTACTATCTTTATGCATACGTCGCAAAAAATGACAAATCGGCGTAAATAGGCTTGACAAATGGCAACAAAAACAATTATGATATAAACAATTCATTTTTAGCTAACATGAAAACCGTTGAAGGAAAAAGTAGCCGAGAGTTAGTTGCAAAGAGAGAGAATTCCATTGGCTGTAAGAATTCTTGCAAACTGCCTTGTGTGAAAGACATTCTGGAGGTGTTATACTGAAATCAAGTAGGTATAAACGTAAACAGGCGTTAACTGTTTCGAGTGGAAGTAAGTTTGACATACTTCAACTAGGGTGGCACCACGGGTATAACCTCTCGTCCCTTTTTACAGGGATGAGGGGTTTTTCTATGTTCTTTACCGTGGTAAGGAACATACAGATGAGAAAAATAAAGAATAAAGGTTCGGTTTAAGGGAGCAAAAATGAAACAAAGCATGTAGATTTTTTGAACGACTTCTAAAAATGAATAAATTAAGAGGAGGAAATGAAATGAAAGCCCCAAGAGGTACGCAAGATTTATTACCTGGTGTGACAGAGAAATGGAAATATATTGAAAATGCATTGCAAGAATTGAGTCGAAACTTTCATTATAAGGAGATTCGCACACCAATCTTTGAACATACCGAATTATTTCAGCGGGGAGTAGGGGATACGACCGATATTGTGCAAAAAGAAATGTATACCTTCACTGATAAAGGGAATCGCAGTATTACCCTTAGGCCGGAAGGAACAGCTTCGGTAGCGCGTTCGTTTGTAGAACATAAATTGTTTGGTTCACCTAATCAGCCAACAAAACTGTTCTATTTTGGACCGATGTTCCGCTATGAACGGCCACAACAAGGGAGAATGCGTCAATTTTTTCAATATGGAGTGGAAGCACTGGGGAGTGCAGATCCAGCCATTGATGCCGAAGTGATCTCTTTAGCTATCAATGCCTATCGTGTCTTTGGTTTACGCTCCTTAAAATTAGTAATTAACAGTCTTGGGGATCAAGAGAGCCGTGAGAATCACCGTCAGGCATTAATTGATCACTTTCTGCCGGTAAAAGACGAATTATGCAGTGACTGTCAGGCACGTTTAGAACAAAATCCATTACGGGTACTGGATTGTAAAAAGGATCGTGATCATCCAAAAATGAAGACAGCCCCGTCCATTTTAGACTATCTTACAGAGGAATCGGCTCAGTATTTTGAACAAGTAAAAGGCTACTTGGATGAGATGGGAATTTCTTATCAAGTGGACCCGAACTTGGTGAGAGGTTTGGATTACTATAACCATACTGCATTTGAAATAATGAGTGATGCAGAAGGCTTTGGGGCAATTACTACATTGTCTGGCGGCGGCCGTTATAATGGTTTAGTGCAGGAATTGGGCGGACCGGAAACACCGGGGATTGGTTTTGCCTTAAGTATGGAGCGATTATTAATGGCTTTAGAGGCAGAAGGAATTGAACTTCCAATTGACGAGCGGCTTGACTGTTATTTAGTGGCGCTTGGAGAAGAAGCAAATCGTAAGGCGGCCGCAATCGTCAATCAGCTCCGCCTCGCAGGTGTTCAAACAGATCAAGATTATCAAGGGAAAAAATTTAAAGCACAGTTCAAGGCAGCTGATCGATTACAAGCCAAATATGTACTGGTGCTGGGTGAAGATGAACTGGCAAACCAGCAGATTGCTGTAAAGAATATGGAATCCGGCCAGCAGGAAACCATTGCTCTAGATCAATTAATCGAATATATGAAAACACGACTTTAAGGGGGACTTATGATGCGAACATTAGCAGGGACACTGCGTAAAGAGCATGTAGAAGAGAGTGTAACACTAAAAGGATGGGTACAAAAACGCCGTGATTTAGGTGAAATCATTTTTATTGATCTGCGTGATCGTTCCGGTGTCGTTCAAATTGTAGTGAACGCAGAGAACGGTAAAGACGTTCATGCGATTGCTGATAGCGTGAGAAGTGAATATGTGATTGAAGTAACTGGGAAGGTATTAGAACGTGATGCGGAGACAGTAAATCCTAAGATTGCAACTGGAGAAATTGAGGTTGTGGTCGATGAAATCATTGTGCTAAATGAAGCAAAAACACCGCCATTCTCATTGACTGATGAGGTCGACGTATCAGAAGATGTGCGTTTGAAGTACCGTTATTTAGATTTACGACGCGAAGTCATGCAGGAGACATTCAAGCTTCGTCACCAAACAACACAATCTATTCGCGAGTTTTTAAATCGTGAAGCTTTCTATGAAATGGAGACACCAATGTTGACAAAGAGTACACCAGAAGGAGCACGTGATTATTTAGTGCCAAGCCGTGTACACGAAGGCTATTTCTATGCACTGCCCCAATCCCCTCAATTGTTTAAGCAATTGTTAATGGTGGCTGGTTTCGAGAAGTACTATCAGTTTGCCCGCTGTTTCCGTGACGAAGATTTACGTGCAGACCGTCAGCCAGAATTTACGCAAATTGATATTGAAACATCTTTCTTGTCTATGGATGAGATTATCGATATGACAGAACGAATGATGAAAAAGGTGATGCAGGATGTTAAAGGCATCGATGTGGAAACCCCTTTCCAGCGCATGCCTTATGATGAAGCGATGGAACGCTATGGGTCAGATAAACCAGATATTCGTTTCGGTATGGAACTTGTTAGCCTGTCAGAGGTTGTAAAAGATTCTAGCTTTAAAGTATTCCGCCAAGCAGTTGCTGATGGCGGCAAGGTAAGCGGCTTGAATTTAAAAGGTAAATCAGATCATTATTCTCGTAAAGATCTAGATAATATGACGGAGTTTGCTAAGATATACGGTGCCAAAGGTTTAGCATGGCTGAAAGTAGAGGAAGAAGCGCTTGTCGGCCCAATTGCCAAATTTTTCTCTGAAGAGGAACAAACACAATTCCGTAGTCTGCTTGAGGCAGAAGCTGGAGACATTCTTTTCTTTGTAGCTGATAAGAAGCAAGTAGTTTATGATACGTTAGGCGCTTTACGTATTAAACTAGCTAAAGACCATCAGCTTATTGATGAAAGTATCTTTGCCTTCTTATGGGTAACCGACTGGCCACTATTAGAATATGATGAAACAGAAGGTAGGTATCATGCGGCACACCACCCATTTACGATGCCTGCAGATGATAATTTAGATCAGTTAGATACAAATCCTTCCTCTGTAAAGGCGCAAGCCTATGACTTGGTGTTAAATGGTTATGAACTTGGTGGAGGTTCTTTACGTATCTATCAACGCGAAATGCAAAATCAAATGTTTGAAAAGCTAGGCTTTACCCAAGAAGAGGCAGAAGCACAGTTTGGTTTCTTATTAGATGCACTAGAATTTGGTGCCCCGCCACATGGAGGAATTGCCTTAGGATTCGACCGCTTGATTATGCTTTTATCAGGACGTACCAATTTACGTGATACGATTTTGTTCCCTAAGACAGCTTCTGCTTCTGACATAATGACAGAGGCACCAAGCACTGTTGATACTAAACAGTTAAATGAACTGCATCTTCGCTTGAAGTAAGTCACAAAAGAGGTTGTTCAAAAAGTCCAATCAAAATGACATGGCGAATCTCTGTGTTGACAGTAGAGGAACTTCTACTAAAACCGTCCACATCGTGTGGACAACGCAGAAGTCACCACCTCCTGTGCAATTCCGTTGCTCAAAGATTGTGCCGCTTTGCACTTAGATGTACAGGACGTCATGGTTTTAGCCTGCCGACGCACACGATGTGCTAGTATTGGTGTTGCAACAAATGGTTTCGGCGGGGCGAGTAACCGCAGTCCCGGACGTTGCGAACTTAACTGGGGTCCTTTTACCGAATTTTTTGAACACGAACGATAAGCCGTTCATTCTAAGGCAGTAATGGTTTGATGATGAGTGTAGATTTTAAAAAAGTGTATGTGTAAAATAATACTCGAAAGTGATAAAAAATCCCCTAGCCAAAAAAGAGAAGGTACTCTATCATAAAATGTATGCTTTGCAGGGCATAA